>NZ_JBHVYH010000007.1:0-288391 GCF_042880995.1 Arthrobacter sp. NPDC058288
AAGTCCTGGAAGACCGTGCGGTAGGCCAGGACTACCAGGGAGGTGGTGGCGCTGACCGGCCCGCCGCCGGTCAGCAGGTAGATGGTGGGGAAGTCGTTGACGCAGAAGATCGTCATCAAAATCCAGGAGATGTACGTGGACCGGGCGATCAGGGGCAGCGTGATCTGGCTGAACTGCTGCCAGCGGGTGGCGCCGTCCATGCTGGCCGCTTCATAGACAGTGGTGTCAACGGAGGCCAGGGCAGCGGAAATCATCATCATCATGAACGGGAAGCTGACCCAGACCTTGAAAACCATGACGGTGACGGCCGCGAGGTTGGGATCGGCCAGGAACAGGGGCGTGCCCAGACCGAGGTTCCGGAACAGGGACGGGATCAGGCTGTCCGGGGTGGCCACCAGCCAGTTCCAGGCGGTGGAGGAAACGACGATCGGGACAACCCAGGGCAGGAGCAGCAGGACCTTGAAGGTGCCGCCCGCCGGGATCCTGGTCCGCAGCAGCAGCGCCAGGCCAAGGCCCACCAGCCACGAGCCGAACACGCCCACGATGGTGAACATCAGGGTGAACTGTGCCGCTTTCCAGAATGCGGGTGAGGACAGGACGGTGGCAAAGTTCTCCCCGCCCACGAAGTTTCCGGTCTGGAGCAGGGAACCGTCGTGCGTGGCCTGCACGGCGGCGTAGATCAGCGGGTAGCCGTGGATCAGGACGAGCAGGACCACGGAGGGAATCAGCAGCCAGAAGAACGTCCGGGTGGTCTGTGCGCTGAGCTTGCTTTTGCGTTTTCCGGGGGAGGCCCCGGGCCCGCCCGGGGCAAGCCCGCGGCGGGCCCGGGAAAGGCCGGACGGTGCTGTGGTGGATGACATGCCGGCCGCCTACTTGTTAAGGACGGCTTTAAGGCCGGACTCGAACGCCTGCAGGGCGGACTTTGCGTCCGACTTGCCGGTGAGGACCGTCTGGGTGAACTCGTTCAGGGCCTGACCGCCGTCGAGCACCGCGAGGTTCGCATTCAGTTTGTCGCCTTGGGCTGCCAGAGTCTTGGCGATCGGCTGCCATTCCTTCACGATCTTGACGTTGTTCGGATCGCTCGCGAATTCCGGGAGCTCGGCGATGGATTTGAACACAGGCAGAGCGTTCATGAGCTTCTGCTTCCACAGTTCCTTCAGCTGGCCCAGGTAGTACACCAGGAACGCCTCGGATGCCTCCTGGGACGGGGTGTTGGTGTACATCATGATGTTGTTCGGGAACACGAGGCCGCCCTTGTCCCCATGCGGCCCGGCAATAGGGCTCGCCACGATGAGATCACCCGAAGTGTCACCAACTCGCGTGTCCATCTGGGACACATGAGCGCCGAAAGCCGCCTTCTTGTCCTTCCACTGCGCATCGAGGTTGGCGCTGGTATAACTAACTGCCGCTGGATCAATGATGCCGTTGGAAACCAATTCCAACAGGAATTCAGTCGCTTCAACATTGCGGTCGTTCATCACGTCGAGCTCGCCGTCCTTGCTGAAGACACCGCCGCCGTTGTTGATCATCATCATGATCATGGCCTGATTGCCGATGTTGTTGCCCGCACCGGCACCAGTGGCGAAGCCGACTGCCCCAATCTTCTTCAAGGCCTTCCCAGCTTCGAGTAGTGTTGCCCAGTCTTTGGGAACATCCACTCCGGCCTGCTCAAACAGGGACTTGCGGTACCACATCACGCGCATGGACAGATGCCACGGAACAGCTACATAGCCTTTGTCGGTCTTGAAGGGCTCAACCACTCCGGGGAGGAAGTCGTCGTACATGCCGTTTTTCTTCAGAGTTTCAATGAGATTGTCCGCATAGGCTATCTGGCCCTGCTGCTCAAACTGGAAGGCCTGGAAACCGCCGCCGGTGGACACCGCCGGACCGGTCTTGGACGCAATGGCAGACGAAAACGTCTGGTAGAAGTTGTTCCACTGGATGATCTGGTAGCTGGCCTTGCTGTTGGCTCCGGAGAAACCCTCCGTGAGCTTCCTCGATGCGTCGTTGAGGGCCGGGGTTGCCCACGGCATGTCCCAGAACTTGATGGTTCCACCTGCGCTCCCGCCGCCCTGGGAAGCAGAGCCTCCACCACAGGCGGCCAAAAGGGGTACGGAAGCGGCCGCGGCAGTGAGGCCGAGAAAGCCGCGGCGCGAGAATGTTGTGCGGGTGGAGGTCATGGCTGTTCCTTCGTCTTTGAGGAGTTTGGCAAAAGCAGCTTGTCGCCGGAATGAGGAGTTTGCCGGCTACTGATTCGATTAAGTAGTTGCCTGTTTCCAGTATCAGACTGCGTTGTTGACGGCGTCCAATATCTATTCGGTGATCAGTTATTCGAATTTCGTCTGAATGCGGCGTTCGACTCAGGTTGAATCGCGGACAACCAGCGCGAGCACGTCAAGCTTCGGACTGCTCGGCAGCATTTCCCCGTTGATGCCGGCTGCGATCCGATCAGCGAAATGGCTTCCGAACAGAGCATGATTTTGCCGGATGGTGGTAAGTGCGGGTGACATGAATTGGGCGAACGGCTCGTCGTCGACGCCAATGACGGCTAGATCTTGGGGAGCCATCATCCCTGCGACCCGCATTCCAGCCAGGATCGCTGCGGCAATCTCATCGTTGTAGGTCGCCACTGCTGTGACGTTGGCAGGCGCTTCAGACAGTTTGCGGACTGCCCCTATTGCACTGTCCAGGCTGAGGTCGACGTCAACGGTGAAAGGCTCATTCAAGCCCAAGGCAAGGCAGGCCCTTCGAAATCCTTCGTATCGTTCGGTAGTGAGTGCTTCCAGCTTGGGATTGCTGCTGCGGGCATAGCCAAAATGTCGATGGCCCCGTGAGATCAGGTGCTGGGCCTGCATGGCACCAATACGATCCTGTTTGATGCCAAAATCCGATATGGCGGCGGCCGCTATGAACGTGCCCCCTTTTCGGATGAGCAACTCATCCTTCGCGTCGATCGCTTCCACTGTCATCACAGCCGCAGGTGCCAGTTGACGCCAGAGCGAAATCAACGAGCGGTCCGGGCCCAGTCTTTGGAGGAGAAGGGACAGACCCCGCCGTGCAAGCCCGTCGGTAACTTGCTCGATCACCCTCGTAAGAGCGTGACTCAGGGGCCAGTCGGGCAGCACAAACAGGACGAGATCGTTTCGGCCCATCCGCAGAGCCCGGGCCGCTGCCAGCGAGGTGTAGTCCAACTGACGAACGGCGTCGATTACCCGGCGCCGCGTGTGTTCCGGGATTGTCTGATGCGGGGTTTGATTGAGCACGTAGCTGACGGTGGTCTTTGACACGCCGGCGGCTTTCGCGACATCGGACGCTGTCACTCTACGTGTCCGCGACACTTCCACTCCTTCTTGCGGGGCGTTCTACTGCTTCACTTTGCCAACGTATTCATCCGGCGTCCAATACCAATCCAGCGCAACGTTATCTGTGCTCTAGATAAATCGCTCGGGCAGCAGCCTGATCGTAGTACACGGCTGGTCATCACGGGCGCAGGATCCGGTGCAGAGACGACCGGAGCCACACAACGGCTCGATTTCCGACTGATGTGGCCTCACAATCCGTAACGGCGGATTCTCTCGTAAAGGGTCCCGCGTGAGATGCGCAACCGCTCAGCGGCATCCGACTTGTTCCCGCCACACTCACGCAGTACAGACGCAATAATCTCCCGCTCAGCCAGTTCAAGCTGACTGAGCAACGGCGGACTTGATGTCCTCTGCCCCTCGGAACCCTTCGCAGCAGCCCGCGCAAGGCCGGCAACATTCAGACGGCTGAGCACCAGCGAACAGCCCTCAGAGGTCTTCGGCGGCATCACTGGCACGATCTGAGCCCGCACACCTGTGGGCAGTACGAACTCCCGGGTAAACGGTCCGGCCTCCTCGACGTAGTGCCAAAGCTGTTCGCGATCAAGTGATAGGCCGCCCAGGCCGTCCTCCGCGATCATGGTGTACCGGTCCAGGGTTATGACTGCCGCTCCCGTACCCGCCTTGACGCGCAAGTGTGCATCAAGGAGCCGCTGGTGTCGGGCGCGTGAAAGACGGGTCAGGGAATCCTGAATCCCGGCAACCATCATGTTCAGCGCAATCTTCAGGTGCGGATTTTGCTCGCCAGCAAGGCATGTGACGTTGACGGCGCCAAGCAACTTCCGGGTGACCGGGTGCAAGACGGGACTCGCTGCGCAGACAAGCTTGTGCATGCGCTCATCCAGATGGTCAGTGCCCTGGACGACTGTGGTGGCGCGGGTCGCGAGCGCGACGCCCACTCCATTTGTGCCCACCGAACGCTGAGCGAGGTCGGCGCCCTCGGTCACATCCGCGCGCGCGAGATGCCGACGCAGGCTCGGAGCCGCTGCCCATTCGTATGTCACCTTTCCGTCGGCATCGGTTAGGGCGAGCCAGGTCGTTGTCCCCTCGAGGGCGACCTGCGTCGAAGTGATCACTCTTCGAGCTACCGTCACGAGCGATAACTGCCCCTCGATCGAATCCGACATCTTGTTGTTCCTCCGCGTCATTGCGTTGATGGAATCATCCTGTTGAGCATGAGGGATCCCCTAGCAGACTTAACCTGTGGACTTCAGTGCCCGCCGTTGGACTCCTGAAACCTCAGCCCCCTTCAGTGTGACATAAGCCACAATCCCGCCCGGGCCTCGCGGGCGGGATTGTTCAAACCTTGAACACTCCAACCTGTCGGCAATTTCCAGATGACGGCTCCATGTTCAAGTTCTGTACGGAGCGCAGATTTCGGCGCTCTTCTCCGCAAAGATCAAGGCACCGGTTCGATCCGGGATGGCTCCAAGACCGACGGAGCCCACTCCTGCCCGGTCGGCCCAGGCGCCCCGACAAGAACGTCGCTGGGTGGATTGCCGTTCTTCGCGCTACTTTCCGCGCATTCAAGCCCCGTTTTCCTCATTCACCCGTTCTCTCTATTCAAAGGAGCATAGAAATAATGAAATTCCCGTCTTCCCGCGCTTGGCGAAAAATCGCCGTTGGGTTCCTCGCCGCAGGTCTTGTCACCTCCGCCGCTGCCTGCAGCACCGGCAGCAGCGCTGCTCCGGGTGCCCCTGCCGCGTCCCAGGGCAAGGGCACCGGCACGACGGATGGCGGCGGCGCGCTCCTCAAGGTCTTTATGCCGTCGACGTCGAATGTCTACTTGGCGGCCGCCTCGCAGTCCATCAAGGACGAGGCGAAAGCCCTCAACTACACCGTCAACATCGTCGAGAACAACTGGGACCAGACGGAACAGGACCAGCAGGTCCAGGAATGGCTCGCCACCGGTGAGCGCGCAGCCGCGGTCCTGATGTGGCCGGCCGGCGCCGCCGCCGCAACGAACTCGATCCGCCTGCTCTCCGCGCAGGCACCGGTGATCCAGTTCAACAACCTGGTCACTCCGGAGGCGTCCAAGTACGTGACCGCCTACGCGGGGGTCTCGGACACCGGCATCGGCAAGGAAGCCGGAGCCAACGCGCTCGCCGCCGTCAAGAAGCTCAAGGCTGAAGGGGTCAAGTTCCACGGTCCCGACGGCAAGCCCAACGTCGTCGAGATCCGGTTCACCGCCGGGTACGCCGCTGGTGACGACCGCGAGAAAGCCTTCGCCGAAGCCACGCCCGGTGCGTTCAACATGCTCGCCGTCGAACCCACCCCGACCGTTGACGCGCAGGGCGGCTTCAAAGCAGCCAGCCAGGTCATCCCGCGCTTCCTCGGACAGGGCATCGACATCGTCTACGCACACAGCAACGACGTGGCCAACGGCGTGGTGCAGGCGCTTGAGCAAAACGGGCTGAAGCCCGGCAAGGACGTCATCCTGATCACCGGGACCTCCTCCGGTGACATGGCCAACCTGCGCAGCGGCAAGATTTGGTCTGCCACCCTGCAGTCCCCGGTGATCGAGGGCGCTCTCGTCGTCCGGACCGCCGCGCAGTACATCGCCACCGGCCAGGTGCAGTCCGGCGACGTCACCATCGAATCGTCGGCGGCCAAGCCTGAACTCAAGGTCGAGGCCCCGCACGCGGCCACGTACATGATGAACCCCCAGGTGACAGCCGAGAACAATGCCTCGTTCGATATCTGGGGCCTATCGTTCGACAAGCTGATGGGCAAATAGGCCCCCTCTACTGGAGTCAGCCCCCAACCGCCGAGCCTCGGATACCTCCCAGCTGCGGAGTGTTCCGAGGCTCCGCACCCATCTGGTGTGCGCGCCTTGCTGCGCCACCCAACAAACCTAGGAGAAACCAATGGCTGGAAGCACTCCCCTTCGCCTTAAGGCGAGCGGCATCTTCAAGTCTTACGGAGCAGTGAACGCCCTCTCGGACGTGCATTTCGAACTCCGAGCCGGCGAGGTCATGGCCCTCTTGGGTGAGAACGGCGCCGGCAAAAGTACGATCGTCAAGGTCATCTCAGGCCTCGTCTCACCCGACAAGGGTTCCATCGAAATCGCTGGAATCCCGGCAAATATATCCAGCGTCTCGCTCTCACAAGCGGCCGGGATCGCCGTCGTCCAGCAGGAGTTCAGCACAGTCGGAACCATGACGGTGGCCCAGAATCTCGTGCTCGGCCAGCAGGGCGCTCCCTGGTGGTGGAGCCCCCGCAAACTGAACGACAACGCCGTCGCGATCCTTGAGCGCGTCGGGCTGGCCGGCCTGGACCCGTCGACGCCGGTCGAAGAACTCTCCGTCGCGGAGATGCAACTTCTTGAGATCGCTCGCGTGCTGGCCAGGGACGCCAAGGTCATCATCTTCGACGAACCGACCGCAGCGCTCTCGGACGCGGAGATCGTCCGGGTGCTGGACGCCGTCAAACGTCTCGCGTCGGAGGGGCGGAGCGTCGTTTATGTCACCCACAGGCTGGGCGAGGTTTTCGAGATTGCTGACCGCGTCACTGTCTTCCGCAACGGCAGGAGCGAGGCTCCCCTGGAGGTCAAAGAGCTCGACGTCGAGACGATCGTCGCCAAGATGATCGGCCGGGAGCTGGGCCATCTCTATCCGGGAAAATCCGCGGCGGTCGGTGAAGTTGTGCTGGAGACGCGCGGACTCCGGATTCCCGAGCTCCGTTCCGAGACCAACCTGACCCTCCGGCGTGGTGAGATCCTGGGCCTGACGGGACAGCTCGGCTCGGGAACGGCAGAGCTGATGGAGGCGCTGGCCGGCGTCGGCGAGATCGTCTCCGGTGAGGTTCTCGTGGACGGCCAGACGCTCAACACCCGCGGCAGGCAGAACGGAATCTCGGCCGGCGTTGCGTACTGCTCCGCTGACCGGAAAAAGGATGGAATCTTCGCGAGAGTCCCGATTCGCCGGAACCTGTCCTCGCCCTGGTTGCACCGGCTGTCCGCCGTCGGGTTCGTCAGCGCCCGGCAGGAGGTCGACGAGACGAACCGCTTCGCCTCGCATTTCGCCATCGACGTCAAGCGCATGAACTCGAACGTTGGAACGCTTTCGGGCGGGAACCAGCAAAAGGTGGCCCTGGGCAAATGGCTCGGAATCAACCCCCGTGTCCTCCTCGTTGAGGAGCCCACCCGCGGCGTGGATATCGGTGCGCGCGCCGATATCTACGCCCAGCTTCGGCGCCTCAGCGACTCGGGGGTCGGCGTGATCGTCAGCTCGTCGGACACCAACGAAATCCTTGGGCTTTCCGACACGATCGCCACCTACTTCCGCGGCGAACAAACATCTATCCGACCAGCGGGAGAGTGGACCGAATCCGCCCTCGTCCGCGAAGTAATGCACCGTGAGGATGCGAATCATGTCTAGTACAGCAAGCATTGCCACCAACTTCATAGCACCGTCGCAGCGAGGCAGCGTAATTCGCTTCGTCACCAGCTACACGCTCCCGCTCCTCGTGGCGGCAGTGTTCGCGGTGGCCGCCATCAGCACACCCGATTTCGCAACTTTCGCGAATATCCGCGCGATCCTCATCAATACCTCCATCGTCGGAATCATCGCGGTCGCGATGACAGCGATCACGATCTCGGGCAATTTCTTCTCGCTCGGCATCGCATCCTCCACCGTGCTCGCCGGGATCGTGTTCCTCGCCGTATCCGGACTGACCGGATCGGCGCTGGCGGGCCTCGGCGCCGCCGTCGTGCTCTCGGTGGCACTGGGAATCTTGCAGGGCCTCATCGTCGGAGCCGGACTGAACCCGGTCATCACTACTCTCGCCGTGGGCTCAGTCATCTATGGCCTGGTAGCGATCACCACCAAGGGTGCGGTGGTCACTGCCGGCAGCGTGGACGTGGCGTGGCTGGCAACGTGGAACTTCCTGGAAATTCCGCTGCCTGTCTACATTTTCGTGCTCTTCACGGCTGTTGCCTGGTTCCTCACCGAACACACGCTGATCGGGCGCAGCACCCACCTGCTCGGCGCCAACCGCGCCACCGCGAGAAACAGCGGCATCTCTCCCCAGGCCACCACGATCTGGGCTTTCATAGCGTTCGGGGTTGGCCTGGGAGTCGCCGGCGCCCTTAACGCCTCACAGCTGCACCAGATGCAGGCGAACGACCTCGCCGGACTCACCATGGACGTTATCGCGGCGGTCCTGGTTGGGGGCACCGCCGTATCGGGCGGCGAAGGTTCCCCCACCCGGTCTGGGCTCGGTGCACTGCTCATTGTGGCCCTGGGAAACATCATGCTCCTGCACGGCCTCGACAACGGCTGGCGCGTGTTCCTCGTCGGCGGCATCGTCGTGGTGCTCGTCGTAGCCCTCCACGTCCTCAGAAAGGTCAGCACCCGATGAATGCAACCAGGGAATTCTTCCTCAAATACGCCCTCCAGATCGTCGTCCTCGTCCTGGTTGTCGGCATCATGGCCACGGTCTCACCCAGCTTCCGCGGGGAGGCCGCCCTGTTCTCGTCGCTCGAACGGCTCATCCCGCTCGGTGTCATCGCGGCCGGACTGGCGGTGACGATGATCGCCGGGGAGTTCGATCTCTCAGTCGCGTCCATGGCCGCTTTCGCGGGCGCGATCGCCGTGCAACTCGGAGGCCTCGGCCTGATCGCAAGCATCCTCATTGCCACAGTCGTGGGAGTGCTGCTCGGCTCGCTCCAGGGTTGGGTGATTGCACGGCTGGGAATCAGCTCGCTCGTGTTCACGGTCGGAACACTGATCCTGCTCCGCGGCGCAACCTGGCTGGGAACCGGCGGCGTCCCGGTCACCCTCACCGACTACAAGCTGAGCGACGCGCTCACGGTCCGGATCTGGGTCTTCACACCCCTGTCGCTGACAACGATCGCGGTGCTCGCCGTTCTGGGCATCTTCCTGGCGCGGACACGATGGGGCCGCGAGATCTCCTCGATCGGCGGAGCACGGCAGGAGTCCGTCGCGTCGGGGGTCAAGCTCAGGTCGCGGCTGGTGCTCGCCTTCGCCATTTCCGGCGGATGCGGCGCCCTGGCCGGGGCGCTGTCGTCCTTCCGGGGCGGGTCTGCGACGCCGGATGGCCTGGCCAACATGCTCCTTCTGGCACTGGCGGCAGTCCTCATCGGCGGCGTCAGCCTCAGCGGAGGGCGCGGAGGCATGGTGAACGTCGCGTTCGGCATCGCCATCACTGCCGTCCTGGCCGCGGGGATGTCCTCGATCGGCGTCAAGGCCTTTGTCACCGAGCTCTTCACGGGCGTCCTGCTGCTGGTGGTGATCCTCCTGGAATTCGTCATCGCCAGAGTGGTGGCCCCCAAGGCTGTTGTCCGGAGGCGCCAGACCCACCTGGCCGTTACCTGAGAAACTTCGCCCAAGCTGCGCCGGTTCCGGGGGCGCTCCGCACTAATCAGCGGTGCGTCCCCGTGATCCACGCGTCTCCGGCAAGGGACCACAGAGGCGTGCACCGGTGTGCAGAAATCCACACCGACGAGCAAAACGGAAGCCGCCGGCGGCGCCTGGACCCTGGCTGCATTTGCACCCCCTCGAGCGGTGCGGAGGTTGCCTGTCTGCGCGGATTCCCGAGGACTGCAGTTGCTCTTCCTTCGAACGTTGAGGACGGGGCTGACAGGCAGTTCGGCCGGCGCGGGACGGCGCCGGCCGGGGCATGGTCATTGTGGTCGGGTCGAAGGCGCCACTATTGTGCTGGCCCATCTTCCTGTTGTTACAGGCATTCGTGAGTGAGTCGTGGCAGTCGAACGGCGGCTTGCGTTCTACGCAAGCCGCCGCCAACATCTACTGCATCCGGAAATGCGAGCCGTTACACAAGAACCATGCCGCCGTCGATCATGATGGTCTGGCCTGTCATGTAATCGGAGTCTGAGGAAGCGAGGAAAAGGGCTGTGCCAACCACGTCCTCCGGGACGCCCTTGCGACCGATCAGATTCGCTCCGGAAAAGGACTCGAAGGCTTCGCCAGGATGCGATGTATCACCCATCTCCATGAGATCGAGGTCAAGCTTCTTCCACAGGGGGGTGTCTACAACACCCGGGGCAAAGGCATTGGATGTGATCTTGTACTTCGCCAGTGCGTGGGCAGCTGACTGGTTCAGTGCGGTCACCGCGAACTTGCTCGCGCAGTAGGACGCGAAGTTCGGGTAGCCCTGACGGCCTGCGATGGAAGACGTGACTATAAGCTTGCCACCGGTTCCCTGCGCGATCATCTGCTTAGCCGCTTCCTGCTGACAGATGAGAGTACCCAGCCCATTCACGTCAAGCGTGCTTCGGAAGTTCTCTTCGGTGGTCTCAAGGAAGTGTGTCGGCTTGATGATGCCCGCGATGGCGAACATGCAGTCGAGCCGGCCGAACGATTCAACGCTGGTCTTGACGGCCGTTGCTACGTCGTCGCGATTGACGACGTTACCGGAAACTGCCACGGCGTTACCGCCAGCCGCGGTGATTTCGTCCTTCACGGCGTTGGCTGCGTCGAGATTCAGATCAAGAAGCGTGATATTCGCTCCCTCATTTGCCAGCGCAAGCGCGATAACGCGGCCCATACCGCTGCCGGCACCTGTGATAAGGATGCTGCGCCCCTCTACACGTTCTGACATTTTGCCTCCAATGGCTCTAGCGGGAACACTTTGATAGCGGCACAGAGACTGACCGGGCCGCTCCGCGGAGCCGCCCTGCGCTGGGAGCCGAAGGCGAATCCTTGAGCCTCGTAGCACTTCTAGTCAGCTATGCACCGTCCGTCTCCCGACGATATTTGTTAGTCACCCATGAGCTCTTCGGTGAGCTGCGAGGGCGTCCCGCAGTGCGGCACATCCTCATCCTGCACTTGGCTTACCCGCCAAAGAACGAAGTGTCCAAATCTTGTACAAGACCGTTGGAGGCACTCGTTGAGCATCCCTCACATGCCAAAATCGGAAGCTGCGGCTTGGCGTCATCGAGTGAGCGGCACCAATTGTTTCGGTAGGGCACCCACAGCCGTTTCCAGTGATACTTTCTAATCAATAAAACAAGGACGGGAAAACATGGACGTCGGTCAGCTCAAGGCTTTCCTTGCTGTGGCCCAGGAACTCCATTTTGGGCGCGCTGCTGAGCAGCTACACATGGCCCAACCGCCCTTAAGCCGGATCATCAAACAGCTCGAGTCGGAACTCGGGACACGTTTGCTAGACCGCAACACGCGTTCCGTGAAACTTACCTCCACAGGACAGGCGCTAATCGGCCCTGCCACCGAAGTGCTGGATGCCCTGCGTCGAGCTGAAGAGGCCGTCCGGTCCGCCGACAACGGTGAGGCCGGACTGGTGCGGATTGCCTTTGCCGGCGTATCCACACACCAACTGGTCGCACGGCTCGCCAGGCAGGTGAAGTCCAACCGGCCAAGGATCCAACTTGAGCTGTCCAGTCAGAACTTCGCACAACCTGCCATGAAGAAGTTGGTGCAAGGTGAGACGGACATTGCACTGGGCCGATGGGACGTCATCCCGGCAGAGGTGTCTTCTCGTGTGGTCATGCGGGACTCACTCGTTATAGCTATGCCTGACACCCACGCCCTGGCCGGCGCACGTCGGCTGGCCATGCGGCGGCTTGCCGGCGAGGCCTTCATCTCGCTGACGCCTTTCGAAGGCGCCGTCCTGCCTGACAGGCTCCGGCGGCTCGCCCATGCCAACGACTTCGTCGCCGACGTCGTTCAGCTGGCTCCGGACACGCAGACCGCACTTGCGCTGGTCAGCGCGGAAGTGGGATGCCACCTGACACTAGCGTCTGTGGCGCAGAATGCGACAGATCCGCACGTCGTGTTCGTCCCTCTGGAGGATTCCACCGCCGATGTCGATCTTCGGGCAGCGTGGCGCCGCGACGACACAAGTCCGGCCCTAAAGGCTGTACTGGACGAAGTCGTCAGCCTGGACGAGGCCAGCGGGGACTAAGGCATTGTCGAACTGCCGCATTTTGGAATCAGATCGACCCCTCCCCCGTATCGAGGCCAAGCTGGCGGAGTCGCCGATACAGGGTTGACCTGCCCATGCCCAGGAGTGCCGCGGCCTCAGATTTGTTGCCGCCGGCCGCGTCTAGCGCCCTGATGATGGCCCCGCGCTCGGCCGTCTCCATCATGCTCATGTGACGTCGTGGCGGCGCCTGCTGTAAATGTTTCGGCAAGTGCCGACGTTCGATGACCGAGCCTTTTGCATCGCTGATAAGTCCCGCCACGGTATCAGCAAGTTCGGCGATGTTGCCCGGCCAGTTCCACTGGACTATGGACTGCAGAGCAGCTGGCGAGATCGTGTGCCGCGATTCCGGGTCGACGACGTCGAGGATGGCCTTGACCAGAGCGGGGATCCTTTCCGGTGTCAGGGCCAGAGCTTCCGTCCGCTCCGCGGGTCCGGTGGTGTCGATAAACGCCCGAACAGCCGGGGTAGCCTGATCACGCGAGGATGTCAGCAAAAGGCTGCTGTCACGCTGCCCGGCGGTCCGCGCCTTCCGGTGCCCCTCCACAAGGCTGGCCAGAAGTGCCACCTCGTTATCGGCGATCTCTTCCACCCGGCGGATCAGCACGTCCGTTCCGCCCGCAAGGAGGTCCTCAAACATCCCCCACGGTGTGGCCGCTTCGGCGGATACAGCGAACACTTCGAAACGCGCCGTACTTGCGCTCTTGGCGCGCAGTTTTCCGGCTACTGTCGCCCGTCCGGAACCACGCGGTCCATCAACAAGGACAACCGCTGGGACGGTCCTCCTCGGCCCTGTCGCAGCTTTGCCCGCGCTCGGGGCATGAGAGGGCACCGCCAGTCCAGACAGGCCTTCCGCAGCTTCATTCAGATCAGCAAAGTGCACCACGAAGTGCTCGCGCGGCCCATCCACTACCCTCCGCGCCGTAACCTCGACGGAGGTACCCTCTAATTCACGGCGTAGCGTGCTGCTTGAGGACCACTTGTGGGAGTTGAGCAGTTCCCAGAGCATGACATGCGAGGCAACGCTCACGAAGGGCAGGCCCGGCGTGTTGGCCAGGATGGACTCGTGATCCATGACCACCGTGGGACGTTGCGAACTGCTGAACCGCATAAACGACATCGCGAGGGCGAGGTCCTGGGGCCGGGAGGATGACCGGAATCTCTCCTCAATCTGTTGGCTGATCTCCCTCGTGAGGGACAGCATGATCGGGCTTGCGGCTTCGAGGGGCCCGCCAAGCGAAACCGAGCCAACGACCAAGCCGGCCGGCGTATAGATAGGCGCGGCCGCACACGCCAGCGCGGCCAGGGCGTCATTGTAGTGCTGGCTCCCCTTCACGAACACCGGACGCTTTTCGACCATCGAGGTCCCCAGGCCATTAGTGCCGATAGTGTCCTCGGAGTAATCAAAGCCCTCTGCAGCGTGCATGCTGTCGAGGCGCTGCCGCTCACTGTTATCACTCGTTCGCCGGGCGACGATGCTGCCGCCCCTGTCGCTGAGGAAGAGCGTGGTCCCGGTGTCGGCCAACTGGTGCTGCCAACGGTCGAGCACGGGGACGGCGGCGCGGCACAGCAGGGAGTCTGTGTCCACGTCCTGAAAACGCTGAGACGGCACAGAGCTTTCAACCGCGTTGCTAATCGATCGGCGCCAGCTTCGCACGATGATGTCCGGCACCGCGTCGTTGGCACCGTACTGTCCCGTGAGGCCAACGCGAATCAGTTGATCCCGCGCTTCCCGGACCGGGTCGGCCATGTCTGCCCCTTTGCAAAGTCGGAACCGCAGCCTCGCCCTTTGCGGATCGGTACTCGTCAGCGGTCCGGACTATTGCTGAAAGGGTATCAATCGCGGCTTTTCGGGCTTCGCGGAAGTGTCCCAAATTGAGACACAGAGTCGTGCTCCAGTCACCACAGACTGGTGATTACAAAGTGAATTATCTCACAGAGCCCTCTTAGTCGAAGGAAAAGACATCATGGACAACGCCGTCCCCGAGAAGACCTACCAGCTCGACGCACTCGTCGTTGGAGCAGGCTTCGGTGGAATCTACATGCTCCACAAGCTGCGCAACGAGCTCGGCCTTGATGCGGTGGCAATTGACCGCGCCGGAGGCGTGGGCGGGACCTGGTACTGGAACAAGTATCCAGGCGCACTCTCTGACTCCGAGAGCTTCGTTTACCAGTACTCGTTCGATCGCGACCTCTACCACCAGACTCCGTGGAATACGAAGTACGTTCCCCAGGCTCAGATTCTCAAGTACCTGAACGGCGTCGTTGACCGGTACAGCCTGCGCGAACACATCCAGCTTGAAACCGGTATGACTGAAGCTGAATTCGACGAGAACACTGGCACGTGGACTGTACGGACGGACCGGGGCGTAACGTTCCAGTCCCGGTTCCTCGTCACCGGCCTCGGCCTCCTCTCCGCCACAAACCTGCCCAAATTCCCCGGCATGGAAACCTTCCAGGGCCGGCTCGTACACACCGGCGCCTGGCCCGAGGACCTGGACCTTGCGGGCAAGCGCGTGGGCGTCATCGGCAACGGCTCCACCGGCAACCAGGTAATCACCGCCACTGCCCCGATCGCCGCTCATCTGACATCCTTCCAGCGCACACCGCAGTACAGCGTTCCCGCAGGCAACCGCCAACTCACCGCGCAGGAACAGCAGGCCCACCGGGAGAACTTCGAGTCCAACTGGGAACAGGTACGGAACTCGTCCGTCGCCATGGGCTTCGAGGAGAGCGCCGTTCCGACGTTCAGCGTCTCCCCGGAAGAGCGCGAGAAGATTTACCAGCAGACCTGGGAGGAAGGCGGCGGGTTCCGCTTCATGTTCGAGACGTTCTCCGATATCGCCACCGACCCGGACGCCAACGAAGAGGCGGCGAAGTTCATCCGCCGCAAGATCGCCGAAATCGTCAAGGACCCGGAAACACGCCGGAAACTGACGCCTACCGATCTCTACGCCCGCAGGCCGCTGTGCGATTCGGGCTACTACGAAACGTTCAACCGTTCAAATGTGTCCCTCGTTAACGTCAAGGAAAACCCGATCGAGGAAGTGACGGAACAGGGCATCGTCACGGCTGACGGCAGCCTGCATGAACTTGACGTTCTCATCTGTGCAACGGGTTTCGATGCCGTGGACGGCAATTATGTGCGGGTCAACATCCGAGGCCGCGCGGGAGAAACGCTTAAGGAGCACTGGGCCGACGGCCCGACCAGCTACCTCGGCATGGCAACGAGCGGTTTCCCCAATATGTTCATGATCCTGGGCCCCAACGGGCCCTTCACCAACCTTCCGCCGTCAATCGAGGCGCAGGTCGAGTGGATCAGCGAAACCATCAGCCACGTCGCGGCCTCCGGCACGAGCTGGATCGAAGCCAAGTCCGAAACCGAGGCCGCCTGGACCGAGACCTGCTCGGATATCGCCCACCAAACCCTCTTCCCACAGGCCGCCTCGTGGATCTTCGGGGCCAACATTCCTGGCAAGAAGCGCACCGTCATGTTCTACCTCGGTGGCATCAAGCAGTACCGTTCCATCCTCGCCGACGAGGCCTCGAACCAGTATCCGAACTTCATGACCGATGCCGACGCGCTGACACCGGCCTGACCAGCACCACAACTGAAGCCCCGGGAAGGGCGGCAGTCCATGCCACCCTTCCCGAGGCTGGCCACAGCAAAGATGAAAGACTATCAATGAAGAAATATGCAACGGTCGACCCCACCAGCGGCAGTGTGGTGCAGGAGTACGACAGCATGACCGACGCCGAGGTGACAGCCTCCCTGTCTCGCTCCCACACTGCCTACCGGTCTTGGCACACAAAGGACCTCGCCGAACGCTGCGCCCTCTTGCAGCGCATAGCAGACCTTCACCGGCAGCACGCCATCGACCTTGCCAAGCTGATGACGCTGGAGATGGGCAAGCCGATCACCCAGGCTAAGGCCGAAGTGGAACTGTCCGCCGCCATTTACGAGTACTACGCCACCTCCGGCGAGAAGCTGCTCGCTGACGAGGAGCTCGACATCGCAGGCGCCGGCCGGGCGCTGGTGCGCACAGCTCCCATCGGCCCTCTCCTCGGCGTCATGCCGTGGAACTTCCCGTACTACCAGATGGCGCGCTTCGTCGCACCCAACCTGCTGTTGGGCAACACTGTGCTGCTGAAGCATGCCAGCAACTGCCCGCAACAGGCTCTGCGTATTGCCGAGATTATCGACGCCGCGGGGGCCCCTGAAGGGGTCTACCAAAATATCTTCGCCACCTCCAACCAGATCGCCGACATCATTGCCAGTCCCCTCCTCCAGGGTGTGTCCCTCACCGGGTCAGAGCGCGCAGGCAGCGCAGTCGGTGCCCTCGCCGGGCGCCACATGAAGAAGTGCGTCCTGGAACTCGGTGGCTCCGACCCGTTCCTCGTGCTCCCGGACGCCGACATCAAGAAAGCCGCCAGCGCGGCAGCGGCCGGACGCTTCGGGAACGCGGGCCAAGCCTGCACGTCACCGAAAAGGCTCATCATCGATGCTTCCAACTGGGACAATTTCCTGGCGGAGTTCCTGGCCAAAGCCGCGGACTGGCAAATCGGTGACCCCATGAGTGAAGACACCCGCCTCGGTCCGATGTCCTCCGCCCAGGCTCGCGCAGAACTCGCCGAACAAGTCGATGACGCCGTGTCAAAGGGGGCGACAGTCCATCTGGGCGGGGTGGTCCCGGAAGGCCGCGGAGCTTATTACCCGGCAACGGTCCTCTCCGGCGTTACACCGGAAATGCGCGCCTTCCGCGAAGAACTCTTCGGGCCGGTCGCCATCCTCTACCGCGTCAATTCAGTGGACGAAGCGATCGAGATGGCCAACGATTCACCCTTTGGTCTGGGCAGCGCCGTCTTCACTGAAGACAAGCAGCAGGCCGCCTACGTTTCCGACCGCCTGGAGGTGGGCATGGTGGGGATCAACACCACGATCAAGAGCGCTCCGGACCTGCCGTTCGGCGGCGTCAAGAGCTCCGGAATCGGCCGCGAGCTCGGCAAATTCGGACTCAACGAGTTCGCGAACAAGAAACTCATCCGGATCATCTGAACCTGAACACGATATTTAGGAGGCGCCATGCGCGCAGCGGTGTACTACGGAAAAAACAAACTCGAGATCGAGGACATTCCGGAGCCGTCCCCGGGCGAAGGCCAGGTGAAGATCAAGGTCAGCCGCAACGGGATCTGCGGCACCGACCTCCACGAGTACTACGACGGGCCGATCTTCATTCCGCCCACCGACCCTCACCCGCTCACTGGCCGATGCATGCCCTTGACGCTGGGCCATGAGTTCTCGGGTCTGGTGACAGAAGTGGGCAAGAACGTCACGGATGTCCACGTCGGTGACCGCGTCGCCGTCGAGCCCATTTACCGTTGCGGCGAATGCCGTCCATGCCGGACGGGTGCGTATAACCTCTGCAATGTCATCGGATTCCACGGATTGATGGCGGACGGGGGCATGGCCGAATACACGGTCGTACCTGTCAACCAGGTACACAAACTCCCCGACAACGTGTCGCTTGAGATGGGGGCACTGGTTGAACCCATGTCCGTGGCCTATCACGCCGCCACCATGGGTGAGGTCAACGACCAGAGTCGGGCGCTGATTTACGGCGCAGGGCCCATCGGCATTGGCCTGTGGTTCGCCCTTCGCGGGATGGGCCTGACCGAGATCGACGTCGTTGAACCGTCGGAGACCCGCCGCAGGTCCATCGAGGCACTCGGTGCCCGAACACTGGATCCGAGCAGCCAGGACGTGACCGCCCTCATCGCTGACCGGACCAACGGTGACGGGGTTGACGCCGCCTTCGATGCCGCGGGGGTTGCCCCTGCCGTCCAATCAGCCCTGGAATGCCTCGGAGAACGCCGCCCACTTGTCAGCGTGGCGATCTACGAGAAACCCCTGCCGACCCCCCTCATTAACCTTGTTCTGCGGGAGCGACGCGTCCAAGGGACCATCTGCTACACCGGAGCGGACTACTCGGCAGTCATCGACCTGATGGCGAAGGGCCACTACAAAACCACCGGGTGGGTGGAGGACGTCCCTCTCACCGGCGTCATCGACCGGGGATTCGAACAGCTCCGTGCCGGCCAGAAGATGAAACTTCTGGTCGACCCCGCAAACTAATCCACCGCAATAATCCCCCATCGTTGACGACAGAATGCGAGAGCCTGGACCTGCAATGCAGGTCCAGGCTCTCGGCGTGACATGGGAGGGAAGGCTGCGAGCGAAAGTGACGGGAATAGAATACCTCGAACCGACAGTTGTAGATTAAAGTAATCTAGCCGAATAAGACGCGCCTACAGGAGACACCATGGACAACACGCCCCTCGACCTCAGCAAAGCCGCCCTGCTACTGGTCGACCTTCAGAACGATAACGTCCATCCCGACGGAGCCTTCGCCTCGTTCGGCGCCGCCGACCATGCAGCTGAGCAAGACCTGGTCCCCCACGTTCGGCAACTGCTCGAGTGGGCCCGCAACCAATCCATGCCGGTCATCCACAACCGCATCGTCTTCTATCCCGGCGGTGAATTCGGCGGCAGCAACGCTCCCATCTTCCGGATGATCGGCCCGGAATCCCTCAAGCTCGGCACGTGGGGGGCAGATGCACTGGAAGGCTTGGAGGCACGATCGGACGAGCCGGTCCTGATCCGCAATCGGATGAGCAGCTTCAATGGCACGGGCCTGGACATGCTGCTAAGAAATTCAGGTGTCACCACCGTGGTGGTGGCAGGGGTCTGGACCAACATGGCAGTGGAACACACCCTTCGTGACGCTGCGGACCACGGTTACCGTGCAGTCCTCGTCACGGACGCGGCGTCGAGCATCAACGCGGACTGGCACGGGGCCGCGTTGACCTACGCATTGACCAACATCGCCGAGTTCGTGACCACTGACGAAGTTACCGGAGTAGCCGTATGAGCCAAATGCCTGATCCGGCAGTCGCATGGCAATCCCCGGATAGTCCAGAAAAGCCCCTTGTGGTTCTGCTGCATGGCCGAGGATCGCGCGAAACAGACATTCTCGCGTTGGCCGATCACCTCCCACCCGGTCCGAGCTATGCAGCGGTGCGGGCCCCTATCGCAGAAGGTCCAGGATTCGCCTGGTTCGCCAACCGCGGCATCGGCCGCCCGATAGCAGAGTCATTAGCCGAGACCATGGCATGGTTCCGGGTCTGGCTGGAAACTGTCGCGCCCGCCCCGCGACCAGTGATCATCGTAGGGTTCAGCGGAGGTGCCGCCTTCGCCGGAGGCCTGATCCTCGACGATCCGGAACGTTTCGCCGGCGCGGCTATTCTTCGCGGAACCTTGCCCTTCGAAGCCGGAGTGCCGACCACGCCAGGCCGGCTCCGGGACGTTCCGATGTTCGTCGCCCATGGTGACGCCGACGCAGTCATACCCGGCGAGCTACTGGCGTCCACGTGGAGCTACCTCACGGTGGAGTCAGGCGCACAGACAACGTCGCTCCGCTCGGCCGGTGGACACAGCATTGGCCAAAACGACGTCACGGCCCTTGCGCGTTGGATCACCGACCTCGGGCTTTCCAAGTGAATATTGATCTCAACGTGCCCGGAAAAGATCAATCACGTTACCAGGGTCACCGTAGGCCTGCGGGTTAAGTAGCTGGACCCAGGGTCCGGCTGCCGAACGTCTCCGCGTGCAGGACACGAACCACGTTCATCAGAGAGTCGTCGCGCAAGAGCACGACCCGCCGTCTCCGGTTTGCCCGAAGCCTGGGTGGCCCAGGGCAGACCGGTGCTTCGAGAACACTTCCCTCAAAGTTTGCCGACGCACTTGCGCCATTGTTACCTCACATTTCGTTGAGGTTTGTGGCGCAGCACACTCTCAATAATAATGAATACTCACTATTAGCTAATAATCTAATAGGTCCCTCACTTCGCCGCTCGGCACCACACCCACCCTCGGAGACACTGATGTCCATTGGAAACCACAACGTCCTTGCCCCGCGTTTACGGGGCCAGCGCCCCACCGATCCCTCCTGCGGAGAAAAGCCCACGGAGGCCAAGGGGCCGTTATTCATCGCGGCCCTGGGATTTGCCCAGCTAACCTTGTTTATCGCGCTGCTGGGACCGGTCATGGTGTCCATGGCGCTCAAAGTCTCAACGCTCACCGAGGACCCGACGGCACGCACCAGCATCGTCGGATCGGTTCTGGGCATTGGTGCTCTTGCTGCCGTGATCGGCAACGCAGTTTTCGGCCGCCTCTCGGACCGCACCACGTCCCGTTTCGGGCGCCGGCGTCCATGGCTCATTGGCGGATCCCTCGTCATGGCGGCAGCGCTGTTCGCGATCAGCCAGGCCAACAGCGCCGAGATGCTAATGATCAGCTGGTTCGCCGCTCAACTAGGCGCCAACGCGGCCATCAGCCCGTTTGTCGCCACGCTGGCAGATCAGTTGCCCGAAAAGCAGTACGCAAGCGTGTCCGCTACCGTCGGCGTTATGCAGAACGTCGGTATTCTCGCGGCCACCTGGTTTGCGTCCCTGTTCGCGACCAACATGTTCCTGCTCTTCATGGCCCCCGCAGCAGTGGGCGTTCTGGGAATGGTGGTCTACGCCCTGGTCCTGCGGGACCCCGTGCTGACGGAGCGTCCCCCGCGCCTCACCGCAGCCGAACTGATTAGGTCTTTCTGGGTCAACCCGATCAAACATCCCGACTACGGCTTCGCGTGGTGGTCGCGGTTCCTCATTTTCCTGTCCAGCTTTATGTTCACTTCTTTCAGGCTGCCGTTCGTCGTGGACCGTCTTCACATCGGGGCTGCGGAGGCCGCCGGCGTAGTGTTTATTGGCGTACTGATGTACACGGTGGTGCTGGTGCCAGCCAGCTATGTCGCTGGCTGGCTCTCCGACCGGGCCGGCCGCCGCAAACTGCCGGTGGCAGTGGCCACCGCTCTGTTCGCGGTCGGCACGTACATGCTCGTGCACGTCGAGTCGGTCGGTCAGTTTTACTTGGTGGAGGCACTGCTCGGGATGGCCTTCGGTATCTACGCCAGCGTGGACATGGCGCTCGTCCTGGAGGTCCTCCCCAACGCCGACAGCACAGCCAAGGACCTGGGCGTGTTTAACATGGCGAATGCAGCACCTCAGTCCCTGGCACCGTTCGCGGGGGCCTGGCTGCTGACCGTCGGCGCTGCCGCCGGCGCCCCAAACTACAGCCTGCTGCTCGGTGCAGCCGCTGCGGCCGCCCTGGCCGGAGCCTTGATCATCCTCCCCATCAGGAAAGTGAAATAGCGTGCCCTGTCCCCCGCAGGCTGCCGTTGCAGGTGCCGCCGTCCCCGACTATTCACATCTGGTCGCCCGGCTCTCGCTCGAGGAAAAGGTTCATCTACTCACCGGCGAGACGGCTTTCACGCTCCACGGAAACGCCAGAATCGGTCTTGCTCCCCTAGCGTTCTCCGACGGGCCAACAGGAGTCCGTGGCCTGAAGTTCGCCGGAGGCGATGCAGTCGCGCTGTTTCCGAACGCGACCCTCGTTGCTGCCTCGTGGGACGATGCTATTTCCGAACAGGTGGGGACCATGCTCGCGGAAGAAGCGCAGCGACAGCACATCCACGTTGTCCTTGGGCCAACCATCAACCTCCACCGGTCACCCCTGGGCGGGCGCCTGTTTGAGGCTTATTCCGAAGACCCTTACCTGACCGGACGCACTGCGGTTGGCTACGTCAGGGGCCTGCAGGACAAAGGAACCGGCGCTTGCCTGAAGCACCTGGTCGCCAACGAATCGGAGACATTACGCAATTTCGTAGATTCCAGGGTTTCTGAGACCGCACTCCGGGAGATCTACCTGCTGCCGTTCGAGATGGTTGTTCAGGACGCCAACGCCTGGTCCATGATGTCCGCCTATAACGACGTCAACGGAATCCCAGCTACTGAGCATGACCAGATTCAAAACAGGATCGTCAAAGATGAGTGGGGCTGGGACGGCCTGATCATGAGCGACTGGTTCGCCACAAAGCGCACTGCCGCATCAGCCAACGGAGGCCTGGACCTGGTCATGCCGGGCCCGGATGGGCCATGGGGTGAGCGGCTGGTTGCGTCCGTGCAGGCCGGAGATGTCGATGAAGCTACCGTTGACGGCCACGTCAGCCGGCTGCTGCGCCTGGCGGACAGGACGGGTGCGCTCGCTTCCGTGGGCGCACCACCGAAGACATGGCAAGAGGGACTGCCGGCAGTGGATTCCCTTGAACGCAAGGAACAACTGCTCCGTATTGCCGCCCGCGGCATGACTGTGGTGGCCAACTCCGGTGTCTTGCCGCTCTCCTCCACCGGATCCGTGGCGCTCATCGGTCGGCACGCCCTTGCCACTGTGAACATGGGCGGGGGCTCGGCCCAGGTCACTCCTCCGTACCAGTCCACTGTCGCGGAAGGACTGACCGCCCGGCTGGGCAACGGCATGGTGATTTCCGACGGGGTTGGAGTACGCACTCGCCCCGTGCCTGCCGACCCGGCATACCTCACCGATCCGTTGACTGGCACTCAGGGTATGCAGGTACGGCTACTTGCCGCCGACGGAACAGAGCTTTCCCGCCGGCACGAGAACGCCTCAACCATCACAGTCGGATGGGACGACGGCCTCTCCCAATTGCCTGCGACTGCAGTGCTGACCGCCACGTTGTCCAACGAGTCAGGCCCGGTGATGCTGGGCGGCATCGGTGCCGGCAAGTGGACGGTTGCCTCCGACGGTGTGGCCCTGGACGCAGAACTGGCACTTGCCGGCAAGGATCCGGGCGAGGGAATGCTCCGCCCGCCGGCCTTCGCGGAAGTGGTAGACCTACCCGCCGGGAGCACCGTGACCGCCACCGTAAGCCTCAGCACTGCCAACCACCGCGAAAGCCTCCTGCAGGACGCATCCCTGGGCCTAAGTGAGGAGAGCCATCTCCTGAGCGTAGGAGCTGTCGGGCAGCTGGCATTCGTGGCAGCTCCGGCTCCACTGCCCGACGGCGATCTGCTTCGCGCCGCGGAAGAGGCGGCCAGGACGGCGGACACGGCGGTGGTCGTCGTCGGCCTAACGGACGAGCAGGAAACAGAGGCAGCAGACAAGGAGACCTTGGCCCTTCCGGGCCGCCAGGACGAGCTTGTGTACCGTGTCGCGGCAGCAGCGAAGCGAACAGTCGTAGTGGTAAATGCCGCGACACCTGTTCTGATGCCATGGTTGGACGCCGTAGACGGCGTGATCATTGCAGGACTGCCCGGGCAGGAAGGCGGCAACGCGGTGGCAGCGGTCCTGACCGGCGAACTTGAGCCTACCGGGCGCCTGGTCTGCAGCTACCCCGCGACCGATGGTGCCGCTCCGGCCTGGGAAGTGGAGCCGGACGAAGACCTCCGGCTCACGTATGCCGAGGGCACTTCGGTCGGCTACCGCGGATACTATGCTGGAAACGCACCCGCACCCCTGTTCTGGTTTGGGCACGGCCTGGGCTATGGCAGTTGGGCCTACAGCTCGGTGCAAATCGTTTCGAATAACGAGGCGGAACTGCTCGTGTCGGTGGACGTGACAAACACCTCCGAACGAGACTCCCGCGAAACCGTGCAGGTTTATCTTGACCCGGCCGAGGAGGACCAGCCGGTCAGGCTAGTAGGCTACGCAGGGGTCGACGTCCCGGCGGGGACGACCGTCACCGTGCGAGTACCCTGCGAGGAACGACTGCGACGCCGGTGGAACGAGGCAACAGACGCCTGGGAAAGCCTGGCCGCAGGGGCACAACTCATCCTCGCGCGAGGACTCGGCGACATCAGAGCCCGGGTATCGTTGACCTGATAATTCCGACAGCGAACGACGGCCATTCGGGGCCAAAGCCCCCCACGTCCGGCCGCCGACCAGGAGACACCATGCCCACCGCCACTGCTTCATCGTCCCCGCGCCGCAGTAGCGGCCGGCCGAAAGGCGCCGACAGCGCCAACCGGCGGGAGGAGATATTGGCCGCAGCCACCGAATTGTTCTCCATAGAGGGCTTCCGGGGCGTTTCCATGAGTGCTATCGCCCGCGCGTGCGGAATGAGCCTGACCGGCCTTGTGCACTATTTTCCCTCGAAGGACCTGCTTCTGCAGGCCACCATGGATCGCCGTGATGAGGTAGACCAAGCACGGATTGCCGGCCCTAAGCGGGCGAGGGGCTGGGCCTACCTGGAATCTTTGGTGGAACTAGTTCGCCACAACCAGGACCAGAAAGGAATTGTCCGGCTCTTCACTACCGTCGCCGCGGAAGCCGTTGACCCGGAGCATCCCGCTAACTCCTGGTTGCGCCACCACCACCGGGCGTCCGTTGAGCGCATCCTTACGGCGCTGGCGGAGGCCATCGAAGACGGTGCGCTTAGCCCGGACGCTCCGGCAGAATCCATCGCCCGCAGTCTCATCGCCGCAATGGATGGGCTGCAGGTGCAGTGGCTCTCCGAACCCGACTACGGAGACATGGCGGCCGATTTCAAAATGCTGCTCGAAACCGTACACCACCGCTGGGGTCAATTCCACGCACCGGGCATGGCCCGATAGCCTCGGGTTGAAAGCCCGCCAGGCCGCCGGATAAGCGAACCCGGCGGCTTGGGAACCGCATCAGAAGACGATGACCGGCTTGATGGTCTTTCCGCTCCTGGAATCTTCAAAGCCTTGGTTGATGTCATCGAGGGCATAATCACTGACGAGTTTTTCGAAAGGGAACCTGCCGTCTTTCCAGAGCTGGATCAGCCGGGGAATGAAGACCTGCGGCACCGAACTGCCCTGGACCACGGTCTTGAAAGTCCAGCCCTTCACCAGGGACGCGCCGATCTCGAAGCTGACCTCCGTGCCAGGCTTAGCCGCGCCAACGAGGGCGAGGGTGCCGCGCACTCCCAGGGCATCGGCCGCCTGGCGAAGGAGCGAGGGCAGGCCGGTGGTGTCCACCACGTAGTCCACGCCTTCGTCAGCCGTGATTTCACGAAGCCGTCCGGCGACATCCTCGGTCTTCGAATTGATGACGTGTGTAGCGCCGAGCTCTCGGGCGAGTTCCAACCGGGAGTCGTGGATGTCAATCGCAATGACAGTGGCACAGTCCGCGATACGCGCAGCCATGACTGCGGCGCAGCCGACGGCGCCCGTGCCAAAAACAACCAATGAGGACCCGATCTCCGGCCTAAGTTCATTGAGGACAGTTCCCGCCCCCGTGTTGATGCCACAGCCCAGCGGGCCCAGGTGCTCGAGCGGGACGTCCTTGTCGACACGGACGACCGACTCCTCGACGACGTTGGCGTAGGTCGCGAAGGATGACTGGCCGAAGAAGTGCGACGAGATGGCCTCATCGTTCTTACTCAGGGAGGTTGTGCCGTCCAGACGTCGCCCGCCAAAGTCTGCCGCCATCAGGTTCTCGCAGTACGCCATCTGGCCGTTCCGGCAACGCTTGCAGTGACCGCAGTACGCGGCGGCGAGGACAACATGATCACCAGGCACCACGGAGACAACCGAGTCGCCGACCGCTTCGACAACGCCGGCCCCCTCATGCCCCAGGACGGCCGGCAGCGGTGTGGGATAAACGCCATCGCGGACGAGCACGTCCGTGTGACAGATCCCGGTTGCAACCATGCGGACCCTCACTTCATTGGGCCTCAGGGCGTCCAGCTCAAGCTGTTCGATCGTGAACGGTGCATCGTGCTCCCGCGCGACAGCAGCAGTTACCTGCATGGCAAACTCCTCATCATCGTGACCGGGATGATCGTGCACCCCGGCGTGGCTTGCGAACCCGCGTATTGCGTTTCGCAGTGCGACCCACGCGTGTGCGCGTCGCAGCGTGGCCCAGCTTCGTCTGAATCAGGAGAAGGCGGGGAACAGCGAAGTAGACGGCGATAGGAACGACCACAAGAGTGAGCGTGAAAGCGCGCAAAACCGGAGGCCACCCCGGCGCCAATGCGGCCAAGACACTCATTCCTATTGCGGCCAGCGGAAAGATCGCCACCCAGGTAATGACAGCCCTTACGTGGACGGATGCCATACCGGCAGTTCGGTGATGATGCGCATCCGTCTCATCGGCTGCTAACGCTTTGCCCTCATGTTCCACTCAATCTCCAAACGTCTGGTTGGATTTGATGCTACTGCGCCTTGAATCGCAAAAGCAAACGAACGGTTGGAGATATGATGGGGTCCATGGCCTGGGACACTGACGCGACACGGGAAAAACTCCTCGACGCCGCTATCACCGAGTTCTCCGACCGGGGCTTCTCCGGTGCGCGCATCCACCAGATTTCGCGGATCTCAGGGTGCAACCGGGAACGGATCTACTTCTACTTCGGCGGCAAGGCCGAACTCTTCGAAGCGGCACTCACCCGCGAACTCGTCACCGCCCTGGACGACCTTCCGATCGTCGGCTCGGGCCCCGTTGCGATCGCCGACTTCGCGGGACGGTACTTTGATCTTTCCAGGAACCGCCCCAGTCTCGCGCGCCTCACCTTTTGGGAGGGGCTTGAGCAGGGGCATCCGGTAGGGGCGGAGACCCGCGCCCTGCGCGCGGCGAACAAAGTCAGCGAGATCCGGGGCGCCCTTCCGGCATTGAGCGAGGCGGCGGCGGAAGACCTTCTGCTAACAATCGTCACACTCTGCCACGCCTGGGTATCGAGTCCGAACGTCCCGCTCGTGATAACCGGAACGCCGGACGACGGACGCAGGCGCGCGTCCATTATCCGAACCAGCGAACTACTCGCCCGCGACGCACCCGGCGTGGCCTCGCAGCCGTCCTAAACGCCAGCCTCGGAGCCGGGCGTGAGCCCAGGCAATCTCATCACTCAATGCATTTACTTGACGCTTCAACTTTATTGATCTATATTTAGTTGTAGCTTCAAGCATCACACCTTGAGAGAGCAGAATCCAATGAACAACCTCCTGGCCCGTATTTTCGGAAAGAAGACTCCAATGACGAACCTCACCATCATCGGCAACGGCAACATGGCCCGTGGCATCGCAACCCGTGCCCTCGCTGCAGGCCTGACCGTCGAAATTCTTGGGCAAGAAGAAACCAAGGCCAACGAACTGGCCGGCGCGCTTGGATCCGGCGTCACCGCCGGCACCACCGCCGACACCCCGAAGGGCGGCATCGTGGTCCTGGCGGTCCCGTTCGACGCCGCAAAGTCCGTGGTCAGCGCCTACGGCGACGCCTTGGCGGGCAAAACCATCGTGGACATCACCAACCCGGTGAACTTCGAGACCTTCGATTCCCTGGTCGTCGAGCCCGGCAACTCCGCCGCCGAGGAAATCGCGCAGCTTGTTCCCGCAGGCGCCAACGTCGTCAAGGCATTCAACACGACCTTCGCCGGCACCTTGGTGGCAGGCGAGTCAGGTGGACAGCCGCTGGACGTCTTCATCGCCGGGGACAGTGCCGAGGCCAACGCAGCCGTGAGCAGCTTCGTCAGCGCTGGCGGCATGCGCCCTCTGGTAGTCGGTCCGCTGAAGCGCTCCCGCGAACTCGAAGGATTCCAGTTCGTCCTGATGACCATGCAGGCCAACCCCGAATTCGCCGATTTCAACTGGGACACCGGGCTTCAGGTCACCAAGTAGCATCCAACTCAAAAAGCGGACGACGCCGGGAACTCTCCCGCGTCGTCCGCTTTCGTATGAACTGAAGAATGTCAGGGCGCCTGCCTCAAAAGCAGCCGCCGCCTAGTACACAACGACAGGCTTGATCACTGTTCCTTTGGCGGAATCTTCGAACCCCTGGTTGATCTCATTCAGGCTGTAGTTACGCATCAGCTTGTCCATGGGGAACCGGCCGTCCTTCCACAACTGGATGAGCTTGGGAATGAACACCTGCGGTACCGAGCTTCCCTGAATCACCGTCTTGAACGTCCATCCCTTGACCAGTGACAGCCCGATCTCGAAGGAAACCTCGGTTCCGGGCGCAGCAGCGCCCACCAGCGCCAGCGTGCCCCGGAGGGCCAGGGCGTCGGCTGCCTTGCGGAGCAGCTCCGGACGGGCCGTTGTATCCACCACGTAGTCAGCGCCGCGGCCGTCCGTCAAGCGCAGGATCTCATCCGTCAGGTCGGTTTCCTTGGTGTTGATCACGTCCGTCGCTCCAAGTTCTTTCGCGAGGTCGAGCCTGGAGGCGTGGATGTCAACGGCGATGATCCGCGCGCACCCAGCGATCCCGCCGGCCATGATCGCACCGGATCCGACAGCGCCGGTGCCGATGACCACAAGCGTGCTGTTCAGGCCGGGCTTGAGTTCGTTGAGAACGGCGCCGGCGCCGGTCTGGATACCGCACCCGAGCGGGGCAACTATCTCAAGCGGAACGTCCGAGTCGACCCGGACGACGCTTTCTTCGACGACGTTCGCGTACGTGGCGAACGACGATTGTCCGAAGAAATGGGAGGAGATCACTTCCCCGTCCTTGCTCAATGCCGTGGTCCCGTCGGGCCTCCGGCCCCCGAAGTCAGCGGCGAAGAGGTTCTCGCAGTACGCCATTTCGCCGGACCGGCAACGGTCGCACTTACCGCAGTAGGCGGCAGCGAGCAGAACGTGGTCACCCGGCTGCACAGTGGTCACCGAACTCCCGATTCGCTCCACGACTCCGGCTCCCTCGTGTCCAAGGACGGCCGGCAGCGGCGTGGGATAGACCTGGTCACGGACGATGGCGTCCGTGTGGCACACACCGGAAGCCACCATTTTTACGAGTACCTCGTTGGGACGGAGATCGTCCAGCTCAAGCTCTTCAATCGTGAGGGGTTTCCGTGGCTCCCGGGCCACTGCTGCGGTTACTTGCATGGTCATTTCATCCTTTACGGCTGCGTGGGGGTTTTGCTCTAGAACGGGTACTGCTGGTCGGACTGCTCGACGGTGATCCACTTCAACTCAGTGAATTCGTTGATGACCGCCCTGCCGTCGAACCGGCCGTAGCCGCTGTTCTTCATGCCGCCGTATGGAGCCTGCGCCTCGTTCTGCACGGTCGCCCCGTTGACATGCACGTGTCCGGCTTGAATGCGCATGGCAACCTGCAGTGCGCGGGTGCTGTCCGCTCCGAAAACGGCAGCGGCGAGACCGTACTCCGTATCGTTGGCTACTTGGACAGCCTCTTCGACACCGGAAACGCGGACAACCGTGGTGATGGGTCCGAACGTTTCCTCATCGTAGATGGACATCTCAGGCCGCACTTTATCGATGATGGTGGCCGGCATCGAAGCGCCGTCGGCACGGTCGCCGACTACCAGCTCCGCTCCCTTGGCCAGGGCATCGTCGATGAGTCCGTTGATCCGGGCGCCTGACTCTTCACGGATCATCGGACCGACGATGCAGGCATCGTCGACCATCGGGTCTCCGCTGCCGAGTTGCGCCGCCCGTGCCGCGAACTTGGAAACAAACTCGTCGGCCACACTTTCGTCAACGACGAAACGTTCCGTCGACATACAAATCTGCCCCTGGTAAAGGAAGGAACCGAAGACTGCCGCGTTCACAGCGCCGTCAATGTCAGCGTCGTCGAGGACGACGAACGGAGCCTTGCCGCCGAGCTCGAGCAGGGCGGGCTTAAGATGGCGGGCGGCCTTCTCGGCAATAATGCGCCCTACCGCGGTTGATCCGGTGAAGTTGACCCGGCGCACCGCCGGGTGCGCAATGATGGATTCCACCACCCGCTCCGAGTCCTCAGCAGTACTTGTGAGGAAGTTGAGGACACCGGCCGGGAGTCCGGCCTCGTGCAGGACCTCTGCGATGATCGCATGGGTCTTCGGGCTTGTTTCCGAGGCGCGGAAGACTACCGTGTTGCCACAAACGATCGGGTAAGCGATCGCCCGGGCGGCAAGCACGCCGGCCCCGTTCCAAGGGGCCATGCTGAGAACCACTCCGGCGGGTTGCCGGACAGTCATCGAGAGCGTTCCCGGTTTGTCCGTCGGGAGGGTCTCACCCTGAATCTGGGTGGCGAGCCCGGCTGCTTCACGGAACAGTTGTGCAGTGAGGAAGACGTTGAACCCGGCCCAGAGCTGCGCCGCCCCGACTTCTGACATCATCGTCTCGATAAACTCCGGGCCGCGCCGCTCCATGATGTCCGCGGCCTTCAGCAGCACGGCCCGGCGTTCGGTGGGGCCGGACGTTGACCAGGTGCTGAATGCCTTTGATGCCGATTCAACCGCATCCAGAGCGTCATCCACTCCGGCTGCCGCACCTTCGGTCACAACTGCGCCCGTCAGGGGGTTTCGTCGTTCGAAGGTCTTGCCTTCACGGCCGCTTCTGGGCTGGTTGTCAATGATAAGTTGCGTCTGCAAGTGGACTCCTTAGTTGGTGGCCTGCGCCGCCGGCGCGATGGCCCGGCTCTGTGGTTCTTAGTGGTGGACGGTGGTGCTGGACGAATGCTGTTCGGGAGTAGCTGCAGCTTCGCCGTCGGCGGCCGCGTTGGAGGGGCGAGGCACGGTCAGGACCGCAACTACGCCGATTGCAGCTGCTATGGCCCAGACGGAGAAGTTGATGAAGTTGCCCAACGAGGCGGCAACGAGAACGCCTCCGCCTGAGATCGCCAGGACTGCGCCGATCCGTCCGATGCCGAGCGTGATGCCAAGGGCTGTGGCCCGCGTTGCGCCTGAGAAGTAGGTGGCGACGAACCCGTTGACCAGGATCTGGGCTCCCACGGACCCGAAGCCAACAACTGCGACGAGCAGGTACATGACCGGAAGCGGCATAACGCCTGTTCCCATGAGAACCAGCGCTATGCCGGAACTGGCAAAAGCCGTTGCAGTGACCGGCCGCGGACCGAAGCGGTCAGCGAGTCGGGAAGATACCAGCACGCCGACGACGGCGCCGACGTTGACCGTGAGGAGGAATGTCAGCGAGGAGGCCAGCGAATATTTGGCGATGACCATGAGCTGCGGCAGCCAGGTATTAAGCCCGTACACGAGGGTCTGCCCGCAGACCCCGGCCAAGCAGAAGAGGATCATCGCTCCCAGCAGGCGTCCGGTCAGCAGGGTGCGGAAACGGCCGGCAACCGGTGCGTCGCCCTGAACCCGTGCTGCAGGCAGCGGTTCAAGCCCATAATCGGCGACAATGCGTTCCGCCCGGGCCCGGTCGCCCTTGACGGCGAGAAACGCCGGGGATTCGGGGAGGAACTTGGACAGCAAAGGGACGACGGCGACGAGTGGAACGCCGCCGAGCGCCAGCATTCCCTGGAATCCGAGAGCGGGCAGGAAAGCGAGCGAGAGTAGCGCGGCAAGGACGCCGCCGACAGCGTAGCCGGAGAACATCAGGGCGTTATTGAAGTTGCGCCGGTTCGTCTTCGAGAACTCGACTGTCAGTGCTATCGCCGTCGGGATCACACCGCCCAGTCCAAGGCCCGCGAGAAAACGGAACAGGCCGAAGAGTTCCGGAGTCGGCGCCCAGGCGGTCAGAAGCATCAGTACCGAGAAGGATGCGATGGAAATCATCATGATCTTCCGACGCCCGACAATGTCCGTAAGGTAGCCAATGAGGATGGCGCCAATAAACATTCCGGCCAGCGCATAGCTGCCGATTGCGCCGGTCTGCACCGGAGTCAGGCCCCATGGTTCGTAGGCCAGGAGCTTGGGGACGATGGCTCCGTAGACGACCAGGTCGTATCCGTCGAAGACGATGGCCAGAAAACAGAGAAAGATAACAGCGGCTGCCGATTTACGAGGGCGAACCGGAGATGAGGCAGGCGATTGAAAAGCCATTGGGGACTCCAGGTGATATACACGACTTTGTGGCTGTGCCAGAGATGAGGGGGTCTATCGTCTGTGATCTGACCCACAATCGAATGTAACATAAATATGTTGTTCGTCAACAGGTCTGTTGCATGTTTGTGATTGACGGATTCATTCGGACTCGAAAACAAGAAGTGGAGGAGCCTTATGCAGTGGAAACCCAGAGCCCTGATCCTGGATCTATTCGGGGACTACCTCCGATACGCCGGGAGTGAGGTCAGGCTCGCCGACATCACGGAACTCCTGTCCGTCTTCAACATCGAGCCTGCTACGGTCCGGGTCAACCTCTCGCGGCTTCGCAAGGAGGGCTGGTTCACCACCCGTCGCGTGGGGCGGGAAACGGTTTACACCCTCACTCCCCACATGCTGGAGATCCTCGACGAAGGCCGGGAACGAATCTTCCGGCGTCGGGACGAGAGCTGGGAGGGCCGCTGGACCATGGCCATTTACCAGGTACCGGAATCTGAGCGTGCCGTCCGCGAGCAGCTCCGAAAGCAACTCGCGTGGCATGGGTTCGGCCAACTGTCGCCGTCGACTTGGCTCAGTCCGCACGATCTCATGTCGGAGGTCCGCGAGATCGCCGCCGAGTTTCCGCTGGCAAAGGTTGATGCGCTCTGGTGCGGGACCGGCGACCTCGAGGAGGACAGAGACCTGGCCGCGCGATGCTGGGACCTAAAGCAGCTCGGCGAGGACTATCAGGAGTTCATTCGCACCTACTCCGCCCTTAAGGACGAGGTGGCGAATGCGGGCAAGGACGGCCGCACGGCGCTTATCGAACGGATGCAAATCATCGGCGACTTCCGCCGCTTTCCATTCCGGGACCCCTACCTGCCCAGGGAACTGCAGCCCGAGGGATGGCCGAGCAGTGAGGCATACGGCTTGTTTGGCGCGGTACACCGCCAGCTCGGTCCGGGAGCCACGGAATTCGTCTCCGGCATCATCGGCCAGCCCGTCGGGGAGGGTCAAGAGGTCGTGGCATAAGCAGCCCGCCAATCATTTTCAGGACGCGCCCACCCCTAAATATGTAACATTATGACGCAGGCCGTTACTCTGGACGTTACATCAATTTCGATTCCAGGAGTCCCCATGGTGGAGACACCCCGGTCGCTGGTCCTGAACCTCTTTGGCGACTACCTTCGCTACGCCGGCGGTGAGGCCAAGCTCGGCGAACTGACCGAGCTCATGACGGCTTTCGGCTTGGAACCCGGCACCGTCAGGGTGAGCATGTCCCGCCTCAGGCAGGAGGGGTGGTTGACTACGCGCAGGGATGGCCGGGAGACGGTTTACACCCTGAGTGACCAGATGCTCGACATCCTCGTCAACGGCCGCCCGCGGATCTTCCGCCGCAAGGAGGAGCCCTGGAGCGGCCGCTGGACCATGGTCATCTATCAGGTGCCGGAATCCGACCGCGCCGTTCGGGAACAGCTCCGCAAGCAGTTGGCGTGGACAGGGTTTGGTCAACTCTCCCCCTCTACCTGGCTGGCCCCTCACGATCTCGCCAAAGAGGCAAAAGAGATCGCGTCCCGGCACGGAAGCGCCCGCGTGAATGTCCTCTGGTGCGGCTCCCATGACGCGGCAGCGGCACGCAAACTGGCGGCCCGGTGCTGGGATCTGGAGTCCCTGCGTCGCGACTATCTGGATTTCCTGTCCTCCTATACGCATCTGGACGACGTACAGGGCAACAGCGCCAAAGATGGCAAACGGGCCCTGGTGGAACGCACCAGGATCATTGACGATTTTCGCCGCTTCCCCTTTCGCGACCCGGAACTGCCGCGCGAGCTGCAGCCCAGGGACTGGCCCGGCCCTGCGGCATTCAGTCTTTTCAGCCGGGTGCACGAGCAGCTGGGCCCGCGGGCGCAGTCGTTCGTCGAGGAAGTCATCGGCAGGCAGGTCCGTCCGGTGACGGCCGATTGCTACTTGTAACAAATAGTTGACGTTCAGCGTAGAATGGTTACATAATTTCGGTGAGAGCTTTCTCACTGACTTCCAAAACTTTAGAAGGTGGCATCGATGGCACTTCGCGTAGCCTGCATTGGCGGCGGTCCCGGCGGACTGTTCTTCTCAACTCTGTTCAAGCAAGCCGTTCCCGACGCTGAAGTCGTGCTCTTTGAGCGGAACCAGGCGACTGACGCGTTCGGTTTTGGCGTAGTTTTCTCAGACGCAACGCTCAATCGGATCAACGACGCCGATCCCGTTGTCCGCAACGGCCTCCGTGACTTCGGCACACACTGGGAGGAAATTGAGGTCTGGCTCAAAGGCGAACAAAAGTCCTTCGCCGGCAACGGAATGGCCGCCATCTACCGCAAGACCCTCCTGAAGCTCATGCAGGACCGGGCGGCCGAAGTCGGCGTCGACATGCGCTTTGGCCAGTATGTGCCCGACCTGTCCCAGCTTGACGACTTCGACCTGATCGTCGGCGCAGACGGCGCAAACTCCTCCACCCGCGAACAGCTGGGCGAGAGCCTTGGCCACACCGCTGAGACCGCGACAGCGAAATTCATCTGGTTCGGGACCACGTACAAGTTCAGCGGACTCACCTTTGTCCACCGGCAAAGCGAATTCGGCAACTTCGCCGTTCACGGCTACCCGATCAGCGACGACCTCAGCACCTTCATTGTCGAAACGGACGAGGAAACCTGGCGGAAGTCCGGCCTCGACGAATTCGATGCCAGCCAGCCCCCGGGACCCTCAGACCTGAAGACCCAGCGCTTCCTGGAAAAACTGTTCGCCGAAGACATCGCCGGTGAGCCTCTCGTAGCCAACAACTCCCGATGGGCGAATTTCCGCACCCGTCGGACCCGGTCCTGGCACAAGGGCAACGTCGTCCTGCTTGGCGACGCCGTCCACACCGCCCACTTCTCCGTCGGCTCCGGCACGAAGATGGCGATGGAGGACGCCATCTCACTGGTCCGTGAAGTCGCTGCCCACCAGGACGACCTCGAACTCGCTTTTACGAACTATGAGGCCGAACGCCAGCCACAGGTCGCCAAGATCCAGAACCAGGCACGCGGTGGACTGAGCTGGTGGGAGCACTTCGCCCGTTACTACAACTCCTTCGAGCCCACGCAGTTCACCTTCCACTTCTTCTCCCGCAGCATCGACATCGACAAGATCCGCCAGCGCGATCCCGGGCTTGTTGCCTCTGCGGAGCAGGACTGGCTGGCCCGGCACGGCAACACGCCACTGGAGACACCGCTCACCGCAGGATCCGTCGAGTTCACCGGTCGCCAGCTCGCCGTGGCGGAACAAGACGGCCGGTTGGCTCTGACCGGCCCCGGCGGCAGCGTTCCCCTGACCACCGACCCTACCGACGCAGACGTCAATACCGGACTGCTGCTCTACGCGCCGGATACGGAAGCCGGCCTGGCAGCCACCTTTGAGCACTTGCCTGCTGAGGCTGCCGTCGTTGTCATCCAGGGCGGCAACCCGTTCACACGCGTCCTCCTTTCGGAGGAAGCCCGGCTTGGTCGCGGTCTGGCGAGTGTCATCGTCGATGACCAGGGCCCGGCTTCGGGTTTGACGCTGGTGCTCTCCGGCCGGGCAGATGCCGTTGCAGCACAAGGCACGGAGGCAACCGATGCATAGCCTGACTCCGCTGTTCGCACCCCGCGGCATCATCGTCGTTGGTGCCTCATCCAGCCCGGAAAAGCTCGGCGCTGTTATGGCACAGTCGCTGTCCAACTACCCTGCTCCCGTTGAGCTCGTCAACAGCCGTGGTGAAAACGGCATGCACACCAGCATCGCCGAAGCCGCGTCAGCAATTCCTGGCGGTCCGGATCTGGCCGTCCTCTGCGTCCCTGCCGCCGCCACTGCCCAGGCACTTCGGGACAGCGCAGCAAACGGCGCCAAAGCGGCACTGGTTTGCGCCGGCGGTTTCGCCGAAGCGGGCGGGCCCGGCGTCGAATTCGCCCGGCAGGTGGAGGCAGCGGTCAAGGAAACCGGCATACGGCTGCTCGGCCCGAACACATCAGGCTTCTTCGTCCCCCGCCGCAATCTGCGCGCCAGCTTCGTCCCCGGCGTCGCAGAACTTGAACCTGGTTCGGTGGCCGTTGTGGCGGCGAGCGGTGGAGTAAATCACGTGCTTGCTTTCCATCTGCAGCGAGCCGGAGCGGGCGTCAGCCTGGCCGTCGGAATCGGCGCGGGCACGGACATCAGCGCGCCCGATGTCCTCGACTACTTGATCCATGATGACCAAACCAAGGCGGTGGCGCTGCACCTGGAAACCGTCGCTGACGGACCAGCACTCATCGACGCCGTTTCGCGCCTCAGCTCGGTGAAACCGGTGGTGGCTTTGGTGGTCGGGCGAAATGACGTGTCTGAGTTTGCCCAGTCCCATACCGGTGCCCTGGCCACATCCTGGCGAACCACGCGGGCGGCCCTGAAGCAGGCCGGCGCCGTGATCGTCGACGACGAGAACCAGCTGGTGGCCGCCGTTACCGCCCTGGCGGGGCGCCGGCTTAAGCCGGCGGCAGACCCCGGCGTCGGACTCATCACCGGGCAGGCAGGCCCCGGTTTATTGATCGCCGATGCACTCCACAGTGTCGGGGTAAGCCTGCCGCGCCTGGCGCAGACGAGCCAGGACACCATCGGCACGTTGCTGCCGCCGCTGACCTTCCAGGCCAACCCCGTGGACACCGGCCGGCCGGGACCCGGTTACGAGAAGGTCGTTGCCGCGGTGGCAGCCGACCCTGCCATCGATCTCGTGGCGGTGTATGGACTGACCGAACCCGTGGCCGATCTTCCTCTCGCTGTCGCTAACTCCGGAGTGGCCAACACGATGCCGTTCCTGATCGGCGTGGACGGCCCTGACGGTGATCTGGAACGTGCCCGGAAGTCGGCCGCCCAGCACGATCTGCCCCTGATAAGCGGACCGACTTCGCTGGCCCACGGCATTACAGCCCTCGTCAACGATTCGCGCGGACAATTTCAGCGCGCCGAGGCACCGGCTGGAGCATTCACCTGGCCGGGGCTGGAAGGGCCCTGGGACGAAAACCGTGCCAAGGAACTCCTCGGCGCACTCGGTATTGCCACGCCTGCGCGGCGCAGCTGCAGCAGCCGCGCCGCAGCTCATGACGCTTTCACCGAGCTGGGAGGTCCGGTGGCGGCCAAGCTGCTTGATGCCGCGGTCATGCATAAGACTGAGATCGGCGGTGTGCACCTGGGGGTGGACTCCCCCGAGGCCATGGACCGGGCCCTGGACGGCCTGGAAGCCGCCGGTGCCCGCGAGTTCCTCATCGAAGCCATGGCTCCGTCCGGCGTCGACCTGGTGGTCGGCGTGCGTCGTGATCCTGTCTTCGGACCGATCGTCGTCCTGGGCCTGGGCGGCACCGCCGCAGAGGTCTTCGCCGATATTTCCATCCGGTCCGCTCCCCTTTCGGTGCGGGTGGCCGAGGGCATGCCCGGAGATCTTCAGGCGCGGGAACTCTTGTACGGTTTCCGTTCCGGGCCGATGCTGGAGACAGCGGAGCTCGCAGGCCTGCTGGCCAGGCTCGGCGATGCACTTGTTTCCAATGACGAAATCGCCGAGATCGAAATCAACCCCCTGCGCCTCACCCATGACGGGCTTCTAGCCCTGGATGCAGTAGTTATCAATGTCGAGGAGGACATTAAATGACAAGCCACACCCGTGAAGGCACCATCCCGTGGCCGGAGGACCTGGCAGCCGAATTCCGCAGCAAGGGCTACTGGGAAGACCGTCCGCTGGGGGCATACGTGCTGGAAACTGCCGACCGGTTGCCGGAAAAAATCGCGATTGTGGACGGGGACGTCCGGCTCAGCTACGCCGAGCTGGCCAACAGAATGGATGCTGCCGCGGAACGCCTCCTGCAGCTGGGCCTCAAAGCGGATGACCGTATCATGGTCCAGCTGCCCAATGGCTGGCAGTTCACGGTGCTGACCTTGGCATGCTTCCGGGCCGGCATTATCCCGGTAATGGCTCTGCCTGCACACCGCCAGTACGAGCTCTCCTTCCTCACGGAACTCTCCGAATCGCGCGCCATCGCAGTTCCGGACGTCATCAAGGACTTTGACCACCAGGCAATGGCCGAAGAGCTTGCGTCAAGCATTCCGTCTTTGGAGATCATCCTCGTTTCCGGCGCAGCAAAACCGCTGAACGTACGTCTCGAGGAAATCCTGGCCCCAGTGAAGGATGTTGCAGGCGCCCGGGCAAGGCTGGACGCCAACGCGCCTTCGCCGGACTCACCGGCCCTGTTTCTGCTCTCTGGGGGCACTACCGGCCTGCCCAAACTGATCACCAGAACCCACAACGACTACGCCTATAACATCAAAGCAACCTCAGTTCCCACGGGAGTTTCCGAGGACACCGTTTACTTGGGCACCCTGCCGGCGAGCCACAACTTCCCGTTGGCCTGCCCGGGCATCCTCGGAATTCTGTTCGCTGGCGGCCGTGTGATCATGCTGCCCAGCCCGGAACCACGCAAGGCGTTCGCCGCTATCGAGCGTGAGGGCGTGACACTCTCCACTGCTGTCCCTGCCGTCGCCCAGAGATGGATCGAGTACCAGCAGGAAGCCGGCACCAAGCAGCTGGCCAGCCTCGAGGTGCTCCAGGTCGGCGGCTCACGTCTGCCCGACGAGATTGCGCGGAAAGTGAAGCCGGTCCTGGGTGCCACCCTGCAGCAGGTCTTCGGCATGGCCGAGGGGCTCATCAACACCACCCGGCTGGACGACCCCGAAGACGTCATCTGTACTACACAGGGTCGCCCCGTGTCCGAAGCCGACGAGGTGCGCATTGTCAATGAGGCCGGCGAGGACCTGCCGGACGGCGTCCCCGGCTCCATCCTGACCCGCGGACCCTATACTCCTCGGGGATATTACCTCGCGCCGGAAGCCAACGCCCGGGCCTTCACGCCGGATGGCTGGTACGCCAGCGGTGACATTGTGGAGCGGCGTCCTGACGGAAACCTGATCGTCCAGGGACGCGACAAGGACATGATCAACCGCGGTGGAGAAAAGATCTCGGCCGAGGAAATCGAAAGCCTGGTCTACCGGATCGACGACGTAACCATGGCGGCCGCGGTCGCCATGCCGGACCAGATGCTCGGCGAACGGCTCTGCCTGTACATCACGGTCAGACCAGGATGCGAAGTAACCCTGGAACAGATCCAGGAGATGCTGCGCCGGACCGGTGTGGCTGCCTTCAAGATCCCTGAACACCTTGTCGTGGTTGACGAGCTGCCCACGACCAAGGTCGGAAAGATCAATAAGAAGGACCTCCGCGCCGACATCGCTGAACGCCTGGCTGCCGCCGGCGCCCACTCAAAGTAGAGGATTGCCATGACTGAGAACATCACCCATGAGTCAGTTGCTGCCAGCCACGCCCTGCCGGAGCCGACGCCTGAAGAAGCTGCCCAGCTGAAGGAGCTGTATCGGGATTTTGACCGGGAGAACCTGATTCCGTTGTGGACTGAGATCGGTGATTTGATGCCGATGGTCCCGTCGCCGAAGGCCGTGCCGCACGTGTGGCGGTGGAGTGACCTGTACCCGCTGGCGGCCCGTGCCGGTGATCTGGTGCCGGTGGGCCGCGGCGGGGAACGCCGCGCCATCGCCTTGGCGAACCCGGGCCTGCCCGGCACGCCCTACGCCACGCCCACCCTCTGGGCCGCCATCCAGTACCTGGGCGGCCGCGAAACGGCCCCGGAACACCGCCACTCGCAGAACGCCTTCCGCTTCGTCGTTGAGGGCGAAGGTGTCTGGACCGTGGTGAACGGGGACCCGGTCCGGATGTCCCGCGGCGATTTCCTGCTGACCCCGGGCTGGAACTTCCACGGCCACCACAATGACACTGATGAGCCGATGGCCTGGATCGACGGCCTGGACATCCCGTTCGTGCACTACGCCGACGCCGGGTTCTTCGAGTTCGGCACCGAACGGGTCACCGACGAGGCCACCCCGGACATCTCCCGGTCCGAGCGGCTCTGGGCCCACCCCGGACTCCGCCCGCTCTCGGGCCTGGATGACACCACCAACTCCCCCATCGCAGCCTACCGGTGGAAGTACACCGACGCCGCCCTGGCCGAGCAGCTGCTGCTGGAGGACGAGGGCCACCCGGCCACCGTCTCCCAGGGCCACGCCGCGGTCCGGTACACCAACCCCACCACCGGCGGGGACGTGATGCCCACCATCCGGGCCGAATTCCACCGCCTCCGCGCCGGCGCCACCACCGAGACGGTCCGCGAGGTCGGCTCCAGTGTCTGGCAGGTCTTCGAAGGCACCGGCTCCGTGACCCTGAACGGCGAAAGCAGGCAGCTGGCCAAGGGAGACCTTTTCGTGGTGCCGTCTTGGGCCGCCTGGTCCCTGCAGGCCGAGACTGAGTTTGATCTGTTCCGGTTCAGCGACGCCCCCATTTTCGAGCGCCTGAACTTCAACCGCACCTACATCGAAGGACGCACCAAGTAATGAAACTCCTCACCCTCCGCACCGCTGAAGGAACGACGGCGGTTCGCCAGGACGGCGACACCCTCACCGAAATCCCGGGCTTCGCCGACGTCGGGGCCCTGCTGCAGGACCCCGCTTGGGAAACCACCGCTGCGGCCGCGAACGGCGCAACCCATCCTTTGGACGGCGCCGATCTCGCCGCCGTCGTGCCTTCCCCCGGCAAGATCATCTGCGTGGGCCACAACTACCGCAACCACATCAAGGAGATGGGCCGCGAAGTCCCGGCGCACCCCACCCTGTTCGCCAAGTACGCCGAATCCCTGATCGGGCCCAACGATGACCTGGCCCTGCCGCAGGAATCTGACGCGGTGGACTGGGAAGCCGAACTCGCCGTCGTGATCGGCAAGAAGGGCCGCCGGATCAGCGAAGCCGATGCCAAGGACCACATCGCCGGGTACTCCGTGCTCAACGATGTGTCCATGCGCGACTACCAGTTCCGCACCATCCAGTGGCTCCAGGGCAAGACCTGGGAGAAGTCCACCCCGTTCGGCCCGGCCCTGGTCACGCAGGACGAATTCACCCCCGGTCCCCTGATGACCTCGGCCGTGGACGGCGAGGTCCAGCAGTCCACCCCGACCGGGGACCTCGTGTTCACCCCGGAATTCCTGGTCTCCTACATCTCCACGATCATCACGCTGAACCCCGGTGATGTGATCGCGACCGGCACCCCGGGAGGTGTGGGCCACGCCCAGGACCCCAAGCGCTACCTGCAGGAAGGCCAGATCCTGGTCACCACCATCGAGGGCCTGGGCCAGCTGAGCAACCGCGTGGTCAAGGAAGCCTGATGGTCGCCCGCCACGACCAGACCACGGACCCGGTCCTACTCGAGGGTTTGCTGCAGGCACGGCGGGGCACCGCGTTCTTCGCCCGCAAGCTCAACGAGCTCACCGACGCTGACCTGGACGGGGACTCGCTGCTGCCGGGCTGGACCCGCCGCCACGTTGTGGCCCACGTGGGCTACAACGCGCGGGCCATCGCGCGTCTCATCGAGTGGGCCGCCACCGGCGTGGAGACACCCATGTACGCCTCCACGTCGGTGCGCGAGCACGAAATCAATTTCGGAGCCACCCTCCCGCCGATCGCGCTGCGGCACCTGTTCGACCACTCAGCCGTGCACCTGAACGTCGAATGGCGGGACCTGCCCGCCGACGCCTGGCACCACAAAGTCAAAACAGCCCAGGGCCGGATCGTCCCGGCCGAGGAAACCGTGTGGATGCGCACCCGTGAAGTCTGGCTCCACGCAGTGGACCTGGACAACGGGGCAGCCTTCAAGGACATCCCGGCACCTGTGCTTGAGCGGCTGCTCAAGGACATCACCGGCGCCTGGCACACCCGCGGGACCGACAGCGGGCTCCTGGTCACAGTGGACGGCACAGATCTGGCGTTCGGCGACACCGGCGCCACCAACCCTACGACCATCACCGGTTCCCTGCCCGCCGTCGTTCAATGGGCCGCCGGGCGCGGTTCCCAGGGAATCGCCGCCACCGGGCCGGGCACTGCGGACAGCACGCCCACCGCACCAAAGTGGATCTAGGCGAGGGGCCTTTGCGATGACGAGAATGCTGATTATTGGACCTCCCGGTTCCGGAAAAGGAACGCAGGCGGAGCGGATCTCAGAACGCCTCGGCGTTGTGGCCATCTCCACCGGCGACATCTTCCGGGTCAATGTGAAGAGTGAAACCCCGCTCGGCGTCGAGGCCAGGAAGTACATGGAGAACGGTGACTTTGTCCCGGACAGCGTGACCAACAAGATGGTCCGTGACCGCTTGGGCGGGTCCGACGTCGAAAATGGGTTCCTGCTGGACGGCTACCCGCGCACCACCGCGCAGGTGGACTACCTGGACGGCATCCTCTCCGACGGAAACGAGAAGCTCGACGTGGTGCTACAGCTGACCGCCGATGATGAGGAACTCGTCCACCGCCTCCTGGGCCGGGCCAAGGAAACGGGCCGGAGCGACGACAACGAAACCGTCATCCGCCACCGACTGGACCTGTACCACGAGCAGACCGAAGCCGTGGTGGCGAACTACGCCGGGCGCGGCATCCTCACCCGAGTCGACGGCATCGGCGGCATTGATGACGTCACGGATCGCGTGATGCTGGCCATCAAAGCCGCGCAGGCAATCTAGCCAGATCCCTCCAAGCCTCAATTTCGCTGCTCCGCATTGTTGAAAGAGGGGACGCTCCAAAGCACCCGCTCGACTTGGTAGCAAACGAATGGCGCCCGGCACCCGCTTGTACGGGTTCCGGGCGCCATTTCATCTTCTTGAGTTTGGCTGCCGCCGCTTAGGCCAGGGCTGCGAGGGTGCGGTTCGCACTGCGGCCGAAGACCAGGGCGTCGATGGAGAAGCGGCCAGCCCCGACGATGGCGAGGACTGCCGCGCCGGCTGCCAGGACGAGCACGAGTTCGTAACCGCCTTTATCAGCGAAGATTCCGGCGGGAGCGTGTACCAGGAAGAGGGCGCCAAGCATGTCCAAGGCCAAGAGGGCGGCCACTGGGCGAACGAGTACGCCCAGGATGATGGCGGCGCCCCCAAGGAGCTCCAGGAAGCCGATCGCGGGAGCAACCAGCTGGGCCGCCGGTACTCCCATCTGCGCGAAGGCTGCCTGAGCGCCCGGGATGGTGTATTCAAAGATTTTCTGCCAGCCGTGGGCGAAGAAGACAACGCCCACAACGAGGCGCAGCACTGTGCGGGCGATGGTGGACTGGGTAGCAGCGGGATTGATCGGAGAAGTCATGATGCGGTCCTTTTGTCTGGGCTTCTGAAGTCGGTAGGATCGGTTTTCAGGAAGTATTAGTTGATCCTTCAAGTAAAAGCATATTGCAGATTACTTGTTGCGTCAACCATTTTCTCCAGCGTCGCCTTCTTTACGCCGCGCTCTCCCGCAGCGAAACTCACCCTGGCCCGTCATGGCGGCGGTACAGGGGGGCCATCGCCGCGTCAGGGTCGAGCTTCTCCAGCAGGGCATCGGCAATCCCCCGCAACTGACCGAGCTGTTCCGGGGTGAGGGCGTCGATGACGTTCCGCCGGACGTTATCCACATGCCCGGGTGCGGTCTCCACAATTTTGCACTGCCCCCCGTCAGTGAGACGGGCGTTGGTTGCACGTCGATCCTCGGGGCAAGGAAAGCGCTCCACCAGACCGCGCGCTTCGAGACGCTTTACGACGTGCGACAGGCGCGCCAGCGTGGAACTCGTCTGGGCGGCCAAATCGGTCATCCTCAGCGTCCGGCGAGGGGCTTCTGAGAGCATGGCGAGCACGTAGTACTCAAAGTTGGTCAGGTCCGCGTCGCGGCGGAGCTGGGAGTCAAGCGCGTTCGGCAGGAGTTCAACCACCGTATAGAGCCGCACCCAGGCAGCCAATTCATCCCTTGTAAGCCATCGCGTCTCCATGCTTTCATTCTTCCCCATTTTGGTTGTTGCAACAACTAACTTCAGGAGGCTACTATTAAGTTGAAGCATCAACGAATGCCCCAATGCATAAAGGAGACCGTTATGACTGCAGTAAGCATCCTCGGACAAGGCAACATGGGCTCGGCCATAGCCGGCATCGCTGAGAAGGGCGGCAACGCCGTCCAGGTCCTCGGCAGCGGGGACACAGACAAGACCGTTACCGGAGAGATTGTCGTTCTGGCCGTTCCCTACCCGGCCGTGCGGGAGATCCTGGCCCAGCGCGCCGACCAGCTCGCCGGCAAAATCATCGTTGACATCACCAATCCGCTGAACTTCGAAACCTTCGACTCCCTGACCGTTCCGGCTGATTCCTCGGCCACCGCCGAGATCCAGGCCGCACTCCCTAACTCCAGCGTAGTGAAGGCATTCAACACCACCTTCGCGGCCACCCTGGCCTCGGGCGAAATCGCCGGGCAGCCCACCACCGTCCTGATCGCCGGGGACGACGCCGACGCGAAAACCCGGCTCGCCGAGGTCATCACGGCCGCCGGCCTGCGGGCCATCGACGCCGGCTCGCTGCGCCGGGCACGTGAGCTGGAGGCAACGGGCTTCCTGCAGATCGCCCTCGCGGCCGGCGAAAAGATCGCTTGGACCGGTGGCTTCGCCGTCAAGGCCTAACCCGGCAGTCAACCCGACTCCGCACGTTCGTTTTCCGCGGGAGCCGGCCGGCCTCAATGGGCCGGCTCCCGGACCATGGCCGCGGCTTCCGTACCGAGAAAGAATCACCTCCGATGCCAGTCGCACCCGTCCGGCCAGCGCGCCGCCCGAGGTGCCTGGCGGTGCCGGGCTCTATCACCCTGCCTGGCAGCTGGGCACCATCGAGGAACTGTCTTAAGCCCGCACGACCTTGGAAGAAGCCGGCGCTTACACAGGCCAGTCGAGCCATGGGGCCACGCAAAGGGTCTACGGGGCAGATCCGGACGGCATCGAGTTCGAACTTACGTGGAGGCTTCCCCGGCAGCATTGGGGAGGGTACGCGAACGCTGCGCCCGTTGAGCCGTTGGAGCTGGACGACGAACTGCCCAGATGGTCCGGTATGCCCACCGCCGACCGAATCACCGTCATTAATTCTGATGAGGACAACCAATGAATAACGCCTTCGACGAACCCACGGTTGTCTGGCACAGCCCTGACACCCCCGACCGTCCCCTGGTGGTGCTGCTGCACGGACGCGGCGCCGACGAGACCGGCATCATCGGCCTGGCCGGAGACCTGCCAACGGGCCCCTCGTACGCAGCTGTCCGTGCACCGATTCCCGCCGGAGGCGGATACGCCTGGTTCGCCAACCGTGGAATCGGCCGCCCGGTAGCCGAGTCCCTCAACCAGACCATGGCGTGGTTTCGGAAGTGGCTCGACCACTTGGCACCCGCGGGGCGCCCGGTAATACTTGTCGGCTTCAGCGGCGGCGCCGCGTTCGCGGGCGGGCTGCTGCTGGCCGATCCTCAGAGGTTCGCCGGCGCTGCGATCCTCTACGGAACATTACCGTTCGACGCCGGCGTCCCAACGTCACCTGCCCGTCTGGCCGGGGTGCCGGTCTTCGTAGCCCACGGCGAATCGGACACTGTCATCCCCCGTGAACTTCTGGACCGCACGTGGACCTATTTACTTGGAGACTCGGGCGCACCCGGCTACGCCCGTCGTGACTCCGGCGGCCACGGCCTCACCAATGCCACTCTTGCGGAGCTCGGCGGCTGGATTGCGGAACGGCTGCATTTCCTTGCCTCCCGCGGCCCGCTGGCGGACGACGACACCTGGAGCAACCTTCCCCACGGCGCGCTCCCGGTCCGGTCCGGTGACCGCCCCGACGTTTCCTGGTCAATACCGCAGGAGCAGCGCTCTGACAATAGCCCGCGCCAAGTCCGGGAGCGGCTCCTGAACCGGGTCCTCGCCTTGCCCGGGGTAACTGTGCGTCAGTCAGCCATTTCCGTACCCGGTGCGTCGGGGTTCATGGTCGAACGAGACCTGCGGGCGCCCCTTGATGCATACCTCGTTCCACAGGCTGGAGAGTTTGCGCACCTCCATCCCGAGTACGACGGATCACTCCATGTGGCCTTGCCTCCGACGCTTGCCCGCGAGGCTATAGGCAAAGGGTGGGGCGTGGCTCATCCCTTGGCCGGGATCCGACTTGCCCGGGGAATGGTCATGATCTACGGACCACGGAACGACGCAGAGCTTGATGTCGTCACTGGAATCCTGCAGACAAGCCACGCCTACGCCACCGCCACGCTCACCGCAGGCAGCGGGAACGCCTGACATTCCGCGGAGCCAAGGCCATGGACGGCCATGGCTTCCGTTGCCTCTAGCTTTGGCGGACAGCAGCCCTAATGGTCTGCGAGAGGTGGATCGCCCTCGCATCCGCGCCGCCCGGCAGTTGCATCTGGAGCGGGATGTAACCAAAGCTGATGCGGTACAGGGGGTCGGCGTACCCGAGCGCTCCACCGGCACCATCATGGCCAAACGCCTGGTAGCTGCCAAAATCACATCCTGGGTGGGGCTTCATGAAGACGACGCCGAACGCCGTCGGGAAATTCAGGACCCTGTCGACGCCCCACACCTGCTGCTGCCCCATTACCGCAACGGTATCCGGATCCAAGAGGGCATCCCCCGTCAGGCCAATGGCGGCTGCGTAAACTTGAGCCAGTCCCCTTGCCGATCCGATTCCGCCAACCGCGGCGGGGCCAGCCGCGCGCACTTCGCGGCGATTGGGTGAGTAAGGACTCAGGTTTGGCGGAACAAGGCTGTTGACACCGTTGAACATCAGGGCGCCCAGACCATCCGGCGACATTTGGCTCGCGGACATCATTTCAAGCTGTTCGGCGGTCGGTTGGGCGGGACGTACCGCTTCGAACCGATCTTCTTGTGACTGTGGCAGGGCGAGCCAAAAGTCAATGTCCCGGGGTGCGCGGACGGTGCTCTCGTAGAGTTCCTGCAGGCTCCTGCCCGTAATCCGTCGCACCAGTTCCTCCATGAAGGATCCGACGGTCAGACCGTGGTAGCCGAAGCTTGACCCTGGGCGCCAATACGGCCGCTGCGCCGCAAGCTTGGGGGCCGCGCGGCGGGAGTCCAGTATGTCCGCGGTTTCCAGTCCCCCGTCTACATTGATAAGCCCGGCCTGGTGCGACAAGAGCTCGCGGACAAGGACGTGATCCTTCCCGTTGGCGCCAAATTCCGGCCAATAGTGAACCACGGTTGTATCAAGGTCCAGTTCCCCTGAGCGGACCAAGGTCGCCAGCACTATTGCAGCGACGCCTTTTGTCGCCGAGAACGTTCCCGTCAGAGTGTCGTATTCCAGGCCGTCGCCTCCGACCAGATCAACTACGAGGCGGTCTCTCCAGTACACGGCCAGTTGGGCGCTGTAGTTGGGGTCGTCGGCGAGATAAGCATCGAACTCGGCCCGCACGCCCTCGAACCCGGAAGCTACGGTGCCTGTGGACTGGCTTTTGGCTGGAGCCGTGACGGCTGACATGTGGTGCGCACCTTTCCTTGGAGACTAGTGGCTGGACGACGGCTGGTTGTCCGTCGGTGCTCTCATCCTGGCGCCATCGTGGAGCCAGGCGAGCATTTGCTCAATGGAGTGTTTGGCGGGTCCTGCGTGTGGATCGTCCAGGTGTCCGTGCATGCTGTCCGGTTCCGTCTCCATGCGGACTGGCACTCCTGCAGCTTCCAGTTGGTCGGCGAAGCGTTCCCCTGAGGCGCGCAGCGTGTCGGATTCGGAATTGATGATGTAGACGGGAGGGAAACCCGTGACGTCGCCCTCCCCGGCGAACGCATGCGGGTCCTTGAAGTTGTCCTCACTGCCGGCGAAATTCAGGTTGATGTCCCGGATGAAGTCCTGCCCGAAGGCGAGGTCAGCGGGAACGCCTGCCATCTTCCTGCGTAGATCCTCGTTCAGCGGTGGAAGCTCTGCATGGACGAGAGGGTATGCGAGCAGCAGGGAAGCCGGCATCTGCCCGGATTCGTCCCTGAGGCGGCCCGTGAGTGCGGCCGTCAGCGCGGCACCGGCACTGGCTCCGCCAAGGTGAAGGTCTTTCACAGTTCGCAGCCCTAGAGACTCGAGATTCTCAATTGCCCAGGACCAGCCGGCGAGTACGTCGTTCGAGGGGGCCGGATACTTCACGCCGTGAAGCGCCTTGCGATAGTCCAGCGACAGCACCGAAATTCCGTGGGAGGCGAGGTATAGGCTGACCCAGTGGGCTTCGGGCATGTCCAGGTCTCCGGCGACGAAGGCGCCCCCGTGAACCCAAACGAGGCCGGCAACGGCTTCGTCCGAAGCGCGGTACAGACGTCCGGGAACCCCACCCTCGGCAGTCGGCACATCAATGTCGACTGCCGATACCGCGGCCAGCTCCGGGTAGATGGCCACCAGGGACTGGTGGTCTGTGTCAGTTCTGGGATCAGGGAAGGGCCCGTTCAGTTCCAACCCTTGGATTAACTGGCCAGCCATCGATGTAGTTGAAATTTGCGCGCCGGTTGTATCGGCCATGTCTTTGTCTTTCTTTCCGGGAGGAGCCCTAGTCTTGGGCCAGTTTCAGCGTGGCGTGCAGCGGGAGTTCGTTGACGGAGGTGCCGATGCAGAGGGTGTAGTCGCCCGGTTCGAAGGCCCAGCCGTTGTCCCAATATGCAAGGAGACGCGTGGGAACCTTCACATTGGCTGTCACAGTTTCGCCGCTTCGGCCCAAACAGGAACGGAGGCGACAAGCCAGCGGACTGGACGGTCGACGGCGAACCCCGGCTTTTCTGCGTATACCTGCACGACGCTCTTGCCGGTGCGGGCGCCGGTGTTTGTCAGTGTGATAGTCACTGGAAGAACCGTGTCGGCTGTGGCTGCGGCGGCGATGGCCGGATCCCAGGAGGAGCTGATTGCTGCAGCAGACGGGAAGTTCATGGACGGCTCACGCTCGTCCCAAACTTCACCGCGGACGCCCGTCGGACCGTCCGAGAAGAGCATGCGCCGCAGCCCAATCTTTTCAAGCGGCCAGGTAGTCCAGAAATCAGGGCCCGTCAGCAGCTGGACCTTTTCGGCAAGTGTCAGTTCGGCCATCAGGGACATCAGTCGTGCGTCGGTGCTGTTGTCGGTGTTTTCTGCGGCAGTGAGGGGTTCCATGGGGTTTTCTTGGCTGTTCTTGCGAGGATTGCGGCGACGTTCATGCTGTTTGTCAGGCTACGCCGGCCTGGAGGTCCTGCTCCCGCTGGAGCTCCAGGAGGCGTAGTCTGTCGGCCCTATGTTTGGCCTGCCTGTCAGGGTCCGGAATGGGGGCCGCCATAAACAGGCGTTGTGTGTAGGGGTGCTCGGGCGCGCCCGTGACTTGTGCGCCGTCGCCCCACTCCACAATCTCGCCGTGGTACATCACTGCCACCCGGTGGCTGAGATGGCGGACGACGGCGAGGTCGTGGGAGACAAAAAGGTAGGCGACACCGGTGCGCTCCTGGATCTCAATGAAGAGTTCCATCACCCGGGCCTGGGTGGAGAGGTCCAGCGCAGAAACGGGTTCGTCGCAGACGATAAGCTTGGGGTCCAGGGCCAGGGCCCGGGCGATGGCCACGCGTTGGCGTTGGCCGCCGGAGAACTCTCGGGGCAGCCGGTGCGCGGCGCCCTGCGGCAGCCGGACCTGGTCAAGCAGGTCGGCGACACGCCTGTTGGCGGCCTGCCTTTCCACCTTGCGGACGGTGAGCGGTTCGGTAAGGATCTGCTCGATGGTCATCGACGGGTTCAGCGACGTGTACGGGTCCTGGAAGACCACCTGGATCTCATGGCTGAGTTCCTTGCGCTGGGCACGGGCGGCTTTGGAGATCTCCTGGCCGCGGTACGTGATGCTGCCTCCGGTGACGGGCGCCAGGCCCAGGACGGCGCGGCCCAGGGTGGTCTTCCCGGAACCGGATTCGCCGACCAGCCCCACGGTCTCGCCGGGCCGGATGTCCAGTGAGACGCCCTTGAGCGCCTTGAATGGTTTTGCGCGGAAGCCCTTGGGCGGGTATTCGACGACGACGTCCTTGATGTCGAGCAGGGTGTCGGTCATGATGTCACTCCTTTCAATACCTGGGGCTTGGCGAACTGCGCTGTGCCGGCAGCCGGGATGTACTGCCCGCGGGGGGCGGTGTCTTCGAGGATCGCATCGAGCAGCTGGCGGGTGTAGGGGTGCTGGGCGTCGCTGAAGATGGCCCGGACGGGCCCGGTTTCCACGACGCGTCCGCTATGCATTACGGAAACGCGGTCGCAGAGGTCGGCCACCACGCCGAAGTTGTGGGTCACCAGGATGACGCCCATGTTCAGCTCGTCCTGGAGTTCGCGGAGCAAGTTCAGAACTTCGGCCTGCACGGTGACATCCAGGGCGGTGGTGGGTTCGTCGGCGATCAGCAGGTCCGGTTCACAGGACACGGCACCGGCGATCAGGACGCGCTGGGCCATGCCGCCGGAGATCTGGTGCGGGTAGGCATTGAACGTCCGTTCCGGGTGGACAATGCCAACCTTGGCCAGCAGTGACAGGGCCCGCTGGCGCGCTTCGGCCTTGGAGATTCCCAGGCACACACGCATGGGTTCCATCAACTGGCTGCCGATGGTGAACGCGCCGTCCAGGTTGGACATGGGTTCCTGCGGAATGTATGCAATGCGCTTCCCGCGGACCTTTGTCATCTCCTTCTCGGAGAGGTGCGCCAGGTCCTTGCCCTCGAAGAAAATGGAACCACCTGTGATTCGCCCATCCTGGGGCAGCAGCCGGAGGATGGAGAACGCCGTCTGTGTCTTGCCGGAACCCGACTCACCTACGAGGCCGTGGACTTCGCCGCGGCGGACGGTCAGGCCTACATGGTTCACCACGTGCGTGGTGGAACCGTCGGGCTGGTCGTAGCCGATCCCAAGGTCCGTGACTTCCAGCAGCAATTCGCCCGTGTCTGCGCCCGGCTCTTCGGGATGGACGACGGCGGCCGCACCGCGTTTCGCGGCGGCACCTTCGGCGTCGGCTGCTGCCGCGGCTGCCGTTGCCCTGCGGCTCTTCTTCACCGGCCCGCGGCTGCGCTCCAGCTCATCGCGCATGGCGTTAGCCAGCAGTGTCAGGGCGATGCAGACAAAACCGATGACCAGGGCCGGCCAGAGCACCAGCGTGGGTGCTTTGAAGATGTTGATGAAGCCGTCGTTGAGCATGCTGCCCCAGGTGGGGATACTCCGGTCGCCCAGCCCCAGGAATTCCAGTCCGGCCTGGATGGCGATGGCAATGCCGAGAACCATGGCTGACTGGATGATGACCGGTGCACGGACGACGGTGAGGATGTGGCGGCCAATGATCCTTAAGTCGCTTAGGCCGGAGACCCGTGCCGCGTCCACGTAGAGTTCGTTCCGGACCGCGGTAACGGATGCATAGACAAGCCGGAAGAACGCTGGCGAAAGCAGCACACCGAAGATCATCATGGACAGCCACATGGAGGGGCCCAGCACGGCACGGGCAGCCAGCAGGACCACCATGCCCGGCAGCGCCATCAACAGTCCCGTGAGCCACGAGGAGACCGCATCGAACCAGCCGTCGTAGTACCCGGCGATGAGCCCGGCTGTGACGCCGATGACCAGCGCTACGGCGAGGGCCACCAGGGCGCCGGTGAGGCTGAACTGGCCGGCGAAGAGCAGGCGGCTGAAGACGTCGCGTCCGGCACTGTCAGCCCCCAGCAGATGCTCGGATCCGCCCTTGGCCAGCACATCCTTGAGGATGGCCTCGTTGGGATCGTGCGTTGCCAGCACTGGGGCCAGAACTGAGGCCAGTGCCACCAGGAACAGGACTAGCACGGATGCCGCACCTGTCGGGTGGGTTAGGAGCTTGCGGAAGAGGGAAACCTTGGCTGCCGTGGTGGGCAGTGCGAGAGGAGCGTCGATCATGACAGCCGAACTTTCGGGTTGAGCCAGCCCTGGGCGAGGTCGATGACGAGATTAACGGTGACCACGATGGCAGCGGTTGCAAGGACGACTCCCATCACCACCGGGATGTCACCCTGGCCGGTGGCGGCGACGGTGATCTGCCCGAGGCCGGGCAGGGCAAAAATCTGCTCAACAATCACTGCGCCGCCCAGCAGTCCAATGAACTGCACGGCAAGAACAGCCAAGGCCGGTCCGCCCGCGTTCCGCAGCACGTGCTTATAGACAACGCGGTTGAAGGACAATCCGCGGGCGCGCAGCGTGCGAACGTAGTCCTGGCGGAGCGCATCGATGAGTGAACCGCGGATCTGCTGCACCAGGGCAGCAATGCATCCGATCGAGAGCGCAATGATTGGCAAGGTAACGGTGGCCACCCAGCCGCCGAACGACGTCGTAATGGGTACATACCCTGTGGCCTTGAACCACTTGAGGTTGAGCGCGAAAAGGGAGACCAGCCCCAGCGCGACCAGGAACCCCGGGATAGCGAAGCCGAGGACGCCCACGAACTGGACCACCCGGTCAATCCAGCCCCGGCGCACCGCTGCCCAAACAGCCACGACCACCGAGATAAAGGCAGCGACGATGGTGGCTCCGAGGACGAGGGAAAGCGTGACCCAAACCCTGCTGCTGACACCGGTGCTGACGAGCTGGCCATTGAACCAGGAACGGCCGAGGTCGCCCGTGACGGCTCGCGTAATCCAGTCCCAGTACTGGACAACTAGGGGACGATCGAGACCCAGCTGGCTTGCCTTCAGGGCAACCTGGGCCTCCGTGGCGGTGGGACCCACGATACGCCGGGCGATGTCTCCGCTGCCTGCGTACAGCAGCAGGTAAGCCACAGTGGTGATGACGAACAGCAGGAGGACGCCGGAAACAAGGCGCCGAAGCACGAATCGGTACATACGAAAATCCTTTGAAATGGTTACTGAGGATGCCGGACCAGGCAACGTCTCCGGTCCGGCAACCCTCCGCTACGCAGCGGGCGTAAAGGACCAGATGTAGGGGTACACGTTGCCCGTCTGAAGCTCGACCTTGGTCTTTGCGTCAGTTACGAAACTGTTCTGCGGGCGGTACCACGGGGCAAACCAAGCCTGCTCCACGATGTACTTGTTCAGTTCCTTGGCAGCGGATTTCTGCTCGTCCGCCGAACCCAGGTGGATCTTGTTGATCAGGCCATCTACGGTCGGGTCCTCATACTTGTAGGGATTCCATCCCGAGTTCGGGGCAATCTTCATGTTGATGAGCTGCCAGTCTGACTGTTGCTCGAGAATCATGTAACTCGCGGCGTACTTTGCTGCCAGGAGATCGGCAATGAAGTTGTTGCCGGCGTCGACCGTCTGCACTGTGACGCCCACCTCCTTAAGCTGCTGGGTGATCAAGGTGAAGATTGAGCTGTTTACCAGTGGTGTGGACGGCATTTGCAGCGTGAAACCGTTTGCGTAGCCGGCGTCGGCCAGAAGCTTTTTGGCCTTTGCAGGGTCATAGGCATAGCGGGAGTCCAGAGAAGCGTCGTAAGCGTCCGAGGATGGCGGGAAGACCTGGGTCGTGGTTGTGCCGCGGCCCTGGTTGACAGCATCCAGCAGCGCCATTGTGTCGAAGGCGTAGTTCAACGCCTGTCGGACCCGGACGTCCTTGAGGGCTGCGTTGGTCTTGCCGGCACGGTCGAACAAGATCAGTCCGGTCCAGTTGCCCTCGAAGGAATTGTTCTTGTAGCCCGCTGCTTCAGCCTCCTGGATCATCGAGATATCGATGAGGGAGCCGTTAAGTGTTCCGGCCTTGACGGCATTGAGGAGTGACGTCTGTTCCGGGTAGACGTTCAGCACCATGTTGTCGTAGTGGACCAGGCCTTTGTTCCAGTAGTCAGGGTTGCTCTTGTACGAGTATGAGGTCCCCGTAACGGTGGCTGCAGTATCCAGGATGTAGGGGCCGGATCCAACAGGTTTGGTGGCGATGTCCGCGTTGCCAAACGATGCCGGGCTCTGCATGAACGAGGCATCTTTGGACAGGTAGCCGAGGAATGCCGGGTCTGGGGCAGCGAGGGTCAGTTCCAAGGTCGTGCTATCCACAGCAGTTGCGGTCTTGAGTGCTGCCAGGAACTGGGCGTCTGCCGACGTTCCGGTCTTGAACCGCTCCAGGTTCTGTTTTGCCGCTTCTGCGTTGAAGGGGGTGCCGTCGGTGAATTTTACGTCGTCGCGGAGCTTCAGGGTCAGGACGGTTTTATCGTCGTTGTACTTCCACTCGGTTGCCAGCATGGGTACCAGCGTTCCGTTAGGTTCCATGCGGAGCAGGGTGTCGTACACGGCCTGGTAGAAGGGCGAAACGTTCGCGAAGTCAGAGTCGGCAGCAGCGAAGGATTTCGGCGCCATAAGGGTGCCCAGAGTCAGCGTTTGCGAGGAGTGCTCTGCAGAGCTTTCCCCGCCGGCACCGCAGCCGGTGAGGCTTAGGGCAACGGCGGCAACGAGTGCGGCCATGCGCGTAGGTCGGAACATCATTGGTCCCTTTCACGGTCAGTGGCGTCCACCATGGAGGCCATTGAAAGAGACCGTAACACGAAAACAGACCATCTGGTATGTTTTCGCTGCAGCTTTCAAAATTTTGTTGGATGTGACGCCCTGCACAGCCATTTGCTTGCACTCCGGCACGCCCGCTCCAACGTTGTTAGAGTTTCAAGATGACTGAAACAGCGACCAGTGATGTCGCACGTGAACCGCGGCGCGGACGGCCGCGCGGAACATACGCCAAGACGGAAGCACGCCGTCAGGAAATCCTGAAGGCTGCCTTCGAGGTCTTTTCCACGGCCGGCTATCGAGCCGGATCGATTCAGGACATTGCTGACAAGATCGGTCTCACCAAGACGGGCCTCCTTCACCACTTCCCCAGCAAAGAGGCACTTCTGGAGGCCGTCCTCACCCTTCGCGATGAGGACTCCTGGGCTGGGGCCGGGATCGTGACCGACAACGGCATGGAAACGCTGAATGGCATCGTTCGGCTGGTTCACAACAACACGACGGTGCCGGGACTTGTTGCCCTGCATTGTGTGTTGTCGGCCGAATCAACAGACCCTACACACCCCGCCCACGAGTACTTTCAGCGACGCTACAACTGGGTGCGGGAAGTAGGTGGACAGGCCTTCTCAGATTTGGATCGACGGGGCAAGTTGCGGCAAGGAATCACACCCGGGGCGGCCGCGCGGCAACTCGTGGCACTCATGGACGGGCTGCAGGTGCAGTGGCTGCTGGACAACGACTCTGTGGACATGGCCGGAGAGTTGAAGAGCTTTCTTGGTTCCATCACCACCGAAAAGTTTTAGTCCCCGGCAGGCGCGTATTCCTGCCGGGGACCGAAAACCTTCTACAAGCTGGTTCCCAGGAAGGCGAGCAATTCCCGGTTAAACTCTTCCGGCTCGTTCCAGTGCGGGCAGTGGCCGCTGTTTTCGAAAACGGAGAGGGAGGATTTGGGCATGTTGTCTGCCAGCCACTGCATGCCCTCAAGCGGGAAAGAAGGCGAGAAGCGGCCCGTGGCTACCCAGGACGGAACATTCACGGTCCGTGCAACGTCCCGCCAGTCCGCCGTGAAGTGATCCACCATAAGTTGGAGTACAGCGCCCTCCGGAAATTCGGTAAGCCCCCCCGCCTCAGAGAAAAGTTGCGTGACGTGGGCTGGCATAGGGGGCTCCAGCGACGGGTTGCCCCATTGAAAGCGCCCGTTGACGGAGTCCCACACGTTGGACCACTCGACGGACCTGACGCCCCATGTCCAGGACTCGTCGTTAACGATTTTTGGCGACTGATCGATTGCTACGAACGCGCGAACGCGATCCGTTCCGTACAAGTCAAAGAATGCCAGGCAGACGGAGACGCCCAGGGAGTGACCGATCAGCGCAACCTCGTCTAGCCCCAGGTGCTCGATCAGCTCTCCGAGGTCTTTGCCCAGGCGTGAGACTCGTTGGCCGCTGGCGGGGAAGTCCGATCGGCCATGGAATCTGAGGTCGAGGGCAAGGGTTCTGTAGCCTGCCGCGACCAAAGCCTCGCGCTGCAACGCCCAGTGCGCGGCCCTGCACGTAAACCCGTGTACGAGCAGGACGGCGGGGCCGGAGCCGTGGTCGTCATAGACAAGGCGAACACCGTCTGTGGTACGAAACGACTTTTCATGACCAGTCAATTGCGCCTCCTTGGGCAATGAGGGTTGTACATTCTTCGCGGCGCGATCCGCCATGCTCCGGAGCGTCGATTTTCGCCGGGGGTTCGCCCGGACACTGTGTTCACAAGGTCCTTAATGACCTCACATGGGATTCGACCCGACCGTAAGTCCGCCACAGACATACAGCGTCTGGCCCGTTACGAACCCGGATCGCTCGTCGAGGAAGAAGCCGGCAGCGTTAGCGATGTCATCGGGCTGGCCGAGCCTGCCCACGGGAACGGACGAAATGATGGCTTTGGTCTGCGGCGAGTCTTCCGGATTTGCGTTCATGAACAACTCGGTGGCGATCGGTCCAGGCCCGATCGCGTTCACCGTAATCCCGGCCCCTCCGAGTTCCAGAGCCCACGTCCGGGTCAAGCCGATAAGGCCGGCCTTAGCGGCAGCGTAGGCGGTGCGCAGTTCCTTCCCCAGAGCAGCGCGCGACGACATGTTGACGATACGACCGAATCCAGCTTCTGTCATGCCGTCGAGGACACTTTGGGTGCACTGCACGGCACATCGGAGGTTTAGTGCGTGTGATTGATCAAGTTGGCCCAGAGTCTGCTCCCGGAGCGGGGCCGGGAAAACGGCGCCAACGTTGTTGACCAGGCGTGTAATGGGACCCTCCGACAGGGCCGTTTCCAAGGCTTCCGCTGTGCTCTCGACGTCGGAGAGGTCCGCGATAATTGAGCGACCGACGCCGGCGTGCTGCCTGTCAAGGATTACGACCTCCCATCCCTGCTCGAGTCCGTGCAGTGCGATTGCGCGTCCGATTCCCGACGCTCCGCCGGTAACCAGAAGACGTTCGACCATGAGATTTTCCTTCCTCCGCACACATCGGCATGAGCGGAACGCTGTTGCTTCGGCGCAACACACGCTCTCTAGTATCCGCCCCCAGAGACCGGGATAGTACCTGACTTTGATACTAATTAAGGCTAATCTGATCCCTAGAACAGAATAATCGAATCAGGGAGCACGTAGTCGTGGATATTAAAGATCTTGAGGCTTTCGCCGTTGTAGCCGAAGAACTCCATTTCGGCAGGGCGGCGGCGAAGCTGCACATGTCTCAGCCGCCTCTTAGTGCGCGCATTAAGCAGCTCGAACAAAGTCTCGGCCTACAGCTGTTCGAGCGAAGCACGCGCAGCGTTGCGCTGACCGATGCAGGCTCAAGGTTGCTCGTTCCGGCACGAAAGGTGCTCAGCCAGGTTGTTGCGGTCCAGAATCTCGCTGAATCGATCGTCGCCGGAGACCAGGGTCGGGTGCGGATCGCCTTCGCCGGGGCCTCGAGCCAGCGCGCGCTTCCGCTGCTGACCCGGGCGGTGCGGGAGTCGCATCCCGGAATCGAGTTGCAGCTGGAATCGCAGACCTACGTATATACGGCGCTGGACAAGCTCCTTGAGGGCTCGCTGGATCTTGCTTTCGCCCGCCTTCCTACGCCGCACCCGGAGCTCGAATCGCGCGTCGTCGAAGTGGAGCAGATTTTGTGTGCACTGCCGGAGGGGCATCCACGAGCCAATCAGCCCAATCTTTCGCTGGCGGACCTTCACGACGAGGACTTTGTCAGCCTTCCCTCTGACACCGGATCAATTCTCCAGGCGACCATGTTTGCCCTCTGCGTCACTGCCGGGTTCCGGCCACGGGTGGTCCAGGTATCGCCCGACTCGGCGACCGCGCTTGCCCTTGTCGCTGCCGGGGCGGGCATCACCATCACCCTGAGTTCCGTGACGCCGGCGCAGTCCGTCGGAATCGTCTACCGGGAACTGGTCGACATTAACCCCAGCCATATGTTCGCAACGCTGACCTGGCGCAAGGATGACCAGTCCCCTGCGCTTGCGGCAGTCCTGAAGGTCTCGGAGTCGGCTCTACCCACCCCCGATCTTTCTGGTTTCGCTCTCAAATAAGAGGCAATTGGTATTTCTATTGAGAAGAATCTCTAGCTAGTCTCTTGTGAAGGCACCAAATCACACGCCCTCAATGAAGAGAGACAATTGCGATGACAACAACTCCTGTGGCGGTGGATCCGGGCATCGAGGCCCGCGTCTTCCGAAAAGTGACGGTCAAGGTTCTTCCGCTCCTAATGCTCGGAATGTTCATCTCCTATATAGACCGCGCCAATCTCGGTGTGATCGCGGGCCCGCTGTCCAAGGACCTGGGCCTGACTGCTGCGACATTCGGCCTCGCGGCCGGATTCTTCTACATCGGCTATCTTTTGTTCGAGATCCCCTCGAACATGTTCCTCGCCAAGGTGGGCGCACGGATCTGGCTGGCGCGGATCATGGTCTCCTGGGGTGTCGTGACCATCGCCATGGCATGGATGCAGAACGATGTCACCCTCTACATCATGCGGTTCCTGCTCGGATTGGCTGAGGCCGGCTACTCCCCCGGGGCGATGCTCTTCCTCGCTCTCTGGTGCCCGGCCCGTCTGCTGCCGAAGGCAATGTCGTGGCTCAACCTCGCTGTACCGGTCGCACTGGCGGTCGGCTCCGTGGTTACGTCATCGATCCTTCTCATGAACGGCGTCGCCGGCATCGCCGGATGGCGGTGGGTGTTCTTCCTCGAAGGTCTCCCGGCAATCCTCCTCGCCGTCGTCATCTTCTTCGTCCTGCCTTCCTCGCCTGCAAAAGCTTCCTGGCTCGACGAACGAGAAAAGGCATACCTTGCGCAGAACGTCACACAGCGCGCGGATTCCGGAGCCCACGAACTCAAACAGCTTCCGGCGGCGCTGCGCAGGCCCTCACTCTGGGCGTTCGCGGTCACGTACTTCTTCATCCTGATCGGATTCTGGTCGATCACGTACTTCCTCCCCACAATCGTCAAGGAGCAATTCCATCTCGATGCTGTCGGATCCGGGTACGTCTCCGCGCTTCCATGGATCTTCTCGGCAATCGTCATGTTTGTTATTCTCCGCAGCATCTCCCGGACGGGTGAACGTCGTTGGCACCTCACCATCCCGATGGTTGCCGCCGCGCTGGGACTCCTCATCGGAGTTCTCTCAGGGAACCCCTTCCTGTCACTTATCGGCGTGAGCGTCGCTGCTGCCGGCTTCTTCGCCGTCCTCTCCACGTTCCAGGCCACCGTCGCGCAGGTCTATGCCGGCGCACTGGCCGCGGTCTCCATCGCACTGGTCAACTGCGTTGGTAACGTCAGCGGCCTCGTTGGCCCGTACATTCTGGGATGGCTGACCGACCTCACCGGAACGACCTCCGCGGGCCTGCTGGTCATGTCCGGTTTCTTTGCCCTCGCAGCAGTTTTCAACTACTTCCTGATCGGATGGGCCGACCGCCACACCGGAGGACTCCGCGGAACTTTGACTACCGAATCGGCTGCACGGACAGCCGCCAATCCGCACACCGAAGGATGACCGAAACTTTGCTAGTTCAAACAGCCACCCATACAGCGGCTCCGGGCCATGAGCCGTCAAGGGCGGCACGCATCGTCGAAGTACGCACCGTGCCGTATGCGATCCCCTATCGCAAACCGCTTCGTTTCGCGAGCGGATCGATCGACATCGCAGACAACGTCCTCGTGGAAGTCGTCACCAGCGACGGGATAGTCGGAATCGCCGAAGCACCCCCGCGCCCCTACACCTACGGTGAGACGCAAGCGTCGATCGTGGCCGTGATCGAGCAGATCTTCGCACCCGCCATCATCGGACTGTCAATCCTCGACCGCGAACTGGTCCGGTCACGGCTGGCACGAACAGTCGGAAACCCCACCGCCAAAGCCGCAATCAACATGGCCATGTGGGACGCATGGGGCAAGACGATCGACACCCCGGTCCACAGCCTTCTCGGAGGCTTCACCGACCAGCTCCAAGTCAGCCACATGCTGGGATTCGATGATCCCGAGGTCGTAGCCGCCGAAGCCATCCAACTGCGCGAGACGCTCGGCATCTCGAGCTTCAAGATCAAGGTCGGACGCCGCCCCATCCCCCTGGACGTGGCCGTCTGCAAAGCCGTCCGCGAAGCCCTCGGGCCAGATGCCGAACTCTACATCGACGGGAACCGCGGATGGACAGCAGCGGAATCCGCCCTAGCGGTCCGTCAGCTCGAAGACGTCGGCCTCAGCCGCGTCGAAGAACTCTGCCCCGCCGATGACGTACTGGGCAGACGCTGGCTCGTCTCGCAATGCCCAATCCCGTTCGTCGCCGACGAGAGCGCTCCGACCCCCGCAGACGTCACCCGCGAAATCCTCGCGGGTGCGGCCACCGCGGTGAGCATTAAGACAGCCCGGACAGGATTCTCCGACTCGCTCCGCGTCTCCCACCTTGCCGAGGGTCTCGGCATCGAAGCAGTCATCGGTAACCAGATCGACGCGCACCTCGGCACAGTCTGTTCCCTCGTGTTCGGCGCATCCCAAGAGATCACCGCACGGTCCGCCGCAGAACTGTCCAACTACCTGGACATGGCCGACGGGCTACTCCAGGAACCACTTCTGATCGAGAATGGGCACATGCGGGTCCCCGACGGGCCCGGCCTCGGCATCCGACTCGATCCGGAGAAGGTCGCCCGCTACCGCGTCGACCTCTGACACCCTTCAAAACTTGCCCTCCCAATCCCAAACCCATCAATCAAAGGATCAATCATGGTTTACCTCCGTCTCCACCACGTCAACGTCACCTCAGATGACATGTCACTGCTGACCGACTTCTACGGAAAGGCCCTGGGACTCGACCAGCTCCCCTCCCCTGCGATGATCGCCACTTCCAAGAACGCGGACAAGGACATCGACGGTGACGCCGAGTGGGACAGTGCCGCCAAGTTCTTCGACGCCGGCGACCCGAATGAGCTGCAGATTCACGCCACCCAGCGCCAGCCATACCTCGCGGCGCAGGAAGGACATTCGGTCAACCCGCTGATCGGAGGGCACTTCGCATTCCGGACCGATGACATTGAGGCGGTTAAGGCGCGCTTGACCGAGCACAACATCCCGTTCGACGACTGGGGCATCTGGTCGGTCGAGGGCTGGCACCAGATCTTCTTCACGGACCCCGCCGGCAACATGATCGAGATCCACCAGGTCATGACCGAGGGCGAATCCTGAACCAGCCGATGACGACTCCTCAAGCCCTTCCGCATACCTCAGGGGGTGAGTTCCCCCGGTTCGACCAGCTACTCGATCGCCCCGGACGGCTGCGGGGAACGGCGTGGGGCCTGTGGGGCCCGGCAGATCAGCTCGGCACGCTCAACCACCTCAGTCCCGAACGCGTGCTCGCCGCACGCGGGAGCATCGTGACAGGCGACGTCGTACCGCTCAACCTTCCGTTAGCCGAGTTCGACCCGCCGATCATCGCCCACCGAGGATCAATTGAACACACCGTGTTCGGTTTGAATGACTTCCACCGCGATGACCGAATCGACAACCTGTTCCTGCAGGCGTCCACGCAGATCGACGGACTTCGACACTTCGGACACCCGGACCGCGGCTTCTACAACGACTCCGATCCCACGGGGCTGGTTGCCGGTCAACCCGACCTAGGCGTCCAGGCGGTCGCGCAACGCGGAATTGCAGGAAGAGGATTGCTCATCGATGTGGGCGCCTACCGCGAAGCGGTCGGCCGTCCCATCGACCAGACCCGCAACGAACAGATTCCCGTCGAGGACCTTGACGCAACGCTCGAGTGGCAAGGGAGTTCGATTCATCCCGGTGACATCATCATGATCCGCACCGGATGGCTGAAGTACTTCCGGCAGGGCCCTGATCGTTCCGATGGTGTCCTTCGCTCGCCGGGCCTTCGCCAGTCGGAAGACACGGCGGCCTGGCTTTGGGATCACCAGGTTTCGGTGGCGGCGTCGGACAACATCGCGCTCGAGGCATGGCCGGCGACAGATTCGAACCTCACCGTCGACGCAGAACTCACCGGTACGATGCCGAAATCCAGTCACAGCGGGATGCTGCACCGCATCCTCATCCCGCTGCTGGGACTCACCATCGGTGAACTCTGGGTACTCGACGAACTTGCCGCCGCCTGCACCCTGCGGGGACGGTACGACGTATTCCTCACCGCACAGCCGCTGAACCTGTTAGGTGGCGTCGGCAGCCCCGCCAACGCAATGGCAATCCTCTAAGAAATGAACATCAGGAGCACGTAACGTGAATCAACCCCAGTCTGTGAAAGACGAAGCTGTACTCATCACCGGCGGCGCATCGGGCATCGGCCTGACTTGTGCACGCCTGGCTGCGGCCAGAGGTGCCCGCGTAGCCATCGTGGATATCAACCCCACGGCCGCCGCAGAAGCAGTAGCGACGCTGGATGGGGACGGACACCTCGCGATTGCCGCCGATGTGACCGACGCCGACGCTATGCGGCGCGCCGCCGATCAATTCGCGGAAGGGGGGAGCTTGACGGGTGTCGTCGCCGCCGCCGGCATAGTCAGCCGGTCACCGTTGCTCGACATCGATGTCGCCGAATTCCGGCGGGTGCTCGACATTAACGTGATCGGGGTCCAGAACACGATTTCCGCCGCGGGGCCGCACCTTATCCGCGCAGGCGCCTTGGGAACCGTCGTCGTCCTAGGCAGCGCCGCCGCGTTCACCGGAGGCGGACTGATGGGAAACGGCGCCTACGCCACCTCCAAAGCCGCTCTCATCGGACTGGTTCGCGGTTACGCCCGCGAACTAGCCCCCCACCGGGTGCGCGTAAACATGGTCGCCCCCGGGGCAACGGAAACCCCGATGACCGATGTATTGAGCGACACCGACCGCGACAGGATCGCCGGAATGTCACTCCTGGGACGCCTCTCAAAGCCGGAGGAAATTGCCGCCGCCATCTCCTTCCTCCTGGCACCCGACGCCGGCACCATCACGGGACAGATCCTTCACGTCAACGGAGGCGTGGTCTTCGGCTGAAACGCCGACTCCCGGGGATGAAGCGAGGTGCCTCTGCCGAGCCGACGGGGGCACCCCCTTTTGCACCCACGTCCCCACATTTCGCGCCAAAATCCCAACAGACAGGTTCCGAGAATGACATCCCTTCGTGCTCCCGAGGCAGAAGCCGCCCATGTCGGCAGCACCATGCGTGCCGTGGTCAAGGCACGGCCCGAGCGCGGCGTCGAGTTCGTCACGGCCTATGCCGAACCGGAGGTCTCGGCCGGGAAGGTAAAGATTCAAGTCGCTGCTGCCTCGGTCTGCGGAACCGACCGCGCACTGTACGAGTACTCACCGATGGCGCAGGCATTCAACCTCATGATTCCCGTCGTGCTGGGGCATGAGTGTGCCGGCACCGTCATTGAAGTCGGCTCGGGTGTTGAATCCCTCGAAGTGGGCGACACGGTGGCGCTCGAGTCCCACGTCGCCTGCTGGGACTGCTACCCCTGTCGAACCGGTGACGCCCATAATTGCCTGAACATGGAACTCCTCGGCCTGCATGTAGATGGCGGCTTTGCGGAGCGGCTCGTAGTGCCGGCAGGGGCCTGCTTCAAGCTGCCTGAAGACTTTCCGCTGGAACAGGGCGCCCTGCTCGAGCCGGCCGGGGTCGCGATGCACGCGATTCAACGGTCCAAGATCGACCTCTCCGGGGCTGACATTGTGATCAGCGGCGGAGGGCCCGTCGGCCTGTTCATCGCCGCAATCGCCGGCGCCATGGGTGCCGCCAATGTTGTCGTTGTGGAACCCAACGCGTACCGCAGAGGCCTCATCGAAGCCCTCGGCGCAACAGCACTTACCCCCGAAGATGATGTCGTCGGGACGTGCCGGAAGCTTTCGGGCGACAAAATTGGTTTTGATGTTGCCTTCGAGGCTTCAGGAGTACCGGCCGCGCTGCCGGCGCTCCTTGAAGCCCTCAGGAGGGAAGCAACGGTGGTCGCCGTGGGGATTCCAGGAAGACCGATTGAACTGGACGTCGCCGCGTACCTGATCAAGAAGGGGCTGACTTTCACAGGCAGCTTCGGGCGCTCTCTCTGGGGAACGTGGGAGCAGATCGCGGAACTCGTCGCCAGCGGAAGATTGGACCTGTCCAAGTTCGTCACCCACCGCCTTCCGCTGTCCGCTCTCGACGAGGCCATCGCACTCCTTTCCCAGGATTCGTGCAAGGTCCTGCTCATTCCGGCGCTTCCCGACCGCCCACGGAACGACAACCGGTAGGACGGGATGCGACCCAGGACGAGCAGAGCAAACCTAAATAATCAGTGGAATTCATAAGATGTCCACGGTCTACACAACGGCGGCCCACGTCCGCCGGCCCGACCCGACTGGGTCGCGGACCCGCCGCATGGTTGACGGCGTGATTCCCGGGGAAGACAACTGGTCATGAAAACGCGGGCAACGCAGATTCTGGGCATCGAACACCCCGTGGTGCAGGGCGGCATGCAGTGGGTGGCAACCGCTGAACTTGCGGCCGCCGTTTCCAACGCCGGCGCGCTCGGCATAATCAGTGCGCTGACCACTGGCTCACCAGAGAATCTGGTGCGTGAAATCAGACGCTGTCGTGAACTAACGGACCGCCCGTTCGGAGTGAACCTGACCATACTGCCGTCCATCAGTCCTCCTCCCTATGACGAGTACCGCGACGTGATCGTCCACGAAAAGGTATCGGTGGTGGAGACCGCCGGAAACAATCCGGGTCCATTTGTTGACGTTTTCAAGGCGCAGGGGATCAGGACCATCCACAAGTGCACCAGTGTGCGGCATGCGCTCAAGGCCGAGTCCCTGGGTGTAGATATTGTCAGCATCGATGGGTTCGAATGCGCCGGCCATCCGGGCGAGGACGACGTCCCTGGCCTTGTCCTGATTCCCGCAGCCACCGCCCGTCTCCGGATACCGGTACTGGCTTCCGGAGGAATAGCCGACGGCCGCGGGTTGGTCGCGGCGCTGGCGCTTGGAGCCGAAGGAATCAGTATGGGGACGCGCTTCATGTGCACCCAGGAATCTCCAATTCATCCAAAGATCAAGGACGCGATCGTAGCGGCCACCGAGCTGGACACCGAGCTCATCTTCCGGCCACTCCGCAATACTTCGCGCGTGGCAAGCAACTCGGTCAGCCGCGAGGCAGTCGGGATCCTCGCGAACGGCGGTGTCTTCGAGGACGTCAAGAACTTGGTGGCTGGGTCCCGGGGCAGACGGGTCTACACAGACGGCGATCCCGAGTCCGGTGTCTGGACCGTTGGTATGGTCCAAGGGCTCATTCACGATGTGCCAGGCTGCTCAGAGTTGGTTGCCAGAATTGTGCAGGAGGCCGAGGGGCTGATCCAGTCACGCCTTAGCGCCACGATTGCAGCCCGCGTATGACTTGTCTTCTTGTCCGCCGAAGTGCGGGCCAACGATTATCGGGGCAATGATGCCCCCGGCAAGGCTGGTGCTGACCGCCCTGCACGACGGCGTGTTGGTAGTGACGCTGAATGATCCGGCTCGCCGCAACCCCCTTTCCACACTGATGCGTGAACAACTGATCGCGGCCCTCGCTGCGGCTTCCGCGGACGACGCCGTCCGCGTTGCGGTCCTCACAGGGGCAGACGGAGCGTTCAGCTCAGGCGGAGACCTTTCCGCGATGCCGCCCGCGACGAAGGAAGACAGCGATAAACGGATGAGCCGGATCCGGACGCTGGTGCAGTTGGTGGCCGGATCCGCGAAACCCATGATCGCCGCCGTCGAGGGCCCGGCTGCCGGAATTAGTGTTGGGCTGATGGCGGCCTGCGACATCGTCATCATGGCAGAAGGTGCAAAGGCGCTGTTTCCGTTTACACGTCTAGGACTGCTCCCCGATGGCGGTGTGATGGGCACTCTGTCTCACCGGATCGGGCGGTCTGCGGCCAAGCGGGTACTGATGTTGGGCGACCCTGTCGGCGCCAGCGAGGCGCTCACGCTGGGGCTTGCGGACGAGGCGGTCCCCGCAGGCCAAGCGCTGCAGCGGGCCGTGGATGTGGCCGTCGTGCTCGCGGGGCGCGCACCGCGGTCGCTGGCTGCGATCAAAGATTTCTTCGCGGCCGGACGGCTGGATGTCGACGACGCTCTCGCCGCCGAGCAACGAATCCAGCGGGAGCTGTACTATTCGCAGGATTTCGCTGAAGGAAAAGCGGCCTTCTTCGACCGGCGAGAGCCGCGGTTCACCGGGAACTGATAGGCCTCTAGGCACGCAACACACACGGCAGCCAGATCCCGAGCAGTCAGATCTCAAGGTTCTTCGACCCCCGCGCTTTTGGCATTCAACGACGACGGCGTTGGGCGCTTTCGCGTCCGGCCAGTCGCGCGGGCGCGACGCTGACGGCGGTCGCCCGTCGCGCGAGCTTGACCGTGCTCCTCTTCGCATGGGCTAGCTTGCTTTGTCGACTCATGACGGAAGAAGAATCCCGACAGGTAGTCGAGCGCGGCCTAGGTGACGAGAAATGCGATGCATTCAATTGCAAAGCTGCCGAACCTATAGAAGAAGGCTGCTAATGCAAATGAGATTAGAACCACAGGAAGTTGACCGGTTGCAAGTTGCTGGCTACTTATGAATATGGCAGTTTGGTTCAGGACCGCTGAGACGGCTTGAACCAGGACCCCCGACGACTCGCCGGTTGCTTGTGACGGTTTCAGTCAGGACCACCCCCAGTGTTGTTTTCATCTGATGAAAGCGAGCATTTGGAGGTCTGGATGAGGGTGCGCATGGAGCTGTTTGCCAAGATCCGCAGAGACGCCCGCGTTGAGGGCATGTCAATCCGCGGGCTGGCAAAGCGGAATCAGATCGGCAGGGACACAGTCCGGAAGGCATTGTCGGATCCTGTCCCGCCGGCGCGGAAGATGCCCGTGAGGTCATCGCCCCGGCTGGATCCGTTCAAGACGGCGATCGACGCCATGCTCACCGAGGACACGACGGCGCCGAGGAAGCAGCGCCATACTGCCCGCAGGATCCTGGCCAGGCTCATTGAGGAGCACGGCGCGGCGGAACTCTCGTATTCTGGCCATAAGTACACAGTTTCCACGTTTCTTACGTGTATCCGTTGCAACGCGCATGCGTAAATTCCGGCTGGGCACGCTCACCTACGGCGCGTGGAATGCCCCTGACGCAGCACGAACGGCCGAGCCGTTTGCAGGCTCGGCCGTTCGGGTGTTGCGGAAGCTCGTCGGTATTTTTCGGACGGAGAGTTATTCCTGGTGCGTGTTATCGGCATATTTGGCGGGGCGCCACCTGCGAAGCGGGGTGCGCGACTCGTAAGCCTGCGGAGAGGGATAGGTCACGAGTTCGACCGTGCTCCCCCACGGGGTGCGGGCGTAGAGGTACCGGTTGCCCTCCCCTGCGTCACCCCCGGGAAGATCGCCAGGCGCGCTGAGCAGTTGACCGCCGGCCTTTTCCAACCGCGTGGAAGCCTCCTCGATGTCGTCCACGTAGACGCAAAAGTGCTGAAGTCCGTAGTCGCTCGGCACGACGGGCTCACGCTGGGCAGCCCCGGAGTACGTGAACAACTCCAGGTTGGGTCCGTCTCCGAGACGAAGCATACGGATGGCCTCGATCCTCGCCCCTTGCGGGATGCCCAGACCAGCCTCGACAGCGGGCCCCGCCAAAGGTTCGTCGAGCATGTCGTAGATCTTTTCGGCTCCGAATGCGTCCACGAAGAAGTCCGTGGCCCGTTCGAGATCAGGAACTGTGATGCCTATGTGTTCAATTGCGCGAATGACCATTGGTACTCCTCCTAAACCTCAGCTGCGGCCCAGAAACCGGACTGGGTCGCCTCGTACATTCGGCCACCCCGGAAGCGTGTGCCGATGGTGCGTATGCGTCCGTCGTCGACCGCCGCTGCCAGGAAATTGCTGGGTGTACGGTCCTGAGCCCACACCACTGTCCCTGCCACAGGGGCCGTCTGATCCGTACGAATGTTGACGTTCCGAACCGCGAGCAGTCCCTTCACATGGGTTCGCTGCATGTCATTCGTATCGAGCCCAATGTCCGCGCTGGGAGAGCTGAGCGTTACCTTCCGGCCCTGTTCGGCTAGCCACAGGGCTGCGAACATAGCTGTTTCAGTGTTTCCGTGCACGGTCACCTCCTTCGCCTCCGGCGCACTGCGGTCTGCCAGCATTTGCACAGCATCGATTGCACCCTGGGGTGCACCGGCACTCTCGGTGCCGGTAGCGAGAAAGACTGTGTCATACCCGCCCATGTCCGCTTCCGTGACCTCGGTTCCGAGCCGCACGTCGACGCCGGTGCGCTCCAGTTCGGCGCGGTAGAACTGGACGAACGTTGATACTTCCTTGTTCAGGACCTCAGCTGCAGCCCAGGCCCGCAACTGACCGCCGATCTCCTGCTCGCGCTCCACCAGCGTTACTTCATGGCCCCGGTCCGCGGCCAGAATGGCTGCCTCGCATCCGGCCGGGCCGGCTCCGACGACCAGGACCCGCTTTGCGGGAACAGCCTGCCGACGGGCTTCGGCGGCCCGCTTCTCCTGGGAGAGCGCTGGGTTGATAACACACTGGGTGTGCTGGCCATTGAACATCCAGCGGGAGATGCACTCGTTGACCGCCAGGCAGCGACGGATGTTGGACGTTGCCCCACGCCGGGTCTTCTCAACGATCGTGGGATCAGCCAGACCTGCCCGTCCCATGGCGACGAAGTCCAATTCACCGGCAGCGACGTCGTCATTGAGTTCATCCAGTAACCAGACAAGACGCCCGACGCCGATGACCGGCACGGAGACCCGCTTCTTCACCTCTTTGGCGTAGTGCAGGAGGTTGCCCGGCGGGACCATGGGTAGGAGAACGTCCGCCGTGTCATAGTTGCCGGCCGAAACGTCCAAAGCGTCCACATGCTCTTCAAGCATTTGGCAGAACGCCAGGCCGTCGTCCAAAGAGAGCCCGCTTTCGTACGGCTCCTCGACACTGAGCCGGTACATCACCGGATAGTCAGGACCGACCTGTTCGCGAACTGCCCGCACCACTTCGAGGGCGAACCGGGCGCGGTTTTCCAGCGAGCCTCCATACCCGTCCGTGCGCTTGTTGGTCTTGGGCGACAAGAACTGACCCAGCAGATATCCATGGGCGCCGTGGAGTTCCACTGCGTCGAAGCCAACTTCCTTGGCGCGGCGGGCACCTTGGGCGTACATATTGACCAGGCCGGGAATCTCGTCCAGCTCAATGGCGCGAGGCGCCGTTCCAAAGGCACTGGTGATCCCGGCGGTCGGCGCAATCGGGGGCACATTGCCTTCGGTATTGCCCTGCGAGTTCTGCCGGCCCGTATGGTGCAACTGCACCGCAATTTTCGCGCCCTCATTGTGTACCGCTTCCACCAAGTCGGCCAGACCTGACCGATAACGGTCATGGTCGATCCGGATCGGGTGTCCGACCGTACGGCCAACCTGCCAGTCAACAGAGGTGTTCTCGGTGATCAGAAGGCCTGCTCCACCGCGGGCCCGTTGCCGGAAATACTCGATGAGGCGAGGGCCTGCATACCCGTCGACCTCGGCATACTGCGTGAATATGGGTGACTGAACGAAGCGGTTTTTCAGGGACATCGATCCGATTCGTCCGGGCTGGAATAGTGCGGCGTGTTTCACGGCATGCTCGCTAAGGGTACTGGTCAATTGGGACTCCTTCGTCACCGGGAGGCATCTCCTCGCCTCCACAAGTATCGAAAACTCGAGGAAGCAAAACCTGCCGCCGTGTGCACAGAAGTGTTCCGGATATGCACAAAGTCGTTCAGATCACATTGAGCGGTGAGCGTTCCGTGCCTCGCGGGGGGAAACGCCGTATGCGGCACGGAAGGCGCGACTAAACGACGACGGGTTGTCGAAACCACACCGGTGCGCCACCTCGGTGACCGAGACAGGTGCGGGTGACAGGAGGAGTTGGTACGCCACTTCCCGGCGGCGACGCATCAAAAATTCCCGGCAGGTTTCCCCTGTGCCCTCGAACAGCGCATGGAGGTAACGGATCGACACTGCATTTCCGTGAGCAATGTCGTCTACGGTAAGGCTGGAGTCGCCCAGCCGGGACTCGACAAAGGCTTTGATTTCCATGAGGCGGATCGTCTTTATGTCGAAGACGATGTTGGAGGATGCGCCGATAGCGGAAGCCAAAAGATCGACCGCTATCCGTCCCGCCATCGCCGCTGAGTCCTCGTCCAGATCCACCGCTCTTGTCGACGTATGCAACCAGTCAAACAACAGACGAAGGCTGGGCGTGCTATTCAAGGGGCGCCCGACAAGTGATTCAAGGCGCGGCAACGCCTCAAGGCAGAGCTGCCGGGGCATGAAGAGTGTTGTTTTTAGGAGAGGTCCCTCGCTGAAGCACTCTCCGGGCAATACTCCGTCCCACATGACCGCACTGCCTGGTCCCACAACTGCCTGTCTGCCCCCTTGTGAAAACACTTCCCGGCCGCGCCTTACCAATAGGACGGCTACGTAATCTCCGTCAGTTTGGCTGATTTCCCGCTGGCCGCGCCGCCCTGTCATGCCACCCAGCCGGCAGTCCACAGCCCATAGCCCACCAAATTCTGCCGCGCGGTGTTTCAACGCCGCGTCGCGAACCACATCCAACTGCCACGGCAGATGACTCGTTGAGAATTCGTCGACCATTTCGTCGTTAACTACGGGCATCGTTGTCACGGACGTCATGTGTCACTCCGTTTCCCTGCATCGGAGCAACCGCGGCAAAGTCGCCGGGTGGCAATAGTCCGACCACCCGACGACCGATGCCTTCGGAGGCTCCACCTTCCGATACGTGGAGTTGTATCAGTTCTCCGGATCGAGGACGAAGTCGTAGGTGACTTCCCGTCCCTTGCCGTCCGTGCGGTCGGTCGGCGCTAGGATCAGTTCCGGCTTGACGGCTGAAGCGATGTCGTCTGCGACGTGCTCATCACCCTGGAAGTACAACTGGGTGGTGATGAGTTGGTGACCCGGAGCCGAGACCTTCAGGTGCAGGTGGGCCGGACGCCAGGCGTGCCAGCCGGCCGCGGCGATTAGGGCACCACAAGCGCCGTCCGTCGGAATCTGGTACGGGGCCGGCTGAATGGTGTTGATCTGGAATTTGCCTTCGGCGTCGGCAATAACGGACCCGCGAAGGTTCCATTCAGGCAGGCCCGGCGCAAACTGGGAGTAGAACCCGAGGTCATCAGCGTGCCACAGCTCAATCAACGCGCCGGCCAGAGGCTGCCCGGCAACGCTCGTGACCTGGCCCTGGAACAGCAACGGCGTGCCCGACTCGTCATGCCGCATTGGCAGCGTGGCTGGTGAGTTTTGAACGGGCGCGTTCGGGATGTAGTAGGGGCCTTCGATGGTTCCTTTGGAGCCGTGCCGGTTGGCGTTGGCAACTTCTTCGACCGAGTGCTCCACCCAGACGTCAAGAAAGAGCGGCCATTCGCCGTCCTCACCGACCTGAATCAGCCAGGCTTTGAGAGCGTTGTACTCGTCATAACTGACTTTTTCCTCGATCACGGTTTCGTTGATAGCTTTGATTATCCTGCCGGCGAGGGCGCTCACGCGTTCCTTGCTGGTTGCTGCGTTGACGTGCTTGTTTTCCCTGAAGCGGGCAGTTGCGCCTGCACCTGAGGCGGCTGCGGTTGCCTGGGTTTCCGTGGTCACGGTGACTCCTTTGTCGTGGACATTTCGTCAAGGGTTTCTGCGTTGCCCTTCCGGGCAGCTACGGGTGGTTGGCATCACACAGTGTGCGCTTCATTCAAGGCTAGGCTTCCTATTTGTCGAACAGAAATACCTTTTCCAAAAAGATTGAAAGGTTTTGCATATCAGTTCGTCCCTTGGTAAGCACAGCCGCCTTGTCGTCCTGCAGCCCGCATGGGGATCCTTTACGGACACTGTTATGTGACACCTGTCTGGCCAAGAAGTGAGTTCTTCATCAGTGTTCCTTGTCTCTTCCGATCAGGACCTGGTCCCGGCGGTCAGCGCCGAGACCGCATCCAACTGTTCCTGGGTGAGCTCGACATCGGCGGCCGAGGCGTTGGCGCGGAGCTCCCCAACGGTCTCGGCTCCGACGATCACCGATGCAACGGCCGGGCGGGACAGCAGCCAGGCCAGCGAGACCTGCTGCATTTCCAACTCCCACTCGCGGGCCAGCCGGTCGAGCTTGCGGGCGACCGCGATCTCGGACTCCGAATAACCGGGTCCTCCGTAGCGCTTGCCTCCGGCGATCGGGCGGTCCAGCACCGACAGGTCGGCCAACAGGCCACCATGCAGCGGCGCGTAGGGAATGATCGACAGTCCGAACCGCACGCACTCGCCACTGAGCTCGTTCTCGACGCTTCGGTCCAGGAGGCTGTACATCACCTGCGCGGCCACGGGAGCGGACACCAGCCGACGGTCATCGGCGATCCACAGCGACTCGGTCACCTGCCACGCTGGATGGTTGGACAAGGCGACATAGCGCAGCTTCCCCTGCCGGATCAGATCATCGTAAACGGCGAGTGTCTGTTCCAGGGGCGTGTTCGGATCCGGGAAATGCGCGTAATAGAGGTCGATGCGGTCAGTACGCAGCCGACGCAGGCTCTGCTCGACCTGCTGAATGATGTACCGGCGCGAGAGACCGGCATCCGGGTCGAAGCGGCGCTCCCCCGACTTCGTGGCCAGCACCACCTCGTCCCGATGACCGGCGAGGGCACGACCGAGGATCTCCTCCGCGGACTCGCGCTCTGAGGCGGGCGGGGCCCCGGGCCGGTCGAACGTCGGGGTCGAGCCGTAGACGTCAGCGGTGTCGAAGAAGTTGATGCCCAGATCCAGGGCTGCTCCTACGACTCCATCAGCTTCGTTTGCGCTCGGTGCCACGCCGAAAGTCGCCGTACCCACGCAGATGCGGGACACACGCACGCCGGTCGGGCCGAGAACGGAGTACTTCATCTAAAGGATTCCCATCTGCGAGTTTCGGGACCGGGCTGACACGTGCAGCCATCTGTCTGGACGCCCCGGACGGCTACAGGCCGTGTTCGAATTTAAACACTAACCGATTGGTTATATTTAGGCAACGGTCATGAGAAAGTAGTGGCATGCCAGAAAGCGCGCAAACCAGAACACGGGGCCCCTACCGCACAGGAATCCGCCGGCGCGAGCAGCTCGTCGGCATCGCCATGGACGTCTTCGGCGAACACGGCTTCGCCGGCGGCTCCCTCCGCACGATCGCCGAACAGGCCGGGGTCAACCACGCCACCCTGATCCAGCGCTTCGGCAGCAAGGAAGGCCTGCTCACGGCCGTGCTGGAAGAATGGGACCGACGGACCGTGGACAACGGACTCACAGACGTCAGCGGCCTGGACTACTTCCGGCGGCTGCCAGACGTCATGTCCGCCCACCAGGACAACCGCGGCCTACTCGAGCTATTCACGACCATCGCAGCCGAGGCCTCCAACACGGCCCACCCGGGGCACGCGTTCATCACCCAGCGCTACATCGCAAACCTGGGCACCCTCTCAGCGCATTTGCAAGAAGCCGTCGAGGCCGGGGATATCGCCCCCCTCTCCCCTGCGCAGATCGAGGTCGAGGTGCGGCTACTCACCGCCATGATGGACGGCATCGGTCTACAATGGCTCCTCAACCCCGAAACCGACATACGCGCCAGCGTCTCGACTTATGTCGAACGAGCCATCGCTGCCTGGGGAGGCAAGTGATGCCCGGCACTTAAAACGGCCGCCGAGAAGTGCGTGCGACGGCACGCCGCCGGCCGTCATTCAGTCTCCAGAAATCTGAAGAATCAGGGTTGCCTGCCCGCCTCACCCAACGATCAGCCTCCGTCGGAGGCGTTGCACGCCGGAAGACCAAACCAAGTTGGAACACACCCCAACCGGACGTCAGCAGGTTGCCAGGGGTCGTCCGAATAGAGTTAATTCTGCTTTTCTGACGAGGGGTGGGCAAACTCTTAGACCGCAACCTGAGACCTGACTCGTCCCTGGCGGCACCGCGACACCGCGACACCGCGACACCGCGACACCTGGCAGGATATGGGCGTCTCCCATAGGTGCCAGGTCAAGGGTTCGACGGAGCCGTTCGGCTTGATGTCACAGTTGTCATTCTGATCCCCATCATCGCTGGGCGGTTCCTCCGCGCAACCAGGGCGCTATGCGCCGCTCACGATCCAAAGTTTCGTTCGGCGCCCCTCCGTCGCTTATTTCCTCTCGAAACGTTGAACCGCTCCCTGTCCCCCAAGTTGCGTTCCGGACCTCGCAACCCAGCGGTGACTCCATGTATCAGAACGACGCCCAAATCTGACAGACACATCCGGTCCCGGCAGCGACCCAGCAGCCTCGTCCACAACGCCAGTGCCGCCAGCATGCTCCTCGCCGTGTCACCGGAACGACCTTCGGTGACCAGCCCGCCTCTGAGGGCCGCGGAAGCCGCCCCATCTACCGCAAGTCTGAGCGGGACGCCTTTCCTAGCGGCAACGGCGCCGATCCTATGCATCGGAGGAAAACGATAGTCGCGCGTCCAACGATGGACGGGTCTTACGGATCAACCAAAACCTGCCCCCGGAAGGAGAGTCCGGATCCCACACACCTTCACCCTGACGACGGATCCTAGGTCAGCCACAGGTGGGCCCAAAAGGCATTCCGGCTGAACCCCGGGCGTCCTAGGAAATCCTACGATCCGGACCGCAAAGTCATGTCGCCTGCAACAGCCGACTTTATAAAGTGGTGAAGGCAGAACCATGAGCAAGGGACCAAAATGAGGGCCCCAAAGCCGCCCGTGCACAAAAGTGTGCACAATGTGCACACCCCTTTGCCCGGACAAACACGCGATGAGCGCACGCTACCTGGCTCGCAGAAGGCAGCTATCGAGGAAGATCCTCGAAGAAAGTTCGTCTTGGTCATGTCGTCACCACAACTCCTGGCCATGAACGAGTGAAGGCCAACAACCGGCCACCGGAAACAGCAAGAAGGGACGCCACATAGCCCTAGATCCCAGCAGGCGGAGGACCCACCACCAAGAATCCTGACCCCGCCACCCACACAACCAAACAGGCCTCCGCGGCGCCAGGCACAAACCGCGGACAACGTCGGAGGGACCCGCCGAGTCAAAATGTCCACACATTAAAGCAAAAACCCCTCTGAGGAGAGGTTATGCGTGCCCGAGGTGGGACTCGAACCCACACACCTTTCGATACCGCATTTTGAGTGCGGCGCGTCTGCCAATTCCGCCACTCGGGCGCGGATTACACGGAAGTAACAATCTTAGGCTCACAGCAGCGTTGTGAGCAACGCGATCGCTTCCAGTGCGCGGAATTACTCTACATGCAGATAGGCTGAATTCCAGAATCGCGCCAGTGACGCCGCAACGAACCCAAGCAGTTCCAAGTACAACGGCGGGCACAACTAAGATGGACTAGTTCCCGCCGTACCTTTCAAGGAGTTCCCGTGTCAGAACAGACGGAGTCAAACCCCAACACCCAGCCGGCGCGCCGCGTTATTGTCGCCGAGGACGAGACCCTTATCCGCCTGGACATCATCGAAATCCTCCGGGGCGAGGGCTATGACGTCATCGGCGAAGCGGACAACGGCGAGAAGGCCGTCCAGCTCGCCGAGGAACTCAAGCCTGACCTCGTCCTGATGGACGTCAAGATGCCCGTCATGGACGGCATCTCGGCAGCCGAGAAGATCGTCAAGGCCCGTATCGCCCCCGTAGTCCTCCTGACGGCCTTCAGCCAGAAGGAACTCGTGGAGCGCGCCCGCGACGCCGGCGCCATGGCCTACGTGGTCAAGCCGTTCACGCCCGCGGATCTCATCCCCGCCCTGGAAATCGCGCTCTCCCGCCATGAGGAGATCAAGGCCCTCGAAAACGAGGTCTCGGACCTCCAGGAGCAGTTCGCCACCCGCAAGCTCGTAGAGCGCGCCAAGAGCCTGCTCACCACCAAGATGGGCCTCACCGAGCCTGAGGCCTTCCGTTGGATCCAGAAGACGTCCATGGACCGCCGCCTCAGCATGCGCGAGGTTGCCGAAACCATCATCAACCAGGTCAACTAGCAACAGCGGTCCGGCAGGCAACGTACGACGGCGGCCTGCCGGGCTGCTTGCCCGCCGGCACCAGCTGCCGTCGAGCAGTTAGAGACAAAAAGGGAGGATCCCCGCCAACCGGCGGGGATCCTCCCTTTTGTCCTGCGTGCGGCTCGCGCCGCACGCAGGGGACATACTAGGCCTTCTTCTTCTTTTCCGGCCAGGGACCGAGCTTTTCCTTGTTGCTGACGCCTTCACCGGAGCGGCCGGTGTCGGTCAGGTCGCCCACCTTGTGCACCTTCAGCGAGTTGGTCGAACCGGCCTTTCCGGGAGGGGAACCGGCAGCGATGACCACCAGGTCGCCGTCTTCCACCAGGTTCAGTTCCAGCAGGCTGCGGTCCACCTGGGCGGTCATTTCGTCGGTGTGGTCCACCATGGGAACCAGGACCGGCTGGATGCCCCAGGTCAGTGCAAGCTGGTTCCACACGTGCTCCACCGGAGTGAACGCGAAGACCGGCCGGACCGGACGCAGCCGGGAAAGGCGGCGTGCCGAGTCACCGGACTGGGTGAATGCACAGATGTACTTGGCATCCAGCTGGTCGGCGATCTCGACGGCGGCGCGGGTGATGGCGCCGCCACGGGTCTTGGGCTTGGTGCCCAGCGGGGGGACCCGCTCGAGGCCGTGGACCTCGGTGGATTCGATGATCCGGGCCATGACCTTGACGGTTTCGATCGGGTACTTGCCCACGCTCGTCTCGCCGGAGAGCATCACTGCGTCGGCGCCGTCGAGCACTGCGTTGGCGCAGTCCGAAGCCTCCGCACGGGTGGGGCGCGGGTTGTCGATCATGGACTCAAGCACCTGGGTGGCCACGATGACCGGTTTGGCCCAGCGGCGGGCCAGTTCGATGGCTCGCTTCTGGACGATCGGCACCTCTTCGAGGGGCAGCTCCACGCCGAGGTCGCCACGGGCCACCATGATGGCGTCAAACGCATCGATGATCTCGTGGAGCTGGTCAACAGCCTGCGGCTTCTCGATCTTCGCGATCACGGGCACGCGGCGTCCCTCTTCGTCCATGATTTCGTGGACGCGCTTGATGTCCGAGGCGTCACGCACGAAGGAAAGGGCAACCATGTCCACGCCGCGGCGCATGGCCCAGCGCAGATCGTCCTCGTCCTTTTCGCTCAGGGCGGGGACGTTGACGGCAACACCGGGCAGGTTGATGCCCTTGTTGTTGGAAACCATGCCGCCGACAGTCACCTGGGCGACCACCTTGACGTCGTCGACCTCAAGCGCCCGCAGGGCGACCTTGCCGTCGTCGATCAGCAGCGCATCGCCGACGTTGACGTCGTCGGTCAGGCTCTTGAGCGTGGTGGAGCAGATGTCCTTGGTGCCCGGGACGTCTTCGGTGGTGATGGTGAAGATGTCGCCGACAGCCAGCTCGTGCGGGCCGTCAACAAAGCGGCCCAGGCGGATCTTGGGGCCTTGGAGGTCAGCCATGATGGCCACGGGCTTGCCGAGCTGCTTCGAGGCCCGGCGGACGTTCTCGTACGTCACGTCGTGTACCGAGTAGTCGCCGTGGCTCATGTTCATGCGGGCAACATCCACGCCGGCTTCAACAACTGCGAGGGTGTTCTCGAAGCTGGAAATAGCCGGTCCGAACGTTGCCACGATTTTTGCGCGTCTCATATACCTACCCTATTGGTCTGTTTCTGGAATGGAGTTGTACCGCAGGTGAACTTCCGTGGTCCCCCGTTTGTGACTAGAGAACGGCGATCGCCCGGTCGGTTGGGGCAACCGGGGCAGGCAGGATCGTGGTTCCCATCAGGAATTTGTCTACCGCCGCGGCGCAGGCACGGCCTTCGGCGATGGCCCACACGATGAGCGACTGGCCGCGGCCGGCGTCACCGGCAACGAACACACCCTCGGTGTTGGTCATGTAGTAGCCGTCACGCGCCACGTTCCCGCGGCCATCGAATTCGGCGTGGACCTGATCGGTGATGCCGGCAGGTTCCGCACCGGTGAAGCCCAGGGACAGGAACACCAGGTCCGCGGGAATGATCCGCTCGGTGCCGGCCTTGGGAAGCCGCTTGCCGTCCACGAATTCGGTCTCAGCAACCTTAACGCCGGTGAGCTTGCCGTTTTCGCCAACGAACTCCACCGTGGAGGCCAGGTATGTCCGCTCGCCGCCCTCTTCGTGCGCACTCGCCACCTCGAAAAGCGTGGGGAAAGTGGGCCAGGGCTGGTTCGGGGTGCGTTCCACGGACGGCTGCTTGCCGATCGCCAGTGTGGTCACAGACGCGGCGCCGTGGCGATGCGCGGTACCGAGGCAGTCGGCCCCCGTGTCTCCGCCGCCCAGGATTACCACGTGCTTGCCCTTGGCATGGATCTGGTTCTCCACCTGCTCCCCCGCCACCACGCGGTTGGCGGGAACGAGGTAATCCATGGCGAAGTGGACGCCTTCGAGCTCGCGGCCCGGAATGGGCAGGTCGCGCGGCACGGTGGCACCGGTGGCAACCACCACGGCGTCGTAACGCCGACGGAGCTGCTCCCAGGTCACGTCAGTACCAACAGCGACTCCGGTCCGGAAACGGGTGCCTTCGGCCTTCATCTGCTCAAGGCGGCGGTCAACCTGTTCCTTCTCCATCTTGAAGTCGGGGATGCCGTAGCGCAGGAGCCCGCCGATCTTGTCGTCGCGCTCGTACACCGCAACGGTGTGACCCACACGCGTCAGCTGCTGGGCAACGGCCAGGCCGGCCGGGCCGGAGCCCACCACTGCCACGGTCTTGCCCGTCAGGCGGGTCGGCGGCAGCGGATTGACCCAGCCGTTGTCGAAAGCCTGATCGATGATGGAAACCTCAACCTGCTTGATGGTCACCGCAGGCTGGTTGATCCCCAGCACGCAGGACGCCTCACAGGGAGCCGGGCAAAGGCGGCCGGTAAACTCCGGGAAGTTGTTGGTGGCATGCAGCCGCTCAATCGCTTCCTCACCCTTGTCCCGCCACACGAGGTCGTTCCACTCGGGAATCAGGTTGCCCAGCGGGCAGCCCTGGTGGCAGAACGGCACGCCGCAGTCCATGCAGCGGCCGGCCTGGCTCTTCAGGACACCCTTTTCCTGGGCCTCGTAAACTTCCTTCCAGTCCATGATGCGGACGGGAACAGGACGGCGCGGCTGGGTTTCACGCTGACGTACTTTCAGAAATCCGCGTGGATCAGCCACCGGTCACCTCCAGGATTCGAGACCATACTTCTTCGCCATCGGGGTCCAGGCCCTCTTCGATCGCGTCAAGGCGTGTCTGCAATACGGCCGCGTAGTCGCGCGGCAGGACTTTGGTAATGCGGGCTGCGGTGTCGTCGAAGTTTTCCAGCAACCGCTCGGCGTGCAGCGATTCGGTTTCCTCAACATGCTTGACCAGCAGGCCGTGGACAATGTCGCGGTCCTCGGCGTCCAGTTCGCGCAGCTGCAGTTCGCCGGACTCCAGCGCCTGCTTGTTCACGCGGGTGGTCCGCAGGTCCAGCACGTAGGCCGTTCCGCCGGACATGCCCGCACCGAAGTTACGGCCCGTGCGGCCAATGATCAGCGTCTGGCCGCCGGTCATGTACTCGCAGCCGTGGTCGCCGATGCCTTCGACAACCGCGGTGGCGCCGGAGTTGCGGACCAGGAATCGTTCGCCCACCTGGCCCCGAAGGAACATCTCGCCGCTGGTGGCACCGTAACCGATCACGTTGCCGGCGATCACGTTGCTCTCCGCCTGGAACACGTTGGTCCGGTCCGGGCGGACGATGATGCGGCCGCCGGAAAGACCCTTGCCCACGTAGTCGTTCGAATCACCGAACATGCGCAGCGTAATACCGGCGGGCAGGAAGGCGCCCAGTGACTGGCCGGCAGTGCCGGTCAGCGTGATGTCGATCGTGTCCGTCGCCAGTACGTCCGTACCGAACGTCTTGGTGACGGTGTGGCCCAGCATGGTGCCCACGGAGCGGTCCGTGTTGATGACGTCCACCGCAATCTTCACCGGGCTGCGGTCTGTCAGCGCCTCGGCGGCCATGGTGATCAGTCGCTGGTCGAAGTGCTTGTCCAGCTCGTGGTTCTGGCCGGTCAGGTTGCGCAGCGGGGCGTCGTCGTCGAACTCGAGTCCGTGCAGGATCGGGTCCAGGTCCAGCCCTTCGGCCTTCCAGTGGTTGATCGCCTCACGGGTATCCAGCATCTCGGCGTGGCCGATCGCCTCTTCGATGCTCCGGAAACCGAGCTCGGAGAGGATCTCACGGACTTCCTCCGCGAGGAACTCGAAGAAGTTCACCACGAACTCCGGCTTGCCGCTGAAGCGGGCCCGCAGCTCGGGATTCTGCGTGGCAACGCCCACCGGGCAGGTGTCCAGGTGGCAGACGCGCATCATGATGCAGCCTTCCACCACCAGCGGTGCCGTGGCGAACCCGAATTCCTCGCCGCCGAGCAGCGCGGCGATCACGACGTCGCGGCCGGTCTTCAGCTGCCCGTCCACCTGCACCACCACGCGGTCGCGCAGGCCGTTGAGCATCAGGGTCTGCTGGGTCTCTGCGAGCCCCAGTTCCCACGGAACACCGGCATGCTTGAGCGAGTTCAGCGGCGAGGCGCCGGTACCGCCGTCGTGACCGGAAACCAGTACGACGTCGGCCTTCGCCTTGGTGACACCGGCGGCAACTGTGCCGATGCCCACCTCGGAGACGAGCTTGACGTGCACCCGGGCCGAAGGATTGGCGCGCTTGGCATCGTAGATCAGCTGCGCCAAGTCTTCGATCGAGTAGATGTCGTGGTGCGGGGGCGGCGAAATGAGTCCGACGCCGGGGGTTGAATGGCGCGTGCGGGCAACCCAGGGGTACACCTTCTGCGCCATCAGCTGGCCGCCTTCGCCGGGCTTGGCGCCCTGCGCCATCTTGATCTGAATGTCGTCGGCGTTGGTCAGGTACAGGCTCGTGACGCCGAAGCGGCCCGAGGCGATCTGCTTGACGGCCGAGCGGCGCTCGGGATCCAGCAGGCGGTCAACGTCCTCGCCGCCTTCACCGGTGTTGGACTTGCCGCCCAGCCGGTTCATGGCGATCGCGAGTGTTTCGTGGGCTTCCTTCGAGATGGACCCGTAGCTCATCGCACCGGTGGAGAAGCGCTTGACGATGCTGGAGACGGGCTCCACTTCTTCGAGCGGAACCACGGGACGGGCACCGGTCTTGAACTTCAGCAGGCCGCGGAGGGTCATGAGGTTCTCGGACTGGTCGTCCACGCCGCGGGTGTACTGCTTGAAGATGTCATAGCGGCGTTCACGCGTGGCGTGCTGCAGCCGGAACACGGTCTCCGGGTTGAACAGGTGCGGCTCGCCGTCACGGCGCCACTGGTATTCGCCGCCGCCCAGCAGCGGACGGTGCGGCTGCTCGATGCCGCCTTCCGGGTAGGCCATCTGGTGACGTGCGGACACTTCAGCGGCGATGACGTCGAGTCCGACGCCACCGAGCTGGGAGTGCGTGCCGGCGAAGAATTCGTCCACTAGTTCCTGGCCGAGGCCAAGGGCTTCGAACGTCTGCGCACCGGTGTAGGAGGCAACCGTCGAGATGCCCATCTTGGACATGATCTTCAGGACGCCCTTGCCGAGGCCCTTGATCAGGTTGTAGACGCCGTCCTGCGGAGTCACGCCAACAACATCGCCGCTGCTGATGAGCTGCTCCACGGATTCCATGGCCAGGTACGGGTTCACGGCGGAGGCACCGTAGCCGATCAGGACTGCCACGTGGTGCGTCTCGCGGACGTCGCCGGCCTCGACCACCAAGGCGGTCTTGGTCCGGTTGGCGCTGCGCAGCAGGTGGTGGTGTACGGCGCTGACCAGCAGCAGCGACGGGATGGGCGCCCACTGCGCGTTCGAATCACGGTCCGAAAGCACCACATACTGAACGCCGCGGTTGATGGCGCCGGAAACCTGCTCGCAGATTTCCGTCAGGCGGGCACGCAGGGCGTTTTCGCCGCCTTCGGGCCGGTACAGGCCGCGGACCTTCATGGCGACCCTGTCGCCGTCGGGGGTTTCGATGTTGGCGATCTTGGCGAGCTGGTCGTTGTTGATCACCGGGAACGGCAGCGAAACCTGCGGCTGCCGGACCTGCTTGGTGTCCAGCAGGTTGCCGTTCGGGCCGATGGCGCACATGAGTGAGGTGACCAGCTCTTCGCGGATGGCGTCCAGCGGCGGGTTGGTGACCTGCGCGAAAGACTGCACAAAGTAGTCGAAGAGGAGCCTCGGGCGCTTGGACAGCACAGCCACGGGAGTGTCCGAACCCATGGCGCCGAGGGGCTCGGCACCGGTGCGTGCCATCGGGCCCAGCAGGATCTTCAGTTCTTCGGTGGTGTAGCCGAAGGTCCGCTGGCGGATGTTCACGGATGCGGCCGTGTGCACCACGTGCTCGCGTTCCGGCAGGTCATTGAGGTCGATCAGGTTGTCCTTGACCCACTCCGCCCACGGGTTGGCGGCGGCGACTTCAGCCTTGACCTCTTCATCGTCGATGATCCGGCCGGCCTCGGTGTCCACCAGGAACATCTTGCCCGGGGAAACGCGGCCCTTCTTGACCACCTTGGAAGGTTCGACGTCGATGACGCCCACCTCCGAGGCAAACACCACCAGTCCGTCTTCTGTGATCCAGTAGCGGCCGGGGCGCAAGCCGTTGCGGTCAAGCGTTGCGCCCACCAGGCTGCCGTCGGTGAAGGAGACGGCGGCAGGGCCGTCCCACGGTTCCATCAGCAGGGAGTGGTATTCGTAGAACGCCTTGCGGGCGGGATCCATCGTGGCGTGGTTTTCCCAGGCCTCGGGGATCATCATCATGATCGAGTGCGTGATGGGGCGTCCGGAAAGCCACAGCAGTTCGGCCACTTCATCGAACGACGCCGAGTCGGAGGCGCCCGGGGTGCAGATGGGGTACAGCTCCTCGGGCGAATCACCCAGCAGCGGGTTGGCCAGCTGGGACTGGCGTGCACGCATCCAGTTCCGGTTGCCCTTGACGGTGTTGATTTCACCGTTGTGGGCGATGGTGCGGAACGGCTGGGCCAGGGGCCATGACGGGAACGTGTTGGTGGAGAAACGCGAGTGGACGATCGCGAGCTTGGTCTTGAAGCGCTTGTCCGAAAGGTCCGGGTAGAACGGCTCCAGCTGTGCGGTGGTCAGCATGCCCTTGTAGACGATGGTCCGGGAGGACAGCGACGGGAAGTACACGCCGAACTTGTTCTGGGCGCGCTTGCGGATGCGCCAGGCCCGGGAGTCCAGTTCGTTGCGCTCCAGCACTTCCCCGGTGCTGGAGGCAAAGAACGGCTGCGAGAAGTACGGCATGCAGGCACGCGCCATGGCGCCAACGAGGTCGGCCACGATCGGGACTTCACGCCAGCCGAGGACCGTGAGGCCCTCATCAGCCGCGAGCCCTTCGATGCCGGCCTTGGCGGCATCGGCTTCGCGCTGCTCCGCTGGCAGGAATGCCGTACCGGCGACGTATTGACCGGGTGCAGGAAGCTCAAACTCGGTGACGGCCCGGAAGAACTCGTCCGGGATCTGCATCAGCAGTCCGGCGCCGTCGCCCGTCCCCTCGTCGGCGCCCACGGCGCCGCGGTGCTCAAGGTTGCGCAGGGCTGTCAGGGCGGCGTCGACGATGTCATAGCCGGGCTCCCCGCGGAGCGTGGCAATGATGGCGAGGCCGCAGGCGTCCTTCTCCTGCTCCGGGTTGTAGAGCCCGCCGGCTTCCGGCAGCGCCGCAAACCGCTTGAACGGCGACATGGCAGCTGCCGGCTGGTTCGGTTCGGACCAACTGGGGCTGTGAAGAGTTTGGGTCATGGGAGACGTCCTTCCTCCTGATCGAGCGTATGGAAGGGACAACGTTGGCCCCACTCGCGGTGCCTGTGTGATGGGCACAACAAAGTGTTACTTACTGGAAATTGTAGGTCAGCCCGGCCTGCTGAACTAACAGTTACGCAGGCCCTGACCTGGGCTTGACCCGGCGGCAGCTCTGTGCTGACGGGAGGGGGCCCTGGTGCCACGACGCTGTGGGAACGGGCGCTGCGGGCGGTAGCCCTGCTGCCCGGTTTGCCGGCCCTGACTACTTGGTGCGGTCAGTGCCCGGCGCGGATCCGGAGTCCTGGTGCGCGGAGTCGCCGGCGGCCTGCGGGCCCTCGGCGGGCTTGGTGCCGACGGTTGGTTCCGTCACCGCTTCAGTTGGGGCGGAAGTGTGCCCCGGACCGCTTTGGTTATCAGGGAGATTATCACGGGACCCACTATCTGAGACACTCTTGTCCGAATGCCGGATGCTTTTGCCGTTCGCTGGAACAGCTGCCAGTTCGTCGTCTTCGCGGTCCCCGGCCTCGGCGGTACCGTCTTCGTCGGCCCCGGTGCCGCCGTCGGCATCGGCGTCGCCGTCTGTTACGGCCGGAACGTGGCCGGCAAGGTACGGGGTGTCCGGCTCGTCGCGCTTGCGGAGCCCGAGAACGATGAACACGATCAGCGCCGCAAGGAACACGAAAATGCTGGTCCAGACATTGAGGCGGGTGGTAATTCCGAACAGGCTGATCTGTTCGGCATCGTCGATCCGCATGGCCTCGATCCACACCCGGCCCAGGGTGTAGTACATGGCGTAGAGCCAGAACAGTCGGCCGCGGCGGAAGTTGAACTTCCGGTCCAGTGCCAGCAGGATCAGTACGCCCGCGATGTTCCACAGGGACTCATACAGGAACGTCGGGTGGAACAGGGTGTCGGCCGGCATCCCCGCAGGAAAGTTGGGATTGTCGGCGTCGATCTGGAGGCCCCACGGAAGGGTGGTGGGGCCGCCGAAGAGTTCCTGGTTGAAGTAGTTGCCCCAGCGTCCAAGAGCCTGGGCCAGCAGCAGCCCGGGAGCAGCGGCATCCAGGAACGCGGTCAGCTTGACGCCTGCGCGGCGGCAACCGATCCAGGCGCCCACGGCGCCGAGCAGGACGGCACCCCAGATCCCCAGTCCGCCGCGCTGGATCTGCGGAATCAGGGACAGGTCGCCCGTGCCGTCGAATCCGGGACCGAAGTACGCGTCCGGGGAAGAGAACACGTGGTACAGGCGCCCGCCGATGATGCCGAACGGGATCGCCCAGATGGCGATGTCCCACAGGCTGCCCTCCGGCGTTCCGCGCCTGGTCCAGCGGACCGACGTCAGCCACAGGCCAACGACGATTCCGGCCAGGATGCACAGCGCGTAAGCATGGATGCGCAGGGACCCCCACGGCAGCGGGATGTCGAACCCGGACCAATCCGGGCTCGGAATGCTGGCGGGGAGCATGGCCGCCGCGTGGAGGACAGTCTGCATTGGTTAGGCTTCTTCCCTGGTCAGGCCGGTACTGAGGTCTTTGGTCAGGGCGGCGACAGCGTCCACGCCGCCGTCGCGGATGGCTGCGACGAGTGCCGTGCCCACGATCACCCCGTCTGCGTAGGCCGCGATCTCGCGGACCTGCCCGGCGTTGGAAACTCCGAGGCCTACGCATACGCGTTCGGCACCTGCCGCATGCGCGGCGGCAACGACGCCTTCCGCTGCGCTGCTGACGGAGTTCCGGGCACCGGTGACGCCCATGATGGACACTGCGTAGACGAAGCCCCTGCTGGCATCCACCGTGCGCTTCATGCGCTCCGGAGAGGAGGACGGGGCGACGAGGAAGACCCGGTCCAGTCCGTACTTGTCCGAGGCAGCCATCCATTCGGAGGCTTCATCGGGAATCAGGTCCGGGGTGATGAGTCCGGCGCCCCCGGCCTCGGCCAGCTGGCGGGAGAACTCGTCCACGCCCATCCGGACTACAGGGTTCCAGTAAGTCATGACCAGGACGGCGGCGTCGGTCTTGCTGGTGATGCCTCGGACCACGTCGAACACCTGGCGGACGTGGAAACCCTTGGCGAGGGCCTCGGTGGTGGCGGCCTGGATGACCTGTCCGTCCATCACCGGGTCCGAGTAGGGGATCCCGATTTCGATCAGGTCGGCACCGTTCTCGGCCAGCGCGATGCCGGCTGCGATGGTGTCTTCCACGCTCGGGTAGCCGGCGGGCAGGTACCCGATGAGGGCGGCCCGCCCTTCGGCGCGTGCCTTGTCGATGGCCGCTGCCGATTTGCTGGTGCTGGTGATGTCCTGAACGCCGGTCACAGCTGTTCCCCTTCTTTGCCGATCTCGGCCTCGACAGAATCCTTGTCCAGCAGGTCGAACCATTCAGCAGCCGTGGCCACGTCCTTGTCGCCGCGGCCGGAGAGGTTTACGATCACGATCTTGCTGTCCGCCGGCTGGCCTTCAGCGGCAGCCTCGGCCGCGAGGCGCTGGCCCACCTTGATGGCGCCCGCCAGGGCGTGGGCCGATTCGATGGCCGGGATGATGCCTTCGGTCCGGCACAGGACCCGGAAGGCGTCCATGGCTTCGGCGTCGGTGATGGGTTCGTAGCTGACGCGGCCGATGTCCGAAAGGTAGGCGTGCTCCGGGCCGACGCCGGGATAGTCCAGGCCCGCCGAGATGGAGTGCGACTCGATGGTCTGCCCGTCGTCGTCCTGCATCAGGTACGAGCGCGCACCGTGGAGCACACCCGGCTTGCCCAGGCTGATGGTGGCGGCGTGGCGGCCTGTTTCCACGCCGTCGCCGCCGGCCTCGAACCCGTAAATCCGGACCGAAGGATCGTCCAGGAAGCCGTGGAAGATGCCGATCGCGTTGGAGCCGCCGCCGATGCAGGCGCAGACGGCATCCGGCAGCCGGCCGGCCTGTTCCAGGATCTGGGCCCGGGCTTCTTCGCCGATGACCTCGTGGAAGTACCGCACCATCGCCGGGAACGGGTGGGCTCCGGCAGCCGTGCCGAGCAGGTAGTGGGTGTGGTCCACGTTCGCGACCCAGTCGCGGAGCGCCTCGTTGATGGCATCTTTGAGGGTCCGCGAGCCGCTCGTTACCGGAATGACCGTGGCGCCCAGGAGCTCCATCCGGGCCACGTTCAGCGCCTGGCGCCGGCAGTCCTCGGCACCCATGTACACCACGCACTCGAGGCCCAGCAGGGCGGCGGCCGTTGCGCTGGCCACGCCGTGCTGGCCGGCCCCGGTCTCGGCGATCACCCGGGTCTTGCCCATGCGCTTGGCCAGCAGGGCCTGGCCCAGGACGTTGTTGATCTTGTGCGAACCGGTGTGGTTGAGGTCCTCGCGCTTGAGGAAGACGCGGACTCCCCCGGCGTGCTCCGCGAAGCGCTTCGCCTCCGTCAGCAACGAGGGCCGGCCTGAGTAGTTCTTGTTCAGGTCCTTGATCTGGGCGACGAATTCCGGGTCGGCCTTGGCCTTTTCGAATGTGTCTTCCAGCTCATCCAGGGCAGCGATAAGGGATTCGGGCATCCAGCGCCCGCCGTAGGAGCCGAAATACGGACCCGGCGCGTGGCGCAGGGACCGGTCTCCTTGCAGAAATGCGTCCGCGGTGCCCTCATCAGAGCCGGTTGTTGGCGCGTCGACCATCGGTCTCACCATCCTGTTCCACTGTTCATAAGAAAAATCGGGTGGCGCCCGGCTTCAGCAGACTGATGCCGGGGCGCCCGGGTCGTCAGACCCGTGCTGCGATGGCTTCTGCCCCGGCAGCGGTAAATTCGGCGATCCGCTCACGTGGGGTTGCGTCGCTCACGAGCGCTTCGCCCACGAGGACGGCGTTGGCGCCGCTCGCGGCGTAATGCCTGACGTCGTCCACGTCGCGGACCCCGGACTCGGCAACGATGACCGCTTCCGGGGGGATGCCGCCGGCGAGGGAGGCAAAAACGGAACGGTCGACGTCGAGCGTCTTGAGGTTCCGGACATTGACGCCGATGATCCGGGCATCAGCCGCAACGGCGCGCTCGATCTCTTCCGCCGTGTGCGTCTCCACCAGCGCGTTCATCCCCAGCTCACGGGTGAGCTGGCTGAAGTCGCGCAGTTCCGCGTCGGTCAGCGAGGCGACGATCAGCAGGACCAGGTCAGCCCCGTGCGCACGTGCTTCCCAGATCTGGTATTCGTCGACCGTGAAGTCCTTGCGCAGCAGCGGCACATCCACGGCTTTGCGGACGGCGTCGAAATCGGCGAGGGAGCCGCTGAACCGGCGCTGCTCGGTGAGCACGCTGATCACGGACGCACCGCCGTCGGCGTACTGGACCGCCAGCTCGGCCGGATCGGCGATGCTCGCCAGGTCGCCCTTGGAGGGGCTGCGACGCTTGATTTCGGCAATGACCTTCAGGTGGTTCCGCGGCGAGTCGCCGCCGCCGAGGGCTGCCCAAGCGTCACGCGCGGGCGCCTCCGCTTCGACGCGGTCCTTCAGTTCAGCGAGGGACACCAGGCGCCGGCGGGCCTCCATGTCCTCCCGTGCACCGGCATTGATGTCATCGAGAACAGTCACTGCTAGTGGCCGGAGTTCTTCAGCTTGCTGCCGTCCACGCCGTAGCCGGCCTTCCGCATGATCCAGCCGAGCAGCAGGCCGATCACCATGACTGCCGCGCCGGCAATGAAGATGGGGGTGCTGGCGATGACAAAGGCGATGGACGCAATGAGGGCGCCCACCAGCATAACGATCACGCAGGTCCAGGCGGCCGGGCTGTTGCCGTGGCCGAGGTCTGCGCTGTGGTCGACGCCGGTGTTGACGTTCTGCGCAGCAGCGGATTTGGATGCGGAAACAGTGGCTTTGCTCATGGAAATCTCCTCAGGATGAATACTGCTTACATTCTGCCATTTTTTGGCCGTGCCTTGGACATCGGCGGTCCCTGCCTACGTCGGATCGTCGCCCCGGGACAGCCTGTCCCAGCTGTCGATCTCGTCTGCGGGGCCGTCGGCTGCAGCGGGCCCGCCAGCCGGTGCGGCGTCATATTTGGTCCGGGCTTTCCAGTGCCGGCCCGCCGGAATGATCAGCAGGGCACCCAGACCCAGCAGGACGCCGGCGACGACGGCGAGTGCCGGGAAGGCTGAGACGCTCACCTGGACGCTGCTCCCGGTAATGCCGGTGGCGGCGGCGATGGACCCCTGGGCTGCGGCGAGGGGGTCCGACATGACCGTTACGGCGGCGGCAACGATGCCCACCGACGCCAGGACGATGATCGCCGTAATGATCCAGCGCGCAACCCGGCCCGCGATCGAGGCGGCGAGGCCGCCGGCTAACGCGACGAGTGCCAGCGCGGTGACCGTTGTGGCCGCTTTGCTGCCCTGGACCTGGAGGCCGTCCTGGCTGTTGACGGCCTGGCCCAACTGGGCCGGGTCCAGATGGACGGTCAGCCATGTCTGCGTTGTGGTGCCAAAGGCGGCCAGAGCCATCGCGGCGATGACCAGGACCAACGTGGACTTCCGAGCCCAAACAGGGGCACCGCCCCGATTCCTGGCCGGATGGCTTGCCTTGTCTGCCATGACTCCCATCAACGGGCCACTGTGCCCGTGCCGGCAGCATCGCCCGGCTCCGGAAGGGAGTCGGCTGTGATGTTGTGCAGTGACCCTGCCGTGTGGACGGCGCGCAGCGGCGCGGCTGCCTTATTGACGGTTTCCAGGGCCTCCGTCGGGTTCACCGAGTCGGCAACGATGCCGCCGCCGGCCTGCACGTAGGCACGGCCTTCGCGGAGCAGCGCGGAGCGGATGGCGATGGCCATGTCCATGTCGCCGGCAAAGTCCAGGTACCCCACCACGCCGCCGTAGATGCCGCGGCGGTGCGGTTCCAACTCGTCGAGGAGCCGCAGGGCACGGGGCTTCGGGGCACCGGAGAGCGTCCCGGCGGGGAACGTTGCCTTCAGGACGTCGTAGGCCTTGGCATTCGGCGCGAGTTTGCCCACCACCGTAGATACCAGGTGCATGATGTGGCTGAAGCGCTCCACTTCCATGAACTGCGTGACATCCACTGTGCCGGCAACGCACACCTTGGAGAGGTCGTTGCGGGACAGGTCCACCAGCATGAGGTGCTCGGCGCGTTCCTTCTGGTCTGCCAGGAGTTCCTCGGCGAGGGCCTTGTCCGCTTCGACGGTCTTGCCGCGGGGACGGGATCCGGCAATCGGGTGGGTGATGACTTCCTCGCCGGTGACCGTCACGAGGGCCTCCGGGGATGAGCCCACGATGGAGTACTGCCGGCCGGCGGCGTCTTCCAGGCTGAAAATGTACATATACGGGCTGGGATTGGTATTCCGGAGCACCCGGTACACATCCAGCGGATCTGCGCCGCACTCCATTTCGAAGCGGCGGGAAATGACAACCTGGAACACTTCACCGTCGACGATCGCCTCCTTGCCGCGGTCCAGCGCAGCAAGGTAGTCGGGTTCGTTCCAGCGTTCCTGGACGCTGGAGGCGAAGTCCAGCGCGGCCGGCTCCAGGACCGAGATCGGCTGTTCCACAGGGGTGCTGACCTTGGCCAGGAGTGCTTTGACCCGGGCCACGGCGTCGTGCCATGCCTCGTCCACACGCTCCGAGCTGTTGTCGAAGTTGATGGCGTTGGCGATCAGCAGGACGGTGCCGTCCATGTTGTCGTGCACTGCCATGTCCGTCACCAGGTTCAACGCCAGTTCCGGCAGTTCCAGGTCGTCTTCAGGCGGGCTGGTGAGTTTTTCCCAGTGCCGGACGGTTTCCCAGCCCAGGAAGCCGACCAGGCCCGAGGTGAACGGCGGCAGGCCGTCGAAGCGGTCGGTGCGCAGAGCCTCCACGGTGTCCCGGATCGCGTCAACCGGGTTCCCGTCGACCGGAACACCGGCCGGCGGCTCACCCAGCCAGTGCGCTTGCCCGTCCTTGGTGGTCAGGGTGGCGCGTGACTTGGCGCCAATGAAGGAGTAGCGGGACCACGAGCCGCCCACAGCCGCGGATTCCATCAGGAAGGTTCCGGGCTGGCCGTTCGCCAGCTTGCGGTAGAGCCCGATGGGGGTCTCGGCGTCGGCCAGGACCTTCAGCCGGACGGGGATGACACGGCTGTGGCTGGCGAGCTCCCGGAATTCCTCGAGGCCCGGGCTGATGATTCCAAGGTCCTGCATGGCTATGGTTTTCCGCCTGTTCTTGAGTGGTGCCTGAATCGTGTGGTGGGTGTCCGACGCCTGCGCCGCACCCTGCGTGAGCGGTGCTAGCCGGGGTTGCCTGCAGCGTTATCGGCGTCGCCGGCAACCACGGCAAGCCCGCGGCCGTCGAAGCAGGTGCGCGTGCCCGTGTGGCACGCTGCTCCGACCTGGTCAACGCGGACCAGCAGGGCGTCGCCGTCGCAGTCCAGTGCAACGGACTTAACCCACTGCACGTGGCCGGAGGTGTCTCCCTTGCGCCAGTACTCCTGGCGGGACCGGGAGTAGAACGTCACCCTCCCGGTGGTCAAGGTGCGCCGCAGCGCCTCGTCGTCCATCCAGCCGAGCATGAGCACCTCATTGGTGTCGAACTGCTGGACGATGGCAGCTACAAGCCCCGCGGCGTCACGCTTGAGGGCGTCCGCCACTTCGGAGGGCAGGACAGGTACTGGGGCGGGGGCGGGCTGCTCAGACATCAGACCAAGTCTAGTGCCTCACCGCAGTGTGACGGTCAGGGCAAAAACGGCGGCGCTTCCAGTGCGCAACTCGCCGCCTCTCGTGCTAGTTTCACAAGTGATGCATTTCGTCGATCCGTCCCGAGAAGTCCTGGCCGAAACCCTGTTGGCGGCCGGTCCTGACTCCCCCACGCTCTGCAGGGGCTGGCGCACGCGCGACCTCGCCGCGCACCTCTACCTGCGCGAACGCAAGGCAGGCGTCGGGCTTGGCCTGATTATCAAGAGCCTGGCCAAAGCCTCCGACGAGGCCACTGCGAAGCTCGCCGCCAAACTCAAGACCACCGAGGACTACACACGGCTGGTCAACACCTTCCGGGCCGGTCCCCCGGCGTTGTCACCGCTGCGGATCAAGGCCCTGGCCGAGAGCTCCAACCTCATCGAGTACTTTGTGCACACCGAGGATGTCCGCCGGGCTGTGGACCGTTGGGCACCGCGTGCACTGGACGAGGAATACTCCGACGCCCTGTGGGATGAACTCATCAAACGCGCGGCCATCCTGTACCGCGGTGTTGACCTGGGCATCGTGCTGGTGCGGCCTTCCGGTCCGCGCCACGTCGCCAAACGCGCTCCCGTATCGGTGGCCATAGTGGGCGAACCGGGCGAGCTGCTGATGCACGCCCATGGGCGTACCCGCCACGCGCTGGTGACCTTCGAAGGACAGCCTGACGCAGTCGCCCTCCTCCAGTCAGCCGAAGTGGGACTCTAGCAGCGGACCAGCTGAACCACCGGAGAGTTCCGAACCCCGCCACCGGCGTTTTCCGCTAGCGGACTTCGAAGCCCGCTTCGCGGATGGCCGTCTTGACCTGCGAGATCATGTCCAGCGGCCCGAAATGGAAGATCGACGCCGCCAGCACCGCATCTGCTCCGGCCTCGACGGCGGGCGGAAAGTGTTCGGGTTTGCCCGCTCCGCCGGACGCGATGATGGGCACCTTGACGGCGGCACGGACCAGCCGGATCAGCTCGATGTCAAAGCCGTCCTTGGTGCCGTCGGCATCGATGGAGTTGAGCAGGATCTCGCCGACGCCACGGTCCGCGGCTTCGCGTGCCCACTCGATGGCGTCAATTCCGGTCCCCTGCCGGCCGCCGTGCGTTGTCACTTCAAAGCCCGACGCCGTGGGCTCGGATCCGGGGCGGGTGCGCCGGGCGTCCACGGACAGGACCAGGACCTGGGACCCGAAATGCCGGGTAATTTCGTCAATGACGTCCGGCCGTGCCACGGCCGCCGTGTTGATGGAAGCCTTGTCCGCGCCGTAACGCAGGAGCTTGTCCACTTCTGCCACGCCGCGGACACCGCCGCCGACGGTGAGGGGAATGAAGACTTCCTCGGCTGTCCGGCGGACCACGTCGAAGGTGGTCTCGCGGTTGCCCGAGGACGCCGTGACGTCCAGGAAGGTGAGCTCGTCCGCCCCGCCGTTGTCGTAGCGGTGGGCCAATTCCACGGGATCGCCGGCGTCCCGGAGGCCCTCGAAGTTGATGCCCTTGACCACGCGGCCGGCGTCAACGTCCAGGCACGGAATAACGCGCACTGCTACAGCCATGATGTCTCCTGAAGATTCGCTGGTGGGAGATGCGGCGGGGACCGCAGAAACGGGCCGGGCCCTAAACGGTCAAGCTCAGATCCGGCAGGCGTGGATGCTGCTGACCAGGATGGCCCGGGCGCCCAGGTCGTAGAGCTCGTCCATGATCCGGTTGGTTTCCTTCTTCGGCACCATGGATCGCACGGCGACCCAGTCGGAGTCGCGGAGCGGGGAGACCGTGGGTGATTCCAGGCCGGGTGTGAGTGCCGCGGCCTGCTCCACGAGTTCTTTGCGGATGTCGTAGTCCATCAGGACGTACTGCCGGGCCACAAGCACACCCTGCAGCCGGCGGATCAGCACCTCGATCTCCTTGGCTGTGCCGTTCGCGGCGCCTTCCTGGGCCGTGCGGCGGATCAGCACCGCCTCGGACTTGAGGATCGGTTCGCCGAAGATTTCCATCCCGGCCGCCTTGAGGGTGTTGCCGGTTTCGACGACGTCGGCGATCGCGTCCGCGACGCCGAGCCGCACCGAGGATTCCACGGCACCGTCCAGGCGGACCACCTTGGCGTTGATGCCGCGCTCGGCGAGGTAGCCGCGCAGGAGGCCGTCGTAGCTTGTGGCCAGGCGCTTTCCTTCAAGCTCTTCCACCTTGGCGAAGTCACCTACGGGACCGGCGAAGCGGAAAGTCGAAGCCGCAAAGCCCAGCGGCAGCAGTTCCTCAGCCTCCACCTCGGCGTCGAGGAGCAGGTCACGCCCGGTGATGCCGACGTCGAGCGTTCCCCTGCCGACGTAAACGGCGATGTCGCGCGGGCGGAGGAAGAAGAATTCAATGTCGTTGTCCGGGTCCACCATGACCAGCTCGCGGGTATCGCGGCGTTGGCGGTAGCCGGCTTCGGACAGCATGGCCGAAGCCGCTTCGGACAGGGATCCCTTGTTGGGGACGGCAACTCGCAGCATGGGGGTCTTTCTGGGTTAGGAAGTCTTGGTTACAGGCAATCGGCCACGCTCAGCATGGCTACAGATGCTTGTAGACGTCTTCCAGGGTCAGGCCTTTGGCGAGCATCAGAACCTGCAGGTGGTAGAGGAGCTGGGAGATTTCCTCGGCGGCAGCCTCATCGGATTCGTATTCGGCAGCCATCCATACTTCGGCGGCTTCCTCCACGACCTTCTTGCCGATGCCGTGGACTCCGGACTCCAATTCTGCGACGGTGCGGGAGCCTGCCGGACGGGTGGCTGCCTTCTCACTCAGTTCTGCGAACAGCGTCTCGAAATTCTTCACGCCCTCCAGCCTACTTGCTCCGGGCCTGACCCCGCCTGTCGGGCCGTTCCATGACGGCGTCGATGTGAGGCAATACACAGCGAACACGGCACCGGAGCAAGCAAGGGGACGCCTAGCTGTACTGCTTCAGAATGACCGCGGTGGCCAGGGCCGCGGTGACGGCTTCGTGCCCCTTGTCCTCCTTGGACCCGGGCAGGCCAGCGCGGTCCAGGCCCTGCTGCTCGGTGTCGCAGGTGAGCACCCCGAAACCGACCGGAACGCCGGTGTTCACGCTGACGTCGGTCAGCCCCATCGTGGCCGCCTCGCAGACGTACTCGAAGTGCGGGGTGCCACCGCGGATCACCACACCAAGCGCCACAACAGCATCGAAGTGCTTGGCCAGCCGGGCAGCTGCCACGGGAAGCTCAAAGCTGCCCGGTACCCGCAGGACGGTCGGTTCGCTGATCCCGGCGTCCTTCGCAGCGCGGAGCGCGCCGTCCAGCAGCCCGTCCATGATCTGGGTGTGCCAGCTGGCCGCCACAATGGCCAGCTTCAGCTGCGACGTCTCCGCCGGGTTGAGGGTTGTGAGGTCAATCTCCGGTGCGCCGTGTCCACTCATCTAAAATCTCCTGCTTCGTTCTTTTCGTCAGTCTTATTCGTGCTGGTTCAGTCTTGTTCGTGCTGGTAGGGCCCCTGGCCGGCGGCCGGCAATGCCGTCACCGGTTCGCCGCCCCGGATGTCCAGGACGAGCCGGTGGTCCATCCGGTCTTTCTTGGTCTGCAGGTACCGGATGTTCTGTTCGCGTGAAGGGACCTCAGTGGGAACCATCTCGACGACGGTGACGCCGGCATCCGCCAGCCGGTTCTGCTTGTCCGGGTTGTTGCTCAGCAGGCGCACTTCGTGCAGTCCCAGCTCGGCCAGGATCTGCGCGGCGGCGTTGTAGCAGCGCGCATCGACGGGAAGGCCCAGCTGTTCGTTGGCTTCGACCGTATCGAAGCCGGCCTCCTGCAGGGCGTAAGCCTTGATCTTGTTGGCCAGGCCGATGCCGCGGCCTTCCTGTCCGCGAAGGTAGAGCAGCGTGCCGCCTTCCTCGTTGATCTTCTCGAGGGCGTAGGCCAGCTGCTCTCCGCAATCGCAGCGGTAGGAACCAAAAACGTCCCCGGTAAGGCACTCCGAATGCAGCCGGACCAGCGGTGCCTTGCCATCCACAGGCGGAATGGGTGAACTCACGGCGAGGTGCTCGGCACCCGTCACCAGGTCGGTCCAGGCCTGGGCCACGAAGTCCCCGAATTCACTGGGCAGCTGGACAACTGGTCCGCCGCTGACCGGGTGCGGCCGGCGCCCGGCCTTAACGTCTTTTCGTGCCTCTGAAGCCGTCATCGCATCTCCTCATTCCCCGCCGGGACCGGCGCCTGTCCGTCGTGCAGCCCCGCATCCAGGTACGCCACCAGATCCTCGATCGAGATCAGCGGGCATCCATGTTCTGCAGCGAAACCGCGAAGTCCGTCCAGACGCATCATTTCTCCGTTGTCGTACACCACCTCGGCGATCACGCCCACCGGCTCCAGTCCGGCAAGCCGGCAGAGGTCCACGGCCGCTTCGGTGTGGCCCGGGCGTTCACGCACTCCACCGTTAACGGCCCGGAGCGGGAAAACATGCCCGGGACGGGTGATCGATCCGGGGCGGCTCGCGGGATCCGCCAGCACGCGGGCGGTGAGTGCCCGGTCGGTTGCCGAAATTCCCGTGCTGACGCCAACGGCCGCATCACAGGAAACGGTGTAGGCGGTGCCCTTGGAGTCTTCGTTGACTTCGACCATGGGCGGCAACAGCAGGGCGTCTGCCCTGGCCCCGTCAAGCGGTACGCAAATCACGCCCGAGCTGTAGCGGACAGTCCAGCCCATCAGCTCGGGCGTGGCGTGCTGGGCGGCAAAAATGATGTCGCCCTCGTTTTCGCGGTCCTCGTTGTCCACCACCAGAACGGGGAGGCCGGCAGCCATGGCCCGGACGGCGTCTTCGATCGGGTCCAGAACCCTGCCTGTCGCGGCTGCCCCCGGGACGCTGAGCTCATCGTTGCTGAGTTCATGATGGCGCAGTTCATCGGTGTGCAGTTTAGGGGTGTTCTTGAGCTGGCTCACTTGGAGTCCCCCGTTCCTGCTGTGACATTGGCGGCGCCGGCGGCGGTACCGCCGGCAAAAGCGAGCAGGCGTTCGGTGTACTTGGCCAGCACATCGACTTCGAGGTTGACCCTGCCGCCGGAGTTCTTCGCCCCCAGGCCGGTTTCGGCCAGGGTGGTGGGAATCAGGCCCACTTCGAACCAGGGCGCCGGTTCCGACGCATCGCTGACGGCCGTCACGGTGAGGGAGACGCCGTCGACGGCGATCGAGCCTTTCTCGGCGATGTAGCGGGCAAGCCGCACAGGCACTCCGAACCGCAGGCGGTCCCAGTTGCCGAGTGCCTCGCGCTCGAGTAGTTCCCCGACGCCGTCCACGTGCCCCTGGACAACATGTCCGTCCAGGCGTCCGCCGGCCGGAACACAGCGTTCCAGGTTTACGGTATCGCCCGCTTCGAGCTCACCGATGGTGCTGCGGACCAGGGTCTCGCCCATGACGTCGACGCTGAAGTCCTTGCCGTCAATCGCGGTGGCGGTCAGGCATACTCCGTTGACGGCCACCGAGCCGCCAAGGGCCAGTCCTTCGATGCTGCCGGGCGCATGGAGTCGCACCGTGGCGCTGACGTCGCCGTTGCGCTCGACGGACAGGACCCTGCCCTGTTCGGCAATAATTCCGGTAAACATCAGTTGCCTCCTGTGGCGGTGCCCGCGCCGGTGCGGTGCGGTAAGGATTCGGGTGTGGTGGTCAGGGATAAGTAGGGTTCGGGCGCAGCCGGTGCTGCCGGCAGAGCCGCTTCGGCCGATTCGTCGGGCCCGGCAGTTCTTGCTGCCGGTTCGGTGCTGCCCGGAAAGAGGTGGAGCCTAAGGTCCCGCCCCAGGCTCTGCACGGCTCCCCCGGAGGCCGGGTCCCAGTCCCAGGCCTGGGCGTCGGCGAGGGTGGTGATGCCGAGGTCGCCGAGGGCGGCGGTGCCGGATCCGAGCAGGGTGGGCGCCAGGTAGACGATCAGTTCGTCCACGAGGCCGGCGGCGAGGAACGCGCTCAGGATGCTGGATCCGCCTTCCACCATGACGTGGCGGACCCCGGCGGAGAAGAGCTTGTCCAGTGCCTCGTGCGGATCCCGGGTGGGCAGGTGCAGGACGCGGCCGTCGTCACCGTGGATGGCAGCGTCGTCGGGAATTCCCCGGAGCCCCATGACTGCGCGCAGCGGCTGGCTGCCGGCCGGTTTGCCGGACGCGTCCCGGGCAGTGAGCCGCGGGTTGTCCACCAGGAGCGTTTGCGTACCCACCAGGATGGCATCAACCCGGCTCCGGAGTCCGTGGTTGTCCGCGAGGGACTCCGGACTGGAGATCCACTGGCTGGTGCCGTCCGCTGCCGCGATGCGGCTGTCCAGGGTCTGGGCAATATGGAGGGTGACGAAGGGGCGCTGGCCGAGAACAGCTTCAAACCAGCGGCGGTTCAGCTCGAACGCAGACCGGGCGGCCAGGCCGGAACGTACGCTGACGCCTGCAGCCCGCAGCGTTGCAGCTCCGCCGGCGGCGGGGTCATGGGGGTCGTCCACGGCGTACACCACCGAAGCAATGCCGGCGTCGATAATTGCCTGGGCACAGGGGCCGGTCCGTCCGCAGTGGTTGCACGGCTCGAGGGTGACCACCATGGTTGACCCGGCCAGGTCGATGCCCTGCATGCCGGCCTGGGCAATGGCGTCAGCCTCCGCATGCGCCGTCCCGGCCCCGCGGTGGTAGCCGGTCACCAGTTGCCGGCCATCAGGACCGACAACGACGGCGCCCACCAGTGGGTTTGCCCCGCGCGGTCCCAGGAGCGCAGCGTCGAGGGCCGCATCCATGGCATCGATCTCGGCAGCACTGAACCGGTTGGCAGTCTGCGGCGCTGTTGTCTTCGGCGTCAAAGCGTTCGTCGTTCCTTCCCTCGAGAACCGCGTGGGCTCCGGGGGTAGACGACAGCGCAATACCGCACAGCCCAAAGGGCAGTGCAGTAACAGCTGTACGTGCTTCTCTCATCCAGACTTTAACTGTCGGTACCGGAATTTCACCGGTTCAACCGTCCGCCGGAGCAGTTCCTGGAGAGGATCTGTGCCGGCTCGCGGGTCGCGGACTGTCACCGCCGGTTCGGACTTACACCGACCCCGGAGCACGTAGTGTGTGTTGTTATTCTGTCACAACTGAGTGACTGGTCCGCGTATTCCCGTCAGACTCCGTCATGATTCCGAAACAGAGCGTGCCGCGGCCGGAACCGTGCGTGAGCCGGCTTCCCGGAGGCGGTCAATCGCAGCCGCCGGGTCATCCGCACCGTACACGGCCGAGCCTGCCACGAAGACGTTGGCTCCCGCTTCGGCCGCCCGGACAATGGTCTCCTCCGTGATGCCGCCGTCCACCTGCAGCGCCACCCCGGTGCCGGAACCGTCGATCGCCGCCCGGGCACGCCTGATCTTCGGGAGGGTCAGGTCCAGGAAGGACTGGCCTCCGAAACCGGGTTCGACGGTCATGATCAGCAGGAGGTCCAGCTCCGAGAGCATATCCAGGTAGGGCTCCACCGGGGTGCCGGGACGCAGCGCCATTCCAGCCTTGGCGCCGCGTGCGCGGAGCTCCCGTGCCAGTTTGATGGGCGCGATCGACGCTTCAACGTGGAATGTCACGGAGGCGAGTCCTGCGTCGGCAAAGGCGGGTGCCCAGCGGTCGGCGTCGGCGATCATCAGGTGTGCGTCCAGCGGCACCGGGCTCACGTCCTGGATGCGCTGGACCACAGGCAGGCCGATGGTCAGGTTCGGCACAAAGTGGTTGTCCATCACGTCAACGTGGACGGCATCGGCGTTGCTGATTCTGCGCAGCTCCGCCTCCAGGTTGACGAAGTCGGCGGAGAGAATGCTGGGATTGATGCAGCACTGAGCCATGTCGGCTCCTTTCACTCAAGCGGAGGGATCAGGTAGGGCGGATCAGGGTTTCTTGTGGATGAGTGCCAGGAACATGGCATCGGTCCGGTGCACATGGGGCCACAGCTGGGCTGTCAGTTCATGGCCGGCCTCAAGGTGCCCTGGCAGGCTGACCTTATCCAGCGCCGCGCCGGCGTCGAGCAGTTCCAGGTCGTCGCGTTTGCGCAGCGCGTCGGTCACGACAGCCGTGGTTTCGGCGGGGTGCGGCGAGCACGTCACGTAGGCCACCACGCCGCCGGGCCGGACTGCGTCCAGGGCTGACTTAAGCAGTTCCCGCTGGAGCGGGCCCAGGTCCGCGAGGTCCTTGGGCGTTCGCCGCCACCTCGACTCCGGCCTGCGCCGCAGGGCACCAAGGCCGCTGCAGGGGACGTCGACGAGAACACGGTCGAAAGTCCCTGCCATTTCAGTTCCGACGTCGCGGCCGTCCCCGGTCCGGACATGCCACACCTCGTGGGGGACCGCGGCCAGCGCCTGCCGGACAAGCTTGGCACGGTGCGCGGCGGGTTCGTTGGCCAGCAGGGTTGCGCCCTGCTGCCGGGCGAGGGCACCCAGCAGGGCGGCCTTGCCACCTGGTCCTGCGCAGAGGTCCAGCCATTTTTCGCCGCCCGTGCCGGCGGGCTGCCCGTCCGCGCGTTCCGGAGCCACGGCATGCGCGTCCCCGGGACGCAGATCCACGGCGGCCATGGCCCGGGCCACCAGCTGGGAGCCCACATCCTGCACCCTCGTGCTGCCGTCACGCACGGAGGCCAGCCGGCCGAGGTCCCCTCCGCTGGAGAGTGCCGAACCCTCGACGAGTTCCCCGGCCGTGGCCCCGCCTTCCAGGGCTTCGTCCAGGCTCCCCAGACCGGGCAGCGCAACAAGGTTGACCACCGGCGCCGCATTGTCAGCTTCAAGAAGTTCGTTGATTTCGGTGACGGAACGTCCGTGCGCCACCAGCGACTGCCGCAGGGCGCGGACAATCCACTCCGGGTGGGCGTAGCGGATGGAGGCCACCCGGGTTTCGTCCTGCTCGTCGCTGAGCAGCAGCTCCAGCCACTCGTCCAGCGTGCGGGCGGAGACCTTGCGAAGGACGGCGTTGATTAAGGCGGATGGCCCGGCGCCGATGACCGCACGGGCCAGTCCAACGGTCTGGTCCAGGGCGGCGTGGGCGGGTACGCGCATGGCCAGCAGCTGGTGTGCGCCGATCCGCAAGGCATCCAGGATGGCAGGATCCAACTGGTCCAGCGGCCGGTCGACGCAGCGGGCCAGGACGGCGTCATAGGTTCCCTGCCCGCGCAGCGCCCCGTAGCTCAGTTCGGTTGCGAAGCCGGCGTCCCGCTTGTCCAGGCCATGGTGGCGGATCCGGGCCGGCAGGACCAGGTTGGCGTAGGCGTCTTCCGATGCGACGGCACGCAGCACTTCAAAAGCCACCAGGCGGGCGGGGTCGGCACGCCGCGTCCGCTGCGAAGGTGCGTTCTCGCTGAAGTTCCGCTTCGGCCCGCGGTTGCGTTCCCGGCCCTGGGCGTCGCGTTGGCCTCCTTGGCGGCGACCGCCGGAAGACCCGCCGGACTGACCGCCGGCTCCTCCTCCGCCGCGCTGGGGTCCCCTGCCGCGGCCGCTGCCGCCCGTTCCGGACTCACTCATTCGAATACCACGCCTTCCAGTGCTGCCTGTCCGCGCGCCCAGTCGGCGGCGGCCATCATCTTCTTGCCCGAGGGCTGTATCCGCGTCAGCTCAACCGGATGGGACCCCGTACCCACCAGAACGCTCTTACCGTCGAGCTGCACCTGGCCCGGCCGCAGCGCCGGAGCGTCGGTCCGGAGCGCAACAGGTTCGAGTTTGACCCGCTGTCCGTCCAGCGTGGTCCAGGCACCGGGTTCAGGCGTGACGCCTCGCGCCCTGCGCCCGATGGCGAGGGCGGGCTCGTGCCAGTCGATCCGGCCGTCGTCGATGCCGAGTTTGGGGGCCAGGGTCACGTCCCCCGACTGCGGAACAGCTACTGCCCGTCCCGCTTCAATGGCGGAAAGGGTCTGCGCGAGCAACACAGCGCCGCTATGCGACAGCCGTTCCAGGAGCTCACCGGAGGTGTCATCGGGCCGGACCGTCTCGGTGAGGGTGCCGAAAACAGGGCCGGTATCCAGCCCTTCTTCGAGGAGGAACGTCACAGCCCCGGTGATGTCGTCGCCCGCCATCACGGCGCGCTGCACAGGGGCGGCGCCGCGCCAGGCCGGCAGCAGGGAAAAGTGCAGGTTGATCCAGCCGTGCCGCGGAACGTCCAGCGCTGCGCGCGGGATAAGGCCTCCGTAGGCCACAACGGCTGCCGCATCCGGCGCTATGGCGGCAATCCTGGCGGTCACTTCAGCGTCGACTTTCGCGGCGTGGATCACCTCAATGCCTAGTTCGGCGGCGCGGGCGGCAACGGGCGACGGCGTGAGCACGCGCTTGCGTCCGATCGGCGCGTCCGGCCGGGTCAGGACGGCAACGACGTCAAAGCCTGCCCGGACCAATGCGTCCAGGGACGGTACCGCGACAGCCGGCGTACCGGCGAAGAGCACCCTCACTCGGCGGCGCCGAAACTGCCGCCGCCAAAACTGCCGCCCCCGAAACTGGAACCGACAGTCTTCGCCCGCTTCGACGTCGTCCGTTCGGTAATCGCGTCGTAATTGGCGTTGCGGATGGAACGCAGGGCAGCCTTGCGGTCTTCGCCCTCCAGCCTGTCCGTGAAGAGGATGCCGTCGAGGTGGTCGGTTTCGTGCTGGAAGCAGCGGGCCAGCATGCCCTCGCCGTCCACGGTGACGGGATGTCCATGGAGGTCGACCCCGGTGACCCGGGTGGCGCGGCGGCGGCGGACGGGGAAGCCAAGGCCCGGGATGGACAGGCAGCCTTCCACTTCGTCGGGCTGGAAGTCCTCGCTGTTTTCCAGCACCGGATTGATGATGTGGCCTTCCACTCCCCCGATGCGGTAGGTGAAAACCCTCTTGCTGACACCAACCTGGGGGGCCGCCAGGCCTGCGCCGTCCACGTCCTCCATGGTCTCGGTCATGTCTGCCACCAGTTTTGCGAGCTCCGGCCCGAATTCCGTCACGGGATCGGCAACCGTGCGCAGCACAGGGTCGCCGATGATGCGGATATTCAAAATGGCCATGGGTAATCTGTCCTTCGGTAAAACGGCGGTACGGGATCCAGTCCAGTTTAGTTGGCCGGCTACCTCCCGGGCACAGCCTGAAGTGCGGGCGGTGCCACAGGCACGGACGGCGGTGCCACCGGCAGGAGGGCGGTCCCGGCGCTGGAGGTGTCTGCCGACATCTCCCAGACCCGCCGGAGGGCGCAGAACTTCCACCAGTGGTGCTTGAGCACCTCCGGGTTGGCACGCATCGGCCGGACCTCCGTCTGTCCGATCGCGACCGCGAGCAGGATCGGGGACTCCCCGTGCTGCCAGGGCTCCCACTCCCCCGCGACGGGATCGACAAGGCTTTCCTCAGCCTTCATTCCGGCCACCAGCTGCATGACGACTTTGTCATCCAGCGGCTTGACCGTGCCGTCCCGGGTGGTGCCCTTGGTCTTGTAGTCGATGATGCAGGTCCTGCCGTTGATCCTGGCCACAAGGTCGAGGGTGCCTGCATAGCCTACGGTCTTGTTCCAGACCGTGACTTCCGGGGCAACAGGCTCCACGCCAAAGAGCTCCCACCACTCGTCGAAGCGCGCTGCGAACGCTTCCTCGCCGTTTGCTGCCAGCGCTTCACGCATCTCCTTCATCTGATGCGGGCGGCCGAGCGCCCGGAGCGCCACCTGTTCGCAGTAGTTGTGCACGCGGTCTCCGCGCTTCGCGGCGTCGTCGCGGTACACCTCCGCGGCCTTTGCCGCGCGGCTGACTGCCTGGCGGACTTTGGCGGGACTTCCCAGAATGCCGGGAAGCATCGGATCGCTGGCCAGGCTGTTCGCCCCCATGTACCCGAACCAGCCGTCGAGGCCGTGCGGCTGCTGGCCGATAACGGTGGTGATGGACGGAACGGAAAACGACTCGGAGGTGGAGCGTGCATACATCCGCCCGTATTCCGTGGCGTGGGCAAGGAGTGGATCTGTCATGCAAACACTCTTTCATGAAGGGCCGACAGGATTGCGTGGCGTGGGGGCGCTGCCGAAAAGCGAAAATGGCCCGTTCCGCTGGTCAGCGGAACGGGCCATTCGTTGGTGGGCGATACTGGGTTCGAACCAGTGACCTCTTCGGTGTGAACGAAGCGCGCTACCACTGCGCCAATCGCCCCAATGCCATTGAATGCTAGCCCACCCCGGCACCATTTGGAAAATCGAAGCTCCGGCCGCCCCCACGGACACAAATTACGTCGCCGGAGAGTCGGCCCGCCGGCCGACGTCCGGCGCCTCCGGGAGCGGCTAGGCGCGCATCGCCAGGATCGAATTACATAACTGTAATTAGCAAAATCCCCTAGATTTCAAGGAAGCAGGGCTGTCGGGAGTACATGACGGGGCCCCGATTTGTAAGTTCCCTGAACCTCCTATAGAGTTCTTACTCGTTGGAACGCGAGGAAATGCCGAATGCGGCACGGAAATGCTGACAATAATGCGGACGTAGCTCAGCTGGTAGAGCACCACCTTGCCAAGGTGGATGTCGCGAGTTCGAATCTCGTCGTCCGCTCGCAGGACACTGTCATAGCAAAGGTTTTTCGGAACCTGGCTTACACGGTGGGTTGGCCGAGAGGCGAGGCAGCGGCCTGCAAAGCCGTATACACGGGTTCGAATCCCGTACCCACCTCGGTGAAAACCTTGGTATCCGGTTTATGCCGGAAAACATTTGGGCGATTGGCGCAGCGGTAGCGCGCTTCCCTGACACGGAAGAGGTCACTGGTTCGATCCCAGTATCGCCCACCAGAGCAAGGCAACTTGCTTGATGAAGTACCACCGGCCCGGCCGGCATGGACTGAATGCGGACGTAGCTCAGCTGGTAGAGCACCACCTTGCCAAGGTGGATGTCGCGAGTTCGAATCTCGTCGTCCGCTCTCTTTTTTTAATTCCACTCCGGATCCTTCCGGTTGCGGGCGATTGGCGCAGCGGTAGCGCGCTTCCCTGACACGGAAGAGGTCACTGGTTCGATCCCAGTATCGCCCACCATCAAGCAGCTCTCCGGAGCTGCTTTTTTGTTGTCCGGGCGCGGACGAAGTTCCCGAAATAGGGCACCTGGACCCTAGACAACTCCCGGCGCGCGCCCTTGGCACGCCCAGCGACTCCGGGCTAGGATCGAATGCGGAGGAGCAATCTGGCTCCGCGACAGAAGGGAGGTGCCCGTGGGTATTCTTGACGATCTGAAGGGCAAGGCTCAGCGACTGGTTGGTGGCAACGAACAGGCCATCAAGGACGGCATCGGCAAAGCCGGTGATTTCATCGACTCTAAGACCGGCGGAAAGTACGCCGACAGGATCGATTCCGTCCAGAAAGGCGCAGCCGGCCTCGTGGACAAGGTCGACCCTAAGCCGCACGCGGCTCCTGTGGACGAACCTCCCGTCGCCGGAGAGCCCCCTGTAGCCGGGGAACCCCGGCCGTAGGGCTAATAACCCAGGAACGTCAGCGAGGTGCCGGTCCCGCCGTGAGGCGGCGCCGGCACCTTTGGCGTTTAACAGCTAGGACGGTTCGTGGTTCTGGCCTTCGCGCGCCAGCGCCGTGAGACGGGACACCGCGCGGTAGTACTTCTTGGTGTAGCCTCCGGTCATCATCTCTTCCGTGAAGAGCTGATCGAACGGGACCCCGCTGGCCAGGATGGGCACGTCCTTGTCGTACAGCCGGTCCGCAAGCACTACGAAGCGCAGGGCCACCGCCTGCTCGGTGATGGTTTCCACATCACGCCACACAACGCCCTCAATGCCGGCCAGGAGTTGCCGGTACCGGCTGGGGTGGACTCCGGCGAGGTGGTTGATGAGGGTCTTAAAGTCATCCCGGGCCACGGTCTTACCGTGGAATTCCGCCTGCATGTGGTGCGTCAGGTCGTCGTTCTTCAACGGGGCCGGCGCTGCCGGGAGTCCGCGGTGCCGGAAGTCCTCGCCGTCGATCCTGACGACGTCGAACTGGTCTGCCAGCACCTGGATCTCACGCTGGAAGTCGACGGCAGCGAACCGGCCGTCGCCCAGGGAACCGGGGAGGGTGTTTGACGTGGCGGCGAGCTTGACGCCGGCGTCGGCCAGTTCCCGCATGAGCCGTGACATCAAAACCGTGTCGCCCGGATCGTCGAGTTCGAATTCATCGATGCACACAAGCTTGTAACTGCTCAGCGCTTCGACGGTCTTACGGAACGAGAGTGCGCCAACCAGGTTGGTGTATTCAACAAAGGTGCCGAAGGCCTTCGGCCCGGGGGACGCATGCCACAGCGAGGCCAGCAGGTGCGTCTTCCCCACGCCGAAGCCGCCGTCCAGGTAGATGCCGGCGCGGGAAGTGTCCTTCTTCGCAAACAGCTTCTTGAAAAGTCCGGAGCTTCCATTGGCGCCAACACCGTTTGCGAAGGATTCGAGGGCCGTCACCGCAGCGGCCTGGCTCGGCTGCGAAAGGTCAGGCCGGTAGCTGGCAAAGGAAACCTCTCCAAACCGCGGGGAGGGATAGAAACCCTTGAGGAGTTCATCCACGGAAACCGACGGTGTCCGCGCGGAGAGCTGTTCGATCTGTACCAAGGTGGTCCGTTCTGCTGGTCTCGTGTCCCCAGAAAGGATACCGGCAATGCAGCACCGGCCTCATAACGCGGCGAGCCCACGTGACCAAGGCCATATTTCCCTCTGTGAACGCAGTAGCCCATTAGCGGCGGGGCGTGGTTAGTGTTGGAACTGGCCCGCCGCAGCGACGCTTCCCGGCAGCGGGCCCCATGACCATTTCAGTGAAAGGCCATCCCCATGTCCTACCCAGTTGAAGAGAACGAAAAGTTCGCAGCGTACGCGCACCCGGAGCGCCTCGTGTCCACCGAGTGGCTGGCGGCTGCCATCGACGGCGGCGCCCTGGCCGACGGCAAGCTTGTGGTGGTGGAGTCCGATGAAGACGTCCTGCTCTATGAAACCGGCCACATCCCGGGGGCGGTCAAGATCGACTGGCACACCGACCTGAACGACGAGGTCACCCGCGACTACGTTGACGGCAAGGCGTTTGCGGCGCTGGCCGCGGCCAAGGGCATCTCCCGGGACAGCACAGTAGTGATCTACGGCGACAAGTCCAACTGGTGGGCTGCCTACGCGCTGTGGGTCTTCACGCTCTTCGGCCACGAGGACGTCAGGCTCCTTGACGGCGGCCGCGACAAGTGGATGGCCGAGGGCCGGGCAATCACCACCGATGTTACTGTCCCTGCCCGCGCTGACTACCCCGAGGTCGAGCGCAACGACGCCCCCATCCGCGCCTTCAAGGAGGATGTGCTGGCCCACTTCGGCAAGCCGCTGATCGACGTCCGCTCCACCGAGGAATACACCGGCCAGCGCACCCACATGCCTGCCTACCCGGAGGAGGGCGCCCTGCGCGGCGGCCACATCCCCACCGCGGCCTCCATCCCCTGGGCCCGCGCTGCGGCCGAGGACGGCACCTATCGCAACCGCACCGAACTCGAGGCACTCTACCTCGGCGAAGCGGGCCTCACGGCAGGCGACGACGTCGTGGCGTACTGCCGCATCGGTGAGCGCTCCAGCCACACCTGGTTCGCCCTGAAGTACCTGCTGGGCTTCGATAGCGTGCGCAACTACGACGGTTCCTGGACCGAGTGGGGCAACGCCGTCCGTGTGCCCATCGCCAAGGGAGCCGAGCGCGGCACGGTACCGGCGTAAACTGGGCTTGATGAATACCCACGCCCTTCCCGCCCCCCTCGCGGAAATAGTTGACGACTTCCAGGCCCTGACCGAACCCGAGCGGCTGCAACTGCTGCTGGAGTTCTCCCAAGGGCTCCCCGAATTGCCGGAACGGTTGAAGGACCACCCGGAACTGCTGGAGCAGGTTGTGGAGTGCCAGTCGCCGCTGTTCCTGACCATTGAGACGGAAAAGCACGACGCCGGCACGCCGGACAGCGTGCGGCTGTACTTCAAGGCACCGCCGGAAGCACCCACCACCCGCGGCTTCGCCGGGGTCCTTCACGAAGGACTCGACGGTCTCACGGCACCGGAGATCCTCGCAGTTCCGGACGACATGCCGGAACTGCTGGGCCTCACGCGTGCCATCACTCCCCTGCGCATGCGGGGAATGACCGCCATGCTGGGACGCATCAAGCGCAAGGTCGCCGCGTCCGCCGCTCCTGAAGCCTAGGACCGGACCCGGCTTGGCACGCAAACAGGCTTCCCAGGGAACGCCGGCCACGGCAGCACTCGCTGCGGCCGGCGTTCCTTTCGTGTTGCATCCGTACAGCCACGACCCCTCAGCTGCCAGCTACGGCATGGAAGCCGCCGAAGTTTTGGGAGTGGATCCAGCCAGGGTCTTTAAGACGCTGATGGTGGATGTGGACGGCCGCCTCGCGGTGGGGATAGTGCCCGTGCACGGAAACCTTGACCTGAAGGCAATTGCCGCCGCCCTGGGCGGCAAGAAGGCCGCCATGGCGGACCCGGCCACCGCGCAGCGCAGGACCGGGTACGTCCTGGGCGGAATATCACCACTGGGACAGCGCCAACCCTCCCCCACCGTCCTGGATGAAAGCGCTCTCGGCCTTGACAGCATCCTGGTTTCCGGCGGCCGGCGCGGCCTGGACATCGAACTGCACCCGGAACACCTGGTGAGGCTCACCCGCGCCATTACTGCCCGCATCGGAACCGGCCCGAAAGCTACTCCGGACCGTTAGCGTCAGCAGTAGCGGGATCAGGGACCCTGGTACGGGAGCCCGGATTGGCGCGGGGCGCCAGTTGCCGCCGGAGCCAGGCGGTGACCAGACTTTCCCATCGCTGCGGATCCACATTCCATTCCTTGGTGTGCCGGGCCGTCTGGAAGGTCTCGAAGGTGACCATCTCGGGGTTCTTCTCCGCGATGCTGGCAGAAGGCCCGTAGGGTACATACTCATCGTCGACGCTGTGCAGGATCAGCGTGGGCGTCCTGAGCTCCACGGCACGGGAGACCCAGTCCATCGACTTCAGGTCCACCGGTGCCGCCAGCCCGGTCAGGCGCCGGCCCAGGGGGTGGCCCATCATCAGCTGTCCGTAGCGTCCCACGGCAGAGGGGATCCGGTTCAGCTGTGCATGGTGCGCCAGCACGTTCACCCAGTCCACCACCGGAGCGTCAAGCACCATCGCCCGGATCAGGTTATGGTGCCGTGACAGATCCGCTGTCTGCAGGCAGATCGCGCCGCCCATGGACCAGCCAAACAGCACCACTTCCCTCGCGCCGTTGGCAATCGCAAAACTGATGGCCGCCTCGACGTCGCGCCATTCGGTGGAACCGAGGCCGTAGCGCCCGTCGGGGGCCGAGGGCGCCAGCCCGTCGTTGCGGTAGGAGATCACCAGGCTGGTCAGCCCGAGCTCCCGTGCCGGACGCAGGGCGCGCAGGCACTCCTGCCGGGTGGCACCGCGACCGTGGACCATGATGGCCCAGACATCCGAAGGCTCCGGCGCACGCACCAGCCAGGCCGGCGCAGTTCCGCCGTCGACGTCGACTTCCACGTCCTCGGCGGACAGCCCGATGGACGCGGCGTCGGGGTAGGCGGCGCCGCTCCAGTAGCCACGGCGGGCCGTGGTGAGATCGCCGGCATAGACGGCTTCGACCTCGCGCAGTACGGTGCGTTCCGCGGGTGAGTAGGAAACGATCCTGCCGATCCGCGCGTGTCCGCGGCCGCCGTCGAAGAACAAGCCGTACACGCCTTCCACGGTGGCATCGTCGGTGGCGGCGAGGATGACCTGGAGTCCGTCCCCGGCACGGATGACGGCCAGCACTTCCTGGTTCTCGTCCCGGACCCGCACCGGCGTTATGACCCGCCGGGCGAAATACAGGGCAAGGGCCGAGGACCCGGCGCCCAGCAGCCCCGCAGCGGCGCCTCCAGCGATTACGCCGCCCACGGCCCATTTGGCGCTGGACGACATGCCGTCGTCGGCGGCGCTTCGGACCCTGTCCAGGGCAGGGGGCGGATTCGCTGGGGTGGCCGGGCGCAGCCCCGGGATGGATGCCATGGATCCATTCTTACTGCTGACGGCCTTTGGGACATATTCGGGCACGCCACCGGCGGCGGATCTGCGTGCGGGAAGACCGGGCCGGGACTAGGCTGGGGGCATGAGCGATCCAATCGTCATTTTGACAGAAGAGCCGCTGGGTGCGGACGACCGCGTAAACATCGAACGCCTGGTGGACGGGGGTGACGCGCCCCTCGTTGTGCTGGTCCCGGCCAACACGGAACGGCACCTCCTGGTGGACTTCCTGGAGAACCTGTCCCTCCTGGATGTGGCCAAGGCCTTCCGCGAACTGACCTCCCACGCCCCGGATCCTGCATCCGAGCGGGCTGCCGCCGCCGAAACCCTTGCGGTATCGCTCAACGCGCTTGCCGGAATCGGCGGCGGTGTCAGCGGCGAGGTGGTGGACGGCGGCGCCGTGCAGGGACTGGTGGCAAAGGTCAAGGAAGTCGGCGCCGGCCAGGCCGTCGTCATCACGCGCCCGCACGCCATTGCCGACACCTTCCATACCGACTGGGCCAACAAGGCCCAGGACCAGCTGGGGCTGCCGGTGCTGCACCTTTACGCCGGCTCGGGATTTATCGGGGACTCCTGAGCGTTGTTGAAGCCATGAGCATCTTTAGCAACAAGCCGAAAGTCACGCCCGTCCAGGTCCAGCCCGCTGGATCCGCCACGGAAAATGCCACTGCGCGGGTTGAAAAGTCCGACGAGGAATGGCGGCAGGAGCTGACGCCGGAGGAGTACCGGGTGCTCCGCCAGGCAGGGACCGAACGGCCCTACACCGGCGAGTACTGGGACACCCACACGGCCGGTGTCTACAAATGCCGCGCCTGCGGTACGGAGTTGTTCACCAGCAACGAAAAGTTCGATTCCCACTGCGGTTGGCCCTCGTTCTGGGCACCGCTCGCGGACGGCACCGTCCGCTACATCCATGACCGCACCATGGGCATGGACCGCGTGGAGGTCCGTTGCGCGAGCTGTGATTCACATCTGGGCCACGTTTTCGAGGGCGAGGGCTACGGTACGCCCACGGACCAGCGCTTCTGCATCAACTCCGTTTCGCTGACCCTGGTTAAGGCGGACGACGCCGAGTAATTCATCGGCAGCCCTGCACCCGCTAGCGCTGGGGCAGGGCTGCCACTCCACTTGCACAAGTCTTTCTTATGCTCAGGCTGATTTTGCATTAGGAGATCTGTTTGCTTGCTACGCTCGCCGTAGAAGCTCCAAGCAATCAGAAAGGCGATCGCCGACGATGACTACGACCGCTCTCACCGCCCCTGCCCGGCTCACCGAAAACCACCCGGAATGGCTGCGGCTCAAGGCTGCCGCAACGGCACTCCAGGCTCTCCAGGTCCAGGACGGCTCCGTCCCGGATCACGCCAACCATGATGCGGCTGGCGCACACGTCGGCACCATCTGCGCGGCTGTGGAGGCACTGGCCCCGGCATTTCCGCATGACGCCCGGTACCTCGAACTCCTGGTCGGCGACTTCGCCCGCTGGGCCGCCGGCGGCTTCGGTGTGCCGGATTTCCTGGACTCGCTGCTGGCCTTCCAGCCGCAGCAGCACCGCGTCAACGGGCTGCAGCACCTGGTGGTGTTTCCGATGTACACCCAGAACGGCAGCAGCAGCCGCCTCGTGGAGGCAGTCCTGATCGAGGTCATCTGGCCGGAGTTCATTGCCGGCCTCGAGGACGGCGAGTACTCCAACAAACTCTTCGTCCCGATCCGGTTCGTTGACTTCACTCCCGGCTACAACACCAATTCCGCAGTACTCTTCCCGGAAACTGTCGCCGTCCGGGAAACCCCGACGTTCACGTGGGGTGCCATCTTCGCGGACCGGGAAGCGGCCCGCTTCCGCCGCGTCCTCGGAGCCGCCGCAGACATCACCCGGCTGCAGCTCCCCGCCGAAGCGGCGGAGCTCCTGGAGAACCAGAAGCTCACCCAGGAAACGTTCGTGATGTGGGACCTGATCCATGACCGCACCCACATGCGCGGCGACCTGCCCTTCGATCCGTTCATGATCAAGCAGCGGATGCCGTACTTCCTGTACTCACTGGAGGAACTCCGCTGCGACCTGACCGCCTTCCGCGAATCCGTGAAGATCGAAAAGGACGAAGAGGCTGACCCCGAAGCACGCCGGCACGCCAAGCTCGTCCAGTATGCCGTCATCTTCGACCGGATCTTCCGCTTCGCCATCACCGGCAGCCGCGTCCGTAACTACGACGGCCTCGGCGGCCAGCTGCTCTTCGCCTGGATGCACCAGCACCGCGTCCTGCACTGGACCGACAGCAAACTCAGCATTGACTGGGACGAAGTCGCCGACGTCGTGGTTGAGCTCGGTGCCAGGATCGAAGAGCTTTACTGGCGCTCGATCGACCGCCCCAAGATGGCCCACTGGCTGGCCGCCTACGAGCTGATCTCCGGGACCGTCACCCCCAACCCGGCGTCCGTCTGGGCCAAGGGCCCGGGCGCGCTGCCCCTGGCCGGACCGCCGCGCGGCCTCACCGACCAGGTGCTCGACGACGAATTCCCGCTGTCCATGTTCTATGAAGCCCTCGAGAAGAAGATGCGTCCCGTCATCGAGTCCACAGCCGGCATCACCGGATCGTCAGACACCGGCAGCGGCTCCGCTGCCGACACGCGGGCCCTGAACGCCGGATGAGTGGCGGACACCCCCTGAACGTGGTGGTCACGGGCGGTAGCGGTCCGGCCGGGATCGCCACCGCACGTGCGCTGCGCGCAGCCGGCCATACGGTGTTCGTGGTCGGTTCGGATGGCCCACGGATCGAAGCTGCCGCCGCTGAAGCGGGCGACGGCGTCACTCCCCTGGTCTGTGACCTCGCCAGCCTGGCCGACGTCCGGGCGCTGCACGCAGCCATCTCGGGCACCGCCGGAAGGGTGGACGGCGTTATCCACCTGGTGGGCGGCTGGCGCGGCTCCAAGGGCATCACGGACCAGAGCGACGAGGACTGGGACTTCCTGGAGCGGACAGCCGTCACCACCGTGCGGAACGTCACGCGGGTGTTCTACGACGACCTAGCGGCTTCGGAAACCGGCCGTTTCGCCATGGTGACCTCCGCTGCTGCTGAAACCCCGACGGCGGCAGGCGCAAGCTACGTTGCCGCAAAGGCGGCCGCCGAAGCATGGACCCTTGCGGTTGCCGAGGGCTTCAGCAAGGGCACGCACAGCGCCGCGGTCATCTTCGTGGTGAAGGGTCTCGTGGACGATGCCATGCGCGAACGGTCCCCGTCCCGCAACTTCCCCGGCTTCACCGACGTTACCGACCTGGCCGCTGCCGCCGTCGGACTTTTCACCGCTTCCGCAGCGGAACTGAACGGCCGGCGGCTGGTTCTTAGCCGATAACGGCGCACATCCCTAGACTGAAAGCGTGACCAAAGCAATGACAACCACAGTTGAGAATGCCCCTGCCGCCACCGGGGGCCGGCTCCATGACCCCGCCGTCCGGGGATTCGCGTCCGACAACTATTCGGGCGTCCACCCGGAAGTCCTGGCGGCACTGGCAGCTGCCAACGAGGGCCACCAGGTCTCCTATGGCGAAGACGACTACACGGCACGGCTGCAGGTTCTGATGGAGGAGCACTTCGGCCCCGGCATCGAGTGCTTTCCCGTCTTCAACGGAACGGGGGCCAATGTCCTCTCGCTCCAGTCCCTGCTCCCCCGCTGGGGCGCGGTGATCTGTGCGTCGACGGCGCACATCAATATGGATGAGAACGGCGCCCCGGAGCGGATCGGCGGCATCAAGCTGCTCCAGGTCCCCACCGCCGACGGCAAACTTACCCCTGAGTTGATCGACAGGGAAGCCTGGGGCTGGGGGGACGAGCACCGGGCCCAGCCCCTGGCCGTGTCCATCACCCAGACCACCGAGCTGGGCACCTGTTACACGCCCGAGGAGGTGCGCGCCATTGCGGACCACGTCCATGCGAAGGGCATGAAGCTCCACATGGACGGTGCCCGGCTGGCAAATGCCGCAGCCCACCTCGACGTGCCGCTGCGCACGTTCACGCGCGACGCCGGAGTGGACATCCTCTCGTTCGGCGGCACCAAGAACGGGCTGCTGTTCGGCGAAGTGGTGGTGGCGCTGAACCCCGGCGCCGCGCAGGGGCTGATCTACCTCCGCAAAATGAACATGCAGCTGGCCTCCAAGATGCGGTTCATGTCCGCCCAGTTCATCGCCCTGCTCGAGGGTGACCTGTGGTTGCGTTCCGCCAGGCACGCCAACGCGATGGCTGCCCGGTTGCGCGCTGCAGTGGACGGTATCGACGGCGTGGAACCCACCCAGAAGACGGAATCCAACGGCGTCTTTGCCATCCTGCCGGAAGGGGTTGCCGACCGGCTGCGGGAATCATTCCGCTTCTATGATTGGAACGAAGCCGCCCGGGAGGTCCGCTGGATGTGCTCGTTCGATACGAGCGAGGAGGACGTGGATTCATTCGTCACCGCCATCAAGCGGGAGCTGGCGGCCGGTTGACGGGGCGCACGGGGCGGCGAGCCTGCGGGGAACGGCGGCACATTTTGCGTAACCTGCGAATGTGAACGAACTCGCCCAGGTTCCCGCGGAGTTCCTTACCGCGTTGGGATCCCTTCGAAAAGCACGGTGCCGCAGTGAGCTGCATCTGGACGAGATCCCGGCGCCCTCACGGCTGGCACCCTACGCGGTGGCCCTCGGAGCTGAGGTCATCGGCCCGGTCCCGGGGCCTGGCCCCGCCGCCGTGCACGGGCCGGTTTCCGCTGCCCTGGTCCGCGCTGCGGGAACCAACGACGACGACGCCGAGGAACTCGCCACCGGCCGGTTCATCCTGCTGTACGATCCTGACGGCTCAGCCGTGTGGGACGGGGAGTTCCGGATTGTCACCTATATCCGCGCCCAGTTGGAGGCGGAGATGGGAAACGACGAAATGCTCGGTTCGGTGGCCTGGACCTGGCTGGTTGAGGCGCTGGAAAACCACAAGGCTCCCTACCGTGCAGCGGGCGGAACAGCCACGAGGATCCTGTCCGAAAGCTTCGGCACCCTCGCCGACCGGCCGGGTTCCATCGACATCGAACTGCGGGCGTCCTGGACACCCGAGGGGCCGGATATCCGCTCGCACCTGGAGGCGTGGTCGGACATGGTCTGCACGTTCGCCGGACTCCCGCCGCTGCCGGAGGGTGTCTCCGCCCTGCCCCGCAGGCGGCGCAACTGACCATGGCTGGCTACGGCGGGGCGCCCCTCAGCGCGATGTCGGTAAACTGAAGGCATCATGACCCCTCAAAATCCGGAACACACCACAGCCGGCGTCCCGGCTGCTGACATTACTCCCCACATCACGGTGGAAGGCTTCGACAGCCTGGTCCCCGAGGTCATTGACCTGGACTCGCCCCGCGACGGGGTACCGCTGGTTATCGAAACCCCTGCGGGACTGGAACGCTGCGCCGCCGCCATAGCCGCGGGGACGGGTCCGGCGGGGGTGGATGCGGAGCGCGCGTCGGGCTTCCGCTACGGGCAACGGGCCTTCCTGGTGCAGATCCGACGCGAGGGCTCGGGAACGTGGCTCATCGATCCTGAACCCTTCGGGGACCTGCAGATCATCAACGACGCCCTGGAGGGTGTCGAATGGATCCTGCACGCAGCGAGCCAGGACCTTCCGTGCCTGTCGGAGCTGGGCATGTGGCCGCACAAACTGTTCGATACCGAGCTGGCGGCGCGTCTCGCGGGACTTCCCAGGGTGGGCCTGGCAGCAGTCATTGAGCAGCTGCTCGGCTTCGGCCTCGCCAAGGAACATTCCGCCGCCGACTGGTCCACCCGCCCGCTCCCTGAACCCTGGCTGCGGTACGCGGCCCTGGACGTGGAGGTCCTCACGGAGCTGCGCGAAGAACTCATCGAGCTGCTCCAGGCCGACGGGAAGCTGGAATACGCCGAGCAGGAGTTCGCCGCCATCCTCGCGGCCGGACTCGCCCCTCCCCGTGTGGATCCCTGGCGCAAGACCTCCGGGCTGCACCAGATCAGGGACCGCCGCCAGCTGGCTGCGGTCCGCGAACTGTGGCTGGAACGGGATTCCCTGGCCCGCAAGCGCGACGTGGCCCCGGGCCGGCTCATCCCCGATTCAGCCCTTGTGGCCGCGGCGAAAGCCATGCCCTCCACCGTGCCCCAACTGCTCGGCACCAAGGGGTTCCACGGCCGGGCCGCACAGCGCGAGGCTCCGCGCTGGCTGCGGTGCATCGCGACGGCGAGGACGATGGAGGAGCTGCCTCCGCTGCATCTGCCGACCAACGCTCCGCCGCCGCCGCGGGTATGGGCGGACCGGGATCCGGCTGCGGCCGAACGCCTGGCTACTGCCAGGCCCCTCCTGCAGGACAAGGCCGACGAACTGAACCTGCCGGTCGAAAACCTGCTCACGCCAGACTTCCTCCGCCGGGTGGCATGGCGTCCGCCTGCCGAGCTCAGCGAAGAAGGGATCGCCGAGGAGCTCGGTGAACTCGGTGCCCGGCCGTGGCAGATCGAACTGACGGCTCCGCTGATCACGGCGGCGTTCCTCAATCCGCAGCCGCTGCCGCCCAAGGAACCCAAGGAACCCAAGGCCGCGCCCGGCACCGGAAGCTAGGCTCCCCGGACCTGCCCCGCCTGGCCGGCCGCGTCCCGGGCAAACAGTCCGCCGGGTCCTTGCCAGCTAAGTTACTCACGAGTAACATTGGGATCAATGCCGCCCGGACCGACACCGCCATAGGCGTGCATCCGGCACCCATGTCTCGATGAGGAGTATCACGTGAGCCAACCCCACAGCGGAACACCCAGCAGCAGAAGCCCCCTGGGAAATCACAGAACCGTCCGCGACGTCGTTTTTGTGGACGGCGTCCGCACCCCCTTCGGGCGCGCAGGCGAAAAGGGCATCTACGCCGGAACCCGGGCTGATGACCTCGTGGTCAAGTGCATCCGCGAACTGATGCGCCGCAACCCCTCACTTCCTGCGGACCGCATCGACGAGGTGGCCGTCGCCGCCACCACCCAGACCGGCGACCAGGGGCTCACCATCGGCCGCACCGCGGCACTGCTGGCCGGACTCCCCCGCACCGTCCCGGGATTCGCGGTGGACCGCATGTGCGCCGGCGCAATGACCGCGGTGACCACAACGGCCAGCGGCATTGCCTTCGGGGCCTACGACGTCGTCATCGCCGGCGGAGTGGAACACATGGGCAACCACCCGATGGGCGAGGGAGCCGACCCCAATCCCCGTTTCATGTCCGAGCGCCTGGTGGATCGCGCCGCGCTGAACATGGGGAACACAGCGGAGAACCTGCACGACCGTTTTCCGGCCATCACCAAGGACCGCACAGACGCCTACGCGGTGGCGTCCCAGGACAAGCTGGCAGCGGCCTACGGAAAGGGCCAGATCCAGCCGGACCTGGTGCCGGTGGCCACGATGAAGCCGGGGCAGGGCTGGACGGTCAACACTGTTGACGAGCCGCCCCGGCCCGGAACGTCGCTCGAGGACCTCGCCGCGCTGCGCACCCCTTTCCGCCCCCACGGCCGGGTAACTGCCGGCAATGCGGCCGGTTTGAATGACGGTGCGACGGCGGCCCTGCTGGCCTCGGCGGATGCCGCCGCCGAGCTCGGACTGCCGGTGAAGATGCGCCTGGTCAGCTACGCCTTCGCCGGCGTGGAGCCCGAAGTCATGGGCATCGGCCCGGTCCCGGCCACGGAGAAGGCGCTGAAGAACGCCGGCCTCGGCATTTCGGACATCGGGCTGTTCGAAATCAACGAGGCCTTCGCCGTCCAGGTGCTGAGCTTCCTGGACCACTTCGGCATTTCCGACGAGGACCCCAGGGTCAACCGCTACGGCGGCGCGATCGCCGTCGGGCATCCCCTGGCCTCGTCCGGAGTACGCCTGATGAACCAGCTGGCGCGCCAGTTCCAAGAGGACCCCTCGGTCCGGTACGGCATGACCACCATGTGCATCGGCCTGGGCATGGGCGCCACCGTCATCTGGGAAAACCCGCGTCACTCGGAATACACAGGCTACAGCGGCGTCCCGTCACCAGCCGACGATGCCGCCACAGCAACCACCGAGACTGAAGGAGCCGCAGCATGAGCGCCGCAGATTTCCGTAAGCTTGCCGATCTCTTCCCCGACGAGACGGTCACGCATTCCTACGTGCAGGACATCCAGCTGCCCGCAGCCGGCGGCAAACCGAGCCCCGGAACCTTCGCGCTGATCACCCTGGACAACGGGCTGGACCACTCCAAGCCCACCACGCTTGGCCCGAACACGCTCGTGGAACTGGGCACGGTCCTCGAGGGCCTCAAGGACCGTGCAGCCCGCGGCGAGATCGTTGGCGTCGGCGTCACCGGCAAGCCCTATTACCTGGTGGCCGGCGCGGACCTGTCGGCCGTCAAGTCCCTCAACAACCGGGACCACGGCCTCTGGATGGCGCAGCTCGGCCATGACGTCTATGCCACGCTGGCCAACCTGGGCGTTCCCAGCTTCGCCTTCATCAACGGTGTTGCACTGGGCGGCGGGCTGGAGATCGCGCTGCAGTCCACCTACCGCACGGTCTCCACCGGCGCCGGGGCGCTGGCACTTCCCGAATCCTTCCTCGGGCTGGTGCCCGGCTGGGGAGGCGTCTACATCCTGCCGCGGCTGATCGGACCGGAGAGCGCCGTCAAGGTGATGATCGAGAATCCGCTCAGCAACAACCGGACGCTCACCGGTCCGCAGGCCTTCGGCCTGGGAATAGCGGACGCCATTTTCGAACCTGCGGACTTCGTGGAACAGTCCCTGGCCTGGGCCGCAGGCGTCATCTCGGGTGAGACAGCCCCGGAACGGCCCAACGCCGTCGACCCCTCCGATCCGGCGGTTGCCGAGCGCTGGGCGGCGGCCGTTGCCGGCGGGCGCGGCTTCGTGGAGTCCAAGACGTCCAATGCGTCGCCTGCGCCGGCAAAGGTGCTGGACATCATGGAGGCCAACAGAACCATGAGCCAGGCGGACTCGGCAGCACTCGAGTGCGAGACCCTGGCCGGCCTCATGCAGACCGACGAGTTCCGCTCCACGGTGTACGCGTTCCTGGACCTCGTGCAAAAGCGGTCCAAGCGCCCGGCCGGCGCACCGGACCGCAAGCTGGCCCGGCCCGTGACCAAGGTTGGGGTGGTGGGCGCAGGCCTGATGGCCAGCCAGCTGGCCTTGCTCTTCGCCCGGCAGCTCAAGGTGCCCGTGGTGATGACGGACATCGACCAGTCCCGCGTGGACAAAGGTGTGGGCTACGTCCACGCTGAAGTGGACAAGATGCTGGCGAAAAAGCGGATCAGTGCCGACGCCGCCAACCGCACCAAGGCGCTGGTGACCGGCTCGGTGTCCAAGGAGGCGTTTGCCGACGCGGACTTCGTCATCGAGGCCGTGTTTGAGGAACTGAACGTCAAGAAGCAGGTGTTCGCCGAGGTGGAGGCAATCGTCTCCCCCGAGTGCATCCTGGCGACCAACACCTCCTCATTGTCCGTGACCGCGATGGCCGAGGACCTGGAGCACCCGGAGCGCCTGGTGGGATTCCACTTCTTCAATCCGGTGGCCGTGATGCCTCTGCTGGAGATCGTCCGTGCACCCAAAACCGACGACGCCGTGCTGGCCACCGCGTTTGAGCTCGCCAAGGGCCTGAAGAAGACCGCGGTCCTGGTCAAGGACGCCGCGGCGTTTGTGGTCAACCGCATCCTGCTGCGCCTGATGGGCGAAGTGACCGCCGCGTTCGATGAAGGAACACCGGCCGAGGTGGCGGACAGTGCGCTGCGTCCCATGGGTCTGCCCATGACTCCCTTCACGCTTGGCGCGATGGTGGGCCTGCCGGTGGCGCAGCACGTCCAGGAGTCACTGCACGCCGCGTTCGGTGACCGCTTTACGGTTTCCCAGAACCTTCAGAAGCTCATCGACAATGGCGTTAAATCCATATGGGCGCCGGACAAGGGCCCGGACGGCAAGCCGTTCATTCCCGCGGAAACCCTGGCGCTGCTGTCGTTTGGCACCTCCCCCTCCACAGGTGAGGAAGTCCTCCGCCGGACCCAGGACGCGCTGGCCGAGGAAATCGGACTCATGCTGGACGAAGGCGTGGTGGCCGGACCGGAAGACATCGACCTTTGCATGATCCTCGGGGCGGGGTGGCCGATGTTCCTCGGCGGCATCACCCCCTACCTGGACCGGGTGGGAGCCTCCGAACGCGTCAACGGCAGGCGGTTCCTGGCTCCGGGTGTCGCGTCCGCGGCGGCAGCGGCCTAGCGCCGGGCTTCACTGTCACACAGCGCCGCCGCCCGCACCATTCTCCGGTGCGGGCGGCGGCGCTGCCGTGTCCCGCGGCGGTCACAGTTCCCGCAGCGTGCCGTTCGTGAGTTCCAGGACGCGGTGGGCCGTGGCACGGGCATAGTCGAGCTCGTGCGTGACCATCACGACGGCGGCGCCCCGGACTGCCGCGGCGCCAACGGCGTCATCAAGGCGTTCGAGGCCGTGGCGGTCCAGCCCCACGGTCGGTTCGTCCAGTGCGATGAGCCCCGGCTCACGGGCGAGCACGGTGGCGAGGGCCAGCAGCCGCTGCCGGGATGCCGGCAGCTCATGCGGATGGATCTGAAGCTGATCATCGAGTCCGACGGCCGCCAGGGCAGCCCGTGCCGTCGCATCCGCTGCCGCCCCGAATTTGCGGTCCAGGCCGAAGAGCACTTCACGCAGGACCGTCCGTTCGAAGAGCTGGTCCCGAGGGTGCTGGAACAGGAGGCCGACGAGATCTGCGACCCTTCCCGTGGGAATCCCTGCGATGTCCTTGCCCTGGATCCGGACGGAGCCCAAGTCCGGACGAAGCAGGCCGTTGAACTGCCGGAGCAGGGTGGACTTGCCGGTACCGTTCGGACCCGTCACAGCTACGATTTCACCTGCCGCCACAGCGAGGCTAAGCCCGTCCAGCACACCCGGCGGAAGTTCCCTGGTTCCGCGGCGCGCCCGGCGTCCGGCCGGATAGCCGAAGGTGACATTGTCCAGTTCCAGGACCGCAGCAGGGGCATCTGCCCCGCCGGAACGGCGACCGGCCGGGAGGCGGCCAGCGGCCTGGGGGCGCGGGCCGGTGCCCCCCGGGGCGGGAATTACGACGCCGGATCGCAGTAGCGCGGGTCCGCCCGCCAGCTCGCCGGGGGTGCCGCGGGCGGTGACGGTGCCGCCGTCGAGCACGAGCCAGTGCCCTGCCGAGCGGGCAAGCTCATCTGCGGTCTGGCTCAGGACGATGACGGCGGTACCGGTATCCAGGAGGCCGCAAACCAGCGCGCGCACCGACGCGGCGCCGGCCTGGTCCAGTGAGCCGAACGGTTCATCGAGGACCAGCACCCCGGGGCGAGTAATGGCAGAACAAGCGATGGCCAGCCGCCGCAGTTCTCCGCCGGACAGAGTGGCGGGAGCGCGGTCCAGCAGATCCGTCAGTCCCGCTGCGTCGGCGGCACGCGCCACTTCCGCCCGCATCAGCTGCCTGTCCATCCCCCGGTTTTCAAGGCCGAACGCCAGTTCCTCGGCAACGGTGGACCCTACGGTGGACAGCAGGGCGGCGGCTTCCTGGGGAACCAAGGCAACGTGCTCCGACCAAAGCGCCGGATTGATTCGCGGGTCGTCCGCGCGGCCGTGGAAATAGACGGGTCCGCTGTCCTCCGCCGGCGCCCCGCTTGCCGCGGCGGGCAGGTGCAGGCTCCCCGTGAACCGGCCGGAGTTGCCGCTGGACAGCCAGCCGGCCAAAAGCCTGCCAAGGGTCGACTTGCCGCTGCCGGAGCCGCCCAGCACGGCAGTGAGCGTGCCGGGCGCGGCGGCCAGCGCGACGTCGTGGAGGACGGACGAATCGTCACCGTGGTAGCTGAATGCCTCGATCCTGGCTTCGATCAGGGCAGCTGCCTTCATCCCGGGGCTCCCGAGGGCCAATGGCCGGAGATCCGCAGCCCCACCAGGGCCATGGCCAGCAGCAGGACTGCGGCCCTGAATCCGCGCTGGACGGCGGTATCCCGCACCTCGCGGTAGCTGGTGCGTACGCGGGTGCCGCTGAACCCGCGCGAATCAAGCGCCTGCGCCCGCTCCCCGGCATCCTGGATGAGCGACAGGACCAGCGGCAGCATCTGCAGCCGTGCCGCTGCCAGCCGGGACAGCGGGCCGCCCCCGAGTACCAGTCCCCGCGATTCCTGGGCCTGCCGGATCCGGGCCAGCCTGCTGCTGATGGCCGGCGCCAGCGTCAGGGTGGACGCCAGGACGAAGCCGAGCTGCGGAGGCACACGTCGAGCTGACATCACGGCCACGAGGTCCGGCACGCGCACCGTGAACGAAAAGAGCAGGAAAACCATGACGTAGGCGGCCGTCCGCGTACCCATATCCAGCGCGAAACCGAGGCCTTCAGCAGTAACCCGTGCCGCGCCCCAGTCAGCCAGGACGGTCTTCCCCTCGGGGAAGAACAGCCCGTGCATGACCAGCAGCGACAGCCAAAAGGGCGCCAGGATCACGGCGGCGGCGGGTGCCATCCGGCGTGCCACCCCGGCGCGCACCGCCAGAACGGCGCAGCCAACAGCTACGGCGAGGGACCACGCCCAGCTGGACACCGCCGTCGTGATGGCAGCAGCCGCTACGGCCGCCGCCAAGGCGGTCAGGGGATTGAGGATGGATGGGGTGGCCGGCGCGGCGGGGGTATTCAACGGGACGGGCACGGCGTCAGGCGTCCGGGGTTCCCTGCTTCTTGCCGGCCAGCACGTTGAAGCGCCGCACAAAGGCAAACTGCAGCGCGGTCCGGCGCGGCAGCGCGTACACCAGCACCGCGACGACTGCGAAAACAATGGCCTTGTCCATGGGGTCCGAAATCAGTGCCTGCTTGGTGATAGCGGCAAGGAGCGTATCGCCCATGGCCCGGAAAGCGCTGACAATGGCGCCGGTACCGACGCCGGAGGTGCCGCCGAAAACAAAGGCCGCAATAGGTGCGGAGACAACGCCGGCAAGGATGCCCGTCACGAAGCCTGCCACCGGCGCAAGGTAGAAGCGGCGGAACAGCCCGTAGCGCGCGGCCACGCCCGCCAGGAAACCGATGAGCGCCGCACCGGCGGCGAAGGGCAGCACCGTGGGATTGATGAAGGACCAGACAATGCTGCTGAGGGCACCTGTTGCCGCCCCCGCCGCCGGACCCGCCAGGACGGCGATGAGGACGGTGCCGATCGCGTCGAAGTAGAACGGCAGTCCAGTGGATCCCATGATTTGGCCGAGGGCGATGTTGAGGACGAGTGCCACGGGAATCAACACCAGGGTGGACGTGGGAAGGGTGGGCAGCACTCCAATGATCAGGAGGATGGCTCCCAGCAGGAAACCGCCCAGGGCTACCAGGGCGGAGCCGCTCGCCAGCCCGTTGGTGATGTCGGCGGGCTGCGTCAGGACCAGGAAGATGAAGGTGGCTGCGATGGATACCGCGCCGAGCGCTTCGAGCAGGCGGCGGCCGCGGACTGCCGCCTGTCCAGGGGCGGGAAGTGTCTGGGATTGCTGTGACATGGCTGTTCCTTAGGCTGTGGGTTGCGTTCCGCGGGTACACCCGTACCGGGATCGGCAAACGTGCGCCTATGTCACCTCGACGCAGCTACCATCTTAGGCCAGCCGCCTGGCCAGTGCCCCCACTGAATTGATGAGCTCGTCAAAGCACTGCTTCGGATTGTTGGACGTCACAATCCGGGCGTTCGGCGGCAGCCCCCACAGTCCGCGGTAATCGGCCACGGTGGTGCCCATCAGCAGCGGGGATCCGGTCTCGACGTCGACAGTCGCCAGCCGGGCGGTGTATTCCGTCCGCCCCACGGCCACGCAGGCGGCGAAGGCATCGTGCACGTGCGCCACGAAGCCCTGGTCGTAGAGCCGGTGGAACTCCATGTAAAAACGGATGGCGTCGGACAGGCATGCCATCAAGGGGTTGTCGGAGCTGCTGCGGAGTCCCTCCGGCTGGTCCGGGAGCACGAGTTCCGGACTGGTACCGGCGGCATCGGCCAGGCGCTGCATGTGTTCGGGCCGCATCTCGATCAGTTCGGTGGTCTCCAGTGCGCACACCACCGGCAGTTTGTCCTCCGGGAGGCCGCGGTAGGCGGCAAAGACCTCCTTGGCGGCATGCGGATCCACCGAGACGTTCCACTCCGCCGTCGGGGTGGTGTTGCCCTGGTAGTAGAAGCAGCCGCCCATGATTACCAGCCCCTTGAGCAGCCGCGGCAGTTCCGGTTCCCGGCGGAGGGCGAGGGCGAAGTTGGTCAGCGGACCGGTAATGAGGCCCGTGATCTCGCCGGGGTGCTTGCGCACCTCGTCCACCCAGACGTCGACGGCGTGCCGGTCTGAGATGTGCTGCGCCGGCACCGGCAGCTCGGCGTAGCCGATTCCCTGCGGGCCGTGGGTTTCCTCCGTGGTGACCAGCGGGATCTCCAGGGGCACCTCGGCCCCGATCGCCACCTCTACTCCCGACATGCCGCATAACTCCAGCAGGGCCAGGTTATTCAGGGCCACCTGGCGGGCACCCACGTTTCCGGCGGTGCAGGTGATGGCCTGCAGCCGGACGTCGGGGCGGGACAGGAGGTAGACCAGCGCCAGGGCATCGTCGATCCCCGTGTCCACGTCCATCAGGACCGAATGCATCAGAAGAGTGCCACCTTGGGCGTGCGGGGGAAGATCCCATCCAGCTCGGCGCGCTCCTCCGCGTTGGGCACCCAGGCCACGGCCGCCGCATTTTCGCGGATCTGCTCCGGCCGGGTGGCGCCGGCGATCACGCTGCTGACGGACGGCTGGGCCGCGAGCCAGGAGAACGCGACCTGGATCTCGCTGAGGTTGCGCTCGGCGGCAAACTTGCTGAACTTGTCCAGCTGCTCCCAGTCGGCGTCGTTGACCAGGTTGGTGCGCGTGTGGCTGAGGCGGGAGCCTTCCGGCGCCTTGCCCGGCGCGTATTTGCCGGTCAGCAGCCCGTTGGCCAGGGGGAAGTACGGCAGCACTCCCAGGCCGTAGGCTTCGGCTGCAGGCGTGACTTCGAGTTCAGCGCGCCGGTCCAGCAGGTTGTAGTGGTTCTGGGTGGAGATGAACCGGGTGCCTCCACGGGCGCGGGCCACAAATTCGGCCTCGGCGATCTGCCAGCCGGCCCGGTTGGAGTGGCCGATGTAGCGGACCTTCCCACTGGTCACCAGATCGTCGAGGGCGGCGAGGGTCTCGTCGATGGGGGTCAGCGGATCCGGGGTGTGGAACTGGTAGAGGTCGATCCAGTCGGTGCCGAGCCGCCTCAGCGACGCTTCAGCGGCCTGGACGATGTAGCGGCGCGACCCGCGGGCGCCGAAGTCGTTGCCATTGGCTCCGCGCATGTCCATGCCGAATTTCGTGGCGACAATTGCGTCCCCGCGGCGGCCGGCCAGGGCTTTGCCCAGCATGGTTTCACTGAGTCCGGGCGACCTGCCGTAGGTGTCCGCGACGTCAAAAAGCGTAATGCCGGCGTCCAGTGCGGCATGAACGACGGCGTCGGTGCCCTCCTGCGACTCCGTCACGGTATCGGCCCGGCCCAGGTTGTTGCAGCCGAGTCCCACAACGGAGACGGTCAAACCGGAATTTCCAAGGCGTCGGTATTCAGTCATGGAATCAGCCTATAACGGCCACAATGACGGCCCGGACGCGCACCTGCGCGAAAGCGTCAGGGCAGGGTCCGGGCGCGGAAGGCCGCTCAGGCCACGGGGAACTCGAGTCCGTGCTCGTCCATGGCATCCTCAAGCTGGGCCATGGTCTTGACGCCCATTCCGTGCAACTTCAACAGCTCCCGTTGACCGAACTGGACCACTTGTTCCAAGGTTTCCAGTCCGGCATGGGCCATGGCCCGGCGGGCAGGCGCGCCAATTCCGCGGGGAATCGGGGTGTGGCCTGGTTGAACGGATTTTGGCGCCATAGCGGATGCCCTCCAGTGAGTCGGTTGCCCCCTCTTAGAGGGTAAAGCCCGAAGCCGGTTTCGGCGAGTGCTTGAGCCTAAACGCTTCGGGATCACTGAACGGCGCCGCAGCGATGCTCAGTTTCGTGAAGTCCAGGTCCTCGCCGCGGATGCAGACCTTGATCGCGTTGACCGCTTTGTTGACGTCCGGGCACAGGCAGAAGATATTGAGCTTGGCGTCGCTGAATTCGCTTCTTTCCACGGTGCCGAGGCCGCGCCAGGCAAGATGGCTGATCAGGGCGTCCTTGGCTTTTTCCTCAAGGTAGCGGTCCCGGTCCGTGCCGTCCTTGGTCTTCAAGGCGTACTGGGCCACCACCCAGAACTGTTCTTCCTCGGCTAGCTCGGCATAGCCGTCCTCGGCGCACTGCACCGCGAAAGCGTCCATGAGGCGTTCTGCGACCGCAGCATCGGCAACATCCGTTTCGTCTGTCTTGCTCTGGTGCCCCACCACGCCGTGGTTCATCACGAACTGGTTGTAGTCCTCATCGAACCAGGCCTCCCGGAACAGCAGGACCCCTTCGTCGTCACGTTTGTAGACCCTGATAATTCCGCTCATGCCCGTCCTCTCCTGAACCACTCGGCGTCTGTGCCGTCGAACGGTGCCTGCTGTGCCTTAACGGCCTGGTAAAGCTGTTCTGTTTCCGCAAGCATGCGGTCCACGAGGTTCCGGGGATAGGCCATGCTCACCTGGTGTTCCGCGAATTCGTCCTCGTCGTCGATGTAGACGCCGCGGGTCACGGACCGGATCACGTCCAGGTCCATGTCAATGACGTGGAATTCCATGGTGCCGGGCCGGATGACGTTCCAGCCGTGGCCCACGGCGAGGTCCACGTACACCCGGAAGTCCCCCGGGTAGGTGTCGTCGTAGAACGTGGCCACGTAGTCGCCCGTGCGGGGAACGAGGAGGACGGCATCGGACCTGGCATGGAAGGCTGCCCCGGGCCGCGAAATAAACGATCCTTTGGGTTGGAAGATCCACCAGCCGTGAGCGTCCTCGCCGAGGTAGTTTCCCGGGACCACCCAGTGGGCGCCGCCGTCCCATTTGCGGTTCCGCGCCACCACCAAGTCTCCCGGTTTGAGGCTCTCCGGGGGTGTGGCCTCGTGCAGGATCACAGTTTCGGCAGGCTGCCCGTAGTCGGATGTTCCTGGCCGGGCAGGGGCCGGGCGAACGGCACCTTGGTCCCCAGGACCTGCGCGACGACGTCGTGCGTGATCTGGCGGGCGGTCAGTCCGACACGTTCCAGAACCTGCGCACGGGTACCGTGGTCCAGGAACTCCACGGGCAGCCCCACTTCGTTGAGGGCGGTGTCCACGCCGGCCGCACGCATTTCCTGGCGGATGCGTGAACCCACTCCGCCCGCCCGCACGCCGTCTTCGATGCAGATGACCAGCCGGTGGCGGGCAGCCAGCGCAATGATGGATTTGCGTACCGGCAGCAGCCAGCGGGGATCCACCACGGTGGAGCTGATGCCCTGGGCGCCCAACCGGTTGGAAACATCGAGGGCGAGTTCGGACATGGCGCCGACGCTCACGATCAGCACGTCGTTTTCGTTGGAACCGGCAGGGCGGCGGGCCAGCACATCCACCCCGTCGCTGAGCCGTTCGAGGGCTTCCACTTCGGCGCCAACGTTGCCCTTGGAATACCGGACTACGGTGGGGGCATCCTCGATGGCCACGGCTTCGCGGAGTTCCTCGCGGAGCCGGGTGGCGTCCCGGGGGGCAGCCAGGTGGAGGCCGGGCACAATCTGGACCATGGCCATGTCCCACATGCCGTGGTGGCTGGCACCGTCGGGGCCGGTGACGCCGGCGCGGTCCAGCACAATGGTGACCCCGGCCTTGTGCAGCGCCACGTCCATGAGCAGCTGGTCAAAGGCGCGGTTCAGGAACGTCGCGTAGACGGCAACCACGGGGTGGAGGCCACCGAAGGCCATACCCGCGGCGGAGGTGAGCGCGTGCTGTTCGGCAATACCGACGTCGAAGACGCGTTCCGGGTGCCGCGCGGCGAACTTGTGCAGGCCCACGGGGATGAGCATGGCACCGGTGATGCCTACGATGTCCTTGCGCTCATCGGCGATGGCTGCAATCTCATCGGCGAAAACGGACGTCCAGGACTGCGCGCCGCCCGCCTCGGTGGGCACCCCGGTTTCGGGATCGATGATGCCCACGGCGTGGAACTGGTCAGCCTCGTGGGCACGCGCCGGCGCGTAGCCGTGGCCCTTCTCCGTCATGGCGTGCACGATGACCGGACCGGCATAGTTTTTCGCGGTCGAGAGTGCGTGCTCCATTGCCTGGAGGTTGTGTCCGTCGACAGGGCCGATGTACTTCATGCCAAGGTCCTCGAACATTCCCTGCGGCGCCCACCAGTCCTTGATGCCCTTCTTCATGGCATGCAGGCTGCGGTACGTAAACTGGCCCACGGGTCCGCCGTTTTGGAGCTTCCGCTTCCACCAGTCCAGTGTGCCCTCGTAGGCCGGGGCCGCACGGAATGAATCAATCGTGGGGCGCAGCGACGCCAGGTAGTCGGCGAAGCCGCCCACAGTGGGGGCATAGGACCGGCCGTTGTCGTTCACCACGATGACGACGCGGCGGCGTTTGTCCGCCGCGATGTTGTTGATCGCTTCCCAGGCCATGCCGCCGGTCAAGGCACCGTCGCCCACCACGGCAATCACGTAGCGGTCCCCGTCGCCGGTCAGCTGACGGGCACGGGAGATACCGTCGGCCCAGGACAGCGATGAGGAGGCGTGGGAGCTTTCCACGATGTCGTGCTCGGACTCTGCACGGTCCGGATAGCCGGACATGCCGCCCTCCTGGCGGAGGGTGCTGAAGTCCTGGCGTCCGGTCAGGAGTTTGTGTACATACGACTGGTGCCCGGTGTCAAAGACAATGCTGTCGCGCGGGGAATCAAAAATGCGATGCACGGCCATGGTCAGTTCCACAACGCCGAGGTTCGGTCCGAGGTGGCCACCCGTCTGTGACACGTTGCCGATCAGGAAACTCCTGACCTCCGCAGCCAGCTGGGACAGCTGCTCTTCGGTCAACTTGCTCAGGTCCTGCGGATTCCGGATGGTGTCCAAAATTCCCAACGGGGCCTCCTTCGGGTGGTAGACATGCCTTTTAACTCTAACGCCTCGAAAGCGGGGCGCACGCAGGGACCGGCCGCCGCAACGCAAAAGCCCCGGCCTGTCAGTGACAGGCCGGGGCTTTTGGTGCTGCCGGATGTGACCTTCGCCGCTAGTTGGCGGAGATCTGGCGCAGCACGTACTGCAGGATGCCGCCGTTGCGGTAGTAGTCCGCCTCGCCCGGGGTATCGATACGCAGGACCGCATCGAAGGACTTGGCGGAGCCGTCTTCAGCGGTGGCCGTTACCTTGAGGGTCTTCGGCGTGGTGCCTTCGTTGAGGGCGGTCACGCCCTCGACTGCGAAGGTTTCCGTGCCGGTCAGGCCCAGGGTTGCGGCAGATTCGCCGGCCGGGTACTGCAGCGGCAGAACGCCCATGCCGATCAGGTTGGAGCGGTGGATTCGCTCGTAGCTTTCAGCCACCACAGCCTTGACGCCCAGGAGCGCGGTGCCCTTCGCAGCCCAGTCACGGGATGAGCCGGAGCCGTACTCCTTGCCTGCCAGGACCACCAGCGGGGTGCCGGCTGCCTGGTAGTTCTGGGCGGCGTCGTAAACGTACGCCTGGGGACCGTCCGCCTGGGTGAAGTCGCGGGTGAAGCCACCCTCGACGCCGTCGAGCAACTGGTTCTTGATGCGGATGTTCGCGAAGGTGCCGCGGATCATGACTTCGTGGTTGCCACGGCGCGAACCGTAGGAGTTGAAGTCCTTGCGCTCCACGCCGTTTGCCAGCAGGTACTGGCCTGCAGGGGTGTCCGACTTGAAGGAACCGGCCGGGGAGATGTGGTCGGTGGTGACGGAATCGCCGAGCTTGAGCAGCACGCGGGCACCGGTGATGTCCGTGACGGGCTCCGGCTTGGCCTTCATGCCTTCGAAGTACGGGGGCTTCCGGACATACGTGGACTTCTCATCCCAGGCGAAGGTGTCGCCTGCCGGGGTGTCAAGGGCCTTCCAGCGGTCATCGCCGTCGAAGACGCCCTCGTAGCCGCGGGCAAACATTTCCTTGTCGATCGAGGAGTCGATGACCTGCTGGACTTCGACCGGGTTCGGCCAGATGTCCTTCAGGAAGACGTCGTTGCCGGCTTCGTCCTGTCCCAGAGCGTCGGTGTCGAAGTCGAAGTCCATGGTTCCGGCCAGGGCGTAGGCGATGACCAGCGGCGGGGAGGCCAGGTAGTTCATCTTCACGTCCGGGTTGATCCGGCCTTCGAAGTTGCGGTTGCCGGACAGCACAGCGGTGACGGAAAGGTCGTTGGCCTGGATGGCCTCGGAGATTTCGGCATCAAGCGGGCCGGAGTTGCCGATGCAGGTGGCGCAGCCGTAACCCACGATGTAGAAGCCGAGCTTCTCCAGGTACGGGGTGAGGCCGGACTTCTCGTAGTAGTCCGTGACCACCTTGGAGCCGGGAGCGACGGAGGTCTTGACCCACGGCTTGGCGGCCAGGCCCTTGTCGACGGCGTTGCGCGCCAGCAGGGCTGCGGCCAGCATCACGGACGGGTTGGACGTGTTGGTGCAGGAGGTAATCGAGGCGATGGACACCGCGCCGTGGTCCAGCTCGAACTCGCGGCCGTCCGCGGTGACAACGTGCACCGGGGTGGACGGACGTCCGGCGGCACCGTTGGCGGCGGACTCAACCCTGGCCGTTTCCGTGGTGTGGGAATCAGCGTGGGTGAACGAGGGCGGGTCGGAGGCCGGGAAGGACTCTTCCAGGGACTCGTCCACGCTGCCGTCTTCGATGCTCACGTAGTTGTGGATGTCCTTGCGGAACTGCTCCTTGGCATCCGTGAGCTCGATGCGGTCCTGCGGGCGCTTCGGGCCGGAGATCGACGGGACAACCGTCGACAGGTCCAGCTCGAGGTACTCGGAGAACTTGATCTCCTTGGAAGGATCGTGCCACAGGCCCTGTTCCTTCGCGTAGGACTCCACGAGGGCCACGTTCTCTTCCGAGCGGCCGGTGAGGCGCAGGTACTCAAGGGTGACGTCGTCGATCGGGAACATCGCAGCAGTGGAGCCGAACTCCGGGCTCATGTTGCCGATGGTGGCGCGGTTGGCCAGCGGCACTGCCGCCACACCTTCGCCGTAGAATTCCACGAACTTGCCCACAACACCGTGCTTGCGCAGCTGCTCGGTGATGGTGAGGACGACGTCGGTGGCGGTGGCGCCGGCCGGGATGGACCCGGTCAGCTTGAAGCCCACGACGCGCGGGATCAGCATGGATACGGGCTGGCCCAGCATTGCGGCCTCGGCTTCAATGCCGCCAACGCCCCAGCCCAGGACGCCCAGGCCGTTGACCATGGTGGTGTGCGAGTCGGTGCCGACGCAGGTGTCCGGGTAGGCCCGGACAACGCCGTCAACTTCACGGGTCATCACGGTGCGGGCCAGGTACTCGATGTTGACCTGGTGCACAATGCCGGTTCCCGGCGGGACGACCTTGAAGTCGTCAAACGCGGTCTGGCCCCAGCGGAGGAACTGGTAGCGCTCCCCGTTCCGCTGGTATTCGATCTCCATGTTGCGCTCCAGTGCGCCGGAGTTGCCGAATGCGTCGATCTGCACCGAGTGGTCGATCACCATCTCGGCGGGAGCCAGCGGGTTGACCCTCTTGGGGTCGCCGCCGAGCTCCTTGACGGCCTCACGCATGGTGGCGAGGTCCACTACGCAGGGCACGCCAGTGAAGTCCTGCATGATCACGCGCGCCGGCGTGAACTGGATTTCAGTGTCGGGCTGGGCGTTGGGATCCCAACCGGCCAGTGCTCGGACGTGATCGGCCGTAATGTTGGCGCCGTCCTCGGTCCTCAACAGGTTTTCAAGCAATACCTTGAGGCTGAACGGAAGGTTTTCTGCACCTTCAACGGAGTTCAACCGGAAAATTTCGTATTCGGTACCGGCTACATTAAGTTTGCCTTTTGAACCGAAGCTGTCCACAATGCTCATCGCAGGACTCCTCTCGCAACAGTTTCATCTTTGTCGCGCGGTAGACCGCTTGCTAGTTAGGTCATCCTAATTAGTACAAGGTCATACAAAAGAGCATGGGGTCAGCCGAGAATTCGGCGCGCGACGTGGGACTACTACGCCCATCCTAGTCACATCAGGCCGGGGGCGTCAGCAACGCCACTGTCTCCATGTGGTGGGTGTGCGGGTACAGGTCGAACGCCCGCAGCTCTGCGAGCTGCCAGCCTTCCTGCCGAAAGTACCCCAGGTCCCGGGCGAAAGACGCCGGATCGCAGGACACGTAGGCGATGGCCCGGGGACCTGCCGCCATCAACTGGCTGACCACTGCCTTACCCGCGCCGGCGCGGGGCGGGTCCAGCACCAGGGCATCGAAGTTACGTGGCTTCTGGCGCAGGACCCGTTCCACGCGTCCCTGCACAATCTCCACCTGCGGCGCGTCGTGCAGGTTCTTCCGCGCGTCCCGGCTGGTGCCGGGGGCACCCTCAACGGACAGCACGGAGCCGGTCACGCCCACGGCGTCCGCCAGGGCGGCGGTGAACAGCCCTGCCCCGGCGTACAGGTCCGCAACCACGGCACCCGGCTCCAGGTATCCGCCGTCGTGCAGGAATCCCTTCACCGCCCCGACGAGTGTCTCCGGAGCATCCCGGTGGATCTGCCAGAAGCCTTCCCCCGTGACCCGGAACTCGTGCCCGGCGGCCGACTCCTGCACCCAGGTGCGGCCGCGCAGCTGCAGCGCGTCGCCCTTGGCCGGATCGAAGCTTGCCACCGAGACGTCGTCGGGAAGCTGCGCGAGGATCCCGCTGAGGCGCTTGGTGCGGGTCCCTTCGGCCGGTGCCAGCAGGACCAGCGGGCGCGACCCGTTGGCCGGCGCGGCCACTTCAACGCGTTCAACGCCCGTGAGGTCGATGTCCCACAGCCGGAGGTCGTTGATGCCGGCCACGGCCAATGGCATCTCGCGGATGGCAATGACCTGGTCGGAACGGTGTGCGTGCATGCCCAGCTTCCCGGCGGGTGTCACGGCAAAGCTGGCCCGCGTGCGCCATCCCAGCCCGGAGGCACCATCGCTGTGGTCGCCTGTGGCGGCGGCCGCCCCGACAGCTTCCACCTCCGTGACGCGTTCGACGCCGGCGAGCCGCTTCAGCTGTTCCGCCAACACGTCAGCCTTGAGGCTTCGCTGACGTTCAAGTGACACGTGGCCCAGCTCCGCGCCGCCCACCGGAGGATGGCCGTGTGACCATGCCCGGAGCGAATCCGCCACATGCCAGAAATGGGACACCCGGTCCGGAGAAGCGTCGAGCACTTCCACAACGTCGGCGCGCCAAAACTTGGAATCCTCCCCCGCGTCCGTCAGGCGGATCCGGACCTTTTCGCCGGGAATGGCGTGGCGGACGAAAACCACGCGGCCCTCGTGGCGGGCAACGCAATGGCCGCCGTGGGCGATAGGCCCGATGTCCACTACGAGTTCGGCATGCGTGCGGGTCTGGGTCTCGGGGCTCATTGGATATCCTGCAATTTCTTGGCTTCTTCGGACGATTTCAGCTGCCAGGGCACGCTGGCCACCATGACTCCCGGCTCGAAATGGAGGCGGGTTTTGATACGCAGGGCGGTCTGGTTATGGACCAGCTGTTCCCACCATTTGCCCACCACATATTCGGGGATGTAGACCACGATCAGGTCACGGGGCGAATCCCGCCTCATGTTCTTCACGTACTCCATGATGGGAGTCACCGTTTCGCGGTACGGGCTCGCGAGGACCGTCAGCGGCACCGGAATTTCCAGTTTCTCCCAGTCGGCCAGGGTGTGCGCGGTCTCTTCGGAGTTGATGTCCACCGTGATGGCATCAAGCCGGGAGGGCCGCGACGCCCGGGCATAGGCCAATGCCCGCAGAACGGGCTTGCGGACGTGGGAAACCAGCAGTACGGCGTGGACCCGGGACGGCAGGGCGCGGGGCGAGGAATCCTCGTCCACAGCGAGTTCCTTGGCCACGTTGTCGTAGTGGGCGCGGATGCTCCACATGATCAGGAAGAGCACGAACATCGCCAGCAGGGCGATCCAGGCCCCCTGTTCGAACTTGGTGATCAGCACGATCACCAAGACCAGCGCCGTCATGCCGAAGCCGATCGTGTTGATGATGCGGGACTTGAGCATGCGCAGCTTGACGGCGGGATCCCTGGCGAGCTTCAGCTCCCGGCCCCAGTGCCGGATCATGCCGAGCTGGCTCATCGTGAACGAGATGAAGACGCCCACAATGTACAGCTGGATGAGTTTGGTGACGTCGGCGTCGAACGACAGGATCAGCACCAGGGCGCCGGCGGCGAGGGCCAGGACGCCGTTGCTGAAGGCCAGCCGGTCCCCGCGGGTGCGCAGCTGGCGCGGCAGGTAGCCGTCCTGGGCCAGGATCGAGCCCAGGACCGGGAACCCGTTGAAGGCTGTATTCGAGGCAAAAACCAGGATGACGCCGGTTGCGGCAACCACGATGTAAAACAGCACCGAGCCCGGTCCGAAGATGGTCTGGGCGATTTGGCTGATGGCCGGGCTCTGGATGTAGCCCTCCGGCAACGGCTGCCCGTCGACCAGGAATTCCGTGGCCGGGTCCAGCACAATGTGGACCTTGGTGGCGTTGGCCAGGTAGATAATGCCGGCAAGCATGGAGGCGGCGATGACGCCAAGCAGAAGCAACGTGGTGGCGGCGTTCTTGCTTTTGGGTTTCTGGAAGTTCGGCACGCCGTTGCTGATGGCCTCAACACCTGTCAGCGCCGCGGCCCCCGAGGAGAACGCGCGCAGCAAAAGGAACGCGCCGGCGAGACCCACCAGCCCTTCGTCGAAGCCGGCGGCCGGAACGATCGTGAAGTCCGCCGACGGTGCCCGGCCCAGCTGGCCGGTGAGGGACTGGAAGATCCCGACGGCAGTCATGCCGAGAATGGAGGCCATGAAGATGTAGGTGGGGACGGCGAAGACGCTACCTGCCTCCCGGATGCCGCGGAGGTTCACCAGGGCCAGGATCACGACGCCGATGGTCGCAATGAGGGCCTGCTGGCCGTGCAGCGAGGGCACGGCGGTGGTCAGGTAGGCCGCGGCCGAGGACATCGACACGGCAACCGTCAGCACGTAGTCGACCAGCAGCGCGGACGCGACCGTGAGCCCGGCAAACTTGCCCAGGTTTTCATTGGCGATCTCGTAATCGCCGCCGCCGGAGGGGTAGGCGTGGACATTCTGCCGGTAGGACGCGACGACGGTCAACAGCACAACCATGACGGCCAGGCCCACCCAGGGCGAGAATGCCACGGCGCTGACGCCCGCCAACGCCAATGTCAGGAGGATTTCGTCGGGCGCGTAAGCCACCGAGGACAGGGCGTCGGAGGCGAAAATGGGAAGCGCAATCCGCTTTGGCAGCAAGGTATGGGCCAGGCGGTCGTTCCGGAATGGCCGCCCCACGAGAACCCGTTTCACGGCATTCAATATTGTCAGCACTCCACAAAGCTAGTCTGATTCGGACGCGATGTCATGACAGCATCCGGCTGTCCCCTCCCCGGTCGCCCGCTTGCGCGCCGGGGTGGTCGCCGGGCCGGATCTGCCGGACACCGGAACGGGCGGCCCGGACGGCCGGTAGAGTCTTAGGCAGCAACAGGAAAAAGACAGAGGAGGCACGGGTGGCGCACTTCGTGATCATGGGTTGTGGCCGCGTGGGAGCAACGCTGGCGCACACCCTCGAGGATGCGGGCCATTCGGTGGCCATCATCGACCAGGACGACCGTGCCTTCCGCAGGCTCCGGACCGGTTTTTCCGGCCGGAAGGTCACCGGGGTCGGGTTCGACCGGGAAACCCTGAAGCAGGCCGGCGTCAGCGAGGCCTATGCCTTCGCAGCAGTGTCCAGCGGTGACAACTCGAACATCCTGGCCACCCGGGTGGCCCGCGAAACTTTCCATGTCCCCCACGTTGTGGCCCGGATCTACGACCCCGGCCGCGCCGAGATCTACCAGCGGCTGGGCATTCCGACGGTGGCGGCAGTGCGCTGGAGCGCCGACCAGGTGCTGCGCCGGATCCTCCCCGAACAGCACCTCGCCGGAGACTTCCGGGAGCCTTCCGGCCGCCTTGTCCTCGCCGAAATCGACCTCGATCCGTCCTGGATCGGGCACTCCATCGCCGAAATCGAGAAGGTCGCCGGAATCCGGATCGCCTACCTGACCAGGTTCGGCGAGGGGATGCTGCCCGGCGCCGGTACGTCCTACCAGGAGGGCGACACCGTCCATGCCATGCTGCGAGTGGACCGCAGCGCCGAGGTAGGCCACATTCTTGCCAAAGAACCACCCAAGGAGCAGTAAGTGAAAGTCGTTATCGTCGGGGCCGGGAGCGTCGGTTCCTCGATCGCCCGTGAGCTTCTTTCCCACAAGCACGAAATCCTGCTGATCGACCTGAAGCCGGAAGTGATCGGCCGCAGCGGGCTGCGTGGCGCGCATTGGCTGGTCGGGGACGCCTGCGAACTGAGCACGCTCCAGGACGCAAAGCTCGAAGACGCCGACGTGGTGGTTTCGGCCACGGGTGACGACAAGGTCAACCTGGTGGTGTCGCTGCTGGCCAAGACCGAGTTCGGCGTCGGACGCACGGTGGGACGCGTCAACAACCCCAAGAACGACTGGATGTTCAACGACTCCTGGGGCGTCGACGTTGCGGTCAACACCCCGCAGCTCATGACCGCCCTCGTCGAAGAGGCGGTGGAAATCGGCGACCTCGTCCGGTTGCTCACCCTGCAGACGGGGGTGTCGTCCCTCGTCGAGTTCACCGTCCCGCACGACTCGCACGTTATCGGGGTCACGGTGGGAGACATTGACTGGCCCGAAGACTCCACGCTGGTGGCGATCCTTCGGGACCAGGCACCCATCACTCCCAGCCGTGACGATGTGCTCGATGGTGGTGACGAACTGTTCTTCGTCACCACCATCGCTGCCGAAGACGGCCTCAGGGCGCTACTGTCCCCCGAGCAGCAGCAGGACCGGGAAGCGGACCTGCTGGAGGGGCAGGAGGACGGCCGCCCCGCCCGGCAGCAGGAGCAGCAGGCACCCGAGGACGACGGTTTCGACGGCTAGATCCGACGGCTAAGGCAGCGGCGGAGGACCGGACTGCGACGGTGCACCCGGTTCTGCCGGCGCCGGAGGCTCCGCCGAAGCTGCGGGCCGGGTGATGAGCCACGCTACCCAGATGCCCAGGATGTATAGCGGTGCACCCATCAGGAGCCTCGTGGTGGCGAGGGCGGCCAGGCCCTGCTCGCCGAGGAGGTACAGCGGCACTTGGACCAGCAGCCGCAGGGCCAGGACGCCCACGATCACCCACGTGCCCAGGCGGTAGGCCCTGACACGGGCCGGGTCCTTGCGCCAGTCCAGGCCCTCGTTCCGGATAAAGCCGAACAGCAGGCCTGCGATGGGCCAGCGGAGCGCTATGGAGACCACCATGCCGGCAATGTACGCCGCATTGGTGAAGAATCCCGGGACGTAGAAGTCCTGCGCTTTACCGGTGGTGTTCGCCAGCCAGGCGGAGATTCCGACGCCGGCGATCCCCGCCAGTGCCTGTGTCAACGGCCGCCGTTGGACGAGCCGGGCAACGGTAAAGGCGGCCGCCGCAGCGAGGGCGCCTATCAGTGACAGCGTGAGGTCGCGGGTGATGGTGAACGCCACCAGGAAAACGAGTCCCGGGACGATGCTCTCCGCGATGCCCTGGACACCGCCGGCGCTCTTGACGACGTCGATGCTGCCGTCCTTAGACCGGTGCAGGCCGGCCTTCACGGCGTAGCCTTCTGCAAGGTCGGCCACTGACGGCGGCTCCGGGGCTGGACGGGGCTTACCCTGGCCCGCAGCGGGGTCCGGGTTCTCGGACGTCGTCATTCGTTCTCCTGGCGGGACAGTATTTCGTAGCGGGGATTGAACATGGTGGGAAGGCCGTCCCGTACTGTGAGCATCCCTTCGAGCCGGAGTTCGCATCCGGGGCCGACGCCGGGTACCCGCCGTCGACCGAGCCACACGACCCGCAGCCGGTCGCGCCGGCCCGGTCCCGCGGGCTTCCGGGCGGACGGCGGTTCCGCGGCAACGGGGGCAAGTCTGCCCTTGTTGCGCGGGAGGTCGTGATCAATGACGATCGCGGTGAACGTGGCAACCTGGGTGGCCGGAACGTACGTGACGGACTCAATAAAGCCACGGCACAGCACCCGTCCACGGTCCGGCAATCCACTAATGGAAAGTTCGGGCCGTGGATACTCGCCGGCCGGGTCAGCCAATCTGGGTGATCTCCGGTCCGCGCTCGGGCTGCTCAAATTCCGGGGCGCCCTGCTGCGGTGCAGGAGCGGAATCCTTCGGCAGGCGAAGCTGCAGCAGGTCGCGCGGCGGCATCGGGCTCTCGCCCCGGACTACCACGATCTGCCGGAACAGGGCTTCGAGGTTCGCGGCGGCATCGCGGTCCAAGGCAGCCTCGCCGCCCAATACGCCACGGAGGAACCAGCGGGGACCGTCGACACCGATGAAACGGGCCACACGGTAGCCGCCGGCGCCGTCGGCAGTTCCTGCCGGCAGCTTAGCCACCAGTTCGGTGCCGAAAACACCCGGGATCTCCTCGACCTGACCGCCCTGGCTTCCCACCGACTGCCCGATCTGTTCGCGGATCTCATCCCAGAGTCCCTCGGTGCGCGGGGCAGCGAAGGCCTGGAGCTGGAGGCTTGAACCGTCAAGGTCCATGGTGACGGCCACCACCCGCTGCGTGGCTTCCTCAATCTCGAGCCGAAGCTGGAGGCCTTCCCGCGGTGCGATCAGCAGGGCGCCAAGGTCCACGTAGCCGTCAGTGCTGTCAATTTCCGAGACGTCAAAAGGTCCCGTGGCTTTCCGGCCGGTGCTCTCCTCAGCCGGGCCTGCAGTTTCCAGGCTTTCACCGGGCTCTGCTGCCTGGTCCTTCTTGGCCTTCTTGCCACGCCCAAAAACCATCGGGTTGTCTCCTTAGTTGTGATCTTGTCCCGCCGTGCCACCTGGGCCGCGCGGTAAGTCATGCAGCACCGGCAAAGCGAGCCGCCGCCGCCCGCAGGCTAGGCCTGCGGCGCCGCGAAGCCGCCGGTCGAACCGAATCCACCAGTCGAACCGAAGCCGCCGTCACCGCGGACCGAGTCGCTCAATTCCGTAACGGCCACAAACTGTGCGTACTCCACGCGCTGAATGACCATCTGTGCAATTCTATCGCCGCGACGAAGCTCAATGGCCTTCTCCCGGTCCGTGTTCAGCAGGGTCACGGCGATCTCTCCGCGGTATCCGGCGTCTACCGTTCCGGGGGCGTTGACCACTGCCAGTCCGTGCTTCGTGGCGAGCCCGGAACGCGGGTGGATCAGGGCGACGAAGCCATTCGGCAGGGCGATCGACACCCCGGTGGGCACCAGCCGGCGTTCACCGGGTTCCAGCACCACATCCTCACGGGCGCGGAGGTCAGCTCCGGCGTCGCCGGGGTGGGCGTAGGACGGGGCTTCGAGTCCGTCGTCGAGCATTTTCAGCTGCACGGACAGTGTGGGCGATCCGTAGGCGGCGGGGCTGCCTTCCGGAGAGTCAGACGGCAAAGTACTCACGGCTGCAGTTTCTTCAGTCACAGTCATTCACTCTAACGCCAGCGGCGCGTCCGGGCCTAGCCGCCGCTGGCACCGCCGGGCGCCTGTCCAAGGTGAAATAGCCCGGGAAAAGTGGAAAGCTGGGCCTATGCCGGAATCTAGTGCAGCTGTGCCTGCCCCCAACAGCACACCCCGCGGAACCACCGTTGTATACAGCGAGAAGCTCCGCCCCAGTCCGTGGATCTGGCTGGTGGCTGCCGGGTTGTCCGGCGCCGGCATCCTTGTTTTTGCTCCGATCAGCATGGCGGCCGGCATCACGGCGGCGGTGGTGCTGTTCGCCATCATCACGGTGCTGCTGGTCCTGTCCACACCCTCGATCACTGTGACAGCGGACACCCTGCAGGTGGGTCGTGCCACGATCGAGCGCCGCTTCATTGGAACCGTGACGCCCTTCAGCGGGAAGGAGGCAACGGCTGAGCGCGGGCCGCGCCTGAACGGGCTGGCATACCTCTGCATCCGCGGCTGGGTGGACCCGGTGGTGCGGATCGACATCACCGATCCTTCGGACCCCACTCCCTACTGGCTCACGTCCACGCGGCGTCCGGCGCAACTGACGGCGGCGCTAACGAACGCCTGAGGGCGGCGGGCGGTTGTCAGCTTTCGCAGTCCTTACAGAACAGCAAGCCGTCCTTTTCGCGGGCGATCTGTGAGCGGTGACGGACAAGGAAGCATGACGAGCAGGTGAATTCATCCGCCTGGGCCGGCAGGACCCGCACCAGGAGTTCCTCGCCCGACAGGTCCGCGCCCGGAAGTTCATAGCCTTCGGCCAGGTCGGATTCGTCCTCGTCCACTACCGCCGTCGGCTTCTCCGCGCGCCTGGTCTTCAACTCCTCGATGGAATCTTCGTTCAGTTCCTCTTCTGATTTCCGCGGCGCATCATAATCTGTCGCCATTATTTTCTATTCACACTCCGCTTTGTTCCGTGGGTTCGCCGGTCCCGGGGTGCTGCGTGTCGGGGAGCACTGGCGCCCGCTGGCTGGTCCCCGGTCCGGTTCACCGATGTAAACGCCGCGTGGCCCGATTTTGTGCCCGGCTCAGGCGCGCATTTTCCCCGGGCAGTCCGCGAAGGCGAGTGACACCCCGGAAAGTCGCGGAATATCGCGGCGCGCCCTCTCCCTTCCCCGGAAAAGCGACCGCCGGGTGGCAGAGTTTCGAATGTCAGTAATGCCAGGGTGGAGGATTTGTATGCAGGATCTACGGCTTGTAGGCGTCCACGACGACGGAGAGCATCTCCTGTTGAGCGGCACCGGCGGCGAGATGTTCCGGCTGCCGATCGACGAAGCTCTCCGGCTCGCGGCCAGCCGCTCTCCGGCGAGAGTTACCGCTGCTGTCGCGCCCGTCGCCATGTCCCCGCGGGACATCCAGGCGCGCATCAGGAGCGGCGCAACCGCCGCCGAGGTATCAGAACTCTCAGGAATTCCCCTGGCCAAGGTCCAGCGCTATGAAGGCCCGGTGCTGGCTGAACGCGACTACGTGGCACAGCAGGCCCGAAAAATCGAGGTAGCCTCTCCGGCGCCGGGCCATGACGTCTACCGCTCGGCCTTCGGGGACAGCCCTGCCACCCTCGGTGACATGGTGGCCCACCGGCTCAATGCCCACGGCATCGAGTCCTCAACCGTCGAGTGGGACTCCTGGCGGCGCCCGGACGGTACGTGGACAGTGGTTGCCCGCTTCGAGACCAATCCCGGCCGTCATACCAGCATCGGCGAGGAACCGCCGGCCATGTGGACTTTCAGTCCGGCCCGGAAGTCGCTGCAAAACGCCAACCGCTGGGCGCAGCAGCTCAGCGAGCTGGAACCCCTCGACGGCCCGGTACCTGCGCGCCGCCTGTCGGCCGTCTCCGACCGGCCGTTCGACTTCGAGACGGATGCAGAGGCAGCCGCCGCCAGGACGGCCTCCAGCCAGCCCGGCAAGGATCCGGACGGCCTGCTCGATATGCTGCGGTCACGCCGCGGCCAACGGCTGGGTGTTGACGAAGACGCCGATGACGCCCTGGCCCTGCTACTTACCAACGGTGTTCCGGCCGCCCACCCGCGTCCGTCAGAAGTCATCCCCGAACCAGATATGGAAGAGGGCCCGGCAGGGGCGGACAACGGCGAAGAAGCCGCAGCCCCGGCCGCCAAGGGGGACTCGTTCACCCGTAAGCGTGAGATCCGTGCCTCCATGCTCTCCCGCTTGAGCCTGGCTCCGCGGCACACCGGCGACGACGATGAACGGCTGAAGCTCCACGACGGCGTCAGCACCGAAACCCGCGAAATCACCATCGTGGCCTCGCCGCTGCGCCCGGTGGCGGGTCCGGATGAGCAGCCAATCGAAGAGTCCGGCAGCATGCCGGCAGCACCCGGCGGGCCGCAAAGCCTCGAAGGTGGTGCCGGCGAGGATTCCGTTCCCGCGAAGGATACGGCCCCCGCGCGCCAGTCCGGCTGGAACCGCGAATCCGCTCCTAACATGGGCCTGGACGAACTGCTGGGAGGCGGGAGCCCCCGCCGCCCCCGGGAGGATGCTCCGGCCGCGGCCAGGAGTGACGCGGCCAGAAATGATGCGGCCAGGAACGACATCGCCAGGAACGAGCGGGAATCCGAGCAGCCGGAACGGCAGCCTTCAAAGCCCAAGCGCTCCAGCGTACCCAGCTGGGATGAAATAGTTTTCGGCGCACGCGGGGACTAAGAGGGTCCTGCCTTGCCTGCCTGAGCCCGTATAGGGACCTATGGCACCTTCCAGCCAGCGCAGTTTCCATGAGACTGGAGAACGGAAGGTAGGAGGCATCATCATGACTGTCCTGATCACTTACGCGACTGCGATGGGTTCCACCCGGGAGATAGCGCAGCGGGTAGCTGCCCGTATGGCGGCGGGACTGGGCGAGGTTGAGTGCCGGTCCGTGGAAGAAGTCGAGTCTGTAGCCGGCTATCAGGCCGTGGTGGTCGGAAGCGCCATCCACAACCAGGCGTGGCTCCCTCCTGCTGTGCTGTTCCTTGAACGCCATGCGCCCGAGTTGGCCAAACGACCTGTCTGGGCTTTCAGCGTGGGGATGTCGGACGCACTGCCGAAGCCGTTCCGCAAACGGGGTGCCGCGCTGCAGCAGGCACGCCTGGCGGGAGTTCTAGCAAAGGACGTTCCCCTTCGCGGGCACAGGCTCTTTTCCGGCGTCTACGAGGCCGCCCAGATGCCGGTGCTGCTCCGGGTGCTTTTCCGGCTCACCGGCGGCCGGTTCGGCGATTTGCGGGACTGGGCCGCCGTGGACGCCTGGACGGATGAGATCACAACCCAACTCACAAAACCTGCTCCGTCCGCGTCTTCAGGGAACGTCCCGGGATAGTTAGGCCGGGTTGCTGCGCACCCTGGTCAGCTGCGCCGGCTTCCCCCGGCACCGTGCCACAGGCAAGCGTCCACCTCGAACGGCAACAACTGGTCCTGCTGGGCCATGACATTGGCTCCGTGGGCCGTGACCCGCCGCATGAAATGGCGCCTGCACAACGTCTCATAACCCACCACGGGGGCGTGGTCCGCTGACTCGGCAGAGGCCGGATCACCGCCCATGTCGACGTCGCCCACCACCACTTGCGCCCCTTCGGTCACCATCACGCCGTCAACAGTGCGGGCGTTATGGGTGGCGCGGCGTCCGCACCAGCACAAGGCCTCCACCTGCAGGACCTGCACGCGGTCCGCGAGTTCAATAAGCCGCTGCGATCCCGGAAAGAGCCGGGTGCGGAAGTCCGCGCTGATGCCGAACGCAAACACATCGACGTCGATCTCGTCCACAATCCGGGCCAGTTGTTCCACCTGCAGCGGCGAGTAGAACTGCGCTTCATCACAGATGAGGTAGTCCACCCGGAGGCCGCGGGTGCGGCGCTCGATGACCTCGTCCCAGAAGTCCGTGGTGTCCAGGACCTCCACGCAGTCCGTCTCGAGTCCGAGCCGGCTGGAGATCCTTGCGCCGCCGGCCCGGTCGTTGCGGCTGAACCTGACACCGCCGCGCCCGCGGGCCCGGTGGTTGTGGTCCATCTGCAGGGCCAGGGTGGACTTTCCGCAGTCCATGGTGCCTGAGAAGAAGACGAGTTCAGCCACGCGCTCCCTTTCTGCCTCGAGCCTGGAAACAAAGCAGCGGAACCTCACGTTCCGCTTTGGTCAGCGATCCGTGCTGGCCGACAACCTCCAGCGCGGCAGGGCGCACGCGGCGGGTGTCGTAGAACGCCAGGGCATCCCGCGCGGCGATCATGACGTCCCCAATGCGGGGGCTGACCTCCGGCCTGACATCACCGAACAGCCCGGCGGACACGGCCTCGTCCCTGGTGAACGCCCAGATCCTGTCGCCGAACCGGTCCCGCCACGATTCGATCAGCCTGGCGCGATCCTGTTCCCCTGCGTTGGGCTCAAGGTACAGGTGGACCATGCGCGGCTCCCCCGCCGTGTGCCGGACTCCGGCAATGAGGGCCGGTTCGGCCGCGTAGTCGAGACGCTGCGATTCAGGGACGTCGAGCATGCCGTGATCCGCCGTCAGCAGGACCGTGGTTCCCGGCGGAAGGGTTGCGTTCAGCCGCTTAACGGTGGCGTCCAGTTCTTCAAGCTGGTGTTCCCACTGGGGCGACTGGCAGCCGTAACGGTGTCCGGCTTTGTCCAGGTCGTTGACGTAGAAGTACATCAGTGAGCTGTCGGCGGCCAGCATGGCGTCCGCCGCCGCAGCAGTCCTGGCGTGCGGAGTGGCGGCGGCGATGAAGCGGCCGCCCCGCAGCGCAGCCTGTGTCATGGGTGAGGCACCGAATTGCGGAAGGCTGATGGTGGTCACGTCGGTGTGGGCGGCGGCGCGCTCGAACACGGTGGGAAACGGCTGCCACTCGCGGGGGTCCACGCCTGCATCCCAATTGCCCAGCATGTTGACGACTTTGTCCTGCTCCGGGTCAAGGACGTCGTAACCCACCATCCCGTGCCGGCCGGGCGGAAGCCCGGTTCCGAAGCTGGCGAGGGAGGACGCCGTGGTGGAGGGAAAAGCGGAATCCAGGGCCACCGGCACCTCTCCCTGCCCCTGCTGCATCATGGACCGGAGGAAGGGGGTGTGCGCCGACTTTTGCTTCAGCAGGCCGCGGCCAAGGCCGTCCGCCAGGACCACGCATACCCTTTTGGCGGCGGGCAGCTTCAACCGGTTCTCGAAGCCCTCAATGCCGAGGCTCGCTGCCGCGCTGGTGAGGACCTCAGCGATGGAGCGCTGGCCGAAGGCGGGCGCCGCTGGCATCGACGGTGCGGACACGCCTTCGGCTACGGCTACGGCAAAAGGTTCACCTTTGGTACCGGACGTCATCTCAGCGCTGGTGCCCGCGGCTGAGGCGGTTGCCGAAGACGCCGGTGCGGGGACGCGGCGCTGGAACGGTGCTGTGCGGCACCGGCGCCGGCGAGCCCGTGTTGACGGCCCGGAGCGCCCGGGCGAACAGCTTGGCGTCCTGGACAGCCTGCAGTCCGTCAGCTTCGGCGCTGATCCGCAGCACAATGTCTTCCTGCGCGATGGTGCCGCTGTAGCCGTGGTCGGCCTCGCATTGCGGATCACCGCAGCTGGCCGGCCCCATGTCCAGCCGCTGGCCCCCGGACCAGGCGATGGAGAGGGTGAGTTCCCGGACGGGGTCAGAAGGCTTGTAGTTCTGCGGCTGGGCGTACATGTAGCTCAGCACCACGGAGCGGATCTGCGCCACGGGCACCGACTCGGTGGAGATTTGCGCGACGATCTGCTCCCCGGCCTCGTCCAGCTGCTGGTCGTCTACGTGGGCGATGACCAGCATGTCGTCCGTCAGCACCAGCACAGTGATGTGGCGGCGGACTTCCGCCCGGTCGAAATGGGTCTCAAGGTGCACAAGGTGAGCCATGCAGTCGCGGCCGTCCAGTGCGTCGTCAACAACATCGGCTACGAGCCGGGGGTAGAAGCCTGCCTGCTGGAGGGCCCCTTCAAGGCTCTGGCCCTGGGCACCGTGGTCATGCGCGTTATGGCCGTGTGGGGCCTGGTGACCGGTTCGGGGTGCTTGCGGCTTCGACGTGGGAGGCTGGGGACTCATTACCCCATTTTCACAGATCGGCTGGGCACTTGCTAACTGTGCTAGCTCCGCATCGCACGCCGGGCGCTGTCGGTTCGCTGGGCGGCGTTCGCGATCCGGACGTCCGCCGCCAGGATCGAGGCGCCCCGCGGTCCGGCCAGGACAGGGTTGAACTCAATCAGCGCTATTTCGGGGTGGTTGTCCTTGAGCCGGGTCAACCGTGCCGCGATGTCCTCCAGTGCGGCCACATCCACGGCCGGCAGGCCCTGGTAGCCGAACAGTTTCCGGGCTGCCCGCGGCGCGCGGATGAAGTCGTGGACGTCGGCGCCGGACAGCGGCGGTACCCGGTGGGCCCAGTCCTCCAGGAGGTTCACGGCATCTCCGGCCAGCCCGAAGGAGACCACCGGGCCCAGCAGCGGATCCTCGATCGCCCGGAACGTGCAGGCCTGCCCCACCGGCGCCATTGTCTGAACTTCCATGGACGGCGAACCGTACGGTGCCAGCGCCCGGTGCATTTCAACGATGTTCCGCCGCAACGAATCCGCGTCCTGAATATCCAGCCGCACGCCACCCAGATCCAGCCGGTGGCGCAGTGCGGGGTCCGTGGTCTTGAGTACTACGGGCCAGCCCAGCCGCTCCGCGGCCGCTACGGCCTGGTCCGGCGTCTCGAAGCCTTCAGAGGGAACAACATGGATGCCGTAATGCGCCAGCAGCGTTGATGCTTTTCCCGGGTCAAGCTGCACCAGCTGCTCACCGGGGACGTCATGAAGCATGTCCTCCAGCTCAGTCCTGACAGCCTCCGGATCGCAGCCCTCCGGCTCCACGAACAGGCCCTGGTCGCGGTCCACCCACTCGGCGTATTTGACCACGGCGGCGAGCGCTGCGACGGCGGCACCGGGGTTGGAGTAGCACGGCACGGATCCGCCGGCGGATTCATCCCCCACGGAGTGGATCGACCCGGCTTCCGCGCCCACCATGCCCTCGACGTAGACGGACGGGTCGAGGATCCCCGTGAACGCGGCGACCACCGGTTTACCCGCCGTTGCGGAGCATTCCGCCAGGACTCCGGCAATTTTCTCCACGGTCAGTCCCCGTGCCGGCAGCAGCGCCACCACGACGGCGTGGATGGACTCGGACGCGAGTGTCCCGGCCAGGCTTTCGCGGAGGGCCGGCAACGCAAGCGACATGCCGGCGTCGAGATCCACGTCGGTGACGATCCGTCCAACGCCCAGCCCGTTGGCGGCGGCACTGTCCGCGACCACTTTGCCGAGCGCCCTGGAGTTGCTGAAAACGGCGATGTCCGCCCCGGCAGGCAGCGGCTGGCCGGCGACGATCTGTGCCACGTCCATAAGCTGCTCAATGGTTTCCACCCGGATCACACCTGACTGGCGCATCATCGCGTCCAGGGCACCCGGGGGCGCCTGCGTGGTCCGCACCGCATGCCCGGGGGGCAGCTGGAGGCCCGTGGCGTCCGATTTCGCCACGATGACGGGTTTGGTGCGGGCGAGGCGCCGCGCCAGACGAGAAAACTTGCGCGGATTACCGATGGATTCGAGGTACAGGCCCACCGCCGCGGTATCGGCGTCGTCTTCCCAGAACTGCATCATGTCGTTGCCGGAGACGTCCGCCCGGTTGCCTGCCGAAAGGAAGGTGGACAGGCCCAGCCGCCGCCGGCTGGAGGCCGCGTACAACGCCACGCCGATGGCGGCGGACTGGCTGAACAGGCCAAGGCCGCCGCGGCGCGGCAGGCTCGGCGCCATGGACGCGTTCAGGGACACGGCCGGGTTGGTGTTCACGATGCCCAGGGACGCCGGTCCTATCACCCGCATTCCGTTGGACCTGGCCTGGCGGACCAGCTCGCGTTGCCGCGCCAGGCCGCGTTCGCCGTCGTCGGCGTATCCGGCTGTCGCCACAACAACGCCCTTGACTCCGGCGGCCGCGCAGTCCGCCACGACGTTGGGGACTTCCTCATACGGCACGGCGATGATGGCCAGCCCGACCGGGTCCGGCACCTCAGAGAGCCTCGCGAAGGACAGCATGCCCGCCAGTTCCAGCGCCTCGGGGTTGATGGCGTACACGGGCCCGGTGAAGCCGCCTTCGATGATGTGTTCGAGCAGCTGGTAGCCGATGGTGCCCCATTTGCGGCTGGCTCCGATCACGGCGACCGACGACGGCGCCAGGAGCTCCTGGATGCTTCGCGCCTCTGCGCGGTGCTCACGTGCCTCCATGACAGCCCGGGACTTATCGGTGGGGTCGATGTTGAACTCAAGGCTCACCACGCCGTCGTCGAAATGCCTCTTGACGTCGTAGCCCGCATCGGAGAAGACCATCAGCATTTTGCGGTTTTCCGGCAGCACTTCGGCGCTGAACTTACGGATCCCGTTTTCGCGGGCGGCGGCGGCCAGGTGTTCCAGCAGGATCGACCCGATGCCGCGGCCCTGGTGGGCGTCGGCTATATTGAAGGCAACCTCGGCTTCTTCGGGATCGGCCAGCCGGTCGTAGCGGCCGATGCCCAGGATTTCGCCGCCAATGGTGATCACCAGCGCCACCCGGTCTTTGTAGTCCACCTCCGTGAAGCGCTTCAGCTCCTTGCTGGAGAGCCTCGCCTTGAAGGCGAAGAAGCGCATATAGATGGACTTCTGAGACTGGCCGGTGTGGAAAGCCTGCACGGCGTCGGCATCTGAGGGGTGGATCGGGCGCAGATGAGCCGTCCCTCCGTCCCGCAGGACGACATCGGCTTCCCAATATTCCGGATATACGCCGTCCCCGGGCTGATCCACCATAGGGTTAGCCTAGCTAAAATTCGCCAGTAAACCGTTAAGGATCCACCAGCCTCATGGCCCGCCGCCAAAGTTCCGCCCCGGCAGGGGACGCCGTCCAGGACTACACCGAGAACATCGTTGACATCGACGTCACGTCGGAAATGGAAGGCTCGTTCCTCGAGTACGCCTACTCGGTCATCTATTCGCGGGCCCTTCCGGACGCCCGTGACGGCCTGAAGCCCGTGCAGCGGCGCATCCTCTACATGATGAGCGAGATGGGCCTGCGTCCGGACCGGGGCCATGTGAAGAGCGCCCGCGTGGTGGGCGAAGTCATGGGAAAGCTGCACCCTCACGGTGATACGGCGATCTACGACGCCATGGTCCGCATGGCGCAGGACTTTTCGCTGCGGCTGCCGTTGATAGACGGCCACGGCAACTTCGGCTCGCTCGACGACGGCCCGGCGGCCCCGCGCTATACCGAGGCCCGCCTCGCGGCGGCAGCGCTCAGCCTGACCGACCACCTCGATGAAGACGTAGTGGACTTCGTCCCCAACTACGACAACCAGCTGACGCAGCCGGATGTCCTCCCGGCGGCGTTCCCCAACCTGCTGGTCAACGGCGCCACGGGCATCGCCGTCGGCATGGCCACGAACATGGCCCCGCACAACCTCGTGGAGGTCATCTCCGCTGCCAGGCACCTGATCGCGAACCCGGAGGCCACCCTGGAGGACCTCATGCGGTTCGTTCCCGGCCCGGACCTGCCCACGGGCGGACGGATCGTGGGACTGGACGGCATCCGTGACGCGTACGCCACGGGCCGCGGCTCATTCAAGACCCGCGCCAAAGTGGAGGTGGAACAGCTGTCGGCCCGCCGCACCGGCCTGGTGGTCACGGAACTTCCCTACATGGTGGGCCCGGAGAAGGTGATCGAGAAGATCAAGGACGCCGTCAACGGCAAGAAGCTGACCGGCATCAGCGACATCGTGGACCTCACCGACCGCAAGCACGGCCTGCGGCTTGTCATCGAGCTGAAGAACGGCTTCAACCCGAACGCCGTGCTCCAGCAGCTCTACCGGTATTCGCCCATGGAAGATTCCTTCGGCATCAACAACGTGACGCTGGTGGACGGCCAGCCGCAGACCCTGGGCCTGGTGCAGCTCCTCTCCGTCTACGTTGAACACCGCATCAACGTAGTGCGGCGCCGTACCGCCTTCCGGCTGGAGAAGAAGAAGGACCGCCTGCACCTGGTGGAAGGTCTCCTGATCGCCATCGTGGACATCGACGAGGTCATCCAGATCATCCGGTCCTCCGACGAGGTAGCCGCAGCCCGCGAACGCCTCATGTCCATCTACGATCTCACTGAAATCCAGGCGAACTACATCCTGGAACTCCGGCTGCGGCAGCTGACCAAGTACTCGCGGATCGAGCTCGAAAAAGAGCAGGACCAGTTGAAGCGTGAAATCGCGGAGCTGGAGGCCATCCTGGGTTCGGACCAGCGCCTGCGCCAACTGGTGTCCGACGAGCTGGGCGAAATCGCCGAGAAGTACGGAACGCCCCGCCGGACGGTCCTGCTCGAGTCCGAAGCGGTCTCTCCCACTGTCGCCGCACTGGCGACTGCACCCGGCGGCAAGGGCAAGGCGGCCCCCCTCGCACTGGAAATCGCCGATGACCCCTGCTGGGCCATCCTGACCGCCAGCGGACAGATCGCCCGGACCTCCAACCAGGAGCCGCTCACCGAGTCCGGACCGCGGTCAAGGCACGACGTCTTCCGGTCAGTGGTGAAAACCTCCGCGCGCGGCGAGATTGCCGCCGTCACGTCATTGGGCCGGATGCTGCGCCTCCAGGTCATGGACATGCCCGTACTCCCGCCGATGTCGGGGCTTCCCAACCTGGCCGGCGGCGTCCCGGCCAAAGACTTCATCACGCTGCTGAAGGGCGAAACGCTGGTTGCGTTCGCTCCGCTGGACACGGTGCTGGCGATCGGTACGGCGCAGGGCATCGTCAAACGCGTGCAACCCGACTATCCCCTCAACCGCGAGGACTGGGAAGTCATTGCCCTCAAGGACAAGGACACGGTGGTGGGTGTGGAACCTGCCGGGGCGGACGACGTCGACCTCGTGTTCCTGACCAGGCAGGCCCAGTTGCTGCGCTTCAGCGCGGCAAATGTCCGTCCGCAGGGCCGCACGGCGGGCGGCATGGCGGGAATCAAGCTGGGCGCCGGGGACCAGGTGCTGTTCTTCGGCACCGTGGCCCCGGGTGACGAGGACGCGGTCGTGGTGACGGTGTCCGGGACCGAAGGCGCCCTGCCGGGCACGGCTCCGGGTGCAGGAAAAGTGACGGCGTTCGCGGAGTACCCGGCCAAGGGCCGGGCCACTGCGGGGGTGCGGGCACACCGGTTCCTGAAGGGCGAAGACACCCTCCTTATCGGCTGGGCAGGGCACGGTCCGGCCAAGGCGTCCTCGCTGGCAGGGGTGGCGCGGTCCCTTCCGCAGGAACATGGCCGCCGGGACGGCTCCGGCATCCCGCTGTCGCAGGCAGTGGAGGCCATTGGGCCCAGCATGACCTGGGCCTAGACTACTGGCATGCCTATCATCCCTGACGAAAAGGACTGGACCTGGGTGCTGACCCGGGTCTGCCCGGAATGCGGTTTCGACGCCTCGACAGTCACTCCGGCCACGGTTCCCGGGAGCGTCTCCAACATGCTTCCCCGCTGGCGGGCCGCCCTGCGCAGGCCTGACGTTGCGGAACGCCCGGACGAGGCCACGTGGTCAGTGCTGGAGTACGCATCGCACGTCCGGGATGTCTTTAGCCTCTTCGACCACCGGCTCAACCTGATGCTCACCGAAGACGACGCCCGGTTCGAGAACTGGGACCAGGACAAGACTGCGGTGGACCTGGACTATGCCAACGCGGACCCTGCCGTCGTCAGCGCCGAACTGACCGCCGAGGGAGAGCAGATCGCGGGCTCATTCGCGGGCGTGCACGAGGACGAGTGGGGCCGGAAAGGCTTCCGGAGCAACGGCTCCGAGTTCACGGTGTTGACCCTGGCACAGTACTTCCTGCACGACGTCGTCCATCACCTGCACGACGTCGACGCCTGAGCTACGCAGCCGGCCGCGTCAGCCGGGGACGGGAAATTCCTTGTCCCACGCCTGGCTCCTGTTGACCGCGGCATATCCCATCTTTTCGTAGAGGGCGAGTGCGCCGGTGGGATTCTCGGAATCGACGTCCAGCGAAGCGCGGTCCATCCCCGCCGCGGCAAAGCGCCGCATCGCGTCGGCGAGCAGGGCCTGGGCGATCCCGCGTCCGCGGTACTCGCGGCGGACGCCCAGCAGTTCCGTATACCCCTCGCTGTAGCCCCGGGATACCGCGCTGTCCGGGTCGTGGCTGGCGAGCTGGTAGCCTGCCACGCTTCCGGAGCCGCGGTCCAGGACCACAGCGCTCAGGTCCGGCCTGGCCTGCGGATCGTTGACGGTGAAACCCCAGGATTCCTCATCCCGTGGTTCGCTTCCCCAGTGGTCACGGAAGGCGGCGTTGTGGGCCAGCCTGACCTCCTCGCTGAGCTCCGGGCCCATGGTCACGAGGTCCAGCCCTTCATCGAGCCGCACTTCGGGAAGTGGAACGCCGTTCAGGGGCCGGTGCATCTCGTTGAAATAGCGCACCACCCGGAACCCGGCGTTGCGGAGCAGTTGCTGCTGGTGGTCGTGCTGCTGCTCTATGTGGATCCGCAGCCGCGGTACGGGGCCGCCGTCCTCCGCGAAGCGCCGGAGGGTTCGTTCGCTGAGCCATCCCAGCAGAGCCGTCCCGATCCCACGGTGCTGCCAGCCGGGATCGACGCAGCCGAAACCGTAGGCTTTTTCGCCGTCCCTGTTTTTCGTGATGCGGGCATAGGCCCGGGGAACCGCCCCGCGATCCAGCACCAGGAGGGTGTTGGCTGCGGGATGGTTCTTTTTCGATTGCAGGATCTGCCCGAGGTCGGCGGCACGCTCGAACCACACCGGCTTTTCCACCTCGGCCGTCCGGGCGATCAGGGCAGCCCACGCGTCAAGGTCACGTTCCGCGGCAGGACGCCATTCCAGGCCCGCGCCCGCGAGGGCCCTCCGCCAGGATGCGGACCTTGGCGCCTCGTCGTTCAGCATGGCAACAGGCTAGCTGTCGGCCCCCGACCGCGCCAGAACAGGCCCGGCATCCGCTCCGGCGTCAAGGTCCAGCCTGCGGTCGGCAGGGTCAATGTCGTCAGGATTGTGGGTCACCAGTACAACGGTCCGTCCGGCGAGCCCCTCGCGAAGGTCGGCCAGCATTTCCCTGCCCGCCTCCGCGTCCAGGTGCGCCGTGGGCTCGTCCAGCAGGATCACGTCGGCACCGGTCATCAGCGTCCTGGCAACAGCAAGCCGCTGACGCTCCCCGCCGCTTAGGAACGCACCGCCGGGACCGATCCGGGTGCCGGCGCCGTCCTCCAGCCGGCGCAGCAGCGGGTCCAGCCCCACTGCGGCGAGGGCGGCAGCCATTTCCTGTTCGGCGTCCCCTGGCGTCCCCTCCGGCCGGCCCAGCATGAGGTTGCCGCGGATGGTGGAATCGAAGAGGTGGGCCTCCTGCGGGCACCAGGCCGCCCGTCCGCTGACGGCTATCCGCCCCGAGTGCGGCGGCAGGAACCCCAGCATCACAGCCAGCAATGTTGACTTGCCGGCTCCGGAAGCGCCCGTCACGGCCAGCCAGCGGCCGGGTTCCGCCGTTGCGGAGATGCCCCTGAAGACCTCCGGTCCGCCAGGCCAGGCTGCGGAGAGTCCTTGAAGCTCCAGGCCGGGCAGCCCGTCCGGACGTGATGCGACCGGTTCCAGCCCGCCTGTCCCGGTATTCGCCCCGGGTGCCTCCCGGGCCCGGGGACCGGATATGCCCGGGTCCTCGGCAGAAGGGGCGTCCAGCACGTCGGCTTCGCTGATCCGGTTGAGCACCTGGCGGAGCGCCGGATACTGGCGGACCGCCGTCGTGATGGCGGCGTACGGATCCACCAGGGCCAGCTGCAGCAGGACCACGACGGCGGCGGTGGCCGGGGCCACGGACCCGTCCATCACCCCGGGGGCGGCCAGCACGGCACTGGCCAGTGCCGCGGAGCCGCAGGCCAGGACAGTGAGCGCCTGGCCCAGCCCTTCCGCCCACGCGGACCGCTGCGAGGCAGCTGTTGCCTCCTTGTCGGCGTCGCCGATGGCGGACAACACCGGGCCCGCAACACCGTTGGCGTGCAGTTCGGCCCGCGCATCCAGCGCCGCGGCGACGTCACGCAGCACCCCTGAACGGAGCCGCTGCTCGGCCTGCGCGGACATCCTGTCCGCCAGGAGTGCCGCCACTGGTGCGGCCGCCAGGGACACCAGGGCAGCGGCGATGGCTGCCGGCAGCGCCGCCGGCAGCAGCAGGGCCGTGGCCGCCACGGCTGAAGCGCCTACGGCCACTGCGGTCACGGGCGGCAGGACCACCCGGGGAAGCAGGTCCCGGACGGTGTCGACGTCGTCGATCACCGCGCCCAGTACGTTGCCGCCCTGCAGCAACCGGCGCAGGGACAGCGCCCTGCGGCTCAGCGAATCCCACAGCCGGCCCCGGAGCCTGGTGAGCGAGGCGAAGACCGCGTCATGCAGGAGGAGCCGTTCGGTGTAGCGCAGGACAGCCCTGCCGATGCCAAAGAACCGCACGCCCACGATGGCGGTGAGGAGGTACAGAATGGGCGGCTGCTCGCTTGCCCGGATGATGAGCCATCCGGACAGTCCTGCCAGGGCTACGGCGAAGAGCGCCGCCAAAACTCCCACGACGCCGGCCGATCCGAATTTCAGGGACTCCGGCTGCAGGAGCCTGACGATACGGGCCGGAGTGTTGCCACCGGCCTGTGCCCGGGCAGCCTTTCCGTCATCCGCGGGCGTGCTGGCGGCGGTGCGGGCGGGAATGACGAGCGGGGCGCTGCTTTCGAGGGCTTGTTCCACAGCCTCCGCCGCCCGCGCGGTCACTGCCGCCGGGGCCGTTCCCGTTGCCGGGGCCGTTCCTGTTGCCGGGGCGACCTCCCGGAACCCGGCGGCGGGGCCCACTGTGGGGCGGGCCGGGGCGGGGCCTGTGGCGACGGCCACGACATGGTCCGCGAGTTCGCGGGTGAGACGGTCGTGCGCCACCAGCAGGACGGTGGCCCGGCCGCGCAGTTTCAGGATGGATTCGTTGACCACGTTGGCGGATTCACGGTCCAGGTGTGCGGTGGGTTCGTCCAGGAGCAGCAACGTCGCACCGGCCTCAATCCGGGCCAGGCCACGCGCCAGGGCAACCCGGCGCAGCTCCCCCGGGCTTAGCTCGGCCGGGTGCTTTCCGGCCAGATGGCCCGCTCCGGCTGCGTCGAGGCAGCGCTGGGCAGCAGCGGCCGTGTCAGCGGCGGCGGCGCCGGTGTCCGCACCGTGCGCCACGTAGAGCCGCACTTCGGCGAGGACGCTTGTCGCCACCATGACCGGGTGCTGCGGCACCCAGGCGACGTCCGACCGCACGAACCCGGCAATGCGTCCGCTCACCACAGCACCGCCGCCGGTGCCTACGGTTCCGGCCAGGACGCCCAGGATGGTGCTCTTCCCGGCGCCACTGGCGCCGTCGAGGGCGGTGATCTGCCCGGCGGGAGCGTCAAAGCTGAGCGGCCCGACGGCGGGTTCCATCCGCCCGCCGTACGCCACCACCAGATTTCGGACAGTGACCACCGGAAGGTCGGCGGCGCCGTCGGACGCCTCCCCCCGGGGCTGCAGGCTGCCTGCCGGCCTGGTGCCGTCCTGCGGCACCAACGGCTGGACTTCAGGCGCATCCATGACCGCGGTGACCTCGGCCAGGGCGGCACGGCCGTCGTCACTGGCGTGGTGGGCGGTGCCCAGTTCCCGCAGCGGCAGGTAGCAGTCGGGTGCCAGGATGAGGGCCAGCAGTCCGGCCTCCAGCGCCATGTCCCCGTGCACCAGGCGCACACCGATGAAGACGGCCACGACGGCCACCGAGATCGTGGCGATCAGTTCGAGGGCAAGGGCGGACAGGAAGGCCGTCCGAAGGGTTTCCATGGTGCGGGACCGGTACTGCTCGGAAATATCCTCCAGCGCCTTGCGTTGGGCGCTGGCACGGCCCAGCCCGACCAGTACGGGCAGCCCTTTGGCCAGTTCCAGCATGTGGCCCGACAACCGGGCCAGGGCCGATTGCGCTGCCCGGACCCGGTCTTCGGTATAGCGTCCGATCAGCACCATAAAGACAGGTACCAGCGGCACCGTCAGCACGATCACCACCGCGCTGACCCAGTCGGCGAACAGGATCCGGGCGCCAAGCAGGAGCGGGATGGCGGCGCAGTTGACGAAGGCCGGCAGGAACTGGGTGTAGTAGCTGTCCAGCGCGTCGAGGCCCCTGGTGGCCAGGATGGCCAGGCCGCCGTCGGACGGACCTGCCGCACGCGTGCCGTTCCGCAGCGCACGTTCCAGCAAAGCGGCGCGCAGTTCTTCCTTGACCCCGAGGGCGGCCCGGCGGGACGCCACGCCCTGCGCCCAAACCGTCAGGGACCGAAGGATCACGCCGGCAAGTCCCCAGCCCAGCTGGTCTGCCCACGCCGGGCTCTGGGTTACCAGTCCAGCCAGGACGGATGCCACGGCCTGGGCCATGAGCACCAGCGACAATGCCTTGATGGCTGCAAGGAGGCCCAGCCAATACAACGCGAGACGGTTTGCGGGGCCGGCCGGGAACTGCGGTCTCATGTGGTCCTAGTCCTTGGGTGCCAGCGCCCTGGCGGCGATGGCGGGAAGGAAGCTGTGGGCTTCCGGAATGTGCGCGGCGCTGACGCGGCGGCGGAACACCCAGTAGGTCCAGGCCTGGTAAGCCAGCACCAGCGGCAGTCCCACGCAGGCCACGATACTCATCAGGCCCAGCGTGTAGTCGGAGGATGACGCATTGGAAATGGTCAGGTTGAAGTCCGGGCTGATGGTGGAGGGAAGCACCACCGGGAAGGCGGCACCGAAGATGGAGGCGCTGCCCAGGAGCAGGAACACCCCGAGCGACAGGAACGCCTTCCCTTCCAGGCCGTTCCGGCCAAATTGCCAGGCGAACACCGCAGCCACAACGGCAGCGGCAACCGCCGCGACTGTCCACACTTCGCCACTGAGAAGCTGGACGCTGATGGCCCAGCCGGCGATGGGGAGCAGAAGGACCGGCAGGAGGCGGACAAACCAGTTGCGGGCACGGTGCCTGACGTCCCCGTCGGTCTTCAGTGCCAGGAACGCCAGCGCGTGCAGCAGGGAGAAGCACACCACGGCCAGCCCGCCCAGGACGGCGTAACCGCTGAACCAGGCGAACGGTCCGCCTTCGCGGTCACCGTTCGCATTGATGGGAAGCCCGGTGGTTGTCAGGGCAAGCGCCGCACCGACGCCGAATGCAGCGACGAGGGATCCGGCCGCGATGGCCCAGTCCCACACCGCGCGCCAGCGGTCTGTGTCCACCTTGCCGCGGTATTCGAAGGCCACGGCGCGGAAGATGAGGGCCACGAGGACCAGCAGCAGGGGAAGGTAGAGGGCGGAGAACAGGGAGGCGTACCAGAGCGGGAAGGCGGCGAACGTAGCGCCGCCGGCGGTCAGCAGCCAGACCTCGTTGCCGTCCCAGACAGGTCCGATCGTGTTGAGCAGGACGCGGCGTTCGGTGTTGTTGCGGGCGAAGAGCTTCATCAGCATGCCGACGCCAAGGTCGAATCCTTCGAGAAAGAGGTATCCCGTCCACAACACCGCGATGGCGATGAACCAGATGGTGGGCAGCAGTTCCATTGTCGAATTTCCTCTGCGCTTAGTAGGCGAATGCCAGGACGTCGTCGGAGCCGCCGGGTTTGCCGGGGCCGGAGCCGGGTGCGGCGTCCTCGTTCTCGTCGACCGGGGCGTGGGCGAGTTCGGGCATGGCGGACACGACGCCGCCGCGGATGTACTTCACGAGCAGCTTCACCTCCACCACCAGCAGCACGGCGTACACGGCCGTCAGGACCACCAGGGACGTGAGCAGTTCTCCTGCGGAAACGCCGGGTGAAACCGCGGCTGCGGTGAACATGAACACCTGGTCGATGCCGCTGGGGTCCGGGTTGGGCGCCACAACGAACGGCTGGCGGCCCATTTCGGTGAAGATCCAGCCGGCAGCGTTAGCGCCGAAGGGTGCCATGATGCCGAATACTGCGAGCCGCATCAGCCCGCGGGACGCCGGCACGGTGCCCTTGCGGGTCAGCCAGAGGGCCACGAGTGCCGCGAGGGCAGCCAGGCCGCCGAAACCGATCATCATCCGGAAGCCCCAGTAGGTCACCTCCATGACGGGAACGTACTCGATCTCCTGCCCGGCCCGGTCACCGTAGATGGGGTTGTCCGGAAGGTGGGTCCCGTAATCGGCCTTGTACTGGTCCAGGAGGCTGTTGACGCCTTTCACCTCGGTGGTGAAGTCTCCCTTGGCAAGGAAGGACAGGATGCCGGGAACTTCGATGACCGCGACGATGTCGTCACAGTTCTTCGAACCGAGGTTGCCGACGCTCAACACGGAGAAACCGGTGCCGTCGTGGCACGCGGCCTCGGCCGCAGCCATCTTCATGGGCTGCTGTTCGAACATGAGCTTGCCCTGGAGGTCACCGGTGAGGGCCGTGCCGGCGAAGGAGATCATGGCGACGACGGCGCCGATCCGAAGGGAGCGGATCCAGACCTTGTAGTCAGTCTTGTCCCGGCCGGGAATGTCCGCTTCTCCGGGAATGACCTTGCCGTCAGTGCCGACGGTATCGATGCCGTCATGGCGCCGGCGCCAGAGGTGGTACCAGGCGATGCCCAGCAGGAAGCCTCCGGCCACGGCCAGGGCACCGAAGAGGGTGTGCGGCACGGCGACGAGGGCGGTGTTGTTGGTGAAGACGGCCCAGGCCTCTGTCATGACGGGGCGCCCGTTGATCATTTCCACGCCGACGGGGTGCTGCATCCAGCTGTTGGCCACGATGATGAAGTACGCGGAGAACACGGAGCCCACCACGGCGATCCAGAGGCAGGCAAGGTGCACTCCCCTTTTGAGCTGCTTCCAGCCGAAGATCCACAGCCCCAGGAAGGTGGATTCCACGAAGAAGGCAAGGAGTGCCTCGAGTGCCAGCGGCGCCCCGAACACGTCGCCGACGAAGCGGCTGTATTCGCTCCACGCCATTCCGAACTGGAACTCCTGGACGATGCCGGTGGCAACGCCCATGATGAAGTTGATGAGGAAGAGCTTCCCCCAGAACTTGGTCATGCGCAGGTACTCCGGTTTGCCGGTGCGGTACCAGACCGTCTGGATGACTGCCACCACGAGGCCGAGCCCGATGGTCAGCGGGACCATCATGAAGTGGTACACGGTGGTGATTCCGAATTGCCAGCGTGCAATTTCCAAAGCGTCCAAGGCAGTCCCTACTTTTGGCTAGGCTCTCATCAGTCCAAGACTTCTACGCTTCGTAGAAGACTAACTTCTACAGAGTGTAGAACACTTTCGGCCTGCAGTGTAAACAACAGTTCCACTGGCCGCAGCCACTGGCAAGGGTGCGACGCGCCGATTGTTCTACCTCATGTAGAAAGAAAGTCCAAAAAGAGGTAAATTTAGAACTTAAGTATTCGAACTACGTTCCGCGATCGCCGCTCAGGCTTCGCGGATCGGACCTTTAAGAAGGATGTACGGAATGGCAAGTCTTGGTGAACTGGAACGGGCAGTGATGGATCTGCTCTGGGCAGGCCAGGAAGCGGCCACCGCCAACACCCTGAGGGATCTGCTGGCGCAGAGCACCCAGGCCCAGGGCGGCACCGCCGGCCACGAAGGCAAGGATCTCGCCGTCACCACCGTCCTGACCGTGCTCTCACGCCTGGAGAAGAAAGGGCTTGTGGAACGCGAACGCGGCACCCGCCCGCACCGCTATCAGGCCGTATCCAGCCGGGCGGACCATACCGCCGAACTCATGCACGAGGTCCTGGGCTCGGCGCCGGACCGCGAAGCTGTCCTCGCCCGCTTTATTGGCTCCGTTACCGAAAGTGAAGCCGAAACGCTGCGCAAACTGCTTGGCCACATCTAACAGCGCATGTTCTGGACCTCATATTTGCTGGCGGTCCTGGCGATAGTCCTGGCGTGGCCGGTGCCTATCCTCCTTTCGCGTGCCCAATGGCCGTCCAGGTCACCATTCACCGCAATGCTGCTCTGGCAGGCGATCGGCCTCGCCGGCGGCCTGTCAATGATCGGGGCCATGCTGGTCTATGGCCTCGAGCCGATCGGTGACAACCTCCTGGCCGGCCTGCGCGGGCTGGCCGGCATGGTCCTTTTCAATGCCCCCACGACCGCGCTCGGCTTCTGGCATCTTTTCGCGCTGTCGGCGGCGGCCCTCCTCACCGCGCACCTCGTCTTTACGCTGCTATTGACCTACTACCGGATCGAACGCCAGCGCAGGCGCCACCGCGAACTCCTGGCGCTGCTGGCGTCACCATCCACGGACGGTCCGGGAACCGTGGTCATCAACCACGATTCCCCCGTAGCGTATTGCCTCCCCGGCGGCGCGCGCTCCGTCACCGTCCTGAGCGACGGTCTGATGGCGGCCCTGGAGCCTGCAGAACTGCGCGCCGTGCTGATCCACGAAAACGCCCACCTGAGCCAGCGCCACCACCTACTGCTGTGGGCTTTCGCGGCGTGGCGCCAGGCCCTCCCCTGGCTTCCGACCACCCGCCTCGCCCAGGAAGCCGTGAGCTCGCTGATCGAAATGCTCGCTGACGATGTCGCACTGAAGACCGAAAGCAAAGCCACGCTGATCAAGGCCATCGCCATTGTTGCCAGCGGACCAAGCGGTGTTCCCGCCAGCCGGGTGGGGTTCAATGGCGCCGGACTTCCCTCGGCCGCAGACGGAATAGTCGACGGCGGCATCCAGGGTGCGTCCGGCGGTGCCGGTTCTGCGGGCACCACAGCATCCAGGGTGAGCCGGCTCCTGTCCCCCAAGGACCCGCTGCCGGCACCGCTGCGGTCCGTTGTCCTGGCAGGCTGCCTGCTCCTGCTTGCGGTGCCCACAGCCCTGCTGATCGTCCCGGGGCTGCTCGGCTAGCAGGCAACGCCGCCTGGGTCAGGCGTCGATCCGCTCCCGGTCCAAGCCCGCAGCACCGGCGATGATGAAGTCCTTGCGCGGCGCGACATCGGAGCCCATGAGCAGATCGAACGTTTCCTCCGCCTGCTTGGCGTTTTCGATCCCCACCTTGCGCAGAGTACGGTGGCGCGGGTCCATGGTGGTCTCGGCCAGCTGTTCAGCATCCATTTCACCCAGGCCCTTGTAGCGCTGAATGGGCTCCTTGTAGCGCTTGCCCTCCTTGGCCAGCCTGGCCAGCAGCACGTGGAGTTCGGCCTCGGAGTAGGTGTAGATCATCTCGTTGGCCTTCTGCCCGGCATTGATCACCTCCACCCGGTGCAGCGGCGGCACGGCGGCGAACACCCTGCCCTCATCGATCATGGGCCGCATGTAGCGGAAGAAGAGGGTGAGAAGCAGAGTGCGGATGTGGGCGCCGTCCACATCGGCGTCCGTCATGAGGATCACCTTGCCGTAGCGCGCGGCAGCAATGTCAAAGCTGCGCCCGGACCCTGCACCCACCACCTGGATCAGTGCCGCGCACTCGGCGTTGGACAGCATGTCCCCCACCGAGGCCTTCTGGACGTTGAGGATCTTGCCGCGGATCGGCAGCAGCGCCTGGAAGTCCGAGGAACGGGCCAGCTTTGCGGTACCCAGTGCGGAATCGCCTTCCACGATGAACAATTCCGAGCGGGCCACGTCATCGGTGCGGCAATCGGCGAGCTTTGTGGGCATCGACGACGTCTCCAGGGCGTTTTTCCGGCGCTGTGTCTCCTTGTGGACGCGCGCCGAAATGCGGGACTTCATCTCGCTGACAATTTTTTCCAGGAGGAGGGCGGACTGCGCCTTGTCATTGCGGTTTGCCGAGTTCAGTTTCGCGTTGATTTCCTTTTCCACCACACGGGCCACAATGGCCCGGACCGCGGACGTGCCGAGGATCTCCTTGGTCTGGCCTTCGAACTGCGGCTCAGCCAGGCGTACTGTCAGCACGGCGGTCAGCCCAGCGAAGATGTCATCTTTTTCGATCTTGTCGTTGCCGGCCTTGAGCTTGCGGGCGTTCGCTTCCACGGCCTTGCGGAAGGTCTTTACCAGCGCCTGTTCGAAACCGGACTGGTGCGTCCCGCCCTTGGGAGTGGAGATGATGTTGACGAAGCTGCGGACGGTGCTGTCGTAACCGATTCCCCAACGGAGGGCCACGTCCACTTCACAGTCGCGCTCCACCTCGGCCAACTGGCTGTGTCCGCGCTCGTCCAGGACGGGAACGGTTTCCTTGAACTTCCCCGAGCCGTGCAGCCGCCAGGTGTCGGTGACGGCAGGATCCGCTGCGAGGAAGTCCACGAACTCGGAGATGCCTCCGTCATGGTGGAAGATTTCCTCGTGGCCGTCCAGCTCGCCCGGGGTGCCCGGAATCCGTCGCTGGTCGCGGACTGTCAGCTTTAGGCCCGGGATCAGGAAGGACGTCTGCCTGGCCCGTGCGGCCAGCTCGTCATAGGAGAATTTGGCGTCCGGGGTGAAGATCTGGCGGTCCGCCCAGTAGCGGATCCGGGTGCCGGTGACGCCGCGCTTGGCCTTGCCCACGACGTCCAGGACGGAGTCATTCACGAACGGTTCGAATGCCGCCGCGGGGTCGGGCTTCGTGCCCGGGTCCTTGAACCGACCCGGCTCACCGCGCCGGAAGGACATCTTGTAGGTCTTCCCGCCGCGGTCCACTTCCACGTCCAGCCGGGAGGACAGGGCGTTAACCACCGAAGCACCCACGCCGTGCAAACCACCGGACGCAGTGTAGGAGCCGCCGCCGAATTTTCCTCCAGCGTGCAATTTGGTGAAAACAACCTCGACGCCGGTCAGTCCGGTCTTGGGCTCAACGTCAATGGGGATGCCACGTCCGTCATCGTGGATCTCCACCGAATTGTCGGCATGCAGGATGATCTTGATGTCGTGCCCAAAGCCGGCCAGCGCCTCGTCGACGGAGTTGTCGATGATTTCCCACAGGCAATGCATCAAGCCGCGGGAGTCGGTGGAACCGATGTACATGCCCGGGCGCTTGCGGACGGCCTCAAGGCCTTCCAGTACAGACAGGTGCCGGGCGGTGTAATCAGAACTTGGTGCCACGGGTTGTGAACTCCTTCAGTGACGGAACAACTAATGCTTTAGACGCTCTTCCTAGGTTAGTCGGCCCACGCCGGGACGCCCGCCAGCCACTCCAGCAGCGGCATGATCGGGCGGACCCCGTTACGGAACGGTGATACGCGCACAGCGAAAGTGATCCATCCTTGTCATGGTTTTGCTACGAATGCTGGTTATATAGATATACAGATCTACTAAGGAGGCCGAAATGACAACAGCAGTTGCGGACCGCACGCTCAACGCACTGGACCGGTGCGATCGTTGCGGAGCACAGGCGTACGTCCGGGTTGTTCTCGAGTCCTCCGGCGGGGAGCTGCTCTTCTGCGGCCACCACGCTCGGGCTGTCGAAGCGACGCTCAAGCCGCTGAGTTCCGGCTGGCACGATGAGACCGGCCGGCTCCACGAGAAGCCCACGGTATCGGTGGACTAAGCAACTCTCTGATGACAAAACAGGGCTCCTCCGCTTGGGAGGGGCCCTGTTTGTTTGCCCATCGAATTCCCGGGCAGTGCACTCACTGCGAAAGGCCCCGCCGCTGGCGGGGCCTTTCGCAGTGAGTGAACCCGGAGCGGCCGGGCAAACGCGCCGGCCGCTCCGGCTCTGGCAGTGCCGCCTAGTCCAGGTAGTCGCGCAGGACCTGGGACCGGGACGGGTGCCGCAGCTTGGACATCGTTTTGGATTCGATCTGGCGGATACGCTCTCGCGTCACTCCGTAGACCTTGCCGATTTCGTCTAAAGTCTTCGGCTGTCCGTCGGTGAGGCCGAACCGCATGGCCACAACGCCCGCTTCGCGCTCGGACAAGGTGTCCAGCACCGAGTGCAGCTGTTCCTGCAACAGGGTGAAGCTGACCGCGTCGGCAGGAACCACAGCTTCGGAGTCCTCGATGAGGTCACCGAACTCGGAATCGCCGTCCTCGCCCAGGGGAGTGTGCAAGGAGATCGGCTCGCGGCCGTACTTCTGGACTTCCACGACCTTCTCGGGGGTCATGTCCAGTTCGAGGGCCAGCTCCTCGGGCGTTGGTTCGCGGCCGAGGTCCTGCAGCATCTGGCGCTGGACACGGGCCAGCTTGTTGATGACTTCCACCATGTGCACCGGGATGCGGATGGTGCGGGCCTGGTCAGCCATGGCGCGGGTGATGGCCTGGCGGATCCACCAGGTGGCGTAGGTGGAGAACTTGAAGCCCTTGGTGTAGTCAAACTTCTCGACTGCACGGATGAGGCCCAGGTTGCCTTCCTGGATGAGGTCCAGGAAAAGCATGCCGCGGCCGGTGTAGCGCTTGGCCAAGGAAACTACCAGACGGAGGTTGGCCTCCAGCAGGTGGTTCTTGGCGCGCTTGCCATCGTGGATGACGAATTCGAGCTCGCGCTTGAGCTTCGGATCCATGGAACCGTCGTCAGCCGCGATTTTCTCTTCGGCGAACAAGCCCGCCTCGATGCGGAGGGCAAGGTCCACTTCCTGCTCAGCGTTCAGCAGGGCAACCTTGCCGATCTGCTTCAGGTAGTCCTTGACGGGGTCGGCGGTGGCGCCGGCCGACATGACCTGCTGGACCGGGGCGTCGTCATCATCGGCATCGGAGTAAACGAAGCCGGTTCCGGTAGCAGCGGCGCCGGTCTTGCTGGCGGCTTCCTCCTCGGTCAGCTCGGACGGATCCGGAGTCACGTCGTCCAGATCTTCATCCAGTTCGACATCCTCTGTATCGTCGTCGTCCGACGTGCGCGTCTTGCCGGCCTCGGCGGCAGCCTTGGCGCCGGGCTTGGGTCCACGCTTTTTGGGCTCGGGCTTCACCGGGGCGCCGCCCTCGGCGGAAGCAGCATCTTTGACAGCCTTATTGGCTGCACGCGTGGCGGCACGCTTGGCGCTCGTCGCCGCCTTCTTCTCCTCAGGGGACAATTCGGCCTGGTCGGCGGGTTCCTTCTTCGCGGAAGACGGGGTCACAGAAAACCTTTCTAGCGGCGGTCTGTGGAATCACCATGCGGGCAACACCACTATGACCCTGTCAAGTCCGTGATTCACATCAGGTGCGATCGCGGCCGGCAGAGTCATTAAGTAGAACTGCCGGAGCGGCCGTAATGTTCCCGTTTCCGGGCATCACTACATGCACTTGATTCACGGACCCAACCGGGTCTCGGCATCCATTGTCTCATGGTTTTCCCAATCGGCGCCTCATCGCGGCCAGCAGGCCCGAATGTTTCTGCCGGGCGGCCGCTTCCTGCCGGACCTGACGGGCCGGGAGCAGGGGCCCCTAGGCCGCATCCGTTTCGAACTTCTGCCAGGCGGCGTCACGGCGCCCGGCCCATCCGCACAGCGTGCCCCGGCTGACGAGTTCGGACAGAAGCTCAGCCAGCCGGTATCCGGGGTGCACAACGATGGCTTGGTCCAGCAGCGCGTGCGCAAACGAACCTCTGCCCCGGCACCACTCGATCCAGCCCCGCCCCGTGAGGGACGCCGCGCCACCTTCTCCCTCGCCCGCCGCACAGAGTTGCCGCAGGATGACCTCCAGCGCCCGCATCCGGTCCCAGCGGGGTGAAGCCGGCGCCAGCCCCAGCAGCACATCCCCATATCCGGGGACCGGGTAGGCGGCATCCTCGAAGGGGGCCGCCGACGGCAGTCCGTCCAAGGGCGGTGATACCACCGGCAGGTCACTGTCCGGGTCGAAGACCCCGAAGTCCTCGGCGCCCTGCTCCGCCGCATGCCGGCCCGCCGCACTCATCACCAGCACAGCGTCACGCCAGTGGGGAATACGAAGGGAAGCGCGGAGGTATCCGGCCAGCCCGGCCGGAAGCTGCCGGCCCGGTTCAGCCGCCAGCACGCAGCCCCAGACGTCCAAAACCTTCGCTAACTGGGACCGGCTCCCCCTCAGCGCCACCAGTTCCGTGGCCCACCGGTGTTCCGACTCCAGCACGGCCGCATCGGCCGGCGCCTCTGCGTGCCGGGCAGCGGCCTCGGCAGAAGGGTCCTCGCCCACGCTGCTCCCCCGGAAGACCATCTCCGCGTTTAGCCTGCTGTCCCTGATCTCATCCACCGACCGCCCCGGAAACGGACAGCAGGACGGGTCAAAGCAATAAGCGTTCCGCCAGAAGGCCTCGCCGACATACCAGGCGTCACGGACAGGACGCCCGGACAATGCCAGCTCGACCTCCAGCTCTACCAACAGCCACGCCAATGTGCCCTCCGCGGGCGCCCCGGAGGGGACAGCGCCGGGAACAGCCGGCCCTTCAACCCACCCTTCATTGCTGAAAAGCACCAGCAGGCTACCGTCGGCCTCCTGGTCCGCTTCAAGGTAGTCCCTGACGGTGCGCGCGAAACGGTGCAGCCCGGGGCCGGAATCGAGTCGGGGCAAGTCCACTCGGAGGGTGGCCCCCAGTCGTTTTCCCTGCATGGTCATGGCCACCAGGCTGTTGGCCGGCCAATAGCCAAGGGAGTGCGGAATGAAGCCCAGGATGTCCTCCGGGCCGGAGATGGTCAGTCGTTCTGGAGTCGGTCGTTCTGGAGGTGTCATGCATCAAGACTGGAACCGACGGCGACCCGCCGTCAGCCCGGCACCGCCCCTATGTGCGTAATTGCCCTATGTGGACAACGCTGGAAACCTATTCAGCCCGGCGGCGCTCCAGGTTTCTCCGGCGCTGCTGTGCGAGCGCTTTGAGCAGGGGCGGGACAACAACACCCTGGGCGGCCATCTGGCGCCGGACCTTCCGCCGGGTGGCGATGATGGCGGCCGATCCGATGCCGATCAGCACAAACTGGACGCTCAGAGCGATCCGGAACGGATCGAGGCCATAGAGCTCTCCCCGGGAGAACCCGGTGGCGTGGAGGACGTCGAGCACAACGCCTACGAGGTAGATGGCAACGAGCGCTGCAATGAATCCGCCCACGTTCACGATTCCGGTGGCTGTTCCGATCCGGTGGGCGGGATTAAAGGTACGTGCAAAGTCGAAACCGATCATGGAACCGGGACCGCCGATGGCCAGCACCACCACGAGTCCGGCGAGCATCCAGAGCGGAGACCGTCCCGGCATGAGCAGCACAGCGGCCCAGGCGGCCGCCGTCGTGGCTGCAATCAGGAGCACCATCGTGGAGCGGCGGAGCGGGTGCCGGGAAACGAACCTGCCGATCAGCGGACCGGCGGCGATGGCCGCTGCAACGTAAACGGACATCAGGCCGGACACCGTAGCCGCATCGAGTCCCTGGGCGGAAATCAGGAACGGGTATCCCCAGGTCATGGCGAACACCGTGCCGCTGAACTGGATCGTGAAGTGGCTCCACAGCCCCAGCCTGGTGCCGGGCTGCCGCCAGGCGCGGGAGAGGGAGATGCCGGTGGCCCTGAGTCCCTGGCCCGTTTCCGCGCGAGGGTGGCCCGGCGGCTGGTCCTTCAACACGGCCAGCACCAGGACGACGGCGAGAGCGGACATCGCGGCAAGGGTCAGGAAGGCAGGGGTCCAGCCGGCCGAGTGGAGGATGATGGCAAAAGGGACAACGCTGAAGAGCTGTCCAAGCTGGCCCGACATTCCTGTCAGCTGCGTAATAAGCGGCACCCTCGCTGGCGCGAACCACAGCGGAATCAGCCGGATCACTGAGATAAACGTCATCGCGTCCCCGGCGCCCACCAAGACCCGGCCGAGCACTCCGCCGGGAATGTTGTCCGCGAAGGCCAGCTGGAGCTGCCCAAGGCCCATCAGGACCGCTCCCCCGGCAATCATGGTCCGCGATCCCAGGCGGTCAACGAGGACACCCACCGGGATCTGAAGCCCTGCGTAGACCAGCAGCTGCAGCACGGTAAAGAACGAGATTTCCGCCGCGGCGGCATGGAACCGCTCTGTCGCTTCAAGTCCCACCACGCCAAAGGAGGTGCGCTGGCTGACGGCGACGAGATACGCAAATATTCCGACGGTCCAGATGAGCCAGGCGCGCGGTGCAGTCACGTCTCCATTATGCCCGCTGCCCGCATAAGTCCTATTTATTGACGGGGCTCTTCGCGGGCCAGATAGGCCTCCACTGCGGCGCCCAAGGCGTCAGCGTTCGGCAATTCGTCGTTTTCGTCGGCCAGCAAGGACCGGCGCACCGTGCCTTCGGCTTTCTCGTCATAGCGGGTCTCCAGGCGCGAAACCACCTGCTGGACTTCTTCGGAGGCCTCGAGCTGCTCGGCAATCTGGCGCCCCACTTCGCGGCCGGCCTCACGCAGGCGGTCTGTCGGCAACATCAGTGACGTCGCGGCCCCGAGGTACTCAAGACCGGCCACGGCCGCGTTGGGGTATTCGGCTTCGGCGAGGTAATGCGGAACGTGGATGACGTACCCGGCAATATTGCGGCCCGCGGCCGTGAGGCGCAGTTCAAGGATGTGGCCCACCGCAGCGGGCACCTCCACCGTGGGCTTCCAGACCGAGATCCCTTCGATGAGCTCCGGACGGTTGCCGTGAACGGTGACTCCCACCGGCCGGGTGTGGGGAACAGGCATCGGGATGGAGTGGATCCAGGTCACCAGGTTCACATCGAGGTGCTCGACGATCCGGACGACCGCGCGGGCGAACCGCTCCCACTGCAGGTCGGGCTCGAAGCCGGCCAGGAACAGGAACGGCTTGCCCAGCCCGTCAACCAGCCGGTACAAGGCCAGGCTGGGGGCCTGGTAATCCTGGAGGTGGTCCTCCACGAACGTGACGTGCGGCCGGCGCGAGCGGTAGTCGATCAACTGGTCGGCATCAAAGACGGCCACGACCTCCGACTCGAGAGTGTCCAGCAGCTCGGCGGTAATCTGTTTGACCACGTGACCGGCGTCCGCGAATCCCGTGAAGCCCATCACCAGATTGAGCCCGCGGAGTTCCGGGTTGTCGAACAGCTCGGCGTTGCTCACATAGAGAGCATCGGGGTCCAGCAGGGAGCCGGAAATCCGTTCAAGCACGGCATGTTCCTTTCGCAGTGGCGGCGGAGGCGGGTTCGTCAACACTATGGGTGGGGGGATCCGCGCAGATCCGCCGGATATTTTCTACAACGCACCGGCCGGCCGAAGCATTCCGCCACGGCGGCGCGCACCGGCAATGTGCTGCAGGTCTCATCAGATTCAGTGCGGCCGGGGCGGAGAGACTACGATCGGAACTGGCCCTACGCACGCCTTGCAGACACCGGGTTGCGTCTCAAGCCGACAACGGCCTGTTCCATGGCGGGGCGCCAAACATGCGATTCCTGCCGAAAATCACAGAGAATTGAGGACTGATCCTCGTGGTCAAGAATACTGAAATCAAACTTAGCGTCATTGCCCGTGACGTTAAGAAGTCGCCCACGGACGCCCTGGTCATAGGCGTGGCCCAGGGGCCCGACGGTCCCGTGCTGCTGGACAACCCGCTGACGGCCAAGTCCGCCGAGGCCATCGCGGAGTCCCTGAAGGTTCTTGGCCTCACCGGCGCGGCCGACCAGGTCCACAGGCTGCCCGGCCTTCCGGAAGCGGGCGCCGCAGTACTGGTGCTGGCAGGAGTCGGCAAGCCCGGCGCCGGAGGAAGACTCACGGAAGAGGCGCTGCGCCGCGCCGCCGGCTCCGCCATCCGTCAACTTGCCGGCCTCACCACGGTGACACTGGCCCTTCCGACGGCGTCCCCTGCCGACGTCGCGGCCATCGCCGAGGGCGCCGCCATGGGTTCGTACTCGTTCACCGAGCACCGTTCGGAAGCCAACGGCCGCAAGGAACCCGTGAAGAACGTGGTGATCTTCACCGACTTCGCTGCCGACAAGGACCTGCAGCCCCTGCTGAACCGCTCGGCCCTGATCGGGAAGGCCGTCAACGCAACCCGTTCGCTCGTGAACCAGCCGCCCAGCCACCTTTTCCCCGAGTCCTTTGCCGATGCCGCCAAGGAACTCTCCAAGGGCCTGCCGGTCAAGGTCACCGTGTGGGACGAGAAGCGCCTCGAGAAGGAGGGCTTCGGCGGGATCATGGGTGTCGGCAAGGGGTCCACCAGGCAGCCGCGGCTGGTCAAGGTGGAGTACGCACCGTCCAAGGCCTCGGCCAAGATCGCCCTTGTGGGCAAGGGCATCACCTTCGACACCGGCGGAATCTCCATCAAGCCGGCCCTCGGCATGGGTGACATGAAGAGCGATATGGCGGGCGCCGCCGTCGTACTTAACACCGTGCTGGCCATCGCGGGCCTGGGTCTGCCCGTTAAGGCGACCGCATGGCTGTGCATTGCCGAAAACATGCCCTCCGGGGCAGCGCAGCGCCCCGCGGACGTCCTCACCATGTTCGGCGGCAAAACGGTCGAGGTCCTTAATACGGATGCCGAAGGCCGGCTGGTCATGGCCGACGGAATCGTGGCGGCCAGCCAGGAGTACCCGGACGCCATCATCGACGTCGCCACCCTCACCGGCGCCCAGCTGATCGCACTGGGCAACCGGACAGCCGGCGTCATGGGCTCGGATAGCGTCACCGGCCCGCTCAAAGCCGCGGCCGACCGCGCCGGCGAACTGGTGTGGCCGATGCCGCTGCCGGAAGAGCTCCGCGCCAGCATCGATTCCGAGGTTGCGGACCTGGCCAACATCGGTGAGCGCCACGGCGGCATGATGACCGCCGCCGTGTTCCTGCGTGAATTCGTCGGCAAGGGCAAGGACGGCGAGCAGATCCCGTGGGCCCACATCGACATCGCAGGCCCGTCCTTTAACAACGGCAGCCCCTACGGCTACACCCCGAAGCAGGGCACCGGCTGCACTGTCCGCACCCTGGTGGCCTATGTGGAAGACGTACTGGCGGCGTCGGCCAGTTAAGCCGTTCGCGGCTTTGTGGCGGTGCGTGATTCGTCCGCCACAAAGCCGCGTGACACTCGACACAAGCGCTCCACAAACGCCGTGACAAGGTGGAGCATGGATAAGTGGTTCGCTAAGGTGAACTGCGGTAGTCACAAATGCAAGAGAACCTGCCTGCTGGCATAATCACGGCAGAGCAAGTTCCAAGACCAGATGATGCGTACTCTCGTGTCATCGTTCACGCGAGGGAGCGTCTAAGTGGCCGATCAGGCAACTGCGCAAGAATTCGACATCCTGGTACTCGGTGGTGGCAGCGGCGGATACGCCACCGCCCTCCGCGCCGTTCAGCTTGGCCTCACCGTTGGCCTCGTGGAGAAGGGGAAACTCGGGGGCACCTGCCTGCACAACGGCTGCATCCCCACCAAGGCACTCCTGCACTCCGCCGAGCTCGCCGACCACGCCCGCGATTCCGCAAAGTACGGCGTCAACGTCACGCTGGACAGCATCGACATGAGTGCTGTCAACGCTTACAAAGACGGCATCATCGCCGGTAAGTTCAAGGGCCTGCAGGGCCTGATCAAGTCCAAGGGCATCACCGTCATCGAGGGTGAAGGCAAACTCCAGGGCACCGACACCGTCGTCGTAAACGGCACCGCCTACAAGGGCAAGAACATCGTGCTCGCCACGGGCTCCTACTCCCGTACCCTGCCGGGCCTGGAAATCGGCGGCAAGGTCATCACCTCCGACGAAGCCCTCACCATGGATTACATCCCCAAGAGCGCCATCATCCTGGGCGGCGGCGTGATCGGCGTCGAGTTCGCCTCGGTGTGGAAGTCGTTCGGCGTGGACGTCACCATCGTGGAAGGCCTGCCGTCGCTGGTCCCCAACGAGGACGCTGCAATCGTCAAGAACTTCGAGCGCGCGTTCAAGAAGCGCGGCATCAAGTTCTCCACCGGCGTTTTCTTCCAGGGCGTTGAGCAGAACAACGACGGCGTCAAGGTCACCCTCGTTGACGGCAAGACCTTCGAAGCCGACCTGCTCCTCGTGGCCGTCGGCCGCGGACCGGTCACCGCCAACCTTGGCTACGAAGAAGCCGGCATCACCATCGACCGCGGCTTCGTCATCACCAACGAACGCCTCCACACCGGCGTCGGCAACGTCTACGCCGTTGGCGACATCGTCCCTGGCGTCCAGCTGGCCCACCGCGGCTACCAGCAGGGCATCTTCGTGGCCGAGGAAATCGCCGGCCTGAAGCCTGTCATCGTTGAGGATGTCAACATCCCCAAGGTCACCTACTCCGAACCCGAAATCGCCACCGTGGGCTACACCGAAAAGGCTGCCAAGGAAAAGTTCGGCGACGACCAGGTGGAAACGCAGGAGTACAACCTCGCCGGCAACGGCAAGAGCTCCATCCTGGGCACCGGCGGCATCGTCAAGCTGGTCCGCCAGAAGGACGGCCCCGTCGTGGGCGTCCACATGATCGGTTCGCGCATGGGCGAGCAGATCGGCGAAGCCCAGCTGATCGTGAACTGGGAAGCATACCCGGAGGACGTGGCACAGCTGCTGCACGCACACCCGACCCAGAACGAAGCCCTGGGCGAGGCCCACCTCGCCCTCGCAGGTAAAGCCCTCCACGGCTAAAACCTCCGCCAGCACCACCGCAAGAACCCAGAGCTTAGTGCACCCGGCATGATCCGCAGGGTGCACTAAGCTCGAACACGGCAGCAATCATCCGCACTAAAGATCAATAAGGAGAACGGGGACGACATGTCTGAATCCGTTAACTTGCCCGCCCTCGGTGAGAGTGTCACCGAAGGAACCGTCACCCGCTGGCTCAAGCAGGTAGGTGACCGGGTAGAGGTGGACGAGCCGCTGCTCGAGGTTTCCACCGACAAAGTAGACACCGAAATCCCCTCTCCGATTGCTGGCGTGATTGAGGAAATCCTCGTCGCCGAAGATGAGACCGCCGAAGTCGGTGCTCCGCTCGTCCGCATCGGTGACGGCTCCGGTTCCGCCGGTGCTTCCGAGGAAGCCGCACCCCTAGAAGCTGCGCCCGCAGAGCAGGCGCCGGCTGAAGAAGCACCCTCGACCGAGGCGCCCGCACCGGCTGAAGCCCCGGCCGCCGAGGCAGCCCCCGCCGCATCCGGCGAAGGCCACGAAGTCACCCTTCCGGCACTCGGCGAATCCGTCACCGAAGGCACCGTGACCCGCTGGCTGAAGGCCGTCGGCGACTCCGTCGAGGTCGACGAACCCCTCCTCGAAGTATCCACCGACAAGGTGGACACCGAGATCCCTTCCCCGGTTGCAGGCACCCTGCAGGAAATCCGCGTCAACGAGGACGAGACTGCCGAGGTTGGTTCCGTTCTTGCCGTCATCGGCTCCGGCGCTGCCGCACCTGCCGCTGCTCCCGCAGCACCGGCACCCAAGCAGGAAGCCCCCGCCGCCGAGGCTCCGAAGCAGGAAGCCCCGGCCGCCCCGGCCGCTCCGGCCGCAGCTCCCGCCAAGGAAGAAGTACCGGCTGCTCCCAAGCAGGAAGCCCCGGCTGCTGCACCTGCGGCAGAATCCGGCGCCCCGGCCGAGTCCGGCTACGTCACTCCCCTGGTGCGCAAGCTCGCCAACCAGCAGGGTGTGGACATCTCCTCGCTGACCGGCACCGGCGTCGGCGGACGCATCCGCAAGCAGGACGTGATCGCTGCCGCCGAGGCCAAGGCTGCTCCCGCCGCAGCTCCGGCAGCTTCAAAGGGCACCCCGGCGTCTGCTCCTTCGGCCGCCGAATCGTCACTGCGCGGCACCGTGCAGAAGGCACCGCGCATCCGTCAGGTCATTGCCCGCCGCATGCGTGAGTCCCTGGACATCTCCACCCAGCTGACCCAGGTCCACGAAGTGGACATGACCAAGATTGCCAAGCTGCGTCTCAAGGCCAAGAACTCCTTCCAGGCCCAGAACGGCGTGAAGCTCACCTTCCTGCCGTTCATCGCCAAGGCGGTAGCGGAAGCCCTGAAGCAGCACCCGAAGGTGAACGCTGCCTACGACGAGGACAAGCAGGAAATCACCTACCACAACGCGGAACACCTGGCCATCGCCGTGGACACCGACAAGGGCCTCCTGGTTCCGGTCATCTCCGACGCCGGCAGCCTGAACCTCGCCGGCCTGGCCGGCAAGATCGCAGACGTGGCAAGCCGCACCCGTGACGGCAAGATCGGCCCGGATGAGCTGTCCGGCGGAACGTTCAGCATCACCAACATCGGTTCCGTTGGCGCCCTGTTCGACACCCCGATCATCAACCAGCCGCAGGTCGGCATCCTCGGCACCGGCGCGATCGTCAAGCGCCCCGTGGTGGTCACCGACGAAAACGGCGACGATTCGATCGCCATCCGCTCCATGATGTACCTCTCCCTGACGTACGACCACCGCCTGGTGGACGGCGCCGACGCAGGACGCTTCCTGCAGACCCTCAAGGCCCGCCTTGAGGCCGGCGCCTTCGAGGCGGACCTGGGGCTGTAAACAACAGCACACGACGACGGCGGTACAGGCACCGGTGGGCAACCACCGGACGGCCTGCACCGCCGTCGTTTTTGTTTACCAAATCGTCGCCGTTTCGGTCCGCGGGGCTTACTACGATGCGTAGAACCCTCTGGCTAGACTGGGCTCATGATTATCGTCTACCACATCATGGTCTTCCTCCATATCATCGGCGCAGCCATGATTGTCGGCATCTGGATCGGCAACATGAAAAAGCCCACGGTGCATCCCCGCCAGTTTGACGGCGCCGCACTGCAGCTCATCACCGGCATCGTCATGATGGGCCTCATCCCGGCCCTGGACATGGATGCGAACTACGCCAAGCTCGGCGTCAAGTTCGCCATCGCACTTGCGGTGGCCGTACTGGCCTTCATAGGCAGCCGTAAATACAAAAAGAACGAGCCGATCAGCAAGGGCCTGGCGCACAGCGTGGGCGGCCTGGCACTGCTGAATGTGGCCATCGCGACTCTCTGGCAGTAACACCAGGAACGCCAACGACGACGGCGACGCTTCCCTTTGGGAGAGCGTCGCCGTCGTCGTTTCCGCCGGGCAATCCCCGCAGAATTCCCTGCCGCCAGTCTGAACGGTCATAATCCTCTAACAGCGGACAGCCCGTGCATCGCACCCGCTGAATCCATAGGATTGGTGCGAAGGTTCGCGCGGAAGCGCGGACCGGATCTGAATCTAAGCTGAGGAGTGGATATGGCAGCAGTACGCACAGCGCACACCGTATGGAACGGCGACCTGTTCGAGGGGTCCGGCAACACCACGCTGGACAGCTCCGGGCTGGGCACCTACGCCGTGACGTGGAAGGCCCGGGCAGAACAGTCCGAGGGCAAGACCAGCCCCGAAGAGCTCATCGCGGCAGCACACTCGGCATGCTTCTCCATGGCGTTCAGCCTTGCGCTCAGCCAGGCCGGCTTCACCGTTGAAGAGGTCCACACCAAGGCCGACGTGACCTTCGTGCCGGGCACCGGCATCACCGGAAGCCACCTGACGGTGAACGCCACCGTCCCGGGTATTTCGGAGGAAGAGTTCCAGAAGATCGCAGGGGAAGCCAAGGTCGGCTGCCCTGTCTCGGGCGCCCTTGCCAGCATTGATATCACCATGGACGCGACACTCGCCGCATCCTAGGCCCGGCGCGAACGCGGCTGCTCCCGGAGCTGGAGCTGCCGCACCGCCGCACGGCGAAGGCCCCGCTCCTGCCCCCTTATTGGGGCGGGAGCGGGGCCTTCCTTTGTCCCGGACCCCGGTGGTCCGTGGGGCCGGCCGGTTTAGTCCTTGCGGGTGCGGGCAGGCAACGGCGCCGGGAGGAGCCGCCGGTAGCCCTCGCGCCGCGGCGGCCGGTCCGTGGGCAGTTCCTGGATCATTTCCTTGAGGGCACCGATACCGTACTCAAGCTGGGGGTCCCTGCCGGCAGCATAGGCGTGCGGCGGGAACGTCACCTCAATATCGGGCGTGACGCCGTAGTTCTCGACGTCCCAGCCCACGCCTCCGCTGAACCAGGTGGCGTAGCGCGGCTGGGTGACCCCGGTGCCGTCCGCGAGGGAGAAGCGGTTGTCGATGCCCACCACGCCGCCCCAGGTCCGGGTGCCAATGACCGGCCCGATCCCGCGCAGCTTGGATACCTGCGTGATGATGTCCCCGTCCGAGCCGGCAAATTCATCGGCCAGGATTACCACCGGGCCACGCGGCGCGTGGTGGGGGTACGTCCGGGGCCTCTCGCCGCGGGGCATGCTCCACCCGGTCACTTTGCGGCCAATGAGTTCCGCAACAAGCTGGGATGTGTGCCCGCCCCGGTTGCGTCGGACGTCCACGATCAGCCCGTCCAGCGCGGTCTCGGTATCGAGGTCGCGGTGCAGTTGTGCCCAGCCGTTCGCCATCATGTCCGGGATGTGGAGGTAGCCGTACGTTCCGCCGGAAGCTTCACGTACAGTCCGGCGGTTGCCGGCCACCCACTCCTGATAACGCAGGCGTTCCTCGTCCTTGACCGGCACCACGGCAATCCGACGCTGCCTGCCTGCCGCGTCACCGTGCGCGGATCCGTTGCGCAAGGTCAGCTCCACAGCCTTTCCAGCGGCCCCGACAAGCTGCATGGCCGGTGTCAGCGCTGCGGACAGTTCCACGCCGTCGATGGCCAGCAGGATGTCCCCCGCCTTGGCGTCGGCCCCCGGCCTGGTAAGCGGTGAGGTTGCCAGCGGGTCCGACGACTCCCCCGCCAGGATGCGCGTGATTTCCCAGCCATTGACGGTGAACGCCAGGTCCGCACCGAGGCGCCCCTGGCCGTTGCTGCCGTTCTCGGTGACAGCTGCCGGACGGACATAGGCGTGCGATGTCCCCAGCTCACCGTGGAGCTCCCACAACAGGTCGACGAGGTCATCATGCGAGCCAAGCCGGTCCACAATGGGACGGTACCGGCGGTGCACGGATTCCCAGTCCTGTCCGGCCATGTCCTCGGTCCAGAAGAAGTCACGCTGGAGCCGCCATGCTTCGTCGAAGGCCTGGCCCCACACGCTGAGCGGGTGCAGCAGGACCCGAATCCGGCTGACGTCCACCTTGACCAGTTGTCCCGAGTCCTCGTCGGCCTTGGCGTCGGCGGGCGCCACCCGGATCTGCTTGTCGTGGAGGAAGACCACCTTCCTGCCGTCACCGGAGACGCGGTAGCTGTCCAGGGCGTCCACAATGGTGGCCGTCTTGCGCTTTGCCATGTCAAAGCGCACCAGGCTTGGCGCGGCGTCCTTGTCGTCAGTGCTCGCCCGGCCGTCCCCGGTGACGCCTGCAAGGGCGTTGTCCAGCCAGAGCAATGCTCCCGGGGTGGCCTCGAGCGCCGAGTAGTTGCCCTGCCGAACCGGAACTCCGATCACACGGTGGGCCAGCCCGTCAGCGTCCACCCGCACAGCCGGCACGTCGGAACCGCTGCTGTTTGCGTCGGCGTTGCCGGCACCGGGACCGGCGGACGCGCCGTCCGGTCCGTCCGCGAGGTCAACCGAAGGGCCAAAGGGCGACGGCGTGTCCGCAGCCAGCGCCACGAGGTAGGGCTTGATGGGGCTGGGGAAGGACAAGTCAAAGGAATGTCCGTCGTAGACGGGGTCAAAACTGCGGTTGGAAAGGAACGCGAGGAATTTGCCATCAGGAGTGAACGATGGCGATGCATCCCGGAAGCGTCCGTCGGTGACGTCCACGATCCGGAATTCCGGATCGTCCACCTTAACAATCCGGAGCCGGCTGCGTGAGCCGAAGGATGTGACCGGTTCGGACCAGCCGAGCCAGGCCGAGTCCGGGGACCAGCAGAGCCCGTCGATGGTGCCCTCGCCGATGCTGGTGACGAGTTTGATGGTCCCGCTGCGGGTATCGGCCACGTACACGTCGCCGAAGGAGGTTCCGACGGCAAGGGTGCGGCCGTCCGGGCTGGCCTCCATGGCACTGGCCCGGGTGGCCTTGGGGAAATCGATCTTCTGCAGGCGTGCGGTACCGGCCCGGTTTGCCTCCATGGCCTCGCTTTCCGGCAGGCCGCCGGCGACATCGCTTCCACCGTCGGCGTTGTGTGCGGCCACCTGCGCGGTGCCGCTTCCATCGTGCCCGGGCGCCACCTGCTGCAGGGAATCATCGCCTGCGGGTGATGCCACGGCAGGGACGTTCGTCCCGGAAGCGGCCGGGACGGGCTTCGGCAGGGACGTTGCGGCCTCCTGTTCCTCGGCCGGCTTGCGGCGCGAAGACGGCGCCGGACGGTCCCCGGCCACCTGCGGAGCGATGTCGTTGATGTAAAGGGCCTCCGCGCCGTCGTGGTCGGCAACGTAGGCAATTCGGCCGTCGATGAGCGGCCGCGGCAGGCGCGCGCGAACACCGGGTGTGGCCTCCACAACCCGTGAAGGCCCGTCCTTGTGGCGGAGCCAGTGAATGGTTCCATGCGCCTCCACCGCACTGGAGGAGCCGCTGTGGTCCGGCATCACGCCGCCCAGGTGCCGGGTGGTCTTCAGGAGTGCCGGCCTGCGCCCCTGTGAAGCCGATCCCAACAAAATATTGAGCTTCACCGCATCGGAACCCAGGTCAGGGACCATCCACAGCTCTCCGGCGGATTCGAACACCACTCGCTTGCCATCCGTAGCGGCATGGCGCACGTAGAAATCTTCGTGGTCGGTGTGGCGGCGGAGCCCGGTGCCGTTCGGCAGTACCGAATACAGGTTCCCGTAGCCTTCGTGGTCAGAGAGGAAGGCGATCCGCCCGTCCACCCACATGGGGTCCGTAAGGTTTCCATCCAGTTCCGGGACGAGGCGTTCAAATTCCCCGTTGCCGTCGGCGTCAATCCAGAGCTTCCCGGCGGTTCCCCCGCGGTACCGCTTCCACCAGGCGGGCTCGCGCGAGAGCACGCTGGCCACAACCACCGGGCGTTCATCACCTATCTCCGGCCCGAACGCCACCGATTCGACGGGTCCGAAAGCGAGTTCCTCCGACCAGCCACCCTCCAGCGGCACACTGTAGGCATGCGTATGGCGGCTTTCGGCCTGCCGGAAAGCGCTGGTGACCAATACATCGCCGGCAGCGGTGAATCCCTTGACCCGGGTGGAAGCATGGCCGAAGTACGTCAGCTGACGGTAGCCTCCGCCGTCGACCTCCGCAGTGACAACCTCGGGCGTTGTGCCCTGCACGACGGTCCACACCAGGCGCTTGCCGTCGGGCGTGAAGCGCGGGTTCCGGGCCGGCAGTTGGAGGGAGGAAACCCGCCAGGCGCGGCCTCCGTCCAGAGGCGCAATCCAGACGTCGTCTTCGGCCACGAAGGTGACCAGATCGCCGTGCAGATGCGGGAAACGAAAGTAGCTCGAGGAGGTCATCGTACGATCATAGTCAAAGTACGCGGGCCGGACGGGAGGTTCCGCCGCCGTGCCGGGCATGGTGAGATGGATCATGCGAATCATCATGGCCGGCGCCTCAGGCCTCATCGGAAGCGACATGTCCGCCCGTCTGAGTTCGGGTGGCCATGACGTCATCCGGCTGGTGCGTCGTGCACCGGCCGGGGCCAACGAATTACGGTGGGATCCGGCGGCCGGACAGCTTGATCCCGCCCACCTTGAGGGCGCTGACGCCGTGATCAACCTTGCCGGAGCCGGGATCGGAGACCGCCCCTGGACCCGCGGCCGCATAGACGAGCTGTTCCGCTCACGGCTGGACCCCACGCGAACCCTCGCCACGGCAATGGCAAAAACAGGGCAGCCGCCCAAGGTCTTCATCAGCCAGTCCGGTTCCAACTACTACGGGGACCGCGGCGCCGAAGTGCTTCGGGAAAACTCCCCTGCCGGTTCCGGAATCATGGCAAGGATCTGCCAGGAATGGGAAGCGGCCGCGCACGGAGCTCCCCCAGGCGTCCGTGTCGTCACACCGCGGACGGGGGTGGTCCTCAGCAGGTCAGGCGGCGCGCTGGGACGTCTGTTGCCGTTGCTTCGGCTCGGCCTTGGCGGGCCACTGGGTAACGGCAGGCAATGCTGGCCCTGGATCACGCTGCCGGACGTGTCCTCGGCCTTCAGTTTCCTGCTGACCTCCCCCTTGTCAGGTCCGGTCAACCTTTGCGCCCCCGAAACAGCGGACGTCAATGCACTGGTTGCGCGGCTGGCCGACGCACTCCACCGGCCCGCCGTCTTCCGGGTGCCCGCGCCGGTACTGCGGCTGGTCATGGGCAAACTGGCCGACGAGCTCCTGCTCGGGAGCCAGCGCATGGAACCTGCCCTGTTGGCCGAGGCCGGATTCGAGTGGATGCATCCGTCGCTCGCACAGGCTGCGGCCTGGGCGACCGGCAAGGATTAGGCCCTGTGGCGCCTACGCCGCAGGCAGGATCTCCTGGATCCGCCACCGGCCGCCGGAACTGACCAGGACCAGGCGAAGCTGCTGCTCGGGGCCGGCTGGTTCCACCGCCACGACATTCCCTCCGGAGTCCGTCTCCCGGTATGCCGAGTTGGCCACGGTTACTGCCACTACCGCTCGTGAAGCCGAGCCGCCGGGCTCTGCCTCGGCACGTGTCAGGGCGCTGTCGAAGCCCGTCAGGATGTGACCGGTTTGCCTCAGCCTTTCGCTGATTTTGGCATCGGCAGCGGCCGCCGGGGAGCTGGCCAGATTGACCTCGTCCAGTAGTTCGAGTTGTCCTGAGCTCAACGCCGCCGACCGCAGCGCTGCCAGGCCCCGTGCGGCCTCTTCCGGCCGTTGTGAAAGCGCCAGCTGCCGGACATCTGCCGGAGCCGGGCCGACGGCGGTCCCTGGCAGAACGTCCGGCGCAGCTGGCGCCTGCGCTGATTCGGGTGCCACTGCCGGTTGAGTGGCCTGTTGTGGGCCCGCCAGGAACCATGCCGTAGCGATTCCCGAACAGGCAAGCACTGCAACCGCGGCGCCGATCCACCGTCGGTTGCTTCCGGCGTGCCGGCCAGGGGCGCGGCCCTTTGGCCTGAGCGGACGGCCGGAGCTGCCCAGTCGCCGGCGCCAGGCGCGCAGCTTCGCCGCACGGCGGGCATTGCGTGACGGCGGAACGTTCCGACGTGTCAGCAGCTGGGGAAGCACTGTGGGGTGGACCGACCCGGAGAGGTCCAGCGGGGCGGGGTCCGCGCTGCGGTAGACAGCACCGGCGAATTCCAGGGCTGTCGGCCGGTCCCGCCGGTCCTCCTTCAAGCCCGCCTCCAATGCGGCGGCCAGGGGCGTCGGCACGCCCGGAACCAGCAGTGATAGAGGCGGCCGGCTTTGGCCGTGTTCCGGCTCCTTCCCCGTCAGGCAGTACCAGCCGATCGCCGCCGCCGAATAGACGTCCCGCTCGGGCTGCAGCCCCGCCCGCAATGCATCGACAGGTGCGGGGTCGACGAAGCCTTCCGTGCCGGCAAGAGCGGAATCCGCGGCGTCGCCCACCATGCGCGTGATGCCGAGGTCCGCCAGCAGGGGCTTGCCGTGGGCCGTGAACAGCACGTTGCCCGGTGCCACATCCGAGTGCATGAAACCTTTGCCGTGCAGGTACCCCAGCGCCTGCGCGAGGGGCGTCAGCACAGTGATGGTTTGACCGACGCTCAACGGGCCGCGGCAGCTGACCAGCCGGGCCAGGGATCCGCCCGCTGCATAGTCCATGACCAGCCCCAGGCCGCCGTCCGCTGCGCCTCCGAGCCTGACAACTTGGTGCGCCTTTACCAGGTGGTCGTGATCCAATGCGGAGAGAATGCGCAACTCACGGCGCACGGCATGTTCCGGGTCCTCCCTGCCGTACGCTCCGGTGCCGGGCGCGGACCGCGCAAGGTGTTCCGGCGGCGCGAAGCATTTCACCGCAAACTCGCGGAAAGTCAGCTCTTCGCGCACAAGCCACACGCTCGCGCTTGCGCCGCGGCCAAGTTCCCGTTCAACCTGGTACCCGGGAACCTCCGGAGCGGCGCCGGCTGCTCCTCCCCGGGTGGCGTCCGGGGAGGCCGCCACCGGAACGTGTGCCGGACCGCCACCGGCCGAACCGCCGTCGTACTCGAAATTCTCCATACCCAAGGAATAGCGGAATCGGCAGAATTCCGCAGAAGTTATCCACAGGCACTGCAGTGAGAGGTTAAGCACAGAACCCGGCTCCCCGGCAGACGGGGTCTAAGCTGGATACCATGACTCTTGAGTTTTCCACGCTGGGTCTTGCGCCGGATTTCGTTGATTACATGAAGGGCTGGGACATCCAGCGCGAACTCCATGACAAAGTCGTCGCAGCTGAAGCGCCCAGTACAGTCCTCCTCCTTGAGCATGCCGCCGTGTACACGGCAGGCAAGCTCACAGAAGACCACGAACGGCCGTTCGACGGAACGCCCGTCGTAGCCGTGGACCGCGGCGGCAAGCTGACCTGGCACGGCCCCGGCCAGCTGATCGCCTACCCGATCCTCAAGCTGAAGAACCGGTCCGGTATCCGTGACTACGTTGAACGGCTCGAAGCCGTCATGATCGCCGTCATGGCCGATTACGGCATCAACGCCGAGCGGATCAAGGGACGCGCCGGCGTCTGGATCAAGGCCGACAGCAAGGGCCCCGACCGCAAGATTGCCGCGATCGGCATCCGCGTCCTGGACGGGGTCACAATGCACGGCATCGCCATCAACTGCAACAATGATCTGGCGCCGTACGCCCAGATCATTGCCTGCGGCATCACCGATGCCGGTGTCACCACGATGTCCATCGAGGCCGGCAGGACCATCACCCCCGGCGATATCGCGGACCGGGTAGTGGAAGAATTCCGCAAGCACGAAGAAGCACTCGTTTCAAGCCCCGAAGGAGCTCTACTGTGACACTGGCACCAGAAGGCCGGAAGATGCTGCGTATTGAGCAGCGCAATGCGGCTACACCGGTGGAGCGTAAGCCGGAGTGGATCAAGGCCAAGGTCCAGATGGGCCCGGAGTTCGTCCAGCTCAAGAACCTGGTGAAGAAGGAAGGCCTGCACACCGTGTGTGAGGAGGCCGGCTGCCCGAACATCTTCGAGTGCTGGGAAGACAAGGAAGCCACGTTCCTGATCGGCGGGTCCGAGTGCACCCGGCGTTGTGACTTCTGCCAGATCGATACCGGCAAGCCCTCCCCGGTGGACATGTTCGAACCCACCAAGGTGGCCCGGAGTGTGCAGGCCATGCAGCTGCGCTACGCCACCGTCACCGGCGTGGCCCGGGACGACCTCGCCGACGAGGGTGTCTGGCTCTACGCCGAAACGGTCCGGAAGATCCACGAGCTGAACCCGGGCACCGGCGTCGAGCTGCTGATCCCGGACTTCTCCGGCAAACCCGAGCACATCGCGGCGATCTGCGACTCCAAGCCGGAGGTCTTCGCGCACAACGTCGAGACCGTGCCGCGGATCTTCAAGCGGATCCGTCCGGCGTTCCGCTACGACCGGTCCCTGGATGTCATCACCCAGGGTCGGAACCTGGGCATGGTGACCAAGTCCAACCTGATCCTGGGCATGGGCGAGACCCGCGAGGAAATCTCCGAGGCCCTGCGGGACCTGCACGAGGCAGGCTGTGACCTGATCACCATCACCCAGTACCTGCGCCCGAGCGAACGGCACCTGCCGGTGGACCGCTGGGTCAAGCCGCAGGAATTCGTCGACCTGCAGCAGGAAGCGGACGAGATCGGCTTCCTCGGCGTCATGTCCGGGCCGCTGGTCCGCTCCTCCTACCGCGCCGGCCGGCTCTGGGCCACCGCGATGCGCAAGAAGGGCTGGGAAATCCCGGCCGAACTCGCGCACATCGAGTCCTCCGGCAGCACCCGGCAGGAAGCCAGCTCCCTCATCGCCGCACACCACTAGGATCTTTCGTAACATTTATGCCTGAGGGCCGGCACCGGAGCAATCCGGCGTCCGGCCCTCAGGCATAAATCACGTAGAATTAAGGCACTATGGCGAATTCCCCTGATTCCAGCAAACCGACTCCGGCAGCCTCCGACGCTCCGAAGCGTGGCCTCTTCTCTCGCAAGCCGAAGGAAGCCAAGGTCAAGAAGCCCAGCAGGCTGAAGCAGATCAATGAAGTCTTCCAGATGACGCGCCGTCACGACCCCATGGTGGTCTGGATGATGCTGCTTGCCTTCCTGGGCGTGGTAGCAGTCAGCTTCCTGGTGGGCTTCCTTCTGGAAAACTGGATCACGGGCCTGATTATCGGCATCCCCCTTGGGCTGCTTGCCGCCACCCTCATCCTTTCGCGCCGTGCTGAACGGGCCGCTTTCGCCCAGATTGAAAACCAGCCCGGCGCCTCCGGCGCCGCCCTGGGAACGCTGAAGCGCGGCTGGATCACCGAAGACCAGCCTGTCGCGGTCAACCCGCGCACCCAGGACGCCGTCTTCCGCGCCATCGGCCGTCCCGGCGTCGTGCTGGTCAGCGAAGGCCCCACCCACCGGGTCCGGCCGCTCGTCGACGCAGAGCGCAAGCGGCTGGCACGGATCCTGCCCAACGTCACGGTCCACGTCATCGAGAGCGGCCGCGGCGAGGGGCAGGTGCCCATCAGCCAGGTCGCCAAGAAGATGAACAAGCTGGACAAGGAACTGACCAAGCTCGAGGTCAACGCGGTTTCGAAGCGTATTTCCTCGCTGGGAAACCGTCTCCCCATCCCTAAGGGAATCGACCCCTACAAAGCCCGTCCGGACCGCAAGGCAGCACGCGGCCGTTAGCAGCACTGGCAACGCCCCGGAAACCGGTCATCTGGCCGGCAACCGGGGCGTTTGCTTTGGGCCATGTGCCCGGCCCTGTCGAAATGTCATCAGAAAAAATGTCGTTGAAAGAATCCGGAGTATCGTGAAACGTCCCTCCAAATCCACTGTCATCCGGATCTTCCGGATCCTCGCCGTAGCCGAAGCCTTCAGCTGGGCGGCGCTCCTCACCGGAATGTACTTCAAGTGGGTGGCCCGGACCACGGAACTCGGCGTGGAAATTGCCGGACCGGTACACGGCGCCCTGTTCGTCGCCTACGGCGTAGCGGCGCTGGCCCTGTGGCGGCTGCAACGGTGGCCATTTCCTGTCGCCCTCTTCGCCGGAGTCTCCGCTGTGTTTCCCTTTGCCACGGTCCTGTTCGAGCGTTGGGCAGGCAAGCGAGGCTACCTGACGCCAGCGGGCGCCGACCAGCACGCAGCCAAGGAACACGAAACGGCCGGCGTCTGAGCCAGCGGGCGCACTGCGCACGTGGATGATTCGGGTAGCGTCCTTGCGGTCGTCATTGCCCCGCACACCAAACGTCATTGCACCCGGGCACAACGGACTGACCTGCACGGGTGCGGCCAAGTGGCCGGTATTCCGTAGAGCGCTTTGAAAGATGCCGAGGCCACGGCCGGCATCGTGGTGCCGTTGTTGAGAGTAAGTTCCATGTCCAGGGGTCAGCGGACCTGTTGGAGCTGCGGCGCCGCGGCAACCCCTGGCTGCTTCGTTGTCCGGCGGGCGGCAAGATCGGCGGGCAGGATAAGGGCCGCGGTCACGGCCAGGCCCACGAGTAGGAGGACACTGCCCGTGGTGAGGGCGACGCTGACCTGCGAGGCCAGGTGAGCCACAGCGGAACCGGTGGCCGGGACGGTCGCTGCGGCAGCGACCGCGATACCCAGCCCGAGGCACGTGCCCACCTGGTGGAAGGTGTTCACCAGGCCCGATGCCGCGCCGGCGTCTGCCGCGGGGGCACCGATGATGCCGAACGAGGTCAGCGGCGCGAAGGCCAAGCCTTGACCGGCTCCAACGAGGACCATGGGCAAAGCCACGCCGGTCAGGTAGACGGTATCGACTCCGACCCGGCTGAGCCAGAACATCCCGGCAAGCGTTACCAGGATGCCGGCCACCAGAGCAATGGAACCCGGCATCCGCCCTGCCAACCGTGGGATGCTCATCGCGACGGCGAAGTTCACCGCCGTCATGGGGAGGAATCCGATACCGGCCTGCAGCGGGTCGAAGCCCAGCACTTCCTGCATGAACTGGGTGGTGAAAAAGAAGAACCCGATCATCGCGCCCAGGTACAGGAAGCGGGCAATGTATGCGCCGGTGCGGCGGCGGCTCCTGAAAAGGCGCAGGGGCATGATGGGCTGGGCCGCCCTGCGTTCGATCAGGACGAACACGACCAAAAGCACGACGCCGGCAGCGACGGCCGTGATGGAGACCGGTGAGGTCCAGCCCGCTTCAGCCGTGTTGATGATGCCGAACACGAGAGCGCCGACACCGAGGGTGGCGCTGAGCGCGCCGAAAGCGTCAAAGCGGCCGCGGGCCCGGACTGTTTCCGGGATGAACCGGGGAGCGAGAAGGATCATCGCGGCGCCAATGGGTACGTTGACGTAGAACCCGGCCCGCCAGGAGATCCAGTGGGCCAGCGCCCCGCCGATGACCAGCCCCAGGCTGGCACCGATCCCTGCGGTGGCACCGTACAACGCGACGGCCCGGGTGCGCTCACGGCCCTCCGGGAAGCTCGCCGTCAGCAGGGACAGCGAGGCGGGCGCGACGATCGCGGCCCCGATGCCCTGGACGGCGCGGCCGGCAATCGCCCACCAGCCCTCCGGCGCCAGTCCGATCAGCAGCGACGCGACCGAGAACACCACCAGTCCGAACACGAAAACCCGCCGGCGTCCCAGCAGGTCTCCTGCCCGGGCGCCGAGCAGCAACAGGCCGCCGAAGACCAGCGTGTACGCATCCTGAACCCAGGAGAGCTCACCGGTGCTCAGCTGCAGGTCAGCCTGCAGGCTCGGCAGGGCAGTGAAGATCACCGAGTTGTCCAGCAGGATCATGAAGTAGCTGGCGAGGATGATCGCCAGGATCGCTGCCGGGCGGGCAGCGGCGGTGGGTTCAGGTTTCATGCATTCAATGCAACCTTGATTCCTTACGGGCCGGGAGTCACTGTCCTTCCGGGTAATGCCAGTCCCTCCCTCGTTCCCGGGCCGCGGCGTAGCGTGGTTGCCATGACACACAGCGACGACGTGCGGAAGTTCCTGACCTCCCGCCGTGCAAGGATCACGCCCGAGGAGGCCGGTCTGCCGGCATACGGCGGCAACCGGCGCGTTGCCGGGCTGCGCCGCGAGGAGGTCGCGATGCTCGCCGGGATGAGCATCGATTACTACATCCGCCTGGAGCGGGGAAACCTCTCCGGCGCCTCGGACAGTGTCCTTGAAGCGCTCGCCCGCGCTCTCAAGCTCGACGACGCCGAAACAGCCCACCTTTTCGATCTGGCCCGCGCCGCCACCGCTTCCCCCCGGGTGCGGCGCAAGCGCAGCCCGCAAACGGTGCGGCCGAGCGTGCAGCGCGTCATCGATGCGATCACGACGGCGCCGGCCTGGGTCCGCAACGACCGCGGAGATGTCCTCGCCGCCAACGAGCTGGGCCGCGCGCTGTATCTGGACTTGATGGCCGAACAGACCACCCCGCCGAACAGTGCACGGTTCACCTTCCTGAACCCGAAAGCCAGGGAGTTTTTCGCTGATTGGGAACGCGCTGCCGATGACATGGTCGCGGTCCTGCGGTCCACCGCCGGGAAAAACCCGTTCGACAAGGACCTCACGGACCTGATCGGTGAACTCTCGACCCGCAGCGAGGAGTTCCGCACCCGGTGGGCCCGGCACGATGTGAAGTACCACCGCGCCGGCCGGAAGCGGCTCCACCACCCGATCGTCGGAGATCTCGACCTGAGCTTCGAAGCGCTGGAACTGCCCGCAGACCCGGGACTGCGCATCAACGTCTACACAGCCGAGCCCGAGACACCCTCCGAGGACGCACTGAAAGTCCTCGCCAGCTGGGCCGCCACCCAGCGTGAAACGCCAAAGCCCTCGGTCAAGGAGAATAAGTGAGCCACCGTCCCCACACCGTCTTGATCGTCGGCGCCACCGGCAGCGTCGGCCGCTGCGCTGTGGCCGAGGCGCTGCAACAGGGCTACGCGGTCCGGGCGCTCGTGCGCGACCGGACCCGCGCCGCCCGCATGCTTCCCGACGGCGTGGACCTCTTCATCGGCGACCTGACCCGCCCCGGAACCCTCGGCCCCGCCACCGACGGAGTCGACGCTATCGTGTTCACCCACGGCACCACCCGACCAGGCGTTGCCTACGCGCAGTGGAAGCTGCGCGGTGAGCGGCTCGTCCGCGCCAGCGGCAACCCGTACACGATCGTGCGCCCCGGCTGGTTTGACTACAATCAACCCGGGCAGCGAAAGATCGTTATGCTCCAGGGCGACAGGCGACGGGCCGGCTAACCCGCCGACGGCGTTATCGCCAGGGACCAGATCGCGCGGGTCCTCATCGACAGTCTTCGCATCGATGCCGCCAAGAAAAAACCCTCGAACTCGTCGCCGACCACGGACCCGGCCAAGACGACCCCACCGCCGCCTTCACGTCCCTGATACCGGACTCAGCCGGGTCTCTCGATGCAGCCGAAGACAGTGTGGAACTGCCGGTGGAGAGCGAGCCCGAAATCTTCCGTGACGACCTCGCCGCCATCACAGCAGGAGGCCCCACAGCCGGAGGCTAAATCGGGGCTGCTACATGCGCACCAGGATGGTGTTCATGGCTTTGTCGTGCAGGCCGCGGTGGTCCGGGTCAAAAATGACCGCCGGGATCACCAGGCACAGCAGCAGGGTGCGGACCAGCGCGGCCAACGGCCCCGCCGGCGCCCCGCCCAGGCGCACCACGTGGATGCCAAGAAGCCGGTGGCCGATGCTGTAGCCAAGCGTGCCGATCAAAAGGATCTGTTCCGCTGCGAAGACGGCCAGTGTGGCCCACGGGTCCCCGCCAAAGGCGTAATTGCTGATCAAGAGTGCAAGTCCCCAGTCAACGCAGATAGCCAGGATCCGACGGCCCGCACGCGCAATCGAACCACGGCCCGCCTCGGGCAAGCCGAGGCGCTCGCCCGGATATTTCGAAATGCCGGACGTGTCCGGCCCGCTCAGCCAGGAGCCTATGTCTCTGCGATCAACCACGGATCAAGCCTATCCGGTGCACGGCGGCCGCGGGTTATCGAATTCCGCCTGTCAACGTTCCGCAGAAGTTCACTCTATGGATGCGGATGGACCACAGTGTGGACACCGTATAGCGTTTACATATCAGGCGGTTCTGTAACCTGCCGGAAACATAGCGGACATGGCCGGGAAATCCCGTGTCCCTAGGGTGGTAACAGTTGCTAGCGAGCTAGGAGCGGGGACACTTTTGTGTTTTCGCGCCGTCGGATTGCGCTGGACCACATGGCTTTCCAGCCAGTTATTACTTATGCGTAAGGAGCATAGATGTTTAAGACTGCGGACGAGGTCCTCAAGTTCATCAAGGACGAAGATATTAAGTTCGTCGATATCCGCTTCACCGACCTTCCTGGCGTGCAGCAGCACTTCAACGTGCCGGCCAAGAGCGTTGATGCAGACTTCTTCATCAACGGCCAGCTCTTCGACGGTTCGTCCATCCGCGGCTTCCAGGGCATCGCCGAGTCCGACATGCAGCTCATCCCGGACGTCACCACGGCCTTCCTGGACACGTTCCGCATGGAAAAGACCCTCGCTCTGAACTTCTCCATCGTGAACCCCCGCACCGGTGACCCTTACCACCGCGACCCCCGCGGCGTAGCCGAGAAGGCTGAGGCCTACCTCGCGTCCACCGGCATCGCCGACACCGCGTTCTTCGCTCCCGAGGCCGAGTTCTTCGTCTTCGACAACGTCCAGTACCAGTCCTCGCCGCAGGGCAGCTTCTACAAGATCGACTCCGAAGAAGCACACTGGAACACCGGCCGCGAAGAAGAAGGCGGAAACCTCGGCTACAAGACGCCCGTCAAGGGTGGCTACTTCCCGGTCTCCCCCACCGACAAGCAGGCCGACCTGCGCGACGCCATGTGTGTTGCCCTGGACGAAGCCGGCCTTGAGGTCGAGCGCAGCCACCACGAAGTCGGTTCCGCCGGCCAGGCTGAAATCAACTACAAGTTCACCACGCTGACCCACGCTGCTGATGACCTGCAGAAGTTCAAGTACGTCATCAAGAACACCGCCGACGCCTGGGGCAAGTCCGTCACCTTCATGCCGAAGCCGGTCTTCGGTGACAACGGCTCCGGCATGCACTGCCACCAGTCGCTGTGGAACGGTGGCGAGCCGCTGTTCTACGACGAAAAGGGCTACGCCGGCCTCTCCGACATGGCCCGCTGGTACATCGGCGGCCTGCTGAAGCACTCCTCCGCAGTCCTCGCCTTCACCAACCCGACGGTCAACTCGTACCGCCGCCTGGTCAAGGGCTTCGAAGCTCCGGTCAACATGGTCTACTCGCAGGGCAACCGCTCCGCCGGTATCCGCATCCCGATCACGGGCTCCAACCCGAAGGCCAAGCGCATCGAGTTCCGCGCTCCGGACCCCTCGTCCAACCCGTACCTGGCGTTCGCTGCCCAGCTGATGGCCGGCATTGACGGTATCCGCAACCGCATCGAACCGCCGGCTCCCATCGACAAGGACCTCTACGAGCTCCCCGCCGAAGAAGCCAAGGATATCCCCAAGGCTCCGGGCACCCTCGAGGAAGCCCTGGAAGCTCTGGCCGAGGACAACGAGTTCCTCCAGGCCGGCGGCGTGTTCACCCAGGACCTGATCGACACCTGGATCGAGTACAAGTACGAGAACGAGATCCGTCCGCTCTCACTGCGCCCGAACCCGTACGAGTTCGAGCTCTACTACGGCGTCTAGTCGACACCGGCTTTCCACCAGCGGATCGCACGACGACGGCCCCCACCTTTCGGTGGGGGCCGTTTTCCCTTAACCCGCGGCTCAGAAGGCCCGGTACATGGTCCGCTGCGGCCCGGCATTTCCGCCGAGGTACGGCCCGCGGTCCTCGAATCCCGCTTTGCGGTAGGCTGCCTGACCGGCGGGGTTGCGTTCGTTCACCGAAAGGACGACGCCGGTCTCTCCCCCGCCCAGCCTGGCCGTCAGTTTAGCGGCCTCCCGGACCGCTGCAGAGGCTGCGAGGGTGCCCAGTCCCTGGCCTTGGCGGCGGCGGTCGATGACGAACCCGCGCAGCAGCCACACCGGCTCGTCATCGGCCCATCCGGCGAGCGATGCCGCCCCGCGTTGCAGCGTCAGCACCCCCACTGCTGCACCGCCGGAATCCACCACATAGGGAACGCGTGAATCCTCTTCCAGGGCCACGAGCATCATGCGCAGCGGATCCCCGGCGAAGTCCTGCTGGTCCGCGGCGAGCTCCAGTTCCGCAACTTCCCCGAGCTTGACCGCCTGTGCGTCGTCGTCGAGGTTTTTCAGGGCAATGAGCCACACGGAATCAGGCATGCAAGAAGCGTACCCAACTCACTCGGGATGACCCGCCGGACCCCTGCGTTACAGGACCTTGGAAAGGAAATCCCGGGTGCGCTGCTGCTGGGGGTTCCCGAATAGGTCCTCCGGGCGTCCCTGCTCGCAAATGACCCCGTCAGCCATGAACAGCACGCGGTCGGCCACTTCCCGGGCAAAGCCCATCTCGTGGGTGACCAGCACCATCGTCATGCCCTCGCGGGCGAGGTCCTTGATAACCTGCAGGACCTCGCCCACCATCTCGGGATCCAGCGCGGACGTTGCTTCGTCGAAGAGCATGATGTCAGGGTTCATGGCCAGCGCCCGGGCGATCGCCACGCGCTGCTTCTGGCCGCCGGAGAGCGAGGCCGGGCGGGCGTCGGCCTTCTCGGCGAGGCCAACGCGGTCCAGGAGCTTCAGCGCGTTGGCCCGGGCCTCGTCCTTGCCCTGCTTTTTGGACTCCACCGGCGCCAGCATGATGTTCTCGATCACGGACATATGCGGGAACAGGTTGAAGTGCTGGAAGACCATGCCGATGTGCCGGCGGACCTCGTTGATGTCCACCTTGGGGTCCGTCACGTCGAAGCCGTCCACGGTGACGTGGCCGCCGGTGATGTCCTCCAGCTTGTTCAGGCAGCGCAGGAAGGTGGACTTTCCCGAACCGGAGGGTCCGATCACGCAGACCACCTCCCCTTCGGCGACCTCGGCGTTAATGCCTTTGAGCACCTGGTTGGAACCGAAAGACTTCGTCAGTTCCCTGACGGAAATCTTGCTGGGTGCAGTCAGTGACGTGCTCATTTGTTGAACCTCTTATCCGCGACGTTGGCCAGTTTGGTCAGCAGCATGATGACCACGAAGTACAGGACGGCGACGATCAGCAGGGTTTCGGTGATCCTGAAGTTGCCTGCGTAGATCTGCTGGCCTTGGTAGAGCAGTTCGGCGAAACCGATGGCGAGCAGCAGCGAGCTGTCCTTGAGCATGATAATCAGCTGATTGATCAGGGAGGGCGTCATGATCTTGAACGCCTGCGGGACCACCACTTTTTGCATGGACTTGGCGTATCCGAGGCCCAGGCTGCGGCTGGCTTCGAGCTGGCCCGGGTCCACCGACTGGATGGAGCCGCGGACAATTTCGGTGATGTAGGCACCCGCGTTGAGGCTGAGCGTCAGCACACCCGCCACCCAGATATCAATAGGCTGGCCGGTCAGCTGGGGAATGCCGAAATAGAAGAAGAAGGCCCAGACCAGCAGCGGGGTGCCTCGGAAGATGCTGACGAAGGTGGTGGCGATTCCGCGCAGCACCACGCTGGTGGAGATCTTCAGGAACCCCATGAAGAGGCCGATCAGCATGGCCAGGGCGAAGGAAATCGCGGTGACCAGGACAGTGTTGCCGAGGCCCTTCATCAGTGCCGGGAAGCTGTTGACCAGCAGGTCCCAGAAGCTGGACTCGGCCGCCTGTGTGGGGTCCTTGAGGTACTTGTCCAGGATCTCCTGGTACTTTCCGCTGGACTTCAGCTCCGCCAACCCGGTGTTGAACGCTTGGAGCAGTTCCGGGTTCTGGCCCTTATTCACGGCGAAACCGTAGGAGCCGCCCTTTTCCTTCTCGGACACGGCCTTGAGTCCGTTGTTCTGGCTGATGCCGTAGGCCAGGACCGGATAGTCATCGAAAACGGCGACGGCGTTCCCTGACTTTACGAGCTCGTACATGGTGGCGGACTGGTCCAGGGCTTTGACCGTAAAGCCGTACTGGCCGGCGATCGACTTGGCGAACGTTTCGCCCTCGCTGCCGGTCTTGGCCGTGACTGTCTTGCCTTTGAGGTCTTCGTATCCCTTGATCTCCGTGTTGGACTTGGCAACGGCCATCTGCACGCCCGACTCAAAGTAGGGGTCGGAGAAGTCGTAGATCTGCTTGCGCGGCTCCGTGATGGACATGCCGGCGATGACGCCGTCCACCTGGTTGGAGGAAAGCGCCTGCAGGGCCGCGTTGAAGCCGAGCGACTTGATCTCGACGGCGAATCCCTGGTTCTTGGCGATCTCGCGGATGATGTCCATGTCGATGCCGGTCAGTTCACCGCCGGCGTCACGGAATTCGAACGGGGCGAACGTGGTGTCCGTGCCGATGACGAAGGTCTTTCCGGAAAGGTTCGACGGCGCGGCGGTCGCGTGCGCTGAACCGGCGGCCATCGCGGCAGCTGCTGGTGCGTCCGTCGGCGCCGCGGCGGCGCCTGCGGCACCGAAGATCATCGCGGCCAGGGCCAGCAAGGCACCGACGACTGTAGCCGTCCGGGGCCTGGCGACCTTGGTCTGCTGGAGTCCGGGCAAGTTGATACAACTCCTAGGTAAATGCGGTAACCGGTCCCGAAGACCGGCAAAGTACCCCTCGAGGCTACCCGCATTTGTGCATCAGCCCGGAGAAGCCGGCCTCACGGCCGCCTACTGGCCATAAAATACGCGGTCAAATACCGCGCGGGCCTGCCTGCTGATCCGCAGGTAGTCTTCTTCGAGCGCCGCAGCGTTACCAGGCTGGTAGCCGCACCAGCGGGCCACGGCTTCCAGGTCCCTGCGGGAGGAGGGAAGCAGGTCGGACGCGCGGCCGGTCCAAATCACGTTTGCCGACCTGATGCGGCTCGCCAGCCGCCAGGCCTTGAGCAGGAGTTCGGCTTCGTCCCGCTCCAGGAGTCCGAGGGAGGCCGCGGCTTCCAGGGCCGGCACGGTGGACGTGGTCCGCAGTTCCGGGTGCTGTCCCGCATGTTGCAGCTGCAGCAGTTGAACGAGCCATTCGACGTCGCTCAGGCCGCCGCGGCCCAGCTTGAGGTGCCGGGCCGGATCCGCGCCCCGGGGCAGCCGTTCGGCTTCTACCCTGGCCTTGACGCGTCGGATTTCCCGCACGTCCTTCTCCGAGAGTTCCGCCGGATAGCGGATGGGGTCGATCAGCTGAACGAAGTCCGCGGCGAGGTCGTCGTCACCGGCGATGGGCAATGCGCGCAGCAGTGCCTGGGCTTCCCAGACCAGCGACCATCGGCGGTAGTACTCAGCATAGGACTCCAGTGAACGGACCATGGCGCCGCTCTTGCCTTCGGGCCTCAGGTCGGCATCCACCATCAGCACCCGCTCGGCCAGGATGGCGGGCTTGAGCGGCTGGGTCAGCAGGTTGGAAATGTGGTTCACAATCTGCGCGGCCTGGTTCTGGGCCTCTTCGTCGGAGACACCCGGCAGGCCGCGGTGGACATACATGACGTCCGCGTCCGAGCCATAACCGATTTCACGACCGCCCTGCCGTCCCATGGCCACCACCAGGACGCGTGTCTTCAGGGGACCAGACGCGGCCACAATTCCCTCGGCCACCCGGAGGGCTCCCAGCACTGCTGCGCGGTCCGTGTCCGCCAGGGCAGCGCCCACCTGGTCCTGGTTCAGCAGGCCGGCGCTGTCCGCAATGGCGACCCTGAGGATCTCCCTGCGCCGGATCAGCCGGATAAGCCGCATGGCGCTTTCCGGATCCTCGTGCCGCGACATCTTTGACGTGATTTCCAGCCACTGGGCTTCGAATTCCAGCGGGGCCAGGTCCTTGTCGGTCCCCAGCCAGGCGACCGATTCCGGGGAGACCTCCAGGAGGTCGGCCATCAGTCTCGAGTTGGAGAGCACATGGCACAGCCGCTCGGCGGCGGCCGTCGAATCCCGCAGCATCCCCAGATACCAGTGTGTTGTTCCCAGCGCCTCGCTGACGCGGCGGAAACCCAGCAGCCCGGCGTCGGGATCCACGCCGTCGGCGAGCCACCCGAGCAGAATGGGCAGGAGCTGGCGTTGCAGCGCCGCACGCCGGCTGACGCCGGCGGTGAGGGCCTCGATATGCCGCATAGCGCCGCGCGGATCCAAGTAACCGAGGGCGGCCAGGCGGCCTTGGGCGGCCTCCGGTGTCAGGCGCGCTTCTTCGCTGCTCAGCTTGGCGGCGGTATTCAGCAGCGGGCGGTAGAAGATTCGCTCGTGCAGTTCCCGGACGGAACGCTTGGTCTTCTGCCAGGCCGCCAGGAGGGCATCGGGATGGGGGCGTTCACGGGCGAACGGGCCCAGTACCGCCTTCGCGAGTGCGCGCAGTGCCTCTTCCCGCACCGGCATCAAGTGGGTGCGGCGCAGCTGGAAGAGCTGGATCCGGTGCTCCAGGAGCCTCAGGTACCGGTAGGCATGGTCGAACTCCGCGGCGTCGGTCCGCCCGATGTAGCCTCCGGCCGAGAGGGCGGCGATGGCCGACGTGGTGTCCCGGCGGCGGAGCGATTCATCGGCTTTGCCGTGCACCAGCTGCAGCAGCTGGACCGTGAATTCGACGTCCCGCAGGCCGCCGCGGCCCAGTTTGATCTGGCGTTGTTCCTCCTCCACGGGTATGTTGTCCGTGACCCGCCGGCGCATGGCCTGCACAGATTCCACGAACCCTTCACGGTTCGCCGAGCCCCAGACCAGTGGAAGTACGGCCTCCTCGTACCGGGCGCCCAGCTCCGCGTCCCCGGCAATGGTCCGCGCTTTCAGGAGTGCCTGGAACTCCCAGCTTTCGGCCCAGCGGGCGTAGTAGCTCTGATGCGACGCCAGCGTCCGCACCAGCGGCCCCGATTTGCCCTCGGGCCGCAGATTGGCGTCCACCTCCCACAGGCCGGGTTCACGGCCAATGGACATGATGGCCCGCGAAATCCCGGTGGCAAGGGCGGTGCCAATGGTGTTGGCACGGGCGTCGTCGAGTCCGTCAGCCTCGATCACATAGATGACGTCGACGTCGGAGATGTAGTTGAGTTCGCGCGCCCCGCATTTGCCCATGCCGATAACGGCCAGCCCGACGTCGGCGACCTCCGCCGCGTCGAACTGCCCGCCTGCTTCCGCGCGGGACACTGCCAGGGCCGCTTCGATGGCCGCGCCCGCGAGATCCGCCAGTTCGGCGCCGGCGGCGGGCATGAAATCCAGCGGATCGGCGGCGCACAGATCCTTGACCGCCAGGTCCACCACACCCCTGCGGTAGGCGGTGCGAAGCGCCACATAGGCTTCGGGACCGGACAATCCGGCCACCGGCCTGCGCGCTTTAGGGTCGGCCTGCACGGACCGCAGAAGCCGCGACCTCAGCTCCCCGGCATCCGCCGCGACCGGTTCGGGGCTCGCCACCACGTCAAAGGCGTCAAGATGCTCCGGATGGCGGATCAGGAACTCGCCCAGGGCCTCGGAGGCGCCCAGGACCCGGTAGAGCGGCTCGCTCGTATCGATGTCCGCAGCAGCCAGCTTCCGAAGGTCGGGATGCTTTTCGATCAGCCGTACCAGTGACTGAAGCGCGGTGTCGGGGTTGGCTGCCAGGTGGAAGCCCGCGAACAGTGCCTCCTGGTCGATCCCCTCCAGTTCCCGGGCAGCCAGGAACCGCTCCCCCTTTTCCAGATCACTGAAACCGGCGGAGATCAGGCGACGGGCAAGGCTCACCGCTGCCCCCTACAGGATGCCGAGATTACGCTGCAGCTCGTAGGGCGTCACCTGGAGACGGTAGTCCTGCCATTCGGCGCGCTTGTTGCGCAGGAAGTACTCGAAGACCTGCTCGCCCAGGATCTGCGGCATGAGTTCGGAGTCCTCCATGGCCCTGATGGCGTCGTGCAGGCTCGCAGGCAGAGGGTCGTGCCCCATGGCGCGGCGCTCGGCCGAACTCAGCGACCAGATGTCGTCCTCGGCGGCGGCGGGAATCTCATAGCCCTCTTCGATGCCCTTGAGCCCTGCGCCCAGCAGCACAGCATAGGCGAGGTAGGGGTTGGCGGCGGAATCGATGCCGCGGTATTCAATGCGTGCCGACTGGCCCTTGCCAGGCTTGTAGAGCGGGACGCGTACCAGCGCGGAGCGGTTGTTGTGGCCCCAGCTCAGGTAGCTGGGCGCTTCGCCGCCGCCCCACAGCCGCTTGTACGAGTTCACGAACTGATTGGTCACGGCCGTGAATTCGGGGGCGTGCTTGAGGATGCCTGCGATGAACTGTTTGGCCGTCTTGGACAGCTGGAATTCGGCACCCGCTTCGTAGAAGGCGTTGGTATCGCCTTCGAAAAGGGAGAAGTGCGTGTGCATGCCGGACCCCGGGTGGGCTGTGAACGGCTTCGGCATAAAGGTGGCGTAGGTGCCCTGCTGCAGGGCCACTTCCTTGATGACGGTACGGAAGGTCATGATGTTGTCCGCCGTCTGCAGCGCGTCCGCGTAGCGGAGGTCGATCTCATTCTGGCCGGGTCCGGCTTCGTGGTGGCTGAACTCGACGGAAATTCCCACGGATTCGAGCATGGTGACGGCGGTGCGCCGGAAATCCTGTGCGACGCCGCCGGGGACGTGGTCGAAGTAGCCGCCCTCGTCGACCGGGACGGGGGAACCGTCTGGTCCCGGCTCCTGCGACTTCAGGAGGTAGAACTCGATCTCGGGGTGGGTGTAGCAGGTGAAGCCCATGTCGGCCGCTTTGGCGAGGGTGCGCTTCAGGACGTTCCGGGGGTCCGCCGCGGAGGGCTCGCCGTCGGGCGTCAGAATGTCGCAGTACATGCGTGATGTCTGTTCAGTTTCCCCGCGCCACGGCAGGATCTGGAACGTCGAGGGGTCCGGCTGCGCCAGCATGTCCGACTCGAACACGCGGGCCAAGCCCTCGATCGCAGAACCATCGAAGCCCAGGCCTTCTTCGAAGGCACCCTCGACTTCGGCGGGAGCAAGCGCAACAGACTTGAGTGAACCCACGACGTCCGTGAACCACAGACGCACGAACCGCACGTCGCGCTCTTCGATCGTCCGCAGGACAAACTCTTGCTGGCGGTCCATTATGGCCTCTTCTCCGGATCAACATTTTGATGCCCCGGGTCCGTATTCCATAGAGCCGGCGGCAGCTCACGATTCACTTTACTAAGCATTCCCGCCGAATGTTGGAGCCGGACCTCCGCGTAACACAGCGTTAACACGCACAGCGGCACGCAACACCGGACTTAGGGGTTGCGACCGGCCCTGGCGGGACGTCGCTTTGTGACGCGATTCACCGGAAGGGGCGGGCTGTCCGGTAGCTAGGACGCACAGTACCGCATTACGCTCTAGCCATGGCCACAAGCAACAGTTCCGATTCCAGCATGTCCGCTGAAGTACCTGCTCCCTACGGCAACGGTCCCGCCAACGCGCCCGCAACGCCGTCGGACACCGCAAGAAAGCCCGTGGCACGAATCCGGACCCACCACCTGCAGCAGGCCAAGGACAAGGGTGAGCACTTTGCCATGCTCACGGCCTACGAACAGTACACGGCAGAGATCTTCGACGAAGCGGGCATCGAGGTGCTTCTCGTGGGCGACTCCGCGTCCAACAACGTCTTCGGTAACGAAACCAGCCTTCCGGTCACCGTGGACGAGCTCCTTCCGCTGTGCCGTGCCGTGGCGAGGTCAGCCAAACGGGCGCTTGTGGTTGCGGACCTTCCGTTCGGAAGCTACGAGATTTCAGCAGAGCAGGCCGTGGCCACCGGAGTCCGCTTCCTGAAGGAAGGACTCGCCCATGCCGTGAAGATTGAAGGCGGCAAGTTCTACGCGGACACCGTCCGGGCCATGGTCCAGGCCGGCATTCCGGTGATGGCGCACATCGGCTTCACCCCGCAGAGCGAGCATTCCCTGGGCGGCTACCGGGTCCAGGGCCGGGGCGATGACGCCCAACGGCTGATCGACGACGCGGTCGCACTCGCCGACGCGGGCGCCTTTAGTGTCCTGATGGAAATGGTTCCTGCCGCCACTGCCGCGGCCGTTGATGCAGCCATTGCCGTTCCGACGGTGGGCATTGGCGCGGGTAACACCACAACAGGCCAGGTCCTGGTGTGGCAGGACATGGCTGGGCTGCGCGGCGGGAAAATGGCCAAATTCGTCAAACAATACGCTGACCTGCGCACGTCGCTGAGCAATGCGGCCAAGGCCTACGGTGAAGACGTCCGGACGGGGCAGTTCCCCGGCCCCGAGCATTCGTTCTAGCCGGACCCGGGCCGGGCCACCCCCGGTTCGTGGCTTAGTCCTCGTCGCCCTTTTCCCATGACTCGTTGCGCGCCTTGACCTTCTCCAGCGCATGCTCGGCCTCGGCGCGCGTCTTGTACGGCCCGATCAGCTGGGTCCAGTCGGACATGGCGTCCTCTTCCACCTCGTGGGTCTTGACGTTGTACCAGTACTCGGTCATCGCTGCTCCTCGCATCACGCAGGCTCCGCGCCCGCTGAAAGTGATCCACGTAACGTAGGGCTTCATCGGGTTCCGATCCGGCTTTCCGTTACATGGGCTTCTATGCCTGCTTATATGATCAATCTATGCCTTCTCTTGCCTCGACTGCACCCACCGGCACCCTGGTCCCCGGAACCGTCAGCCCGCAGCTGCCGGTCCCGGCGTCAATTCCCCGGCCCGAATACGTCGGCAAGCCGGGTCCGGAGAAGTTCACCGGCTCGGAGGTGAAATCCGCCGAGACCATTGAGAAAATCAGGATCGCCAGCCGTATCGCGGCCCAGGCCATCGTGGAAGTCGGCAAGCACATCGAACCCGGCGTAACAACGGACCAGCTGGACAAGATCGGCCACGAATTCCTGCTGGATCACAATGCGTATCCGTCGACGCTGGGTTACCGGGGCTTCCCCAAGTCGTTGTGCTCGTCGCTGAACGAAGTGATCTGCCATGGAATACCGGACAGCACGGTGGTCCAGGACGGCGACATCCTGAACATCGACATCACCGCTTTCATTGGCGGCGTTCACGGGGATACGAATTTCACGTTCCTCGTGGGAGATGTGGACGAAGAGTCCCGGCTCCTCGTGGAGCGCACCAAGGAATCCCTCAACCGTGCCATCAAGGCCGTGGCCCCAGGACGTGAGATCAACGTCATCGGCCGCGCCATCCAGTCGTATGCCAAGCGTTTCGGCTACGGCGTTGTCCGGGATTTCACGGGCCATGGTGTTGGCGAGGCTTTCCACACCGGCTTGATCATTCCGCATTATGATGCTGCTCCCGCTTACAACACGGTCATGGAAACGGGCATGGTGTTCACGATCGAACCCATGCTGACCCTCGGTACGGTTGAGTGGGACATGTGGGCCGATGACTGGACGGTGGTGACGCGCGACCGCAAGCGCACCGCCCAGTTCGAACACACCCTGCTCGTCACCGAGTCCGGCGCAGAAATCCTTACCCTGCCCTGATTGCCCGCCCGGTACGTGCCGGAACCTTTGCCTACAACCCTTTGCCCGCCCACAGCCACGAACGGAATCACATTGGCCAAGAAGGACGACAAGTCAACCAAGAACGCCCCGCTGATCGGAATCGACATCGGCGGAACCGGAATCAAGGGCGGCATTGTCGACCTCAAAAAGGGCAAACTCGTGGGTGACCGCTTCCGCGTTCCGACGCCGCAGCCCGCGACGCCGGAGTCGGTCGCGGAAACAGTTGCCGCGGTGGTCGCTGAGCTTGATGCACGGCCGGACGCGCCGTCCCCCGACTCCCCGATAGGTGTCACGTTCCCAGGCATCATCCAGCACGGCGTGGTTCATTCCGCGGCCAACGTCGACAAGTCCTGGCTCAACACGGACATTGACACGCTGCTGACCAAACGCCTGGGCCGCCCCGTGGAGGTCATCAACGACGCCGACGCAGCCGGTCTTGCCGAAGCCAGGTACGGCGCAGGTGCAGGTGTGTCCGGGACAGTCCTCGTGATTACGCTTGGGACGGGCATTGGCTCAGCCTTCATCTTCAACGGCAAGCTGGTCCCGAACGCCGAACTCGGACACCTCGAGATCGACGGCTTTGACGCCGAGAGCAAGGCTTCCGCCGTGGCCCGTGAACGCGACGGCCTGAGCTGGACCGAGTACAGTGTGCTGCTCCAGCGATACTTCTCCCACGTTGAATTCCTGTTCTCCCCCGAGCTCTTCATCGTCGGCGGCGGCATCTCCAAGCGGGCCGACGAGTACCTGCCGCACATGAAGCTGCGCACGAAGATCGTCCCGGCCGAGCTCAAGAACGACGCCGGCATTGTGGGCGCCGCGATCGAGGTCGCGCTCTCGCACAAACTGGCCAAGTAGGCAGGCTGCCGGTTCCATGACTGACTCAGGCGGGGACGTTGCCGTCGTCACCGGGGCCAGCCGTGGAATCGGCGCCACCATCGTCCTCCGTACGGAACGGGCCGGATACGCCGTTCCGGTGAACTACTGATTTATGCCTGCCAGGAAGCCGTGCGGCCGCTCACCACGGTCACTGGCGGTGGTGGCGTGGTGTAGCTCCTGTCCGGCAAGGCCGGCTACATAAACCGTGCCCTACTTCCCGTGGCCCGCGGCCGGTGACCCCCGTCGATAACGGGCGCTTGGTGCCGGTGGTGGCGTCGGCTTCCCCTCCGCTGCCACCACCGGAGTCTAAAGTGGGCTCTTTTCGGAGCTCTTGCCCTTGGCCGCCTTGGCTTCGACTTCGGCTTCATGGCGAAGGATGGAGATAGCGGTCTCAAAGTCTTCCAGGGATTCGAACGCCTGGTAGACGCTCGCGAACCGAAGATAGGCGACCTCGTCCAGCTTTTGAAGCGGACTGAGGATGGCGAGGCCCACCTCGTGGGCGTCAATCTCCGCAGCGCCGGACGCCCGGATTGTTTCCTCGACCTCCTGCGCCAGCATGGCAAGATCGTCTTCGGTCACGGGCCGTCCCTGGCAGGCCTTCCGTACGCCGTTGATCACCTTGCTCCGGCTGAAGGGCTCGCCGACACCGGAACGCTTGATCACAGTGAGGCTGGTGGTCTCAACGGTAGTGAAGCGGCGGCCGCATTCAGGACACTGCCGCCTACGCCGGATGGCGGAACCGTCGTCGGCCATGCGGCTGTCCACCACGCGCGAATCAGGGTTACGGCAAAACGGGCAATACACGTTGTTTCCTTCCCCTGGCCGGCGCTGAACAGGCCGAACGTCAACTCACAGGCTTGGATCCTGGCATACATTCGTCCGATCCCAGTTTACGACTACATATAGCTGAATAACAAGCCTGTAATTACTACATGTAGTGGTTAATCCGTTCCCGCGAAGCGCGCCGTCACGGCCTCGCCGTGGGCCGGCAAATCCTCGGCACCTGCAAGGCTCACGATGTGCCCGCTGACCTTCTCGAGGGCCGTCTTGCTGTAGTTGACCACCTGTATGGCGCGAAGGAACGTCGTGACGTTGAGGCCGGAAGAGAAAGCGGCCGTGCCGCTCGTCGGCAGCACGTGGTTGGACCCTGCGCAGTAGTCCCCCAGGCTGACGGGGCTGTAGTCCCCCACGAAGATTGCTCCCGCGTTGCGGATGCGGGCGGCCACCGCCGGGGCGTCCGCCGTCATGATTTCAAGGTGCTCAGCGGCGTAGGCGTCACAGGCCGCGATTCCCTGTTCGAGGTCGTCCACGAGCACCACGCCGGACTGAGGGCCGGACAAGGCTTCCCTTACACGTTCGGAATGCTTGGTCAAGGCGGCCTGCGCGGAGAGCTCGCCGCGGACGGCCCCGGCAAGATCCTCTGAGTCGGTAATGAGGACCGAGGCCGCCTTCGGATCGTGTTCGGCCTGGCTGATGAGGTCGGCCGCCACCAGCGACGGGCGGGCACTGCTGTCCGCAAGGATGGCGATTTCCGTGGTGCCTGCCTCGGAATCGATGCCGACAACGCCCTTGACCAGCCGTTTGGCGGTGGCAACGAAGATGTTGCCGGGCCCGGTCACCACGTCCACCGGGTCAAGGGCTGCCTCCGTGTCGTCCGCGGGAACACCGTAGGCAAAGGCCGCGATGGCCTGCGCGCCGCCGATGGCGTACACCTCATCAATGCCCAGCAGCGCCGCAGCGGCGAGGATGGTGGGGTGCGGGAGTCCCCCGAAGTCTTTCTGGGGAGGAGAAGCCAGGGCAATGGAGGCAACGCCGGCCGCCAGTGCCGGGACGACGTTCATGATGACCGACGACGGGTAGACCGCCAGTCCGCCGGGCACGTACAGCCCCACCCGGCCAACCGGAACCCAGTTCTGGCTTACGACGGCGCCTTCGCCCAGCTCGACGTCTACATTTGCCGGCCGCTGGCTGTCAGCGAACTTGCGTGCGCGACTGATCGATTCTTCCAGTGCGGCCCGCACTGCCGGGTCGAGGTTCTCCAGCGCTGACCGCAGCGCAGCGCCGGACACCCGCGGGTGTACCTGCTCGACGCCGTCGAACGTTTTGGCGAACTCACTCAGGGCGGCAAAGCCCCGGGAGCGCACCGCGGTAATGATCTCGGTGACCTTCTGCTCGGCGTCCGCCATGGTCTGGTGCCGGGCCCGTGGCACAGCCGACCGGAGTCCGGCGAGGGAGAGCCGCTGACCGCGCAGGTCAATGGTGCGGTAGTTGATGGCCGGGTCGGTGGTCTGTACGGGGCTGTCCGGAGAAATGGTCACCCGCCTATTTTACGTGCCGTCGGCGGACCCTCGCTTCCTGTTAAGTTGGGCCCTGTTTGGTCCGGCCCGGGAAGGACGGCTGCCCGGGGACCGCGAACCTAGCTGTCCTGCGCCGGCGGTTTACCCAGGAGGCTGACCAGGTTTGCCACAAAGACCGCAATGGCCACCGCCGCCGGCCAGATGGCCAGCACGGCCAGGGCACGGAGCGAGAAGGCGATGCTGGCGTTCCGGGCGGTATCTTCGGCAGGGCCCCACCATTGCCCCGCCAGCACCCCCGCTTGCCAGGCGATAAGTGCGCCGAACGCCCCGCCAACGACGGCGAGGAGGACCGCCCCGGGCGCCGGGGCGCCGGTGCGTTTTCCGTTCAGGAGGAATCCGGTAATGCAGCCCGCCAAGAGGAACAGTCCTGCCAGCACGAGGTCCCGGGGAAGCCAGCCTTCAGCGTTCGTTCCGGTGGCCAGGGAGGGATCGCCGGACAATAGGTTCAGCCCGCCCGGCGCCAACAGCCACCACAGGAGGCCGACCGGTACCCCGGCAGCGGCTATGACCGCAGGGACGCGCCAGGAGGGCCGGTCGCCACGGTAAAGTTCACCATAGGCAGGCGGGATGCCGGCCTCCCCGGAATGCTTCGGATTTTGCGGGACCGGGCCGGCGCCTGATGGCTGTGTCATGAAACAAACATTAACAAACGTTCACCGCCGCTCAACAAATGACGCGGCAGGTAACCAAGTCACCCACAGCTTCGGGCGCCCCCTACGCTGGCATGCAGGACCCGACCACGATTTTTTAGCAGGGAGTTAGATCACAGTGACCTCAGACAACGCAGCCTTCGAAGGCACGTTCAAGGAGATGTTCCGCCGGCATGCGGCCGGCGTGGCAATTATCACGGTGAACTACAACGGCACCCCGTACGGATTCACGGCTACCTCCGTCGCATCCTTGTCCGCCCAGCCCCCGCGCTTTACGTTCAACATGGCCCGCAGTTCCAGTTCATGGCCTGCCATCGCCAACACGACACACATCGGTGTCCACATGCTCGGGCTGGACAACCAGGAACTGGCAGACCGGTTCGCCCGGACCAAGAACAGGTTCGAGGGCGACCACTGGGAGCTCGGACCGCACGAAGTGCCCATCCTCAAGGACGTGGCCGGCTGGCTGATCGGCAAAATCCAGATGCGCCTCTCCTTCGAGAACAATGCGGTTGTTGTGGTGGAAGTCGTGGAAGGACAGGTGGGCGAGGACGGCACGCCGCTGCTCTACCATTCGGGCGCCTACAGCCAGCCCGTGCCTCTCGACTACGAAATCTAGGGAGCTACCAGGGCAGGGACGCGGACGAGCCCAGCTCGAAGAACCGCGGGCCGGTGCCGCGGTGCTTGTTGAACTCGTGCAGGAGCTCCCTGGCCGCCGCTGCGGGCTCCTTTGACGCTCCTGGGCGTCCCATTCCGGTCTTTAGCGCCCCGGGATGGACGGACCATGCGTCCATTTCCGCGCCAAATTCCTCATGCAGGCTCAGCGTCAGCATGTTGAGCGCGGCCTTGCTCAGCCGGTAGCCATAGCTCGTCCCGAAGCCGGCGAATGCGCCCTCCGCGTGCAGTGATGCGGAACCCAGCCTGGATGACACGTTGACCACCAGCGGCCTGCGACCGCCTGGACCCGTCCGGAGCAGTCCGTCGAGGGACGCTTGGGTCACCCTGACGGCGCCCGCCACGTTGTTGTCCAGGAGCTGTGCGAGGGAGCCTGAATCAACTGAGGACAGCGTCTTCTGGCTGCTGCCCACCGCCGCATTGTTGACCACGACGTCGATGCTGGCTTCTGCAAGCACCTCGGCCACGTCTTCCGGGCACGAATGCGCAATGTCCCACTCCAGGAACCTCACACTTCCGCCTACCCTGGCTTCCGCTGCGAACCCCGGACGCACGATGCCGTACACCGTCCACTGTTCAGCCGTCAGGACGTCCGCCAGCGCGGCGCCGAAGCCCCGACCGGCACCGGAAATCACCGCTGTGCCCGGCACCGGCGTCACGGAACGTCCGGGCACCTAACTGTCCAGGCAGGTCGGTCCAAGGAGCACCTTCAGGTCGCCGAAGAGTGACGGACTCGGGTTGACCCGCAGGTGGACCGGAAGCGCCATCACTTCCACCCTGGTGTCCCCCTGCAGGTGCAGCCTGACTTCCGAATTGCCCCGGTGCGTCCTCAGCACGTCTCCGAGTTCCGTCACCACGGCCTCGGTGGCCTTGTGCGTCTGCATGGTGATCACCAACGGCCCGTTCAGCCCCTCGCTGAGGTCCGGGACTGACAGCTCCATGCAGTTCAGGGTAACGGCGCCGTCGTCGCGCCGCTGCAGCCGCCCCTTGACCACTACGATCAGGTCTTCGGCCAGAACCGACGCGATGGGACCGTAGACCTGGCCGAAGAACATGACCTCCATGGAACCGCCCAGGTCCTCGATTTCCGCCCGGGCGTAGGCATTGCCGCTGGCTTTCGCGATCCGCCGGCTGAGCGAGGTGATCATGCCCGCAATGGTGATGATGGCGCCGTCGTGCGGGCCGTCCTCCGCGATGATTGAAGTGATGGACTGGTCGGCGTGCTGGCTCAGCAGTCCTTCGAGGCCCTGGAGCGGGTGGTCCGAGACGTAGAGGCCCAGCATGTCGCGTTCGAAGGAGAGCTTGTCCTTTTTCTCCCATTCGGGAAGGTCCGGGATTTCGATGCTCAGGGACGCCTCGGATTCGGCTTCGTCGAAACCGGCGAAGAGGTCGAACTGACCGATCGCCTCGTTGCGCTTGAGCGTGATCACGGAGTCGATGGCTTCTTCATGGATCATGGCCAGCGCGCGCCGGTGGTGGTTCAGGGAGTCGAACGCGCCCGCCTTGATCAAGGATTCAATGGTGCGCTTGTTGCACACCACCGCAGGGACCTTCATGAGGTAGTCCTTGAAGGACGTGTAGGCGCCTTCTTTTTCGCGCGCCGCCACCATGGCTTCCACGGCGTTCACGCCGACGTTGCGGATAGCGCCCATGCCGAAGCGGATGTCGTTGCCCACAGGGGTGAAGTTAAGGGCTGACTCATTGACGTCGGGCGGCAGTACCGTGATGCCCATGCGCCGGCATTCGTTGAGGTAGATCGCCGACTTATCCTTGTCATCGCCCACGGAGGTCAGCAGTGCGGCCATGTACTCCGGCGCGTAGTGCGCTTTGAGGTATGCGGTCCAGTAGGAGATCACGCCATACGCGGCCGAGTGCGCCTTGTTGAAGGCGTAGTCGGAGAACGGGAGCAGGATGTCCCAGAGTGTTTTCACGGCTTCCATGGAGTAGCCGTTGTCCTGCATGCCCTGGGAGAAGCCGGCGAACTGCTTGTCGAGCTCTGATTTCTTCTTCTTGCCCATGGCGCGGCGGAGGATGTCTGCCTGGCCCAGGGAATAGCCGGCGAGCTTCTGCGCCACGGCCATCACCTGCTCCTGGTAGACGATCAGCCCGTAGGTACCGCCCAGGATTTCCGAGAGCGGCTCCTCAAGCTCCGGGTGGATCGGAATGACCTCCTGGATCTTGTTCTTGCGCAGCGCGTAGTCAGTGTGTGCGTTGGCGCCCATGGGACCCGGCCGGTAGAGGGCCAGGACCGCGGAGATGTCTTCGAAGTTGTCAGGCTTCATCAGCTTGAGGAGGGACCGCATGGGGCCGCCGTCGAGCTGGAATACGCCCAGGGTGTCGCCCCGGGCCAGAAGCTCGTAGGACGCGGTGTCGTCCAGCTCCAGGGTTTCGAGGTCGAGATCGATGCCGCGGTTCATCTTGATGTTTTCGAGGGCGTCCGAAATGATCGTCAGGTTTCGAAGGCCCAGGAAGTCCATCTTGATCAAGCCGAGTCCTTCGGACGTCGGGTAATCGAACTGCGTGATGACCTGGCCGTCCTGGAAACGGCGCATGATCGGAATCACGTCGATGATGGGGTCCGAGGACATGATCACGCCGGCGGCGTGCACGCCCCACTGTCGTTTCAGGCCTTCAATGCCCAGTGCCGTTTCGAAGACCTTGGCCGCCTCCGGGTCGGTGCTGATCAGCTGGCGGAAGTCACCGGCCTCGCTGTAGCGCTTGGCTTCCTTGTTCTGGATGTCGGCCAGCGGAATGTCTTTGGCCATCACGGCCGGCGGCAGCGCCTTCGTCAGCGTTTCACCCATGCTGAACGGGTAACCCAGCACGCGCGAGGAATCCTTCAATGCCTGCTTGGTCTTGATGGTTCCGTAGGTGACGATCATGGCGACACGCTCGTCACCGTACTTTCGCGTGACGTAGTCAATGACTTCGGAGCGGCGCCGGTCATCGAAGTCGACGTCGAAGTCAGGCATGGAAACGCGGTCCGGGTTGAGGAAGCGTTCGAAGATCAGACCGTGGTGGAGCGGATCCAGGTCGGTGATGCGCATGGCGTAAGCGACCATGGAGCCTGCACCCGAGCCACGTCCGGGACCCACCCGAATGCCGTTGTTCTTGGCCCAGTTGATGAAGTCGGCCACCACGAGGAAGTAGCCAGGGAAGCCCATCGATGTAATGACTTCCAACTCGTAGTCGGCCTGCTTGCGGACCTTGTCCGGAATTCCCTGTGGATAGCGGTAATGGAGTCCCTTGTCGACTTCCTTGACGAGCCAGGACGTCTCGTCCTCCCCCTCGGGGCACGGGAACCGCGGCATGTAGTTAGCGCCGGTGTTGAAGGAGACTTCGCAGCGCTCGGCGATCAGGAGGGTGTTGTCGCAGGCCTCGGGGTGGTCGCGGAACAGTTCACGCATTTCCTGCGGCGACTTCAGGTAGTAGCCGCTGCCGGAGAACGCGAACCGGGAACCGCCGTTGTCGTAGGTGGGCTCCAGGAGGGTGGAACCGGACTGGATGGCCAGCAGGGCCTCATGTGCCTTCGCGTCGTGCTCGTGCGTGTAGTGAAGGTCGTTGGTGGCCACCAGCGGAAGGTTCAGGTCCTTGGCCAGGCGCAGCAGGTCGCCGGTGACCCGCCGCTCGATGTCCAGGCCGTGGTCCATCAGTTCGCAGAAGTAGTTCTCCGCGCCGAAGATGTCGCGGAACTCCGCCGCTGCCTCCAGTGCTTCACGGTACTGTCCCAGCCGGAGCCGGGTCTGGACCTCTCCCGACGGGCAGCCGGTGGTGGCGATAAGCCCTTCCGAGTAGGTGTTCAGCAGCTCACGGTCCAGCCGGGGCCATTTGCCGAAGACCGAGTCCAGCGACGCGATCGACGAGGCCCGGAACAGGTTACGCATGCCCACGTTGTTGTAGCTCAGCAGGGTCATGTGCGTGTAGGAACCACCGCCGGAGACGTCGTCCTTACGCTGGTTTTCCTCGCCCCACCGGACGCGGCTCTTGTCACCACGGGCGGTCCCGGGAGTCACATAGGCTTCGACGCCGATGATCGGCTTGATGCCCTTGTCGGTGGCCTTGCGCCAGAAATCGAAGGCACCGAAAAGATAGCCGTGGTCGGTTGTGGCCAGGGCGGGCATCCCCAGGCGTTCGGTTTCGTCGAACAACTCCCCCAGGCGGGCCGCCCCATCCAGCATGGAGTATTCGGTATGGGTGTGCAGGTGGACGAACGAGTCATTGCTGGAAGTCACCGGACCATTCTAGTGCCGCGCAGCGACAGTTCCGGCTTAGGCCTCCCCGGAGGCCAGAACTTCGAGCGCGTATGCAAGATCCTGAGGGTAATCGCTGGTCACCGTCACGCGCTCCCCCGTCCTGGGGCTGTCGAACCCAAGCTGGCGGGCGTGGAGCCATTGCCTGGTCAGGCCAAGCGTCGCGGCGAGCCGCGGATCCGCCCCGTAGGTCAGGTCGCCCGCGCAGGGGTGGCGCAGGGCGGAGAAGTGGACACGGATCTGGTGGGTCCGGCCGGTTTCAAGGTGCACCTCAACGAGGGAAGCCTTGCCGAAGGCCTCAAGGACTTCGTAGTGGGTGACGGACTCGCGGCCGTCTTCAATGACGGCGAAGCGCCAGTCGTGGCCCGGGTGGCGGCCGATTGGCGCGTCGATCGTACCCGCGAGGGGATCCGGCAGCCCCTGGACCACCGCGTGGTACACCTTGTCCACGGTGCGCTCCTTGAAGGCACGCTTGAGCGCCGTATAGGCGCGTTCCGATTTGGCGACCACCATGGCGCCGGAGGTGCCGACGTCGAGGCGGTGCACAATGCCCGCACGTTCGGGGGCCCCCGACGTCGAGATCCGGTAACCCAGCCCGGCCAGTCCCCCCACCACTGTGGGCCCTACCCATCCCGGGGACGGGTGAGCGGCCACGCCCACTGGCTTGTCGATGACCACGAAGTCCTCGTCGTCCAAGAGTACTTTCAGGCCTTCCACAACTTCCTCCACGACTTCCAGGGGGTCCCGCCGTTCGGGGACCACAACCTCCAGCACGGTGCCGGAGGCGAGCTTCAGGGACTTGCCCACGGCCTTTCCCCCGGAGCTGACGTTGCCCTCGGCGATCAGGGTTGCCGCCTGCGATCGGGATATCCCCATCAGCCTGGCAAGGCCCGCATCGACGCGCGTGCCGGCAAGTTCCTCGGGAACGGTAAGTTTCTCAGGCATCCTGGCCCTCCGCCGACTTCTGGAGCCGTGAACCGTCAAGGGATATGCCCCGCAGCGTCAGCAGGCAGATGATGACGACGGCGGAGACAACAGCCGAATCGGCGATATTGAAAATGGCGAAATTCGGCAGCTGGATGAAGTCCACCACGTGCCCCATGGCGAACGACGGTTCCCGGAACAGGCGGTCAGTGAGGTTCCCCAGGGCGCCGCCAAGAAGCAGGCCCAAAGCCAGGGCCCACCATGCCGAACCCAGTTTGCGCAGCTGCAGGAGAATGGCAATCGACACGGCGGCCATGATGATGGTGAAGACCCACGTCACGTTCTCGCCAATCGAGAAGGCTGCTCCGGAGTTACGGATGTAGTACCAGTGCAGCACCGGGGGGAGCACTGGGATACGTTCTCCCTCCACCATGGTGCTTGTCACCCAGAGCTTGGTGAGCTGGTCGAAGACGTAGGCGAAAACAGCGAAGCCGGCGAAGAGCGCCAGCAGGACCGCCTTACGCGGCCGGGCTTGAGTCGTTGCTGGCTGCGCTGCGGCAGGTGCTGTTTCGTCAGTCATAGAGCTTTCATTCAAGAGCCTGTACCGGGACAGGAGGGAGGTTGCTGGTGCCCGCCATGTGCCGCACGGGTGGCGGTTAATGGCAAAAGCCGGCGGCCGAGGAGTCCTCAGCCACCGGCTTTCAGAATACTTGCTAAACGGCGGGGCTGCCGTCGCCAACCTCGGGCGCAGCCACGGAACCGCGGGCGTCCAGGTCGCGGAGCTGGCCTTCGATGTAGGCCTTCAGGCGTGAACGGTAGTCGCGCTCGAAACCGCGCAGCTGCTCCACCTTGCGTTCCAGGACGGACCGCTGCTGCTCCAGGGCACCGAGGATCTTGCGGGACTTTTCCTGCGCGTCGTTGACCAGGCTGCTGGCTTCGATCTGCGCCTCGGCGATGATCTTGTCCTTCTGCTGCTGGCCGTCGGCGACGTGCTTGTCGTGCATCTGCTGCGCCATGGCCAGCAGACCGGCGGCGGACTCCGCCGTCGGGTTGACCGCAGCGGGGGCAGCCGCGGCGGGAACCGGAGCGAGTGCCGTTGCCGGCTCGGGAGCCTTCTTCTTGGCTTCAGCAGCCTTGGCCTCGGCTTCCGCCTTGGCCCGGGACTCGTCCTTTTCAGCCTTGACCGGGGCGGGGACCTTCTCCACCACCGGCGCCGCTGCTGCGGAGCTGGCGGGCGTGCCTGAGCCGCTCTCGGCGAGCTTCTTGCGAAGCTCGTCGTTCTCTTGGTTCAGGCGGCGCAGTTCGACGACGATTTCGTCCAGGAAGTCGTCAACTTCGTCCTGGTCGTAGCCTTCGCGGAACTTGGTCGGCTGAAAGCGCTTGTTGACAACGTCTTCTGGCGTCAAAGCCATCTGGTCACCTCGTTGGTCTAGTTAGTCAGTAGGCCTTCCGGCCGTCAAAACTACGGTACCTAAATATGGTCTGGTTCCTCTAATTCAACACTGAGGTGTCAAACCGGAGATTCTACGCGATGCCGTGGATGGCGGTTTCCCGCCCTGTCAGTGCGCCGCAAGCTGTAATGAAAATTACGCGAGATTCTTCACGATTGCCATAGCCACGCTGATAGCGATGAACAACAGCAAAAAGCCGAGATCCAGCGATATACCGCCCAGTCGCAAGGGCGGTATAAGGCGCCTCAGCACCTTGAGCGGCGGATCCGTGACGGAGTAGACAGTGTGGGCCGCCACCAGAGCGGCGCCCCTTGGCCTCCATTCACGGGCAAACATCTGTACCCAGTCGTAGACCAGTCGGATGATCAATGCCACAAATACGAATAATAAAGCGATATAGACAAGTCCGAAAACAATTCCCATGAGCTAACTCATATCTCCATGTTCATTCCGGATACCGCAGTGTCCTGTTGCCGTTCTTATCTATTTCAGCACAGATGCCAGACAGGTCGCCTGCCTGGCATCCGTTCGGGTCCCGCTGCTAGCTCTGGTTGAAGAAGCTGGCCTGTGTCTCGCTGACCTTCTTGTCGTCGCCGATGACCTCCACGTACGACGGCGAGAGCAGGAACACCTTGTTGGTGACCCGCTCGATGCTGCCGCGGAGGCCGAAGACCAGCCCTGCGGAGAAGTCGACCAGGCGTTTGGCATCGGCTTCGCCCATGTCCGTGACGTTCATGATGACGGGGATTCCGTCACGGAAGCTTTCGCCGATCAGTTTGGCGTCATTGTAGGACCGCGGGTGGATCGTGGTGATCTGGCGAAGTCCGGTGGTCTCTTCGCGGCTCGAGGCCGCGCGCTTGATAGGTGTCACAGGTGCGCGATATTCCTCTTCGGCGGCGTGTGGAGTCGGAGTTTCACGGGCGACCTCGCGGACGGGCGCCGGCGCCCGGCGTTCCTCGCGGTCATGCTCCATTGAATCGTCCTCGTCCTTGTGCGGTGTGTGGTGCTCAGACTCGTAGTGTTCATCGCCATCGGCGAGCCCAAGATAGATCATTGTCTTGCGCAGAGCGCCAGCCATGGTCGACTCCTAATCGTGTCCGTAAGCGGGCCGCTGAGTTGACTTGACAGCATTGGAATCCCCGCCATTCTCTTCCAATACTTTGACGCTACCGCAACGCAGGACGCGAACCCAATATATCCGACCCTATTCTCAGGTGTGTCGCACCCGCTCTGATGGCGGCTTCCAGATCCTGGCTCATGCCGGCGGAAATCCCCGTAGCCGAAGGGTGGTCCTTGAGCAGCTGGGCCGATATTTCCGCCAGCTTGCCGAAGGCCGCATCAGGGTCCGATCCCAGGGGAGCAACGGCCATGACGCCGGCTAGAACAAGCCCCGGCGATCCAGCCAACTGGTCCGCCAGCGCGGGAACTTCCAGCCGGCTGGCACCGCCCCGGTGGCTTCCGGCGTCATCGTCGAGGCTTACTTGGATAAAGCACTCAAGCGGGGACCTGCCGGTCCGTTCCTGTTCCGTGGCAATCGACTTGGCCAAGGCAGCTGCCAGTTGCGGCCGGTCCACGGAATGGATGGCATGGGCATACCGGACGACGGACTTCGCTTTGTTGCTCTGCAGCTGACCGACGAAGTGCCACCGGAGTCCAAGATCACTCAGGGCGGCAGCCTTCTCGGAGGCCTCCTGGTCACGGTTCTCCCCCACATCGGTGACACCCAATGCTGCCAGCCTGCGCACATCCTCGGCAGGGTGGAACTTGGTGACAACGATCAGCTCCGGCGGGTTGTCCGGACGGCCCGCAGCTTCCGTCGCGGTCGCAATCCTGCGCCGGACTGCAGCAAGGCGCGCCTGGATATCGATCAGGCGGGGGTCATCAGGTGCCGTCACGTCGAAGGGTTCACTCACTGATCCACACCAATCCGGCGAACCGGCCCGTGTCCGGGTTCGCGCGGTAGGAGAACAGATCTTCGTTTTCGAGGGTGCAGGGTCCGGAATACTCCACGGTGACACCGTGGGCCTCAAGCTGGCTGCGCGCTCCGGCCGGAAGGTCAAGCCCGGGGGTGCCCCGGGATGTTATTGACCAGGTCGCCGGAACAGCCGAGGCCACATCGGCCCTCATGTCTTCAGGCACTTCGTAGCAGGATCCGCAGATTGAGGGCCCAATCCAGGCCCGGATGTCCTCCGCCCCCTCGGCGCGCATGCGCGCCAGGGTTGCCGGAATGACGCCGCTGGCCACACCGGGGCGGCCTGCGTGGGCCACAGCCAGGATCGGATTTCCCCCTGGTGCCACCCCGGCCAGGACCACCGGGATGCAGTCCGCCACCATGACGGCGAGCGGGCGGCCGGAGGACACCATGGCGTCCGCGGTGGGGCCGCCGCGCGCGGGGCTGTCCGTCGCTTCACCGATATAGGCCACTTCGTTGCCGTGAACCTGGTTCATGTACTGGAAGGTACCCGCGGGCAGGCCGATTTCGGCCTCCAGGAGACCTCGCCGGCGAAGGACTTCGGCCGGATCGTCTCCCACATGGAGGGCGAGGTTGCCGGCCCCGGCGTCAGTGAATGCCACCCAGACGCCGGGCCGGACTTCGTTTCGCCACCAAAACAATCAAAACACCGCTAACTGACGAGCTGACAAAACGTCCCCGCAACGCCTACTTGAGGAAGTCGGGGACATCCAGGTCGTCCGAGCGGCTGCCGGACAGGTCCGGCTCCACAACGGAAGGAAGGTCGACGTCGAACCCCGAGTCGGCGGGGACCGCCGAGGGACGCTGCTGACCCCAGTTGCTCAGGCCCGAAGCGCCGATGCCGGCGTGGACCGGCTGGACGTGCTGTGCCGGTGCCTGCGCAGGTGCAGGAGCCGAGGCGGGCGCGGCCGGACGCTGGGGAGCCGCCTGCGGCTGGGACTGGTCCATCGACGGTGAGGTGGCTTTGACGTCGTCAAAGCCTGCTGCGATGACTGTCACGCGGGCCTCGTCGCCAAGGGCGTCATCGATGACGGCGCCGAAGATGATGTTGGCTTCCGGGTGGGCAACTTCCTGCACCAGGCGCGCCGCCTCGTTGATCTCGAAGAGCCCGAGGTCAGAGCCGCCCTGGATGGACAGCAGGACGCCGTGGGCGCCGTCAATCGAGGCTTCGAGGAGGGGCGATGCGATGGCGAGTTCCGCGGCCTTGACGGCGCGGTCCTCACCACGGGCCGAACCGATGCCCATAAGGGCGGAACCGGCACCCTGCATCACGGACTTGACGTCCGCGAAGTCAAGGTTGATCAGGCCCGGGGTGGTGATCAGGTCGGTGATGCCCTGGACACCGGACAGCAGGACCTGGTCGGCGGAGCGGAAGGCGTCCAGTACGGAGACATTGCGGTCGCTGATTGACAGGAGGCGGTCGTTGGGGATCACGATCAGGGTGTCGACCTCGTCGCGGAGGGCGTCAATGCCCGCCTCGGCGGAACCTGCACGACGGCGGCCCTCAAAGGTGAACGGACGCGTGACGACGCCAATGGTGAGGGCGCCGAGCGAGCGCGCGATGCGGGCAACCACGGGGGCACCGCCGGTGCCGGTGCCGCCGCCCTCGCCGGCAGTCACGAAGACCATGTCCGCGCCGCGGATGACCTCTTCGATCTCGTCGGCGTGGTCCTCGGCCGCCTGCTTGCCGACCTCCGGGTTTGCACCGGCCCCGAGACCACGCGTCAGCTCGCGGCCCACGTCAAGTTTGACGTCGGCGTCGCTCATGAGCAGAGCCTGGGCATCGGTGTTAATTGCGATGAATTCGACACCGCGGAGACCGACTTCGATCATGCGGTTGACTGCGTTCACGCCACCGCCGCCGATGCCGACGACCTTGATGACGGCCAAGTAATTCTGCGGAGCTGCCACGTTACGTGTCCCTTGTTCGTGTCCTATTGCGAAAACTGATGGAGTCCTGCTTGAAGCTTCTAACCTTAACCTTCGACTTGAGGGTTATAGTTATGTCAAGTAACTCATGCTGTGACGCTATTTCCTATGCCTGAGACATTCAATGACCTGCTCCGCGTGTCGTAGGAATACCCGCTAAATAGAGCGGAAATCGCCTGCGACCACGCAGCCGGTGCGCTGGTTCCCCGGCGCGGCTGAATGTTCGTCCCGGTGTTGTCCCGGGGGCTCGCCCACTATCGTGTCACGGGATGCCGCGGCACGCTGACATCGTAGACCTGAACGGGGTTTTTGGGGTTGGCGGGCGCCTTCAGCAGGGCGGCCAGCACCTTGGCTTTGAGCTCCTTCTCCCCCGCATTGCCCCAGACGATGGTCTGGCCGTCCACAAGCTTGAGTTCGACGGCGTCAACGGATTTCGCCGACGCATCGGACAACCTGGCGAGTACATCGGCGGGCAGGGCGGCCAGCACGCCCGTGATGGCCTTGAAAAGATCCTTGCCGATCACTCCGGCTCCGCCGTCGATCACCGGCAGCTGGATGCTGCCCGGGTCCTGGGTTGTGCCGAGCTGCACGCCGTCGACGTCGACCAGCTGGAACACGTCCCCCTGCTTCACCAGGGCGACGGGTGTGCGTTCCTGGATATGCACCACCAAAACCGACGGTGGCCGCGCCTCCGTGGCCACTTCCTTCACCTGGACGAGGGGCTGCAGCAGCTGCTTGACCTCGTCGTCATTCACCTGCGGCAACGGTTTGCCGTGCAACGGCTTCAGCGCCTCCTGGACCTGCGAAGGAGTCAGCATTTTGGTGCCGTCCACCGAGACCGTCTGCACGGCGAACACCGGCGAGTAGACGGCTGCCGCCAGCATCCCCGCCACCAGCGCCGCAACAATGCACGCGGCCAGGATGATATTTCGCCGGATCTGCCTGCCCTTGGGCTCCGGGAAAGACAGCACGTTATCGGTGGCGGGGGTGGGACGGGGGGCTCCTTCAGCCGCGGGTGCGGCCTTGGAGGCGGAGATGACGTCCGCGCGTCCGCTGACCGGGCCGGTCTTTTCCTGGGTGGCCTTTCCCTGGGTGGCAGTCGACCCGGTCTTATAGGTCGGCCGGCGCGTACTAGCCACCCGGCGCCTCCGCCAGCAGTGCCTCCACAATCAGCGGACCGTAGGCCGTGACGTCGCCCGCTCCGGCCGTCAGCACAATGTCCCCGGCGGCCGCGTTGGCCACGACGGCCCGGACGGCGTCTTCGGCGGCCACCAGCTGGCCGGCCTCCGAAAGCCGGTCACCGATCAGCTTGCTGCTGACCCCGGGAATCGGATCCTCGCGGGCCGGATAGATGTCCAGGACCAAGGCGGTGTCAGCGGCGTTGAGCGCCTCGGCGAACTCCGCCGCAAACTCCCTTGTGCGGGAAAAGAGGTGGGGCTGGAAAAGCACGTGCACCTTATGGTCCCCGGCCACGGAACGTGCCGCAGCCAGCGCTGCCCGGACTTCCGTCGGGTGGTGCGCGTAGTCGTCGTAAACCCGTACTCCCCGGCCTTCTCCCTTGAACTCAAAGCGGCGTGAAGCTCCGGAGAAATGTGCCAGGGCGGCGGATGCCGTGTCGGGTGCCACGCCAAGTTCCAGGGCCACGGCAAATGCTGCCGCAGCGTTGAGCGCATTGTGGCGTCCGGGAACCTGGAGGTCCAGCGCAAACCTTCCCGCGCCGGTGGACACCGACACGTCTCCTGGACCGCCGTCGTGCAGCCGCAGCTGTGCGTCTTCAGCAGTGCCGTACGTCATCACCCTGGTGTTGCCCCGTGCCTTTGTCCGCTCCGCCAGCGCGCGGGCGCCGGGATCATCGGCACAGGCCACCAGAACGCCGTCGGCCGGTAGCAGTTCCGTGAAGCGGTCGAAGGACTCGTAGACCGCTTCGGCGGTGCCGTAGTAGTCAAGGTGGTCAGGTTCCACGTTGGTGACAACCGCAATCTGCGGACGGTAGTTGAGGAAAGACCCGTCGGATTCGTCGGCCTCGGCAACAAAGATGTCCGACGTGCCGCTGGCGGCGTTCACCCCGAGGGAAGGGACGTTGGCCCCGATGGCAAAGGTGGGATCAAGGCCGGCACCCTGCAGCAACACCGTGACCATGGACGTCGTTGTGGACTTCCCGTGGGTGCCGGCCACAGTGACCACGCGGTCGCCCGCCATGGCCGCCGCCAGCGCCTCCGAGCGGTGCAGCACGGGCAGACCGGCGGCACGCGCGGCCTGGAGTTCCGGGTTGTCCGCGCGGATGGCGGAGCCGGCCACCACGGCCTCTGCCGCGCCCAGATTGCCCGCGGAATAGCCGACGTGGATCCCTGCGCCGGCGGCAGCAAGGTCTGCCATGACCGGAAGGTCTTTCGCGTCGGAGCCCGTCACCGGCACGCCGCGGGCAACCATGATCCGGGCCACTGCGGACATTCCCACCCCGCCAATGCCGATGAAATGCACGCGGCCCAAAGATTCCAGGCTCTGCCCGGCCGTGCCTGCTGTGGACGTGGTCATTTGCTTACCGCTTCCAGGACCAGATCGGCCATGCGGCGATCTGCGTTTCGGATACCGAGGGCTTCAGAGCTGGCCGCCATTTTCGCCAGCCGGGCAGGATCTGAGAGCAGCGGGATGATTTCCCTGCTGACCCATTCAGGCGTGAACGATTCATCGTCAACCATCAGCGCCCCGCCCGCTTCCACCGGACCGGCAGCGTTGAGGGCCTGTTCGCCGTTGCCGATCGGGAGCGGAACGAACACGGCCGGGACGCCCACGGCAGCGGTCTCGCAGACCGTGGCCGCTCCTGCCCGACCCAGCAGCAGGTCGGCGGCCGCATAGACGTTCTCCATCCCGTCGACATACTCCACCTGGCGGTAGCCGTTTGCGGCGAGGGGTTTGCCTTCACCGTCAAGGACCGACTTGCCCTTTCCGGTGATGTGCAGGGTCTGGATCCCGGCGCTGGCCAGTGCTTCCACGGACGCGGCAATCGTCCTATTGATGCTCTGCGCCCCGGATGAGCCGCCGGTGACAATAAGCGCGGGCATCTGCTGGTCCAGTCCCAGCAGCTCACGTGCAGCGTGCCGGGAACCAGCGCGATCCAGCCCGGACACTTCCCTGCGCATCGGCATGCCGACGTGGCGGGCCCCGCGCAGCTTCGTCCCGGCGAAGGCGACGCCGACGTGCTGGCTGAACCGGGCACCCACTTTGTTTGCCAGGCCGGCCCTGGTGTTGGCTTCGTGGATGACAATGGGAATTCTTCGCCGCCGTGCGGCGAGGTACAGCGGGGTACAGACGTAACCGCCGACGCCGACCAGGACGTCCGCATGGGCGTCGTCGAGGATCTTTCCGGCCTGCTTCACAGCGCCGGCCAGCCGTGCCGGCAGCCGCAGGAGATCCAGCGACGGTCGGCGGGGAAACGGTACGCGGCTGATGGTGGCCAGCTCGAGGCCGGCCGCGGGGACCAGCCTGGTTTCCATTCCGCCGGGCGTTCCCACGGCCAGGAGGCGAACGTCCGGACGCACGTCCCGCAACGCGGCCGCGATGGCCAGCAGCGGACTGATGTGCCCGGCTGTCCCGCCGCCTGCAAGGACTACTGACAAAGACTCGGCATTCATTAAGTGCTATTTACGCTTTCGTGTGGGGTGCGGGCGGCCGCCCTTGGTGCGGAACTTGAGCAGCCGCTTGGGCTGCAGGCTTGGTGCCATCTGTTCCCGGGCCAACGACAACACTACGCCGACGGCACACAGCGACATCAGCAACGCCGAGCCGCCATAGGAAATGAACGGCAGCGGCACGCCGATGACGGGGACCAGTCCGGTGACCACGGACATGTTGACGGTGGCCTGGCCGAGCAGCCACACCATGATGGTCCCCGCAAGGACGCGGTGGAAGAGGTCCTCCTGCGCCACCACAACGCGGTAGATCGCGGCACCCAGGATGGCAAAGAGGATCAGCACGACGACGGTGCCCACCAGCCCGAGTTCCTCGCCGATGATCGCAAAGATGAAGTCGTTGTGGGCTTCCGGGATCCAACTGTACTTCTGCCTGCTTTGGCCCAGTCCGACCCCCAGCCACCCGCCGGAGGCAAGGCCGTACAGGCCGTTGGTTGACTGGTAGTTGGCGTCGATGCCTTCGCCGCAGGAGTTTCCGGTCCACCACGACGTGATCCGGCACATCCGGTTGGAGCTTGTCACAGCCATGAACCCGGCCCCGGCCACGGCCACCAGGGCTGCAATGCCGAACATATACAGGGGGACGCCGGCAAAGAACAGTGCAGCGGCCATGATCATCATGATGATCATGCCAGTTCCGAGGTCGTTCCCGGCCAGGACCAGTCCGATGATGCCAGCGGCAGCAGGAAGGACCGGAACCACCACGTGCTGCCAGCGGTGGAGCAGTTTGGCTTTCACCGCCAGCACTGTGGCCATCCACAGGGCCAGGGCAAGCTTTGCCGCCTCTGACGGCTGGAAGGTGATGCCGCCGAACTCAATCCAGTTCTGGTTGCCGTTGGTACTGGTGCCGATCAGGAGGACGAGGACCAGGAGAACATAGGCCCCCGCGATCCCCGGCCACGCCAGGCGCTTGAGCCAGACCACGTTGACGCGCGAGAGGACGAACATGAGGAAGACCCCGATGGCGGCGAACATGCCCTGCTTGAGCGCTGCCGTGTACGGCGACTCCCCCGCTGCAATCGCTTCAACGCTGGACGCGGACAGCACCATCATGATGCCGATGGCCGTCAGTGCGAGGGTGGCCCCCAGGATCAGGTAGTACGTGGAACCGTTGCGTGACTTTCCGGTCCCTTCCAGCTTCGCCCAGAAGCTCCGGTACCAGCCGCGAAGCCGGGCCAGCGGCGGCACGTGGCCGGTCCCTGCAGTCCCCGGGGCCCGGGTTTTTGGCGCTGACGGCTTGGTGCCTGCCGCCTTTCCGGTCCGCGAAGCCGGCGGGAGCGGGGTTGCGCCCCGCTGCCTGGCAGCCGGGGCACGGGTGGGCGTGCTGACCATTGTTACTCCTCGCCGGTCTGAGCCTGCCCTTCCACGAGCCCGCGGACAGCTTCAATGAAGGCGTCGCCACGGTGAGCGTAGGAAGAGAACTGATCCATGGAAGCAGCCGCCGGGGCCATGAGCACAGTGTCTCCCGGAGAAGCCAGCTGTGCCGCTGCGGCGACGGCCTGGGCCATCACAGTTTCCCCGTAAATCGGCGAGGGCACTGTGCCGGCGCCACCCGTCCCGGCAGACTGCACATTTTCAGTGTCACCCTTCGTGCGCCCGATCACGGGGACATCCGGTGCGTGTCGCTTCAGGGCGTCCGAGAGCGCGGTGGTGTCCGCTCCGATCAGGACTACGGCCTTCAGCCGAGGCGCCTGCTCCTGGACCAGCTCGTCATAGCTCACGCCTTTGGAGAGCCCGCCCGCGATCCAGATGACATTGGTGAACGCGGCCAGCGATGCCGCGGCAGCATGAGGGTTCGTCGCTTTGGAGTCGTTGATCCACAGCACATCGTTGTGCCGGGCCACAAGCTGGATGCGGTGTTCTCCGGGAATATAGTTCTTCAGTCCCTGGCGTACCGCCTGCGGTTCCACACCGTAAGCCCGGACCAGCGCCGCCGCTGCCAGGGCGTTGGCCACCATGTGGCGCGGGGCAACCGGGCCGAGGTCCGCCATCGCGGCAAGCTCGGCAGCACTGTCCTTGCGCTCTGGGATGAAGGCACGGTCCACCAGGAGGCCCTCCACCACGCCGAGCATGCTGATGGCCGGAGTCAACGTGGTGAACCCGACCGCCCGGCAGCCTTCCACGACGTCCGCATTCTCCACCATGCGTTCGGTTTCGATCTGCTCGGCGTTGTAGATGCAGGCCTTCTGCGTCTGCTCATAGACCTTCGCCTTGTCGGCCAGGTACGAAGCGTAGGACCCGTGCCAGTCCACGTGGTCCTCAGCAACGTTGAGGCACACACTTGCGACCGGAGAAACGGAATGGCTCCAGTGCAGCTGAAAGCTTGAAAGTTCGACTGCAAGGACGTCGTATTCAACCGGGTCACGCAGGGCGTCGAGGATGGGCGTTCCCACGTTTCCCACGGCAATGGCCTTGAGACCGGCCGCCTGCAGCATGGACTCCGTGAGGCCCACGGTTGTGGTCTTCCCGTTCGTTCCGGTGATGGTCAGCCAGTCCGCGGTCTTGCGGCCCTGGCGTTCGCGCACGCGCCACGCGAGTTCCACATCGCCCCAGACCGGGATGTGGGTCCGGGCGGCCGCCGCGAGAAGGGCCTGGTCCGGACGCCACCCCGGCGAGGTCACAATCAGTTCCGGTTTCAGGCCGTCAATTTTCGGGACCGAGTGCACGGCGTCCTCGCCGAGGAGGACATCCACGGCACCCACGATCTTCAGGGTGTCCGCCTGGGCCCGCGCTGTGGCACTGGTGGCCGCGTCAACCACCACAACCCGGGCACCGAGTTCGATCAGGGTGTCTGCGGCGGCGAAGCCGGACACGCCGATTCCCGTCACGACCACCCTGAGGCCGGCCCAGTCCGAGTCCCATGTCACCAGGTTCTCGAGCCGGGGAGACGTTGCCAGCGGCGAAGGTATAGGGCTGCTCATAGCAGGACCACCCATTCTGCGTAGAAGATGCCCAGACCCGCTGCGACGAAGAGGCCGCCCAGGATCCAGAACCGGACCACCACGGTGACTTCCGCCCAGCCCTTGAGTTCAAAGTGGTGCTGAAGCGGTGCCATTTTGAAGAATCGCTTGCCCTTGGTGATCTTGAAGTAGCCCACCTGGATGATCACCGAGAGGGTGATGAGGACGAAGAGGCCGCCGATGAAGGCGAGCAGCAGTTCGGTCCGGGACAGGATGGCGAAGCCTGCGACGGCTCCGCCAATGGCCAGCGATCCGGTATCTCCCATGAAGATTTTCGCCGGGGACGTGTTCCACCAGAGGAAGCCGACCAGGGCAGCGCTCAGGATCGCGGCGAGCAGCGCCAGGTCCAGCGGGTCGCGTACGGAATAGCAGCCGCCACCCGTCTGCCGCGGCGAACCGCACGCCTGGTTGCTCTGCCAGATGCCCATCAGTGTGTAGGCACCGAACACCATTACCGAGGCCCCGGCGGCGAGCCCGTCCAGGCCGTCGGTGAGGTTCACGCCATTGGTGGCAGCCGTCACGATCAGGTTGGACCACAGTACGAACAGGATGGCGCCGAGGACGGTACCGCCGAAAGCAAGGTTCAGCCACGGGATGTCCCGCACCAGGGAGATCTGGGTCGAAGCGGGGGTCACACCGTCGGCGTTGGGAAAGTTCAAGGCCAGGACGGCGAAGATGATGCCGACGGCGCCCTGCAATACCAGTTTGGCTTTGGCATTCAGGCCAAGGCTGCGCTGCTTGGAAATCTTGATGAAGTCGTCCAGGAATCCCACCAGGCCCATTCCAACCATGAGGAACAGGAGCAGGAGCGCGGAGGCCGACGGCCCGGGTGACCTTGGATTCATCATCCACATGATGAGGTGGGTGAGCGCGTAGCTCAGCAGGACCGCGAAGACCACCACGGTGCCGCCCATGGTGGGGGTGCCGCGCTTGGTGTGGTGCGATGTGGGACCGTCGTCGCGGATGAACTGGCCGTAGCTCTTCCGCACCAGTAGACGGATGAACAGCGGAGTTCCCACCAATGCAAACAGCAGGGCCAGGCCAGCGCCGATCAGTAGTGCAATCACAGCGACTCGCTCCCTTCATTGGCGGTTGCTCGGACTTGTGGGGGTAATGCTATCCGATCACCCAAATGCCTCAGGCCCACACTGTTCGAGGACTTGAAGAGGACAAGATCGCCAGGTTCCAGCTCACGTTGGAGGAGATCGTAAGCCTCGTCGGCCGACTCCGTGAAGACGCACTCGTCGCCCCAGGAGCCTTCGTTCACGGCGGAGACATAGAGCGAACGCGCCTCGCGACCAACCACCACCAGGCGGGAAATGTTGAGCCGCACTACCTGCGTGCCCACTGCCATGTGCTCCCGAATCGACTCGTCGCCCAATTCCAGCATGGCCCCCAGCACGGCCCAGGTCCGGCGTCCGCGGCCCAGGTCCGCCAGAGTCCGCAGCGCGGCCCGCATCGATTCAGGGTTGGCGTTGTAGGCATCATTGATGATGGTCACGCCGTCAGGCCGCTCGGTGCGTTCCATCCGCCAGCGGCTGGCCGCCGTTTGTGTGCTGAGGGAGGCCGCGATCCGTCCACCGCTAACGCCGGCAGCGTAGCCGGCGCCGGCGGCTGCCAGGAGGTTGGTCACGTGGTGCGCACCGATGAGGCGGCTGCCTACGTGGTGTCCTGCGGCTTCGCCGGGGAAGAAAAGTTCGAACTCGGGATTTCCGGCCGGGTTCGTTTCGACGTGGACGGCGCGCAGAACGGCATCCGGGACGTCGTCGGCCGCCTGCGCCGAGAAGCCCAGGACGTTCGCCGTGGTCCTGCTCCTCATCGCGGCAACACGGCCGTCATCGAGGTTGATGACGGCTGTCCCGCTGTCCGGGAGGGCCTCAAGCAACTCGCCCTTGGCAACGGCGATGTTGTCCACACCGCCGAATTCGCCGGCATGGGCGGTCCCGATGCCCAGGACCACTCCAATCGAGGGCCGGACCATGTCCGCGAGATAGCGGATGTGGCCGATCCCGGTGGCGCCCATCTCGATCACCAGGTAGCGGGTGTCGAATCCGGCTTGGAAAACAGTGAGCGGCACACCCACCTCGCCGTTATAGGAGCCCTGGGGTGAGACCGTGTTTCCCTCGGCACAGAGGATTCCGGCGAGGAGGTCCTTGGTGGTGGTTTTGCCGGCGGAGCCGGTGATGCCGATGACGGTGAATTCCATACCCTCAGCCTCACGGCGGGCACGGATCCGGCGCACTGATTCGGCGGCCAGTGCGCCCATGGCAAGGACCGCGTCCTTCACCACGACGGCGGGATACGGGGTGCCGCTACCGTCGGTGACGTCCCGTTCCACCAGGGCCAGGACAGCGCCGCGTTCAAAGGCTGCGCCGATGAAGTCGTGGCCGTCAGCGCTTTCGCCGGGCTTGGCCACATAGAGGGATCCCTCCGTGGCTTCCCGGGAATCAGTGACCACTGCCGAGGGCGTGATGGTCGGATCGGCGGCAAGGCGGCCGTCTGTAATTTCGGCAATTTCCGCCGCAGTAAATGCAATCATCTCGGTCTAGGACTCTATCCGCTCGTCATTCAGAACGGTGAATCCGCGGGCTGTCAAGGCCTCGCGGAGCTCCACCCTGTCATCGAGCGCCAGGTTGACGCCTTTGACTTCCTGCCAGACTTCGTGGCCGCGCCCGGCCACCAGGATCGTGTCCTGCGGTTGCGCCATCTTGACGGCCTCCCGGATCGCCACGTCCCGCGGGTATGATTCCAGGATTGTGCAGCCAAGGCCGCCGGATTCCTTCGCCTCACGCGCGCCGGCCAGGACGTCCGCACGGATGTCGGCGGCGTCCTCGTCATGGGGATCGTCATCGCTGATGATCACCACGTCCGCAAGCCGCGCAGCGATGGCCCCCATGGCCGGGCGTTTGCCCTGGTCACGCTGTCCGGTGGCGCCGAAGACCACAATCACCCTCGAACCGGGCTCGGACGAGCGCACCGCTTCCAGCGCACGCTGCAGGGAATCCGGGTTGTGGGCAAAATCGACGACGGCGGCCGGCGCCGTGGAGACCAGTTGCATGCGACCCGGAACGGCAACGGTGAACGGATCAGCCTCGTCCAGGGCAGCCTGCAGCGCGGCCGGTTCGACCCCGCTGGCCAGGACCATAACGGTCGCCAGGGCGGCGTTGGAAACGTTGAAGCTTCCCGGCAGCCCCGTGTGTACACGAAGTTCGCTGCCCTCACGGTGCCGCAGCCGGAACTGCGTGCCAAGTCCCCGGGGGGCGGCGGCCGTGACTGTCCAGTCAGCAGCCGGCACCGCGGAATCGTGGCCTCCGGCGGTAGCCAGGGTAGTGACCGGAATCCCTGCCGTGTCAGCCAGGCGACGTCCCCACTCGTCGTCTACGGTGATCACGGCCGACTTGGCGTGCCGGGCCGTGAAGAGCCGGGCCTTGGTCTGGAAATATTCGTCCATGGTCCCGTGGAGGTCCAGGTGGTCCTGGGTGAGGTTGGTGAACCCGGCAACGTCGAACTGGACCCCGTCGACGCGGTGGAACGATACTGCGTGCGAGGAGACCTCCATCGACGCAGCGTCCAGGCCGCGTTCGCGCATCAGGGCCAGCAGTGCGTGGAGGTCGGTGGATTCCGGCGTGGTCAGCAGGCTGGGAATCGGTTCACCGCCCGCCAGGATCTCGATGGTGCCGATCAGGCCGGTCCTTCGGCCCAACGCCTGCAGGAGCGCATTGATGAAGTACGTCGTGGTGGTTTTGCCGTTGGTGCCGGTGACACCGAACAGCGACGGCGATGTTCCGCTTTCCGGCCGGCTCTGGTAGATCAGTGCCGCCAGGCCGCCCACAGCGCTGCGGGGTTCTTGAACCACCAGGACCGGCACGGGAGTGTCCGTTGACAACGCAAGCAGCCTCGCGCCGTCGTCGTCCGTCACGACGGCGACGGCACCCGCCTCGACGGCCTGCGACACGAAATCCGCTCCATGCCTGGTAGCGCCGGGCAGGGCGACATAAAGATCGCCGGGCTGGACAGTCCTCGAGTTCAGTGAAATCCCGGTGACCGGGATGGAGCTGGATGCGCCGGGCACGACGACGCCGACAGACTCGCCGATGGTGCCAAGGGGCACCTCGGCAACGGCGGTCGGCCGGAACCCGGATCCCGGAACCGTGCCGCTCGTTGTATCGGTTCTGCCTGGGGCATGGTGCTCTGACAACTGGATCTCCGTTGGTGCTAGTGGATCACACCGGGCGTAGGGGATGTTCCCCTCTTACCTACGATGCTGTGGACGTGCTACTTGACGTATTGGGGCAGCCTGACCGGCTCGCCCGTCGATGGCGGAACGTTGTAGGTCCGCAGCGCCTGGCTCATCACGGAGCGGAAAACCGGACCGTTGGTGATTCCGTAGATACTGCCTTTGGGACGCTGCAGGACAACTTCAACAATAAACCGCGGATCGTCCATCGGCGCCATCCCCACCATGGAGGCCGTGTAGCCGCAGTACCCGGACTTGCCGTCGTCGCACGGTGATTCGGAAGTTCCCGTCTTGGCGCCGACGCGGTAGCCGTCGATGGCCGCGTCCTTGATCTGGCCTTCGGTCACTGCGCTCTCAAGGATGTCCCGCACCTGTTTCGCCGTTTCCTTTGACACAATTTGCCGGCTTTCCTTCGCCGGGACCTTCTCCTCGGTTCCGTCCGGGCTGATGTAGCTGTCGATCAGGCGCGGCTGCAGCATCACTCCGTCGTTGGCAATCGACTGGTAGGCACGGACGGTCTGCAGCGTGGATTGCGAAACGCCCTGTCCGAAGAGGACGGTGTACTCCTGGCGGCCGTCCCACTGGTCGGCCGGCGTGAGGATGCCGCTCGCTTCGGCGGGAAGACCGATGTCCGGGGCTTCGCCGATCCCGAATTTCTGCAGCCAGTCGTGGCGCTGCTCCTTGGTGAGGCGCTGGCCCGCCATTACCGTTCCCGTGTTCATGGACCAGCCCAGGATGCCGGCCAGGGTCCGTTCCTCAGTTCCGTGATCGAACGAGTCAGTAAAGACCTGGCCGTCCACAACGTAAGACGGCGGGATGGTGAAATGGTCCAACGGGCTGGACTTGCCTTCTTCAATGACGGAAGCGGCTGTGATCATCTTTTCCACGGAACCTGGCTCGTAGGCAGCCGTCACCGAACGAACGCCGCGGTCCTTGGCTGCCACCTTTCCGGGGTCGTTGGGATCCGGGGCGTTGGTGTCCGCCATGGCGATGATGTTACCGGTCTTGATGTCCTGGACAATGATGACGCCCCATTCGGCGCTCAGCTTGTCCGACTGGTTCTGGATGGCCTGCTGGGCAAAATACTGCAGGTCCGAGTTGAGGGTGAGCCGGATGTCCTTGCCGTCGACAGCGGGCGTCAGTTCGTCCACACCGACGGGGATTCGCAGGCCGTCGGCACCGATCTCAAAGAGCCGCTTGCCGGGAGTTCCCTTGAGGACTGCATCCTGGGTCTGCTCCAGCCCTGCCTGGCCCGATGTTCCGTCCTGCAGGAAGCCGACGATACCGCCGGCTACGGAACCGTTGGGGTAGACGCGCTTGCTGGTGCCGACGGTGACGATTCCCGGAATCTGCAGCTTGGAAATCCGGTCCTCCATATCGGGCTTGAGGTCCTTCGCCACGATGTAGTAGGGCTTCTCCCCCGTCAGGGCGTCCTTGACGTCAGCCGGATCCTGCCCCAAGACTGTTGCCAACTCCTGGATGCCCTTATCCCTGGAAACCGTGACGAGCTGTTCCTTGTCGCCGACCGTGTCCAGCCGCTTGAACGACTCCGTCTTCGTGTTGACGCGCTGGTCCACCACCACGTTGTAGCGGATGACGCTGTTTGCCAAAACCGTTCCGTTCGCGTCCAGGATGCTGCCGCGCTCGGCAGGGAGCTCTATTGGCGTGAGGCGGTTATTCAGCGCGGCCTCGGCCATCCCGCCGATGTCCAGCCCCTGGACCATAAACAGCTTTCCGCCGACCACCAGCAGCAGCGCCAGCATGATGCCCAGGCCGAGGCGGAGCCTCCTGGTGGCGTTGGGCACTTTTGCGGTTGTCTTCTTGCCGGTGCTCTTCGCCACGGTGAGTCCTTGCTGGTTGCGTACTGGTTTTCAGTCCTGTCAGTTACTGTCCGGGCGTCTTCTGCTTCGGTGCCGGTACGGATCCTCCGTGGAGATCAACCGCGGGCTTAGGGGCAGCCGCGGCCGGTGCCGCCGCAGGGACCGAAGCGGCAGGGACGGCGGCTTCAGCCGGCTTTCGGACAGCCAGAGGTTCCTTGGTCGTGGCGGGCGGCACCACCGTCAACTGACCGGCAACAGCCGGCGCTGCAATGATGGCTCCCGGCTTGTCACCCTTAACGGCAGGCTTCGGCGTACCGCTGACGGTCAAAGTGGACAGGTCGATCTGGCCCTTGCCGGTGGAAGCCACCATGCCCAGTTCCGTGGCCTTGGCGGCCAGGTTCTGGGGAGCATCGAAGTTCTGGACCTGCTGTGTCAGGTCCTGGTTCTGCTTCGTCAGCGTGGACTGCTCGCCCCGGAGCTGCACCAGCTGGTACTGGGCTGTAGAGACGGAGATGTTGAGCACCAGGACAGCGATGAGCGCCACGGCGAGCAGCGCGAAACAGAGCACGACGAAAGGAGCTCTGCGCTTGCGCGGCGCTGAGCGGACCACCGACAACGGGGTCCGCAGCTTGCGTTCGGACCCTTCCGAGGGCCTGACCCCCGTGAGGGCACGGGCCGCCGTACCTGACACGACTGGGAAGTTCTTAGCAGCGGCGGTGCTCATGCGGCCCTCCTGGCTCTGATTCGTTCAACAGCGCGCAACCGGGCGGATGCTGCGCGTGGGTTTTCGGCGATTTCGTCTGCCGTGGGCACCTCGGTGCCTTTGGTCAGGGTCTTGAGCTCGGGCTTGTGTTCTTCCAGTTCCACCGGGAAGCCCAGCGGCGCTGAGGACTTGGAGCCGGCCTGGAAGACCTTCTTGACGATCTTGTCCTCCAGCGAGTGGTAGGACATGACCACCACCCGCCCCCCCCTTGCGAGTGCATCCACGGCGGCGGGTACCGCACGTTCAAGGACATCAAGTTCTTCGTTGACTTCAATCCGCAGGGCCTGGAAGGTGCGTTTGGCCGGGTGTCCCCCGGTCTTTGCCGCGCCGGCGGGAACGACCGCCCGGATGGTGTCCACCAGTTCACCGGTGGTTGTGAACGGCTTTGCCTCACGTGCTGCCACGATGCGGTTTGCGATCCTGCCGGCGAACTTCTCCTCACCCCACTTGCGGATGATTCGGACCAGGTCCTCTTCGCTGTAGTTGTTGACTACGTCAGCCGCAGTCTGCCCGCGGCTGGTGTCCATGCGCATGTCCAGGGGCGCATCAAAGGAGTAGGCAAAACCACGTTCGCGCTCGTCCAGCTGCAGGGAGGAAACCCCCAGGTCCATGAGGACACCGTGGACTTCCGTAACGCCAAGATCCCGGAGAACGTCCGGGATCTCGTCGTAAACAGCGTGGACCAGGTCGGTCCGGTCCGCGAAGGGCTTCAGACGCTCACCGGCGAGGGCCAGCGCTTCTTCGTCGCGATCGATCCCGATCAGGTGAAGGTCCGGAAACCGCTGGAGTAGTGCCTCGGAGTGGCCGCCCATTCCCAGGGTTGCGTCGATCACCACGGGCGTCACGCCCCGCTGGCGGGCCGCCTCGATTCCCGGGGCCAACAAATTGATGCACCGGTCCTTGAGGACCGGTACATGGCGTTCGGACGTGGGTTTTGGCTGGTTGGGATCGCTCATACCTTCGTCCTTTCGTGCCGTGGTCTGCCGGGTTGGGCCTCGGTTTGCTTCTTAAGCCAGATCCCCATCCGCGCCTATCCGGGCGTCCGCCTGGCTCCGGGGAAGTGAGCCAGGACAACGTTCGGATGGGCGGCTGGAGATCTCGTTCAAGAAGCGTTGCCTTTGTCGCCCCCCGGGCCTCAGAAGATTCCCGGTATGGCGTCATCGGTTTCAGAGAAGGAGGTTTCCTTCTCTGCCAGGTACTCGTTCCAAGCCTGGGCGTCCCAGATCTCCGCGCGGGAGCCGGCGCCGATGACGGCAAGCTCCCTGCCAAGACCTGCGTATGCCCGGAGCGCGGGAGGAATAGTCACGCGCCCCTGCTTATCAGGTACCTCGTCCGAGGCTCCAGAGAGAAAAACCCGGATGTAGTCACGAGTCTGCTTGGAGGAGATGGGCGCCTCCCGCATTTGCTCGTGAATCCGTCCGAATTCCCGTTCACTGAAGACGTAGATGCAGCGTTCCTGGCCCCTGGTGAGTACCAAACCGCTGGCAAGTTCCTCGCGGAACTTCGCTGGGAGGATGATCCGCCCCTTTTCGTCCAAACGCGGCGAATGAGTGCCAAGAAACATGGCCACCCGCCTGTCTGTCGTCAGGAGCTGCACGTCCCCTGTGCTGCCACTACCCTCTTACCTGCTCCACTTTACTCCACATCGCTCCACAGTCAACGCGACACGGGACATTCCTCCCGGGATTGGAGGAATCTTGCCCCGGAAATCCGGGGGTTCCCCGGGGTGGTGCAAAGTGGAGGGACTTTGGCGTCAGTGGTGCACGCGGCGCGCTAAGGGAGATACGACGGCGTACGGCGCGGATCCGCGCCCGCATGCCGGGCCAGGATCGGGGCGTTTAAATGCAAAAGACCCGCCGGGGCGGGTCTTCCTGCAGCCCTGCCCGCGGGCAGGTGGTGCGAAGTGGAGCGTTAGAGAATGGGTCCGGATTCGGCTGTCAGGACAGCGTTGTCACGGTTCGCCGCGGCGGCGTTCGTCCCAGCGTTCTTCCAGGCCGCTCATGAACGAACTACGCCCCTTGCCGGCCTTCTTGGCACCGGCCGGTTTCGCTTTGCCGGCAGCGGAACTACGCATCGTTGCGAAATAGACTCCGGCTCCCATCACGATAAATCCGAGGACACCAACAAAAATGCTCTGAAGTGATACGCCCACCAGCAGCAGGAGGACACCGGCCAGGGTGGCCAGCACGCCAATCACTATGTGGCGCATGGACCAGTTACGGCCCGGATCCGATCCCATTGAGTTGGCAAACTTCGGATCGTCCTCGTGCAGCTGCTTCTCCAACTGCTCGAGCAACTTCTGTTCGTGCTCCGAGAGCGGCATCACGACCTCCTTAAGTCGGCCAGCGTCCGGACCTGCCGTGGCCTTAATGTTGTCAATCCAATAACGACCGGCATGCGCAGGAGGTTCCCGGCCACCGTATATCGGTCGACCGGATTCCACGCATTCCGACGGCAGGCTGACACAGACGACTTTGGGTATGTCCAGACGTTCGAAATCTATGTATATCTAAGGATAGTTTGTTGCGCCCTGTTCTGAAAGACACTCCCACGCAGCGCACCCCGTCGTCGGAGTCGGTGCTTCCGGGAGCTTTGGGCGCACCCGGCGGCGGCTTTTTGGCCGCAGTCGGCCGGTGGGGAAGGTCAGTCGGCGGCGGTGTTCGGGTCCAGTAGCCGCGCAGGAAGTACCGCCTTGGAACCGAACTTCTCTGCCACCCTGTCAAGGGCCTGTTCCGCCGCCCGCCAGTTGTCATCCCGGCGGTCAAAGCTCAGCTGCAGGGAGGTCTGGGCTGCATCCTCAAGCTGCTCTGCCCTGACGCCGACAAGGCGGACAGTCATGGCCCGCGGACCGAGCGAGTCCAGGAGCTGGACAGCCACGGCATAAATCAGCTGTGCACTGTCCACCGGAGCGTGCACAGTCCTGCTGCGTGTGATGGTTGAAAAATCCGTGTAGCGGAGCTTCAGGGAGAGGGTCCTGGCAACCATCCCGGTGCTTCGGAGCCGCTCGGCTGTGCGGTGCGACAGGCGCAGCAACTCCCGGTGCAGAAGGGCGTCGTCGGCAGTGTCCACGGCAAACGTCTCCTCGGCACCGATACTCTTCTCAAGCCGGACCGGAGTGACGGGCCGCGGATCGATCCCCCAGGACAACTGATAGACGTGCTCCCCTGACGCCCCGAGCAGCTTCTTCAGTGCGGACGGCGGGGTGGCCGCGACATCCGCCACGGTGCGGATTCCCATTCGTGCCAGCACCTCCCCCGTCTTGGCCCCTACTCCCCATAGCGCATTGACGGGAAGGCTGTGCAGGTAGGCAACGGTCTCGTCCGGCCCGATCAGCAGGAGTCCGTCCGGCTTACAGCGGGTGGAGGCTATTTTGGCGACGAACTTGCTGGCCGCGATGCCAACGGACGCGGTGATACCGAGTTCGTCCCGGACACGCCGGCGGATGATCCCGCCGATCTCACGCGGACTCCCCAGCCGCCGAATGGCTCCGCCGACGTCGAGAAAGGCTTCGTCGACGCTCAAGGGCTCCACCAGCTCCGTGATCGATCCGAAGATGGCCATCAGCTGCCCGGAAACCTCGTAGTAGAGCTTGTGCCTTGGCTCGATAATGACTGCCGAGGGGCACATGCGCGCCGCCATCGCCATGGGCATTGCAGACTTGACGCCAAATTTCCGGGCCTCGTACGAAGCGGACAGCACTACCGAACGGTCCGCCGGATAACCCACAATGACCGGTTTCCCGACCAGTTCCGGACGGCTGCGGAGTTCCACGGAGACGAAGAATGCGTCCATGTCCACATGCATGATGCTGCTTCGACGAAGCTCCCGGAGGGTCGCTTCGAGCTGCTGTTTATCCTGTTCCGACCCCACGCCTTCAATCCTATGCCGTGGTACTGACTAAACTGGAGGCTGCATCCGGCGTCAACACCAGGAGGATTGTCCCTGTGAAGGTAATTGGAAAGCTCAAGCCTGCGGGCTGCGCCGTTATTGTGGCTGGCGCGGTGCTTGCCCTGGCTGCGTGCACCCCGGCCGATTCCGGAGCCAAAGCCACCGGGACCGCCAGCGCTTCAGCTTCCGCCACGGGGCAGGTATCCACCACGGCGCCGGCCAGCCCTTCGGCGTCGCCGGGGACCACCGCGGTCGTCGGCGCACTCGTCGAAGGCTTCCCGCAAAAACTGTTGCCCGTGATGCCGGGCGCCCGAGTGGTTTCAAGCAGCTTCGACAAGACGTCCACTCCGGCCACTGCGGCGCTGGTGGGGAACATCGGTTCGCCGTCCTCCGCCGTCGTGGCGTTCTATACAAAGGAGCTGGAGGCCCAAGGCTTCAAAGCGGTCCCCGGCGATAACGTGGGCGCTGTGGCTTCAAAGGATTTCCTCCGCGGTGACAATGAAACCGTGAACGTTGCGGTGGTGGAAACCGGCGGGATATCCACATTCACCATCGGCGCCAATGTCACAGCTGAGTCCGCGAAGTGACGGTCGCGGAGCAGCTGCGCCTGGAGCAGACGGCATTCGTGGCCGCCGTCGCCGGCAAGCTCAACGACTTCCTGGCCACACGCCAGTCCGTGATGTCCGCAATTTCACAGGACATTGATCCGTTGATGGGCTCCATCTCCAATTTGGTGACCGGCGGCAAGCGGCTGCGTGCACTGATGTGCTACTGGGGTTGGCGCGGGGCCGGCGGAGAGGCTGCTGCCACCGAGGTGATCACTGCCGGCTCCGCCTTGGAGCTCTTCCAGGCGGCAGCGCTGATTCATGATGACATCATCGACCGCTCGGACACCCGACGAGGAGGTCCCAGTGTGCACCGTCGGTTCAGCCAACTGCATGAAGACCAGGGCTGGGCTCTGGACAGCGAACGGTTCGGCCATGCCGCAGCCATCCTGACCGGCGACCTCTGCCTGTCCTTCAGCGAAGAAACGTTCACGGACATCGGTGAGGCGGCGGCATCGGGTAGCCAGGCCAGGCTGATCTTCAACCTGATGCGCGCCGAAGTGATGGCGGGCCAGTACCTTGACATCCTGGAAGAAGTCGCCGGACCCATGCGCGACCGGGCGGGTGCGGTCAGCAGGGCGCAGTCAATAATCCGGTTCAAGTCAGCGAAATACTCCACGGAGCACCCGCTCGCCCTCGGAGGTGCCTTGGCAGGTGCTTCCGACGAACTGCTTCGCGGCTATTCAGCCTTCGCCCTGCCGCTCGGTGAAGCATTCCAGCTCCGGGACGACGTCCTCGGTGTCTTCGGTGATCCCGTTACCACCGGCAAGCCCGCCGGCGACGACTTGCGGGAAGGGAAGCGTACGGTTCTCGTGGCCTTCGCCCTGGACCAGGCGTCCCCGGAGGAATCCCGTTTCCTCGATGCCAAACTTGGGAGCCCGGACCTGTCCGACGACGACGTGGAGGAAATCCGTCGCATCATTGTGGACTGCGGCGCGCTCCAGGCCACCGAGGTCCTGATTGAGGAATTCGGCCGTGCCGCCTTCGCGGAACTGGACCTGCTGCCGCTGGATGACCTTCCCAAGACGGCCTTGCGCAAGCTGGCCGAGGCAACCGTCAGCCGCGCCGCCTGATTGTGGCGGCGCGGCCACCGCGCTCAGCCCGCGTTGAGGGACCTGGTGAGTATTACCAGGCGAGGGACTGCGCCCGGCGGCGGATCTCGGTCTTCCGGCCTTCCCGCAGCGCATCAATCGGCCGCCCCCGCAGTGACTCATCCGGGGTGAAAAGCCAAGTGATGAGTTCTTCATCCGTATAGCCGGCGTCCGAGAGGACCACGACCGTCCCCTTGAGGCTCTCTACCGGATGGCCGTCCTGCATAAAGTCGGCAGGAACAGACCTGATCCGGCGTTCGCCGACCCTAAGGGCCACCAGCGCCTTTTCGTCCAGCAATCCGTGGACCTTAGTGATGGAAACGTTCATCATTTCTGCAACGTCGGGCAGCGGCAGCCATTCGCCTACAAGGCTTTCTACAGTACTCACGGATCAAGATTGCCACGGCGGGCACTCATGCGCCTAGTCAGCGCAAAGCAGCGGCCCGAACCCGAAAATCGACACTCCGAAAAAAGGCATATATCCAATGCCGCGCATTTCTTGTGCTAATCGGCAATTCATGAGAGATTCACATAGATCACATTTGCATCAACACTAACTTTAGTAACACTAGTATCATTCGTAACAACGGCCTGACCGACAGCATTTGCCGCTGAGAAGAGGATCACCCCCATGACGACGCCCCGATCGCCAAAGCAGCACACCAGGCCGAGCCTGCCCATGATTGCGGCAACCACGGCCGCCCTCCCGGCAGTCGTCCTGTCCTCGCTGGCCATTGCCCAGCCGGCGTCAGCGGAATCCCGCCCGCGGGCCGTGCCTGCGACCCTCGCAGCGGCAATCCAGGCCCAGGAAGCCGCGCTGAAGGCTGGCGTCATTCCCGCGGCCTCGGTTTCGACCGCCCTCCCCGCGTCCCTGCGGCCTGCCCAGCCGTCCGCACCGGCCGAGTACACCATTGCCCGCGGTGACACCATCAGCGGCATTGCCGGCCGCTACGGCCTTAATACCAACGACGTCCTGAAGCTGAACAACCTGCAGCCGAACACCATCATCTATCCGGGGCAGAAGATCAAGCTGACGGGTTCGGCCCCGGCCCCCTCCGCTCCGGCGGCCACTCCGCAGGCTCCCGCGCCCGCCAGCTCCGCCGGCAGTGTGTACACGGTTAAGTCCGGCGACACCCTGGGCGCCATTGCGGCACGGCACGGCGTCAAGTTGTCCGAGGTGTTGAGCTGGAACGGCCTCAACATGAACTCCATCATCTACCCGGGCCAGAAGATCAAGATCGGCAGCGGCCAGGCACAGGCTCCGGCTCCGGCTCCGGCGGCCACGCCTGCCCCGTCGCCTGCTCAGGCTGCCAGCTCAGGCTCCTACACCGTGAAGTCAGGCGATACTTTGTCCGCCATCGCTGCAAAGCACGGTGTCAAGCTTTCAGACATCCTGGCCGCGAACAAGCTGACCATGACCAGCGTCATCTTCCCCGGCAACAAACTGGCCATCCCGGGCGGGTCCTCGATCCAGCCGGCAGCAAGCGTTACTCCCCTGGTGCCAAGTTCGTTCCTCGGGTTCACCTACCCGTCGGCTGTGGTCTCCTCCGCCAACCAGAACAAGGCCCTGCTGAACTCCTCTCCCGTACCCAGCAGGGAGCAGATGAAGTCGATCGTCGCGGACACTGCACGTCGGATGGGCGTGGATCCCTCGCTCGCCCTTGCTTTCGCCTACCAGGAGTCCGGCTTCGACCAGCGCGCAGTCTCGCCAGCCAATGCCATCGGCACCATGCAGGTCATCCCGACGTCGGGCGAATGGGCTTCTGATCTTGTCGGCCGCAAGCTGAACCTCCTGGATCCCTACGACAACGCAACCGCTGGCGTGGCCATCATTCGCCAGCTGATCCGCACCAGCAAGGACCTGGACAACGCCATCGCCGGCTACTACCAGGGCCAGTACTCCGTCAGCAAGAACGGCATGTTCGATGACACGAAGGCTTACGTGGCAGCGATCAAGGCGCACAAGAAGAACTTCAGCTGAACCGCGCCGGCGCCTATAAGAGGGTGCCGGGAGGGTAACGATACGGGTCCGGGTCGCATGTCGATTCGGACCCGTTTCCGTGGAGCACTTAGGATCGTAGGGTGCAGGATAAAGTGTCGGACCCCCTCGTTGGAACGCTGGTGGACAACCGTTACCGGGTTCAGTCCAGGCTGGCGCGCGGCGGAATGTCCACCGTTTACCTGGCGACGGACCAGCGGCTGGAGCGGGACGTCGCACTGAAGGTCCTCCATCCGCACCTGGTCAATGACGGCAACTTCCTGGACAGGCTGGGCCGTGAGGCAAAGGCCGCTGCCAAGCTGTCCCATGCCCACGTGGTGGGCGTCCTTGACCAGGGCAGCGACGGCCATACCGCCTACCTGGTGATGGAGTACATCAAGGGCCACACCCTCAGGGATGTCATCAACGAGAAGGGTGCGCTGTCTCCCCGGCTGGCCCTGGCCTTGATCGACCCCGTGGTCGAAGGGTTGGGGGCGGCGCATGCCGCGGGATTGATCCACCGGGACATCAAACCTGAGAATGTGCTGATCGCCGACGACGGTCGGATCAAGGTCGGTGATTTCGGGCTGGCCCGTGCAGTCACCACCTCAACCAGTACCGGGGCGCTGATCGGCACCGTGGCCTACCTGTCGCCGGAGCTCGTTCTCGGCCGGCAGGCGGATGCCCGAAGCGACATCTACTCAGTGGGCATCATGCTGTACGAAATGATCACCGGCAAGCAGCCGTTCGACGGCGAAGTCCCCATCCAGGTGGCCTATCAGCACGTGAATTCTTCGGTGGAAGCCCCCTCCGCGGTGGTTCCGGGACTGGCCGCCGAAGTCGACGAGCTCGTCCAGTGGTGCACGGCGAGGGACCCTGAACAGCGGCCGGTCGACGGCAATGCACTCTTGTCTGAGCTCAGGCATATCCGGACCAACCTGACCGACGCTGAACTCGATCTTCAGCCCCCGGCTGCGATTGCCGCCGCCTCCCATTCTCCGGCGGGGCTCCGCCCGCCTCAACACCCGCCCGCCAGTCTTCCCTCCGGGGCCGGGTCCCCTGTGCGCCAGGACCAGACGGAGATCCTGCCCGCCGGGCAGCATCCAACTGAAATCATCACCCGCCAAAGCAATCCCACCACGGTGCTGTCGGCTGCGCGTCGGCCGGGCCAGTTCGGCGCTCTGGCCGCCCCCGCGGAGCCGGAGCCCGTCTTCGGAGATCCGGGCGACGACGTGCCGGACTCCGCGGTTCCCCTGAGTAAGCGGGAACAACGCAGGCTGGACCGCGATGCCGCCAAGGCACAGTCCAAGGCAGCGGCCACTCCCGTGCGCTCCCTCCGCGAAGGCAACCCTCGTCGTCGCGGCCTTCTATGGATCATCATCCTGGTGATCGCCGCTTTGCTCGCCACCGGCGCCGGCTGGTTCTTCGGGATGGGACCCGGCTCCCCGGGGACCATCCCCAGGGTGGCTAACAAGACCGTCGCCGAGGCCCAGCAACTGCTTGGCACAGCGGGCTTCCAGTCCACCACGAAGGATGTCTTCGACGACGATATCCGCGCCGGTTTGGTCGTGGGCACCGAACCGGAAGCAGGGCGGGAAATCCGCAAGTTCCAGATGGTGTCCCTGTTCGTTTCCAAAGGACCGCAGCTCTTTCCGCTGCCCGGAATGAGCGGTAGATCGCTGGATGAGGCAAAGAACCAACTCAACGGCGCCGAAATGGCCCTGGGCACTGTCACAGAGACCTACAGCGAAACTGAGCCGGCCGGTACCGTACTCGCCCAGGACCCGGCGGCGGGCACCCCGGCCAGGCGCGGCACGCCTGTCAGCCTCACTGTCTCAAAGGGGCCCGAACCGATTCCCGTTCCGGATGTGCGCGGCCAGGAACAGGGTGCCGCCGTCAAGGCGATCGAGGCAGCGGGATTGAAGGCTGTGATCTCACCCGAAACCGTCAACGACAAGAAGGTCCCCAAAGGGGCCGTCGTAGCCCAGGAGCCATCAAACGGCAGCCTCACCCGGGGTGCCACCGTCACCCTTACGGTGTCCAAGGGGCCCAAGCTTGTCGATGTGCCCAGCTATATCGGCAGGCAGGCCAATGATGCACGCAAGGCGCTGGAGAAGCTCGGTTTCGAGGTCCGGGTCAACAACATCCTGGGCGGTTTCTTCGGAACCGTCCGGGACCAGGATCCGGTGAACACCCAGGTGCCCGAGGGTTCCGTCGTCACCCTCACCGTCGTCTGAGCGCAATCGCGACCTGCTCACAGCGGCCGCGCCACACCAGGAAAAGCTCCGCCCGGCTGGTCCAGCCGGGCGGAGCTTTTTAGTCAGCCAGGGCGGCAGGTCAGCGCCTGCCAGCAGCTCAGCGCTTGGACAGGGCTCCTGCGACGAGGAACGCCATCTCCAGGGACTGCATGTGGTTCAAGCGAGGATCGCAGACCGATTCGTAGCGGTCCAGGAATGCTTCCTGGTCGATGGGGTCCGCGCCGCCGAGGCACTCTGCGACGTCGTCACCTGTCATCTCGACGTGCAGGCCGCCCGGAATGGTGCCCAGCGAGTGGTGCACCTCGAAGAAGCCGCGCACTTCGTCGATGACGTCATCGAAGTTCCGTGTCTTGTAGCCGTTGGGCGAGGTGACCGTGTTCCCGTGCATGGGGTCGGTGACCCAGAGGACCTGTGCACCGGACGCCGTGACCTTTTCAACGATGGCGGGAAGCTTCTCGCGGATATTGCCCGCGCCCATCCGTGTGATGAAGGTCAGCCGGCCCGGTTCGCGGTCCGGATCCAGCTTGTCGATGAGCCGCAGCGCATCGTCGCCTGACGTCGACGGGCCCAGCTTGACGCCGATCGGATTACGGACGCGGGACAGGAAGTCCACGTGGGCGTGGTCCAGTTCACGGGTGCGTTCCCCGATCCAGAGAAAATGCGCGGACGTGTCGTACGGAAGTCCCGTCCGGGAATCGATGCGCGTCAGCGCGCGCTCGTAATCCAGCAGCAGCGCCTCGTGGCTCGCAAAGAACTCCACCCGCTTTAGGGCCTCGAAGTCCGCCCCGCAGGACGCCATGAATTTGATGGCCCGGTCAATGTCACGTGCCAGTGACTCATAGCGGGCGTGGGCCGGGTTCTCGGTGAAGCCCTTGTTCCAGTGGTGGACCAGGCGCAGGTCAGCGAAGCCGCCCTGCGTGAACGCGCGGATAAGGTTCAGTGTGGAGGCGGAGGTGTGGTAGGCCTTCAGCATCCGGCTGGCATCGTGGGCACGGGATTCCGGAGTGAAATCGTAGCCGTTGACGATGTCGCCGCGGTACGCCGGGAGCGTCACGCCGTCACGCGTTTCATCGTTGGAGGAGCGGGGCTTGGCGAACTGTCCGGCCATCCGGCCCATCTTGATGACAGGCATCGCAGCGCCGTAGGTCAGGACGACCGCCATCTGCAGGATGGTCTTGACCCTGGCACTGATCTTGTCCGCCGTTGCCGCCTCAAACGTTTCGGCGCAGTCCCCGCCCTGGAGCAGGAACGCCTTGCCCTGTGCGGCCGCCGCGAGCCTTTCACGGAGGATGTCCACTTCGCCGGCGAACACGAGCGGCGGAAGGACGGAAAGTTCCTTCACGGACGCGTCAAAGACCTCTTTGTTTTGCCAGCTGGGCTGCTGGGAAACCGGCAGGTCCCGCCAGTGGTCCAGTCCCGGATAGTCGGCGGCACCGCTCTGGGCGGTACTGGTCAGCAGGGAGGCAGGTTTTGCGGATAGCTCAGTCACACTACAAGACTAGTTGCCGGATCCGGGTTTCCGCACCGTAACCGTCATTAGCCCCGAAGCGCCGTCACAGAACCGGCACTCCGAAACCTGCATCACGCGCTTCCAGGCTCGGCCGGACCGCTGCCCCCGGAGCCGGCAGAACCGTCTGTCGGTTTCCCCGCCAGCCTCAGTTTGACCACCGCCGCGTATTCGTCCACGTACTCCTGCCCGGACAGGCGCATGAGCTCGTACATGATTTCGTCCGTCACGGAGCGCTGGATCAGGCGGTCGTCTTCCATGCCGTAATAACGGCTGAAGTCCAGCGGCTCGCCGAAGATCATGCCGATGCGCCTGATGTTCGGCATCCTTTTTCCAATGGGCTGGACCTTGTCCGTGCCAATCATGGCTACCGGAATCACAGGAACCCTTGCCTGCAGGGCGAGCTTCGCGACGCCGACTTTGCCCCGGTACAGCCGCGAATCGGGGCTGCGCGTGCCTTCGGGATAAATTCCCAGCAGCGAACCATGCGACAGGACATCCATGCCGGCATTGAGCGAAGCAGCCGAAGCCGCTCCCCCGGAACGGTCCATGGGCAGCTGGTTTGTCAGCCGGAAGAATAGCGCAGTCAGCCTCCCCTTGAGGCCCGTGCCGGTGAAGTACTCCGACTTCGCCAGGAAGATCACGGGACGCGGAACCATCAGGGGCATAAAGATGGAGTCGGAGAAGGACAGATGGTTGGAAGCCAGGATGGCGGCGCCTTCTGCGGGGACATTGTCGAGCCCCTTGACCCAGGGCCGGAACAGGAGCTTCAGCACCGGTCCCAGGACGAAGGTCTTCATGAACCAATAAAACACGTGGTGTACCTCTCCGGAAGGCGTCTGGCCAGCCCTCCGTCGGGTCCGGCCAGGACTTCAATGCAACCCTACTCTAGTGAGATTTGTGGCGAATGGTGACACGATGGGCACATGAGAGAAAGCAGCAAACCGACTGTGCCTGCCGCTTTCAGCTACCCCGGCCACGGACCGAATGCCCGGATCGGCGTTGCCATCTGCCATGGCTTCACCGGGAGTCCGCTTAGTGTCATGCCGTGGGCACTTCACCTGGCGGAGCAAGGTTTTGCCGTCTCCGTCCCGCTCCTGCCCGGGCACGGGACTCATTGGCGCGAACTGGCCCGTTCGGGCTGGCGCGACTGGGCCGGCACGTTCGAAACCGCCTACCTTGAGCTCGCGGGCCGGACCGACGCCTGCTACGTCGCCGGGCTCTCCATGGGCGGGGCGGTCGCCCTGCGCACGGCGTCCCGCCACCCTGTTGCCGGTGTAGCCGCCGTCAATCCCGGGCTTAGCTTCTACGACCGGCGGGTTCGCATCATCGGCATCCTGAAGTACTTCCAGCGGACCACCCTGCCGATTGTGGAGGCCAACCCTACGGCGGCTATGACTGATGACGGTGACTATTCGCAGACGCCTCTCGCCGCCGTGCACCAGCTGAAGAAGCTGTTTGCTGCCGCCCGCCGCGCCTTGCCGCGCGTGACTGCGCCGGTCCTGGTGTTTAAGTCGGACACCGACGACGTTGTGCCGCCGTCGTCCGTTGACCTGATCCGCCGGCGGCTGGGGCCGGGCGGGCTTCGCGTGGTAGCTCTGCCCGACAGCGGCCATGTGGCCACGTTGGACAACGACGCACCCGCGATCTTCGAGCATTCGACCGCCTTCTTCCACGAGCACGCGCCGCACAACGTATCCTCGGAGACATCATGAGTATTGCCGCCGACCACAGCCCTTTCAGCAGTCCCTTTACCGGCGACGGCCCCTCCATCGGCGTCGCCGTTTCCCATGGCTTCACCGGCAGCCCGCACGGGGTGCGGGCGTGGGCCCAATCGCTGGCCGACGCCGGATTTGCCGTGCGGATGCCCCTCCTGCCCGGACACGGCACCAGCTGGCAGGAACTTGCCAGGACCCGTTGGCAGGAGTGGTATTCCGCCTACGACAAGGCCTACCTCGAGCTCGAATCCGAATGCGACCATGTCTTCACGGCCGGGCTGTCCATGGGAGGGGCGCTGGCGTTGAGGGTGGCCGCATTGCGTCCCGTGGCCGGCACAATAGTGGTCAATCCCGGGCTGGTGATCGATGATCCCCGCGCGCCGCTGGCCGGCATCCTGAAGCTGGTCCTGAAAAGCACTCCTGCCATCGCGAACGACATCCTCAAGCCGGACACGGACGAAGGCGCCTACCCGCGGACACCTGTGGCGGCGGCCCACGAGCTCAACAAGATGTTCAAGGACACCCGGCGGCTGCTGCCGCAGATCACTGCTCCTGTCCGCGTATTCCGCTCCACAGTGGATCATGTGGTGTCCGACTCAAGCATCGTGGCGCTGCGCCGGGGCCTCACCCACGCCCGGCTCGAGCTGAGCGCTTTGGAAAACAGCTACCACGTGGCCACCCTTGACAACGATGCCGCGGAGATTTTCAGCGGGACCGCGGACTTCATCCGCGCGGTGGTCCCGGGAGGGCCTGTTCCGGGAGCACCGGTTCCGGGAAACGTGGACGCCTCCCCCGCTAGCCCTGAAGGACACGGCCGATGACCAGATCCGACTCCAATTCCTCGGACCAGAGCGCGAACCAGGACGACGCCGTATGGCTTGACCTGGTCGCCCGGCTCGAGGGCACGGACACGCCGGCTCCTGCCGGGGAAGAAAGCGCACCGCCTAAACGGCCCTTCCGTGACTTCGATCCGCTGGGCCTCGCCGGTGCCGCTCCGAGCGAGCCCTCGGCTGCCGAACGGGGGGCCGCCGTCCGCGGACCCCGGCCCGGGACGGAGCACGCAGGCGCAGACCCGACTGATCCGGCTAGCGGCCCCCGTGACTACGAGGCCGATGATGACGAGCCTTTCGTTCCGGAGGAACCGCCGAGCCTTGCCGGCAGCGACCCGCTCACCGTGCTGGCCTGGCTGGGCGCCGTGGGCGGACCCGTCGCCCTGGTGCTCTCCGCCATGTTCTGGAGGTCCGCACCGTTGATGGCAATTTTGGGAATCGTCGCGGCGTTCGTCGTCTCGGTGATCTACCTGATCATGCAGCTGCCGCAGGAAAAGGATGAGCACGACGACGGCGCCCGGGTCTAGCGTCTCGGGCGCTGCCCGCTGAACCTGCTGTCAGCCGTGCATCCTGCTGCTGACACGCGACAGGTCTGCGGCCCCGATCAGCCCGGCGTTGGGCCCCAGGGCTGCGAGTGCTATTTCGGCTGCCGGCCGGAATCCGCGTCCGGTCAAGTTCCGGGCAAAAGCCTTCCGTGCCGGCGCCACCAGCAGTTCGCCTGCGTCGCATAGGCCTCCGCCGATCACGAACTTTCCGGGGTCCAGCGCGGCAGCCAGGTTGGCCAGACCCAGCCCCAGCCACTCCCCGACATCCTCCAGCAGTTCGCGGGAGGTGGGGTCCCCCGCTTTGGCCAGTTCTGTCACGATCGCCCCGGTGATGCGGTCCACGTGACCGTCCACGGCCTTCAGGAGCTCCTGCGCAACGGGCGAATTGGCGGCGGCCAGTTCGCGGGCCTCGCGGCCCAGTGCATTTCCGGACGCGTACTGTTCCCAGCAGCCGCGGTTTCCGCATTCACAACGATGGCCGCCGGGCATGATGATCTGATGGCCGAATTCACCCGCAACGCCAAAGCGTCCGCGCTCCAGCCGGCCATCCATCACCATGGCACCGCCGATCCCGGTGCCGAGGGTGATGCAGACGAGCCTGCTTTGCCCCTGCCCGGCACCAAAGCGCCATTCCGCCCACGCAGCGGCATCGGCGTCGTTGGTCAGCAGGACCGGACGGCGGAGCAGTCGCTGGAGGTTGTCCCGCAAGGGTTCATTGCGCCAGGCGAGGTGGGGGCTGAACAGCACCGTCCCGCCGTCGAGGTCCATCCAGCCGGCCGCGCCGATTCCCACTGACCAGATGCGGTGGCCGCGGCTCAGCTCCTCGACGAGTTCCACAATCACCTGTTCCACCGCCCGGGGATCGCTCCCGGGCGTGGAGCGCCTGGCCTGGCTGAGGATGCGGCCATCGGCATCCACGACGCCGGCGGCAACCTTGGTGCCTCCGATGTCCACGCCGATTGCCAACCCTTTGCGCCCCAGCCGCAGATGCTCACGGAAGCCCTGGCTGGCGGCCAGCGCGTCCTGCCCGGACGGCTTCCTGCGCCGCCACGCAGCCGTCCGTCGATAGGGTCTGGGCAGGTCGCCGGGCGTAGGTGTGTGCATGGTTCCCCATTCTATTGCCGCCCTTATTTACGGCGCTGCCGGACATGCGGGAGACGGCTCCCGCGACGGCTCCACGCGTGGCTCCCGCCGGGCAGGAGTGGCGGGTTTCAGGCACTTAACCGTAAAGTTACTCGCCAGTAGGTGAAACAGGACACACCTCCGCAACGGGCGTACTAGTGTTAGCAGTACCCCCTGCGGGTCTATGGATAACAAAGGAGCTATCGTGCGCGAATTCAGTGTTCCGCCCTTGGTGAATGTACCCCCGGAAACCAACATCACCGACCTGGTGTTGCGGCAGGCCGCCAAGGCCTCGAACCCGTCCCTGTTTTCGCGGCTCGATGCCGCCGGACAGTGGCAGGACATTTCTGCCACGGATTTCCTCGCCGACGTGCGTGTCCTGGCCAAGGGCCTCATGGCAAGCGGTGTCGCGGCGGGCGACCGCGTGGGCATCATGTCCCGCACCCGTTACGAATGGGCGCTGGTGGATTTTGCCATCTGGTTTGCGGGCGGCATCTCCGTTCCCATCTACGAAACCTCCTCCCCCAGCCAGGTTGCCTGGAACCTGGGCGACTCGGGTGCCGTCGCCGCCTTTGGCGAGTCGGCGCACCACGAGGACATCATCCGGCAGGCCGCGACGGGAGAAGGGCTTTCCGCCCTGGCCCACGTCTGGCAGCTTGAGGGCGCCGGCCTGGACGAGCTTCGCACGGCCGGGACCGCTGTCAGCGACGATGAACTGGAAGCCCGCCGGAGCCTGGCTTCGCTGGCCGACGTCGCGACGATCATCTACACCTCCGGCACCACCGGAAGGCCCAAGGGCTGCGAGCTGACGCACGGAAACTTCGTGGAACTGTCGGAGAACGCACTCGCCACGTCGCTATCAGGCATCGTCCATGAGCAGGCGAGGACCATCATGTTCCTCCCTCTGGCCCACGTGTTCGCCCGGTTCATCTCGGTCCTGGCCGTGGCTGCCGGCGTCACCGTGGCGCACACCCCGGACATCAAACACCTCCTGCCGGACCTGCAGAGCTACAAGCCCACATTCATCCTTGCTGTCCCGCGCGTATTCGAAAAGGTCTACAACTCCGCGCTCACCAAGGCCGAGGACAGCGGCAAGGGCGCCATCTTCCACAAAGCCGCCGACACCGCCATCGCCTACTCACGGGCCCGGCAGGCCGGATCCATCGGCCTCGGCCTCAAACTCCGCCACGCGCTGTTCGACAAGCTGGTTTACGCCAAGCTCCGTGCGGCGATGGGCGGCCAGGTGGCCCACGCCGTGTCCGGCGGCGGACCACTGGGCGAACGCCTGGGCCACTTCTTCCAGGGCATCGGCATGCAGATCCTCGAAGGCTACGGCCTCACCGAGACCACCGCGCCGATCACCGTCAACACTCCCTCGCTCATCAGGATCGGGACGGTAGGTGCTCCCCTGCCCGGAAATGCGGTCAAGATAGCCGACGACGGCGAAATCCTCGCCAAGGGCGTCTGCGTAATGCGCGGCTACTACAAGCGCGACGACCTCGCGGCAGACACGTTCGTGGACGGCTGGTTCCGCACGGGCGACATCGGACAAATGGACGCCGACGGCTTCCTGACGATCACGGGCCGCAAGAAGGAAATCATCGTGACGGCCAGCGGCAAGAACGTTGTGCCTGCCCTGCTGGAAGACCAGATCCGCGCCGACGCCCTCGTCTCCCAGGTCCTGGTTGTGGGAGACAACATGCCGTTCATCGGTGCCTTGGTGACACTCGATGAGGAAGCCCTGCCGGGATGGCTGCAGCGTCACGGGCTTCCGGCCGGCACCACGGTCGCGGAGGCAGCAGACCATCCGGTGGTCAAGGCCGCCGTCCAGGACCTCATCACCCGCGCCAACCAGTCCGTTTCGCAGGCGGAAGCCATCAAATCGTTCCGGATCGTACCGTCCGATTTCACGGAGGCATCCGGTCACCTCACCCCGTCCATGAAAGTGAAGCGGGCCCAGGTGATGAAGGACTTCGAGTCAGTCATCGGCGAAATGTACGCTGCACCGCGCCCGGCCCGCACCGAGCCGTCCGGACAGCACTAGCGCCAGACACAAATGGGGCCTCCCGGTTCACACCGGGAGGCCCCTTTTTGTCGCTTACGGGACGTGTTGCTACTCGACGACGAGCAGCAGGTCTCCGCCCTGCACCTGTTCCACGGCGCCGACCGCGAGGCGCGAAACCGTGCCGGCCACCGGCGTCGTAATTGAGGCCTCCATCTTCATGGCCTCGATGGTGGCAACGGTGTCGCCGGCCTTGACGGCGTCGCCCACCTTGACGGTGAGGGTGACAGCTCCGGCGAACGGCGCGGCGACGTGGCCCGGCTGGCTGGCATCGGCCTTTTCGGCCGCCTTGACGTTGCTGACCACTGAACGGTCGCGGACCACTACGGGCCTCGACTGTCCGTTGAGCGTACACATCACCGTGCGCATGCCCTTCTCGTCAGGCTCCGACACGGCTTCGAGGGAGGCGATCAAGCGGACGCCCTTCTCCAGCTCGATCTCGTGCTCGGCTCCGCGCTGAAGGCCGAAGAGGTAGTCACGGGTGTCCAGGACGGAGAGGTTGCCGTAGGTCTCCACGCTCTTCTGGTAGTCCTTGGTGGGACCTTCGAAGAGCAGGCGGTTGAGCGTCTGCTGGCGGGTTTTTGAGTCGCCCTTCAGTGCAGCACTGTCCTCGGCGCTCAGCTCGGCGTCGCGCACCTTGATGCTGCGGCCCTGGAGGGCCTTGGTGCGGAACGGCTCGGGCCAGCCTCCCGGAGGATCACCGAGTTCACCGGAGAGGAAGCCGATGACGGAATCCGGGATGTCGTAGCTCTGCGGGTTTTCATTGAAGTCCGCAGGATCGGCATTGAGGCCAACGAGGTGCAGGGCAAGGTCGCCCACCACCTTCGACGACGGGGTGACCTTCACGAGGCGGCCCAGGATGCGGTCGGCTGCCGTGTACATGTCCTCGATGGCCTCGAAGCGTTCGCCAAGGCCAAGGGCCATGGCCTGCTGGCGCAGGTTGGACAGCTGCCCGCCGGGGATCTCGTGCTGGTAGACACGGCCCGTGGGACCGGGCAGGCCCGACTCGAACGGAGCGTAGACGCGGCGCACGGCCTCCCAGTAGGGTTCCAGCGAGCTGACCTTGGCCAGCCCCAGGCCTGTGTCGCGCGGGGTGTGTGCCAGCGCGGCAACCAGGGCGGAGGCTGAAGGCTGGCTGGTGGTGCCGGCAAGGGAAGCCGAGGCGACATCCACTGCGTCCACCCCTGCGTCCACTGCCGCCAGGAGCGTAGCCAGCTGGCCGCCTGCGGTGTCGTGGGTGTGAAGGTGGACCGGAAGGTCAAAGCGTTCACGCAAGGCGGCCACGAGCTTCGCAGCAGCCGCGGGACGCAAGAGCCCTGCCATGTCCTTGATGGCCAGGATGTGGGCGCCTGCGTCCACGATCTTCTGCGCCAGCTCCAGGTAGTAGTCCAGCGTGTAGAGCTTTTCATCCGGATCGAGCATGTCGCCGGTGTAGCACAGGGCAACTTCAGCGACGGCGGTGCCGGTGGCCCGCACAGCGCGGATGGCCGGAGCCATCTGGTTGACGTCGTTGAGGGCGTCGAAAATGCGGAAGATGTCGATGCCGGTCGCTGCGGCCTCGTTGACGAATGCCTCAGTAACTTCCTCGGGGTACGGCGTGTAGCCCACGGTGTTGCGGCCGCGGAGGAGCATCTGCAGGCAAATGTTGGGCAATGCCTTGCGCAGCGCCGCAAGCCGGTCCCAGGGATCTTCCCCGAGGAACCGCAGGGCGACGTCGTACGTGGCGCCGCCCCAGGCCTCCACGGACAGCAGTTCAGGAAGCAGCGCGGACACGGCAGGACCGGCCGCCACGAGGTCGCGGGTACGGACCCGGGTGGCCAGCAGTGACTGGTGGGCGTCCCGGAAGGTGGTGTCCGTGACGGCGACGGCCTGCTGCTCGCGCAGCGCCTTGGCAAATCCCTCGGGACCCAGCTCAAGCAGCCGCTGGCGCGAACCCTTGGGGGCGGGGGCGTCCCCGACTGCGGGCAGCTTGGCAGCCGGGTCCGAGTGAACCGTGAGGTCGCCGTTCGGCTTGTTGACAGTGACCTCTGCCAGCCAGGTCAGCAGCTTGGTGCCGCGGTCCGCGGAGACGCGGGCCTTCAACAGCTCAGGGCGCTGGTCGATGAAGTTGGTGGCCACATCGCCGGCGATGAAGTCCTGGTCGTCCAGCACGGCCTGGAGGAAGGAAATGTTGGTGGATACGCCGCGGATGCGGAATTCCGCCAGGGCGCGACGCGCCCTGGCCACTGCTGCGGGGTAATCGCGGCCGCGGCAGGTCAGTTTGACCAGCATGGAGTCGAAGTGCGGGCTGATTTCGGCGCCCGAGTAGACGGTGCCGCCGTCGAGCCGGACACCCGCGCCACCGGCGGAACGGTAACCGGTGATCTTTCCGACGTCCGGACGGAAACCGTTGGCCGGATCCTCGGTGGTGATGCGGCACTGCAGTGCGGCGCCCTTGAGCTGGACGGTGTCCTGCGACAGGCCGAGGTCGGCGAGCGTCTCGCCCGACGCGATGCGCAGCTGGGCCTGGACGAGGTCCACATCGGTGACTTCCTCAGTGACCGTGTGCTCCACCTGGATGCGCGGGTTCATCTCGATGAACACATGCTGGCCTGCGCGTTCCCCGACGGTGTCCACCAGGAACTCCACGGTGCCGGCGTTGACGTAGTTGAGCGCCTTGGCGAACTTCACCGCATCCCGGTACAGGGCCTGACGGATGCCTTCATCGAGGTTCGGCGCCGGCGCGATCTCGATCACCTTCTGGTGGCGGCGCTGGATGGAGCAGTCGCGTTCGAAGAGGTGCATGACGTTGCCCTCGGCATCGGCCAGGATCTGGACCTCGATGTGGCGGGGGCGGAGTACGGCCTGCTCCAGGAACATGGTGGGATCACCGAAAGCGGCGTCGGCCTCGCGCATGGCAGCCTGGAGGGCCTCGGGGAGGGCCTCGCGGGTGTCCACGCGGCGCATGCCTCGGCCTCCGCCGCCGGCGACGGCCTTGGCGAAAATGGGAAAGCCGATTTCGTCCGCTGCAGCGATCAGTTCATCCAGGTCCTTGGAGGGCTGGCTCGACTTGAGGACGGGAACGCCGGCGGCGCGCGCCGCTTCAAGAGCGGCGACCTTGTTTCCGGCGAGTTCAAGGACCTCGGCCGGCGGCCCGACAAAGGTGATACCGGCCTCTTTGGCTGCCCGTGCGAGGCGGGGGTTCTCCGAGAGGAAGCCATAGCCGGGGTAGATGGCATCGGCACCGGCTTCCTTGGCCACGCGGACCACTTCGTCCACGTCGAGGTACGCCCGGACAGGGTGGCCCTCTTCGCCGATCAGGTACGCTTCGTCAGCCTTCTGGCGGTGGATGGAGTTTCGGTCCTCGTTGGGGAACACGGCAACAGTCTTGGCGCCCAGCTCGTAGCCGGCACGGAAGGCGCGGATCGCGATTTCGCCGCGGTTAGCCACCAGAATTTTGGAAAACATACTTCTCCTGCATCATTGCGGGTGTATCGATAAGTGGTCACAGTGTGTAAGACGGGCGCGTGGAAACACAAATCATTGTGTCGACCATCACAGAATTATCCGTCATCTCAGCGGGAATAGGCAGGCCCAAGCAGTGATGCCTCCGGCGGCAACGTGGGATGCGCCGCACACACGCCCGATGAAACCGGATTCAACACCGCGGCAACATATGATGAGTCGGGGGCGCTTACGCGCGCCCTCCGCTCCGGGGAGCCGGAGCCGGCACTACCCCAACACGGCAACCGGCGTTAGGTATTGGTTTTTCAAGTGCAAGTAGTCAGCATCAGCAGCCTCAAAGGCGGGGTCGGCAAAACATCCGTCACCACCGGATTGGCATCTGCGGCCCTGGCCGCCGGCATCCCCACCCTCGTGGTGGACCTTGATCCGCACGCGGATGCCAGCACGGCGCTGGGTGTCCAGCCGGATGACCAGCTGGACATCGGCCGGATGCTCAAGAGCCCGCGCCGCGCCAAGCTCGCGGAGAACGTGGTCACCAGCGGCTGGGTGGCGCGGGAAAACTACAACGGAGCCCGGCCCGCCGTCCTGGACGTGGCTGTCGGCTCCGCATATACCGGAATCTACGATCGGCCGGACCTGGGCCGCAGGGACCTGCGCCGGCTCTCGGCTGTCCTGGCCGGCACGGACAAGTACCAGCTGATCCTGGTTGACTGCCCTCCCTCGCTGAACGGACTGACCCGGATGGCATGGTCCGCCAGCGACAAGGTGGCCCTCGTAGCCGAGCCGGGACTGTTTTCAGTAGCAGGCACCGAGCGCACCATGCGCGCCATCCAGCTGTTCCGCCAGGAGTTCGCACCGAACCTCTCCCCCGCCGGCATTATCGCGAACCGCGTACGCTCGGGGTCGTCCGAGCACGCCTTCCGCCTGGCCGAGATGCAGTCGATGTTCGGTGAACTGTTGCTGACACCGCACATTCCGGAGCAGGCGAACTGGCAGCAGATCCAGGGTGCCGCCCATTCCGTGCATCACTGGCCGGGCGATTCCGCGAAGAATGCGGCCAGCCTGTTCAATACGCTTCTCGACAACCTCATGGCCTCCAACGGCGCGGATTCCGCCGGGGCACTCCGCGAACGCAGCATTCGGTAGCCCACCACGCAAACGGCCGACGCTGGTACACGAACTGCACAGAAAGGCCGCCTTCCGGATGGAAGGCGGCCTTTCTCTTGCTTCGGGGTTTTTGCTACGGCAGGACGCCAGCCGATCCGTCAGCTTCAGCCGGTCTTGCGGGCGGCCCTGCGCTTGCTGAGTTCGTCGTCCGGAAAGGACTGTTCGACGGCGTGCTCGCTGGGAAGCGCTGCGAGGCTGCCTTCCACTTCGCGCCACACACGTCCGACTGCGATCCCGAACACGCCCTGGCCGCCCTGGACGAGATCGATGACCTCATCCGCAGACGTGCACTCGTAGACGCTGGCGCCATCGCTCATGAGGGTAATCTGCGCCAGGTCCTCAACGCCGCGTTCGCGCAGGTGCTCAACGGCGGAACGGATCTGCTGCAGTGACACTCCAGTATCGAGCAGCCGTTTGACGACTTTCAGCACCAGGATGTCGCGGAAGCCGTAGAGGCGCTGCGAGCCGGAACCGGCGGCGCCGCGCACGGCAGGCTCCACCAGGCCTGTGCGTGCCCAGTAGTCGAGTTGGCGGTAAGTGATACCGGCTGCCTTGCAGGCCGTCGGTCCGCGGTAGCCCGCATCTTCGTCCAGTACGGGGAGGTCTTCCGTGAAGAGGAGGCCCTGAGCACCGCTCGCAGGCAGGGCTACGCCTGCCGTTGAAGCCTGCTTTAGCTCGCCAGCTTCGCCTTTCGGACTCACGTGGGACCCTCCTCGTCTTATGCTCCCCTAGGGAAGTAGCAGCAACAGCGAACACAGACCTGAAATTCATCTGTGTAATTCAGCCGGGGCTGCACATTCCAGTGTGACTTGCGCGGCTGTTGTACGCAATGGGAACTTGATATCTTCGACGTTAGGCCTGCCGCGCCCCAAGGTCAAAGACGTTGGCCCCATTTCAGGGGCGTGTCGAAACTTTCAGCCTCGACTTTAACCTTAACGTGATCTCAGCCGTCGAAATCTTCCGGTTCCACGTCGTCCAGGAACTCCCGAAAGCGCCGCAGTTCGCGCTCCTCGTCCACGGTCGGGCCCGGTTCGGTGTCTTCGCCTTCATCATGCTCGGTGATCCTGACCCCGGCCTCATCCATCACCGAGTCGGCGCACCAGATACGGCATTTGGCCCGCAACGCCAGCGCAAGGGCGTCCGAGGCCCTGGAGCTGACCGTGGTGCCGTCCTCGAACTGCAGCTGTCCGTAGAAGATGTTGTCCTCGACGGCGACGATGTTCACGCTGACAATGGAGTGGCCCAGGGACTCCACAACGTCAATGAGGAGGTCGTGCGTCATGGGCCGCGGCGGAACCACACCCTGCTGGGCCAATGCAATGGCGCTGGCTTCAGGGGTGCCAATCCAGATGGGCACGTGCCGTTCGCCGTGAATCTCCCGCAACAGCACCAGCGGCTGGTTCGACGGCAGTTCGATCCGCACACCCACGATCTCGACTTCAATCATCAGATATCCATTCGCGATATACGGTCCTGCACCAAGGCACGGTGCAGCGTCAGGCAGAGATCACTGATTTCGCGGGCAGCCTCGGCGGCCCGGGCGTGCGAGGCCGCGTCCTTGCGGGAGGTCAGCGGAGCTACGGCACGCTCCACCAGCCCGAACTCCCGCTCCGCAGCGGCCTGGAACGGCCGCAGGTGGCGCGGCTCAAGGCCGTGGCTTTCCAGCTGCACGCAGGCGCGGGCCACCTGAAGGGCATGTTCATCGAACTTCCCGTTGACGTGTCCGATCAGGCCGAACTCGAGGAGGGAGCGCAGCAGCGGCACACTGGCGCCGGATTCGGCCCGCAGCTGGTCCTCGCTCAGCCTGCGCACCTTGTTCTGCAGCTCAGTGGCGAGCTCGTCCGACACGATCCGCGGCGACACCGTGACGCCGGGCGGCAGGTTCTCCGGGCGTTCTCCCCGGTCAATGGCGTCGAGGTAATCCTTGATGACCTTAAGCGGAAGATACTGATCCCGTTGCAGGGCCAGCACGAACCGCAGCCGCTCAACATCGGTGTCCGAATACTGCCGATAGCCGGCCGGGGTGCGTTGCGGGTTGATCAGGCCTTTTTCTTCGAGGAACCTGATCTTGGACGCAGTCATTCCAGGAAAGTCGTCGCTCAGCTGCGCGAGTACTTCCCCGATGTTCAGGACCTGGGGTCCGCGCCGTTCCGGTTGTGCCAGTGCCACAGGCAACTACCCCGGGATCAGACGTTGCCTGCTGCGCGGGCAGGGCTGAGGTAGAAAGTGAGCCGGAACTTGCCGATCTGGACTTCATTACCGGATTTGAGCTCCACGCTGTCCACGCGGTCGTGGTTGACGTAGGTGCCGTTGAGGCTGCCCGTATCAACAACTTCGAAGCTCCGTGCCGTCCGGCGGAATTCGACGTGGCGGCGGGACACCGTGACATCGTCCAGGAAGATGTCCGCGTCCGGGTGGCGCCCGGCGGTGGTGACGTCGGAGTCCAACAGGAATCGTGCACCGGTGTTCGGACCGCTGTGGGCGACCAGGAGTGCCGAGCCGTACGGAAGGGCTTCAACCGCAACCCGCTCCTCCGGAGAGAGCTTGGGAGCGATGGTCGGCTCATCACGGATTGGCGTGAGGTGGATTGAGGTGGTCTCCGAAGCCTTCACTCCGCCCGTGCCGTAATCACCACCGCTGTGGCTATTTTCGTGACCAACCATGGATTCCTCCTCTTCCGTTGCAGATGTCCCCCTGCAAACAACGCGTGCCCTCCGGAAAAGCCTGGCAGATCCGGTTCTACGGCGTGCGGCCCGGCTGTCAATCTCTCAACAGCCGGACCTCCATGCCGGTTATCTTTAGCCTACCTGTTGTTCGTACTCCGATGCACTGAGCAGGGACTCCACTGCGTCGGCCTCGGCAAGCTTGACCTCAATCAGCCAGCCCTCGCCGTAAGGATCGCTGTTAATAAGTGCCGAGTCGGTGTCCAGGGCTTCGTTCCTGGCGACGACTTCACCGCTCACGGGAGCGTAGATGTCGCTGACGCTCTTGGTGGACTCAACCTCGCCCACGACCTCGTTGGCCGTCACTTTGGTGCCGACTTCGGGCATCTGCGCGTATACGACGTCACCGAGGGCGTCCTGGGCAAAGTCAGTGATGCCCACCCGCACCACGCCGTCAGTGTTCGGCGCGGAAACCCACTCGTGCTCGGCAGTGTAGGACAGGTCTTCGGGAATGTTGCTCATCAGGGGCCTTTCATCGGGTCAACCACGAATGTTGGTCAATCAGCAATGTCAACGGAGGTCTGCAGAACAAGCCGCCGCTGAAAGTATATGCACATCAACAGCCCCGGCAGGGAGCGCCTGTGGGGACCCTTATGGCACAGTAGTGGCATGCCAGAACTTCCCGAAGTGGCCGGGCTGGGCGCTTTCCTGGGCGACCGGCTTCGTGGAGCCGTGCTGACGAAAATCCAGATCGTTTCGTTCGCGGTGCTCAAGACGGCGGACCCGCCATTTACGGCGCTGGAAGGCCGCACCATCTCCGGCGTCCAGCGCCGGGGAAAGTTCCTCATCATTGATGCGGACGGACTCTATCTCGCGTTCCACCTGGCCAAGGCTGGCTGGCTGCGGTACACCGAGTCGCCGTCGCACGCCCTGCTGCCACGGGGCAAAGGGTACATTGCCGCGCGGCTGGAGTTCGCCAAGAGCCGCCCGGATGCCGACGGCGGCGAATCCCATCTGGGGATCGACCTCACTGAGGCGGGCACAAAAAAGAGCCTTGCCCTTTACGTGGTCCGGGACCCGGAGGAGATCCCCGGCGTCGCGAGCCTGGGCCCGGATCCGTTGGACCCCTCGTTCCGGCTTGAGGATTTCGCCGGGATTCTTTCCTCGAGCAGCCAGCAGATTAAGGGACTGTTACGGAACCAGGGGGTGATCGCCGGGATCGGCAACGCCTACAGCGACGAAATCCTCCACGCTGCCCGGATCTCCCCCTTCGCCATCGCGAAGTCACTGGACCCGGAGGCTGTCCGCGTCCTTTACGACTCCGTGCACAATATCCTGGGGGCCGCGGTGGCAGAGGCCGTGGGGAAGGCACCAAACGAACTGAAGGACGCGAAGCGGAACACCATGCGCGTTCATGGTCGGACCGGACAGGCGTGCCCCGTCTGCGGAGAAACGGTCCGGGAAGTGTCCTTTGCCGACAGGGCGCTGCAGTACTGCCCGCGCTGCCAGACAGGCGGTAAGATCCTCGCCGACCGACGGACGTCGCGTTTCCTGAAGTAGATGCCCGCCGTCAATTCGGCCACGTCGCCAGCCCTGCACAAACAAGAAACGCTCCGCTCCGGGATATTTCCCGGAGCGGAGCGTTTCTCTTTGGTCGGGCTGACAGGATTTGAACCTGCGACCCCTTGACCCCCAGTCAAGTGCGCTACCAAGCTGCGCTACAGCCCGTTAGTTCCGCCGTTCTCCGCCTCGGTTGTCCTCCCCGGTTTCCCAGGATTCTTACCTCAGCAGTCCGGCCGAACCACCTCCAAAAGCTTACACGATTCCGGAGGGTGCCTGTGACACTTTGCGTGTGACACGGGCGAGGTGTGTCGTAATTAACGCTTCTTGCCACGCTTTTCGCGAACACGCATGTTGACCTCGATGGGTGTTCCCTCGAAACCGAAGGTTTCGCGGAGGCGCCGGGTGATGAACCGGCGGTATCCGGGGTCCAGGAAACCGGTGGTGAACAGGACGAACTTCGGCGGACGGCTGGAGGCCTGGGTGCCGAAGAGGATGCGGGGCTGCTTGCCGCCACGGACGGGGTGCGGGTGCGCGGCCACCAGTTCGCCGAGGAAAGCGTTCAGGCGTCCGGTGGGGATGCGCTTGTCCCAGCTTTCCAGTGCGGTATCCAGGGCAGGAACGAGGCGGTCCTTGTGCCAGCCGGTCAGGGCTGAAATGTTGACCCGCGGAGCCCAGGCCACGTGGGCGAGGTCCTGCTCGATTTCACGCTCAAGGTAGGTGCGGCGTTCGTCGTCCAGCAGGTCCCATTTGTTGAACGCGAGAACCAGTGCACGGCCGGATTCGATGGCCAGCTGCAGGATGCGGACATCCTGCTCACTGAGCACTTCGTCCACGGCGAGGAGCACGACGGCGACCTCCGCCTTTTCCAAGGCGCTCTGCGTACGCAGTGAGGCGTAGAAGTCGGCGCCCTGCGCCATGTGCTGGCGGCGGCGGATGCCGGCGGTATCGACGAAACGCCAGGTGCGGCCACCGAGTTCGATGAATTCATCGACGGGGTCGCGCGTGGTGCCGGCGGTGTTGTCCACGACAACGCGCTCGGAACCGGCCAGTTTGTTCAGCAGCGAGGACTTGCCGACGTTCGGACGCCCGATGAGGGCGATGCGGCGCGGGCCGCCGGAGCGCTCCAGGCCTTCGATCGTGGAGTACTCGGGCAGGGTTTCCATGACGTGGTCCAGGAGGTCAGCAACACCCCGGCCGTGCAGTGCCGATACCGGGTACGGTTCGCCGAAGCCGAGGCCCCAGAGCGTTGCCGAGTCGGCTTCCTGTGCGAAGTCATCTACCTTGTTGGCCACCATGATGACCGGTTTCTTGGACTTGCGGAGCATCTTCACGACGGCTTCGTCCGTGGCTGTGGCCCCGACGGCGGAGTCGACGACGAACAGCACGGCGTCGGCGAGCTCCACGGCCATCTCTGCCTGTTCGGCCACGCGGGCATGGATGCCGCGGGCATCATGCTCCCAGCCGCCGGTGTCGACGACCGTGAAGTTCCTGCCGTTCCAGGTGGCCGAGTACATCACCCGGTCACGGGTGACGCCGGGGGTGTCTTCCACCACGGCTTCGCGGCGTCCAAGGATACGGTTTACCAGGGTGGATTTGCCCACGTTGGGCCGGCCGATGATGGCCAGGACCGGGTCGAGCTTGACCGGACCGTCGAAGTCCTGGTCGTCGTAGTGGCCGCTCAGGAGGGCGGCGTCCTCTTCATCCAGTTCATAGTCGTCCAGGCCGGCCCGGAGCGAGGCAGCGCGAAGCTCGGCCTCGTCATCGTCCAGGGCAGCAAGATGCTCCGCCACCTGGTCCGTGCCGGTGGGCGTGTATTCGTCTTCGCCGGCGCCAAATTTGCCGGAGGTTTGAGTCGTATCGCTCATTGCACTTTCCTTAGTGGTGATCTGCCGGCGTCCCGGCTACTTCTTCATGACGTTCTTGCGGTGAATCCGCGCCGGGCAAAGCCTGCCCGCTGAGTTGAATCGTTTGCTGGACATGCCCTGCCAGTGCAGCGCGGATCTCGTTTCCCGCCCTGTCCATTGAAACACGCCCTGTCTCGCCGGGCCTGCGCCCCACAGCCACGGCCTTACCGAAGCTGACGTGCAGCCTCCGGCGCGGCGGCGGAACGGCGTCGAGGTGTTCGCCGCCGATCCTGGTGCCCAGGATGGCAACCGGAATCACGGTGGCACCGGAGTTCAGCGCGAGCCAGGCCACCCCGTTGTTAATGGTGGAGGCCTCGCCGCTCCCCCGTGTTCCTTCGGGAAGGATGCCGATGCACCGGCCGGCGTCGAGCGCGCTCTTGCTCAGCTGCAGCGCGGCACGGTCCCCCGAGCGGTCTACCGGAAACTGGCCGGACGCCGTGAGGACCCGGCCGAGGATCCCCTTGAACATTTCCTGTTTGACGAGGATGTGCATGGGCCGAGGTGATGCTCCGAACATCACCGGCCCGTCCAGGAAGCTGATGTGGTTGCCGGCGAAGATCACAGGCCCTACGGCCGGGACATTTTCCCGTCCGCTGACTGTTGTCCGGTAGACCACGTGGTCGAGCAACCAGCCGACGGGCCGGCTCCACGCCATGGTCCAGGCACCTGGCAGGGCACCACCCGCTTGGAGCGGGCTCTGACGGCGACCGCCGGCGTCAGTCACGGTTGAGGACCTTGTTGACTATGCCCAGGGCTGCGTCGACGGTGCCGTCGAAGTCCAGATCCGAGGAATCCAGGGTGACGACGCCGTCGGCAGCCGTGGTGAAATTGACCACCGTGGAGTCCTTGGCGTCGCGCTGGGTAACCTGCGCTGCCAGTTGCTCCGCGCTCTGCGTGCCGCCCAACTGGACTCCCCGGCGGCGAAGCCGGGCCTCCTCGCTGGCGGTCAGCAGCATGCGGACTTCGGCGCCGGGAGCCACGACGGTGGTGATGTCCCGGCCTTCCACCACGATGCGGCGGTGGTGGACCTCAATAAGTTCACGCTGCCGGCGGACCAGTTCCTTGCGCGCACCGAGGGTGGTGGCGATGGCGCTGACGGCCGAAGAGATGGCCGGTTCCCGGATTGCCTCGGTGACGTCCGTTCCGCCGACCCTAACGTACTCCTCGTGGGGGGTGGTGCTGACGTCCAACGGCAGGTCCTCTGAGGCCTGCTCGATGGCCGCGGCATCCCCCAGGTCGATTCCCCGGTCCAGGCAGTACCAGGTGAGCGCCCGGTACATGGCGCCGGTGTCCAGGTAGGCCAGGCGGAGGCGTCGCGCCACTTCCCTGCTCACACTGGACTTTCCGGATCCCGAGGGGCCGTCGATGGCAACAACCAGCGGCCTGCCCTGGCGAAGCATGGGCACGGTTTCGATGAGTTCCTGTGTCATTACTGCAGTACCCGCCATCCACGGTCGTTGAGAGCTTCAATGAGCAGATCATGTTTGTTGGGCAAGACGGAGAGTTCCACCATGCCTACATTCTGCCCCGAGGAATGATCCAGCCGCAGGTCTTCGAGGTTGACCCCGATTTCGCCGATCTCCGTCAGGAGGCGGGCGATCTGCCCCGGACGGTCGTCCACCAGGACAGTCAGCCAGGAATAGGCCTGCGGAGGTCCGCCGTGCTTGCCCGGAATACGGGACTGCCCGGCATTGCCTTCGCTGATCAGCTGCGCCAGGTCGAGGCGCGCACCGGGGGCGGCCGGATCTTCGAGGGTTCCGATCAGCCGGTTGAGGTCCTCGCGGACACCATGCAGGATCTCCACCACCGGGCCGGCATTCGCGCCGAGGATCTGAACCCATAGGGTGGGGTCGCTGGCAGCGATGCGGGTGACGTCCCGCAGGCCGTTTCCGGCCAGGGACAACGCATGCATGGGCGTACCCTGAAGCCGGCTGGCCACCAGTGAAGACATCACCTGGGGAAGATGCGACACAAGCGCCACGGCGTGATCATGTTCCTCCGCGCCGAACTGTGTCACCACGGCGCCGAGGTCGGTCGCCAGGGCCCGGGCGGCCTGCAGTGCGCCGGGCGATGTTTCCCCGGAAGGGCACACCACCCACGGCATGGAGGTGAACAGCTCACCGCGGGCCGCCACCGGCCCGGACTTCTCCCGGCCGGCCATGGGATGCGTCCCCACGTAGCGGGAAAGATCCACCCCGCGCCCGCGAAGGTCAGCCAGGATGCCGGCCTTCACACTGGCGATATCCACCACCGTTGCGGCGGGGTAATCAGCCAAGGAGCGTTCCACCACATCCGCCGTTACGTCCGGCGGTGCGGCCACAACGACGAGTTCGGGCTGCTCGTCACCAAGGCGCGACAACGGAAGGCCTGCCCCGATATCGACCGCGACCGCCTGGTTGGTGGGCGACGGGTCGGACAGGAACACGGACACCCCGCGGCCCCGCAGGCCCAGGCCGATGCTGGTTCCCAGCAGTCCCGTGCCAATAACCACCACCGGGCCGTTCAGGTGCCCGCGGCCGTGGGTGCGAAAGGCAGACATGCGCTACAGCCCTACTGATGCCAGCAGGTGGCCGACTTCCTGCTTACCGAGGTTGCGGATGCTCCCCTGGCGCTGGTCTCCCAGGCCAATGGGTCCCACCTTGACGCGCACGAGCCGCAGTACCGGGAAGCCGACGGCGTCAAAGAGACGGCGCACGATCCGGTTCTTGCCGGAGTGCAGCACAACCTCGATCAGCACGTGGCCCGGAGTGGAGTCCACCAGCTTAAAGGAGTCAACCGAGGCCATTCCGTCCTCAAGCTCAACGCCAGCCTTCAGCTGCGCGCCGATTCCCTGCGGGAACGGGCCGCGAACCTGGACCAGGTACGTCTTGGGCACCTCGTAGGACGGGTGCGTCAGGCGGTTGGCCAGTTCGCCGTCGTTGGTCAACAGGAGCAGACCCTCGGTGGCGACGTCGAGCCGTCCCACGTGGAAGAGGCGTTCGCCGTGGGTGTTGCGGACGAAGTCGCTGATGCACGGGCGGCCGTCCGGGTCCTCCATGGTGGACACAACGCCCTTGGGCTTGTTGAACACCATGTAGACCATGTTTTCGTCCAGCTGGATACGCAGGCCGTCGACATGGATGACTGCCGTTTTCGGGTCGACGCGGACGCCCAGCTCGGTGACGACCTTGCCGTCCACCTCGACGCGTCCCTCGGAGATCATTTCCTCGCACACGCGCCGTGAAGCAACACCGGCGGAGGCCATGACCTTCTGCAGGCGGATGCCGTCGGCGTCGTGCACTTCGGACTGGGGCACGTCGCCGCGGGGTCCGCGCTTGCGCGAAGGCTTGCGGACGGCACCCAGGTTCTGGCCGAACCGTTCGCCGCCGAAGGCGCGCGTACCGAACGTCTTGGCCGCGGCAGACCGCGGCTTGGGCTTCAGCGCGCCGGGGGTGCCGGGCTCCTTGCCGGCGCCGGGCTTGCGCGAACCGGGCTTCCGGGTGGCAGGTTTGCCCTGCTTCCAGTCACCGGACGCCGGGCGGTCTGCCGGCGCGCCGGCGGGACCTTGCAGGTCCGGATCGATGAAGGCCTCTTCGCGAGGCTTGGGGCGTTTGAAGGGACGGTCGCCGCCGCCCTTGTAGCCGGCGCCGCCGGCCCCGCCTCCACGGCTGCCGCCGCCCTGTACCGGATAGCGTCCGGCCTGATTTTGTCCGGCGCTGTTGCGTCCCGAACTGTTACGTGGTGAACCCTGGCGTCCCGCCTGTGTCATGACCCGTCCTTCGTTATGGTGGCCGGCGTTGGTTGTCTCCCGACAACACTCGCCAGCCGGGCGGATTGCTTCCGCCCTGGTGGATACTCGTGCGCAGGCATGGATGCTGCCTACATTCTTCCGGCGTCGTAGAACTCTTCGATGCCTTCAAGCCCTGGAAGATGGGGTGAAAGCTGCGGCAACTCAGCCACCGAGCCGATTCCCATGCGTTCCAGGAAATACGACGTCGTGCGGTAAAGGATGGCTCCGGACTCGGGATCGGTCCCCGAATCTTCGATCAGTCCCCGCTGCATCAGCGTCCGCACGACAGAGTCAACATTAACTCCTCGAATTGCAGACACCCTGGCCCTTGATACGGGCTGGCGGTAAGCGATCACGGCGAGCGTTTCCAACGCCGCCTGCGTCAGCCTGGCTGTCTGTCCTTCCAGAACGAATCCGCCCACGACGTCGGCAAAATCCGCTCGGGAATAGATGCGCCAGCCTCCGGCGATATTCCGCAATTCAAAACCCCGGGGTCTGGATGTGTTGCCGGCAATGTTCATAAGAGCAGAGTTGGCGACGTCCGAGTCCGGGGCATTAACAGTATAGCCGTTATACTCACGCTGAAGTTCCGCCAGGAGCTGCTCGACGACGTCGACGGTGAGATTGAGCCCGGCGGCCAGTTCGACGGCGGTGGCCGGCTGGTCAATCACCATCAGCACCGCTTCGAGGGCGGCACGTGCGCCGCCGGGAAGTTCGGCAACATTCAAGCCGCTGTCAGTTCCGCCGCTAGTGGCGGCATCCGGCGTCGTGGCGCTCACGGCTGCTCCTCGTATTCCTCGGTGAGATGATCGCTGCTCCAGTCATCGCCGCCGGCTGTCCAATGGACTGTCAGGTCGCCCAGCGGAAGGAGCTGGTCGAACGCTACCGCCTTGTCCCTGAACAGTTCCAGGAGGGCCAGAAACCGGGCCACTACAACCAGCGTCGATTCGGCGTCGGCAATCAGCGCCCTGAAGGACAACGGCCGCCCCGACTGGAGCTTCAGTCCAAGGATTTCAGCCTGTTCCTTCACGCTGACGGCACTGCCGTGCAGGTGCGCCAGGCCAACCTCGGTCGGAGGTGCTTCCTTGGGCTTCAGCGCGGATTCCGCCAGGGCGGCGAACTGCCGGGGCGTATGCCGCCACACGAGTTCCGGAAGCAGCGCCGCGAAGTGCTCTTCCAAGGCAACCTGGCGGGGGTAACTGCGTGCTTCGAGCTCAAGGGTGGAGTTGATCAGTCCTGCCACCTGCTTGAATGCCTTGTACTGCAGCAGACGGGCGAAGAGGAGGTCCCGCGCTTCGAGCAAGGCGACGTCTTCGTCGTCCTCAACCTCCCCTGCCGGCAGGAGCCGGGCCGCCTTGAGGTCAAGGAGGGTGGCCGCGATGACCAGGAACTCACTGGCCTCATCGAGCGCCCATTCCTCGCCCAACTGCTGGAGGTTCCTGATGTACTTGATGAACTCATCCGTCACCGTGGCCAGTGCCACCTCGGTGATGTCCAGCTGGTGTTTGCTGATCAGGCCGAGCAGCAAGTCAAAGGGACCGGTGAAGTTGGCGAGCCGCACTTCGAAGCCGGGTTTCTTCCCCGGTTCGGTTTGCGGGTCAGTCGCCGTGGCTTCCGCCGGACCGGGCTGCGGGCCCGAGGGAGCGAGCGGTGTGCCTGCCAGTGCCACAGCCTTGGCTAGGGCGCGCCGCCGCGCGAAATCAGCTCTTTGGCCAGGCGGCGGTAGGCGTCGGCACCGATGTGGTTGGCGGCATAGCTGGTGATGGGTTCAGCGGCCACCGTGGCGTCGGCGAACTTGATGGAACGCTTGATGACGGTCTCGAACACTTTATCCCCGAAGGCTTCCACCAGCCTGCTGATGACCTCGCGGCTGTGCAGGGTGCGGGCGTCGTACATGGTGGCCAGCACGCCGTCGACCTGGAGCCTGGGGTTCAGCCGGTCCTGGACCTTGTCGATGGTTTCCACCAGCAGCGCCACTGCGCGCAGTGCAAAGAATTCGCAGATCAGCGGGATGATGACGCCGTGCGCGGCGGTGAGTGCGTTGACCGTCAGCAGGCCAAGCGACGGCTGGCAGTCAATCAGGACGACGTCGTAATCGTCTTCAACCTTCTTCAGGGCCCGGTCCAGCACCTGTTCGCGCGCCACTTCATTGACCAGCTGCACTTCCGCGGCGGAGAGGTCGATGTTTGCCGGCAGCAGGTCAACGTTCTCGACGCCGGTGTGCTGGATGGCGTCCCGGATGTCCACTTTGCGGTCCATCAGGACGTTGTAGACCGTCAGGTCCAGTTCGTGCGGATTGGTCCCGAGGCCGGCGGACAATGCGCCCTGGGGGTCAAAATCGACCAGCAGGACACGGCGGCCGTATTCGGCGAGTGCTGCGGCCAGATTGATGGTGGACGTCGTCTTGCCGACGCCGCCCTTCTGGTTCACCATGGCGATCACACGGGCGGGGCCGTGGGACGACAGGGGCGCAGGCTCGGGAAATTCGCGGTAGGGGCGCCCGGTAGGACCCATGACGGCGTCTTCCAGATCGAGTTCGGTGCCTTCCAGAGTTGCTGAACCCTGCTCGCTGCTCACGTATCTATCCACACTTTCGATGACGTTGATGTCCTGCCGCTGAATGTTCAGCGCCTATGGTTCTTCCCACCAAGGTTACAGCGCCGCATCCGTGATTCAACGGAACTTGACACGCGCCCTTGCTTGAGCCTTTACCTTCTGGTAAAGGTCGAAGGTTGATGCGCCCGGCGCAAAAGACCGCCCGTGCAGGATAACCCTGCACGGGCGGTCTCTGGTGTTCTTCAGGCCGGCAGTGGAACCCGTCCGTTCAGGCGCGGACAGTTCAGGCGCGGACGGTTCAGGCGCGGGCCGGGGCCGGTGCCGGTGCCGGTGCCGCAACTTCCTGTTCGACGTGGTGGCCGGCGATCATGGTCTGCTCGTCGAAGGGCTCTTCGCCGGACAGGACGCGCTCAACCTGGCCGCCGTCGATCTCCTTGACCCAGGTGCCGATCAGGACCGTGGCTACGGCGTTCCCGGTGAAGTTGGTCAGGGCGCGGGCCTCGGACATGAAGCGGTCGATGCCGACAATCATGCCGACGCCGCCAAGCAGTTCGGGCTTGTGGGCCTGCAGGCCTGCGGCCAGCGTTGCCAGGCCGGCGCCGGTCACGCCTGCCGCGCCCTTGGAAGCGATGATCATGAAGACCAGCAGGGATACCTGCGCCCCGAGGTCCAGCGGGGTACCCATGGCGTTGGCCACGAACAGGGATGCCATGGTCAGGTAGATGGCGGTGCCGTCAAGGTTGAAGGAGTATCCGGTGGGAACCGTGACACCAACCACCGGCTTGGACACACCGAGGTGTTCCATCTTGGCGATGAGGCGCGGCAGTGCGGCTTCGGAGGAGGACGTGGAGAAGATCAGCAGGTATTCGCGGGCCAGGTACTTCATGAGGCGGAAGATGTTGACGCCGGCCACGACCTGCAGGAGGCCGCCGAGGATGACCACGATGAACAGTGCGCAGGTGATGTAGAACGCGAGCATCAGGGTGAACATGCTCACGATCGCCTGGAAGCCCGTAGCACCGACGACCGCGGCGATGGCACCGAAGGCACCAACCGGGGCCAGCCACATGATCATGATGAGGACACGGAAGACCAGCGCCTGGCCGTGGCCGATGGCCTTGAGGATGGGGGCACCCTGGGGGCCCATCTTCTGCAGGGCGAAGCCGACGAGGATGGCTGCCAGCAGGGTGGGCAGCACCGGAATGTCGCTCGGGATGATGCCCAGCAGGAAGTCAACCGTGCTGTCGGTGGCAGCCTTCTTGTTGGGATCGTACGGTGTCAGCTTCAGGCCTTCACCCGGGTGGATGAGGTTGCCCACCACGAGGCCGATGGCCAGCGCGAAGGTTGACATCACGATGAAGTAGCCCAGCGCCAGGCCGCCCACCTTGCCCACAGTGGCGGCCTTCGCGATGGAGCCGATGCCCAGGACGATGGTGCAGAAGATCACCGGAGCGATCATCATCTTGATCAGCTTGATGAAGCCGTCGCCCAGCGGTTTGAGCGATTTGCCAACCTCCGGGAACATCAGGCCGATCACTGCGCCGAGGATCACGGCGGCGATGACGGCAATGTAGAGGTAGTGCGACTTGTCGAGTCCTTTGCGCTTCGCCTTGACAGGCGCAGCTGACTCTCCTCGTTGAGAAGCCATGATGTGTCTCCTTATGGATAATCTGGAAGACGTTGCGGCACAGTCTCTGGGCTCTACACGTCAGTCCGGTGTGATATCCATCATTGGGCATCGCGTGACCTGGCTCACCGTTGCGTTCATATTGGTCGTGGAAGGTTGGAATGAAGCATAAGTGGAGCATTGCGCGCCGGCTGTTCGTGGCGCATTTGCTGTTCATGCTCGCGCTGACCGCAATAGTCGGCACAGCCACCTTCATCGACGCCCGGGACCATGCCTACGACGAAGCCGGCAGGCGGATGTCCGGCATCGCGACAGCCATCGCGGACAGCCCCCTGGTCCTGCAGGCAGCGGGGTCGGCCGACCCGTCCGCGGTGCTGCAGCCCTACGCCCTGCACGTGATGGGCGACGCCGACGCGGATTTCATCACCATCATGGCCCCGGACCGGACCAGGTGGACGCACCCGCGCGACGAGGAGCTCGGCAAGCCGTACATCGGATCCATTGATGCCGCCCTGAACGGACAGGTGTTCACGGAAATCACGGCCGGCACGCTGGGTCCGTCGGTTCGCACGATCGCGCCCGTCAAGGACCAGTCCGGGAACGTCAAGGCCCTGGTGGCGGCCGGGGTGACGGTCCGGACGGTGGACGTTGCCGTCTCAGGCCGCTTGCCGGCCCTGCTGGCCATAGCTTTTGCCCTCCTGCTGGGCGGCTCGGTGGCGTCGTGGCTGCTGGGCAGGTACCTCCGCAACGTCACCCGGGGATGGGGACCCGAGCAGCTCGCCCAGCTTTTCGCGTACTACGAGTCGGTCCTGCACTCGGTCCGCGAAGGGGTCATCCTGATCGATCCCAAGGGGCGGGTGGTGATGTACAACGACCAGGCTGCCGAGCTCCTTGGACTCACGACAAGGCCTTCCGGGGGCGATCCCGCGGACGCTGCCCTGCTCAGCGACCTCCCCCTTGCTACCAGCTTGAAGGAGCTCTTCGAATCCGGCCGGACAGCGCAGGACGAAATCCATCTGGCCGGTCCCCGCGTCCTTGTGGTCAACCAGGGACCTGCGGTGGGGCCGGCTTCATCCGCCGGACGGCAGCGCCCGGCAGTGTTCGGGACCGTGGCAACCATCCGCGACCGCACGGAGATCGAGTCGCTGGGCAGCGAACTGGAAACCATGCGTACCCTTTCGGACGCGCTGCGCGCCCAAACCCACGAGCACGCCAACCGCCTCCACACGATCGTTTCGCTGATGGAACTGGGGCGGACGGACGACGCCTTGGAATTTGCCACCCGTGACTTGGAGCTCAGCCAGCAGCTCACCGATGAGATGGTGGGTGCCATCGAAGAGCCGGTGTTGAGTGCCCTCCTCATGGGCAAGGCCGCAGAGGCGCACGAACGCGGCGTTGAACTGGGCCTGCAGGCAAACAGCACAGCGGGGACGGCCGGCGTGGCCGTCCAGGACCTGGTGACCATTCTTGGCAACCTCCTGGACAACGCCATCGACGCGGCGGCCGACGCTCCGGCCCCCAAATGGGTCGAGTTGTCGGTGGAGTCCGGGGTCCGGGGCGTGGACATCACGGTGGAGGACTCCGGACACGGAATCGACCCGGATGCCGTTGATGACGTGTTCCGGCACGGGTTCAGCACCAAGGCGACCGGCACATACGGCCGTGGGCTGGGCCTGGCGCTGGTCCGGCAGGCCGTCCACCGGCTGGGCGGGACCGTGACCATCACAAACCCGCGCGGGGCCCATTTCCACATCTTCCTTCCCGCAGCAGGCACCACCAAGGAGACTTCATGAGCGATATCCGAGTCCTCGTCGTTGAGGACGAACCGGTAGCCGCGGCAGCGCACGGCGCCTATTTGGGAAGGCTGGAAGGCTTTTCCCTTGCGGGCACGGCACCTGACGGCCAATCGGCGCTACGGCTCCTGGCCGAATTCGCTGCCGCCGGCAATCCCGTGGAACTCGTACTGCTGGATATGAACCTTCCCGACCTCCACGGCCTGGACATCGCCCGGCGCATGCGGGCATCAGGGCTGCTGCCGGACATTATCGCGATCACGGCAGTGCGTGAACTCAACATCGTGCGCAGTGCCGTGTCCATCGGAGTGGTCCAGTACCTCATCAAGCCCTTCACCTACGCCACGTTCGCGGACAAGCTGGCCAGCTACCGGCAGTTCCGCGAGCAGCTCGCGGCAGGCTCGGGCGGGTCAAGGTCCGGAGCATCGCAAAGCGACGTCGACCAGGCTTTCGCGAGCCTGCGGGCGCCGAGTGAGCTGCCGCTTCCCAAGGGGCTGTCGACGTCGACCCTGGACGCTGTGCAGGAGTTCATGAAGCAGCAGGCGGACGCCGTCTCCGCCACGGAAGTCATGGACGCGCTCGGGATGTCCCGCGTGACGGCCCGGCGGTACCTCGAATACCTGGCGGATGCCGGAACGGTCTCCCGAACTGCCCGTTACGGCGCGCCGGGCAGGCCTGAGAACGAGTACCGCTGGACCCGGAGCTGACGGTGGCCGGCTCCGGCGAGCGCACGGCTGATCCGTCTGACTGCTAGTTCCCGGGGCCGGCCGGACGCAGTGTTTCGATCAGCTGGTCGATCACCCCGGCGTCCTCGATCGTGGACGGCACCACATACTCCTCGCCGTCGGCAATCTGCCTCATGGTCTTGCGGAGGATCTTCCCCGAACGCGTCTTGGGCAGGGCGTCGACCACTGCCACGTGCTTGAAGTCGGCAACGGCTCCGATGTCCCGGCGGACCAGCGCGATCAGGTCCTTGACCAGTATGTCCTCCGGCACATCCACTCCCGATTTCAGCACCACGTAGCCGCTGGGCCGCTGGCCCTTCAGCGGATCCGCCAGGCCAATCACCGCGCACTCGGCCACTGCCGGGTGCTGTCCGATGACCTGTTCCATGGCACCGGTGGACAGCCGGTGCCCGGCCACGTTGATGATGTCGTCGGTACGGCCCATCACGAACACGTAGCCGTCCTCGTCCCGGTAGCCGGAGTCGCCGGTGGCGTAGGATCCTTCAAATGCCTGGAGGTAGGAGGAGACGTAGCGTTCGTCGTCGCCCCAGAGAGTGGTCAGCGTTCCGGGCGGCAGCGGCAGGCCGAGCACGATGTTCCCTTCCGTCCCGGTTTCGACGTCCTCCCCCAGTCCGTCCACGATGTTGAGCCTGAAGCCCGGCATCGGAACGCTGGGCGAGCCTGCCTTGATGGGGAGCTCTTCCAGCCCGCGCGGGTTGGCGCAGATGGCCCAGCCGGTCTCGGTCTGCCACCAGTGGTCCACCACCGGGACGTCCAGGGTCTGCGACGCCCAATGGAAGGTATCGGTGTCGAGCCGCTCCCCCGCGGCGAACAGCGTTCGCAGGCTGGAGATGTCGTAGTTATGCAGCAGTTTCGCTTCGGGATCCGCCTTGCGGATGGCGCGCAGCGCGGTGGGGGCGGTGAACAGGACATTGACCTTGTGGTCCTGGATCACGCGCCAGAAGGCACCCGCATCCGGGGTTCCCACCGGCTTTCCCTCGTAGAGGACGGTGGTGGCGCCGGCCAGCAGCGGGCCGTAGACGATGTAGGAGTGTCCCACCACCCAGCCGACGTCGGATGCCGTCCACATAACGTTCCCTGGGCCGACGCCGTAGACGTTGTCCATGGTCCAGCTAAGGGCCACGGCATGGCCGCCGTTGTCCCGCACCACGCCCTTCGGTGCGCCCGTGGTACCGGAGGTGTAGAGGATGTAGAGCGGGTCAGTTGCTTTGACGTCCACCGGGGCCGCCGGTTCCGCGGTAGCCATCTCGGTATTCCAGTCCAGCCAGCCTGCGTGGTCAGACACTGAAGAGGCAAAACCTTCCCTTGCCGCGACGATCACGGGAAGGCCCGGGGCGCCGGCGAGGTTGAGGGCTTCCTCGACGGCGGGAAGATATTCGATCCGGCGGGAGGGTTCGATCCCGCCGGAGGCGGTGACCACCGCGGCGGGGGCGGCGTCGCGGATCCGGGCGGCCAGTTCCTTGGGCGCAAACCCGCCAAAGACCACAGAATGGACAGCGCCGAGCCTCGCAGTCGCCAGCATGGCGATCGCGGCTTCCGGGATCATCGGCATGTAAATAACAACCCTGTCCCCTTTGCCCACGCCGCGCCGCCGGAGAACCCCGGCAAATCGGGCAACAAGCTCCGCAAGTTCCGCGTAGCTGAACCGCCGCCGGGTGCCGAGCATGGCGGAATCGTAGATCAGCGCGTCCTGGGCACCCCGACCGGCCGCCACATGGCGGTCCAGGGCGTTAAAGCACGTGTTGAGGACGCCGTCCGGAAACCAGCTGTAAAGCGGCGCCCGGCCGGAGTCCAGGGCCCGCGCCGGCGGCACTGACCAGGAGATCTTCCCGGCAGCATCCAGCCAGAAGTCGTCGGGCCTGTCCAGGCTCTGTGCGTAGCTGTCCTGATAGCTCTTGGTACCCATGAAATGCATCCCGTCCACGACATTGTGATGAGGGCCATGCTAGTCCCGGCCGGGAAGGCGACACAAGGCCTAATGTATACAAATCTGAAGCCAAATCAGGATTTTAGGCCAATTACTGGGAAATCGAGCGCCCTGTGTATACACTGGGGAGCGTCAACCACTGAAGGAGGCAAAGGTGCGCGCCAGCGACAGGGCCTATGCGGCATTGCGTGATGACATCATCGAATGGCGCCTCCTGCCCGGGACTGTCCTCGCGGAAGTGGAGCAGTCCGAGCGGCTGGGCATCTCCCGCACGCCTCTCCGGGAAGCCCTGAGCCGGCTCACCGCGGAGGGCCTGACGACGACGGCGGGCGGCCGCGGCGTCGTCGTCACTGATATTTCGCTTGACGACATCGACGAGCTTTTCGAACTGCGCGAAACCCTCGAAGGCAAGGCGGCCGCCCTGGCCGCCGAGCGCGGCGACTCCGCAACCTTCGAACAGCTGCGCCTCGAGCTCCTGCAGGCCCCGGAGCTGATCAACGGCAGCGATCCCGGCCGCCATGCCTACTACGAGCTCGCGGGCCGTCTCGATGCAGCCATCGACGCGGCTATTTCCAACTCCTATCTGGCCCAGGCCATGCGCAGCCTGCGCGTGCACCTGGTCCGGGTCCGCCGCCTGGCCGCCGATGACACCCAGCGGCTCACCGCAGCCGCTGCCGAGCACGCCGCCATTGCGGAAGCGATTGCCGCGGGCAATCCCCGGCTGGCCGAAGCGGCCACCACCCTTCACCTGCACCGAAGTCTTTCCCACGTCAAAGTCACGCATACACCTCACTAAAAGGAGCACCATGGTCAAGGAACACCACGTCCGCGTTTACAAGAGCGAGGAAAACCTGCCCCGCGAGGACCAGCTCGCCTACAAGATCGCCAAGGTTGCCACCGATCCCGTCGCCGTCACGGACGAGGTCACAGACATGGTGATCAACCGGGTGATCGACAACGCCTCCGTGGCCATCGCGTCCCTGAACCGGGCCCCCATTGTTGCCGCCCGCGCGCAGGCACTGACCCACGGGCCCACCACCGGCGGCAAAGGATCCAAGGTCTTCGGCATCGACGAGCGTGTGGCACCGGAATGGGCGGCCTGGGCCAACGGCGTCGCTGTCCGCGAGCTCGACTACCACGACACCTTCCTGGCAGCGGACTACTCCCACCCCGGCGACAACATCCCGCCGATCCTCGCCGTCGCCCAGCACGTCGGCTCCAGCGGACACGACCTGATCCGCGGCATCGCCACCGGCTACGAAATCCAGGTCAACCTGGTCAAGGCCATCTGCCTGCACAAGCACAAGATCGACCACGTGGCCCACCTCGGCCCCTCCGCCGCGGCGGGCATCGGCACACTGCTCGGGCTCGACGCCGAGACCATCTTCCAGTCCGTGGGGCAGGCCCTGCACACCACCACCGCGACCCGCCAGTCACGCAAGGGCGAAATTTCCACCTGGAAGGCGCACGCACCGGCCTTCGCCGGCAAGATGGCCGTCGAAGCCGCGGACCGATCCATGCGCGGCCAGACGTCGCCCGTCCCGATCTATGAGGGTGAAGACGGCGTGATCGCCTGGATGCTGGACGGACCGGATGCCTCCTACATGGTGCCGCTGCCGACTCCCGGGGAAGCCAAGCGCGCCATCCTGGACACCTACACCAAGGAACACTCCGCCGAGTACCAGGCCCAGGCTTGGATCGACCTTGCCCGCAAGCTCCACGGCGAGCGCCCCGAGGTCACCGACCCGGCCAACGTGAAGTCGGTGCTGATCAAGACAAGCCACCACACCCACTACGTGATCGGCTCCGGCGCCAACGACCCGCAGAAGTACAGTCCCACGGCAAGCCGGGAGACCCTCGATCACTCCATCCCCTACATCTTCACGGTGGCCCTGCAGGACGGCGCCTGGCACCATGTGGACTCCTACGCCCCGGAGCGGGCCGCGCGCCCGGACACCGTGGAGCTGTGGCACAAGGTCACCACGGTGGAGGACCCGGAATGGACCCGCCGCTACCACTCCCTCGATATCGCGGAAAAGGCTTTCGGTGGATCCGTTGAAATCACGCTCAACGACGGCACTGTCATTACCGACGAGATCGCCGTCGCCGACGCCCACCCGCTGGGTGCCCGGCCGTTCGCCCGGGAGCAGTACGTCAACAAGTTCCGCACCCTCGCGGCCGGCCTCGTCGCCGAAGAGGAGATCGAACGGTTCCTTGCCGCAGCAGCCCGGCTCCCGGAACTGGCTGCCGGCGAACTGGACCAGCTGAACATCAAGGCGGCCGACGGCGTGATCGACCTCGCTGCCGCACCGAAGGGACTTTTCTAATGCTGTATTCGAAGGTCACGCCGGAGCAGAAGCGGATCCGGTTCCGCGAGCTCCTGGCGTCCGGCACGATCCAGCAGTTCCCGGGAGCCTTCAACCCGCTCTCGGCCCGGCTCATCGAGGAGAAGGGCTTCGCCGGGGTTTACATCTCCGGCGCCGTCCTGGCCAATGACCTGGGCCTGCCGGACATCGGCCTGACCACGCTCACCGAGGTGGCAACGAGGGCCGGGCAGATTGCCCGGATGACCGACCTGCCCAGCATTGTGGACGCCGACACAGGCTTCGGCGAGCCCATGAACGTGGCCCGCTCGGTGCAGGAAATCGAGAACGCGGGCCTCGCCGGCCTGCACATCGAAGACCAGTTCAACCCCAAGAGGTGCGGCCACCTGGACGGCAAGAACGTGGTGGACCTGGACACCGCCACCAAGCGCATCCGCGCCGCAGCCGACGCCCGCCGGGACCCTAACTTCCTCATCATGGCCAGGACGGACATCCGGGCCACAGACGGGCTGGAAGCGGCACAGGAGCGCGCGAAGGCGCTCGTCGAGGCCGGGGCGGATGCCATTTTCCCGGAGGCGATGAAGGACCTCAGCGAGTTCCAGGCCATCCGTGATGCCGTGGACGTGCCCATCCTCGCCAACATGACCGAATTCGGCCAAAGCGAGCTATTCACCGTGGCGCAACTGCAGGGCGTCGGCGTCAACATGGTCATCTACCCGGTCACGCTGCTCCGTAGTGCCATGGGGGCAGCTGAGCGTACTCTGGAATCGATCAGGTCCGACGGCACCCAGGAGGCACAGGTAAAGAGCATGCTGACCCGTGCGCGGCTATACGACCTAGTGGACTACGAGGCCTACAACCGCTTTGACACCGGAGTCTTCAACTTCAGGATTCCCGGTACCAACTGACCCCCATCCATCCCGGACTTCCGGCTTCGGCCGGCACACAGCATAAGGAACGAAGGAGTTTCAGCATGGCTGAAAATGAGATCAAGAAGGGCCTCGCCGGCGTCGTGGTGGACTACACCGCGGTATCCAAGGTCAACCCGGACACCAACTCACTGCTGTACCGCGGCTATCCCGTCCAGGAGCTCGCCGCCAAGTGCAGTTTCGAAGAAGTGGCCTACCTGCTCTGGAACGGCGAACTGCCCACGGCGGAGCAGCTGGCTGACTTCACAGCCAAGGAAAGGGCAGGCCGCCGGCTGGATCCGGTGGTCAAGCAGGTGATTGACGCGCTGCCCATCACGTCCCACCCGATGGACGTCTGCCGGACGGCGGCATCCGTGATGGGAGCACGGCATGAACTCGCCGAGGACTCCTCGCGCGAAGCAAACATGCAGAAGGCCATCGACCTGTTCGCCGCCATGCCGGCCGTTGTGGCTTACGACCAGCGCCGCCGCCATGGCCTGGAACTGGTGGAGCCCCGTGACGATCTGGGATACGACGCCAACTTCCTCTGGATGACCTTCGGCGAAGAGCAGGTGCCCGAGGTCGTGGACGCGTTCAACGTGTCCATGATCCTGTACGCGGAGCACTCCTTCAACGCCTCCACGTTCACGGCCCGCGTGATCACGTCCACGCTTTCGGACCTGCACTCGGCCGTGACAGGAGCCATCGGCGCCCTCAAGGGTGCGCTCCATGGCGGCGCCAACGAAGCCGTCATGCACACCTTCGATGAAATCGGCATCCGCTCCGAGGAATCACTGGAGGAGGCCGCCGCCCGAGCCAAGGCCTGGATGGAGGATGCCCTGGCGCAGAAGAAGAAGGTCATGGGCTTCGGCCACCGCGTCTACAAACACGGCGACTCCCGCGTCCCCACCATGAAGGCCGCCTTGGACAAGATGATTGCCCACTACGGCCGTCCGGAGCTCCTGGGGCTCTACAACGGCCTGGAGAGCGCCATGGACGAGGCCAAGGGAATCAAGCCCAACCTGGACTACCCCACCGGGCCCACGTACCACCTCATGGGTTTCGACACCGCCACGTTCACTCCGTTGTTCGTTGCCAGCCGCATCACCGGCTGGACCGCGCACATCATGGAGCAGCTGGAATCAAACTCCCTGATCCGTCCATTGAGCGAGTACAACGGCGTGGAGGAACGCCACCTTTCGTAAGCGCTGAACATCAGGATCGCACGACGCCGGCCCGGTCACCTTTCAGAGGTGACCGGGCCGGCGTCGTTCTTCACTGTGGGAGGTTCCGCAGGACGCTCACGGAAGAAGCCACCGTTTCGTTGTCGGCGTTGAGGGTGACCACAATGTCCACTGTCCGGCCTTCCAGCACCACCGGGAGCCAGTGATCCGCGTCCTGCCACATGCGGTCCACCGGCAGCGAGAGCGCATCAAACCATTCGGGCGCGATCTCGCGGCTTTCCGCCGGCTCGCCCTCCCATTGGCGCGTCGTGAACAGACGGGTAAGCATGTTCCACTCCGGCCGGGCGGGAAACCGGAATTCCACTGCCCCCGCGTGGCGGAGGTCCTCCTCGCGGACGATGACGCCCGCTTCTTCGAAGACTTCCCGGCATACAGCTTCCGCGTCGCTCTCGCCAGCCTCCACATGGCCGCCGAGGCCCACGATCTTGCCTCTGCCGAAGCCGGTCTTCTTGAGGCCAAGGAGCACCTCGGTTCCGCCGCCAGGTCGATCCCGAAGCAGGAAGCAGAGGGTCACGGGGGTGGACGTCATGGTCAACAGCGTAACCCGGCCCGGCTCAGCCTGCGGTGATCTGCAGCGAGGTGATCATACGTTTGGCGTCAAGGTAACCGGACGACTGCATGTAGGCCCGGGCCTCGGCAATAGTGCTGAACGTTTTGACGCCCGCTGCTCCGTCCGGCGACGGAGCGGAGTTCACCTGAAGCGAGTCCGCGAACATGTAGACAGGTGAATCCTGGGGACCGTTCACCACGTTGTAGAACATGCACGATCTTCCGTCAGTGCCGGCCGTGCTGGAGGTAAGGCCGAAGGAGGCGTTGACGCCGGAACCTGTTTCCACGGCACGGAACGTGAACCGGGGGGTCACGTTGCTGGCACCGGCGTTGTACGGCAACTGCATCTCCACGGTATCCAGGACGGTGTAGGGGCGGGGTTCGCTGCTGCAGGCTCCACCCAGGCCGCCGCCGGTGTCCCCGTAGGTAAGGGCGGCGACGTGCTTTCCGGCGCTGTCGGTGACTTGGAGTTTCACCACGTTGCCAACTCCGTCTCCCGGAAGCGGAACCACCTTCCAGCCGGCGGGGTAGTCGAAGGAGACGTTGCCGTTTGCGCTGGTAAACGTCTGCCACGCAGCTGCCGGCACGGACGCCGGTCCCGAGGATGCCGCCGTGGACGGTACTGCCGAAGCTGACGCTGAGGCCTGGGCTTTTGCCGCATCGGCAGTCCGGCTTGCAGACGCGCCGGGCGACGGAGCCGCATCGCTGCCGGTGTTGCTGGCTGCCGGTCCCGGTGCCGGAGAGTTCAGGCCGCCCATGTTGCCGGCCACTACCGCCAGTGTCACCACTGCCGCCGCTGCCAGACCCGCGACGCCTGTGCGCATAGCGGTGCGGCGTTGGGACTGCCGTGCGCGGTCGAGGGAGGCGATGTTGTTGCCGTCCGTGAAGGTTCCGGAGAAGGTGGGCGCGGCCTGTGCCCCCGGTTCGCCGGTGCCCGACTCCGGGTTGTCCGGAACGGCGTGCTGCCGCGGACCGGGAACCTGCGGTTTTGCGTTCTTCATCAGCTGTTCGATCCGATCCATGGCTAGGCCGTCCTTTCGTTCATCAGGTGTTCCGGGACCATGCCGGCGAATGCCTTCCTGGCGCGGTGCAGGCGTACGCCGGCAGCGGAGATGGAGCAGCCCAGGCTTTCCGCGAGTTCAGCCGTGGTCAGCCCATCCCAGTACGCGAGCATCAGGACTTCGCGATGCTTGTCGTTCAGCTCGGCGAGGACGTCCGCCACCGCCTCGCTTTCGTTGTTATTGGTGGCTGCTGCGACCCTCATCCGCTCCTGCAGGCCTTCGCGCAGAAGCTGCCGGCGGCTGCGGCCCTTATACTCGTTGGCCACCACGTTCCGGGCTGTTGCGATGAGCCAGCCGATCCCGGGTTCCTCAGGGAGGTCCTTCTCCCAGGCAATCCTGAAGACGTCACCGGCGAGCTCTTCCGCGCGGTCTGCATCGCTGATGCGGTACGCAATGTACCGATAGATGCGTCCGTAGTTCTCCGAGTGCAACACCGCGAATGAGCGTTCCCGTGTTACCAACATTCCTCCCCCTAAATCCTGTTCCCCACGTGCTAACCGTTAAGTGTTTGGCGGGGGCACATTTCTTACACTCGGCAGGAAGGTGTTGCGTTTTGCACTCTAGCCGAGCGCCCGGGGGTGGGCGGCGGCGTAGATTTCCCGCAACGTGTCAGCCGTCACGAGCGTGTAGACCTGCGTGGTGGTCACGGAAGCATGTCCCAGGAGCTCCTGGACCACGCGGACATCCGCCCCGCCTTCCAGGAGGTGCGTTGCAAAGGAGTGGCGGAGGGTGTGCGGCGAAACGTCCTTGGTGATGTTGGCCTTGTCGGCGGCAGCCTTGAGGATGGTCCATGCGCTCTGCCTGCTGATCCGGCCGCCGCGGGCATTCAGGAACAGCGCCGGTGTGCCTTTGCCCTTGGCTGCCAGCATCGGCCGGCCGCGCACCAGGTACGAGTCCAGGGCACGGGCACCGTAGGACCCCAACGGCACCAATCTTTCCTTGGATCCCTTGCCGAACAGCCTGACAATTGCTGGCCCGTCCTGCTCCGTTTGCAGGGATATGTCGTCGACGTCGAGTCCCACGGCCTCGCTGATGCGGGCACCGGTGGAATAGAGGAATTCCAGCAGGGCCCGGTCCCTTAGGCCAGTTGCCGTGTCCGTCCCTGTCGCTTCAAGGATCCGGGTAACCTCGTCCACGCTAATGGCCTTGGGCAGCCGCTTGCCGGGCATGGGCGGGTGGACATCACTGGCGGGATCCGTCGTCGTCATTCCTTCAAGTGCCCAGAACTTATGGAGGCCGCGGACCGCCACGACGGTCCGCGCGGCGGACCGGACGCCGAGTGCGGTCCCGCCGTCGGAACCGTCGGACAAGGCCTGTACGAATCCGGTGACGTGCCGCCGGGTGACGTCGCCCGGGCGGACGGAGCCGCAGGCGGCGAGGTAGTTTGCATAGCGGGCCAGGTCGCGGCGGTAGGCCGACAGGGTGTTCGCAGCCAGTCCCCGCTCGACCCCCATGTGCTGGAGGTAGTCGCTAACGGCGCGGTCTATGGCGTTGCGGGGCCGGGCGGGCTCTTCCGCCGGAGTCTGTTCGGCAGGGACGGGCTCAGCACGCAGTGGTTCAGCACCGGCACGTTCCGGTGCGGGAGTGGCGGTGCTGCCCATCAACGCTGGCTGGGGTGGGCGGGCCAGGGGGCATTTGCCGGGCGCAGATGCTCAAAGCCGTCCGCGCGTGCCGCCGCTGCAGCCAGGATTCCGACGACGGCGGACGGGTTGTGCAGCCGGCCGTCCAGGACGGCCGCCACAGCTTCCTCCAACGGCGTCCAGTGCAGTTCGATCTCGGCTTCCTCATCCGTTCGGACGTGGAGTTCATGATCCGGCACGTCGCTCAAATCCCGGGCGAGGTAAATGCGGATCGCCTCGCTCGAGGATCCCGGCGAGTTGAAGAAGTCAGCCAGCACGTTCCAGGTCCCGGCCACCAGGTCCGCTTCCTCGGCGAGCTCACGCGCGGCCCCCACCACAAAGTCCTCGCCCTCGATGTCCAGCAGACCGGCGGGGATCTCCCACAGGTCCATGCCCACAGGATGCCGGTACTGCTTCATCAGCAGGACTTCGCCGGCCTCGTTCATGGGCAGGACCGCTACCGCACCCGGGTGGTCGATGTAGTCGCGGACCAGCTCGTCGCCGTGTTCGCTGAGCTGGAAACTGTCGCTGACAACGTCCCAGATGCGGCCTTCGTACACCTTCCGGGAAGACAAAAGACGGCGCGGGCTCGGCGCATCCGAAACCTGCCGTGCAGCATTGGGGGTTTCAGGCTTACCGGGCATCGCGCCGTCCTTTGATTTAGTTGTGGCTACTTGGCCGAGACCTTGCGGGCGGAACCGCTGGCCTCAGCCGGTGCTTCCGCACTGTTGACGGCGGGGAGGATGTCCCCGCCCTTCTGGTGATCCAGCGCAGCCTTGACCAGGCCCGCGAACAAAGGGTGCGGCCGGGTGGGGCGGGAGCTGAGCTCGGGGTGTGCCTGGGTGGCCACGTAGTACGGGTGGACTTCGCGGGGAAGCTCCACGTACTCCACCAGCTTGCCGTCCGGGGACGTTCCGGAGAACACGAGCCCCTTCGCTGCAATCTGGTCACGGTACTTGTTATTGACTTCGTAGCGGTGGCGGTGCCGTTCGCTGACCTTGGTGGTGCCGTAGGTCTCGGCGACGACAGAGCCTTCGTCCAGTTTGGCCTCGTAAAGGCCAAGGCGCATGGTGCCGCCAAGATCGCCCTTGCCGTCGACGATGTCCAGCTGCTCTTCCATGGTGGCGATCACCGGGTACTTCGAGTCCGGTTCGAATTCGCTGGACGATGCGCCCTCGAGGCCCACCACGTTCCGGGCGTATTCGATGACCATGCACTGGAGGCCCAGGCACAGGCCCAGGACCGGCAGCTTGGTTTCGCGGGCAAACTTGAGCGCGCCGAGCTTGCCTTCGAGGCCGCGGATGCCGAATCCACCGGGTACGCAGATGGCGTCCACGCCGGAGAGCGAGTTGACTGCGCCCTCGTGGGTTTCGCATTCGTCCGAGGGGACCCAGCGGATCTTGACCTTGGTGTCGTTGGCGAAGCCGCCGGCACGCAGTGCCTCGGTGACGGAAAGGTAGGCGTCCGGCAGGTCGATGTACTTGCCGACCAGGGCGATTTCCACCTCGTGCTTGGGGTTGTGGACCGCTTCGAGCAGCTTGTCCCAGCTGGTCCAGTCAACATCCTTGAACGGCAGGTCGAGTGCACGGACGATGTAGGAGTCCAGGCCCTGGGAGTGCAGGGTCTTGGGGATGTCGTAAATGCTCGGCGCGTCGGGGCAGCCGATGACGGCGTCAATGTCAACGTCGCACATGCGGCCGATCTTGTCGCGCATGGCCTGCGGGACTTCGCGGTCCGAACGGATCACGATCGCCTCGGGCTGGATGCCGATGGAGCGCAGCGCGGCAACGGAGTGCTGCGTCGGCTTGGTCTTCAGTTCCTGGGAAGGGCCGATGTACGGCACCAGGGACACGTGCAGGAAGAAGACGTTGCCGCGGCCGATATCCTGGCGCACCTGGCGGGCAGACTCGAGGAAGGGCTGCGATTCGATATCGCCAACGGTACCGCCGATCTCGGTGATGATGACGTCGGGCGCGTTCTTGCCTTCGGCAGGAAGCCGCATCCGGCGCTTGATCTCATCCGTGATGTGCGGGATGACCTGGACGGTGTCGCCGAGGTACTCGCCGCGGCGCTCCTTGGCGATGACCGTGGAGTAGACCTGGCCGGTCGTGACGTTGGCCGAACCCTCAAGGTTTTCATCGAGGAAGCGCTCGTAGTGGCCGACATCCAGGTCCGTCTCGGCACCGTCGTCAGTCACGAAGACTTCGCCGTGCTGGAAGGGGTTCATCGTGCCCGGATCCACGTTCAGGTAGGGATCGAGCTTCTGCATAGTTACAGACAAACCGCGTGCCCGCAGCAGGTGGCCGAGGCTTGAAGCCGTCAGTCCCTTGCCTAGCGAGGACGCCACACCGCCGGTGACGAAGATGTGTTTGGTCGTCTTGGACGAGCCCGGGAACCGGGAATTTACACGGGAATTTGATCGCTGCACCACGGAATTCGAGCCTATCATCAATTGAGCCTTCCACGGGTCGAAAATCGGATTCCCCAAATGACTCAGTCTCCCCCGCCGCCGGACACTGATCAAGGTTTACCTGTAAAACGCGGGCGGCGGGGCGGCCGATGTGACGGTTCTCGCAATGCCGTTCAGGCCCGCTGCGGCAGCAGCTTGGCGTCGTCCAGCAGCTCCTGGGCGTGGGCCTGGGCTGTTTCGGAATCTTCCTGGCCGGCAAGCATCCGGGCCAGTTCCTTGACCCTTTCCGGGCCATCGAGGAGCCGTACGTCGCTGGAGGTTAACCCGGTGGCGGTGCCGCCGTCGGCCCCTCTGACGGATGTTTTGGTGACGGTGATGTGCTGGTCGGCGAACGCGGCGACCTGCGGAAGGTGCGTGACCACCAGGACCTGCACATGCTGCGCCAGCATGGCCAGTCGGCGGCCGATCTCGACGGCGGCCCGGCCTCCCACGCCGGCATCCACTTCGTCGAACACAAAGGTGGGCACCGGATCCACTGCGGCGAGCACCACCTCGATGGCCAGCATCACGCGGGAAAGCTCGCCGCCGGAGGCACCCTTGCCCAGCGGACGGGCCGGGGCACCGGAGTGGGGCTGGAGCAGGAACGAGATCTCGTCCGCCCCGTAGGGCATCAGCTGGGCTGCGGGCTCGATGGTGATCACCAGGGTCGCGTCGGCCATGGCCAGGGCCTTCAGTTCGGCGCTGACCCGTGCCGAGAGGTCCTTGGCGGCCTTGGCGCGGATTTTGCTGATCGCGGCAGCCTGCTTTTTCAGCTCCGCCTCGGTCCGGGCGACCTCCGCGTCCAGCGCCTCGATCCGGGTGGAGTCGTCCTGCAGCTCGTCGAACCGGATACGCGCGTTCTCCGCCCACACCAGGACCTCGTCGATGCTGGGGGCGTACTTGCGGACCAGCTTGGCCAGGGCGGCCCGCCGGTCCTCGATTTCCGCGAGTCGCTCCGGCCCCTCCGAATCCAGCCCGGCCTGGTAGCTCGCCAGTTCCGTGGCGATGTCGTTCAGCAGGAAACCGACCTCGGCCAGGCGTGCGGCTGCCGCGCCGAGTTCGGCGTCGTGCTCAGCCACATGTTCCAGGGTCCGTTTCGCCGCGTCCACCAGGGTGGTGGCGTCGCCCTCGTCGCCGTAGTCCTCCGCGATGAGCGCCTGGTGGGCGGTGTTTGCCGCAATCCTGAGTTCTTCGACATTGGCCAGTTTCACGGCCTCCGCCTTGAGGGACTCGTCCTCCCCCGGCTGCGGGTCCACGTCATCGATCTCTGCCAGGGCAATCTGCAGCGATTCCGCTTCCCGCAGCCTGTCCCGTGCGGCGCCACGGAGCGTGTCCAGCTCCGCCTGGCTGGCCTTCCAGTGGCTGTACAGGGCTTGGTATGTGCCCAGCGGGGCGGCCAGGGCGTCGCCGGCAAACTTGTCCAGGGCACCTCGCTGGGCAAGCGCCCCCTTCAGCCTGATCTGGTCCGACTGGCCATGGACCACCACCAGGCTTTCGCCGATCTCCGCAAGGACCCCCACGGGCGCGGCGCGGCCGCCAAGGTAGGCACGGCTGCGTCCGTCCGCACCCAGCCGGCGGGCAACGATCAGTTCAGCGCCGCCGTCGAACTCTTCAACCTCAGCCCCCGCCTCCAATGCGCGGGCGACGGCCGCGTGCCCGGCATCCAGCTTGAGGACGGCTTCAGCGGAGGCGCTCTTCGCGCCGCTGCGGACCGCGCCCGCATCCGAGCGGGCACCCAGGAGGAGCCCGACGGCGGTGACCACCATGGTCTTACCGGCACCGGTTTCGCCGGTCACCACGCTGAGGCCCGGGCCCAGCGGAAGGGTTGCGTCGGTGATGACGCCGAGGTCGCGGATTCTGAGTTCTTCAAGCATGATTCACTTCGCAGTCGTCGGATCAGTCTCGGACGTCCCGGCGTGCCGGGGACCGGCAGGCGGCGCCATGGGCCTGGGGGTACGGATGATGGGTACGGGCCCGGTATGGACGGACTCGGTCTGGGGCATGGGGCCGCGCCAGCCGTGGATGGGGAGCTGGAACTTACGGACCAGCCTCGCCGAGAAGGGCGTCTGGTGTGTTCGCGCGAGCCGCACCGGCGTTGCCGACCGGGTCACTTCCACGCGGGCTCCCGGCGGCAGGTCCACGGACCGGCGGCCATCACACCACAACACACCCTGGGCGTCGGTCCGGTTCAGGACCTCGACCGCCAGCCTGGACCGGGGCGAGACCACCAGCGGCTTGGCGAACAGCGCGTGCGCACTGATAGGAACAATCACCAGGGCCTCCACCTCGGGCCACACCACTGGACCGCCCGCCGAGAAGGCATAGGCCGTTGAGCCGGTGGGCGTTGCCATGACCACGCCGTCGCAGCCGAACGACGTCAGTGGCCGCTCATCCACTTCGGTGACCACCTCAAGCATCCGTTCCCGGTTGCCCTTCTCGATGGCGGCCTCGTTCAGTGCCCATGTGTGCCAGATCTTCTGCCCACGGACCCAGACCTGGACGTCGATGGTCATTCGTTCTTCCACCGTATAGTCGCGGCTGGCGATCCATTCGACGGTCTGCGCGAGGTCGGCCCGCTCGCTCTCGGCGAGGAAGCCGACATGGCCGAGATTGACGCCCAGGAGCGGAACGTCCACTTCCCTGACGAGTTCGGCGGCACGGAGGATGGTGCCGTCGCCGCCGAGGACCATCACGAGCTCGACGTCGGGCAGCTGGATGTGGTCATGGAGGATCTCCACGGGGTCTTCGAGCCGCCCGAAAAATCCTTCCATGTCCTTGAGTTCGGATTTTTGCATCACCGGAACAATGCCTGAGGCGTGCAGCTGGATGCACGCCTCCCAGGCAGCCTTCAGTGATTCCTCGCGGCCGGTGTGGGCAAGGACCAGTACACGCCTGCTCATCGGGTTCCGCTTTCTAGTGGTTCGGCCAGATAGTTCCGAGCAACGCAGCAACGGCTGCGTCCCGCTCTTCGATCTTAGGCAAGTCTGTGGTGATCCTGCGCTTTATCCACAGGAAGTATTCGACGTTTCCGTCCTGGCCGGGCAGCGGGCTTGCCGCCAGGCCGCGAAGATCGAGCCCTGCGTCGAGCGCCGCATTGGCGACTTTTCCTACCGCCATCCGGCGTTCACGTTCGGAATTCACTACGCCGGTGCGGCCCAGCCTGTCCTTGCCGATCTCGAACTGCGGTTTGACCATCAGGACCAGGTCGCCGCCGGGCTGCGTGCACGCCGCCAGTGGCTCCAGGACCAGGGTCAGCGAGATGAACGACAGGTCAGCGACCGTCAGCGAGACGGGGCCGCCGATAGCGTCAGGCGTCATGTAGCGCACGTTGAGGCCTTCGTGCACGGACACGCGGGGGTCGTTCCTGAGCTGGGCAACCAGCTGGCCGTGTCCGACGTCGACAGCCACCACGTGCTCCGCACCGCGCCTGAGCAGGACCTCCGTGAAGCCGCCGGTGGAGGCGCCGGCGTCCAGGCAGCGCTTTCCTTCCGCAATGACTTCCGGAAAGGCATCCAGCGCCCCGGCCAGTTTGTGGCCGGCCCTGCTGACGTAGCTGTCCTGCCCGTCGTCGGCGACGTCGAGCTGTGTGAGGTCATCCACTTGGGCCGAGGCCTTCGGCAGAACGATGCCATCCGAGCTGACTTTGCCTTCGGCAATCAGGCGCGCGGCATGCGTGCGGGACCTTGCCAGTCCGCGGGTGACAAGCATTTGGTCAAGCCTGGCCATCTTCAGGCGTCACCCGTCGACGGGTCGTCGTCGTTGAGCGCATCCAGCAGTGCATCGTGAAGTGCCGCGTAGGCCTCAGCGTGTCCGGCGACGGGGAGCCCTTCAATGTCAGCCAAACGGTCCAGCGCAGCGTCAACTGACGCGTCACCGACCGGGCTCACGCCGCGGCCGGCTTCCGGAAAGTTGTTCAGCTCAGTCATGGTCCCAGTCTAGTGATCCGGCCTAGCGCGCCAGCCACTCGATGGCCGGCGCCAGTGCAGTGTCTGCCTGCGGATTGGCCGTCCACCACGCCGAGCAGGCTGCCCGCCACGAGTCCAGGTCACCGGCCACTCCGCTGATGTGGACCGCTTCCCCCCGCACGACGGCGGAGGCCGCACCGCAACGGAACGTGCCGCCGTCGTGCTCTTCCACAGCTGGGTACGGGCGGTACAGATCACTGAGGTCGTTGATGAGGTAGTCCGGCCGCTCAGCGGTGCGGGCGGCGAGGATGGATTCCCGGGTGTCGACGCCGGTGAGCACTGCCACCGTTGCGAAACCGGCGTTGTTCCCGCCGAGGATGTCGGTGTCCAGACGGTCGCCCACAACGAGCGGCCGGTCGGAGGTAAGCCGCTTGGCGGCAGTGCGAAACAGCGGAGCCTCGGGCTTTCCGGCCACGAGGGGCCGCTGTCCGGTGGCCGCAGCAACGGCGGCCACCAGGGTTCCGTTGCCCGGAGCGATGCCGCGTGCCTGCGGAATGGACATGTCCGTGTTGGTGGCAACCCACAGGGCGCCCCCGGCGATGACATAGGAAGCCTCAGCGAGGTCTTTCCAGCCGATCTCGGGATTGAATCCCTGGACCACCGCCACCGGATCGTCCTTGGCACTGTGAACGGGTACCAGCCCCACCAGCTCCACCTCATGCGCCAGCGCCGGGCTCCCGGTCACCAGGACCCGCGCCCCCGGCGGCAGAAGTCCCGCCAGCAGCTCGCCGGCAGCCTGGGAGGAACTGACCACCTGCTCGTCGTCGGCGGGCGCGCCAAGCTCACGCAGGTGCGCCGCCACCTGCGCGGGGGTCCGGGACGCGTTGTTGGTGACGTAGCCAAGTCCGACGTCGATTCCAGCCAGTTGGCGGAGCGCCTCGACAGCGCCCGGGATGGCGTGGGGACCGGCGTAAACAACCCCGTCAAGGTCCGACAGGAGGGCGTCGAACCCGGAAATCAATGAAGCACCGCTCATGCGCTGTTATTCCCTTTCGCGGTCCGACTGTGCAATGTCCGCATCGCGGGCACCGTAGGCGGAGTCCTCAGCGGTGCCGGCTTCGAGTTCGTCTTCTTCAACGGAGTCTTCGTCGGATTCAGCGTCGTCCGATTCAAAGTAGTCCGCTTCGGCGTCGTCGGAGCCTTCATCCACGGCGGCAGCGTCCGATGCGGCAGCCTCAACGACGGCCGACTGGCTGTCGTCACGAACACCCGGCGCCGGAGCAGGCGCACTGTCAGCCTGCTGCTGGGCGAGCAGGCGGCGCCTTGCTTCCTCTTCGCGGGCTTCTTCTTCCTCGTCCCAGCCGAGGTCGATGATGTCAGGTTCCTCGTCCGCTCCGAGGCCCAGTGCGTTCTCCGCCACAACGGCCTGGCGCTGCCACTTCGCTGCTTCCTCGGTCCGTCCCACTGCCGCGAGGGCGTCACCGTACGCGCGGAAGAGGCGGGGGCTGTAGGAGAAGGCGCGGTTGATGTCCAACTGGGCGATTTCCAGTTCGGCTACGGCTGCATCCAATTGACCCAGATCCGTCCGGGCGCCGGCGGCCACGATGGCCAGTTCAACCTTGCCGGGTGCATCGAGGTCGTTGGCTTCCTCGGAGCGTGCCACATCAAGGGCACGGTCCGGCCGTCCCAGTCCGCGTTCGCAGTCGGCCATGACCGGCAGGTGCACGTTGGAGCCGCTGATCCGGCGGTAGGTGCGGAACTCGCGCAGGGCTTCGCCGTAATGGCCCGCTGCGTAGGCGGTCAGGCCTACTGCCTCGCGTACAGCGGACAGGCGTCCGCCGCGGCGGCTGGCAGCCAGGGCATGCTGGAAAGCTAGCTCCGGTTCTTCGTCGATGAGGCGGCCTGCCATCACCAGGTGGCGTGCAACCCACTCTGCGCTCTTTGGTTCGAGGGTCTTGATCTCGTGCTTGGTTGCGCGGTCCAGTTCCTGGCCGGTGACATCTTCGTCGATCTGGGGAGAGCGCTCACGGTCCGGGCGGTTGGCGCTGCGCAGGTCACGGGCGTTCGGTACGCGTGCAGGGCGGTCCTCGGGCCGGTCGCGTCCGAAGTCGCGGGGGCCCGATTCGCCACGGTCGAAGCTGCGCGGCGCCCGTTCCTGGCGGTCACCGAAAGGCTTACGGTTGTCGCCGCCGCCAAAGCTGCGGCGCTCCCCGCCCTCACGGGACGGACGATCACCAAACGGCTTACGGTCCCGGTCACCGGCACCGCCGCCAAAGCTGCGGCGCTCCCCGCCTTCACGGGACGGACGATCACCAAACGGCTTACGATCACGATCGCCCGCACCGCCGCCAAAGCTGCGGCGCTCACCGCCCTCACGGGACGGACGATCACCAAACGGCTTACGGTCACGATCGCCCGCGGCAAACGGCTTACGATCACGGTCACCAGCACCGAAACTGCGGCGCTCCCCGCCCTCACGGGACGGACGATCACCAAACGGCTTACGATCGCGATCGCCCGCGGCGAACGGCTTACGATCACGATCACCGGCACCGAAGCTGCGGCGCTCCCCACCCTCACGGGACGGACGATCACCAAACGGCTTACGATCGCGATCGCCCGCGGCGAAGCTGCGGCGCTCCCCGCCCTCACGGGACGGACGATCACCAAACGGCTTACGATCCCCGCCCTCACGCGCCGGACGATCGCTGCGATCATCCCTGGAGCGGAATCCGCGGGGATCGCCGCCGGAATTATTCGAGGCCCGGAACGGTCCGCCGCCCGAAGGCCGGCCGCCCCCGTAGCTGCCGCGGTCTTTACCGTTTCGATTTCCGCCGTTGTGCTCAGCCATGTTGGCTACCTCCCGTTATGAGCTGACCACTGGCGCGATTGCAGCCGCTCTTATTCGTGTTTCGTTCTGTCACGCAACCCGAAATCAAGCGCTTCGAAGTCCGTACATCTCACCCAATTCTAGGCGAGTCAGAGCCCGGCGGGCACCGGTCCCAACGCACACGGAGTCAACAGTGACTATCGTCATAAGCCTGTCAGTCAGAAGCCGGCTTTCTTGGCAAGCGCCACGAGCATCTCTTTAGCGCTTGTGCCTTCCGGCACCGCCGTGCCGGAAGGCACGGACACGAGCAGCTTGGAAGAGGTCTTGTCGAGCACCGAGACGACGACGTACTCGGTACTCGCCGTCAGCGTGTTCACGCCGTACTTGGCGTCCCCGCGCAAGCCCGATATTGCCTCCGCCTTCATCAATAGGCCAAAGGGGGCGCTGGCAGCCAAGTCTTGCGGGGTCTTGAACTCCCTTTGCTCGATGACAGCGCTGTGATCCGTCCCGGCTGCCGACTCCAGTGCATAGACGCAGGAGTCTATCGCCGTTCCATCACGGTCCGTTGATACTTCTCCCTGCCCAGGCTGGAGCCCGGTGGCCCATGAGGACAATGCACTTTTGATGTCTGATTCCGCCAGCAGCGTGCAGGATCCAGCCTTGGCTGCGGGGTCAACTGTCCGCCCGTCCCTTCCCACTTGGGCCGTGTTCGAGGGGCTCGGGCTGGCCGACGATCCCGAGGAGCCCGGCTGTGTGCCGGACGATGATGTTGCCACGCCAGACGACGGTCCCGCGGGAGTGCACGCAACAAGCGCGGCACTGCCAGCGACAATCGCTGCCACGACTGTAAGGACAGTCGTCCGGATTCGGCGCCTATTCAAAGACATCGTTGCTGACTCCCATGATGAGCCGGTCCCCGTAGTTGGCGGATTGAAGATACCTGACGACGTTGGCCTCGCTGAGCGAAATGCATCCCCACGTGGGAACCGGATTTGCGTGAAGGAAAATTGCGAACCCGGCATCCATCACGATGTTGGAATCCGGCGGCCGGTTGTAATTGATGACAGCACCCTGTCGGTAGTCTCCGGACGGCCGCGTCGCGTAGTACCACATGTTTTCATCCGGAAAGACGTCCGCGCTGGACTCAAAGTACTTGTTGTAATTGGCGTTGAGCCGTCCGCCCCAGCGCGAATAGGGATTGAGTGTCTGGTAAGGAAGGGAAGTCCCCGGATTAGAGAGGCCAAATGCCAGGGTAATGGAATACGATCCCGTCGGTGAGTACTTGCCCGTGGTCGGTCCAGTTGCCACCCCCGGTCGGGCGAAACCGCTTTCCCCGGCGTATCCGCCGACTGTCCACTCATGGACATATTTTCCATCACGCTTAACGCAGTTAGTGAAGGTCACGGGAGTGGTCCCATAGCCCTGGGAAATCGCAAACGACACCCGGGCAGCCCCGCCGCCGGGGTACTTGGTAGCCCCAACGTTCAGCGCCCGGCAGTAACCCCACTCAGAATACCGGAGCGACGTTCCCTGCCCGGCGGTCCATTGAATGGCACCGCCCTCGAAACGCTGGACACAGGTACTCACCTGGCAGGACTCCTCCGTTACGGGGTAGCCCAAGGCTCCGTTTTGGGCCCTCTTGGAGCCCCACAATTGGCCGTACACACCGTATACGGAATGGAACCCGATGCCTGCCGCCCAATATACATAGCCGCCTTGAAACGACTGGACACATCCCGGACCGGTAAGTCCGCACTGCTCACCGGATACCGGGTAACCCAGACGGCCGGCTTCCTTCCCGTACTGGCTCCAGATCTGTGCATAACCTCCGTACACCGCGTACGCACCGTTGCCGGCGTTCCAGTAAACAGAGCCGCCACTGAACCTCTGGAAGCAACCGCTGTTGACCAGACCGCAGGCCTCCGCTGCTATCGGCAGGCCCAGGCGGCTGGATTCACTACCGTTGTTGGACCAGACTGAGGAGTAGATTCCGGTCAGCAGCGTCGTACCTACCCCTGGTACCCACGCAGCATAGCCTCGCTGAAACTGCTGCACGCAACCGGTTCCGTTGGGCGTGCAGCGTTCGTTGGAGACCGGGTATCCGAGTCTTCCCGCTCCCATCCCGTTGGCAGCCCAAACGCTGTAGTAGGGATCATAGAGGGCAACTGTGCCGCTGCCTGCCGCCCAGACGATCGAGCCGCGCTGGAACCTCTGTGAACAGCCTGCGCCGCTGGCGTCGCATTTTTCAGCTGCGATGGGCACGCCCAGCCTCCCGGCCGCTGCACCGTAGGCGGTCCACACCCCCGAGTACGGGGAATAGACCGCGAAAGCCCCGACGCCGCCGGTCGAAACGATGAACCCCCGCTGAAAGCCCTGTTGGCAGATGGAGGGGCTCGGCTGGCAGGCTACCGACCCTACCGGGTAGCCGATACGACCGGCTTCCTCCTGGTGGACAGCCCAGACAGCACCGATGTCCCCGGCAGTAGCGAATGCACCCGTGCCGGCCGTCCAATGAATCTTTCCATTCTGGAACTGGCGCCGGCATCCGTCCTGGCTCAGTCCACACTCTGTTGCGCTAACGGCATTGCCCAGCGCGCCCGCCGCGCCGCCTAGGCGTTGCCATTCTGCCTCAATGGCATCCTGGCCGGGTGTTGAGACCATGGCCTCCGGAACAGTGGTTCGGGAGGCGCTACCGGTTGCTGGGGGTGTCGCTGTGGCGCTCGGAGATGAAATGGGTTCAGGGGCCACGTTCGGTGAAACGGTGGGGTCCCCCGTCGGCTGCGCCGGGGACGGAGTTGATGTAGCAGAGGGAGCCACGGTGGTCGGCTCCGCCGTCAGCGTGGGCGACGGCGGGTCGACTACGGCCGAAGCAGCCGGCGGAACCGCCATCGCAAAACAGAGCGCAAGCATAGCCGCCGTAGACCAGATACCCCGATGCTTCATCGAACCACATCCCCCAAAGTTGTAGTCAGGAACGCCGCCGCAGCCACAGTGGAGCCGGTCAGCATTCCGAACCCGAGGATATCTTAAACGCGCTTGATAAAGAGCAAAATCCTAACCTTGTTATTCATTCGCGATACAGTCGCCGTGATGCAAATACCCGGCTAAAAGTTTTGGTGTGGTGGTTAAAGTGGGAGAGCCCCAACCGTGTGGTTGGGGCTCTCGACCTGAATGGTGTTCCGGCGGTGACCTACTCTCCCACACCCTCC
>NZ_JBHVYH010000008.1:0-269380 GCF_042880995.1 Arthrobacter sp. NPDC058288
AGAGCTCCGGACACCCCGGCCCTGTTTGTCTACGACGTTTTTTGGCTGCTGTCCTTCGGATTGTACGTGCCCGCTCCGGCCCCTCTAGCCCCTCCGTTCCTCCGGGGCCTGCACCCCGGAAATTCTTCTCCGGCGCTCCTTCGTCGCTGATTTCCTCCGAAGATTTTCCGTGTCTTGCCCTGCGGGTAGACGGGACTCCACGGGCACAGCTCCGCAAGCTTCGCCAGCAGCCAAAAAACAACTGTGAGTCTTTACGTGGCTGGTCTGGGACTAGCTGGCAGTGTTGATGCCGGTCGTTCTGCCTGGCGCGTGACTCGAAAAAACAATTGCCCTTGAGGGTGCGTTTCCCCCGATTTGTCCGCGCTGGGTGGAGCGGCCGGCGCTGACCTGTCCCACGTCGGTGGCTTGATTAGAAGCTTGCCCAGCCGCTGAGGTTGTGGCTCATCACAGTTTTGCCTCGAAGTGACTCTTCCCAGGTCCGGCGCCGGTCGCGCTGCGGCCTGTCTTGTCCGTTCGAAAGGAAGGAGCGTGGCCGCGTTGACTATCGTTGCGCAGACCCGCCCGTTCGTCATCGGCGTGGACTGTCACGCCCGCACCCACACGTACGCGATCATTGAGGCCGGCACTAAGCGACAGGTCGCGTGCGAGCAGTTCCCAACCACCTCCACAGGGATTTCACGCGCACTTGCCTGGGTAGGCCGACGAACAGACGGTGATATGGGGTGTCTATGGGCTATTGAGGGTATCGGCTCATATGGGGCCCGTCTGGCCGGGCAGTAACGGACGCCGGTTACGACGTCGCCGAAGCTCCACGCATGAACGCTCGAGGCCGTCGGGGGCTGGGCAAATCGGACCCATTGGACGCCACCGCCATCGGAGCCGCTGTCCTGGGCTTGGAGGAGTGCCAACTCCGGGTTCCGCGACGGGACGAAGGAACCCGTGCCGGACTCAGGATCCTGAGTGCAGCCCGGGATCAACTGACGCGGGAACGAACAATGAATGTAAATGCACTCATCGCACTCCTCCGGGCACATGACCTTGGAGTCGACGCCCGTAAGCCTCTGGTTCCTGCCCAGATCAAGGCGATCACCAGATGGCGGGAACGGCAGGAGCAGATCGAACTAGCGATCGCGCGCGAGGAAGCGGTTCGGTTGGCGCGCCGCGTTCTCGAAGTGACCACTCAGCTGGCCGCTAATCAGAAGCGCATGACTGATCTAATTCAGCAAAGTCCCGCCGCCCCGCTGCTGGAGGTCGTGGGCGCCGGAGCCGTTTCAGTCGCTGCCGTCCTGACTGCTTGGTCGCATCCAGGAAGGGTTCGCAGCGAAGCTGCCTTCGCGTCACTGGCAGGGGTAAATCCCTTGCCGGCCTCAAGCGGTAACACTGTCCGTCACCGACTCAACAGGGGCGGTGATCGGCGACTTAATCGTGCCCTGCACACCATCACCCTGACCCGGATGGTTCACCACCCTGGAACGCGGGAGTACGTCGCCAAACGCACCCAAGAAGGCCGTAGCTACCGCGAAATCCGAAGATCCCTCAAGCGCTACCTTGCCCGAACCCTCTACCGTCAGCTCAACACCCTTTACGCCTCTACGGATCCAGCCGGCCCACGTGTTTCAGGGGCAGAGCCCAGCCAACTCGTCGGAGCGTATCGCGATTCCGCGCCACGCCTAGGCCTCACCGCCGCCCCAGCGCGCTAGCGCGATGATCGCCTCGCGCAAGGCGAGCCCGCGATCGGTCAGCGCGTAGGCCCTGGTGTTGTGCCGGAGGGGCAGGCGGGACAGTACGCCGGCGGCCTCGAGCTCGCGCAGGCGGGTCGCGAGAATGTTCGTCGGCACTCCGAGGTCGCGCTGCAGATCGCCGTAGCGCTGGGGCCCGTCGAGCAGGCGCTCCACGATGAGCAAAGCCCACCGTGCTCCAACGATATCGAGGGCCGCGGCGAGGTTGCTCACTCGGTCGGATCGGCGTCCGGCTTCATCCAAAACGGCGAGTAGTGGTAGCCATCGGGGTCGTCGAATTGGCGCTGGTACATGAAGGGGTAGTCGTCGGTGTCACCGATCCGCCCGCCGGCGGCGCCGGCGCGTTCGGTGAGCTCATCGACCGCCTCGCGGCTGCCGAGGTCGAATGAGACCGTGACCTTCGATGGGGTGTCGGGTCCGCCGACCAGCTCCTCGGCGCCGCCGACGCTCGCGTACATCTCGCGGCTGCCGAGCATGACGTACTGCTCGGGCGCGATCTCGAAGCACGACACGTTGTGATCGGACATCTTGGCGTTGAGGGTCCAGCCGAGGGCGGTATAGAAGGCTGTCGCGCGCTCGACGCTCTCGACTGGGCAGGTGATGAAAAGGCTCATGCAGCTCATACTTGCAAAATGCAAGTGTGACGTCAAGATCTCGGCCGCGCGGTCCACAACTTGCAGGCGTCTAGGAGCACGTTCAGAGGTACGGGCGAGTAATAGGGACCAGACCGTCCGTTGGGCATTGGTGCAGAGAGGGATGGCTTACGGACAGCCGAACCGCTCCTAGTCCAAACGGATGTGTGGTCATACCCGCGCGCTGGCGGGCGACAACCGATGCGCTGCGTCTGGCAGTGCGTTACTGCCGGTACTTATCGACTAGAAACTTGTCGATTAGACCTTGAATGCCGGTGAGGGCGAGGATCAGGGCCAGCATGAAGAATAGCTCAATCCCAGTGTGACCCATTGCTAGGAGCAAAACGAGAACGGACACCACTGTAAAGAGCAAGAACCCGAACATGGTACGGGTTGATTCTTCTGATCGACGTCGCATCCGGGAAGCCCTTCCGTGATCTCTCCCATTTTATCCCTGCGTCCTGCGAGGCGTCCAAGAAAGCCCCGTCGAAACCGAGCTCACCGGCCAAGCCACGCGTCTCACAACCTCTGCGCCTCAAATCCCAAGGATTCTGCGAGTCCTGAAGGCGAACCCTGACCGGGCCGAATATCGGCTCGACGGGCGCGTGAGTGACAAGAACGGCGAGGAAGAGCCAGCGAGAGGAAAGCTACCCTCAACGGGCCGCAAGGGGTGCTTTTCATGCGGACGTTCCGGTCGCTTGTCTGGCCAGAGCCACCCCGGATTCGCTCATTTCGTCCGCGAGCTTCAACACGTCGTACATCCCCAGCTGAATTTCGCGGCTGAACGCGGTAACCCGGGTTCCGTTGTCGGTGGCATCAACGACGAAACGGATGTGGGGCCGTACCTTCAGGTGTCTGGCAGCGTCGTGGTGGCGCCATTGGCCCTGCCACTGGCCGCTGATTTCCACCCAAACGTCCGAACCCGTGATTTTCGTGGTCAATCCGGGCTGGCCGAACACCCGGGCCATGGCTTCCACCGCGTCTTGGGGGGACAAAGCGGTGAACCATTGCTCCTCGTTCTGGAAGTGATGCCGGCCGGGCCCGAACTGCAGCATGATTGCTATGCCTATCAAGTTGGGCCATGACGCGGCTAGCACCAGGTGGCGGGGATCATCGATCAGCTGCCACACAATCTGCAAAACGCCGAGTAGAACAGTTATGAGGAGAAAGATTCTCCTCCAGATGCCGGGAACCGGAACCAGGTCCGCCGTGCCGCGTTTGCCGGAGGCAAGCCACGCTACGAGGACGAGAGTAAGGAGCGCTTGGACACTGGCGACGATGATCGGAACCATGTCAGATATGGGGTCCGGGGCGGAAACCAGAACAATGATTACCGACGTGACGGCGAGTCCGGCCATGACCAGTCCCGCGCCGATCCGAATCCTTCTATCCCGCGCCGATGTGTCCATGGACCACTGTCAGCGAGCCTTCGTCCACTTGTCAACGAACACCGAGAGCGGCCGTTCCGTAAGTCAATCTCAGCTTGGGCTGGCGGTTCTCCAGTCCGTTCAACCGAACCTTAAGCGGACGGCTTTTTGCCCGAACAGAAGCTGCATGTTCGTTGTACGGCCCGTTAGGATTCGCAGTACCACCGCGGTTCAGGGATGTGTCGATCCGTGCAATGTGACTGTGCCGAGACAAGGGGATCCCGATGGAGAGCATCTACGAGCTAAACGAATCAATTCCAGTCCGAACGACAGCGCCAGAATCGATTGCGGTCCTGATGGCGGGATTGAGGGCTGCGGGCTACAACCCGCGCAACGAAGGCGCCTCGGTCTCCGTGCGTGAGGGATCGAACTTTCCTGTTCGTTTATGGGGCACGATGCTGCCGTGGGGCCGAAGGAGCATTCCAGTGGGAATGACCGTCACGTTCAAGGAGACGACCACGGGTACTGAGGCGGTTGTTCATGCCTATGACCGGCTCGGCTGGTATCTCGATGCAAGAATAAACCCGGTTTTCAAAGAGGAATCACAGCGAAAAATGGCACTTCTCGTCGAACTTGCTCGGAACATTCTTAGTACCTGAAGTCGCTGAACAGAGCGTTGCGCTCCGGTCCGGGGTGTTGACTCGTCAGGCGGCCCGTGGTTGTCCTCGGCCGGGACTGGCGTGTAGGTGGTGCCGTCGCGGAGCATGGCCCAGACAACGGAAGCCATTGGCGCATTGTGCCCAGGTGGGGATCGTGAGCCCAACCCTGACCGGGCCGAAAAGGGGCCGTCTCATGCACCGGACCCAGTAACCGCGAAGAATGCGCGGCCCGAGGGATAGCGACCCCTTGCGGGCATTCCCACGGGAAGGCAGTGGGGTTCACGAATTATCCTGCAGCCTTGTTGGCTGAGGAAGACTCGCGGCGGCCGTCGGTGCTTTCCGGGATCTTGAGAGGTAATCGTTGACACTGGCGAAGCGCGGGCGTTCGATGATCTCACAGGGTCACACCCTGCGAGGAGGCGACCGTCGATGCGGGTGGTTAGCAAGCCTAAACGAGTGGCCGTGATCGTCGGCGGTGCTTTGGTGGTTGCCGGGTGTCTCGGCATATGGCATGCCGCCATAATTTCGAATGGGCTGGAGAGTGGCATGAGGATCGGGCTGTCGTTTTTCTTGGCCATCTTTGCCTTGGTCCGGGGCGTCGTCATCCTGTCCTGGAATCGCCGGACTGAGCCCATGGTCCTTATGCGCGTGCAGGCAGCGGATGCCCTTCTAGGGATTCTTCCTCTGGCCTTCTTCGCTTCCAGTCTTCTGTCCATGCCCGTGCCTGAGCTCGCAGATCCTGCCCAACCGTACTTGTGGATGGCCGGCCTGGTTCTGGCGTCGGCTGCCTTTTCAGTGGTACCGGCGGAAGAGGCGGCGCTCTTGGAGATCCCGCCACTGCGTCCCGGACGTTACCTGGACTGGCTCAGATGGCAGAACTTCGGCGCTGGCACTCTGCTGTTCTCGGTTCTCGTTCCAGTCATGTACTTTTCCTATCCACTGCAGTCTTACGCCTTTGCACCACTGATCGTCGTGTTGGCCCTGGCCCAGGCGACTGTGAGCGTCTGGCGCATCATCGAACACCGCCAGCTTTCAAAAGCCGGGGTGCACCTGTCCGGGCTGCAGATTAGCTGGCTGAGAGTCATCCATATCAAGCGCGGACACGAGGCGGCCGTGAAGGAGCTGCGCACGATGTATCCCAAGATCAGCCCCCTCCAGGCCGGGACCATCATCGAAAACCTTTACCGCACGGAAGAGCAACCAACGGAGGTCGCATGACGGAAGGGGAGCCGGGATGGCCAAGCGGCGGATGCGCGATAACTGGGTGGTGTATTTAATACCACCCGTCGCCGTTGCCGCCGTCTTGGTTTGGCTCATGAGGGACGTCTGGCGCTGGTTCTGACGGCCCGGTTTCGTTATAAGGGAGCATTAAGGCCACAGGGGTCGGCCTGATGACCCTCAAGCCAGACCCTCAGTGAATGGGGTTTCCATGGGAATCTATCGGCATCTTTTCCGCCCCGAACAGCAGACCACGATATAGCTCGGCGTCGTGGACCAGATTGGGCGGCCACACCCCGGGGTTGTTGCTGTAGGTGATGTAGCTGGACGTGTACATAATCTCGGTGTGCATTTTTGCGACTCCAAGCTTGCGCCAAGTGGTTCTCCCGTCCACCATTGCCTGCACTTGGAACGGCACTGATTGGGTGAAGACTGGCATCGCATCCATTGCAAAGTGGGCATGCTTGGTAACGACCTGCCGAGCGGGTATTGCGTAGGCGTGTGCCATATCGTCCATGTCTTCTGCTCTGGGATCGATGGTCTTCCTGAACGACTGGCATTCCAAAATGACCTCTTTGCCGCGTTCATCTGTGGCAACCAGACGAAGCGCTGTCACCACTCTTGGACGGGCGCCTGAGTTGAAGAGGATCACGGGGATTCGCAGGACCATTCGGGTCTTGGTGATGTACCCGCTGAACGTGACCACTGGATATAGTTTTAGACGCCCACGACGCGCCTGCAGCCAGTAAAAAGAGCTGATAGTGAATACCAGAGCAAGAGACGCAATGAACACTGATTCAGTCATACCCAGACGGTCTCACGACTCCACAGCCTTCGTGGGCATCTCCGTACTGCGTGGTCGTGTGTCAATGGCCATTAGGTTCTGCCCATGGGCGGTCAGTTGATGTGCCCGCTGGTGGCCAGTGAAACTGCCCGGTGATGGCCAACAGATCTGCCCACTGATTGGTTTCGGCGAGGTTGGCCATCGTTTGGGTTGGTCAGTTTAGTCGGGTGACTCCTTTTCCGGCGAGGGCCTGGGTGAGGCGGACGGAATCGCCGCTGGTCTGGCAGACGTGGGCGTGGTGCAGGAGCCGGTCCACGGTGGCTGTGGCGAGGGTTTTGGGCATGAGTTCGTCGAACCCGGCCGGGTGAAGGTTGGAGCTGATCGCGACGGAGCGTTTTTCGTAGGCTGCGTCGACGACCCGGTAGAGGCCTTCGGCGGCGTCCGTGGCCACCGGTAAGAGGCCGATGTCATCGATGACCACGAGCTCGGCGCGCAGGATCCGGGCGACGGCGCGGGTGACGCTGTCGTCGGTGCGGTGCGCGCGGATGAGGACGCCGAGGTCTTCGAGCCGGAACCAGGCGACGCGCATCCCGGCTTCGACGGCCTGCTGGCCGAGGGCTTCGAGGAAGAAGGTTTTTCCGGTGCCGGAGGGCCCGCAGAGGACCAGGTTCTCCCTGCGGGTGATCCATTCCAGGGTCCGCAGCGCCTGCTGGGTCGGTGCCGGGATGGAGGACGCTGCCGGGTCCCAGGCGTCGAAGGTTTTCCCGGTCGGGAAGCCTGCGGCTTTGCGGCGGGAGGCGAGCATGGACCGGGCCCGTCCGGCGGCCTCTTCGGTGAAGAGGGCTTTGATGATCTCGACCGGTTCCCAGCGTTGGGCGCGGGCGGTCGCGATCAGGTCCGGGGCCAGGGCCCGCGCGTGGGGCATTTTCAGGGACCGCATCAGGGCCTCGAGGTCCGCCGGCAGCGGCGGGGCCGCGGTGTTGGTGGTGGTGACGGGGCTCATCGGGCGTCCTCCGGCGTGGTCTTCAGGGCGGGGTTGCCGATTGCGGCCCAGGCACCGGTTCCCTGGGTCAGCGAAGTCGACTCGTTGGCGGCGTGCGTGGTGGTGCGGCGGATGTTGGCGTTCAGGATCGAGGCGAGGTCCGGGTGCGCGAAGCGGCCGTGCAGGGCGGCGTCGCCCAGGGCGCGGTCGACCTGGTCGGTGCCGGCGATTTTGGCCAGCGTGACGGCTTCAGCCATTTTCACGTTCATCCGTGCCGTTCCGGCCGCGGCGGCTTCCAGCAGCCAGGTCCGGGCGCCTTCGCCGATGGCCAGGAACGCGGCCTCGTCCGCGCTGCGGGCCCTGACCTCATAATCGCCAGGGAGCTTTGCCCTGGCTCCGGGAAAGTGGTCATCGTTGATGGCGGGGCTGCCGGGCCGCGCCCGGTCATGGCGGGCGACCTCGACCGGACCGGCGGTGCCGTGGTGGACGATGATGACCTGCTCGTCCGGTCCGGTGCCGTGGGTGCGCACGAACACCCGGGCCCCGAGCAAATGCGCAGGGACCGAGTACTGGGCGTTTTCGAAGGTGACCATCGGGGTGTTTTCCGGGACCGTGCGGGCCAGCCCGAACGCGACCGTGTGGGCGGCATCCGGGATCCGGTGCAACCGCGGGGCTTCCTCGGCGAGCATGGCCGCAGGTTTGCGCCGCGTCACCCGGTGCTCACGGTTGTTCACTTCATCCATGAACGCCTGGCAGGCGGCCTCGAGTTCCGCGAAGGTGCCGTACTCGCCGCGGAGGTTGGTGTCCTTGGGGACGAGGTCGGCCTTGGCGAGTTTCACCGACGCTTCGACCCCGCCCTTGGTGGCCGGGTCTGCGGGCTGGCAGGTCAGCACGGTGATCCCGTAGTGCCGGGCGAAGTCCAGGGTCTGCTGGTTCCTGACCGGGACACCGGCAACATGGGCCGTGGTCACGGTCTTTTCGTTGTCGGTGAGCACGTAGGTCGGTGCGCCGCCGAGGATCCGGAAGCACCGGTCCAGGGCCGCGAAGACGCTCGGCGCGGTCCGGTCCCTGAGCGGGATCACGATCCGGAAGCGGGAAAACGCCAGCCAGGCCACGAACAGGATCGTCTTCACCCCGCCGATCCGGGGCCCGTCGCCGAAGTCGTACTGCAGCCACATGCCCGGCTCGGTGATCCAGGGCCGGTGGACGCGGGTATGGCCCAGCCGCCACGCTGCTTTGACCTGCGCGATCGCCCGGCGGGTGGACCGTTCCGAGCCCTCGTAGCCCAGGGCGAGGAGCTTCTCGTGAGCCCTATCGGCACGGATCCGGCCTTTGGAGGTTTCGATCCATTCCTCAATCTTGGGCAGGAACGCGTCCGTGACCCGGCCCCGGGCCGCTGGTTCGCCGATCGGCCGGCCCGCGTCCCTGGCCTGAACGTGTTTGGCAACGGTGTGGTGCGAGCAGCCCGTGAGCTCCGCGGTGGCGCGCAACGACCCGGTCAGATCGTAGGCAGCAAGAATTTCCATGATTTCTCCGTCAGACTTCATACAGGGCCTCTTCCTGGTTCGCTTTTGGTGCGCTTAGACACCGTCATCAAACCCCAGGGAGAGGCCCCCACCGCATAAGGACGCGGTCGGTTCAGTAAGGAAGTGGGCAGATCTCATGGCCACCGGCGGGCAATTCTGCTGGCCGCCAGCGGGCACTTTCGTGGCCGCCTATGGGCAGTTTTTCACGGCCGCTAACAGTCGTGAATCAATCCCGACCGGGCCGAAAATTGGCACCGTATCGCACGATACGCAAGGTCATCGCCGACCTGGGCTTGGAAGCGTAGCAACAGGCTGCGAGCGAGAGGCTCAAAACCATCGTCGCGAATTGGCAGTAGGGGCAAGTAGCGTCCAGCTACAAATTCAGTGCCGGCAGTGCGAGGCTAAGACCTACCGCCGTAGCCAAAAGGATTCCCGCAATAACCCAGTTGCGTGTTGGAATGTGTTTCTTGTCGAATTCTCTTGCACGAATCACGGGAACGAAAATTAGGGCCAGGGCGCCAAAGGCCAACGAAATTAGCAGCAGTACTGCGAAGGTAAACAAAGCATCTCATTGCCTGTGGGCATGTCTTCGGTGCTGTGAGTATTCCCCTCGGGGCCGCACGAAACAATTCACCCCAACGATGGCTCAGCATAACCGGTTGCGGCAACAGGAGGATGTTTGTCGCCCCACAGTTCTGCAGGCTTCTCGGTCCGCTCAAGCTTCGGGACGTTCCGGGCCACAGCCGGAACGGGGATCGAGAAACGGCCGGAAACACCCGAGGTACCCTTCCGGGCACCCGGGCGGGCCCACCACCCACGAAACAGTACGAAACATTTCTCGCATACCCGCCCGTACAAGCTGTCCCGAAAGCCGGTCGATCACCGTACGGGGGAAGCTAGCAGCCACTTCCTGTCGTTTTCAGAAGACGTCTGCACCCCTTCATGGGGAAGTATGGTCCCGGTGCACGGGACTGTTGACAACCCCTTGTCAGAAGTAGCGTGCACTGCCGGCATTTTCATCAGAAGTCGTCTGCACTAGCCTGAATCATGGTCAAGAGTCGTCTGCACCGTCAGCGCCCGTAATGACATCGGATGACCCGCAGATCCTCGAGCGGGGGGTGCTGGGTATGTCGGATAGGGCGTGGGAGCGCCTACGCCGGCAGGACGAGGTAATCGCGCCTTTGGCAGCCCTGGCCACGGTCACTCACGGCGCGGCGGACAGCGCGGCCGAAGAGTTGGGATTGTCGCGGCGGCAGGTCTACATCCTGATCGGCCGACACCGGAAGGGTACGGGTCTGCTGACGGATCTTGCCCCGGGTCGCTCCGCTGGCGGCCGGGGAGGCAGGCGGCTGTCGGAACCTGTGGAAGCCGTGATCAGGGAAGTCATCCGGAGGACTTACCTGACGAAGCAAAAGCCGTCTCTCGCGGTCGTGCACCGCCAAATTGTGCGTGAGTGCAAGACGCTGGGATTGACGGGGCCGGCAAGGAACACTGTTGCCATCCGGATTGAGGCGCTGCATCCGGTGGAAGTCACGCGCAGCCGGGAGGGTAGCGACGCCGCCCGGCCCTTGCAGTCGGCCGGCGGGACGGTGCCGGAGATCATGGCTCCGTTGGACCAGGTCCAGATCGACCACACCGTGATTGACTTGATTGTCGTCGATGACCGGGACCGGCAGCCTATCGGTAGGCCCTACCTGACGGTTGCTATCGATGGTTACAGCCGGTGCATCCTGGGAATGGTTGTGACTTTGGAGGCGCCGTCTGCGGTTTCGGTGGGCTTGTGCATCGCACACATGGCCTGCGACAAGCGGCCGTGGATCGAAGCCTTGGGTGTGGACGCGGCCTGGCCAATGAGCGGTAAGCCCAAGGTTTTGTTCCTGGACAACGCTTCGGAATTCAAGAGCGAAGCGTTGCGCCGCGGTTGCGAACAGCACGGCATTAAGCTCAGCTACCGGCCACTTGGGCGCCCGCACTACGGCGGCATAGTGGAGCGCATCATCGGAACGGTGATGCAGCGGGTCCATGAACTGCCGGGGACGACCTTCTCGAACCCGGGACAACGTGGCGGTTACGATGCCGACAAAATGTCCGCCCTGACGCTTACGGAGCTCGAACGCTGGCTGACCTTAGCGGTCGCCAGCTACCACGGCAGCATCCACACATCCCTGAACCAGACACCCGCCGGGCGCTGGGACGGGGGCGTAAGAGAGTTCGGTGAGCAGCCCGTGGTCTCCCACCCGGCAGCATTTCTCATCGATTTTCTGCCGGTCATCCGGCGCCAAATCACCCGCACCGGTTTCGTCATCGACCATGTCCATTACTTCGCAAACGCGCTCAAACCCTGGATCGCACGGCGGGACCGGGACGAGAAGTTCGTCATCAGGCGGGACCCGCGCGACATTAGCAGGGTCTGGGTGCTGGAACCGGAAGGGACGGCATATGTGGAAGTCCCGTACCGCACCATTTCCCACCCTGCGGTCACCTTGTGGGAGCATCGGCAGGCACTGGTGCGACTCCGTCAGCAGGGACACGATCAGGTCAATGAGGAAGCACTGTTCCGCACGATCGATCAAATGCGCGAAATTGCCGCCGCGGCGCAACGGGCAACCCGCAGATCACGCCGGGACCTGCAGCGAAGGCGCCACTTGCAGGCCTCCGAATCCGTGGCGGAAGCGTCGGCTCCGCCTGATGAAATGCCTCCGCCCGACCGTGACGCGGCGACTGCCCGTCCTTTTGAAGAGGTGGAGCAGTGGTGACCAGCGATGACTACCCGCCCCCGGATCTCTCCCATCTCCAGCCCTGGGCCCAGACCATGGCCCGGCTGCCGGCGGAGGAACGAATCCGGCGCATCCGGGCGGACCGCTGGATCGGCTACCCCTTGGCCGTCCAGACCCTCACCCGGCTAGAAACGCTCTATGACTGGCCCGGCAAACAACGCATGCCTAACCTCCTGCTGATCGGACCGACCAACAACGGCAAGTCCATGATCATCGAACGGTTCCGACGCCAGCACCCTGCGCACTCGGACGACGACCAGGAGCACATCCCCGTACTGTGCGTCCAGATGCCCTCCGAACCGTCCATCCCGCGGTTTTACACGGCCGTACTCGCCGCACTCGGCGCGCCCACGGTACCGCGCCGACGCGTCGCTGACCTGGAACAGCTCACCCTTGCCGTGCTCCGCCGCGTGGGAGTGCGGATCTTGGTAATTGACGAACTGCACAACGTGCTGGCCGGCCGGGCCGACGTCCGGCGTGAATTCTTGAACCTGCTGCGCTTCCTGGGGAACGAGCTGCGGATCCCGCTGGTGGGGGTAGGAACCCGTGAGGCCTATCTGGCCATCCGTTCCGATGATCAGCTCGAAAACCGGTTTGAGCCCGTCACGCTGCCTTTGTGGGAGGCCAACGCCGACCTGTCGTCGCTGCTGGCCAGCTTCGCCTCATCTTTCCCGCTTCATCAGCACTCGAATCTGGCGACCGATGATATGGCCCGTTACCTCCTTACCCGGAGTGAGGGCACCATCGGGGAACTTACATTGCTCCTGACCGAAGCCGCAGTGGCCGCTGTGGACAGCGGTGAGGAATCCATCAATCACCGGACGCTGACGCTTGCCGAATACGACGGCCCCAGCATCCGGCGCCGGAAGTTCGAACGCGAGCTCAGGTGAGACCGCCGGAGCGCTGGCCCTTGCACCCCGCGCCTGCAGAAACGGAATCGTTGTCCTCATGGATGCGGCGGATCGCCGCCAGCTACAGCATGTACTCCTACGAACTGCTCGAACACGGACTTGGCCAGCAGGAACTTCGCGACGCCGAGCTGGACCTGGACCCGCCGGTGCACCTGCTCGAAGTGCTCGCCAAGCGCAGCGGGCTCGATCAACACCGCGTCAGCGCCATGACCATGTCCGGATGGGTGCCATGGCTCTTCGACACCCTCACCCCTGCACCCGATACATACGAAACCTACGTGCACCAGTTCTCGCTGCTCCTGTCGCCCGGGCGGCGAAATATTTATGCTCCGCGAAAGTGGCTGCCGTGGCTCTCGGAAACCGCGGCGAAGCGGGGATGCCGTGAATGCCTGGAGTCCGGCTCGACGCTGCTGCTCTTCTGGCAAGTGCCGGTCATGGCCAGCTGCACGGTCCACCGGCGCCGGCTCGAGACCTATGAAGGACACCCGGCGGACTACATCATGTGGACAGCTCCCGCCTATGACCAGCGGGCGCTTCCGGACTCGTTGTCCATCATGGACCGGCGGACCTGGCAGGCGATAACAACAGGATCCGTTGACCTTCCCCGGTATCCGGTTAACGCCGGCGTCTGGTTCCGGCTGCTGCGGACCCTCCTGGACGAACTCAGCACAGCTCAGGGACGTTACGGGAGGCAGCTGGATGACGTGCGCCGTGTCTGGGAACACTGCGGCCACCCGTTCCGGGCTGGCCTGCATTCATGGCAACCGTTCGAGACCCTGAACTGGACCGTCCAGCAGCAACTGCTCGAAGCGGCCGCCGCGGCGATGGAACTGATCGAGGACGGCTCCCTGACCGCCCGGGGTACCTCCGGGCACCTGCTGCGCCCCGAACCGGACACCGCGATCAGCGATGGAACCCCACCAGGATCACTGATAGGCGCCGACGGCGTGCAGAAGCGGCCGACACTGGATGAACTCTGGAACCAGGCGACGGCTACCTTGGACTCGTGCATCGAAGCAGCCAAGACGGATCCCGTGGTCGCGAAGCACCTCTTCGACTTCGCACGCTACGGGTGCCGCAGTGAAGAATCTCTGCGCGGTCTTCGGGACACCTTCGCCGAGCTTCAGATACCCCTCAACTTTCTGTCACAAACAGAAGGATGACCACCCTTTGACTGACGTAGAATAAATCACGGGTTAAGTGTGACTGTTAGTTCGGAATGGCGGCTTTTCTGCAGGTCGGTTTGGCGGTTTAGGTGATTCCGATGACGAGTGTTGAGCGTGCAGCTTCGATGACGTCGTCGGTGATGGTGTTGAGCTCGTTGATTTTCATGACGCGCTCGACCTGTATGAAGAGCCGGTCGATGAGGCGGAAGTTTCCCCTGGTTATGCGGGCGACGGCGGCAATGGCCTGGGCGTCAGTGAAGTCGTCAGGGTCCAAGGCTTGCCCTAGCTTGTGCCAGCGGCGCTGCAGGACGAAATGCAGTTCTTCCTGTTCGAGGGGCCGGTATTCGTGGGCGAATCCGACACGGCTGTAGAGCTGGGGGTAGCGGCTGAACCATTTTTCGATCCCGGGCATGCCGATGAGGATCAGGGCTACGTTGTCGCGGTCGTAGCGGTCGCGCAACAGTTCAAGGGCTGTGGCGTTGAGGCGTTCTGATTCGTCAATAATGAGCAGCTCGACATATTTATTGACGCGGGTGTGGGGCCCTGTCCCCTTGCCGATGTCTGACAGGTGTTGGTCCACGCAGATCGACACGCGTGTGCTGGTGTGCTCGATGTCCGCGTGTATCTGTTTGGGGGTGGTGAGCACGGCGGGGGTGTAGAAGACGGTGCGGGAGCGGGAGAGTGCGGCGTAGACCTGGTGATCGGATTCTTCCCGGGGTCCCCACTCCTCCAGTAGCTTCTGTGCCTTGTGCCAGTTGGCATAGCGTCTGGCGGAGAGGGTCTTTCCGATTCCGGCCTGCCCGTAGCAGATGCCGATCGTGTGCTGGCGGCGCACCGCGTCCGCGAACTCCACAAACCGGCGGTGCTCTTTGGTGGCGATGAAGCTTTGCGTGGTCACAGGTCATCCTCCAGGTATGTGCGTAGCTTTGGGCGCTTCGTGGGTTGCTCGACAGAGGGCGGCGCCGAAGCTGGCTTCGGTGACGCTAAATCCGGTAAGTGCCGGGCCACGACGGCGATGCGCTGGTTTATTTGTCCGCGCAGTTCGCGGCGTCTGGCCGAGCGTGCGGCCTGGATGTCCTTGAGGGTGAGGGTTGAGGTTTCGTGGTCGGGGTCTACGGCTTTGCAAATGAACTGGTTCTTGTGGAAGATGCGGATCTCTGTGATGTCCCGGGGGTCGTAGCGGACAATGACGGGTTCGCGGACGTAGGCGGCCAGCAGTGGGGAGACGTACCTGAGTCCTTGGAAGTGCACGCCGTCGCGGTGGACGATCCGCGGTTTGGCAACGGTCAACAGGAGCAGGTTCAGTTCGTCCATGGTTGCCGGGAGCCGGGGCAGCCAGCCGTCCCCTACCCAGGCTTGGTGCGGGGTCGCCTTGATCTCTGGATGCTTCCGCTGGTGATAGTCCTCGATGATGAAGCGGCCGATGGCGGCATCCAGCTCTTTGAGGGTCAGCACCGGCGCGGGCGGCGTGTAGCCGCGGGTCAGGTGTCCGGGCAGTTCGGCCAGCAGCTCCGTATTGACGGTGCCGAAGAAGCGTTCAATTTTTCCGCGTCCCTGGGGTCTGGCGACTGTTGAGTAGGTGATTTCGAAGTGGAGGTCCTTCGCCGTCTGGGTGAGGTGGTTGCTGGTGAAGTCTGAGCCGTGGTCAACGTAGAGAACGTCGGGGATCCCGCACATCGGCCACCCTGTGCCGGCTTTGGGCCAGATGGCCTGCCGCAGTGCCAATGCGGTGTTCAGGGCCGATGGCGCCCCGAGGAAGATGGTGTAGCCGCAGATCGCTCGGGAGTAATCGTCCACGATGGTGGTGAGCCAAGGGCGCGCCGGTTTCATGTTCGCGTTCAGCACGAGGATGTCCAGTTCGGTGTGGTCGGCCTGCCAGATCGCGTTCGGCCCCTCGGCCCGGTGCCGCCATGCCAATTCATAGGTGTCACGGTAAGCGGCCGTTCCCAGCTGGGCGAGTGTCTTCATGCCGGGGTCAACGCCCGCAATGATGGAGCGGACGGTGCTGTAGGAGAGGGGTGGCCAGCCGTGGTCGGCGGCGACGCGGTTGGCTTTGCGGGCGATGGCAGCCACAGATAGGGGCGGGTTCACCAAAGCCAGCCCTTCGACGAGTGCGACCAGCTCGGAGGTGCTCCTGCGTCGGGTGGTCCCTCGGTTTGCACTAGCCAGTCCGGCGATGCCGTTGCGTTTGTGGGCCGCGTGCCAGCGCTGCAGTGTCCGAAGTCCGATGCCTTCGTGCTCAGCAAGGGCAGTAAGGGGCACGCCGTCTTCGATATGCCGGCGAAGGATTCGCCAGCGCACCAACGCTGTCTGGTCAGGCATGGAGGCAGTGTTACCGGTGAGGGTACCGCTGCCTCCGGCCGTCACCGGACTGTTTTCTGCCCTGAACGGCGCCGCGGCACGGCAGGGGCCGGTTCGCGCCGGAGTGCCCGGTAGACGGTGGTCCGGCTGACGCCCAGAACCTCGCCGATCTTCTCGACCGTCATGTCCTTTTGCTCATACATCCGGCGGGCGGTCCGGAGCTTGTCCTTGGTCAGCAACGGGGGCCGGCCGCCAACGCGCCCGCGCGCCCGTGCCGCCTGAAGCCCTGCGCTAGTCCGCTCACGGATCAGGTCCCGTTCGAACTCCGCCAGCGCCGCGAACACATGGAAGACGAGACGTCCGCCCGAGGAAGTTGTATCGATCGCCTCCTGCAGGGACCGGAACCCGATGCCACGCTCCTGGAGATCGGCGAGCTGGTCAATCAGATGTCGGATAGACCGGCCAAGCCGGTCCAGCCGCCACACAACCAAAGTGTCCCCGGGCCGCAGCTGATCCAGAACCTTGGTCAGTTCCGGCCGGGACTCCAGAGACCCGGAAGCCGTGTCCGTGAAGATGCGGTAGCAGCCGGCCGCCTTCAACGCGTCCTGCTGCAGAGCCGCGTCTTGGTCCCCGGTCGATACCCGGGCGTAGCCCAACAGATGTCCCATGCGCCCAAATGTACCAATACCCGTCAACCAGCAGAAGAACCGGCACATAGAATTCGGCACTAAGTTCCGCTACAAAATTCGGGGGTGCATTGAACCTCTTCAATGAGTCGGCTGGGTTGTAGCAAATACGGTCGTTTTAGGCAGCCGAACCTCCCTACTTCGCGAAGTCGCCTGGTTTCATGACTTACGGCGGGTGCCGGCTCCCGGGACAGCTCTGGCGGCGATGGCTGCCAGGTCACGGGCCGGGCCGGGCGGTGGTGTGGGGCCGGTCTGCCAAAGGGCGGTCAGGGTGCGGCGCAGGGGTAGCCCGCGGACGGGAACGGCGATGAGCCGTTGCAGGGCGAGGTCGTCGCGGACGGCCAGTGCGCTGAGTACTCCGGGGGCTGTGCCGGCTGCGATGGCGGAGCGGACGGCAGCTGTCGTGGAGAGTTCCACCAGCGGATCTGCCAGGGGCGGGGCCCCTGCGGTGGTGAGCAGGTGTTCGAGGGCGTCCCGGGTTCCGCTGCCGTGTTCCCGGGCGACCAGCGCGGTTGTAGCCAGTTCGGCTGCTGTGACGGGGGTCCGGCGCCGGGCCCAGGGGTGGTCCGGGGCGACGACCACGACCATGTCATCGTTCTGTACCGCCGCTGCGCTCAGGTCCGGGGGAAGGTGCGGGCTTTCGATGAAGCCGATGGCTGCCTGACCGGATCGGACCAGGGCTACGGTGGCTTCACTGTTGTTCACCGTCAGCTCCACGACGGTGGGGACGAGTCCGAGGCTCTCCTGCTGGCGGCGCAGCGCGACCAGCCAGAGCGGCAGCAGGTGTTCGGCGATGGTCTGGCTGGCCGCGACCTTTAGTTGCCGGGCGGTGTCGGATCGGAGCGAGGCGATTCCGGCGTCCAGGCGTTCCGCGGCTGCGAGGACCTCCGCCGCCCACCCTGCGACCAGTGCACCTGATTCTGTCAGGGTGGATCCCCGCGGTGTCCGGGTCAGCAGGGCGGATCCGATCTGGGACTCCAGGGAACGCATCCGGGAGGAGACAGCCTGCTGGGACAGTCCAAGGTGTTTCCCGGCGGCGGAGAGGGATCCCAGATCATGGACCGCGGCGAGCATTTCCAGGGCGGAGAGATCCGGTATCCGGGGGCTGAGCATCGGGGAATCTCCTTCAGAAACGTCACATGTGGTACAAGTCCGGCTTGTACCCTGACAAGTGTATGCCCCCTACTGCGGCAGGTCCCGGTCCGGGAGCATGGAAGGTATGGAATCTCTGCTGCTGACCGCCGACGAACACCACTCCACACCACCGGCACAGACCCGGGGCGGCCGCACCGGGGGCCGGCGCGTCCTGCGCCGTCTGGATAGGCCCTCGGAGCTGTTCGCGAACCTGACCCCGAACTGGTTCGCCTCCATCATGGGTACCGGGATCGTCGCGACCGCCGCCGCGACGCTGCCCCTGCAGTTTCCCGGCCTGCGCACTGGCGCCACCGTCGTCTGGGCTCTGGCGTCCCTGCTGCTGATCCTGCTGAGTGCCGCGACCGGGGTGCACTGGATCCGGCACCGGGAAACCGCCCGAAGCCACCACAGCCATCCGGTGATGGCGCACTTCTACGGCGCACCGCCCATGGCGCTGCTCACCGTCGGCGCCGGTACCCTGCTGCTGGGCAAAGACGTCCTGGGCGAACAGCTGGCACTCGGCATCGATACGGTGCTCTGGATCGCCGGGACCCTGCTGGGGCTGGCCAGCGCCGTCGCTGTCCCGTACCTGCAGTTCAGCCGGCACCAGGTCACACAGGACAGTGCGTTCGGCGGCTGGCTTATGCCCGTCGTCCCGCCCATGGTTTCGGCCTCCACCGGGGCCCTGCTGCTGCCCTACGTCCCGGCCGGGCAAGCACGCCTGACCCTGCTGATGGGCTGCTACGCGATGTTCGGACTGAGCCTGCTGGCCTCCATCATCATCACCACACTGATCTGGAACCGCCTCGCCGGGCATAAGATCGGGGCCGCCGCGGCAGTGCCCACCTTGTGGATCGTGCTGGGCCCGCTGGGCCAATCCATCACCGCCGCGAACCTCCTGGGCGGGAACGCCCACCTCGCCGTGTCCGGGACCCTGGCCCGTGCGATGGAAGCCTTCGGCGTCTTGTACGGGGTGCCGGTTCTGGGCTTCGCGCTCATGTGGGCCGCCCTCGCAACCGCCATCACGATCCGCACCGCCCGTCAGGGCCTGCCGTTCTCCCTGACCTGGTGGTCCTTCACCTTCCCCATCGGAACCTGCGTCACCGGCCTGACCGGCCTCGCCGCCCACACCCACCTCGCCGTGTTCGACGCAATGGCCGTCGCAGGCTACACCCTGCTGGTCGCCGCGTGGATCATCGTCGTCGCGCGGACCTTCCACGGCAGCATCCTCGAAGGCACCCTCTTCCAGAAGCCCGCAACGACCGCACCGTAGGCGGGCCGCAGCGGACCAGCAACCCGTCACGCAAACAAGCAACCGTTAACAGCGCCCGAAGGTGGCCTCATGAAACCCCGGACAACACCCGGTTCACAGCAACGCTCACCCACCAACACAAAAGGGTCCAGGTCGCCCGCCCGATTGCAGCGGCCATTGATCGCCGTCGGCGTGCCACTCCTCCTCGCAGCCGGCGCGCTCACCTACGGGCTCACCGCAAACGGCAGCGGTCAACCGACCCCGTCAGCAGAGAAGGGCCCGACCATGATCGAAGGAGTCATCAGCTATGCCGGCCTGAGCAGGAACCACGTCCAGACCGCGGTGACCTATCCGCAACGTCCCGGCGTCGGCGGAGACCACTCACCGGTGTGGACGAACTGCGGAGCCTACGACCGGCCCGTGCAGGAAACCCGGGCAGTGCACTCCCTTGAACACGGTGCCGTCTGGATCAGCTACCAACCCGGGCTTCCCGCCGATGACATCGCCAAACTCGCCCGGCTTGCAACCAACCAGAGCCACGTGTTGGTCAGTCCCTTTCCCGGACAGGGATCCCTCATCGAAGCAACCGCCTGGGGAAAACAACTAAGCGTCACAGACCCGGCAGATCCGCGGCTGTTCGCATTCATCAAAGCATTTCAGCAGGGTCCGCAGACACCCGAACCCGGCGAGACCTGCAGCGGCGGAGTCAACGGATAAATCAGGAGACATACCGCCGCTCGACCGGTCAGCCCCCAACGCGCGCTGTCCCATGATCTGCCGCTCACCCGTTGATGGCTCCCGGGCGGGACGACAAACCGCCAATCTAAACTGCGATTTAACCGCCAACTCCGACTAAAAGTCACAGGTTAAGTGACGCAATTCGGACTCAGGCGGATTCAGACTTTTGCCGTCACTTAAACGAACGTATAAATGACAGAGGAGAAGTCGGGTGCTGGTCGGATACATGCGCGTCTCGAAAGCCGACGGTTCCCAAACCACGGACCTGCAGCGGGACGCACTCCTGGCCGCCGGTATCGAACAGACTTCGCTTTACGAGGACATGGCCTCCGGGAAAAAGGATGACCGGCCCCACCTGGCCGCCTGCCTGAAAGCCCTGCGACACGGCGACACTCTGGTGGTGTGGAAGCTCGACCGGCTGGGCCGGGACCTGCGCCACCTGGTCAACATCGTCCACGACCTGACCGAGCGTGGCATCGGGCTCAAGGTCCTCACCGGGCAGGGGGCGGCTATCGACACCACGACCGCCTCCGGAAAGCTCGTCTTCGGGATCTTCGCCGCCCTTGCCGAATTCGAACGCGAACTTATCTCCGAACGCACCCTCGCCGGGCTCGCCTCGGCACGGGCCCGCGGCCGCAACGGCGGACGTCCCTACAAGATGACCCCAGCGAAGCTGCGGCTGGCCATGGCCTCGATGGGCAAGGCCGGCACTAATGTCGGTGAACTTTGCACCGAGCTCGGGATCACCCGCCAGACCCTGTACCGGCACGTATCGCCGACCGGAGATCTGCGCCCCGATGGCGAGAAGCTTCTCAATCGGTAGAAGCGGGGCGGCGGTCGCTGGCGGCGGCAATGCTGAGTGAATCCTTTTGCCTGGGGTCGAGTGCACAGGTTCAAAATCCCAGGTGCACAGGTTTTGCGGATTCATTCGGGCCATGTCCGCCTTCGCTGGTCTTCATGGGGCCGCTGCAGCGACGAAAAGGACCCTGACCGGATTCGGTCAGGGTCCTTCAGTCATTCGTGGCGGTTGGCTAGTGGCCTGCGCCGAGTTTCCCGCCGAGGCGTTCGCGCATGAGGATGCTGGCATCGTTGAGGCCGATGATCTTCACGTCCTTGCCGTGGTGGTGGTATTTCTCGGTGATGGCGTCCAGGGCTGCGATGGTGGAGGCGTCCCAGAGGTGGGAGGCGTGCATATCGATGATCACGTGTTCCGGATCGTGGGCGTATTCGAACTGGGTGTAGAGGTCGTTGGAGGAGGCGAAGAACAGTTCGCCGTCCACTACGTAGGTGGCGGTTTCGTGGCCGTCCACGGTCTTGACGGTGCGTTCGACGGTGACGAAGTGGGCCACGCGGCGGGCGAACATCACCATGGCCACGAGGACGCCGACGCCGACGCCGATGGCCAGGTTGTGGGTGGCGACGGTGACGATGACGGTGGCGACCATGACCAGGGTTTCGCTCTTGGGCATCATCTTCAGGGTGCGGGGGTGGATGCTGTGCCAGTCGAAGGTGGCCCAGGATACGAAGATCATCACTGCGACGAGGGCGGCCATGGGGATGACCGAGACTACGCCTCCGAGCGCCACCACCAGGATCAGCAGGAAAACGCCGGCAAGGAAGGTCGATATGCGTGTGCGGGCGCCGGAGGCTTTGACGTTGATCATGGTCTGGCCGATCATGGCGCAACCGCCCATGCCGCCGGTAAAACCGGTAATGATGTTGGCCACGCCCTGGCCCCAGGCCTCCCGGGTTTTGTGGGAGCGGGTGTCCGTGACGTCATCGACCAGCTTGGCGGTCATCAGGGATTCCAGGAGCCCCACGAAGGCCATGGCAAGCGCGAACGGGAAGAGTACCTGCAGGGTCTCCAGTGTGAACGGCACGTTGGGGATGAACAGTGACGGCAGTGATTCGGGCAGGTCGCCCTTGTCGCCTACGGTGGGGACCACGATGGAGGCCAGGACGGTGATGAGGGTCAGGACCACGATGGCGACCAGCGGGGCGGGAACGACGTTGGTCAGTTTGGGCAGTCCGAAGACAATGACCAGGGCCAGCGCCACCAGCGGGTAGACCAGCCACGGGACGCCGAGCAGTTCGGGGACCTGGGACATGAAGATCAGGATGGCCAGGGCGTTGACGAAGCCCACCATGACAGAGCGGGGGATGAAGCGCATGAGCTTGGCCACCCCGGACAGGCCCAGGATGATCTGGAAGATGCCGGCGAGGATGACGGCGGCGATGAAGTAGTCCACGCCGTGGGACTTCACCAGCGGGGCGATCACCAGGGCGATAGCGCCGGTGGCGGCGGAGATCATGGCCGGGCGTCCGCCGACGAAGGCGATGGTGACGGCCATGGTGAAGGAGGCGAAGAGTCCCAGGCGAGGATCGACGCCGGCGATGATCGAGAAGGCGATCGCTTCGGGGATCAGGGCCAGGGCGACGACGAGGCCGGCGAGGACTTCGGTCTTGAGCCGTCTGGGGGATTTGAGGGTTTCCCGGACAGACTGAAGCTGCTCGGGCGTGAATGCCGGGGCATCCGTGGCTGGTTTAACGGCCAATGCTGGCTCCGTTTCAGGCTCAAGAAGACGCGCGGGAGCGGCTTCGACTGTTCAGGGGAAACTGGGGGCGCACCGGAGCGCCGTGAATGAGAACACCAGCAACTAGGCTTGGACGTCTACACCCATTTCCCCCAAGTCTACCCTAACGTGGTGGTAGAGTTTAGGCCGGGCAACGCAGGAGGTCATTCATGACGGAACGGATCAGCAGCCGCACCATGCATATTGGTGAACTGGCTGAAAGGACCGGGCTGTCCCTGAGGACTATCCGCCACTATGACGAGGTCGGGCTTCTGCCCGCCACGGGACGCACCGAGGGTGGGTTCAGGGTCTATGCCGAGAACGATGTCGAGCGGCTGACACTGATCAAACAGATGAAGCCCCTGGGATTCTCTCTTGAGGAGATGGCGGAGATCCTGGACATCCTCTCCGCCCTGGAATCCGGGGCCGCAGAGGGGGCTGGCCGGGAGAAGCTCGCGGAATTCATGGAACGGGCGAAAAGCCAGCGCGCAAAGATCGCACGGAACCTGTCCCAGGCTGATGAGTTCATTGAACGGATGGGCAAGAACAGTTAGGCCCTAGCTGCTCAGCCAGGTGTAACGGGTGGTGAGCGCATGGATCAGATGGTTTTTTGATACCTGCTGCTCCGTTGTCACGACAGGCCTGTGCTGCAGCGCTTCGGTGAACAGCCCGAGCCGCAGGCGGTACCGTGCGGCGAGTTCCGAGGCCGGCTGCTGTCCGAGGGTATCTATGACCCGGACCATGTCGCGCATGTCCTCGATCCGGAAGTTGAGCACGCTCATCGCGCTGAGAATTTCCAGTACCGGGATCTGTTCAACACCGAACAAGGGCCCGTGCTCGGGGTCTTCTTCGAGGGCTTTGATGATCCTTAGGGTGACCAGGTGATGGACTGATTCGGCGGAGACCCCGGCGGCTGCTGCCGCGCCGCGGATGTCCAGCAGGTTGCTGCTGTGGGGTAGGGCCTCAAACGGTGTCACGATACGCTCCCGGGCTCGTTAGTGATGGAAATTCTCTTGACATGGCAGCCGGTCAGCCGCCCCAGCCCGTGGCGGCCAATAAAGTGCGCTTCACGGCCGGGGTCATGGTTTCGACGTAGGTTTTGTTGAGGTGGTCGTGGTCCCGGTAGACGTAGACATTGCCCATGACCGCCGGGCATGTCGTGTCTGTGCAGATGCTGTTGGTGAGGTCCACGGAGTGCAGGAGGGGTTCGCGGGTGGCCAGCTCCTCCAGCGGGTTCACCTCGAGCAGGACCTCGTCCCTGGCGGGGTTGCACTGGTGGGAGTCCTGGCCGTGCAGGCCCACGCAGGCGAACATGTGGAACGGGAACCGCGGGTTGTCGCGTACGGCTGCGACTTCGATGCCGGCATCAAGGAAGGGCCGGATGCCTTGCTCATAGGCGGGGACGAGTCCTTCCCTGGGTTCGTCCTCGTAGCTGAGGGTGCCGTGGGTGATGACGGCGTCGGGGGCCAGGTCAAGGACGTAGTCCCGGGCTGCATCGTTGCGCTCGTTGCATTCGGTGTCGCGTTCGGGTGACTGGGCGCCGTACCGGCAGGCGTTCTTGAGCAGGGAAATCATCCGCCAGTTGTGCTCCTGCGCGGTGGGGACCAGGGCCGGCATGAGCTGTTGTGCATGCGAGTCGCCGATCACCACAACGGTTTTTGTGGCTTCGGTGTCCGGTTCGATCTGCTGGCAGGATTCCAGGGCCGGATGCCCGGGGGCGTAGCCGGGGGTGCAGGAGGGGCCGGCGTTGCCCCATTCATCATCCAGTGCGGTTTCGGCCGGGATGAGCGGGGCGTCGGGAAGGTCCTGGCCGGTATGTCCGGGCTCCAGTACAGCGGCGCCGGGGTTCAGGTTCAGCTGCTCGGCCTGCACGCGGAGTTGGCGTTCGGTGAGTCCGATGCGCGTTTCCCATGCCCCGAGCGGGATTGCGACGCCGATGGCCAGGGCGATGGTCAGGGCGGCGCTGCGGCGTTTACGCCGGTGCATCCAGCCCCACGAGCGCAGCGGGCGCTCCACCAGCCGGGTGGTCAGCCAGGCCAGGATGCCCGAGGCGCCGATGATGAAAGCGCCGGCAGCTGCGGTGACTCCGGCTTCCTGGGTCAGGACCAGGTAGGTGATCAGGACCGACCAGTGCCACAGGTAAAGGGCGTAGGAGATTCCCCCGAGTTTCCGGACCGGCGCGGCGGTCAGGAGCCGGTCAGCCCCGAAACGGTGTCCTGTATTGCCGGCGGTGATGACCATGGCTGCGCCGAGGGTGGGGATGAGGGCGGCCCATCCCGGGAACTGGTTGTCCACCTGGATCACTGCCCCGCAGAACAGGATCGCGGCCAGCCCGGCCCAGCCCAGCACGATCCGGGCCGGCTTTCCCGGGCGGAGGTACGGCAGTACCAGGGCCAGCAAGGAGCCGAGGGCGAATTCCCAGAGGCGGGTGCGGGTGTCGAAGTAGGCAAAGGACTGGTTGGTGGCTGTCTGGTGGATTGAAAAGGCCAGGGAGAGTGCAAAGATCACGCCGAACAGGACGGCGGCGAGAGCGCGGAACGACAAGCCCGTCCGCCGGGCCGCGGCGTGGACGCCCAGCAGCAGGAGGGGCCACAAGATGAACACCTGGCCCTGGATGGACATTGACCAGAAGTGCTGGAAGGGACTGGCTGTTGCTGCCTGCGCAGCCTGGTAGTCCACGGCACCGAAAGCCATCGCCCAGTTCTGTACATAGAACAGGGACGCCCAGGCGTGTTCAATCAGCTCCGCCCAACGGACTTGGGGAAAGAACGCCGCCCCCGCCGCGACGGTGGCCAGCAGCACGATCGCGGCGGGCGGGAGCAGCCGGCTGAAGATCCTCGCCCAGTACCGCCGCAGCCTGAACGGCTCACCCGAGCGCACACGCTCCGCGAATGACAGGGTGAGGAGGAATGCCGAGACCAGCAGGAACACATCCACCCCGCCGGACACCCGGCCGAACCAGACGTGATAGAGCACCACGATGAGCAGCGCGACCGCGCGCAGGCCCTGAACTTCGGGCCGGAACCGCGTTCCGGACTGAGGTTCAGCCATGAGCGTTCTGTGCGTGGGGGTCGGCAAAATACTCCTGCAGGGTCCGGTGGGTGATAACGCTTCGCAACTACACTCTACCCTAACGTTAGGGTAGAGTGTAGTTGACGTAGGAACATCAACGATGGAGCAGCCGGAAGGCCCAGAATGCCCAGGACAGCAAACATCCCCGCCCTGCACAGCCCGCCCGTCCTCGAGGAGGCGGGCAGGCGCCGCACGTTCGCGGTCATTTCCCACCCCGACGCGGGCAAGTCCACGCTCACCGAAGCGCTGGCGCTCTATGCCAGCGTGATCAAGGACGCCGGGGTCACGCACGGCAAGTCCAGCCGGCACGGGACGGTCTCGGACTGGATGGGGCTGGAGCAGGAGCGCGGAATTTCGATCAGCTCCGCCGCCCTTCAGCTGAACCATCGGGGCGCGGTCCTGAATGTGGTGGACACCCCGGGCCACGCGGACTTTTCCGAGGACACCTACCGGGTCCTGGCAGCGGTCGATTTTGCGGTGATGCTGATCGACGCCGCCAAGGGCTTTGAGCCCCAGACCCTGAAGCTCCTGGCCGTGTGCCGGCGGCGGGGGCTTCCGATCATCACGGTGATCAACAAGTGGGACCGGCCAGGGCTTGAAGCCCTTGACCTCATCGACGGGGTTGCCGGGCGGACCGGCATGGCTCCTGTGCCGTTGACGTGGCCGGCGGGCAGGGCCGGGGCCTTTACCGGGCTCTTTGACCTTCGCAGCGGGGAAGCGGTGCGGCTGGAAGCGGTCCGGGGCGGTGCGTTGCCCAGCCTGGAAACACCAGTGCCGGGCGGATCCGGGGCGATGGAGGGGCAGTGGCGGGAGGCGCTGGAGGAGGCCGAACTCGTCGCGGACTCCCATGGAGAATTCGATCGGGAAGCCTTTCACGCAGCACGGCAGACCCCCGTCCTGTTCACCGCCGCCGCCAAAAACTTCGGCGTGCGGCAGCTGCTGGACGTGCTTGCCGAACTCGGCCCGGCCCCGTCGGCCCGCGCCACCGCGGAGGGCGGGCACCAGCCCGTGGATGCCGGCTTTTCCGGGTTCGTCTTCAAGGTCCAGGCAGGCCAGGACGCCGCGCACCGCGACCACATCGCCTTCCTAAGGGTCTGCTCCGGAATTTTTGAACGCGGCATGATCCTGACCAACGCCCGGCTGGGACGCCCGTTCGCCACCAAGTACGCCCACCGGGTCATCGGGCGCAGCCGGGAAGTCATTGATGTTGCCTGGCCCGGGGACATCGTCGGGCTCGTCAACGCCGCCAGCCTGCGGGTCGGGGACAGCCTCTACGCCACCGAACCGGTCCGGTTTCCGGAGATCCCGCACTTCGCCCCGGAACTCTTCACGGTCGCCCGGGCCGCAGACCCGGGGCGGTACAAACAGTTCCGGCGCGGCATCACCCAGCTCGAACACGAAGGCGTGGTCCAGGTCCTGCGCTCGGACCGGCGCGGGGAACAGGCGCCCGTCCTGGCGGCAGTAGGGGCCCTGCAGTTCGAGGTGGCGCAGCACCGCATGGCCGGGGAATTCCACGCCCCGGCAACCTTTGAAGCCCTGCCCTACACCCTGGCGATGCACGTGGACGCGAAGGGCTCCAGCCTGCCCGAAACCTTCCGCGGCGGTGAAATCATGCACCGCTCCGACGGGGAAGCCCTGGCGCTCTTCGCGGACCGGTACAAACTCGCGCACTTCCGCGAGGACAACCCCGGCGTGGAGCTCACGGACATCGGCGCCTGACCGCGCGCGTGCCACCCTGGGGTCAGCCGGCCATCCGGTCGCTGATGACGGCGATGAACTGGTCCGCCCGCCCCAGGTCCGAAGCCAAAGCTTCCCTGCGGGCTGTCGCCTCACGCAGCATCGACTCAAGCTCGTCTCGGGCAGCCTGCGGGGACCTCGATCCGCGGGAGGTCAGGACATCAAGCATCTCCGCGATCTCGTCCAGGCCAAAGCCAAGGGATCTGGCCTGCCGGATCAGCAGCAGACGCTCATAATCCTCTTCGGAATAGACCCGGAAACCACCCTCCGTGCGGGCGCTCGGGTGCAGCAGACCGACCGAGTCATAGTGCCGGATAGTCCTCAGCGACAGTGCGGTGCGTTCGGCGAGTTGCCCAATATGCACAGTAATTCCTTCCGGGGCGGTAACAGCTCCTGATTAGAAGTCTACCATTACGTTAGGGTACAGTTGGTGGTGGGCCGGAAGTTCCCCCTACTTTTACCGGCGCAGCGCGGCGCCTCCCCACACTCGCACCGCCCGGGCATTCGTCTGCCCATAACCCATGAAATGGAGCCCGCATGACTGTTGCCGCCCACGCGCCAACCCTGACCCCGGAGCAACGCCAGTCCGTCTGGCGCACCCTCCGTTCCCCCCGCCTGCTGCGCACTGAGGTCCTCGCCGGGCTTGTCGTGGCCCTGGCACTGATTCCCGAGGCCATCGCCTTCTCCCTGATTGCCGGGGTTGACCCCCGGCTGGGACTGTTTGCCTCGTTCACCATGGCCGTCACCATCGCCTTCCTCGGCGGGCGGCCGGCAATGATTTCCGCCGCGACAGCGGCCACAGCCCTGGTGATCGCCCCGCTGGTGAAGTCCCACGGCGTGGACTACTTCATCGCCGCCGTCATCCTCGCCGGCATCTTCCAGATCATCCTGGGCCTGCTCGGGGTAGCCAAACTGATGCGCTTCATACCGCGCTCTGTGATGGTGGGCTTCGTCAACGCCCTGGCGATCCTGATTTTCACCTCGCAGCTGCCCGAGCTGATCGGGGTCCCGTGGCTGGTCTACCCGCTGGTCGCCGTCGGACTGGTGATCATCTTCCTGCTGCCCCGCATCACCAAGGTGGTCCCGGCGCCGCTGGTGGCCATTGTGGTCCTGACCGCGGCCGCCGTCGTCTTTGCCATCAACGTCCCCACCGTCGGTGGCAAGGGGGAGTTGCCTGAAAGCCTTCCATCGCTGTTTTTCCCCAACGTTCCGCTGAACTTCGAGACGTTCCAGATCCTTGCCCCGTTCGCCGCCGGCATGGCGGTGGTGGGTCTGATGGAATCGCTGATGACCGCCAAGCTCGTGGACGACGTGACCGATACGCACTCGCTCAAGACCCGCGAGTCCTGGGGCCAGGGTGTTGCCAACGTCATCTCGGGCTTCACCGGCGGCATGGGCGGCTGCGCGATGGTGGGCCAGACCATGATCAACGTCAAAGCTTCCGGCGCCCGGACCCGGATCTCCACTTTTATGGCCGGGGTCTTCGTCCTGATCCTGGTGGTGGCGCTCGGGGACATCGTGGCGCTGATCCCGATGGCCGCCCTGGTCGCGGTGATGATCTTCGTCTCGATCGCCACCTTTGACTGGCACAGCATCCAGCTGAACACCCTGAAGCGCATGCCCAAGAGCGAAACGACCGTCATGCTCGCCACCGTCGTCCTGACCGTCGCCACGCACAACCTGGCCATCGGTGTGATCTTCGGTGTGCTGGTCGCGATGGTCGCGTTCGCCCGCCGGGTGGCGCACTTCATGAGCGTGGAGCGCACCATCGAAGAGCACTTCGGGGAAACGTTCGCCAAGTACAAGGTCAGCGGGGAGCTGTTCTTCGCCTCCTCCAACGACCTGTACATGCAGTTCGAATATGCCGAGGACCCCGACCGGATCGTCATCGACCTCTATGATTCCCACCTGTGGGATGCATCCACCATCGCGGCGCTTGATTCCATCGCCGCGAAGTACCACAGCTACGGCAAAGAGGTTGAAGTTGAAGGGCTCAATACGGCCAGCGCGGCCATCCGCGAACGCCTCGGCGGGATGCTCAACGGCGCACACTGACCCCACCAGGAGCGTCTCGTCCGGTGCCCCCGGCCGCCCGCACCCGGGAGGCCGGGGGTGAGCGGGCCTCACGTCGGGGCCGGGCGGAAGTCCTGGGCCGGTACCGTTACCGCGGCCGCGCTGATCACCGCCGCCAGCGCGCCGGGACAAACGGCCGGCCTCTCACCCTTCACCGATCCCCTCATCGACCAGCTCGGGGTCAGCCGGACCGACATCTCTTTCAGCTACCTGGTCGGCACCCTCGCCGGGGCCCTGGCCCTGCCCTTTATCGGCCGGGCCCTGGACCAGTGGGGTGCCCGGCTGGTCATCACCGCAGCCGCCCTGGTCTTCTCCGGGACCCTGCTGGCGATGAGCTTCGTCACCGAAATCCTCGGCCTGACCGCAGGGTTCGTCTTCCTGCGGATGGCCGGGCAGGGCGCGCTCACCCTCGCCGCCACCACAGCGGTCGTCAAAGCCGTCACCAAACGGCGCGGGCTGGCTGTGGGCATCACCGCCGCCGTCGGATCGGCGGGTATTTCCCTGACACCGGTACTGGTGGAGCGGCTGATCAGCGCCGGCGGCCTGCAGCAGGCGTGGCGGCTCGAAGCGGCAGCGGTCCTGCTGGTCATCCTGCCGATGGTGTTGCTGCTGCCGCGGCACCGCCCACCAACAGTCCCCGCCAAGGATCCCGCCCATCCCGATCCTGCCGGGGCAACTGCTCCCGCAGCCGGGCGTGCGGACGGGCGCGCCCATGAGCGGTTATGGAGTGGCAAACAGGCTGCCCGGACGCCGGTCTTCTGGGCCATCGCTGCAGCGCTGGCGGCGACCGGTATGCTCTCCACGGCGCTGGCATTCCACCAGGTGTCCATCCTTACCGCCCGCGGTCTGACCAGCACCGAAGCCGCCGCGAACTTCATCCCGCAAACAGTGACGGGCATCCTCGCCACCATCATCCTGGGCGCCGTCTCACACCGCCTGGACCCGCGCCTGGCCTTGGCAGGTTCCATGGGACTTCTTGCTGCCGCCCTGCTGTTCCTGCCCCTGGTCACCGGAACACTGTCGGGAATCTTTTACGGTCTGCTGCTCGGCGCGGCCGGCGGAGCGGTGCGCGCCGTCGAACCGATCGCCCTGGCGCACTACTTCGGAACCGCCAGCATCGGCGGGATCAGGGGCGTCATTTCGGCGATCAACGTCGGGTCCACCGCACTGGGTCCTATCCTGTTTTCACTGGGCCGTGACGCCAGCGGCGGCTACGTGATGCCTGCCCTGTTTGCCGCGGTAATCCCCCTCGGGGTCGCCGTGTTCGCGCTGCTCTGCCCGGCACCGGGCAGCACCGGCGGAATACTCCGGCGCCGCGCCCCGGCGAAGGTTTAAACAGGTGAAGGCCAGGCCGCGCTGCTGGACCTGGCCTTCACCTGTGGGATCGCCCTTTAGGCGTCCACAACGATGGCGGTTACCACCGGGGCCCGGTTATAGAACCGGCGCATCCAGTCAGCAGTGGCCTGCTCGATCACAGCCTCCGGGTCCTTGACCGGCCCGCGCCCGCCACGGGCCGGGCGGGCCTGCCCGACCGCTTTGCCGACCGCCGCAGCGGCCTTGTCCAGATCCGCGTCGGTGCAGGCGAACCCGCGGGTGAAGAATTCCGCAGGTTCGGCCAGCTCCCCGGTCTCCGCATCGAGGATGGCCAGCACAGTCACGGACCCTTCCTCGGCCAGCTGGCGGCGCTCTCGCAGGGTGTCCTCGGTGGTGCCGCCGACGTTATCGCCATCAACGAAAACCAGGCCGGCGGTCACCCTGCCGGAAATCGTCGCCCGGCCCTTGTGCAGGTCCACGGTGACGCCGTCTTCCGCCAGGACAATGCGTGCCGGGTCGATCCCCGTGCTTTCGGCCACCGCGGCATTGGCTTTCAGGTGCCGCCATTCCCCGTGGACCGGCATGACGTTACGGGGCTTGACGAGGTTGTAGCAGTACGCGAGCTCCCCGGCACTGGCGTGTCCTGAGACGTGGACCTTCGCGTTACCCTTATGGACCACGTTCGCGCCGAGCTGGGTCAAGGCGTTGATGACCGCGTAGATGGCGTTCTCGTTCCCCGGAATCAATGAACTGGCCAGCAGGACAGTGTCACCTTCGGCGATGCTGATCGCGTGGTCCTTCTTCGCCATCCGGGACAATGCGGCCAGCGGTTCACCCTGGGAGCCGGTGCAGATCAGGACCACGTTGGGGTCATCGCTCTTCTGCAGCCGGCGGAAATCCACCAGGGTGTTGCGGGGAATCGTGAGGTAGCCCAGGTTCTGGGCGATGGTCATATTCCGGACCATGGAACGGCCCACGAAAGCGACCTTGCGTTTGTGCCGGTGCGCGGCGTCGATGACCTGCTGGATCCGATGGACATGGCTGGCGAAGCTGGAGACAATGATCCGCCGCGGAGCCGTCCGGAACACGGTATCGATGGCCGGGGCCAGGTCCTTCTCCGAGGTGGTGAACCCCGGGACGTCGGCATTGGTCGAGTCCACCAGGAACAGGTCAACACCCTCAGTGCCCAGCCGGGCGAACCCGGCCAGGTCGGTGATGCGCCGGTCCAGCGGGAACTGATCCATCTTGAAATCCCCGGTGTGCAGCACCAGCCCCGCCCCGGTCCGCACCGCGATCGCCAGCCCGTCAGGGATCGAATGGTTGACGGCGAGGAACTCCAGATCGAACGGACCCAGGGAGAGGGACGTTCCTTCGGCGACCTGGACGGTTTTGGGTGTGATCCGGTGCTCCTTGAGCTTGGCCTCGATGAACGCGACCGTCAGCTTGGACCCGACCACGGGAATATCAGGCCGTTCCCGCAACAGGTACGGGACCCCGCCGATGTGGTCCTCGTGCCCGTGCGTGAGCACCACGGCCACCACATCCTGGAGCCGGTCCCGGATGGACGAGAAATCCGGCAGGATCAGGTTCACCCCGGGCTGGTGGTCCTCCGGGAACAGCACCCCACAGTCGATGATGAGCAGCTTGCCTCCGTATTCGAAGACGGTCATGTTCCTGCCGATCTCCCCGATGCCTCCCAGGGCGACGACGCGCAGGGCGCCGTGCGCGAGCTTTGGCGGCGTCTTATGTTCGATGTGGGCATGGTTCATGGGTGCTGGTTTCCTTAGACTCGGCGGCGTTGTGCTGTTGCCCGCAATGCGCGGGAGGCAGTGCCTAGCGGCGTGGCGGTTCGGTGGCAGTGTAGGACCCGCCCTGGCCTGAAGCGCACTGGCAGTTGACGTCCACTTCGAAATGTACCGTGACTTCATCCGCATGCGCGGCGTTCTCCACGGTAACGGTCTTACGGATGGTCTGGGATACAGACATGGTGCTCCTTCTTTCCTTGTGATGCGCGGCAGCTCCCGCACAGGTCTTGGTCAAAGCGTGGTGATATGACGGGCTGCAGACAACGCAGCGCCAGCCGCCGCGACATCAGCGCCCAAAGTGCTCAGGCTGACTTCTGCACCGTCCCCGATGCCGGGCCTGGCTTCACGGATCAGGGTCCGGCGGAATGGGTCCAGCAGCAACGCGCCCAAGGGACGCAGTGGACCGCCGAGAATGATGTGGCGGGGGTTGATGATATTCGCGGCTGCGGCCGCGGCAAGACCGAGCGCTTCGGCAGCCCCCTCGGCAATCCGTTGGGCTGCAGGGTCACCGGCGATGGCCCTGACCACGAATTCCTGGAGCGTGACCGGTGCGCGACCCGCTGCATAAGCGGCCAGCATCGCGGGGACAGAACAGACCGTGTTCAAACAACCCCTGTTGCCGCAACGGCAGGGAAATCCGTGATCATTGATCCTGATATGCCCGAGCTGGCCGGCCAGTCCGGCGTGGCCGGTGTACGGCTGACCTCCAATAACGATCCCGGCCGTGACCTCAGCACCCACATTCAGGAACAGCAACGCCGCGCTGTTCCCCTCCAGCCTGCTGGCATGAGCAAACGCTGACATGGCAGCGGTCGAAGCGACGGTCACGGGGACACCCAACCCCATACCCAAAACGGCTTGAAGATCTTCTTCCGGAGGGAGGAGGAAGTCAGGGCAGTCTGGCAGCTGCTCCCTGCCGGACCCAGTCAGAGCAGGAAGGGCAACACCCGCCGCGCCCAGAGTGCTTCCTTCAGCTTCAGGGCGACCCAGCAGCAGCGTCAGCACACCTGAAATGACGGCGGACCAATCGGCGCCGGTGACGGGGTCTGAAACCGGGGTGCTGGACCCGGCCAAAACATCCCCGCCGGGCCTCAGAAGGACCGCATGCATCCGGTCACCAGAGACCTCAATCCCCGCAGCGACGAATTTCACGGCCTGCAACTGCACCAGCACCGCCCGCCGGCCGGTGCTGACCGTGAAGTCAGTCCGAACCCGGCCCTCGCGCCTGAGACGGCTTACGACGTTCGACACTGTTGCAGCCGACAAGCCCGTCGAACGGGCCAGCATCGCCTGCGTCGCCGGCCCCGCAGAGAGCAGGCTCTCCACCACCAGTTCACGGTTCCGCAAGCCCAGCGCCTGCTGGGAACCAGGAGGAACCTCTGCGTCCTGTCGTCCCCGGAACGCAGATACGGCAGCGCCTGACACAGTCGGTTGCGCGCCCGGAACCGGGCGGACACTGGTGCGGGGGGAAGCCACGTCGCTGCATCTCCTCGGCGCGGGTGATGGGGAAAAGGAATGGTGGTAGAGGTAGAACACCCATAACTCTACCCTAACGTTAGGTTAGGGTCATAATTGTAGAGTAGGGGTTGCTCGAAGACTCTACTCTTACGTTATGGTAGATATGATGGCGGTTTTGACCCGATCTTCGGACATCGGCTGCCCTTAAGGTCCTGCACAACAAGCCGTCAAGACACGGGGAGTGACCATGCAAGAGTGTTCGGTAAACCGCTGCACCGCACGAGCGGACGAAGTTTTTTATGTCGAGGGCCCGGACGAGCAGGCCTTGCCTGTGTGCGCCTCCCATAAAGAGATCATGGACAGCGGCGAGGACTGGGTCCTTAGGCATCAGGCAGGAAATGCAGGCCACTCCTCAGGCATCCTGACCCTGCACGACGTCCCTTGGCGGGTACTGGCGGTCAGCGCCATGAAAGTAGGGGGAAACAAGCCGGGGCTGATTTTGCACCTGACCCTCAGCCATTCCGGAGAATCAAAGGAAACGCAGCTTCTGTTGCCCTGGGATGAAGCCGAGGTCCTGAAAGGAATCCTGGACTCTTGACTCCCAGGCCGGTTAGACGGGTTCACCCGGTGCGGCGCCCGCCACGAACCGACAATCCAAAGACGGCACAACATCCTGAACTGCTGATTGTCACCGGCATGTCCGGGGCAGGGCGCAGCAGTGCAGCCAACGCACTCGAGGACCACGGCTGGCACGTCATCGACAACCTGCCCCCGGTGCTGCTGGCGGCCCTGACCGAACTGGTCACCAAAACGCCCGATGAACCCCAGAAGCTGGCCGTCGTCATGGACATCCGCGGAGGCGACTTCTTCAACGACCTCCGCACCAATCTGTCAGCGGACCTTCCCTACCGGCTGCTCTTCCTGGACGCCAGCGACGCCGCGCTGGTCAGCCGTTTCGAAAAAGAACGCCGGCCTCACCCGCTGCAGGCCGGCGGAAGAACGCTTGAGGGAATCAATGCGGAACGGGAAGCGCTCCGGCCCATCAAAAGTGCTGCAGACATTGTCCTGGACACCACGGAAATGAACGTCCACTCCCTCTCCACGGCCATCACCGAACTGTTTTCTTCCACCGGAACGATTGTGATCCGGGTGGATGTCATGAGCTTCGGCTTCAAGTACGGGCTGCCGCTGGATGCTGATCACGTCGCCGATGTGCGGTTCCTCCCCAACCCGCACTGGGTACCGGCACTCCAACGACTGACCGGCCTGGAGCCCCAAGTACGGGAGTACGTCATCGAAGCCGTCGGAGCCAAGGACTTCCTTGACCGCTACGTCCAAGCCCTGGTCCCCGTCATCAACGGGTACCGCCGCGAAAACAAACACTTCGTCAACGTCGCAATTGGCTGCACAGGAGGCAAACACCGCTCCGTTGCCATGGCCGAAGCACTCTCAGCCCGTCTCGCTCAATTCCCCAACGTCACCGCCGCCACCCACCACCGCGACCTCGGGCGTGAATAGGCAAGAGCGCCGAGCCGGGCCAATCCAACCGGAGTGCAGGCGGGTTCACTCATCCAGTGCAGACGCCTTCTGAAACTGACACTTCCTCCGCTATTACTGGCCGAGACCATGTACGTAAAACCCGCACGATGCCATGCACGGTGATGGCGGGATTACTGCAACCCTGTTTGTTATGACCGGAATGAAGATCGGCTATGCCCGGGTCTCGACGAACGACCAGGACCTGACCGCCCAACGAAACGCTCTCCTTGCCCTTGGTGTTGAAGAGAAGCAGATCTTTGTCGATCACGGACTGACGGGAGCGAACCGGGTGCGCCCTGGGCTCCGTGAAGCGATGGCGGCATGCCGAGCCGGCGATACGCTCGTGGTAACCAAGCTGGACCGTTTGGCGCGTTCCCTTTCCGATGCCAAGGACATCGCGGATGAGCTGACGGCCAAAGGGGTGGTCCTCAGTCTCGGCGGCAGCACCCACGATCCGACTGATCCGGTCGGCCGGCTGCTTTTCAACGTCTTGGGAATGGTGGCCGAGTTTGAGGCGGATCTGATCCGGATGCGCACCCGCGAGGGCATGGCGGTCGCAAAAGCGAAGGGGCGGCTGAAAGGCAAGCAGCCCAAGTTGTCCAAGACGCAGCGGAAACATCTTCTGATGCTGCACGATGCCGGCGAGCATACGCAGGCCGAACTGGCCGAACTGTTCGGGGTGTCACGGACGACCGTGTATCGCGAGCTTCAAAGGCGAACCGTCTGAAGGCCGATACGGTGCCGCCCGCTGAGAGTGCCATTTAGCGCTGCGGATTTGCAGAGCGGGCGGAAACCTTGGTCGGTCCCCGTCGCGTGGAGCCGTCTCACTGCTAGCTAGGGCCCAGGGCTACTGCCACGGACCTCGCTTCGCTCGGGCTGTAGAAGCGTTTTTCTGTTTTTGCTGCTGTCCTCCGGATCATACGTGCCCGCTCCACCGGCTCAACCGTCCTGCGGACGGTTGCGCAGCCGATGTGTTGTGTCGGCGCTTCGCTTATTTCCTCTCACAACCCATCCGCTGCTTGCCCTTCGGGTTGCCCCGGCTCCGTCGGGCACAGCTACGCGCTGCTCCGCCAGCAGGCAAAAACAACCGGGGGAGAGGGGAAGCTGGCCGGTCACCAAAGCCGCCCCACCCACCGGATCCTCAGCAAAGGACGAGAGAAACCATGAACGATCGCATTGCACGTGCAGCCCTGACCCGACTCTTCGAACCCGGCGACGGTGTCGGTCGGGCCCTGGTGGGCAGGCTCGGCGCGTATGCCGCGTTGAGGCTTGCCACCGGCGCGCAGCCCGTACACGCCATTCAGGAGGCCACGGTCGAAGAACTGTCAGAAGCGTTGAGACGATGGGCTCCGCGGGTTCCGGAGGTCGATCCGGAGAAGGACCTGGCAACCATCGAACGCCTGGGTGGCGGGTTCCTTATCCCAGGAGATGACCGCTGGCCGGAAGGCTTGGACGATCTGCCCGAGGCCCCGTACGGGCTTTGGTATCGGGGCAACATCGACAACGGCATCCCAGCGCCTTCGAAGTGTGTGGCCCTTACCGGTTCCCGGGATTCCACCAGCTACGGCGCCTCCGTTACAGGGGATATGGCATACGGGTTGGCTCAACGTGGAATCTGCGTGATCTCAGGGCTGGCCTATGGCATCGATGCGCACGCGCACCGGGCCGCGTTGGCCGGGAGCCAGGGAGAAGGACCGGCGACCCTCGCGGTACTGGCCGGAGGCCTTGACGGTGACTACCCGTCTGGTAACGCTGACCTCGCGGCCTCCATCCGCGGCAACGGCCTGACGCTCTCAGAGCTCCCGCCCGGTTCCGCCCCGACCCGGTACAGGTTCCTGCAGAGAAACCGCATCATCGCCGCCCTCGCCGGGGTGACCTGTGTCGTGGAAGCGCGCTGGCGCTCAGGGGCGCTGAACACCGCACACCACGCCGAAACCATAGCCCGGCACGTCGCGGCCGTCCCCGGCAGCGTGCACAGCGCCAACTCCGCAGGATGCCACCGGCTCCTGAAAGAAGGCACGGCGGTGCTGGTGTCCGATGCGGCCGAACTGGCCGAACTCCTCGCAGACTAACCCCTTCAGGTGGCCGTCCCGTTGCCGGGGCGGTCACCGCTGGCGGTCCGCCGTCGTGGCCGGCTTGCGCCGTGGGTCGGCTGCGGCGGACCGCCATTCGCACACTCACTGCCGGCGACCGTGGGCGCGCGGCCGCCAATGCCAGGGACGCCGAAAGAAAGACTCGGGGTGCTGATGGAGGGTTCGCAGGGCTCACCAGGAAAGGGCGTCCGCTGGCGCGGCCGGCTGTGGGGCCAGTGACGGCTCCGCAGGGCTCCGCCGTCCCTGGCCCTGTTTGTCTACGACGTTTTGGCTGCTGTCCTGACGGATTGTACGTGTCCGCTCCGGCCCGTCTAGCCCCTCCTTCGTCGGGGCCTGCGGCCCGGGAATTTCCCTGCGGCGCTCCTTCGTCGCTGATTTCCTCCGGGAATTTCCCGCCCCTTGCCCTGCGGGTAGACAGGCCTCCGTCGGCCACAGCTCCGCAAGCTTCGCCAGCAGCCAAAACAACGGGGGGAGAGGGGACGCTGGCCGGTCACCTGAACCGCCCCACTACTGGTCCGCGCCCGCACCTTTCCAGCCGCTTGACAGACATAGAAGCGTCGGGGGGGAGGGGGGAGCTGGCCGGTCACCATTGATCGCCCCACCCACCGGAATCCTCTGCAAAAGGAGCAACACACCATGAACGAAAAACTGACCATCTCCGGCGCCGCTGACCTGCTCGCCACCGTTCCGCACCTGCTCGGCACACAGCCTAAAGAATCCTTCGTGGTTCTCACGGCACGCGCTGGAGCGCTTGGTGCCACCCTGCGCGTGGACGCCCCGGCCGAGTCCTCACCGCTGGACTACGCGCAGATGATGACCACCTACGCCGCCAACGACGAGAAGGCCACGGCCAGCTACATCATCATCTACACCGACGAAGCGGGCGAGGACGGCCAGTTCCCCTACGCCGCTCACGTCGCGGCCCTGGGTAACGAGCTGGCCACCGCACAAATGCCCGTCCGCAAGGTCTGGCTGGTCACCAGCACCTACTGGGTCGCCTACGGCAGCACGGAAACAAACTCTCTGGACACGATCACGGACAGCAACGCCAACGCCACGCTGACCTACTTCGGGTCCGCCACGGATCTCGATATCTACAACCCGGCACTGCTGGGCAACTGGGCACCGCGAGTGGAGGCACCCGAAGGCACCGAGGCGGACCTGCAGGCCGCGTGCAAAGCATGGGCGGCAGCGCTGGACGCCACGGACATGCCGGACAAGGACACCGCCCGCGCACTCGCATCTGCGTTCCAGCACAAGTACATCCGCGATTACCTTTTCCGCGACACGATCAACACCCACAACGGCAGTTTCGGTGACGTCATGACCGGAAAGTTCACCGCCCGCCCGGACTGGAACAGGGTGGACCGCGCCGAGGCAATTGCGTTCGAAATCATGAAAGCCGTACCCGAAGGGCAGCGCGCACCGCTGCTGACCCTCATGGGCTGGCTTGAATGGCTCAAGGGCCACGGCACGCAAGCGGACCGGTACCTGAAACTGGCCGCGGAGGACGTGCCCGCGTTCCGCCTTGCAGTCCTGCTGCGGGAACTGATCAACCGGGGACACATCGCCGACGTCGCCCGGGACCCGGACACGTCCTACAAGCACCCCCTGATCTAACAAAAACCGTAGAGGCCGGGCCGGATCACCACACCGCCCCGGCCTCTCCGACGGCGGGGCGGCCTCCCCCGCTAGCGCTCCTCCGGCCGCCGATAACGCTGACGCGGGCGGAGCCCGGCGCACAGTGAACCTGCAGGATCCCGGACTACAGTGAGAGAAAACCTCCACACGGGAAGGATCGCCACTGTGGGAAACGAATACGTCCTGACCGAGGATGATCAGCCGGCGGCTGACGCCAGCCTGGCCGAAGACATTATCGAGCTGCAGCTGCTCACGGCCGGCGAAAAGACGGGCCCCGTGGACGCGGTGCACGCCCAGGAACATCACAACTTCTAAAGCCAGACGCAGCGAAACTGCTGCGCCTATAGATTCCCTTGCAGAGGAAACAGGAAGAGCCGGCACGATTCAGATGTGCCGGCTCTTCCTGTCTGTGCGCCAAGGTTCACCGAACCAGTGCATCGGTGTACTGTGCGGGTGAGAAGGGGCTGCCGTGGACGCACGGGTCGATGGAGAGGATTGAGTTCCGACCGCATCGTATGGGCCCCTTCTCCTATGTGAAGAGGGCCCTGACCTTCGCTTCGCTTCGGTCAGTTGATGGGCGTCCGCTGGCGCGGCCGGCTGTTGGGTCCAGGGTGCGCCGTCGCAGAGCTCCGGACACCCCGGCCCTGTTTGTCTACGACGTTTTTTGGCTGCTGTCCTTCGGATTGTACGTGCCCGCTCCGGCCCCTCTAGCCCCTCCTTCGTCGGGGCCTGCGCCACGGAAATTCTTCTCCGGCGCTCGTTCCTCGCTAATTTCCTCCGAAGATTTTCCGTGTCTTGCCCTGCGGGTAGACGGGACTCCACGGGCACAGCTCCGCAAGCTTCGCCAGCAGCCAAAAACAACGGGGGGAGAGGGGAGCTGGCCGGTCACCATTGGTCGCCCCGCCCACCGGAAGCCTCTGCAAAAGGACAAAACACCATGAACGCAACACCCACGCTTGAAATGCTCGACCCGGCGACCTTGACCGTTGACATCAACGTCCGGAAGGATGCCGCCCTGACCGCTGACTTCATTGCCAGCATCAAGGAACACGGCGTGATGGAACCCGTGATCGCCCACCGTAAAGACGACGGAACCGTGCACGTGCTGATGGGCCAGCGCCGCACCCGCGCCGCCGTCGAAGCCGCACGCGAGGTTATCCCGGTGATGATCATCAACAGCCCCGAAGAAGCCGAGCGCATCGTGACGCAGGTAGTGGAGAACATCCAGCGCGCCGCACTGACCGAAGCCGATGAAGCGGACGCCTATCACCAGCTGTCCCTGATCGGCGTATCCGCCGCCTCGATTGCCAAGAAGACCGGCAGGACCAAGACCACCGTCGAAAGCGCCCTCAAAGCCAAATCCACCGACACCGGAGCCGCCGCCCTGGGCAAGGGTTACACCGTGGAGGAAGCCCTGATTCTGGCCGAGTTCTTTCTTATGTGGACACTGCGCGCCTCTCAGTCGCGTGGGCCAAGGGGTGTTGCACTGGAGAGGTGACGCAGATGCGGGTTGTTACGACCAAGTCATCCGGGACGGTTTCCGCTGTCTTGCTATTGAGTGCTGATGGTTCAGCGGTGGTCCCGGTCTGCAGGTTTTTGCAACACATCCTGGATTCCGGAGGGAGTCCGAACACTGCTTCTGCCTACGGGTTTGACCTAAAGAACTTGTTTGAATTCTTCAACGAGACGGGCACGGACTGGGGCGAGTTCCGTCCCGCTGTGGCTTTGAACTTCTTGGGCTGGTTGAGGAAGCGACCGAGCCGGAGACCGGCACAGCGGCTTGGTCTTGCCATGACCGGCCCCGAGGGTCGGCTGCTGGCCGCGGCCACTGTTGCCCGTGTGCTGGCGGCTGTATCAAGCTTCTATGAGTGGGCCATCGTCGCCGAGCTGTTCGACGCGGAGAACCCCATGCGACGGCACCCTGATCGGGCATTGGTCATGGTGAGTGAAAGGCACCGGCCCTTTACGGGCGGTGCAAGCAGGCAGCAGCCGATGCGGCGACAGATCAGGGTCAAACTGCCGTTGAGGCTGCCGCGTCCCTTGGCCATACCGGAGGTTGAGGCTCTGCTGAACAGCATGACATGTCTGCGGGATCTAGCCATGGTGCTGCTGATGCTTGACGGGGGACTGCGTCCAGGGGAGGTGTTGAGCCTGCATCTTGAGGACGTATCGTACGGGCATCGGCGCGTGACTATCCGAAAGCGCGATGACCATCCCCGCGGAGCGAGAGGGAAATCGCGCCGGGAACGCGTTGTTGATGTCCTCGAACCCCGCACCCTGGACGCCGTCAACCGATATGTCATGCGTGAACGGCCGTCCCAATCGGAGAGCCCGTTTCTCTTCCTCGTTGGCGGCCGCGGCGCTCGGTCGTGTGATCCGCTGTCGTACGAAGCACTGGTGCGGATGTTCGCCCGCCGACTGGACAGGCTCGGGCTGCGGGCACCTGAGAAGACACCGCATGCCTTGCGTCATACACACGCGACCCTGATGTGGGAAGCTGGCATGCGCGAGTTGGCACTCCAACAACGCCTCGGGCATGCATCTCCTGAGTCGACCAGGATTTATACCAGGGTGTCGGATTCACAGGTCCGCGACGAGTACCGCGCTGCCTTGGGCGCCCTCCAGTGAACTCCGCTGCAAGGGCAACTGCACGGACAACCGTTCCTACCGCACGCCGACACGTCACCGAGGCAGAGTACGCTGCGTGGGTCAAGGCGTTTATCCCCCACTACGCGGCCCGCTACCAGCGAATTGCATCCTATCGCCGGTTTGTTCGGGCTTGGCCTGATCTGGAGGACTGGTTCCAAGCGCCTCTTCTCGTCCGTGCCGGCTTCACAGGTGGACCCCTTCGCGCCACAGGGCGCACTGACACCTTCGACGCCAGCGGCTACTTGGTCTACTTGGCCCTCGTGCATGGCGTCGGACTGGATTACGATTTCCTGTTCGTCCGAAAGTACGCCCGGCTTTTCAGCATCCAAGCAGGCGGCAAGGGGCTCGGAGTGGATCTGGACCTCTTTGAGGCTCACACGACGCGTCTGACTGAGTTGGGATACCGTCCCGATCCATCCCGCACCAACCTAACCTGGGCGGCCGGTCGACTCCTGTTGCATCGCGGCGACCCCGATATCACGGCGATCACCGCCGAGGACCTTTTTGATATGGCTCAGCAGATAAGGTCCTTTGGCGAACGGGAGGATTTCGCACAGCTCCGGGCCGCTCTCTATCAGAAGTCTCCCTGGCAGATGACCGGCGACAACGCCGGCGAACGCTTCGCCAAAGCTCACCTGGCGAAAGTCCACTGCCTGCACGTCCTGCTGTTTAACATCGGGCAGGTCACCGACCCGCCCCTGGCCGGCACGAAGCGCCGCAAGAGCTGGGAAGAAAACCTACTCCCGGAACGCTGCCCACCCCGGATCCGGGCCGTCGTCGAACGCTATCTCCTCATCCGTCTTGAGGCACAGTTCGACCGCCCACAGACGGTCAGGATTGCCAGGGAGGGCCTGCGGCGGTTTGTGAACTGGCTCGGACGTGAACACCCTGACATCACATCCCTGGACCAGCTGGACCGTGCCTTGATTGAGGAATACCTCCGCTGGCTACCTACGTACCCAAGCCAGAACACAGGCCAACCCTTACACGTGACCACCCGCAAGCACGAGATAAATGCCATCGGAGCATTCTGCCGAGATACCAGCATGTGGGGTTGGGACGACGTTCCAGGCGGCCCGCTGCTCACGACGCGGGACGCACCCCGCAGGCAGGAGACAATTCCCCGATACCTGCCTCGGCACGAGCTGGACGCACTAATGACCGCGATAGAAGGTCTAACCGACCCACTGCAGCGGACCGCGTTGCTGCTGCTGAGATGGTCCGGTGCAAGACGGGACGAGATCCGTCGATTGACCTGGGACTGCCTCGATGCCTACACCAGCGGCCACCCTAGGCTGCGGATCCCAGTCGGCAAAGGCCATTCCGAACGCCTCATCCCACTGCATGCCGACGCGGCCGTTGCCCTTCAAGAGACAATCAACCAGGCCAAGGCGATGAAGGCAGTAGCGCGGCGTGATCCCACTACCGGCCGGTTTGAGAACTACATCTTCGTTCGCAAAGGCAAACTCCTGTCATCGGCGACCCTCTTCGATGACGCCTTCGAGAAAGCCTGCACCGCCGCCGGCCTCGTCGACTCCAACGGAACCAGAACCGTCAGCGCACACAGGCTGCGCCACACCCTCGGCACACAGCTTGCCGAAGGGGGAGCGAGGATCCAGACCATCATGGCGATCCTCGGTCACAAGAGCGCTGCCATGTCCATGATCTACAGCAGGATCTCGGATCCCGAAGTCCGGCGCCAATACGAGGAAGCACTCGCTTCCGGCCACCAAATCGCTGGACCGGCGGCGGAAGCCTTGATGAATGGAAGCCTCGACGACGAGTCCATTCATTGGCTTCAAACCAACTTCCTTAAGACCGAGCTCGAACTCGGGCATTGCCTGCGGCTGCCAGCAGAAGGGCCCTGTGAGTGCGAATTGATGCTTAGTTGTCCGAAGTTCCTCACCACGAGCGAATACGCACCGAGACTGAAGGCACGACTCGAACGCGAAGAGGAACTAGTTACCGACGCTGAGGTTCGCGGCTGGCTGCGCGAGGTGGAAAGGCACCGAGCCGTGCAGCGGCGCATTAGGCAGCTTCTCGACGACCTCCAGGCGTAGCGCTACTGGCCCCGGGGAACGTAGGTATTCATGATGCTCGGACCGCCGGGAAATGCGGTTACGGGCGCCGCAGGACAATCGACGTACGTCCGAAAATCCGAGTAGCCTTCGAATAGATCCTTCGGATCTACGTACCAGGCCTTTGTCTTGCGTAGAGTCGATGATGACAGTCCCTGCTCGGCAACCACGTAGGAGAGCATCTCTCCCGGCTGCACGGTGATTTCAGCTGGCCGAGGCTCCCCGGGCGCAGGCTTCCAATCAAACTCAGCGTCAAGGTAGGTAGTTACCCGCCCATCTACATCGAGCCCTTTAACAGATGGTTCGCCACTGAATACGTGGATGGGTGCTGTGGTGTCATTACGTATCGCCCCATGGCCAAGGATGTCCACCACGGTGAAGACGTTCGTGACTGAATCCCTCTCGTTCACCACAGTGATGTCGGTTAGTCCCGAGGAGACAACACCCGACGGACAGATTGTCTTTTGCGCGGCGGGAACAGTAGCGGTTGGCAGCGACGGTGCAAAGGGCGTGCTCGCTGGCAGGGTCTGGACGACTTCGGGTGCCACTGCGGAAGGTTCGCCTGGAGCCGTGCTCGTCGTTGCTACCGATCTCGACGGTGTTGTGTTGGGCGTCGGCTTGGGAATCGACGTGGGTTGAACCGGATCGACTTTCAAGGACGTATGTTGTTCAACCGCCGTGGAGGATGCAGCCTTCACGGGCGCCTTCTTGGTGGATTCTATGATGCCCGCTGCGATGGCTCCGCCCGCAATGGCCACTGCCACAATGGAAAGAATCACGATAAGCAAAATCGGAGCCTTCCCCGTCCCCCGAGGATTCATACCGGGAGTGTACGTGCAAGGAGTCGCCGACGCTAGCTAATCCCCGCGGATTGTCAGTGCCGGCAGGCATGATGGAAGAAGGCTCCACCTCCTGTGAAGCCAATGGTTCGAGGGGACAGACTATGGGATACACACAGGATCTGCTGACCGACGTACGACAGCAGCTGGCACCTGTTGACGAAGTGTTGAAGGAAGCGAGGACGCGAAGGGATTTGGTCCGGACCGCAGCCCTGACGTTTCCCGGAATGCAGCGCTCGTTCCCGTCTGGATCCTTGGCACACGCAACAGCCAACTGTCCTATCCACAAGCGGGACAAGGGGCTGGACGCCGACTGCGGCGCAGTTCTTAGTAGGGTGACTCACCGCGATCTGGGGCCAGACTCTATTTCCGAGCAAGGCCCGGCCGACATCGTGAAGGACGTTCTGGATCACATCCGTTCCACCGTTGTGGCTGACTACCCGGCCGCCACCCTTCGATCTACTAAGCGCGCCATCCTTATAGAGTTCAATGCCCCATTGCCGAATGGTGAAGATCCCACCGTTGATCTGGTGACCGGACTTGAACGGAAGGATAAGCCCGGGCTTTGGATTCCAAACCTCGAAAAGGACCGGTGGGATCCCTCCGACCCAGAAGAGCACACGCGCTTGCTCACTGATGAGCCCAAGTCGTTGCGGGTTACCCGGGCACGGGCAATTCGGCTGGCGAAAGCTGCGAATAAAGCAGATGCGGTGCCGAAACTCTGTTCTTTCAACATCGAGGCGCTGGCGTGGATGTTTGTGAAGCCTGGGATGGGGGAGGCGGAAGCACTGCTCGCCATGTGGTCCGAGGGGACCCGGGATTTGCGCCGCCGAGCTACACCAGACCCTGCGGGCGTCTCCGCTCCCATTAAGTGCGAAGATCGGGAATCAGCCGCGGACAAATTTCAGATCTCGGCAGACAGGCTATCTGCTGCCCTCGCACATGATCACGACGAGTACCGGGTCCATAAGGAACTTTCGGAACTGTGGCCGGACTTTGTCTCAGGATTGCCTGCCCAGGAGTCCAAAGCGCGCATCGCTGCCGCGCTACAGGACTCCCGTCACCTTGCAATTTCCACGGCTGGGGCGCTCAATTCATCGGACCTGGGACAGACGCTGAAGCGTCCGCGGTCCTTTGGCCAATGGCAGGAGCGCTGACTTGGGCTATCCCCGCAAACCTTTTTCCTGGCTTGAGGACTTTCCCAGAAGACGCCGTCTTGAGCAGTCTGCTCGGCTCGCTTTCCCGGACATGTTCATCGGGCGTGCCCGACGAGGGGGAAAGTTGTACGACGTCTACATCCTCACACTGGACGTTCCGGGCTACGACAGCCGCAAGGTACAGATTGAATTCCGGCACAAACTGGGCAGGAACCCTGCCATTTTCGCGGATGGTCCCGCTGGACGGTCATCTTCACCCCACAGATATCTGGAACGCGAGGGCACCCGTCTTTGCATCTGGTATCCAGGGGATCCTCCCGACAGGCAGTGGCTTCCAGAAGATGGCCTGCTGGCTCTCCTTGGCATGATTCAGGAGCATCTCTTCAAGGAAGCATATTGGCGGGAAAATGGAGTGTGGCTGGGTGAAGAAGCCCCGCACTCTCCCGAAAAGGAGAGGGCATGACTTCCGACACTTTGCTGCAGGCTATCCTCTCCGGCTCCGTTCTTGCTGCCGTGGTCGGCTTTGGAGCGAACATCTACTTCGCACGACGGAAATCCTTGGAAGAGGAGCGCAACACGGTTAGAGACCGCTGCGCATCAGCGCAGCAGGCCGTGTTCAACTACAAGGAGCTCCCGTACGCCATCCGCCGGCGAAACGCTGACTCCCCAGCCGAGGAACGTGTAAGGCTTTCTGAGATATTTCGTCTAATCCAAAGCGATCTTGCGTATTACGAAGCTTGGACCATCGGTGAGGCTCAAGCGCTGGGCGAAGCCTTCGACAAACTCTTAGCGCAGCTCAGGCGCCAGGCTGGTGGTGCCTGCCGCGCCGCATGGCAGGCAGCTCCAATAACTGATGACGCTGAGATGAACATCGACGCCTCCCTCATCGATCTCTCAGATCTGCTGGACTACGAAATCGCTTTCGAAGAAGCGGTAAGAGATCACCTAGAGAGTTTTCGTAGACCTAAGGCCCTGTTCGTACGCCCCGGCACAACGTCACGCAGAGGTGCCGCAGCAGGGGCTCAGGACCTCAATCAGGCTCAAGTGCCGGCGGGGGAGTGAAGCTATGCCCGTCTATTTAAAGAATCTTTCAAAGAGACTGGATTCGCAGTTCATATCCGACGATGACGCCTTCGAACGGTTTCAAGTGTTAGCTGACATAGCAGCGCTCAACTGGCCAAAAGGAGTCGTCCGGCAGTGGCTTTGGGATCACGGGTTCAACGACTCATTCCTGAGGGACTACGGCTCCTTGGACATCTACCTGATCACTTGGACGCTGGAGAAAGTACCGGCCAACCACTTCCTGGTCATGGAAACGGGTGCCAGCGACGGCGATTGCATTGAGGAGTATGCCGCCAACCATGGCTACTGGATGGGACTCAAAAGCAGGCCCCATCCTGCTGTTCGAAAGGCATGGGAGGAAGAAGGAACATGGCTGGTCCCCCCAATCGCTCTCGAGCGACGCTTATTGGAGCCATCGGATATTGGACTGCAATTGGTCGAGGGCAGGACACGGGTGGGCATTCTGCGAGGAAGACTTAGAGCAGGGCTGCAGGTGGCCGGAGAGCATGAAACGTGGGTGGGGCGGCGGAATCCGTCGACGGCTTGACCAATCCGAACTGTCCACATAATCGAGGACGACGCGGACGCGACCGAGGAACTGGAATCAGTGATTCGGGACGAAGCTGACATGCTCCTGCACGTCACCCAGCAGCTCCGCGACAAGCGGGACCGCGCCGCCGCGCTGGCCGCGCTCACCGCCGAGCTGGCAGCGGCAGGAACCACCGTTGTTCCCGAATGCGGCTACGGAGAGGACAGCGAAACCCTCAGAGTCACATCGCTGAAAAGGGCAGACGGGGAGCCGGCCACCGACGAAGACGGAAATGCCGTCTACATCGAGACGGACTATAGGGGCGAGCACGCCGCCGTCGCCGTGGTCACCGGCTGGCAGGAACTCGGCCTCACCCTGCGCTACTACAGCGGCTACGGCACGTCATCGGCCCCGAAAGGCCCCATGACCGAGGAACAGAAAGCCGAACGAAAGACCCTGATCGAAAACAACAAGCTGATGCAGTCAGCCACAACGGTCCGCCGCGAATGGGTCAAAAATCTGCTGGCCAGGAAGCAGGCCCCCAAGGGCTGGCAGTACTTCACCGTCCACGCCATCACCCACCACTCGGAAACCGCCAGCGGGTACGAGGGCAAGGTCGCCGCTGAAATGGTCGGAGCGAAATTCGGGGAGTCCAATCAGTGGGCGTGGAACCCGCTGAGGGAGCACGTCGCGAAGACCACCGCACGCCCCGAGTTCGCACTGATCGCCCTGATCTGCGCCGGGTACGAAAAGACCATCCAAAAGGACTCCTGGCGCTCACCCAGCCAGACCCACCGGGACTACCTGAACCAGCTGGTCACATGGGGATACACCGCCAGCGAAGTTGAGCAGATCATCATCGACAGCGGCCAAAAGACGGAAACCCCCGCCTGATCTGAAATCCCCTGCCGGGCGGAACCCCACCGCCCGGCAGGGCCCCGGCCACTCAACCAAAGAGGGCAACGAACCTTCCAGAAGTCGGGCGGTCCGCCGCCCAGGGCGAACCACAGCAGCCACTCACCAGCGGCAGACCGCCGTTCACGCGCCCCCCAAACGAATAACCCTGAGAGCCGCGCCGCCACGGAACAATGAGGTCCCCGCGAGGGGCAGCAATCAATGACTCCACACATACTTCAGCTAAGCCGAACCCATAGATTTCCTTTGCAGAGGGAAACCAAGGCAAGGCCGGCTCGCGCCGGCCTTGCCGCTTTTAACCCTGGTCCCCGAGCATCGAGGGGATTCCAACGCCGTCCGGATCCAGCTCCGGTCGGACACGTAAGAATCTGAGTGCGTGGCGAAAAGACCGGCCGGACCAGGCGACATCTGCCGAAACCTCCACGACTAAAGGTTCCACCAGCGTCAGTCGGACAGGTCCTTTGTCCTTGCTGAACCTGTCCAGAGCGCCCTGGCTGATCTCTTCCGGCCACGGATGGGCCGCTGTCGGCGGCCGCAGGTAGCGGGTCAGCTCACGCCCCGTCTTCGACGAGAGGACCGAGGACCGTCCAACGATCTGGAGCCGCCCGTCAAAGACCAGGCCCGCGACGATGGCTGTGGGCTGTGTCCTGCTGCCGATCACCGCGCCGCACACTCCGTCCAAGACGTTTCTGTGTTTGACCTTCGACCAAAGTCTCTGTCCACCGTCGTAGGTCTGTGCTGCCCCTTTGATGATCAGACCCTCGATGCCCGTCGCCGGCATCTCCTCAAACCAGCGCTGCGCCATCTCCCGGTCCCTCGTGGCGGGGGGAGAGGTTCAACGGAGGGCGCTAATCCGCGGCCAGCGCCTCCAGCAGTTCCCGGCGGCCTGAGAGCGGAACACCGCGAATGTCGCGGCCGGCGACCGCGAGCAGATCGAACGCCGCGAACGACGCCGGGAGTTCCCGTACCAGTGAAGCCAGTTGCGTCTTCGATGTCGTCATACGGCGCTGCAGCGCATCAAAGTCCAGCCGGCCCTTTGACCAGATGACTGCTTCGCCATCCAGGACAACCCCGGGAGGGAGCTGTTCTTCTGCAGCGGCAACCAGCTCAGGGAAGAACCTAGCCAAATCAGTTCCCTGCCTGGACCACAAGGACGCTGCGCCATCGTCCACAGAAATTCCGAGACGGAAGCCATCCCACTTGGGTTCATAGAGACAGCCCCCGGGTAGCGCGCTGGCGGCCGGGATCCGGGAAACCACCTTGGCCAGCACCAAGGGCACCGGCGGGGAAGCCCCGCCGGCATACCCTCAGCCACGACTAGCCCGGAACGTTCCGCGGATCGTTCCCGTAGCTGTTCTTGCTGGCGATCTGCCCGTCCTGGTTCTTGATGACGTGCTCAACCTTGTCCCGCTTCGCAGCTTCCCGCCCCTCAGCGATTGCCTCATCCTTCGTGCCACCGGTCGAAAATGCGCGGTCGGTTCCCTCGCGCTTGTTCTTCCACACGCCGTCTTCGTAGTACGTCTCGATATCACCCTGGGCCATTGAAATCTCTTTCTCTGTCACGGATTACTTACCCCGGACACGCTACACATATGCACCTCCGGAACGACGCAGACGCAACCATCCGCAAGGACGAGCCGCGGCCGAAGGCCGCAAAAGATCAGCCGTGGACGATCAGCTGTGAACGATTAGCCGAGGCCGAAACGGACGCTCCCCTCCACGGGGTTGTCACTTCTACTGCGGCTCTATTCCGAGGACCAGGCACAGGGTGGCTTACGCCAGTCTGCGGACGGTCCCACCGCTCAATTTGCTCATGAAATGGGGACTAAAAACCCCTAGAAATAAGGCCAAAACGTCTATTCATTCAGTTGAATGATTGCTAAAATTGAGGTAGCAAGTCAGCCAGTCGAACCTAACTAAAAGTGATACGAAACCGAGGACTGAAAATGACTCTCACCATCTACACCAAGCCCGCCGGATGCTTTGGATGCGCCAAGACCAAGCAGAAGTTCGCAGAGGCCGGCATCACCGTCCACGAAGTGGATGTCACCACCAGCCCGGAAGCCTTCGAGTACATCACCGAAGAGCTCGGCTACTCCCAGGTCCCCGTCGTCGTTTACGACAAGGACGGCACCGAAAACCACTGGTCCGGCCTGAACCCCGCCGGAATCGACCAGATCATCAGCATCGAAACAGCCGCCGGCCGTCGCGTCCGCGAAGCCTAGAAACAATCACCTGATCCCGCCAAAACGAAACCAGCAGAGAAGGAACGAAACCAATGTCAGGCGAAACCAGCATCACCGTAATCGGCAACCTCACTAACGATCCCGAACTGCGTCGGACCCAGGTTTCCCGTGAGTTCGGGAAAACTGAAGGCATTCCGGTAGCGAACTTCACCATCGCCTCCACGCCCAGGACCTTCGACCGGCAGAAAAACGAATGGGTGGACGGCGAAACCCTCTTCCTGCCCGCCAGCATTTGGCGGGACGCAGCCGAGCACGTCGCGGAATCCCTCACCAAGGGCATGCGCGTCATTGCCTCCGGGTTGCTGAAGTCCCGGACCTACGAGACGAAGACCGGGGAGAAGCGCACCGTGATCGAACTCGAGGTCGAAGAGATCGGCCTGTCCATGCGATTCCAAAACGTGGCGGTCAGCCGCACGCGCAACGCAGGCCAGGGCAACAGTGACGGCCAGGACGACAGGCGGGACGGCGGGGATGACACCTACCGGCCCATCAGTGAACCCGCCCCGCAGTTCGCTGATGATGACCCGTGGTTCGGGAAAGAAGCCAATCCGACGGGGCGGATCAACAGGCCTGGCCCTAACGGTGAACCGGCATACTGGTGAGCTGGCGACACACTGACGCCCACGCACCGATACCCCGCTCAGCCCATCCGGGCCAGCAACCACAACAGGACAGACCATGACCGAGATCCCCACCTTCGATGACACCCGTGGCCGGCGGCACAGCGTGCCGTCTAGCAAGAGGCAGGGGTCCTGATGGCGAAGAAGCCGGGAAGGTATCCTGCGTTCACCCCGTACTACACCGAGGAACAAGCCGGGCAGGTCCGGGCCGCGTACAAAGCGGCGGGCTTGCAGGAAGGCGACGCGAGCGTGTCGGACCTTATTGTCCGGGCGAGCATGCGTGAGGTGAAGCGCCTGCAGCGCAAGTACAACGGCGGCAAGCCGTGGCCGCCGGTGAAGGCCGGCGAACTGCGCCGCGGACAGAGAACCATGAACGAAATGCAGCACCGAAAAGAGGAAACGTAACCGTGGCGAAGTGGACCGACGAAGTGAACAAAACGGCCGTGCCCACGGCCGTGCCGTTTCCGAGGATGCTCACCCTGGACGAGGTCCAGGAAATCCTGAACCTCGGAAAACCACTGGTCTATGCGCTGGTGAAAAGCGGCGAATTGAGGGCCGCCCAATTCGGTGGAAGGGGGATCTGGAGGGTCAGGCAAGACGATCTGGCGGCGTACATTGATGCCGCTTACCAGAAGACCGCAGAGAGCATCGCGTCCGGCCTGCTCCCGGAAGGCGACACTCCCGCAGAGGACACGCAATGAAAGCGCGCGCCGGCTTTCCCGGGAAACGAATCGCAGCGGAGCAGCAATAGGAGGGGATCATGTTCATATTTATCTTCCTGGCAGCTTTCGCATCTGTGGCTCTGGTGGGCTGGATCATCTACGCACTCACCCATCCCGTCCTTGCCGGCCAGGGCATCCTGATCTTCCTCTGCAAGGCCGCCGGCGTCATTGCGCTGCTGTCCGCGTTCGGCTTCTGGATCGGTCAAGGGTTCGCCCAGGCCATCCCCGGCTTCCTCTTCATGGCCGGGTTCTCTTTCGCAGCAAATAAACTCGAACTCCGCTGGCGCGGCTGGTGACGGAGCTATGAGTACTGCGCCGGAGGGTCGATTCTGGTCCAAGGTGATTAGGGGCCCACGCCCCAATGACTGCTGGCTATGGGCCGCGGCCGTGGCTGATGACGGGTACGGGCGGTTCACGCTGAATTCTCACGGACGTACGCAGGCTGTCCGTCCTCATCGGTTCGCGTTCCACCTGATCCACGGCGTTCCCATGGAATCCTTCGGCGCCTTGATGCACCGATGCGACGTGCCCATCTGCGTGCGCGTCACTATGGGTGCTGACACGCACCTGGATCCAGGAACGAACCGGGAGAACATGGCTGACCGCCTTGCCAAAGGACGGGACGCCAACGGTTCCTTGTTCCGCTGGCGTGGCCTCTCCCGCACTCTTTTCGCTGACCGCTCCCGCCTCCTGCGGGATGAGGTCCGCGCTCACGGCTGGGATCGTGAGGAACGCATCCGCGCCCTGATCACCGGGGCCGACCCAGAGGCACCCACTCTGTTCTAGGCAGCTTCCCTAAAGAAGGAAATGGTCCCCGGCAATGTTTGCCGGGGACCATTCTTGGGAGTGCTGGGTGGCGCCTAGGCGGCGTGCGCAGCAGCGGGCTGATCTTCGCCCTGGGTATCGCCGGCGGTTGCGGGCGTTGCCTCACTGCGTTCGGCCGCATGGAGGTCGAGCATCTTCTTCACTTCCGCGCCGGAGAGTCCCAAACGCGCAGCAACTGCGGACTTCGCTTCACCGGCTGCCACCATGGCCGCCACTGTGCCGGCGGCGCTCCGCGTGGCCGCTTCGGCGTCCTCCTCTGCCTTCGCCAGGATCGCGTCAGCCTTGGCTTGCGCCTCGGCGCGCACCTGGTCAGCCTGCTCCTGCTGCTCGAAGAACTCTGCCGCGAGGTCGATCAGTCTCTCGTGGCGGGCGGTGAGCTCCTGGGCTTTGGCCCGCGCCTTTTCACGTGCGGCCAACTGCTGCGCGGACTTCCGTGGTGCTGCCATTTCTTGGTCCCTCCCCTTGGGTTTTTCTGTGGCACAGACCTAACGGCTAGCGCAGGGTCAGGCCCACATCCGGTGTGGCCGCCGCTTGGTCCTCGCTGTCGCGCGAACTGTTCCCAGCGGATTGTCCACTCCCGGACAAACCTACAGGATCGGACCTCGCGATGCTCGGGTTGGCCGTGGAATGTTTCCCCACACCTGGACAGCTCCGAGAGGGACACCTGTCTCTCTGCTGCCCACCTGTGGACAAAACATTCCGTAGCGGTTCCACACAATCGAACGCACTGTGGATAACGAAAAGCGTGTTACCCACAGCCCATTCTCATGTGCAGAACCGCATCAAAATCTTGATGGCCTGATCCTGCGCTTTTCTCCTTGTTTCATCGAGTTTGCTCGTCCCTCCCGTCACCGATTCCACAATCCAAAAACCGCAATATCTGTCACACCTTATGCATCATCGACAAGTGAGGTCCCTCGGCCGCTATGCTTGGGGTCATGATGACCGTGCACAAGCTCAGTGCCGGCGACGGATACACGTATTACACACGTGAAGTCGCCAGCGGTGACGAGCTGCGCACGAAGGACCGTTCCCTGGGCGATTACTACACCGTGGACGGGAACCCGCCGGGTCAGTGGGGCGGCGGCGGAGCTGCACTCTTGGGCGTTTCCGGTGAGGTATCCGAGGCCCAGATGGCGGCCCTGTTCGGTGAGGGGCTGCACCCGGACGCAGCTGCCAAACTGGCAGCTGACCCGTCCGCGAAGGTCGCCCTGGGGCAGCGTTACCGCAAGCCCACGCAGAAGGATAACGAGCTCCAGGAGCGCATCAACACCGCCACCAGTGACTTCCAACGGATGAACCACAAAAAGCCCGACGCGGACAACCGCCGTCTGATCCGCACCAAGGAAGGCGCCCAGTACTTCCGCGACCTCAACGGCCGGAACCCCGCCGACAAGGAGGAACTGGGCAGATTCATCACCGCCCAGACCAAGCCGGCATCACAGACCGTCGCAGGCTACGACCTGGTCTTCGCACCCGCCAAATCCGTCTCCCTCCTGTGGGCCGTGGGCGGAGATGATGCCCGGAAGCAGATCGAAGCAGCGCACCACGAAGCCATCGAAGAGACCATGGAATTCCTCGAAAAGGAAGCCACGTTCACCCGCCGTGGCCGCAACGGTGTCCGCCAGGAAGACGTCGAAGGCGGACTCGTCTACACCACGTTCCGGCACTACGACTCACGCAACGGGGACCCGCAGCTGCACGACCACGTCGTAGTTTCCAACAAGGTCATGGGCGCTGACGGGAAGTGGTCCAGTCTTGACGGACGCCTGCTCTACCAGTTCAACGTCGCCGCATCCGAGCATTACAACCGGACCGTCATGGAGAAAGTCTGCACCCGCCTCGGCGTCGGAGTCACCGAACGCAAAGTGTCCGGGGACCGCCCCGTGATCGAGATTGCCGGGGTGGACGTCGCCGCCATCGAAGCAGGGTCCTCCCGCTCCGGGGACATCAAGCCCGTCCTGGACAACCTGGTCCAACAGTTCACCGAGGACCACGGCTACGCCCCGAACACGAAGCAGATGATCGCCCTCGCGCAGCGGGCCACCCTGGATACCCGGCCCGAGAAGAAGGCCGCCCGCAGGCTCTCGGACCTGGTGACCGAATGGACCGAAGAGTTCTCCCAGGTCCCCGGCATGGTGGTGGGCCCCGCAGCGGTTGAGAAGGCACAGGCCCACCGCCACGACGCCCGTGATGCCGCCGAACGGGAAGGCAAGCCGCTCGTCACCCACGCCGATGAAGTGGACCCGGCCATTGAGGCAGCCGGTGTCATCCACACACTGGAGCGCAGCCGCGGCGTATGGGGAGAACACCACATCGACGCTGAGACGCGCCGCCGGCTGGGATCGAAGTTCGGTGAGCTGCCCATCCCCAAGGACCTGATCGAACAGGTCAAGGCCCGCGCCATTGACCAGTTCTCTCTGCGTATCACCGCCGCCAACCCGGCCTCCGAGATTGAGGCGCTGCGCCTGAAGAACGGTGCCAGCCGGTACGGCAAAGTCCACTCCACCCTCTACACCTCCTCCGGTGTCCTCCACAGTGAAGACCGGTTACTGACCGCCGCCCAGCGCAGCGTCATCCCCGCCGCCACGCAGGAGTCCTTTGACCTCGCAGCAGGGGCACAGGACAAGACTTTCGATGCCGGCCAGCTGCTCATGGCACAGGAGTTCGCGTGCAGCGACAAGCTCCTGGTGGTCGGTGTCGGCCCCGCCGGTGCCGGTAAGACCACCGCCTTGAAACTCGCCGCTGACACGGTCCGGCACGCCGGCGGAAACGTCATCGGCCTTGCCCCCACCGCCGCCGCAGCGGCAGTCATGGGCAAGGAACTCGGGGCAAACGCCAGTACCATCGACTCCTTTGTCCTCGGACACCAGATGCAAAATCCGAACCGTGTCATCCCCCTGCCGGGGGACGTGATCTTCCTTGATGAGGCCGGCATGGTCGGCACACAGCTGTTCGCGGCCGCCGTCACAATCGCTGAACAGCACGGCGCTGTCGTCCGCGCGCTGGGCGATGACAACCAGCTTTCCGCTGTCGGCTCCGGTGGCGCCCTGAGGTACCTGAAGAACACTGTCGGGGCCGTGCACCTGGAGGACCTGCACCGTTTCCGGAACGAGGACGGGACCCCCAACGCCGCCGAAGCCGCCGCCACGCTGGCGCTCCGGGAACCACCGGCCGTTGGCGAAGATGACCCGTGGGAGTTCTACCGGGCCAACCGCCGCGTGGTCGGCGGGGACGCCGAAACGATGACCTCCCACGTCTACGCCGCATGGGAGAAGGACACCGCGGCCGGTAAACACTCTGTGATGATGGCGTTCGATAACGTCACCGTCACCGAACTCAACGCCCGCGCCCAGACCTATCGGCTCGGCACCGGCGCCCTGCCCGACGGCCCGGCTGCAGCGTTGCGCGACGGACTCGCCGCCCGGGCCGGGGACGTCATTGTCACCCGGCAAAACAACCGCCTCCTGAGCGTGAACCGTGGCAAAGACTTCGTGAAAAACAACGACGTGTGGACCGTCGCCGAGGTCCACGCCGACGGGTCCCTGACCGCCAAACATGACGGTCACGCCGGAACGATCACCCTGCCCGCGCAGTACGTGCGGGAGAACACGATGCTCGGATATGCCGCCACCATCCACCGCACCCAGGGCCTGACCTGCGACACCACACACGCCCTGATCGGCTCGGGTCTCTCCCGCTCCCTGGCCTACGTCGCCGCGTCCCGTGGGCGGGACTCCAACAACCTCTACGGCGTAGTCCAGGAAGGCGAAACCCTTGCCGACGTGCTGCGCACCGTCGCCGGGAACCACGACGCGAACCTCACCGCGCACGAACAGATCGACGCCGCCCGGGCAGCAGCCCGTGCGCTCCCGGACATGGTCAACGTCTACAAAGACATTGATGACCAGGCCAACGAACTGCGCATGGCCAACACCGCCCGCAACATCCTGGGCGAAGGTCAAGCGCAGCCGTTCATCGCCTCCGACGCCTGGGGTGCAATCGCCACCCACCTGCGCAAGGCCGAGAACGAAGGCTTCAACATTGCCAACCTCCTGACCGACGCCGCACGGGACCCGTTCGAGGAATCCCAGGACGTCGGAGCAGTGCTGGCCTGGCGGGTAGAGGACAAGCTGGACTACTGGCGCACCCGCGCCGAGGCACCCGTGCGCCGGCCACTGGAAGCGGTCAGCGACGAAGCACTGACACGCCTCCAGCGCCGGGCCGTCAGTGAACTGATGCGCGCCCAGGCCAACGCCGGACAGAACCCCGCCACCGCCGCGCCCACTGCAAAGGACCTCGCCCGACAGTGGCGGAAGGAAACCACGGAAACGCCCTGGCAGTCCCGGCTCCACGGCCACGTCACCGACGATGACCTGGAGGTACGGATCACCCGCGCCAAGGAACAGCTGCGCACCGATGCCACGATCAACGATGCTCCCGCGGCCGCCAAGGCCCGCTGGCTCGCCGGGTCCCTGGAGAAGGAGAAAGCGTTGCGTGAGCTGATGCCCGGGCCGGTCCGTGCTGATGAAGCCTACGAACGCGGAGCTGTCACCAACTACCGCCGCGACGAGAACGCCCCCCGGGTACGTGCAGCTGATCAGATCCTCCGCCGGATCGAAGCAGAACAGATGCTCCGCCGGCGCCTACCCGAGCCCGTGGCACAGGCCCCGGCCCCGGACGGTCTGCCGGCATGGATGGCACCGGCCGATGTCATCACCCACCAGGACACCCCCGCCCTGTGGCGCACGGAGCTCGAAGGACGCCGCGAAGTCATGGCCCAGGAGGTCAACCGTCTCGGTTCCCAGCTGGCCGCCGCCCCGCCGGCATGGGCCGAAGCTCTTGGGCCTGTGCCGTCCGACACCGTCAGGCAGCAGCAATGGCGGGACCTTGCCGTGGAGGTCAAAACCTTCCGCGACACCTACCGGATCCCGGAGACGGAGACGACGGTCCTGCCCGCCGGGTACACCGAAAAGGGAACCGGCGCCGAACTGTCCGCCCGTGTCACGGCCATGCACAAGTACTCCGCACAGACCGCGAAGGAACCCCTGTCGGCCGCCGACGCGGCACTCATGGCAGACGCCGCCGACGTCGGGGCAACAGTGACCACCGAACCTACCCCGGCAGAACAGGTCGTGGACCGGCTGCGTGAAGAACGCTCACAGGACGTGACCCTGACCCCGGAGCAGGACCGGGCCGAACGTGTCGCTGCCATGGTCCGCCGGGTCCGTGAGAACCGCGAAGCCCGTCAGGGGGCGCCAGCCCAGGAGCAGGCTCCGCAGGCTGTCAGCGAGGCACTAAAGGACATCGCCGCACGCAGGCAAACCGAAGAATCCACGGCCGGGCAAGCCCAGGAGTCGCTGAAGGAACGCCTGGCAAAAGCACGCCAGGAACGCGAATCAGCCCGCACCGCTGCACCAAACGCCGGGGACGAGATCCAGGCGGCACAGGAAGAAAAGGCCGCGCAGGAAGCCAAGCGACGGGCAGAACGCCGCGGCCCCAGCGCCGCACCCGACCACGGCCGGCGGGGCCCGAGTCTGTGACCGGGCCCGGTCACGAGGAAGGGCACGGAACATACGTTCCGTGCCCTTCGGTTTCCTCGCGCGAATGAATCAGTTCCCTGACGCGGGTGCCGCTGTGATTCGCGGCCGCTTCCAGAGTTCCTGCTCCATTCGCCCTCCATGAGAACTCCGGCCGGTTTCAGGATGAATCCCGTGAGCTTTCCGGCAACAAAGCTTTCACGCATCGCATCGACTGGTAGACGGTTGTGTGTGAACTTCACGGCTTCGGTGAGCTGATTGTCCTGGTTGTCGCCATGGGCCACCGGCGGGACATCTACCAGCACTAGCCTCGGATGGACCAGCCCATCAGCCTGCCTCGGCCCGGCCGGCGCAGCTGCGGTTCGCACGGGCACCTCACGATGGGCGCCGTCGCGCCTCGAAGAAGGTTGCGGTACGTGGAACTTGCTGGGAACTTAAGGGAGGCCGGACAGCAGAGGACGCTTGGCTGGAGTGTCCGGCCAAGCGTCCTCTGGGGTTTTTGGCGAGGTGCCCTGTTAGCAACGTGAGTATTGACCCCACGTGGCTGCACGTACCAGCCAGGGAACCTTGCAGTAGTAGTTGAGGGCCCAGTTCACTGCGTTCCTGCCCCAAGGTGTCTGAAGGAACGACCAAGTGGGGCAGTATCCAAGTGCAAAGGCGGCGACGTAGACGCTCGCCCGGCTACCGTTGATGGCGCTAACGCAGAGCCCTGAGCCGGGGGTTATCGTGCTCACGTGAACGGTGGTTGGCTGGACGGCTGAAACCGCTGAGTGCAGAGGCTGTGCGGCTGTGGCCGGACTGCTGACTCCGACCAGCAGGAGCGTCGTGACTACGAGCGCGGTCAGTGCTGTCTTGAACTTCAAGTACTTTGTGGAATGCATTTTGGGCTCCTTAGCTGTTCGGTTTTTCATCGTGATCGTCCGGGGTGGGCCGTCCACTTCCACTATTTGAACGCTGCTAAGGCGGCCTAGGTGGTCGGCAGTCAAAAGTACCTATTTTGAGCGGATAGCCAGACTCGATACCGCAGAAATCGGGAAAATCGAAGCCACCTGAAACGCGGGTGCGGTGCACCTACGTGTGAGATCGGCGGCTGTCTTTCAGGGAGCGCTTTGCAGCCAACCCGCACACTTCCCGCAGCCGATGATGACCTGCCCGGGGCGGGAGCTCATGCCTTAATTTCACGAAGTGGGCGCGATTATTCCTTGACGATTGCTGCGGCGGTGGTGGACCCCGACAATTGCCAAGATCAACTACTTTCACCCCCGCAGCAACCCAGTTCAGCAGTGCTTTTCTCTGTCCGGGAGGCGCAGCGGAGGGTCCAAGGCCGTGTATCTCTCATGAGAGAGAAGTGTCCTTTCCCCGCACGGAACCATGCTCACAGCATGGCATTTCGGGCCGTGTGAGCACGGCACTGACAACTTCCCCTCAGGAGAAGTGAGATCGCTGCGGTCTGCCTTCTTAGTCGTAGCGCAATCGTTTTCTCTGTCATAGTGGCCACCGTCGACAGTCACACCGATATGAGGGTCTGGAACCGTAAACGTCGTGCCGGCTGAGGCACGTGATGCGTTGGCTGTGAAGGTGCGGGGTTGTGCCGCCACGTGCAACCGATTACCGGGTGGGTGGATCGGTCTGGCTCTGCTGTGCCCGAAGAATGATGCGCCAGGAGCGACTGTCTCGCCCGAGGGGACCGTGCTCTCGTATCAAAGGTGGAATTGGTTGTCGAGCAGGTGTCGGATGCGTTTGGTGTGCGTTCATGCCTAGGGCACGGCGGCGACCGATCATTCCGGATTGAAGACGAGTTCGGAACGCTTCATCTGCCCCTGGCCCGACGACGTGATGGCTGGCGTAGGCCCCACTGCTCTGAGCCGCTTTGACCCATGGATGTTGACCCGGCCAAGGTGGTGTGTGGAGACCGTGAATCCAACTTGATCGTGGCATAAGTGGGGGGTGCTCCAGAGTCTCTGGAGCACCCCCACCTTGCCGAACTAGGGCTCAGCTACTTCAGTTGCTGAGTTTGCGCAAGCTTTCGACGGTTTTCTGCGTCAATCTGCCTCTTACGTTCTTCTTCGGCCCTCTTGCGGAGGCGCTCCTGTTCTTTGATGTAGCGTTCCTGGACCTCCTGGGATGCCTGGATGATCTGGGCCGGGGGCGGGGTATCAAACATTGTCGTCTCCTTTGGTTCAGGCCGTGTCGGGTGCGGCTTGATGTCTCCATACAAACCCCTCTCAGGGGCCGGTTGAGAAGCAGTTTTGATTTGATGAATTTTTGCGGAAGACAAGCGTGAATTCCGCAAGGATTGGTGTTGCGGGGCTGCGTTGCGGGACTGGTTTTCATCCTGGCAAGGCCGGCAGGTCATCAAAGCAAAAATGACGGGATTGTCAAGTCACACAGTCGCGCGGGCACGGCAAACCTGACATTATTCCGCTAGGACCTGGGCTGGTTCGGAAATGGGGTACGGCTGAGTGCACAAGCTGTTGGATGACAATAAGGATATAAAAGTGCTCCGGGAGAAGGAGTCAGCGCATTTATTTCCGCACTTTCTGATGCTGTCGTATCTGGGCCGCCTGAGACTTCGGGAGCATCTGGAGAATAAGAGAGCGTTCAGCATGCCTTCGGCAAGCAGCGTCAATACTCATCTTCGGGAGCTCAGCGGGATGGGGATGCTGGGCCTTCCCGATTTTGCTCTGGATGACAAAATCAATTCCAAGTCTCCTTTTGTAGCTGAAGGGAGCGCCGTCGGTCATGTCGCCGGTGCCGGGCCGACGACGAAGTTGCTCGTGATGGCCCGACGGGGAACATTCCTGCTGTATCGTGACGGGCTCAAAGACCAGTTCGCCCGGCTGCAGCCCGGGGTGGATTCGATGGTCCGGGGATACCTTCGAGCGTTGCTCCGCTGGGCTGACGACTGGCCGGAGTTGGCCCGGGCGACGAATGAAGAAGCGCGGGCAGGGAGGGGTAACGGCTCGGCTGTATTCGACGCCGCGCAGACCCTTCCCAGGGCCTTGGCGAAGTCGATGTCAGAGGTGAGGTTCCCTGACTATGCGGTGAACGATGTTGCATCGATTATCGACAGCGGTGAGCGGGAGTCGTCGAGTCCGGCGAGGAAGGCCGCTGCGGGTACCGCGAAGGTCCTCGTCGACAGCCTTTCGTTGGCGGTCGCTCAACGGCGCCGTGATCCGACGCTGAGCGTTCTTACGGCCTACAATTCGATCCGTCCCCACCAGTCCAAGGCTCTGGCGCAACATCTGAGGATTTCGGCGCAGGGCCTGGAAGGAACGGATCACGAGCTTTCGATGTATTACCGGCTGGCCGCGGACATACTCGCCAAAAACGTGAAAGTGGACCCGGCAGAAGTGCGTGCCATGTACGAGAGGATCGGCGTCATTTCTCAGCACCTCGAAACCATTTTGAAGCTGAGCCAGCAGGGGGAGAGCCAAAATGAGTTCGTTTGATCCGAAACTACTCAGGGAAATCCAGGAGACATACAAACTCGGCCGTGTCGCCGGCCGAACGGAGGCTATCCAAGGAACCTGGAAGAAGGAACCCGGCAAGTCCGAACTGGCTTTGCGGGACGCACGCGGCCTGTTGTCTGAGATCCTGCCCTCCGATGTGGACAACAGCGGCGTCGTCGAAATCTTTCTGCCGGACCATGCCGGACCGTTCAACGGTGATTCGCCGGTTTCCCGTGCCCGTGCGCTCCTGGTATTGGATCTCCTCAACGTCATTGGAGAAGGGCCTGGATACCTTGGAAAAGAGCAGAATGTCGCCCGTCGAAATCTGATGTTGAGCTGGGCCAGGGAAGCTGGACTCCGTGATAACGACCCGCGAATGCTTCGAAGAATCGACCAAGCCTTAGTATCTGCGGCACACTTTCTGGATGCTGATGCCCGGGTGGCACGACTTAAAGAACATATTGCACAGAACCATCCGACCGAAGGTTCATTCGCGACCACTATCGCTCAGCTCAACCTCGCCAGCGCCATGCGCGAACGCGGTTCGGACTCGGACTACGACGAAGGCGCCGAGATCATCTGCCAGGAGCACGAGTTCCGGAAGAAACGGTATGGTGCGAGACATCCGCTCACCCTGGTTTCGGTACAGCACTTCCTCTGGCACCTGGTTGCCTTCGTTGAACGGGGCAAAAGGCCGGCGGCCGGGGATGACTCGCCCGGGGCGCAGCTTTACCGTAAGCGGGAAGGTCATCTCACGGACGCGAGTATTGGCCGCATACGGCTGAGACCGGGATTGGATGGTTTGGAGGATCACCCGAGCGCCCTCGACCTGATCGTGAAGCTGCATCAAGTGCGTTCCGAAATTTTCGGCGAAATATCCCGTCCTGTTGCGGCCGCGCTGTGTCTCCGGGCACGAATCCACTTAGCCCTCGGCAAGACAGACCAGGCCGATCTCATCGCCAGGGCATGCATCGATGCGGCAAAAGGGTTCGCTGGAACCTCGCCGGATGTCTATCGGGCACGGAGCAGGGTCATCATCGCCGCGACGGCCAAGCATCCACCGCAGACGGGGGACTACCAGTTCACACAGCGGGACCTTGATGTACTTCTGAAGGAGCATGAAGCGTATTGGGTCCACATGGCACTCGATTTAAATCTCCCGGCCGTTCCAGAGCCCGTCCGGGCGTCCAAATGGCTTGGCAGAGGATAGAAGTGGGGGACCGAAATTTCTTTGGGCCGCAACCGTGATTGGCGGTGACTACGCCGAAGAAGCGTCCGGGCTTTGACCACGATGGGCGGGGGAAGCTTCCGGCGGACCTTTGAGCATCTCAGAGGCGTCCAGTGCTTGGCGCGTAATTTCGCGTCCAGATGCATCTCTGTAGGGTTCGCATGACAACGGGTATGCATTGGCCCCGCGGGGTCCCCAGGCTACTGAAATGTAGGCGGGACGTAGGACACCACCGGCACCGTAGTCTCGGTTGGCGTCGTCGTTCCCTTCGATCCATCCACCAGTCCCCGCGGTCCATTGGACTTGCCGGAGAGCTGCGAAGAGGGTTCGCGCGATGGAATGGCGGTGCGCCAACTCGGCTGCTTCGCGCCCCGCCGGGACACTCCAACGGACGCCAACTAGTGCCGGGTCGAAGACGATCTGCGCGCGCCCGACATCAAAGGCATTTGTATCTTCCGTGGGGTAGTCCATGTCAGCTCGGAGCAAGCTACGGGGTTGTTCCTGCCCCCACAGGCTGGTCCTCTCAAAGCTGTCGTCGAGGACTTCCTGTGCAGTTCCGGATTCTGTGGCCTGTATGCGGAAAAAGTCCCGTTGCGCCCTGAAGTACGCTGAACGGTCTGTTGTTTCGAGGTCGTCAAGGGTTCGCCAGAAGTCACGGGCGATACTCAACACCTTGTCTTTGTGCGTTTGGTCGGCGCGCATGACTTCCTGGCGGACGCGCGCGTAATCAGCTGCCGGAAGCCTTACCGAGCCGTCTTCCCATTCAATCCAGACCATTACCCTCCCTCCGGCGGTGTCCGTGCCAGGGCAGCATCGTTGCGTCGCCGACTGCGACATGGGCGTCGACGCCGACTGTCCCTCCTTGGTCGGACTGATGCGGACAGCCGCGAAGCCCACGATACGCCCGCCTGCTCAGTTTTCAAGTCGCTGCCTATTGCCGAGGGGCTGCTGCCCCAAGGCCAGCCGATTGGCGTCCGCGGCAAATCGCGGTTCGGTCAGAAGTCCTTCCTCGCGCAGGGATCTGGCCAGGTCGAGATGGTCGACGGACCATTTCGTCACGCGCAGGATGTCCAGAGTTTCGCCACCGGTTCCCAACACTTCTCCGATTTTGATCAAGCCGCCGAGGTAGGCCCAGTCTTTGGTGAGCCCGCCGGGGGCATTCGGGTTCCGGAGCCCGCGTTTGACCCGAAGGGCTATTTCGGCTGCGGCCGGCAGGCCGACGGCCGGTTCGACCAGTCTGGCGACATCGAGGATGCCTTGGGTCTGGGCGGCGTCCACTGCAATGGCACGGGCGGCATAGAGCCGCTCCATGTACGGATCACTAAGCCCTGCGCGGGTCTCTTCCCAGAGGGCCAACCCTTCATCCGTCAACGTCGAAGTTCCTATGCTGAGCCCGGCGAGGGGCTCCGGCTGGATTTCCGCGTTGGCCCATCGAAGAACGTGTCCGCCGATTTCGTGCACGATCAGACGATCAACGGCTCGTTCGCTCAGAACGATGCCTTGACGGATACGGAGACGCTTTCGCGTTCCGTTGACGCTCGCTTTGGCAGCCATTGACTCGTTGATGTCCACAGTCCACTCCTGCAGTCCGTAATTATCCAAAGCTGTTCGCATCCGCTCAGCAATGGTTTCGGCGCTGACAGTCCCTTCGTCTGCATCTGTGGCGTCCTCCACCGGAACGCGAAGCAGCGCCCGGGCTCGTTCGAGGACTGTCTCGTCGGGCAGGCCGTCGATTGTCGGGGCGGCGCGCGCGTACGCCAAGTCCCCTTCGCTGAGGGAGGTGGCGCGTGCCGCCATTCTGGCCAGATCGCTGGACAGCGCAGACCGAAAACGCTCCGGAGCTTCAGCGTCGATGAACTCTTTCACCTCTGACAAGTCCCCCAGGTAGGCGCGAAGGTCGAACTCCGGATAGTCGAAACGCTCCGGGTACTCCTGTTGGCCTTCTTCCAGGCACCTGGTCAGTATGTGCCGGTGCTGGGCCGCGCGGGATGGGTTCGTCCAGTTCGCCGCGCTATGGCGTTTTGCGACGCCCCGCAGGGCGTCCACAATCTTGTTCTGCATCGTGCTCTCCTCGTTGTGACCATCAGGCCGCTTCTGGCCTTCGCGACCGGGTCAATCACGCCATTTTTGAGGCATGATGTGTCAGATGACCGTATTCCACATGGCGTTAGCGTTTCAGGTGCTCGTACCTGCCGTGGAGTTCGACGATGGCGCTGTAGATGGCACGATTCGCCGCTCCGTCGGGACCTGCATCCATGAGGAATTTCGGTGCCAGCGCATAAATGGCCCACTCCATGAGGGGTTTGATGAGGGGCTCGTACACGTTGTTGTTGCCGCGTGCGACGAAGTATTCGGCCACGGCGTCGGCTCTTTCGCAGATGTCCTGACCCGTGGCGGAGTGGAAGCTGCCTGCTTCGACTTGCCGCTGGAGTTGTCCGATTTCTTCGAGAACGACGCCAGCCTTGTCGTCAGAAAAGATAAGAATCATTGTTTTGCCTTCCTGTCAGGGTATCCGGGTCCAGACCACGGACGGGTTTTCATTGGGCAGTGAGGTAGTCATCGTGATGGGCAGTTGGTCCCCGACCGCCCATCCGTGCGTTGCCTCATGCCTGGGTTCGGGCAACGGCCCCAGATCCTGCAGGATGAGACGAGGCCGGGGCCAGCGCCGTGTCAGGCGGTGGGTGAAGCCGCCGCGGTGCGCGGCCGCGAGAGCCAAGAATCGTGCCTGCCATGACTGCAGTATCGCTGCGGCCCTATCGTGTACGCGGTGCCGACGCGCAATCATTTCAGCCAAATCGGCGGAGAGGGTTTCTAGCTTCCGCCGTTGCGCGCTTTCGGCGGCCATGGCACCTGAACTTGCCGCACCATGGTCCCTGCGTGCATTTCGGGCGCCGGCGCTCCCGTCGGCAGGGTCATAGCCTGTCGGCTGCGGTTGCGCGGGGGCCGGGGCGGCTCCGATGACCCGCAGCTCGGCCTCGCCACGGGAAATTCGGGTGTCGAGTCGGGACACTTCATCGACGAGGGCGGCATGGATCAAGGCTTCGATCCTGTCGACTTCGGCCGCGAAGGATCTCGTCGCGGAGTGGTGGCCATGGCGGTCTGGCACCGACCGGGCATCCGATTTTCCTCGTCGTCGGGCCGATTTGGCTTCACGCGCCGACAGTGCCGGCGCCATGGTGGGAGCGCCAGGCAAGAGCTCCGGGGTGCTTTCGATGTCCTCAAACATGTTCATCAGTCCTTTCAGGTCTTGCTAGTTGAGAATCCAGAACTTGTGGCACGAGCTGCAGAGAAAACCTGCACGGCAGGACGTGCAACCAAGCGTGCGCCAGTCGCCGTCACACTGTTCACAGCCCTTCAAGGTGCCGGTACAGCCCGGACAGGGGGGACCGGCGTCTGCTGATGTTGCTGGTTCCGGTTTGGTGCGCATGAACCACAGCCACGTCCTAGGCATGGTCTGTTTCTTCCCGTGGGGACTGCGAGGCCGGTGTCTTCACCCGGGTGAACCCGTCGTCGTCGACCCAGATGCGAAGGGGGTCCGGCATTTCGTAGGTTGGTCGGAGGAAGCCGAGCTGCTCCTCGACGAGTTTTTCCGCCTTTAGCTGGAACCGCTCCAGGAACGCCTCGCTGCATTCTTCGAGGCAGGAAGTGACGGCAGGGTTCGCCATGCCGCGCGCCATTCCGGAAATACGGGACAGGTAGTTTTGAGCGACGAGGGCGGGCAGAGTCCTGAGATAGTTTTCGGTGGCCTCGCGGATGACCTCAAGGTTGTGGTGAGCGACCGCTGCCTTGCGCTGAGCCTTCACATTGATGGCCGTGAGCTCATCCAGCTCGGCTTGCGCAATCGCGGCCTGAATGCGGCGGTAACGAACGTCTGCGAGGGCCGAGGTCTTGTCGCTGAGCTCCGCGAGCAGGATGATCATGGACATTGCCAGCGGCACGGCGATGGAGAAGACGAACAGGATAGCGATGACCCAGCCGGACAGCTGGGGGGCAGTCTCGACGGGGGCGGTGGGGGAACCGTCGACCTGGATCGTCGGAGTTTGCACGACGATGTCGTTGCCTTCTGCGTCCGCCGATAGTTTCAGAGCGACTTTTGGTTCCATTTTGACGTACCGCATCCATGCCGCGCCGAGAATGACGAGGGCCAGGAAGCCCAAGGAAGCCCAGGCGGCTGACCGCTTGGTCTTGTCGGCCGAAGGGTCGCGAAACACCCGGCCGGCGTATATCGGGATGAAGACCGAGACGAGCGCTACCGTGATGGCCAGTGACGAGGTGATACCCATGTCTTCGCCGAGAACTTGAAACGACCACACGGCCAGGGCGCATTCAACCAGCAGTCCGAGTACGATCAGGGCACCGATGCTCTGCCACCACTTAGGCTTGAGTCCTGCTTCGCTCGAGTTGGGGTCCGTTTTCCGGTCGGCGCCTTCGACGTAGGCGGGGCTGGCGGGGTTTGTGAGTGCCGCAAGCCCCTCTTCGGCATGCTTGCCGGCCTTGAACGAGTGTTCCCGTCCGGCCTCATACGCCGACGCAGCCATGGCGGCTGAGGCATGGATCGAGCTGATGATGTCAGCGGCTGACTGTTCGTCGCGGCGCTGACGGTTCAGGGCGGCCCCGCTGTCTTCCTGCAGTGTTGTCCAGGCCTTCAGCTCAGTTACGAGTGCCCGGTCCTTGGCGAAACTGTGTACGTCGTAAACGTTGCGTTGGGCGTCTTCCAGGCCGTCCTGGTACCAGGCGTCGTTGATGCGGGCCTGGTCCATCCGTTCGTCCAGTGTCGGTCCTTGGATGGCGTTCATGTCAGAGATGTACGGGTCATTCCTCAGTTTCTCGAGGGTGCTATCCACGGCTATACCGTCCTTTCCGGCGAAGGGGGTTGTTCTGCGTTTCGTGATGTCCACGACGGCTACTTCGCTTCTTCGCGGTCGATGTCCTCGGTCGTGATGAGAACTTTGCGGTTTTGCGCCTGGGCTTGGGGAATTCGCCCGCCGTCCGGGCCAATATCGGGGATACGCCCCGGGCAATGCGGCCCGTATCCCCGTGTTTGTATGTTGCCGACACCAAGGGCGGTTAGCTGGTTGCCCACGGCAACGGCGCGGTCTGTTGCCACGTCGATCATGCGTTGAGGGTCGGCTCCTGGCGGCAACGCCGTGCAGCCGGTCACGTAGAGAGTGCCGTGCGGGCGGCCGGCGAGTTGGTCTGCGACACCTTTGAGGGCCGCCTTCGCAGCAGCCTCCTCGACGAACACACTGCTGTCCTCCTGGAAGGCGACCTGTTCGTCCGAGATGACCAGCGCGATCGGTTCGGCAACGGCTTCATTGAAGAGTACGGGTGTCACAGCAGGCAGGTCCGGGGGAGGTGAGCCGGGAGGAAAAGGGTCATCGTGGAATGTGACGGTACCGCCACCGGTTTCGATGATTTGGGACCAGAGGTCCCGAAGCTTGGCCTGGGCCCATCCCGGTGGGGTGGTCTGGGGGCTGGCTGTTTGGCCGATACCGAACCAGTGAACAGATACGCCTGCCAGAGTCGGGATGCTCCCAGACTCCCTGAGCTGCTGGACGATTTGGGTCGGGTTGGTAGCGGTTCCGATGAGGCCATTTTGTGCCATGAGGGCACCGGCGGTGGGAATCCCTGAATCGGCGATCACTATAGTTGCGCCGGAGACTCCGGTAAGGGCGCGCCCGGCGAGCCCGAGGGCGGCCAGCTGGTTCGCCTCGGGTACGCGTGACTTAGCTGAGAGAACTGCTGCTGCAAGCTTGGGCGTGTTGTGCCGGATCGAGGTGTCAACAGTCGTCGGATTGGATTCGTCCACGTCAAGCTTCAACGACGCGGACGCTTTCGGGTCCCCGTCTGCGGGGACGACCGACACCTCGACACTTCTCGATAGACGTTCCTTAAGGGCCGAGGCCAACGACGGGAGCGCCAGGGCCGATGCTTGGCCGGACCGGGTGAACAATGGGGGAGTTCCCTCCCTCTGCCCGGCAATGATCACCAGCTTTTCAGGATCCTTCGGCGGGGTGCATGCAGAGGCGCCTAGGGAGACGATCCCAACGATCACCGTGCCGGCCAGAACCCGCACGAAGCGCGAAACTGGGGGAGTGCCTCGACCCGCGGGGGCCATCTTCGGACTGCGGAACAGTCCCGAGTGGTCTAGTAGTTTCACAGTGTCCTCCTGGGGTGGGGTGCGAACCAGGCCGGAGAACCTCCGACACCTGTGACCGTACAGACCGCAGGGCAACGCAAAATCGTTTTCGGAGTTTCTGCGGATTTGTGCGGAAACTCGCTCACAAAGCCGCTCAAATTTATCGATCTCGGACAGTTCCACCCGGCGACATCCGCGGATCGAATGCGTCTTTGACTAGCGGAAAGGCCGAGCTCGGCCTTGAAGATCGCGGCGGACGCACCCTCGAAGGCGTACGTGAGCGGGGCGGGGTCAGACTTTGGCCTGCGCCGCCATCCCGGCTGGGGCATCAACCCAGACCGCAAGCTTTAACCCATCGCCTGCACATCTGAAACTATTAGGACTTAGTCAGCTAGGGTCACCTCATGAACCCGATCATCCTCCTCGACATCGACGGCGTGCTCAACCCGGTGGTACGAACTGTTGTCCGCGGAGACCGGCCTGAGCTATCTCTGCATAACGCCCGGCTCGCCCTCGTCAGAAGACTTGCCCGATGTGGCCGGATCGCATGGGTGTCTACGTGGCCGGCGGATCTGTTGGCCGACCTGGAATCACAACTTCACCTTGAAGTGACACCCTTGCGCGTAACGCTGGCGCTGCGTAGCGGCGACGGCGATGAGCGCACTCCGAAACTGCGGTCAGTGGTCCGCTGGCTGACCCGGATGGAGGCCCTCGGCGAGGCGGACTGGGATGCTGTGGTTTGGGTCGATGACGCCCTCGGTCCTGACGTCCGGGAATGGGCCCACGATTCCCGCGTGCCCGTCCACCTCGTTAAGCCTTCGCCGGAGGAAGGCCTGACCCGGGAGCAGGTAGCATCCGTGGAGTCCCTCGTGGGTGGCGGCCGGTAGGCAGACCGCCGAGACCTGCAGCCCCCATAGGGAGTTGGTTTCGACGCCGTGCGCACACTCGATTTCGCTCCAGATGACCGAGGTTCCGTGAAACCAGGTCCGGCCGACCCGATGGGTACCGATGACGAGCTTCACCGCTGGCAGTACGTGCAGTTCCTTTTCAATTGCTTCCTGCAGTCGGATGGGACGTTGGCGGTCATTCGGCGCGACGGGCGCTTCGTGGACAGACCCCAGACTGCCGCTAGCCAATGAAGCCGGCGGGCTGCCGATGCCATCCATCATGAACTCCATGGATATGCCGAGAGAACTCCTGCGGACAGTTCTAGCAGTCAGCTCAGTCGTAGTCGAAGCTGACGAAGTTCCGCGGCCACGTCGGGGAGCCTCCGTTACGCACAAACCTATTAAGGGTCGTGCTGGTCCCTTTACCATCTGTGTTCTGGTTGGTGCCCGGGCGCCACTTGTCAGTGAACCGAATCGATTGGCTAGTGAGTTGCAGCCCGTAGGCCTTGAGGTCGTCTTGGGGATACCGTCGCCACCTGCCCGAATTTCCCCAACCCCAGTCAAGGGATTGCAACTGCCGGAGATCGACGCCAATATCACGGAAAGAGATGTCCATTTCGTGGTCGCGAACCCCGCCTTGTCGGGTCAGGAAGCCCTCCGCTTTGGCGGTGCACAGCATCCCGGATGCTGTCAGTAGAAGTGCAGGGCCGTTGAATCTGCCGACCATGTCTCCTTCCGCCGGAGGCGGCGGGTGCCCCTTCGGCGATTCGTTGACCCGGTGGATGACGTGTTCGTTCCAGGATCGGTCCGCCCGTTCAACGTCCACGGCAACCAGCCAGAAGGCATTTACAAATGTGTCGGCCCCACCCCGTGGCCACTCCGATCTGAACTTGGGTACTTTCGCGTCCCGCAGCTGGTCCGCGCACTTCCGGGCATAGGCGTGAAGCCGCCGTTCCCAATCGGTTGACGGCGGGGCGGACCGGGGGTCTGACCATTCAGCAAAGGAGAGCGCCAGATTTTTCGTATCCTCAGTCAGTGAAGGCCTTAGTGCCACGGGAGTATCCCGGCCGGTTAGTTGCTCGGCAGTCGATCGACCAAGAAGCCGACTAAACCAGGCCATAGCGCCTCGAAATTCCTCTCATCGCGGTCCAGTTACCCTTTGCGGCGTCGGCCATGCAGATCGGTACATTGCGCTAGTCCTTCGCGTTCCGCAGCGCCGTTTCCAGATTCCGTATCTCGGTGCGGTTGAGCTCAAGAAATTTCTGCTGCTGTGAACGCTCGTGCGCGGTCTTCGCTGACGCGAGGGCATTCTCCTGCTCCGCCACGATTCCCTTCAGGCTGCGAATCTGCTCGTTGATTCTTCCCTTGTCCGACATAGCTTCCCCCTCAATTGACCTGCGACCGCGTGTTGAACTGCAGACTAGCCGCAGATCACACGCCTCGAAAGCGAATTGCTCAACATGGCCGTAGGTTACGAAAAATGATCGAACGCTGCATCTTTGCGACAGAAACGAAGCGCGGATTCTTTCACGACTGCCTGTGCTCTAAAAGGCCTGCCGTTGTGGTTGTTATTAGCTGAGCCAAAGATCCTTACCTCACTTCCAATTTGAGGGTCTTTCATCACGGGGTATCAGAACTTTGCCGCCTAAAAGGCCCTTGTAGGTGTTATTGCCCAGACTCTCCCCGGTCAAACGAGAACCTCGTTTATCCTCACTTCAATGAATCCGGAGCGTCATATCCGAGAGTGGTGATCCGTTTGGATCAGACCGGAAGGACTACATAAATCAGTTACTACGGTCATTTCACATCTTTTCCTAACTACGCGCCATGACTATGTGCTATTAGTCACTTACACGCTTTCGCTAGCAACTGCTGGTCAGTAGAGGGTGGGGGAAACTGCAGGCCATAAAAGAGAGTGGGGCGAAGGCCATGGGATTTTTTAGCCGTAAGAATCGTTCGGAACCACAACCTTCCCAGAAAGCACAACCAAGTCCTGAGCCACAACCTGTCCACCGAGCGGCAGAAGCCGACGAGTCTGTGCCATTTCGTAGCCCCGGCTTGGCAGCAGATGATCCGCGCCAACTTCTCTATGGGCTCCTGGAAGCTACAGGCTTGTGCATAGTTCTCAGCGGACAGGTCCCGGTTGAAGTTCTTCTGCACGAAACGGCAGCTCTTGCGCCGGTCCTCGGACGCTCGAGTCATGCCGGGCGTGGCTTCGCCAGGTTAGATCAAGACCCGGAGACCGTTTGGGCTGCGGTGGACGGTCCGTTGGGGTCGGCGGTCATTGTTTTTGGTTCTCCCAGTTCGGATGTCAGCCTGCTGATGGAAGCTGTTTTGCAGCCGTTTGAAAGGGCGCATTCGCCGTTGAGCCGCCAGTTGGTGTCCCGGGGGTCCGGAAGCCCGGAACTCGTTGCGCTTATCGAAGCCGCTGATGTGGCGCCCGTATGGGAAGTTCAAGAATTCAGGCACATCGCCGATGCTGATACCTTTCCCACAATCCCCGCGTCGGTCCGGCGCGCCGCGCGTGCGTGGCAACGCACGGGGCTTGATCTGTACAAGCAGGAGTTTCAAGACATCGACGGAGACTCTGTGGATGTCTTCCTCGGCCTTAACGAGGGATTTCCGGTTCTCGTCACTACCCTTGGCGGCGTCTCAGGTGGCGACATCGACCGGCTTCATTCGCTGGCGGCGCGAGGTCCCTATGCCTTGGAGCGCTGGGACGAAGCCGTGGTGTTTACCAGGTCGTTGCGACCTGGCACCGAGGAGACAGAGCTCCTGGAACACGCCCAGTTGCTGGTTGATGATCTCGCTGCGGGCCTCGCCGAGCTTCGCCAAGCCAATGCGCCCGGCCTTCCGCCGGAACCCGATGGCCGGTCCATCTGGGACAAGCTGGCAGCAGGTCCGGGCGGAGGCGTCGTCCTGCGCGGAATCAATTGGCCGGTGACCGCAGCGGAGTTCACGACAACCGAACGTGTCCGCGAATCGATTGCTGAGGGCGAATCAACCTTCGATTCGGTAGATCGACTCGCCCGTGAGTTGAAGGCCGAGCGCGGATCGGGGTTCGAGTATGCGTGGAGGGCATCTGGAGAAGACCTCATCTCCTCGACATGGCTCACGGTCAAGTCCGCCAGTGTCGACACCGAGTCCGGCCGCGTCGTCGCAACCGGCCACCTCACTCACGAAGTATGGGACATGCCGCCTGCCCATGACCTGGGCGCGATTGATGGCCGAAACGCCTTCAGCTTCACCGAACAAGGACACGCGGGAGGACTCTACTGGCCGTCAGACAACATATATGTGGGTTCGCTGACCACAGGCGCTCTGGCACCCCTCGATGCCAGCACAAATGTCAACTCCGTCGACCTGGACGGTGCCACCGGAACAGTCGCCGCTCTTGAATTCCTGGGCGGTTCCACCGGGGCAGTTTCAATTTACGGCCCGGACGGACAACGACAATTGCTTACCGTTGTTGAACACATCAGCGGGGCAGAACCAATCCGTTTCAACGCCGACGGAACATGGGTGCTGATCAGCGACAGCCGCGGATCCACGCTCGTGGAGACCGCAACCGGCAAGTCGCTCCGCCTGGATGTCGGCAACGCCGACTGGTGGCCCGATGGCCAGTCGTGCCTGCTCACCGTCGAACACAACAACGGATCCGCCACGCCACGTCTATTCAGCCTGGCACTCAACGCCTACGTTCGCTCATTCGCCCCGATATCCCTCGATGTTCCGGTCCTACCTGAGTACCCGTACACGTGGAGTCCTCAAGTATCACCGGATGGCCGCGAAATACTGGTCAGCACGCCGGCCGGAGTCACCACCGAGTACCAGCAGAAGCATGGGGTAGGAAACCGCGCCGCAAGAGTCAGACTCGAAGATGGCAATGGGACTCTCGTGCACGACGTCTTTCTGGACACCGGCAGGTCCCTGGAACGCGACGTCCGCGAAGCCCGGTGGCTGGGCCGCCCACCCGTTCACCCCCTTGCACTACATCCTGAGCTCAGCGCCAGACTTTCCGACCCCGTCACCCAGCACGAACACCTGAGCCCCGGCCGATGGGCCGATGATGCTGAGAGGATCCTCGTCCTTACGCTCAACAAAGCCATAGAACTCACCCAGGCCGGGCACGATGCATCTGCCCTCATACCGGAAATTCTCGCGGCACTTGTCGCTGTATCCCATAACGAGGAAGTCTGGGGCAGACAAGCGGCGTGGCTTGAGGGGCTGCGCAACACGACTAGCAATCTAGTCGCAAATGGAACAATCACGGGAGATGCGGCAACCGCGTGGCTCCGTTACGGCTCAGCCATTGCCGCAATCGAGAACGGGCGCCCTGAACTGATCGATCCCGTCAGCGCAACCTGGCGGTAACTTCGTCAAGAACATCTAAGGGGGTGCAGCCTCTTCTGACATCTGATCCCCTGCTGCTAGAAGCTGCAGGAGGACACACGGGCCAACCTGACATCGGCGGACCCGCCATATCAATTAGTAGGCCTGCCCGCCGGCAGGTGAAAAGAGGAGCTCCACATGGCCAAAGCATGTCCTCAGTGTGCAAAGAAGACCGGAATGGATATCGGAAACCCTGACAGCCAAGGCTGGTACAAGTACGTTTGCCAGCTCTGCAAATACGAGTGGAAGAGCCCTGAAAAACCCTGAATGGCGCAAAGACCAAAAGCCGGACGCCGCAGCTTCCCGGTGCAGCAGTCGGCTTTGAGTCGATAAATCACATCGTCGATCGACCGCAAAAGGACCTCGAAAGGAAAACTTCATGGAAGTGACAGCCGCATCTAACAGAAGTACCGAGTACACGGAAGCTCACCGCTGCAGATCATGCAACCGTACGTTCTGGGGAAAGCTTTCGTGGAACGGAGTGAGCGTCAAGTGTCCCCATTGCGCATCCGTGAATTAGATTCCCTTTCGCAAGTTCTACAACCGACCGCATAAGTGGGTTCCCTTCAATGTGTCGAAAGAGCCGACTTGAGGGACATGTCCGGCTGTAACACCAGCCGGGACATTGGCCATTGAATCGGATCCCTCGAATGAGTGGGAAGCCTCTGCGATTCTATGAGCTATAGCTGGCCGGAACGGAACTATCAAAAGAATGCTTGGATGGGGTCATTAGGATCGATGATTTCTTGGTCATGTTAACCATGGACCGAGACGTTTTCTGCAGCAGCAGTGACTTGCCGCCACCCCGCGCGCCTCAGCTTCAATGAATGACCTTGGTATATCAATTTCAATACGAGATGAGGGAATCATGGATTTTACCCCAGAACAAATCAGGCAAACTATCGCTTCTACTACCAGCTGGATAGGGGAGAAGGAAGCCGAAGGGGATAGCCACGCCGTTTACAGGCTCACCGGCATGCGAGATGCGCTCGTCCAAAAGTTGAAGGATGCCGGCTACTCGGCATAGGCAGGTTCTCTTGTCCTGAACCTGGGCGGCGGGAACGTCGATACCGTCTCCCCGATGGGCGGCATGGCCTTTACCGTGATGGCCGCGCTGGCGCAGATGGAGCTGGAGATCAAACGGGAACGGATCAACGACAGCGTTACCAAACGCCGCTCCGCGGGCAAGGACCTTGGCGGCCGCCGCCAACAGTTCACCAGGAGCCAGATCCTGAATGCCCGGCGGTTGGTCGACGGCGGCGAACCGGCGGTCCAGGTCGCCTAGGACCTGGGGATGTCCCGGGCGACCCTGTACCGGCGGATTCACGAACTCGAAACCCTCCACTGAGAAATGGCTTGGCGCCGAAGAAATTTCATCGCCGCACGCCAAAGCGCCTGCAGCCGCGAGCTCATTTCCCTGCTGCGTCGAGATTGGAGGGCTGGGGAGTGGTCTCGTATGGGGTCCAATACAGCGGGAGCTGGGGAGTCAGGTCGTACCTGTCCCTGAGGAGGTCATCGATCGACAGCTGACCGGCAAGGGGATGACGGGCTCCCGGCTCATTTCCCGCTCTTCCCCGTGGCATGCCTTGAGAGTACGAACATTGCCCGCAAGATGCGGGACAGACACGCTGAACCAGGTGTAAGGAGCGGCGTTAGTTCTGCTGTCCCAAGGGTTGAGTGTTCCTACGTCCGGCGTCGTCGCGTGATGATGCGGCCGGTCCAGGCCAGGAGGCTGAGGGACCCGGCGAGGACCAGCAGGGCGGTGAATACGACGGCCTGTCCGAGGAATATCAGCAGGGCTACCCCGAGAGTGCCGGCATAGGTCAGGGAGAGGCTCAGCGTCGAGAGGTCGTTCACGGCTGTTCTTCTTCCTGAGCGGCATGGGATTCGTGCGTGGGTTGCGGGATATCAACGTCCCTGGCGTGCGGTCGTAATGATGTCGAAGAATGTTTTCGGATCCTCGGAGCCCAGAAGGTCCCGGTGGAATGTGATGGCGTCAACCGGGTCGGTGTCGATGAACAGGATGGCCACTGCCGTGGAGTGCACCACCGTGTACCTGGTCGGGCCATCCACCCAGGACGACATCCCGGTGTAATCTCCGACGTCTAGGCCTTCGCCGAGTAGCCCCTTTGCCGCAAGCAGTTCGTACACTGCGTGCCACGCCCAGTCCAAAAGGTCGTTGATCGCTGCATCCACGGTAGGAGCGCTCATATATTGATGGTGGCACTGCCCGCCCCGATCGGGGTGCGCACACGGTGCGCGTGTCGAGCAAGACGCAGACGTGGATGCCAAACGAATCCGCCAATTGTCCAAAGAACTTTGGACAATTGGCGATGTTGCTTCCGAGTGCCCGGGGTCTTTGTGACTCGTTCCGCCAGATTGCGGGGAGTACGGATGGGTACAGCCCCCCAAGCCCGGAAGACCGGTGGGGTCGGGAAGCGCAAGCGGAGGGGAGCGCCGGAAGCTCCGAAGTTCTTCCCTCCAATTGTCCAGACGTCGTCTGGACAATTGAGGGGTAAATGGCATCGGCTCCGGGTAATGGAGGAGAGGACCGTCACGGGCGAACGGGAGCCGGGATTCATCCTGGGCGCCCGCCCGGCGCCCCTGCTCATCGTCCGAGCACTTCGAGCACGTCCAAGACTGTGCGAAGTAGGGCTAGTGCCAGGCTGGAGGCCGCTATCCACAGTCCCGCGACCTGGATCCGGGTCGCCTTGCCACTGCCTTGTTCGTTCACCTGAGACCACCTGTTCCTTCAACCGGGATCCATCGTAGGGCGCGGGGCCGACACACCGGGGAGACGAAATCAGCCCCGCCGGCGGCTGCACACAGCGTGTCCACCGGCAACACCGGGCGCGGTCAGGGGCCTGTGAACAAGTCCCGTACCGTTGTCCACCGGAAATCACCGGAGTGTCCGCTCAGCCGGGAGTGTCGCCAACTAGAGGTTCCGCTTCGGCGGCCCTGGAGCCCCGCATGAGCACGCCTGTTGTGCAGACATTGTCTGCACAATCGGAGGAGCGGCGGTAATCCCACCAAGCCCTGTTCCGGATGCCTGCAGGAGCCGTCGGTGTGGACCTGTAGCATCAGGCGCATGAGTCCGGAGCACGAGAACTATGTCGAGTACCTGATCCACATCGGTGAGGAACTGACCGGTATCAGACTTGAGGAGTTGGGGTACGAGCCGCGTCCTGAAGACCTCAGTGCCGGTGAAAGGGACGCTCTGGAGACCTGGCAACTGGAATGGATGGACTCGGTCCCCCCGGAGCAGCGGGACAAAAGCCTTGTCCATGCAAAGCTTCTTGCTGGTGCGCTCTGGGAAGCGTCGGCCGTCCTGATTGACCAGCTATTCGAGGACATCGCAGAGCTGCGAAGCCTCGTCCAAGTCACTCGGCAGGACATTGCCGGCAGCTTGGTCCTGTCCGGGCTGCCGCCCAGGCACGCCGAGAAATACGATGTCCGGTTTGCCCAGAGGTTCCTGGTCATTGCCGCCGACATGACCGGTGCGCTGGTCCGCGGCTGGACCCATCCGTCCTGCGTGGCCCAGGAACTGGCCGTCCGGTGCCTGCTGGACCAGGTGGAGGTCATCCAAGACCTGTACGGGCTTGACCTGGATGATGGCTGGCGCGGCCGGCTGGAAGAACGCATGCTCGAAGACACCGACAGCGAAATGCTCTACCAGAACGCTATGGATGGCTTCGAAGGCGACGTCGAACTCAACATACAGCTCGGCCTCGCCCCCATGGAACTCAAAGACTGGTTCGAGCCCTTCAACGACTCCTTCGTTCCGGCCTTCGTGCACTAGCCACCTACGCTCGCCATCCGACTTCTCTTCACGGCGTGAAAGTCGGCGGGGAACAGCGACAGACGGACTCTCAGCAGACGTTTCCTAGGGCCGTCGGAGAGAGGGCGGGCACGTGCGCATGTTTGGCCCAGACCCCAGGCGGCCGCTGGGATTCCTTTCACTTGCATTCCCAGCGAAACCGAAGGTTCGGCTGGGCATAATGAACCGAAGCTCCGGTCAACCGCTATTTGACCGGAGCTTCGCCAGTTGAGGAACACCTCAGTCCTTTATGAGCGTAAGCCGACGTAATCATGGCTTTCGGCCTGCGGGGTGGAGGATTCACAGCCTCCCGTAGCCACGGTTTCCGAGTCTTATGCTCATCGGTCAACCCAAGGCCTAATCGATGACCGCCACAGAATTGGAGGCAAGGCCACCCGAGTGCCATTTGATGGCTTGGGCTACGCCATCAGCGGTCCGGTGGAGGGACGCAGCGATGCTGGAGGGGAGACCCGATAGAGCACTTTTCTGTCGCATGACAATGGTGTAGATCTCAGACCAGGTTATCCATGCGAGACAGAACGGAATTGAGGCCAACAAAACCTCATAGTCTTCAGCGGTCATTCCCGCGCGGGCGCACAGGGACTCAAGGCCCACGGCAACACCAGGGTCGACCTCGTGGAGGCCGCTGCCGGCGAGCCTGATGGGTGGGGGAGTGGTCAGGACCAGCAGGAGCAAGGGTGTGCGGTTGCCGCTGTGCGCCTGTAGGCAGAGCAGCTCCCGAGGAAGCTGCTCGACGTTGAACGTCGCGCCCCGCCTAAAGCCTTTGGCCTCCACTAAAAGTTGAACCGCGGGGCCGGTTACCCACACGTCCGGCTGGACATCAATTTTGAGGGCAGGTAGCTGGAGACTGCCCGGCAGTACGTCAAGGTCAGCATCTTCAGCCTCCTTGGCGGCCGCAAGTCGGGTTTGGTCGGCGCCATGGGCACAACGCAGGACTTCCCCGAGGAAAAGGTCTCGCGGGAGGTTAGATAGGCCCTGAAAGACCTCTGCAGTCAGCGGGTTTTCCATGCCGCGGCCGCCGTCCCTGTAGCGCTTCACGTTGCTGCCCTCCCACGACACCTCGTCCAGGAGCCGGCTGATAACTGAGGGCTTGTGACCAGGTTCCATACCCACACGGTAGTACCTGCCATCAGCAATCGTCCGCTTGTACGGAGGCTGACATGTCGGGCGTCGCTCTCCTGCGGGAGAAAGGTGCCAATGGCTGGCGGTTAGTGCGGTCAACGGGCTATCTGGTGATCGAGCCTCAAAACCGGTAAGTTTCAGCCTGCCGGGCTCCCGTACAGGAACAAGGGCAGAAACTGTAGCGCCCGCTGAGCTGAGCGAGCTGCGTTCGGCCGGCGATCGTCCGGTTTGGTTCTGAGACCTTCTCTAGCAATTGTCAGAATGGCCCAAATCAACCCTATTCTGACAACGTTTCGGCCATCTGCCTGATGTCAGGTTGGGGTGTGCCCTTCACTGACGAGAAGCCCTCGGAGTTACACCATCCGAATGCGCCGCGGGCGGTTGAAGCTTGAGTGCGCAGATCTAGTTCCCCCCAACACGATCGCCGTCAGATCCAGGTACGGCGGATGTACGTTCCTGGTTGTTGTTCTACGACGCGCCGGCTGTGGGCTCCGTCCTGCATCAGCCACAGTAGAGATCCGTCGGCCATGACAGCTTCGACGCGGCCGCGGTCGGTTACGCTGCCGCGAATGTGAACTTCGACGTCTTGGCCGGTCAGCACAGTCCAGTCGTCAATAGGCTGCCACGATGCGAAAGAGTGGATGTTTGTTTGGTCTTGATTCGGCGTCATGCTTGTTGGCATCTCGTCCTCGAGCTTCATAGCAGCAGGATGCTGAGCAAATTTGTGACGGGTAGCAAAGCGTTCGGATGATGTTTGTATTTTGAGCGCTTAGCCGAACAGGACGGCTGCTTCGTCGTAGCGGTTTTGTGGGACGGTCTTGAGCTGGCCCAGGGCCTCCTCGAAGGCGACATGTTGGATGTCTGTTCCCTTCAGGGCGACCATGGTGCCCCAGTAGCCTTCGACCACGGAGTCGATGGCGGCCATGCCCAGCCGGGTGGCAAGGACCCGGTCGAAGGCTGAGGGGACGCCGCCGCGCTGGATGTGGCCAAGGATCGTGGCACGGGTTTCGATGCCGGTGCGGGCTTCCAGCTCCGGGACCAGCTGGTCCGCGATGCCGCCAAGCCGGGGGCGGCCGAAGGCGTCCAGGCCCCGTTCAGAATGGGCCTCATCCATATGCTCGGGAACGAAGCCTTCGGCGACGACCACCAGGGGTGCGCGGCCGCGGTGGTGGGCTTCCTTTACCCACTGGGTGATTTGCTCGATGCTGACTTTTTGTTCCGGGATCAGGATGGCGTGGGCGCCTGCGGCCATGCCGGCGTGCAGCGCGATCCAGCCCACGTGGCGGCCCATCACTTCGGCGATCATGCAGCGGTGGTGGGATTCGCCGGTGGTGCGGAGCCTGTCGATGGCCTCCGTGGCGATCTGCACGGCGGTGTCGAAACCGAAGGTGTAGTCCGTAGCGTCCAGGTCGTTGTCAACGGTCTTGGGAACACCGACGATCTTCAGCCCGGCATCCGTAAGGCGCTTGGCGGCCGCCAGCGTGCCCTCACCGCCGATTGCGATGATGGCGTCGATGCCCAGGCGGTCCATGTGGGCTTTGATGACCTCCGGGCCGCCGCCGTTGTCGAAGGGGTTGGTGCGGGACGTGCCAAGGATGGTGCCGCCCTGCTTGGCGATACCGCGGACCATGGTGCGGGGGATGTCGATGATGTCGCCCTCCACCACGCCGCGCCAGCCGTCGAGGAAACCCACGAATTCGTGGCCGTGGATGGCGATGCCCTTGAGTACGGCGCCGCGGATGACCGCGTTCAGTCCGGGGCAGTCACCACCGCTGGTGAGGATTCCAATTTTCATGCGTGATTCCTAGGTTCAGTTGCCATGTTGGAAAGGGGCCATCAGAAAAGCCCAAGACAGGCATGAGGCTGATTTCGCCTATCGCCTTCGTGTACTACCAGGTTGTTCGTTCGTAGCTCATGCCGTAGGGAACATTTGGGTCAAGGCTTACGATGACCGTTCCCGGAGCCGTCCGGGTTACCAGAATTCCCTGCTTCCGGTACCTCGCACGAGCAGAGAGTTGTTGGACGGCGGCCTCCACGGCGGCCTCCAAGTGGGATCGCGTGTGGACGTGGATGGTGATGGAATCGTGCTGCGTGGGTACATGCTCGTGGAAGTCGGTGCAGGTGGAATTCTCTGTCTGCATTTATCCACTGCTCCTATTGTTCATTCGGGGTTGGATATATAGCCTTGGGGGTTGTTCTTTTGCCAGCGCCAGTGGTCTTTGCACATTTGGTCCACGGTCTTGGTGGTGGACCAGCTGAGGTCGGCCAGCGCGGAGGTGGCGTCGGCCCAGAAGGCAGGGAGGTCTCCGGCGCGGCGGCCGGTGATGTCGTAGGGGATGGGCTTGCCCACGGCCTTCTCAAAGGAGCGCAGGACCTCTAGGACGGAGGAGCCCTTGCCGGAGCCGAGGTTCCAGCGGAACACGCCGGTGGTGTCCGCGATATGGTTCAGGGCCGCTATGTGCCCTTCCGCGAGGTCCACCACGTGGATGTAGTCGCGCAGGCAGGTGCCGTCGGGGGTGTCGTAGTCGCCCCCGAAGACTATGAGCTTGTCGCGGCGGCCCACGGCCACTTGGGCGATGAACGGCACCAGATTGTTGGGGATACCCTGCGGGTCCTCGCCAATCCGTCCGGATGGGTGTGCACCCACCGGGTTGAAATAGCGCAGCAGGGCTATGTGCCAGCGCGGGTCGGCAGCGCCGAGGTCGGAGAGGATGTCCTCGATCTGTTCCTTGGTGCGCCCGTAGGGGTTGTTGGCCCCGATCTCCATCTTTTCCACATAGGGGATGGGGTTGCGTTCGCCGTAGACGGTGGCGGAGGAGCTGAAGACGATGGAGCGGACGTCATGCCTGTCCATGACGCGGATCAGGTTCAGAGTGCCTACAAGGTTGTTGTAGTAGTACTTCAACGGCTCCCGCACAGATTTGCCCACCGCTTTGAGGCCAGCGAAGTGGATGACGGCGTCGATGGCTGCGCCGGCAAAGACCTTGTCGATGGCTGCCTCGTTCACGAGGTCGACGTGGTGGAACTCTGCGGTCTTGCCGCTGAGTTCCGCTACGCGGCGCAGCGATTCCTCGCTGGAGTTGACCAGGTTGTCGATGACGACCACGTCGTGGCCGGCTTCCTGCAGGGAAAGAACGGTGTGGGAACCGATGTAGCCCGTGCCCCCTGTGACCAGGATTTTCATGAGCGGGTGTGGGTTGGGTTGGCTGGTATCGCTTCGATGTTCCAGCTCGCGGTATGACTCTGCCCCGGGAGGAGGACTATGAGGTCTGTCCTGGTGTTGAAGGCATTAGGCGGACAGGTCATTGGTTCTACTGCCAGGCCGGCTCTGCTGGATTCCGCATCTGGGAGGTCGGCTGTGTGTATCTGCACCCAGGGGCAGTCCCGACCCCATGTCATCGAAGTTCCGGACCCGTCCCATGTAGTCAGGCGTGCGGTTGAGTAACCTTCGTTGTCACGTACGAGATCAGTGAAGGCATGGTCGAGTGTTATGGAACCGATGGGGCGGGGGGCAACAAAGTCGTAGTGTCGGTCCTCTGAAACGTCGCTAACTCCTGTAGGTATCAAAAGGTCCGGGGTGACTTGCTGCACTTTTCGTGCGGGCAGCTCGAGAATCCAGTCGTCGACCCGGCCCTCCCCGGCGACCAAGTATGGGTGCCCGGCGGCCCCGTAAGGTGCTGAGCCGGGGCCGGTGTTGGTGGCTGTAACAGTGGTGTGCAGCCCGGAAAAGTCCAGCTGGTAGGACACCTGTACGTCCAGGCGGAAGGGGTAACCGCTCCTCGCTTGAACGACGGTGGACAGAATGGCCGAGGACTCGTCGGATTTAACCGGGCACCAGTCTTCCCAGGCCAATAGGCCATGAAGTGCGTGGCCCCGGCTCGGTTCGTTGATACCGAGCTGGTATTCCACGCCTTCGAATTCATACCGTCCCGCGATAACCCTGTTAGGCCAAGGCACCAATACTGCCCCTCGGTAGGCGGGGCGGACCTGATGTTCCGAAAAGGGGAGAATCAGGTCCCTGCCGTTGTAGCGCAAGGAGCGTAACGATGCACCGACGCTGGCTATTTCGGCGGTGTAGGGGCCGCAGCGCAGCGTGGTCTGCCTACCTGAGATCGGAACGGTATCGGCGCTCATCCTGGACATCACGAGGCTGGTCATTCGGAGGCCGCCAGGCGGAAGGTGAGCGTCCGCGCCTCCGGCGCCAAGGCGGACTCGGGCCAGACATCCGGGCCACACGAGCGAGTGCCGAGCCCGTGCTGGGCCGCGTCGAGGTATAACCATGAACGCGTGGCCGCGGGCAGCTCATGCGGGTGCCGGGCCGCGGCGAGCTCCTGGGCCGTGTACCGGCTCAGGGTGAAGCCCGGCAGGCGGCCCCGCGAGTCCGCGAACGCGTCTACCCGTACCCACGGCTCCGAGCCCCGGAGCAGGTCGAGGGAGCGCATACCTCCGCGGTGACCGGTCTCCTGCGGGCACGCATACGGCACGGCGAGCTGATCGATCCCGGCTGCGTACCGTCCCACAAGCGCGGCTTCGAGGCTGTCAGGGTAGGACTCGTGCGGTCCCAGCCCGAACCATGACGCCGCGTCCACGTCGGCGGGCAGCCCGAACCGCACACCGACACGGGGCCACACACCGTCCCAATCGGAGGATGGCAGAATGTCCACCCGCAGCCACAAACCTTCGGGGTCGAGAATCCATTGCTCCTCGACGGTGACGGTGCGCACCTGGTCCGCCGCGGCGTACCGGGTGCGCACGCGGAGGGCACGGTCATCGAGCACTTCGACTGCCTCAACACGCCCGTGCAGCCGGTCCAGACCGGCCGCGTGCCAACGCGCTGCCGACGAAGGCCCGGGAGCTCCTACACCCGGGATGCCGTCTGCGTCTGGTGCCCAAGGGTCGGTGTCGATGTATCCGCCCCGGGATTCGCCGCGGTCATTGTCCGTGGGCGCCCGGAACAGCTCAAGCCGGGGCCCATCCACAGGGAGGCCAGCGAGTGTAACGAGCCGCCCTTCATCGAAGACTGCCGGCCCGAGCTCCAGGAGCCCGGCGCCTTCTCCCGGCCGCCAATTTCCGCCCAGGAGCCCGGCTGCAAACGGCAGCGGGCGCCTCGCGGGCGACGCGAGGCGGCCCTGCGCTGAGGCGACTTCGTGCCCGGAATGCGCCCACCCGGCATCCTGCTCGAGGACCGCCTCGACGGTCACCCATACCTCTCCAGTGCATCCCTCGGCGGACACCGGAAGGGGGACCGCGGCCGAGGCGCCAGGGGTGAGTGGGCCGCCGTCGAGCCCATCGACGGCGAGCTCACCGGAGGCGACTGGTTCGCCGTCGTCCTCGATCCGCCAGCGAAAGACCATGTCTCCCAGATCCGCGCTGTGTCGCAGGTTGGTCACCCGTATAAAGGGCTTGCCGCCCGGCTCGAGCCCGTCAAAGGCAAGTCTCACGGGCGCCACGACGGTCTTGAACTCATATAGTCCCGGCGAGGGCGTGGAGTCGGAGAGGATGAGGCCGTCGAGCACGAAGTTGCCGTCATGGATTTCCTCGCCGAAGTCGCCGCCGTAGGCGAAGTATTCGGTGCCGTACGCGGTACGGGCGGCGATACCGTGGTCGCGCCACTCCCAGACGAACCCGCCGTGCAGCCGCGGGTATTTCGCGATGAGGTCCTCGTACAGCGATATGTTCCCGGGCCCGTTGCCCATTGCGTGGACGTACTCGCACAGAATAAACGGCTTGGTCCGCTGCCGCGCCCCCTCGGCAGGGGAGCAGCCCAGCAGCGGTGTGGTGTCGCCGTCGCGGCCGATTGTCTCCACCTCGGGCAGTGTCGCGTACATGCGGGAGTACACGTCGGTGTACGCGCCGGCGTAGTCGTTCTCGTAGTGGACTGGTCTGCCCGCATCCCGTGCATGCACCCACGCGGACATAGCGGCGAGATTCTGTCCTGTGCCGGACTCGTTGCCGAGGGACCACATGACGATCGAGGGACGGTTCTTGTCCCGCTCCACGGTCCGTTCGATCCGGTCAAGGAGCGCCTCGCGCCACATCGGCTCGTCGCTCGGGTTCCGGGCCCAGCCGTGCCGCTCGAACCCGTGCGTTTCGAGGTCGCACTCGAGGATTACCCAGAAGCCCATCTCGTCCGCGAGCTCGAGCAGTCGCGGGTGGGGCGGGTAGTGGCTGGTACGGATTGCGTTGACGTTGGAGCGCTTCATGAGCGCGAGGTCCTCGCGGGCGAAGTCCTCGTCGAAGACGCGGCCGAGCGTGGGGTGGGTCTCGTGGCGATTGACACCGTGGAACACCACTTTGCGTCCGTTGACCAGAAATTGGTCTCCCACGATTTCTACGGTGCGGAAGCCGATCCGCAGTGACACCGTCTCGGCCTTGCTGGCCACGGTCGCATCGTAGAGCCGCGGGGTTTCGGCGGTCCAGGGCTCGACGGCAGAAACAGGTACCGGTGCAACATCACCGGGATTGGCCCACTCGACGTCGATGCCGAGCTCGGGTACGCGGAGGCGAACAGGGTACGACGATGCCGGCGCTTTCACTTCCGGTTCCAGGGTCCCCGCCCCGTCGTTGTAGCCGGTCCGGAGCCACACGTCCTCGATGCCATCGGCCGGGCGGGACAAGAGGGTCACCGATCGGAAAATTCCCGGCAGCCACCACTGGTCTTGGTCTTCGAGGTAGCTGGAAGCGGACCATTGATGGACGCGGACTGCGATGGTGTTGGTACCTGTGCTGACGGCGTCGGTGACGTCGAACTCCTGGGCGAGGCGACTTCCGGCGCCCCATCCGATCTCTGTGCCGTTGACCCATACCTTGTACCGGGATTCGACGCCGTCAAAGCGCAGGACGACGCGGCTCTCGCCGCCTGTGTCGTCGGCCTTCCAGCCGTCGGGCAGCTCGAACGTACGGCGATAGTCCCCGGTGGGGTTTTCGTCGGGGACGAACGGCGGGTCGATTGGGAACGGGAACTGCACGTTCGTGTAGATCGGGCGGCCGTACGATCCGTCGCCCTGGAGCACCCAGTGGGAGGGTACGGTCAGCGACGCCCACGAAGAGTCGTCGTACTCCGCAGCGGCCATCGCCTCCGCGGCCTCCCCCGGGGACAGCACCCCACGCCCGCCGGGTGTTCCGGGGACTCCCTTGAGGAGTCGGAATCGCCATTGCCCGTCGAGGGACAGGGACGGGGCGTCGGTGTGAAGCCAGGAACGGGCCGGTTCTCGCCGTCCTTCTCCCGGGCCCGGGTCGGTGACGTAGGCGGTGGAGGCTGTGGCCTCCGCTGGACGGGGGCTCATTTGACGGCTCCTTCTGTGAGGCCTCCACGCCAGAAGCGCTGAAGGACGATCATGGCGATGGCGAGCGGGATGACAGACAGCAGTACGCCGCCGGTGGTCAGCTGGTAGAACTCCGGGAGCCGGTCTGCCTGGCTAAGCCAGTTATTCAGACCTACCGTGATGGGGAACAGCTTCGAGTCGGAGAGCATCACCAGCGGCAGGAAGTAGTTGTTCCAGATGCCCACGAGCTGGAACAAGAACACCGTCACCAGGGCGGGAGTGAGAACCCGCAGCCCCACGGAGTGGAAGATGCGAAGTTCGCCCGCGCCGTCGATTCGCGCAGCCTCCAACAGCGCCGGATCCACTGTTGCCTGCGCATAAACCCGACACAGAAACAGGCCAAACGGCGAGACGAGTGAGGGCAACAGGACGCTCCAGTACGTGTTGGCGATGCCGAGCTGGCTGAAGAACAGAAACAGGGGCAGGGCTGTGGCGGTGCCGGGGACGAGGACGCCTCCGAGGACGAGCCCGAAGATGAGACTGTTGCCCCGGAAGTTGTACTTGGCCAAGGCGTAGCCGCCAGCAGCGGCGAAGTACGTCGCGGCCAATGCGCCAACCCCTGCATACAGAATTGAGTTGAGGAACCAGCGCACAAAGACGCCGTCCCCGTAGGAGAGGACGTTCGCCAGGTTGTCCCATAGGACGAAATTAGGCGCGAACAAGAAACCGTTGGTCGCGAACAGGTCTCCGCTGGTCTTGGTCGCAGCGACCACCACCCAATAGACCGGGACCAGGAAGTAGAGCGCGGCTACGACAAGCAGCCCCGTGACAAGAATCGTTGTGGAGCCCGGGCGTCGGCGCCGCGTCACAGGTGGCTCCCCGGCGACGCTCTGGGGCCGGCTAAGGGTGGGAGTGGCAGTCATGAGGACTTCCTGTTCGTGAACCGGAGGAAGGTGAAGGAGAGGATGAAGGCCGCGAGGGCAATGAGCACGGCCTGGGCTGCGGCGACGTTGTAGTCGTTGTATGCAAAGGCAGTGGTGTAGGCGGAGAGGTTCGGGGTGTATTGGCTGTCGACGGCCGGAGCCACAGTCTGAAGGACTTGCGCCTCGGCGAAAAGTTGAAGCGTGCCGATGATCGAGAACACCGTTGTGAGCACGAGAGCGGGCCGGATAAGCGGCAGCTGAATGGTCCACGCGACACGGAAGGGCCCGGCACCGTCCACGCGCGCAGCTTCATATATCTCGCCGGGGATCGACTTAAGCTGGGCTATGACGATGAGCATGTTGTAGCCCGTGTAGCTCCACGTAACGATGTTGGCGATGGACCACAGCACGGTGTCCGGGCCGAGGAAGTTCACGGTGAGGCCTACGGACGTGGCAGCGTCCACGAGCGGGCTCAGGCCCGGGACGTAGAGAAAAGACCAGAGAATGGTCGCGATGACACCCGGCACGCCGTACGGCATGAAGTAGGCCGCGCGGAAGAACCCGGGCCACTTAGCCGAGGCCGACTCCAGCAGGAGCGCAAGGACTGTACATAGGGCGATCATGACAGGAACCTGGACCACGCCGAAGAGCAGTACGCGGCCGATCGAGGCGAGGAAGCTACCGTCCCCGAGGGCGCGGGCATAGTTCTCGAACCCCGCAAACCCGGAGTGGACGCCCGTCTCGCCGAAGAGGCCACTGCGGGTCACTTTCGTAAAGCTCGAACCGACAGCAGCGATGATCGGGAAGATGAACGTGAGGGCAAAGAGCGCCAGGAAGGGCGCGAGCAGTATCCAGGGTGCACGGGTGACGACGCGGCGCTGCTGCCTTGCCCGTCCGTGCCCCTCCCGCTGGACTGCTGACGGATGTGCTTGTGCGGTATCTGCCGTGGCGCTCATGCCTGCTCCTTCCTAATCGTCAGACCTTTGTTCCTGAAGGCGGTCATGATCTGCTGCTCGGCGGCTGCTACGGTGTCGACTAGGCTCGTGCCCGATGCCTTACGGCGGAACCCGTCGCCCAGGATGTTGAAAGACTGCGTGGTGACGGGCCACCAAGACCAGTCCATGTTCTGCGACTTACTCGCCGGCACGATCACGTCCTGGTTGTAGTTCTGCCCCCCGAAAAAGTCGGAGGGCCTCTCGCGCTTTGCACCGATGATGCCCGGCACGGGCGACCATCCGATGCCACTGTTGGCGATCTCGGCGTCGATGCCGGCCTGCGTGGACGTCATCCAGACAGCGAACTCGAGGGCCTCGCGGGGGTGCTTGCTGTTAGCCAGGACCGCCGCGGTGGAGCCGCCGAGGTAGCTTGAGCCATACCCTCTGGGGTCCCAAATGGGCATGGGCGCCACGCGCCACTTGCCCGCTCCGCCGCTGACGCTCTGCACAAGGGCATCGGCCCAGCTGCCGCTCGTGAGCGACGCGAGCTCCCCCTTCGCAGCCGCCGCGTACCAGCCGGGGGTGAAGGGTCCATAGGCGGTGGTGACGATGCCGTCGTCGATTGCCCGGTCAAAGAAACGCGCGACGTTCAGCGTTGAGTCGTCGGTCATGTTGATGACCCATCCGTCCTCGGCTGGGCGCAGCCAGGAAGCGCCAGCCTGTGCGGCGAAAGAGACGAAGTAGGAGGTGTCCGCGAGAGAAAAGCAGTCGATGTAGGCGTTGGCACCGCGGAGTTCCTTCCCAACGGCTGCCCACTCCTCCCAAGTCACCGGTGCCGCCGCGCCTACCTTGGCCAGGACGTCGGGGCGGTAGAACGTGGCCATCGGCCCCGAGTCCTGGGGGATGCCGTAGACGCCCCCGGAGAAGCTCACCTGGCTCCAAAGTGCGGGGTCATAAAGGTGTGCGTATTCACGGGCACCGTAGCGCGAGAGATCCACGAGCCCGTTGACGAGCATGAACTCAGGAACGGTACGCATTTCAACCTGCGCTAGGTCAGGGCCGCCGCCCGCCGCTAGCGCGGCGTAAAGCTTGGAGTACCCACCACGGTTGCCGCTGGGGATCCAGACCGTCTCAACCTGGACATTGGGGTGGCTCGCGTTCCAGATATCGGCGACCTTCTGAACATTCTTGAGCCAAGACCAGTACGTGAGTGTCACCTTCTCACCGGTACTGGCCGCAGGAATGGCAGGTGCGGCATTGACGGAAACAGTGCCCGGAGTGGCGCATCCGGTGAGAAGGGCAAAGGCGGAGGCGCCGAGTCCACCGCAAAGGAGTTGTCGTCGTGTCAGAGATGGCATGAGTCCCACTTCGTTATGGTCAGCGCCGCGGACACGGCGCCGGGGCCGTGCGGCCCGACGTGACAAGGCTAACACAAAAGCTGAGTGGATGCTCAGTTTTTAATGAAACTAGACTGGATTCCATGACTAAGAAGGCGAACGCACGCTCAGGCCCGCGCGGCCCCTACGCCAAGACCGCTGAGCGCCAACGGCAAATTCTTGAAGCCGCCGTAGAGGTCTTCGGGTCACGGGGCTACAACGGCGGCAGCATCCAGGACGTCGCGGACCGGGCAGGGATCAACCAGACCACGCTCCTCCACCATTTCCCCACCAAGGCTCAGCTGCTCGTGGCGGTGCTCGAGTACCGCGACCGGATCTCCACGAGCACCCCGGGCACACGGGAGCGGTTTGCCGAAACCATCGTGCGGCAGGCGAAACACAATGAGCGGATTCCCCACCTCGTAGAGCTCTACTCCGTCCTCTCCGGAGAAGCCACGACTGAGGACCACCCGGCCCGTAACTACTTCGTCCAACGCTTCGCCCGGCTTCGGAAGGAATACAGTGGGGAGCTGCGGTACCTCGCGAGCATTGGCCGGCTTCGGCCGGGCGTCGACCCAGATGTCGCGGGCCCTACCATCGTGGCTCTATGGGAAGGAATTCAAACCGAGTGGCTCCTCAATCCTGACACCGTGGACGTGCCCGGCATCCTCAAGGGCTACCTCGACCTGATCCTTGTGCCGGAAGAAAATGCAGGGTGGTCATCTGGTACCGAGACCCCCGTGGAAGCGCTGAATACACTTTGAAGACGATGCTTCACTAATCGGTTCCCGATAGAGGCGGCCGCCGTTCCCCGCCACGGGGCCACGGCAACGCCGAGAATGGATATTCGGTCAAGTAGCTATCGGGTAATGCCACGAAGCAGGAGCCGTGTGAGGGTTCCCGCACGCCTTGCCCGTAAAAGTTTCTCTGAGGTCGCCTCGCCCTAGAGCAACGTTGGACAGGGTGACGGGGAGCGCGGGCAAGTTGCGGCGCCGGTCTGGCGTCAGAATAGCGCGAAATTCCGCATTGTTGACGGTGGCTCATGATGTTCTCAGATCCCACCCTGACAGTTGGAGGGGCAGGAAACCGAGCTGCGGTAGCCCGAGAACTATCAAAATAGTCCGAAGAATCAGGTCTTGATGGAAGTCGCTTAGCGAAGGGGCGGGTGATGTCACCTCCTGCGGTTCGTCAGGTGTCTGAGAACCAGGCCGGAGCTCCACCTACGGGGCAAGTCTTCCCACGTCAGGCGCCCCGACGTCAGGTTGGGGTGTAGTCGGATCTGACGGAGGTCCAAGATGAAAGGCGCGCTGGCGTGTGGCCGATGAATGCCAGGACTCGCCGGTACGGGCCTACTACGGGGCCAAACCTGCCAACGACTTATCGATGCTGATTCGCAGAGTCTCCCCGACCATCATCTCCTGTTTTCTGGACTTGAGACCCGTCACCCTCGTATAAGAGGACTCTTCCTCTCCCTTCGTCCAGTTGCACCCAGAAAATGCTAGCTTCGTCGTTGATCGCGTCGACATATCCGGTTCGGTAGTAGTCGTTAGTACGCTGGACTGACACTCGATCACCGATGTCCAAATACACCCAGTCGTCACTGCTCATTTGTTGAGAACATTGGTTCGGTGACAATTAGCACTCCGGATATGTGAGGTGGTCTGGCGATCAGCTTTGCTCTTCCAGTGCTGGCCTCGGAGCCTGTGATTTCCCGCTGTCATCAATGTGCACGTGGCGGGACAGCAGACAAGTTCGGTGCCGCCAGAGTGGCGGCACCGAACTACTGTCGTGAGTCATCAGCTTGGTTGGAGCAACAGAGGCGTGGAGACCTGAGAGGTTGTTGTCCTGAGTCCTATCGATGCATCTTGTTAATCAGGGCTTCTTCAACCGGGCTGCCCTAAGTCGGCCTCTCAGCACAGGTGCTTACTAGCCCTTTACTCCTGATTGGGTAAGGCTTTCAATGATCCACTTCTGGGCGATGACGTAGACGATCAGGGCTGGCAGGATGGCGAGGGCCGTGGCAGCCATGATGATGTTTACTTGGCCGGTACTAAACGGGCCCCGCATAAGGACGAGGGCCAGGGGTAGGGTGGCCGAACCTTGGCTGTTGAGAAAGATGGAGGGCAGGAAGTACGCGTTCCAACTGGCGAGGAAGGTGATGACGCCCAGGGAGCTCAGGCCGTTTTTGACCAGAGGGAGCGCGACCAGCCGGTAGGTCTTCCAAGGCCCGGCTCCATCGATTTTCGCAGCTTCGATGAGCTCCTTGGGGATGGTGAGGAAGAACTGCCGCATCAGGAACACGCCGAAGGCTCCTGTCACGTAGGGAAGGATGAGGCTCCAGGGCGTGTTGATAAGTCCTAGGTTTCTCATAATAAGAAACAGCGGAATCACCGTGACTTGGATGGGCACCATCAGAGATGCCAGCAACATGACGAAGAGCCCGTTCTGACCAGGAAATTTCAGCCTGGCAAAGGCATAACCTGCAAGCGGCGCTGTGATGAGGAGCCCAAGAGTAGTGACGATAGCGATAAGTGAACTATTAAGCATGTTGGTTAGCAGGGGCAACGGGCCGTTGACCGCTTGGGAGTAGTTGTCCCACCTAAACTCAAGGGGTATCCAGTTTGGCGGCAGGTCATAGGCGTTTTCCGGCGACTTCAAGGATGTAACAAACATCCAGACGAACGGGGCGATCATGCCGATTGCTCCCAATGCCAACACAGTCATGGAAAAGATGCGCCCTACAGGGAGTGCGCGCCTTTTATCCGGCCGTGGCGGGGCCGAAACGTGTGGCTTTGTGGCCGTCTCGAGTGTCCTACTCATAGTGCACCCACCTCTTTCGGAGTCGGAATTGAACCAGCGTCACCAGAAGGATGATCACGAATAACGTCACGGAGATCGCTGATGCATACCCGATTTGGAAGTCGTTGAAGGCCCGTTCGGCGATGTACATGACAATGCTTCGTGTTGAGTCCCCAGGGCCTCCGGCGGTGAGAACGATGATTGATTCGTAGATTTGAAACGCGCCGATGACAGTGATGGTGATATTGAAGAAGATTGCTTGGCTGATCATGGGCAGGGTTACTTTGCGGAAGATTGTTATTGGTCCCGCGCCGTCGATCTTGGCAGCTTCTTCAAGCTCGCCTGGCACTTCCTGAAGGGCTGCCGTGTAGATGAGCATCGCGAACCCGATGTTCCGCCAGACGTCCACGATGATTACGCTCCACCGCGCTTGGGCATCATCTGTGAGCCAGCTCAGAGGTTGCCCTCCGAGCGCCTGGATGTAGTAGTTGATAATGCCTGTATCCCGTTGGAAGAGTGCCTGCCAAATCAGGGCGACGTAGACAAGTGAGACGAGGGATGGGAAGAAGTACACGGACCGGAAAACGACGGTCATGAAGCGTGGCATTCGCTGGTTGATGAGAACAGCGAAGATCACGGCCAGCACGTTAATGAAGACCACGGCTGCGATCACGTAGATGATGGTGTTGAAGTAGACGGTCCCAAGACGGGCATCGGAGAAGAGTCGTACGTAGTTCTGAAAGCCGACGTAGGTCGGACGCGAGATCACATCGTACTTTGTGAAACTGAAGTACAACACTGCGGCAAGGGGCCCGAGTACAAAGATCAGGAACCCCAGCACGGACGGAGCCACGAACCAGTAGCCGGTAATGGCTTCCCTGCGGCTGGACGGGCTTCCTTTCCGGATGGTGCTTTGGGCCCGGAAAGGAAGCCGTGTGCGGACGGTGGAGATAAGGTCAGCCATTCCCGACCGTCGCCTCGACCTCGGAATTGGCTTTCTCAAGTTCGGACTTCACGTCTCCACCGGCCAGGATGGTGGCAAGTGCCCGCTGGAAGGCCGGCTCAAGCGAGGTGAAGAATGCTGGGGCCGCGACAGGCTTGGCGTACTCAATGGTGTCGTACAGGTACGTGGCGTCGCGGTGCCGGCCGAGGAACGCTTCTGAAGTTGCCGCGGTGCGAGTTGTCGGATTTGATGTGCCGAGCGTTGCCCACGACTTCTGAACGTCTTGGCTTCCCAGTTCTTTGAGGAGTTCCCACGCGAGGTCGCGGTTTTCTGTGTTTTTGTAAATGGAGAATCCTGCTGCTCCGAAAACAGTAGCCTTTTCGGTTTTGTTGGGCATGGGGAGAATACCAAACTTCAGGTTCGGGGAGCCCTTGATCAGGGTTGATGAGAGGTTTGCCGGCGCGGCCACCATGGCCACTTTTCCGGCCGTGAAGAGATCGTTGGCCTCAGTTCCTGCCGGTTCCGGTGCTACGCCATCCTTTACCAGGCTTTGAAGGAACTTCATGGACTCGATCGTTTCCGGGGAGTTCAATGTGGCTTTGGTCAAATCGTCGGATGCTAGGGACGCCCCGTTGGAGTAGAGCCACGGAATGTAGGCAAATGTGTAGTTCTGCAGGCCAAAGCCATACGTTTTTTCGCCACCTTGTCCACTGGTCAGTTTTTTAGACACCGCGAGGAACTCGTCCCATGTCCAGTCATCACCTGGCCGTTGAACGCCCGCCTTTGCGAACATGTCTTCGTTGTAGTACATGACCATGGCGTTCCAGTTATTGGGCAGCAGGTAGGTGTCTTCGCCCTTGGTGAAGCCCTCAAGAAGGTTCGGGTCGATGTCGGCCACGAGGTCTTTCACGGATTCATCCTGCTTGACGTAGTTCGTCAGCGGGAGGAAGAGGTCCTTGCTGAGGCCGAATTCGACCCCCTCGGTGGCGATGTTGATGATGTCAGGTGCGTCGCCGGAGGCCACCGATGTCAGGATTTTGTTGATGTAATCACTCCAGTTGACGACCTGGGTGAAGTTGTTCGTGACCTTGACGTTGGGGTACTTCTTGTTGAAGCGTTCAATGGCCGCCTCGTAAACGGCCTCATCACCTGGATTTCCCCAATTCGAGATGGTCAGACTTGCCTGGACGCTGGATTCCGGGGCCCTGTAGTCCCCCGATGGGCCCTCGCTCGTCCCGCCGGCATCTCCGCCGGCGCACCCGGCCAAGAACAGGGAGGATGCGGCTGCCAGCGCCGCCATCCGAAATAGTGCATTTTTTTTCATTCCCACATCGTGCTCCTTTGCATCGTGCCCTCTCCGCGGTCAACGCGGATCTGTCACGTCATTGTCTGGGACAGTGCTGGTCGTTCTGGGCAGGGCCTCGTGTTCCCGGCGAACGCCTACATAGACGAGGCTTCATGGTTCCAGACGTACATTTGGCCGGGCCGCGCGGTGCTAAATGCATTTAGCGGCGAGAATGAGTGAACCAGCTCACGTCTTAGGTTGTCAAGAGATTTCGGTCCGCCTTTTCAGTTCCGAAGTAGTACGGCAGGGAAGCGCCGCCGAGCCCTCTTCCGAACACTGAGGCGGGTTGAAAGGAGCTCGAGGAAGTTTGGCGGAATCGGGGCCCTGGAGGGATAGGCAGGACGGGGGTTGCTTGGGCCTCCGGCCGGTTTGTAAGGCGGGGGTGCGGAGCTATCGGCCCATTATGAAAGTTTCCTGCCAGCCTCTTGACCCGCGTTCGGGGACCTGCTTATAGTCGGCTAAATCCATTTAGCACAGCGATGGATCGAGCGTTGCGAACGAAGAAGGCGCTACAGGGCCTGTGGGCTTTGAAGTCATTTATGCCTGCGTTCTAGAGGTTACGGAGCCTGCGCCTTCCGTTTCACCCCCTACTTATCACTTGCCCTGAGGAGGGTTCATTGAGTGTTTTGGAAGTTGCCCAACTGTCGACCAAGGACGGTTCAGGGGCTGCATTCGAGTCGGCATTTTCGGAAGCGAAGCTCCTTATTGAATCGGCTCCCGGCCACATCGAGTCCTCGCTGACGCGGTCAACTGTTACCGGCGAATATGTGTTACTCGTCCAGTGGCGGACGCTCGAGGATCATGTCGAGAAATTTGTGTCATCACCTGACTTTGCGAAGTTCCAGGGCCTCATCGGTGAGTACCTCGCCGGAGAGCCGACCGTCAAGCATTTTCAAGAACTCTGAAAGGAACACTTACGTGAGCACTATTGCGATCATGGGCACCGGACTCATGGCAAGCGCCCTCGGCGAGGGCTGGACCAAAGCAGGGCACCAGGTCCACATTGGATCCCGCTCCCCTGAAGAGGTTAAGAACGCAGATCTCGGCTACGAACCAGCGGTGATCGGCGATTACCGTACTGCCCTGGCCGATAGCGACACGGTCGTCCTGGCCATTCCCTTCACAGCAGTTGCCCCCTTCGTTGAGGAGCACCGGGAAGCCCTGGCAGGAAAGACCATCATCGACATATCCAACCCCTTCGATGCCCTGCCGAGCAATGAGCTGGCCGGTGCCGAGTACACGGCGAAGGCGCTGGGGACTACCGACGGTCTCGTTGCAGCCTTCAAAGACAACTTCGCGGCAACCGTCAACGCACCTGGCGCAGCGGACGGTAATCGCCCGGATGTGAAAATCGCTGGCGACGATGACGAAGCTAAAGCTGTAGTTGCAGCACTCGCCGCCGACTTGAACCACCGTGTACTTGATTGCGGACCACTCCACAATGCGCGGCTCATCGACAGCATGGTCTCACTCATGCTGATTCTGGACCGTACGTACACCGGTTTCACGATGAAGACCGGCTGGCGGTTCACCGGTCTCACCGAGAACTGACCACTAACAGACACGAGACAGATGATGAATAGTTCGAACAGCGCAAACACCGTAGAGTCCGTAATCCTGCCTTGGGGGGTTGCGAAATGGCTGATCACGGCCGACCAAGGGGCAAAGATGTCACTGGGCGAGGTCATCGTGCTCCCGGGCCAGTCCCATGAGTGGCACAATCACGAGGACAGCGACGAAGTTGTCTATGTCGTTTCCGGGCATGGTGCTTTCACCGTCGGCGAAGGAAACCGGATTCCGATCGGCCCGGGGGACGCGATCCATATTCCCGTAGGCGTCTTCCATGACTCACATAACACCGGGTGGGCACCTCTGCACCTGCTGGTGATGTACAGCCCGGGCGGGCCCGAAGGCTTTACCCCAGAAAACGCCCACGAGCTGGCACCCGCTGGAGCACCCCTGACCATGCGGACATCAGTTGAAGAAGCATGACCGCGGCTGAGGCGCGCGGCAGTGAACCAGCAGGAGAAATCATGATGCGCCGAAGCATCGATGTACACGCACACATCGGCAAAACCGTGGCGAACAATATCGGCCAGACAGTGGAGCAGATGATCCAAAGCATGGACGCCGCCGGGGTTACTGAATCCTTGTTGTCCCCGGCCGCCGCCGACCGTCAGGCGGAAGGCATCGTGAACACGCGGCGCATGAACGACATTGTCGCGGAGGCTGTCAGGAATCACCCTCAACGGTTCCCTGCCGGGCTTGGCCTGGTTGAACCCAGGCACGAGGAACTGGCCGTCGAGGAGCTCGTCCGATTGCTGGATGACCTGAATTTGGCAGGCATCTCTGTCCATCCAATGCTGGAAGGCTACTACCTGGACGTCCCCCTGCGGGTAGATCCACTATTTGAGGTCCTGGACGACCGGCGGGCTCTTTGCCTCATGCATTGCTCTCCTGATCCCGGCTCAGGGGAGTCACCACGTGCCGTGCGCGTGGCTGCCAGCAAGTTCCCAAACGTCACGATCTTTCTCGGCCACGCGTTCCTCACCCCCCAGCAGCAGGCCGAGGCGGTGGAAATAGTCAGAGATTTGCCCAACGTATTCTTCGACGTGGCCTACCAGTCAGATCCGCGGATGACTGAGTCCCTTGTCTCCGCGGTGGGCAGCGAACGCGTCGTTTTCGGGAGCGACGCACCTTTCTACGACCTTGGCAAGGTATTGCAGTCTGTCCTTGACGCCAACATCACGGACACGGAAAAAGACAACATCCTTTTTGGAAACGTCCAAAAAGTCCTCGACACGCGTGCACAGCTGCACCGCGGGACACTGATCAAGTAAGAGAGACAACCATGTCAGAAAAAAACCCAGTCCGGCTCGGGGTCATCGGAGCCGGCTACATCGCCGGTGTTCACGGCGTCGCCGCAGCGGGCATCCAGGAAGAACTGCAGATCGTAGCGGCGGCGGATGAAAACTTCCAGGCAGCCGAAGCGATAGTTGCCAAGTACGGGTGGGGCAGGGCATACGGCAACGTTGCAGCGATGCTCTCTTCCGAACAGTTGGACGGCGTCATTATCGCCACCTGGCCCAGCACACACCTGGAACTGATCCGCCAATGCGTTGCAGCAGGTATCCGATACGTCCTTTGCGAAAAACCCTTCGTCCTCACGGGGGCGGAAGCACTCGAAGTCTGGAACCTGGCCAAGGAATCCGGCGCCACCATCACCGAAGCCTTCATGTACCGCCACCATCCTGCCATCGGACGAATCGACCGCATCCTGGCCGCCGGCGAGCTGGGCAAGCTTGACCACGTCCGTGCCAGCTTCACCTACGTGAATCTTGCATCTGAACTGGGCATCGATCCGAACGACCCGAACCGTCCATGGCGGTTCCGCGCGGACCAGGGGGGCGGTGCACTGTACGACATCGGCGCATACGCCATCAATGCTTGCACGCACGTAGCAGGTGCCGTACCAACACGTGTCGCGGCCTTCGGACGCGCGAAGAACGCTTTCGGCACCAGCGACAAGATTATCGGCCTCATCGACTACGCAAACGACACCGTTGGAATGATCGAGGCAAGTGAGATCTCCGATTCCACCCAGGAACTGCAGATCTCAGGGGACAAGGGGACGCTTTATCTGCCTTTCACCTGGACGATCTATGACGAGACAGAAATCTCGATCCGCAGGGCCATCCCTACCAGCCACCGGGACCCCGAACGGATTTTCAGGACCCTTGAGGACCGGTACGCCGTCGCGAAGTCAAACGCCTTCCAGGATCAGTTGCTCAACGTCGCCGAGGTCGTGCGTAATGATGTGAAGCCCCGCGTGGGCCTGGCTGAGACCGTCATCAACACGGTCACGATGGAAGCCCTGGCCCGTAGCCTGAACGAGCGGGAAGAAATCGACGTAATGGTCCCCGACGATGTAGCCGAAGCCTTCCTGAAGGCCAAAGCGGGGCAGCCGGGCATCTGACGATGGGGGATAAGGAAGTATTGCCCTTCTGGCTGGGCACTTCTTGGAAGATGAACAAGACCCTGAGCGAGTCCGCGCGATACGCGGCACATCTCAGGGAGTACGTGAGCAGTTCCGCCAAGAGGGGAAGGGAATACTTCCTTATCCCACCCCACACCGCGATAGCGACAGTGGCCGCTCAGCTTGACGGCAGCAACATTCACATCGGTGCTCAGAACATTCACCATGAGGAGAACGGAGCGCACACTGGTGACATATCTGCAGGAATGGTCGCTGACGCCGGCGCCGTGATCGTCGAAATTGGCCACCAGGAACGTCGGCGGGATCACGATGAAACCGATGCCCTCATCAACGCAAAAGTACTTCGTTCCCTCGCCTGGCGGCTGCGGCCCCTGGTTTGCATCGGTGATACAGCAGAGGACCGCCACTACGGAACTCACTTGGAGGCCGTGCGCCGACAGGTGAAAATCGCACTCAACGGTCTGACCGCAGATGACCTGGAGAGGCTCCTCCTCGCCTATGAGCCTGCGTGGTCGATAGGGATCAACGGGGTTCCTGCGGCGCCTGAACAAATCGCGGAAATGCACTCCACGGTGCGTGACACGCTGACCGAACTCTACGGTCCTGCGGCCGGGCTGGTTGTTCCCGTGCTCTACGGCGGAAGCGTCACCGCCGACAACGCAGCGGACCTCGCCCTGGTGCCCGGAGTACATGGTCTTTTCGTTGGTCGTGCAGCACTACAAGTTGAAGACTTTATCGAAATCAGCAATGCCGTGAGCTCCTCCATGGCCTCTTCTCAAAGTTAGGCAGATAAACAATATGGCCGTTATGACAAGACAGCAGATCCGCGACCGGTTTAGTGCCAAGGTCGCCCAACGCAGCCCCCTTATCCTCGGTGGTGCCGGAATCGGGCTGGTAGCGAAAGCAGCAGACCTGGCAGGCATTGACGCAGTGATGGCCTACAATACCGGGCCGTTCAGGATGGACGGACACGGGTCTCTTTCCGGATACCTCGCTTATGGGGACTCAAACGGCATAACGCTGCAGCTCGCGCAGCACATACTTCCCGTCGTGAAGAACGCCCCCGTGGTTGCGGGAATAGGGGCCGCAGACCCCTATCGCAACATCGATCAACTCATTACCGCCCTTATGGAGGTCGGATACTCCGGTATCACGAATGTGCCGACCGCGGGCATCTACGACGGGGTTTTCCGTCAGCACATTGATGCCACGGGTCTTGGCTACTCCAAGGAAATCGAGCTGATCGCCGAATGCAACCGCCGCGATATTTTCACGATTGCTTATGCCTTCACACCGGAGGAGGCCGCCGCCATGGCCACCGCAGGCGCAGATGTCATTGGGGCTCACGTCGGTCTGACCATGGGCGGGTTCATCGGCGCCGGCGACGTGCCGGACCTGGTAGAGGCCAGTGAACGTGTGGCGGCGATGACCGCGGCAGCAAAGGCGGCACGGCCTGACGTATGGGTCGTGGCACACGGGGGGCCCTTTGACGAACCGGAAAACGTTCAGGCTGTTTATGACCGAGTCGATGTCGACGGGTTCTTGGGAGCATCGAGCATTGAGCGTTTGCCGGTAGAAAAGGCCATCACGGAGACAGTCGAGGCATTTCGGTTGCTGAAGCTTCGAGAGCGGTGAGCATGCCAACGGCAGTGCTCATAGGCACGCTCGACACCAAGGGGCGCGAATACGCTTTCGTACAAGAGCGGCTCCATGGGGCGGGAATCGACGTTGTCATCATCGATGTCAGCATCCTGGGAACAACCCCGGGCTTTGCGCCCGACGTCACCGCCGAGGAGGTCTGCGAAGCCGGCGGTGCCAGGCTCGAAGACCTTAGGTTCGCCCGGGAAGGCACCGACACGCGGGCTGTCGCCATCGAGACTATGACCCGCGGGGCTGCCTGTCTGCTCCGAAAGCTCGTCGACGAAGGTCGCTGCGACGGCGTGCTGGGTCTTGGGGGCTCGGGCGGCAGCGCTCTGATCAGCGGCGCCATGCGGGCACTACCCCTGGGAGTACCCAAGATTCTCGTTTCGACAATGGCTTCCGGCGATGTCAGCGCCTACGTGGGGTCGAGCGATCTTTGCATCATGCATTCGGTCACCGACATTGCCGGTCTGAACCGCATCTCGAAACCCATACTAGCCAACGCCGCCGGCGCCCTGGCTGGAATGCTCACTTCCAAAAAGCACTCGGTGCTGACCCAACCCGAAAAACCGGCCGTCGGTGTGACGATGCTCGGAGTCACGACACCGGGGGTGCTACGCGTCATTGAGCGTCTTGAAGCCGCCGGCTTCGAACCAATCGTGTTCCATGCAGTGGGCTCCGGCGGAAAAGCGCTCGAAAATCTCCTGGAACAAGGAGTAATTACCGGGGTCGTGGACTACACAGTGAAGGAACTGACAGACGAGACATACGGAGGCATTTTCCGCGCCGGCCCGGACCGTCTTCGGACAGCGGGGCGAAAAGGGTTCCCCCAGGTCGTAGTACCCGGGGCTATAGAAGTGCTGAACTTTGGTGCCCTTGCGAACGTACCCCCGGAGTTCAGCGACGGCAGTCGCCCGATAGTGCAGCACAACGCAGAGGTCACAGCCGTGCGGATCAATACCGACGAGCTGGTAAATGTTGCTGGAATACTGGCACAACGCCTCAACCAATCCACCGGCCCTACCTGCGTAGTCATCCCGTCAAAGGGCTTCGACAGCTACGCGGTGGAGGGAGGACCGTTTGCCGACCCCGCCGCAGACGAATCTTTTATTCACGAGCTTGAACGCCGCCTGCGCCCAGACATCGAAGTAGCAACGGCTGCTACACACGGGAATGATCCGGCATTCGCGGATCTCGTCGCCGATGCATTCATCCGCATATCGCATCCAGCACAACAGCAGTGACCCATCCATCTACTGAAAGGAAAGCCATGGTTGACAAGACTGGTTGGCGAGTAATCGTTGGGGCAGATGAGGCAGGAGTCCAGTACAAAGATGCAATTCTTCAGGACCTCAGCAATGATCCACGCGTGACGTCCGTCGTTGACCTCGGCGTCCATGAGGGTCAAACAACCCCTTACCCCGAAATAGGCATAAAGGCCGCCAGTGCCATCCTGGATGGAAAAGCAGACAGAGCAGTGCTCGTCTGCGGAACCGGCATAGGGATGGCCATCAGCGCAAACAAGGTGCGGGGCATTCGCGCAACCACCGTAGCGGACAGCTTCAGTTGCGAAAGATCCGTCCTGTCCAACGACTGCCAGGTACTTGCACTCGGCCAGCGCGTCCTTGGACTGGAACTGGCCCGCCGACTTGTGTCCGAGTGGCTTGGTTATAGGTTCGACAACTCCAGCTCCTCCCGACAAAAAGTAGCCGTCATCGAAGATTTCGAAGCATGTGGCGACAGCAGTGCAACTACAAGCTAGTCCCGCACTGGGGAAACAGGATGGCGCCCGCACGTGGGACCGATGAGTCCTTTGCAATGTGCAGCCGCCAGCAACCATGATCATCGACCCGCTTCACCCCCTTCAGCGGCTGCAGAAGCAAGCGACCGCTCGGGTCAGTGTCCAAGCCTCTCTCGCGCATCTGGTGTCGTCTGCCAGGACAAGCTGATCTCACGAACGACGAGGTGTAACCAGACACAGAATTCCGGCTGAATGTAAAGCTGAAGTGCTTTGGTGGCCGTCGCAGTGGACCTTGTCGCTGCACACAGCAGGGGCAGAAACGCAGGGATGTCGGGGGGAGCCGCATCGGGGCTTAGCCCCCAAAAGGGCTCTTTGCCATGATTTAAGGCCGTTCGAAATGCGCCAGATCGCCGTCGTGACGCCAAATGGGACTGCCCTTTGTTACGGGTGCGGAACCGGTTTGGGCGAAAGCTTCCCGAGGCGCCCTACAGCAGTCTCACCCCGAGGTGACATTCCCGGCCGTACTCTTCAGCGCCCGGAAGCAAATTCACCATGGTCAAAAACACGTTCCCGTCTACACGTAGTCCAGGACCGCTCTAATCGTTCATGGCTATCTCTCAGTAGCGGGGGAGCGCGTACGAAGAGCAGCCACAGTAAACATTGCCTTGATAAATGCGTTTAGCATACACTGGGCTGGGTCCAGCGTATGGCGCAGCGTGAAACGAAGTCGTTTTCACGATAGGACGGCTCGAGGCCGCACAGGAGACTATGAGAATGAACGCACGTCGGCGGCCAAGTATCAGGGATATCGCGGATGCGGCCGGGGTTTCGCCCGCGACAGTGTCACTCGCCCTCAACAATGTTCCCGGTGCGAGGATCGCTGATGCGACTCGTCTCAAGGTTGAGCAGATTGCGGCTAACTTAGGTTATGCCCCAAATGGCCTCGCACAGGCATTACGAACGAATCGCTCCCATACTCTGGCGCTTATCAGTGAGGAAATCGCTACCGTTCCATATGCCGGTCGCCTTATCCGCGGCGCTCAGGAGGCAGCTTCTAAGCACGGCTGGCTCATGCTAATCATGAGTACGGGGGGAGCAAAAGACGTAGAAGACAGAGAAATCGAAGCTGTCTGGCGGCACCAGGTCGACGGGGTGATCTATGCCGATACAGCGCATCGCATTATCGACATACCTGACGCTTTGGACGGGAAGCCCATATTCCTAGCGAATGCAGAGGCCAGCCATGGTGACTACTGGTCCGTTTTTCCTGACGAAATCCAGGGCGGGTATATAGCAACCCGCGAACTTATTGATGCGGGTCACACGGAGATTGGATTCGTAAGCACTGCCATGGACATACCGGCGCGGATGGGCAGACTCCAAGGGTACCGAACGGCGCTGGAGGAGTTCGGCATTCGTTTTGACCCAAACCTGGTTATGGAAGAGGCGTCCTCCTTCGCTGAGGACGGCTACCGGGGCGCTCACAACCTTCTCGCCAGGAGTAAGAGGCCGACCGCGATCTTCTGCTTCAATGACCGCATGGCTATGGGAGCTTACCGTGCGGCCGCGGAATTGGGGCTACTGATCCCCAAGGACTTATCCGTCGTTGGGTTCGATAATCAGGAAATAATAGCTGAAGCCCTGTCGCCGCAGCTGACTACGGTGGCCCTTCCGTACTATGAGATGGGGGCAATGGCTGTGGAAGCAGTGATCGCGGAACTTCAGGACGGCAACACCAGCAAAAACCCCGGAGCGATCCCAAACTCTCTCATCAATCGTGACTCCGTGCGGTTGCTCTGATAAGCCACGGACGTCGGCTGCGGACTCAGTCCCGCTGGTCCTGAGGACGGGCTGCTCAAACTGCAGATCGTCGTCAACCATTACTCAGTGGAGGTATTCGCGCAGGACCGCAGGGTGGTCCTGACTGACCTCACCTTTCCTGAAGCCAAGCGAGCTTCGGTGTGTTTGTTGTCGGTGAAGCATGAGACATCATGGTCTTTCCGGGAGCCTGTAGAGCACCCTGGTCGATCACCCTCCACCGTCGCCTATGGGCTGAGGCGCCTGAGTGTAACCACGGGTTGCTGACCTCGATCGGTCGCGACCACTACGCCTTGGAAAAGAAACACCTTCAGAGCACCGGTGTTCATCTCGTTCCCGGTGCCAGGGCCGTTGGCCGGCCTAAGCCTGGAGAAGTTAGGATTCGAACCCGGCTGGAGGATCTGACTGAGGGCCAGCGAAACCGGCTGGGTGCGGATGACCTTGAGAGAAGGGTTCGATCACGCCGGAGCAGCGCGATCAGAGCTTGTTCCAGGCAAATCTGCTGACCGCCCTTCGAGCATCTTAACGGCCTACGGAAGCTTGACCGCATCGACCGCCAGGACGTCTTAACCTTCGTCCTGCCTGGGACGCCACCCCGACAGGACGATAAATACGACGTCCGCTTCACCCAGCAGTTCCTCGTTATCGCTGCGGACATAGCCGTGGCGCTGCTCCTCGGATGGACTCGGGCATCATGAGTGGCCCAGGAACTCAGGACGACTGGGGGGCATGCTGAACGAGTTGGTTTCGGTTGAGCCACCTAAGGTTGCGTTAAGTCGCATTCCTGGACCTGGCCGTACGGGACGTCCTCACTGAGGGATACCGAAAATCGCCAGAAGTCGTGCCGGGTTACCAGAATCCCTAGCTGGGCGTCGATGGAAGCCAAAGTGTGGGCGAAGGACACGGCGCTGTCGAGTTTACTATCGCGCTCCTCAAGGGTTGTTACAACGAAGTCTGCAACGAGCTGTTCATCTTTTGCAGTTAGGAGTTGCTGAATTGCCATGATTTTCCTTTACTCGTAAAAACTCGACTCTGACGCAAGTCTCAGAGCGTATTTAGCCATGTGAGTTGCGACCCGTCTTCAACAATCAAGGGTCCGAGCGCTTCGTTGAACTTCGCCCCATAGCTCGCGTTGATATGAGCTTCAAAGGAAGCAGCGTCCGCGTATTCCTCGTATACAAAGAATCGCTCGGGGTGTTCGGTCTCGCGATGCGTGATGAAGTGGATGTTTCCCGGTTCTGGCGCACCTGGTGCGCCAGGTCATTGAGGAGACTCTGCACTGTGTCGCCATTTCCTGGCAATGCTGTGAACTCGGCATAGAGGACTGGGCGCTCCTGGCCAGCGGGCATGGTCGTCGATAGATTGATCTCCTTACGATTTGTTGTCTTCCTGATTGGGTCTGAAAGGCGCCTTACCTGCCGCTACGCTGTCCTGCTGTTAACTGGACTAGTATGCTCCGCTCATTTTTTGGAGCCGGGAATTGCCTGTGGAGCGGTCGCTTTTTGGGATGAGGCAGGGGCTTTTACCGTTCCTAGCTCGGCCAGCTGTGGAGGATTGGCCCCGGCACGGGAGCATGTCATTCCCGATGCCCGTATCGCGTAGCGCAACACCGCTACTAGCTGCTCGTGATCAAGGTTCATAAGGCGGTCACGCCTAGACGGGCCAAGAAGATCCAACTGGTTCAGCGCAGCGATCAGTGCGGCCATGAATGAATCACCGGCCCCTACGGTGTCCGCCACGACTATGGAATCTGCGGGGAGTTCGAGGCGGAATTGATGGGTGAGGGCAATAGGCCCGTGAGCGCCCCGGGTAACGACGACAAGCGCTGGCCCTCGTTCCAGCCAGTGCTGCATGGCCAGATCAACGCTCTTATCCGGGTACAGCCAGCGGAGGTCCTCATCACTGGCCTTCACGACGTCGCTGATGCCGACAAAGAGCTCGGCCTGCTGTCGGGCGAAGCCCACGTCCTGGATGATACTTGGCCGGCAGTTGGGATCGTAGCTGATGGTTGCCATGTCCTTGGCGTCGTGTAGCAGAGTGTACGCTGTGTGGGCGCTTGGCATGAGCATTGTTGCAATGGAGCCGGTGTGTAGATGGGAGGATGTTTCGATGCTTGCCCATGCTGCAAGTGAGGCGCTTGAAAGGTCCCAGTCAAGGGAAAATTTGTAGCTGGCACTGCCATCGGGGCCAAGGGTGGCTGTAGCGGTGGATGTGGGCGCAGTTCCACCGGTGACGATTTCCACGTCGTTGTTGGCCAGGTGATCGAAAATAGACTGACCGTGGTGATCTTTGCCGACATGTGTAACCAGACGGGTCTGCACTCCCAGTCGCGCGCAGCCCACGGCAACGTTAAGGGGACTCCCACCGACGTGGTCGGCGATGGGAGTGCGTTGCTCTGACTGAATTCGATCGATGAGTGACTCACCTATTACTGTGAGGACGTTGCCCCCTCGGTCGGGCTCGTGCAGTCCTGGGAATGCCATGGTTGGGACAATCCTTCTTTGTTTGGCGGGCGGGATGATTAGTATTGCGGTGCCGGGCTGCCTTGCATGCGTTGAAAGTACCTCTCGTTTGCGTGCGGTCTTATCGGCAGCCCGGGAACGAGAGTCGCTGGACGTGACCGGGGGAAGCATCTGCGAGCAAAACGCGAGTGAGTTGGACGGATGCGGCGACGATTATCGCTCGCATCCGTCCAACGGGGTTTAGGACGTGCGTCAGGTCGTATGCTCAGGCGGAAAAAGAACACCTGCCTGGGAAAACCTTTGCCTGGTTGGGGTTTTTACCTTGGCCAGCGCTGCTGGGCGCCGGGAAGCTGCGGAACCTTTTGGTTGACGCTGTCCTGGTACCAGTATGCCGTCGTTGAGATGTCGTCGCTGCGTTCGAACAGTCCTCCGTGGTCCCATGTACCAATTTGCTGGACTGTCACACGGAGCCGTTCCTGGAAGTAGATGGGGTCCGGGATATGCCAGCGGTAAAGGCCGTGCAGCGGCGGCATTCCGGGATGGAAGGGGGCGGCCTTGGTCCGGTCGACCGTTTCGTGGAATGGGTACCCGAAGTAGGGGGCGTTGAAAGTTAGAACTTCAGGGTCCGGTACGGTTCGCAGCTCGTCCTGGAATGCCCAGGCGCCGCCGGCATAATCTTCGAGGCCTGTGCTGCAAAGGGTGGGGTGGTCGGTGTCGCCATCGACGTAGAACTTGACCTCACCTTCGCCCCACCAGTACCGCTGCAGGGATGCAAGGGCGACGTAGGTGCCGAGGTAGCTGCCGCGGCCCTGCACGCCGTCGAGAATGACGTGATCCTCGCCGTGCGGAAGATTTCCGTTTGATCGGCGCCATTGGGCGTGGAAGTACATCGCGTCTGCGATATCGTCCCCGACGGTGTAGTCGATTTGGTAGAAGAAGTGGGTGACTTCTCCGCCGTGCTGGTTCTCGATCGTGATGCGTGCCCCTTGGCGGAACGGCATGGGTATGAAGCTGTTCATGCCGCCGGTTGGAGCAACGACAATGGGCTCGGAAGTTACCAGCGCCCGCTGTGCAAAGCCGTTGCAGAAGAAGTCTCCCAAGGGGACCTCGACGCTCGGGATTTCTGAATTGTCCCAGTACATCCGCAGGACGAGGTCGCGCAGGACGAACGGGCCGGCATCGGTTTTGTGGTCAACCGTCAGCCAGATGTGGCGGATTACTCCGGGTCCTTCGATTTCGGCCAGCGTGGCCGTTTCACCTGAAGGGATGTTGATCCAGGCGGATCCCTTGCGGCCGGGGCCGAGGTTAGAGGAGGCTTTTGCGCCCTGTCCTGGCATGCCGGTGAAGTTTTCGGCGTTGATGGAGCGGCTGCTGACGCCCGGAGGCATAGTGGCCCATTGGATGGTCACGTGGGTTCCTTTCGGTGGAATTTTCGTAGCCGGAATGGCTTACTTGACGGCTCCGGCTGCGACGCCACGCACTAGGGTGCGCTGGAAGAGCAGGAAGAAAACGAGGGTTGGCAGCAATGACAGGAGCGATCCGGCGTTGAGGACGGTGATGTCGATGTTGTGCTGGCCTCGGAGTGTGGCCAGTGCGATGGGGATGGTCTGGGACGACTGATCGGCGAGGAGTACGACGGGAATGTAGAACTCGTTCCAGGTCCAGATGAAGAAGAACACCACCAGGACGGCCAGGCTCGGTCGCAGGATGGGCACCAGTACCTTCCAGAGGATTTGCCACCGACTGGCCCCGTCCAGTTGAGCTGCCTCGATCAGTTCTTTGGGGATGGCGCCCATGACGCTGGCCAGAAGGTATGTTCCGTATGCCGCCTGCAGGACGGAGAAGACAATGATGACGCTCCATACGGTGTTGAAGGTTCCTGTGGCTTGGGCGCCGTAGAACAGCGGGTAGATCAGGGCTTCATGCGGGAGCATGGTGGCAACCAGCAGTACCGCCAGGACAATCCCGTTGGCTTTCACGCGGCCCACTCCCAGCGGGTAGGCGCTCATCAGGGAGAGCACCACTGCAATCGCTGCCACCAGCAGTGAAGTGATGACCGAGTTCCAGAAGGCCTGACCGAAGTTGACCCGGCCCAGGTAGTTAACGAAGGCGTCTACTGAAAAGGATGTCGGCCAGCTCAGCGGCCCGTTGCTTGAATAGTCCTGCGTGGATTTGAAGGCATTGAGGATGATCAAGCCAAAAGGCGCGAAAATCGCGATGCCCGCGATGACCGCCACGGCAAGCAGCACCCACTCGCTGGGCTTGCGGCGCTGAGTTCGGTTGTGCGCGGGCTTAGGCGTGAAACTCACTTTTTCCCGGGTTTGCGTGGTGCTCATTGTGCTTCCTGCCTGCGCTGCCACCACAGCATGAGCGCTGCAATGGCAAAAATAACAAGGGCCATGACGGTGGAGATGGCCGAGCCGTATCCCACCTGGGACAGTTCGAAGAAGTTGCGGTAGGCGTAGTAGGACGGGACGACGGTTGATCCTTCCGGCCCGCCCCCTGTCAGGATCAGGATGGGGGCGAAGACTTTTAGCGCGGCCACGGTGGCTGTCAGCACGACGATGAAGATCTCGGGCCGGATAGGGGGCACAGAGATGGCCAGGAATTGGCGCCACTTGCCGGCACCATCCAAGGCAGCGGCCTCGTAAAGCTCGGGGTCCACCCGGGATAGGGCTGCCATGAAGATGACCAGCGGGTAGCCGATCTGCAGCCAGATGAGCATCAACATCACCGCGTAAATGGCGAGGTTAGGGTTTCCCAGCCAGTCCGGACCGGATACCCGGATGGACTGCAAGAACGTGTTGATGGCGCCATTGGATGGGTCCAGGATCCAGCTCCACATGAAACCGGCGACGGCGATCGGCAGAATCTGGGGAAGGTAGTAGGTGGCACGAAGAAAGCTGGCGATCTTGGGACCAAAGCGCCGGCCGATTGTCTCGGTCAGCAACGCCGCCAGGAGGAGGCCGATGATGGTGGGGATCACGACGATGGCGATCACCATGAAGATCGAATTGCGGAGCGATGTCCAGAATTCGACGTCGGCGAACAGCGTGACGTAGTTGTCCAGACCGTTCCAGCGCATCGGTGCTGCCCCTCCTTTCCAGCGGAAAAGGGAGAAGTAGACATTGGTTCCAAAGGGGATACCGACCACGGCCAGGAAACCGATGAAGATCGGTATGAGGTATAGCCAGTAGCCGCTCGGTCGGCGCAATCGCGGCGCCAGTCCATTGCTCACGGCATAATTCCATTCGTTGAGGGGGATTAGGTGTTGTCCGGGACGGGGCACAGCTGGAGATGCTGCACCCCGTCCCGGGAGTGCTAGTTCTTCGTGCCCTTGTCGTAGAACGTCTGCAGGGCATCCAGGTACTGGGAGGCCGTTTCGTTCTTGTTGGACATTGCCTGCATGTGGTTCTGGATGAAGTCCAGGAACCCGGGAACGGGGTAGTCCGGGTAGAACGAAAGGGTGTCTGCCTTCACCACTTCATTGAACTTTTCGGTCAGTTCCTTTGTAAGAGGGTCAGAAATGACATTAATGTCTCCTGCCAGCGGCAGGCCGCCCTGCTCTCCGATAAGGTTCTGGACCTCAGGGCTGAGCGTGGTCTCGATCCAGTCATAGGCGAGTTCTTTGTTCTTGGACTTGGCAGGAACGCCCCAGAGATGCCCGGAGGAGCCCATGGAGAGGTTGGCGCCAGGCATGATGAAGAAGCCCCAATCGAACGCGGCGTCCTTTCGGATGCGAGCAAACATGCCGTTATTCCACGGCAGCATTGCGGCCTTTTCCGAAAGGAAGTTCACTGTGGCCTGCTCGAAGGAAAGGCCACCCAGCTGGTCACCCACATATCCCTTGTCGATCCATTGCTGGAAACGCTCCGTTCCGGACTTCCAAGGACCGGATTTGAAATCGACCTCGTCTCGGATGAACATGAAGTCGTCGATGTCTTCACGCGTGGCTTCTGCAGAGACCAGTGAGTACCAGACCCACATCTGGTTGAAGCCCTGGCTTGTGCTGGCCGAGCTGGAGATGGGCACTTCGCCTGCCGCTTTCAACTTGTCCATGGCGGCTTCGAACGAGGCGAGGTCGGTTGGCAGGTCGGTGATACCGGCTTTCGCGAACTTCGCTTTGTTGTAGTAGAAGTACACGTATTCGCCGACATTCGGGATGCCGTACCAGTCGCCTGAACCGGCTTTGCCTTCCTCGTCGTACTTGGCGAACGCGGCCATGGAACCGGAGACTTTCTTGTCCCAACCAAACTGGCTGACCGCGTCGTTGAGTGGCTCGAGCAGACCTTGGGAGGCGAGCTGGCCGCCATCGGCGTTGCCTTTATTGAATTCAACGACGTCAGGGACGTCGTTACCGCTCAAGAGAATTTTGGCGTTCTGCCGGAACGCATCGAAGCTCGTCTGCTGAACGTCAACGGTCACATCCGGATGCTTCGCCTTGAACAGCTCGACCGCCTTCTGCCAGCCCTGTCCCTGCGGCGTGGTGGGATCTTCGTACTGCAGAATTTTGAATGTACCGCTACCGGATGACCCACTCTGCTGGCCGGACGGGTTGCATGCGGTAAGAGCCAAGGCGCTGACGCTGAGCGCGCCAAGGCCAGTAAGGACCTGGCGACGGGAAATTGCTCGCATGGTGCGAACTCCTCTCTGAGTTGTTAGCAGATGCCCCTAAGGGCAGGACTGCATGTCCGTAGCAATAAGCTCGGATTCTTTGTGTTAAAAAGGGGGTTAGGTCCGTGGTGGGCCGACGGACGCCCGTTCTACTAACGGGCAATGGGCAAGTTGTGAGGTGACAGGGCCGGGTTCCCCGGTTCCCTGGCTGCGCTCAATAAGGCGCCTTGCTGCCCAGGCCCCCATGTCGTGGTGAGGCAACTGGACGGTGGTCAGCCCGGGCAGAAGGCTCTCGGCAACAAAGGCGTGGTTATCGAAACCAACGATGGAAAGGTCTTCGGGAATCCGCAAACCCAACTGAGCGGCGGCCTGGTAAACGCCGAAGGCCAATCTGTCCGAGAAGCAGAAGACGGCGGTGGGCCGATTTGGCCTCGATAACAGTTCCAGCGCTGCTTCCTTTGCCGCCGCGGCTGTAAGTTCCTTGGCGAGCACATGAAGAGAAGGATCCGGCACGATGCCTGCGGTGCGCAGAGCCTCTTCGTAGCCCCGCCTGCGTAAAACGGTTGCTACGTACCGCTTGTCGTCCAAGTTGCACATGGCAATGCGGTGATGGCCTGCCTCAATAAGGTGCCGGGTTGCGGTAAAGCCGCCTCCCGTTTCATCAGGCACGACCCAGTCCGACATGGAGGGGTCTTCGGGGCGGCCGTCCAACACCACTATTGGCAATGAACGAGGCACACGCGGCAACGTCACTATGGCGTGATAGTCAGGCGCGATGATCAACCCTTCAATGTTCCGCTGAAGCAGGGCCTTCACAGCAGGAGCTTCGAGCCCGGTCATTCCTACTGTGTCGATGAGCATCAGTAAGTAGCCGAATTCGGCAGCGACTGTTTGTGCGCCAGCGACCATCGGTCCTGCAAAAGCCGTAGAAGCCACACCATCGGAAAGCAACCCGATAGTCAGTGACTGCTTGGTTTTCAGGCCCTTGGCCAACAAGTTCGGGACATAGCCGAGCTCCTCAGCAACGGCTCTGATTCTTGATGCAGCCTCTGCGTTCACGCGACCATCACCACGGTCATTGAGTACGAGCGAGACGGCAGAAATTGATACCCCAACTTCTTTTGCAATGTCCTTCAGGGTCACCAACGACATCGTTCTCGCTCGCCTCCTTTCGAAATGTTGTGTCAATCGTTTGATTCTTTCCATCAATCGTTTGATCCAATACTTCAAACGATTGATGTAACTGTGGATTCGTCAAACGCGTTGACGCAACGGCGTTACCAAAGCGTTACCTGAATCGACGCCGCGCTGGGAGAAGTGAGGGGTGACAAAGGGAGGGCGTGATTCCTGTAAAGACTGCGACCGCCACACTATGGTCGCGCGGTTCGGTATAAAGGCGACCGGAGGTTGCGAAGCCTCCCTGTCGACTCACCCGCTTGACTGCCGCTGATAATTGATATTCCGTCACGCTAGGAGGCGACGAGCGGGGAGGGGCCTCTTCGCTCTTCCAAGTCAGGCCGAGCGTCTGAAAGGCGTGCTTGACTGCCTTCACTGTCTTGGTGTACTTCCTCTGGCGTGCTGAGGCTTCGGGCTGACAAAGCTGTCGCTGCCGAACCTGCGGTACAACATAATGAAGTCCTCGCCTAGTCGTTCGAAAATGACCCACCGGCCTGGGAACCATTCCCGGCCGCCATGCCCAAGGTCCGGACGGAATCCAGTCCGCCATACCTGGTTATCCGCAACCCTCAATGTCAGCTGCTCCAAATTCACCCGTAGGCCTGCTGCCGCGAATGCTCTGGCGGCGACAAGGACCGTCTGTGCTGCGTCCTCAACCTGACCTCTGCGCAGCAGCACGCCGGCGGTACGTCATCCGGTCCGGGATTCATCCTTGGACCAGCTCACCGGTCAAGGCGGAGAGGCGGAACTTCCCCTGACCCCCTGAGGATCAGTTCACAGGGGACGATGTAAGTTCGCGGTGCCTGCTGGTGTCCGTTGATACGGGCAAGAATGCGTTCTGCGGCTGCCCTGCCGATGTGCTCGGGGTGCTGGGCGACAACGGTTATACCAGGGTTCATCATGTCCGCGAGGGTGAAGTCGCCGAATCCGACCAAGGCTACAGCCCCGCTCAGCCCCAGTTCCTGCAACGCCCGCATTACACCGAAGGTCACCAAAATCTGTGCAGAGAAGATGGCCGTCGGCGGTTCAGCCCCCGTGAGTAACTCTCTTGCCGCCTTACGTGCTAATTCCTCACTGCGGAGTCCTTCCAGGAAGTGAACGGAGTCGGTCGAAATACCTGCGCGGCCCAACTCATCAATAAAGCCGCGGCGTCGCTCCCGGGCGGTCTGGATGTCCGTGCGACCACCTAGGTACGCGAGTTTGGTGTGGCCTTGTGAAATCAGGTGCGAGGCGGCCTTGGCCGCGCCAGCGGCGTTATCACTCACCACTGCATCGGCATCGATGCCGACGGGCTCCCTGTCGATGAAGATCATCGGAACGTCCTTGGAATGTTCCGGCAGGTACCCCTGGCTTTTGGCGACCGGGGTCAGAACCAGTCCATCCACGCGCCTCCGGAGAAACGCTTTGACCAGCTCCGCTTCACGTGCAGCGTCATCATCCAAGCTTGCCGCGAGGACCGCCAGGCCGTGGCTCGCCAGAACATCACTGAGGGCACGATGGATTTGGCCATGAAATGGGTTAGCGACGCTGGGAAGCAGCAGCCCGACGGACAATGTTTGTCGGCTGGCCCGGCGTAGGCTTTGGGCCGTCATGTCCAGCTGGTAGTTCAGTCCTTTTGCCGCCTTCAACACTTTCTGGCGGGTGACTTCAGAAACACCAGGCTCGTCATTGACGACCCGGGAAACCGTTTTGATGCCTACTCCGGCCAAAGCAGCCACATCACGCATCCTCGGCCTAGCGGCTCCTACCGCATCCGAAGACGCGCTGACGCCGTACTCTACGATTTCCGTTGTCTCAGCCATGGTTCTGCCGGTCTGGCGCACCTCAATTCATATCCTTGTCGGGCGCTGAATGCGTCCCTGTTGAGCTCCCGGGTCCATGGGCGCATTAGCTTGGCCAGGACCAGGAGATGGCCCGGCGCCTGGTTGCATAGTCGTGGTTGCACAGTCAGACAGGTTCCGGAGTTCCTGGAGACAGATCTCTCAACCGGGCGTGGGTGCCGGGAATGGCACCACGAGGCTTCGGAGAAATGCATCTGTGGGATTGGGCTGGCGGTCTCTGCCATGTCCAGAGGCCCAATGACCAGCCTTTAGGCCTGGTGAACCGTAGGTGCAGTCTCAAGCTGGTCGGCCACGTGCTGCCAGCCGTCGCTGAACATGCCGTATGCGGTTTTGATCTCGACACCAGCGGGAAGTTCGGGGCATTCGTTTTCGCCGTTGGTTCCCCAGTTGACCCAGCCAGATTGGCGGCGCTGGACGATCTGGAAAGCACCGGAGGGTTCGGAGGTCCACCAGACCATGGTTCTGTCGAGTTCTGAATGGAATTCGGCGGTTTTGGAGGCCGGCCCGGCGAAGATGGTTTCGTGCGGCACGGCCGAGACGTCGAGGGGGGCCTCTGTTATCGTCCAATGCCGCTCGGGCAGGTCAGCGAGCACGTGCGAGGTTGCCCTGACCCGGGCAAGACGTGCGCGGATTTCCTCTTCACCCAAGGCACCTTCCCAGCTGCAGAACAGGCGCCAGTACAAGTCCCAGTGCGCGGCTTCGATATTGCCGGTGAGCTGGCGGCGGAATTCCTGGAACTTGGCAGTGCTCGAGGAAGAGGTTGCAATGGTTTCATTGACCATGTGTGCGAGTTCAGCCGCGTAGGGGTCCCCGGCGCGGTATCGTGTGCCGCCGTATGCTTCGAAGCGGTCAAAGACCACATCGCCCTGGCCGGCCTCAAATTCATCGCCGACGGTGATCTTGTTGGTTATAGAGCGGCCGTTGATTACTGTCTGGAAGTCATCCACCCAGTAGCTGCGGGTGAAGTAGGGGGTGCCGTGGGTGAATTTCCAGTCGATGGAAAACGTCTTGCCCTTGAGCTCCTCGAGCAGGCCGTCGGGGATGATGCCGTGCATCCGGTAGTGGTGCAGGATGGGACCGTGTTCAAGGGTCTCGATGTCGACGGTGGTGTGTTCGGGCGGGTTGATAAGGCCGTTTTCGGGGGTGAAGAAGGGGCCGTAGAAGCCACCTATGGCGTTGTTGCCCGAGGGCAGCAGGTCGATGCCTTCTTTCAGAGTTGCGAAGTGACGAAGTCCCCACTTTGAGGATCCGGTGCCCTCAGCCGTGCCCGAGCACATTTCGAGGTCGAAGTACCCTGTGTCCAGCCGGACGAAGGCGTCGGACTCGACAGGTTCCCGTTCGCTTATCCCCTCCACACGCCCGGTGACCGGTGCGGCAAGGGTGAGCTCCAGGTTTCCCTCGAAGGTCACTACGGTGATGAACGTGGTTTTACCCGCTTCGGGCTGGGCATTCAGCCGCTGGCAGATAACGGGCTCTCCGGCACTGGTAGTTGCCGTCCAGAGGTTTTCCGTGAATTCTCCGTCGACGGTGAAGGTCACTGGTTCGTTGATCCGGCGGCCGGGAAGGCCGTCCTTGATGGCGATAGTGGGCAATGCCACGGACTTTTTCCTCTCAAGTTATGGGCGTGGGGCTACAACCCGACCACTTCTGGGAAGTGGCCGGATCGTCCCGTGCGGCAGGCAGGATGTGACTGCCGGCAAGGGGAGTGCTCTTATGCAGGTGTCTGGGCGGCTATGGCCCTGGACCACGGCAGGCGCAGGGTGCGTTGTTTCAGGCTGTCGATAGCCACCGCGAGGATGATGACGAGGCCCTTGATCAGCAGCTGTGTGAAGAACTGGACATTCATCAGGATCAGCCCGGTGCTGAGGACACCGAGAATGATGGAGCCGATCAGGGTGCCGTAGATCCGTCCGCGTCCGCCGACAAGGCTCGTGCCGCCCAGAACAACGGCGGCGATCGCATCCAGTTCATAACCGGTGCCGGCTGTCGGCTGGGCGGAGACCACTCGAGCGGAGAAGATGACACCGGCGAGTCCGGCGCAGACTCCGGCGATGACATAGACGGAAGTGATGACACGTTTGACGTTGATGCCTGCCAGCCTTGCGGCTTCTGCGTTGCCGCCCACTGCGTAGACGTGCCGACCGTAGCGGGTGCGCTCGAGGACGAACCACGCCGCGACGTAGACGATGAGCATGATCACCACCGGCACTGGAATTCCGGCCAGATAGCCGTTGCCAATGTCCCGGAAACTGAGTGTGTTCGAGACAATAGGCTGCCCGTCCGTCATGGTGTAGGCCAGGCCTCGTAGGAAGGTCATGGTACCGAGGGTGACGATGAAGGCGGCCAGTGCCAGGTAGGCGCTGAGCAGTCCGTTGATTAGCCCTGCGACCGCCCCGGTCAGGACGCCGACGAGGATCGCAACGGGTGCCGGCAGCCCTGCAATACCAGCCATTACCGATGAGACTCCGGCGACAGCCAGGATGGAGCCGACGGAGAGGTCGATTCCGGCTGCGAGGATGACGAATGTCATTCCGGCAGCGAGAATGGCGTTGATCGAAATTGACCGGGCGATGTTAAGCAGATTGTTGACGCTGGCGAAGTTCGGAGCTATGACCATCATCAGCGCCACGAGTGCGATGAGGACTACGAGGATTCCTACCCGGTCCCACCAGTAGGCGAAGTCGAAGCTGCGTCCGGGCTTAGGTGCCGTTTCTGCCAGGACGTCCGCGTCCTGTGGGGGGTTGAGGGCCTGGTTAGTCATGGGATTCTCCGTTTGTCTGTGCTGCGGTACCTGTGGCGTGGGACATGATGTCCTCTTCGTTGGCGGTGCGTGAGTTAAGTTCGTGAACGATCCGCCCGGAGCGCATTACGAGCAGCCGGTCGCTGATGCCTATTGCTTCGGGCAAGTCTGACGAGATGACCAAAATGGCCTTGCCTGCCTTGGCCAGGTCATTGATGACTTCATAGATCTCGCTTTTCGCGCCGATGTCCACGCCCCGGGTGGGCTCGTCAAGGATCAGCACGTCGGATTCGCGCATCAGCCACCGGGCCAGAACCGCCTTCTGCTGGTTGCCGCCCGAAAGGGCGCTGACCGGCAGGCGCAGGGCGTTCTGCCGCAGGTGCAGGCGTTCCATCTGCTTTTTCACGGCATTCCGGATTTTCGCCCGTTTGAGTACCCCGGCGTTCACGTGGCCCCCGAGGGAACTGATGGCAATGTTGTCCTCAACGGTGTGGGACACGAACAAGGCCTGGTCCTTGCGGTCTTCGGGGACCATGGCGATTCCATGGGCGATCGCCTGAGCCGGGCTAGATGCCATTGCTGTCTTGCCTTGCACAGTGACGGTGCCGCCGCGGGGCCGGTCGGCGCCAAAGATCATCCGGGCCGCTTCCGTACGGCCGGCTCCAATGAGCCCGGAAAGGGCGACAACCTCGCCTGAGCGAACCTGAAAACTGAGCGGCCCGATTCCGGCTCCATCGGTGAGTTCCTTGACGTCCAGCATGACATCCCCAGGGCTGTGCCGGTCATGGTGGTAGAGGTCCTCAAGGTTACGTCCCACCATCATCCGCACAACATCAGGAGGGCTGATTTCGGTCTTCTCGCGGGTTCCGACGTACGTCCCGTCGCGGAAGACGGTCACCCGATCTGCAAGCTCCCAGACCTCTTCCATACGGTGGGAGATGTACACGAGTCCGACGCCAGCCTCGCGTAATTCGTTGATGATGGCGAATAGGTGGAGCGTTTCGCTCCGTGAGAGGGCCGCCGTCGGTTCATCCAGTACCAGAATCTTGGCGTTTTCACTGACTGCACGGGCAATCTCCACCATTTGTTGCATGCCCACGCTCAGCTGGCCGAGCTCGGTGCGCGGGTCGATCCGTGCACCGACCCTTGCCAGCTTTTCACGGGCCTGGGCGATCATGGTGCGGCGGTCCAGCGCCCCGAATCTGGTCGATGGCTCTCGTCCGAGGGCCAGGTTCTCGGCCACTGTCATCGCCGGTACGGTGTTCAGCTCTTGATGAATGATGGCTATGCCGTGTGAAACGGCCTCGTGAGGGGAACGAATGTCGATTTCGCCGCCGTCAATCAGGATCCGGCCGGAATCGCGGACAACGTTTCCAGCCAGGATCTTCATCAAGGTGGATTTGCCCGCCCCGTTCTCGCCCATCAGGGCATGGACTTCACCGACACGCAGATCGAAGTGGACGTTGTTAAGCGCTAGGGTAGCGCCGAAGCGCTTCGTGATGCTTTCCAGCTGCAACAGCGGCTGGCGGGAAGGTGTTCTGGTCATGGCGGCCTATTCTCGGTCCGGCTGTGTGGGGCCGCTGCGATAGCGGCCCCACACGGGCAATGGGTGAGCCTTACCAGCCTGCGTACTGGTTGACGTTCTCCCGGGTCACGAGCTCACTGGGGATCAGGATCGTGGTTTCCGCCGGGGGCTTGTTGTCGATGATGTTCTGGGCAACCTCTACCGCCTTGCGGACCATCTCCGCCGGGTTCTGCGTTGCCGTCCCAATGAAGGGCGATCCGGGCTGCTTGAGTTCGGCCACTGCTTCCGGACTGCCGTCAACGCCAGTGACTTTCACCGCGCCGTTCTTACCGGCCTGCTGGACCGCCAAAACTGCGCCCAAAGCCGACGGGTCATTCATGCCGAAAACACCCTGCACATCGGGAGTGGCGGTGAGCATGTCTGTGGTTACAGCCAGGCCGGAAGCACGGTCGTTCTTGGAAGCCTGCTGCCCGACCACTTTGATATCAGGAAAATTCTTGACAACGTTGTTGCAACCGGTGATGCGGTCCCGGATCGTCTGGAGCGGCGTTCCGTCCACCAGGAGGACATTGCCCTTCCCTCCCATCTGCTCGAACAGGTACTCGCAAGATTTTTCGCCGGCCTGCACCGCGTCTGTCATCACGACGGCGTCGGCGCTCTTTGCCGGAGTGTCCACGGCAATGACAATAATGCCCGCCTGCTTCGCCCGCTCGATCGCCGGCTGAATGCCGTCCTCGTCTACAGCACTGATGACGATCAGGTTCACGCCCTGCTGGATGAAGGTGTCAATCTGAGTATTCTGATTGGCCAGGTCAAGCTGGGCGTCCTGGGTGTTGGCGGTGGCGCCGATCTTCGCGGCAGCGTCCTTGGCGCCCTTATCCATGGCCGAAAAGAACGGGTTGGACATGTCCTGGACCATGAGGCCGATTTTCTCGATCTTTGTCGGCTTGCTGGCGCCAGGCTGGCTGTCACCAGAGCTGCAGGACGTCAGGCTGAGCGCGGCCATTGTTGCAGCGGCTGTGAAAACTGCCGACTTCTTGATGAGCTGATTCATTTTCGGGTCTCCTTTGAACCGGAACCGGCGGGCCGTGACGGCCGCCAGGTCCGTGAAAAACGTGGTCGATTTTTGGTGCTCGGTGTTACCCTTGGCTCGCTTCGCGAAGACAGGGATTTAGGGTCAGTTCTTCCGGCGTGACGTAGCTCTGCGGTGTTGCAGTCTCTGCCGAATTAGGCCTTAACGGGACGTGCCGGAGGGTAAAGCAAGTGGTTTGTGCCGGGCCGGCAGGTGCGTCCTTGCCGTGCCAGGCGTGTCGTAGGGGACAAGTGATGACGCCAAGGTCGCCGTGAGCTGAACCCGGTCGGTAACCTTGGCTGCTACTTTCGGTCGGGGAGGGGCTGGGTCAGCACCCGCAAGACTGTCGCACGATTAAGTCCGCGTTCACCTCCCGGCGGTCCTCGGGACGGTAGTCCGGCACGGGGGAGTAGCCTCGCCGTTCGGCTTCCAGCTGCCCATCGAGGATTCGGGTTAGCGTCTGCGCGGCCAGCACGCCTATCGATTCGCTGTCCTCATCCACAACTGTCAGCGGCGGAGCCAGCAGCGGCGCCCAGGCAAACTCGTCGAAAGCTATGAGTGCCACCTGGGCGGGAACAGCAATGTCACGTTGCTGGAGTACTGTGAGGACGCCGTGGAGCAGGGGGTTGTTACCCGCGATAATCGCCCCTGGCAGGGCCCGGCCGGGGGCATCCAAGTAGCCGGACAACGCCTTATGCGCCGAGTTTGAGTCGTTCTCCGTCTCTAGGACGTGCAGGACCGCCCCATGCTTGGTCGCCGCTTCACGGAGGCCACGCTCCCGTTCGGCACGCGTGGACCAGCGGCCCGGATAGGCCAGAAAGAGCCAATCCCTAAGCCCGTGTTGGGCCAGGTGCGCTCCGGTTTTCATGCTCGCCGCATAGTTGTCCGTGAGGAAGCTCGGTACCTGGGTGGCTTCTTCCGGCGGTGCTGAGTCAACGAAGACCACCGGGATGTCCCAGCTTTCCAGGAGCTTGATGTTCTCCATGCTCAGCGTGAGGGTGGTGATTATGCCCGCGGTGCGCGACTGAATCAGATCCTGAACGATCGCATCTTCGACCTCTGCGGTGTAGACGCCTTCCGCGGCGATGTCAGCCACAACAGCATTCCGGCCAGAACCCCGCAGGACTCGCTGAATGCCCTTCATGAGGTCCAGATAGTAGTAGTTCGAAGTGCTCGCCGTGATGACCGCGACCGAACTACGCGACTTCTTGCGAAGTTCCTGTGCAGCGCGGTTCGGGACGTAGCCCAGCTCCCGTGCAGCCTTTAACACAAGCTTCCGGCTCGCATCCGAGACATCGGCACCGTTGCTAAGGGCGCGCGAAACGGTAAAGGAAGAGAGACCGGTCACTTCACTCAGGTCCCGCAACGTGGGCTTCTTTGCCATTATCGCGACCACTTTCTAATCGTTTAGGGAAAGGTATCGCGAAATTCCCAATGCGTTACCTAAAGGATTAGGGTTAACCATAGATGTGACTGCACACACACGTCAATAGTGCGGGTTGACTCATGGGCCAGGTTCGCAGATATAGAGGGCGGTCACGGTCTAGGATGTGTTCGCCGTGCCTCAAGCCTTCACGCTTGACTCCGGTAACAGGACTCGGCTTCAGGTCCGGGGAGCCCAATACGCGACCTTCCCCTGCCCATCGCCGAACGCCGATAATGAAGATTCCGTCAACCTGCAGGACGGTGGCGGGGACGGGACAAGAGGGATTCCGATGCGGACCGGTGCACCTGGTCCCGATGTTTTGGAGTGTTAGCTTTCCTCAAACGCGGAATACCGAGACTTACGCAAACAGGCTTTTGCCAGAATCCCCGGTAGTAAGAGCCACCGCACGGACGGTCAGGGGTCATCGCCTAGGTCGTCAGTGAGGAGCCCTGGTGTCGCGCTTGAGCACATTTGAGCCCATCAGCCCCTACTGTCTTCTGTAGGCGCCCAGGAAGGGCTCCGTAGATCTGCAAAGGAATGAAAGAACTCCATGAAGGCTTACCCAACGGTCCACAACAAGCACGACAGGTACGCCCTGCCGGCGTACGAAATCCGGGGACAGGAGCTGTACCCGACGGTTCACAACAAGCGCGACAGCTACGCCCTGCCGGCGTACGAAATCCGTTGCTGACGCATAGATGAACTTTGATCAGGTCCTCTTCCCGGGTATCCCGAGTGCCGAGGACGGGAAACTTCGTTGCGGAGCGGCCGATCTTCAACGATGACGAGTACCACAAGCAAATGCCTGCATTGGGCGCGGAGGCCTTTCACGCAAGCTTGGCTTGGCGCAGGTATTGGTAGACCGTTTCCCGGCTGATGCCGTAGTCACGGGCAAGAACAGCTTTCGGAACACCGATGCCGGCGCGCTGGACCATCTCGGCCGCCCGCTCCGGCGTTAGGGTCTTCTTCCGACCTTTGTAGGCGCCGCGCTGCTTAGCCAGAGCGATGCCTTCCCGCTGCCGCTCCCTGATGAGGGAGCGTTCGAATTCGGCGAAGGCACCCATGACGGAGAGCATGAGGTTGGCCATGGGGGAGTCTTCACCGGTAAAGACCAGGCTCTCTTTGACGAACTCCACCCGGACGCCCTTGCGGGTCAGGCCCTGAACGAGGGCACGCAGGTCATCGAGGTTTCGGGCGAGCCGGTCCATGCTGTGCACAACCACGGTGTCCCCGTCGCGGGCGAACCGCAGCAGTTCATCCAGCTGCGGCCTGGCGGTGTCCCTGCCGGATGCCTTGTCCATGAAGACCTGATCCAGGACCTGGCCCTCGAGCTGGCGTTTCTCGTTCTGGTCAAGCGTGCTCACCCGCACGTACCCGATCCGCTGTCCATTCACCCGGGCTTCCAAACCTCCTCCTGTCAGATTGAGTTCTAAACCCGCCCCACAAGAAAGTCAAGACCGGACCGGCTCGTCAGCTTGGGGTTACTTCGTCCTGCGCTCTTGGGGATCGATGCGATAAATTCGCCGGGCGGAAGGCAAGTAAGTTGCAGCCCTCGGAACACTAAGATTCAGGGGTGGGACTACGCCCACTTGAGTTGGGGATTAGCGCATTGGACGACATTAAGTACGAAGGCAGCGAAACTACTGACGCTGGGACACTGCCCATGCCAGGTGTAGCGCTCCGAGACGGTATTAAGGGTGGAATGACAGCCGCCTTGAGGGGTCGAACGGGGGAGTGGGTCGCACTGCCGAACCTCGTGGGTTCTGGGGAACAATCCTTGCTAGGCGGGGAACGACAAGAAGTGAAGGATGAACTTCTTCGTGCTCTGACAAGTGACTCGCTGATCGTCCTCACGGGGCTGGGTACGTCGCTAGGGATTCCACCCGTCGCCGAAAGCAAAGCTCCGAACATGTGGGACTTATGGGAAAAAGTCAGCGTTCTCGACGGTTTCGCCTTCGCTTCAGGTGATGTACCCGCAGAAATCCTTGAAGCCCAAAATATCGAACACTTTCTCTCGCACATCCAAGCCAAGCTGAGCATCAACGATGACTGCGAGCTCAGTGATTTCTTGGCCAAAGCTCAAGACGTTATCTTGGATGCCTGTAGTTTTGTGGGCCCCCAGAGCGAACTGGATATTCACCAACTCTTCCTCCGGAAGATTGGCCGCCGGTCCGCAAGACTTCAGCGGACGAAGCTATTCACGACCAACTACGATTTGGCCTTCGAAGAGGCCGCTGCTCGCGCCCGGTTCCACATCATCGACGGATTTGGTTTGGCCTCCCATCGAGATTTCGAGGGGGCCCTGTTCGATCTCGATTTCGTCCGGCGAGGGACCAATGATCGTCTGATCTTGGAGGGCAACGTGCTGCACTTACTGAAGCTTCACGGGTCTGTTGATTGGGAACGCAGCGGCGCCTCGACTCGCCGGGTTTCGGGGAAGCCGAAGGATCCAGTCTTAATCTACCCGTCAGCTAATAAGTACCAACTGAGTTTTCGCCAGCCCTACCTTGAGATGATGTCCAGATTCCAGATGGCGTTGCGGCTCCCGGATGTCTCGCTTCTGGTTGTCGGGTTTGGGTTTAACGACGAACACATCGTCGCGCCCATCGAGGCAGCGATTCGCGGCAACGTTGGCCTACGACTCATCGTGGTCGACCCTGGCATCCGAGCTGAGTCAAAGCGAAGCAAGTCACTGACCTGGCTTGAGAGGTTGGCTCAGGATGGCGACCACCGAATTTCCCTCCTGGAGGGACGGTTCGACGACTTGGTGAGAATGATGCCTGACGCCTCCGAGTTTGATGAACGGCAAGCGCACGCCGACAGGATCTCCCGTCTGGACGATCGAGGGACGGGCTAGTGTTGCACCTCTTCCCACAAGATCGACACGTTGGAACAGTTAGCAGAGTGGAAGGGTCATTCATCACCGTTGACCTACCGTCTGCAGGAGCACTTCCAGGAAATCACTTCGGCCAGCGTTTGGGACAGGGCGAAGTTGGCGAATTTCTGGTCGTTGAAACCGGCGGAAGAGGCGTCTTCGGTCGACTGATCGAGGTGACTCGGACAGGCCCGGAGCGCGATCCTCGAGAGCATGAAAGAACGCCCCGCAGTGAGGGCCGCGTCCAGCTCCTCTCGACATTGGACAGTTCTGGCAGTGCACAGCGTGGGATCGCCGTCTACCCGCGGCTCGGTGATCGTGTCTTCGCGGCCAGCGAGGAATCGGTTCGAGCGGTCATTGCTGGCGGCGAACCGGAGCAGTCGTTTCAGGAAATCGATATGGGAATCCTGGCCGTAGGAAATGGAATTGGGGTCCGCGTTTCTGCTCAGAAACTATTCGGACGACATACCGCGGTTGTCGGTGCCACGGGCTCGGGCAAGAGCTGGACGCTGGCACATTTAGCCTCCAGCACTCTGGAGCTCGGCGGGCGGATGATCTTGGTTGATGCTACCGGGGAATTTCGGAGTCTCGGAGCAACAGCCACGCACCTCGCTCTGGGCTCGACCGAGAACGAACCTCTCGCGAAGCTCGTAACTGTTCCACATTGGCATATGCGAGAATCGGATAGAAACGCCTTCATATCGCCCTCCAGCGGGTCTCAGTTGCCCAAACTTCGAGCGGCGACGAGGTCCCTTCGGCTTCGCCATTTTCTGGATAGCTCAGCCCCGGCTTGGCTGGCTTCATCCGGCTTCGGCCCACATCTTGGCACTGAAGGTCTATTCAGTAAGGCTGGGCATAGTCGCGAAGCTTTCGATAAGGCTCAGCAGATGCTGGCCCCGACGATCGAGTCGCCGTTTTCACCCTTTAGTTTGCGTCATTTGGCCCGCCAAGTACTGGAGGAGTGCGTATACCCTACCGATACGAACAGGCCCAGCCATTTCGGGAGGGTGGATCCGAATGCGCAGGGCTATGCCAGTAGCTTGGTTAGTCGCATCGAGGATTTGACCCAGACCCCTGAGATCATGTCTGTTGTCGAAAGCAATTCAGGAGGGAGCCTGCTTACCGAAGTTCATAACTGGCTGAAATCAGAGGAAGGAGGAGTGCTTCGAATATCCCTCCGAAACCTCACATTCAGCCACAACCTGAGGGAAATCGTAGTCAACGTCCTCGGGCATGCATTGCTCACAATGGCCCGGCGTGGAGACTTCAGATCCAATCCTGTCGTAATCGCACTCGATGAGGCGCACCAATTTTTCGACGTTACGATCGGGGATGAAACGACGGCGCACCTCGATGGATTCGATCTCATCGCGAAGGAGGGCCGGAAATATGGCCTGACTGTTTGTCTGGCCACCCAACGCCCAGGTGACTTGCCATCCGGCGTTCTGAGCCAGGTCGGTATGCTCATCGTACACAGGCTCGCCGATGGGCGTGACCGTCAACGAGTAGAACAAGCCGCTGCCGAACTGGACCTGTCTGCCATGAGGTTGTTGCCAGGTTTAGTTCCCGGAGAAGCGATATTTATGGGTGTGGATTTTCCGGTTCCAGTGAGCGTACGAGTTCGCAAGCCAACGTATCCACCGGAGTCTGACGGGCCGCAGTACGCCACCGGTTGGAAACCCCATACAGCTAGGTCAATCTAGAAAGGCCGCATAGACCCTGAGGAGTACCGAGAAGTAGGGGAACGACCTTTCCAGATGGAGAACTCACTGTGGTGCTTAGAGCAATTCACGATGGATCCGGAGCGCCTGTGCCTCAAATAATGCCACGCATGTAGCCTGAAATAGGCGTCGTGAGCAACTATCAGCCTACTTACTTTACGTAACGTCCGTTATCGGCGTTAAACCCACGGGAGTAGAAGTAGCTGCGAATACTCCCGCGCGTAGACGAACCGGACGTCTTCGCAGGTCAGAAGCGCTTTGCATGCTTGAGAGTCTTCGCCCGTGACATTTGGATTTGCCGCGTTGAGCCTTGATGCCATAGGTTTCCTGCATCTAATGCATGTTTCCATGGTTTAGGGGTTGCAGTGAGTGGTGCCGTTCCGGGTTTCGTCCCGCGGATGCTGGTGGATCCGGATGTCGGGCTTTTCAGGGCCGATGAGCGAGCTTTCACTGCGATGCTGGACGGCTGGCGGGCGCAGATGCTTGCTCGTGGGCTCACAACAGACACCATCAAGAAGCGCTGCCAGCTGCTGGAGCGGTTCCAAAGGTTCACTGGTGAGTTCCCGTGGCAGTGGCGTCCGGCGGACGTTGAGGATTTCCTGGCTGACCTTCGGTCCGGTGAGAAGCCGATCAGCCTGAAGACGCTGCGCTCGTACAGCAACGCCGTGGCGATGTTCTGCTCCTACCTGACGCATCCTGGCTATGGCTGGGGCGAATTCTGCGAAAGCACTTTCGGCGATATTCCGAGCCAGATCTGCTTCGAATGGAACACGCCACGGCACACGACCGATGACGCCGTCCCGGCGCAGAAGCGATCGTTCACCAAGGCGGAACTGCAGCGGCTGTTCGATCACATCGACGATCTCATTGACCGTGAGTACGCGGCCTGCACCAAGCGCTGGCTGCCCCTGTTCCGCGATTCCGTGGCTTTCAAGGTTTGCTATGCCTACGGGCTTCGCCGGCGGGAAATGACCATGCTGGATCTGGAAGACTTCGGTCCAAATCCCCACGTCTCCGACTATGGGCGCTTCGGTGCCCTCCAGGTCCGTTTCGCCAAAGGTACTGCAGGCTCCGGTCCCAGACGGCGCACTGTCCTCACGGTTCCGGAGTTCGACTGGGTGGTGGACCAGCTGAAGACCTGGACGTCCGGCGGGATGCGGCAGCGGTTCGCGACGGCTGATCGGTCATCGGCTCTTTGGCCAAGCGAGCGGGGCGCCCGGATGTCGCTTGGTTCTTTCGGGGATGCCTTCGCAGCTGCACAGGACGCCGTTGGACTGCCAAGGAACTCGGGCTGCACTGCCTTCGGCATTCCTATGTGACCCACCTGATAGAAGCAGGCTACGACCCGGCGTTCGTGCAGACCCAGGTCGGCCACTCGTACGCCTCGACCACCGGCCTCTACACGTCGGTATCGTCGGACTTCAAGCAGAAAACCGTGCAGCAGATGATCGCACGCCGCATCACGAACTTGGAGGACCCAGATGCCTGAACAGCGCCGGATCGGCTACCGCTGGAACTTGCGTTCCCTCATGGCCAAACGCAACCTCTGGAAGACCACAGAACTGATGCCTCTTCTGAAGTCCCGCGGCATCAACCTCTCCGAAAGCCAGGTTTACCGGCTGGTCACCGCAGCGCCGGAACGCATCCCGGCCAGGACCTTCGCGGCTCTCTGTGACATCCTGGACTGCACTCCCAACGACCTCTTCGAACCGTTCGTTGAAATGCGGGCCGCGGCGACAGCCAACGCACCCCAGCGCAGCGAAGACCTCGGAATCCAGCCAGGAAACCCGATCGCTAAGCGCATCCGCCTTGTCAGTCCCGAGGACGGTGAGTAGGCCGCGCAAAGCAGAGGACCCGATCCGCTGGCCGGTCCCCTGCGCCCGCTGCGGCCAGCACCACCAAACCGTCGCACGATGGCCCGACGGCGGAGTCTGCGGCTACTGCTACCAGCAGGCCAAACGCACCCGGGGCACCTGCGCCTGCGGCCACGAAGGCGTCCTGCCCGGAATGGTCGATGACCAACCTGCCTGCCGCCGATGCTCTGGCGTCCGGCTCAACATCGACTGCGAGAGCTGCGGAGCCGAGGACGAACTGCACAGCCGCGGCCGCTGCTGGACGTGCGTTCTGGGCAACGTCGTAGACGACTTGCTTACCGATCCGGTTACGGGATCCATGGCCAACGAGCTCGTCCCGCTGGCAGCCGCGCTGAAGTCAATGAAGCGGGCCAACAGCGGCATGACCTGGATCCGCCAAAAGCACGTCACGGCATTCCTTCGGAACCTGGCAGTCGCACCCACAATCACTCATGAAACCTTCGACCAACTGCCGGACTCACGCACCCGCGAAGTGGCCTGCTCACGGAATATGGCGTGCTCCCCCGACGCGACGAACTTCGAAGGCGCTACGAGAACTGGGCTGCGGAAGCCATTGAACGGACAACCGACCCCCAAAACCGTGAGCTCATCCGCCGCTACGTTCGCTGGCACCATCAACGCCGGATGAACCAGATGAACGAGGTCACGCACGGAACCTTCCTCCGCGCCAAGCAACAAGTGACGGTCGCAATTGAACTTCTCAACTGGCTGACCGACCACGGAATCAGCCTGCGGGACCTAACGCAGGCACATCTAGACGTATGGCAGGCCGGAGGACCCACCACCCGGCGCGTCGCCGAAGGCTTCCTGAAATGGGCCATCAAGACCAAAGCCGCTCCGGCAGGGCTGGCCATCGTCCCGCACCGCCGCGGCACCAGCCCCAAGCTCGCCAAGTCAGGGCAGGATGAAGCACTCAACCGCGTGGTTCACACCCACGGACTTGACGCACGAGACCGCGCCGCCGCCATCCTCGTCCTCGTCTTCGGACAACAGGCTGAAAACATAGGGCGGCTTACCTGGGACGACGTGACGGTCACCGACGAACTCGTCACAGTCCAGCTCGGGACAATCGACATCGCCCTACCGGACCCCTTGGACAAACCTTGGCGGGAACTCGCTGCGAACCCCGGTCATAACTTAACCGCCTCGCACCCCAACACCAATTGGGTATTCCGCGGAACCTCACCAGGCCGGCATATCCACCCCGGACATCTCACAACCCGTCTCGGCAGGATATTCAGCACCCGGGCCGCACGGCTGGGAACCCTCCATGAGCTCACCAAGCTCGCCCCAGTGGCCATCATCGCCGAAACCCTCGGCTACTCCTCTACAACCATCGAACGCCACGCCACCGACTCAGCCGCCGCCTACGCCCAGTACGTAGCAGCAGTTAGCGATTCAGTCCTGCACGCAGAGCGGGGCAACTAGGACTATCTGGACGCGGTTGCGTTCGAGGAGCATCTCCCTCGACGTTATCGGGGCCTAAAGCCGCCTGCCCCGACGATCCCAGTTCTGGCGACGGGCTTCTTCCTCGTCCCAGAAATGTCCCTCGTGGTGGCGCACGTAGAACAGATAGCCAGCGAAGGCTGCGCAGATTATCAGCATTGCCAGCATGAGGTAACGAAAGGCGTCCCAGGCTTCATTCCACCGGAATGCAATTTGCACGATTGCGTTTAGGGCCATGAAGGACACCATGACCAGCTGCCAGCGAAATCCGCCCCGCGTCATACGCGGCTCAAGGCGCTTGCGACCCTCAGACATATCCGGAGCCTACAACCGGAGGAACTTTCTGTCATGAACTCACACCGGTACCACGAAGCAGGATGAGTCCGTCCCGCGGCGCGAGAATGACGGAGGGCAACTCCCGTCCCATGAATACCCGTGCATGCCAGTTTACCCGCGGGAGTAGAAGTAGCTGCGCAAACTCCCCGCTCATGACGAATCCGACGTTTCCGCAGGTCAATCGGACTTTGCTGGTGTGCGCTGAGCTGCCCGTCCTGCAGAGTCGAGCAAATCTGGCCGCGTACCGCGTCGGCGGTCGCCGTGGCTGCCTGCGAAGCGGCGTCGCTGGCGGCGCCTTTCACTGCGTACTGCCCCTGGCCCCAGCCAGCCACAAGCAGAATGAACGGGGCTCCGATGACAGCGACAAGACGAGGATTTGTGCCCTCATCGTAGTCGCGGCACCCGAGACGCACTAACGGTCGGCGCAGCTGGCCAACGGGCGGTGATGCTCCCGGGAACACCTCAGGACAATCGATTTTGCCTGGTGGCCCGCCGGACAGTGTTTCCTTCCCGCCGCCGAGCAGCATCAGGTTGCTGCCCAGTCCGACGCTTCCCGTTCGCACCACAGGGAAGGTCCCGTCGGATACGATGTGCCGCGCGAGCGGATGCCCGCGGGTTCGTGCCCGGCTGTGGCCACGTCATCCGCCCGGGGCGCAGCGGAGTCAGTTCCGCTGGCCGCGTCGGCTGCTTGTCTCCACGAATTCCCCGCCCGGCCCTGCGGGCCGCGGCACGCCGCCAAGAGTTTCGATGCCATTTGTGGTGACGCGGATGGCCCGGGCGGTGGCGATGTCGAAGAACAAGCCGGTGGCCTGCACCCGTCCCGCGGACAGGGCTGATCCAACGGTAGGGTGCTGCCGGAGTTTGTCCAGCTGGACGGCGACGTTAACCATGCCGAGCTGGTCGAGGTGGTTGTAGCCTGCTGCGGCCGCGGCGAGTGCCACCGGGTGGCCGTCCAGCAGTTCGCCGTAACTGGGCCGGGCGTGGCCGAGCCAGGCGTCGAAGGCTTCACCGAGGGCCGGGCCAGCGCCTGCAGCGTCCTCGATCACGGCTTTCATGGCTCCGCAGTTTGAGTGCCCGCAGATCACGATGGACTCCACGTCCAGGGCATTGACGGCGAAGGACAGCGCCGACTCGGTGGAGGGATCCTGGCCCTCCTGGCACAGGACGTTGCCAATGTTGCGGAGGGTGAGCAGGTCCCCGGGCCCGCTGCTGGTGATCAGGTTTGGGTTCACGCGCGAATCCACGCAGGCTATGAAGAGGGTGTCCGGGTTCTGCCCATGGGCCATGTCCTGCACGTGCCGGCTAACTTTGTCGGCATGGCGGCGGTGGTACCTGTCGACGCCCTGCAGGATGGAAGGTACCGGCGGCTGTCCTGCGCGGCGATCAACGTCTTCCGGTGTCAGGCCACCTTCCGCCGCTTTCCTGTCACCTTCGGGCAGCGGTCCGCCTGTGTGTCGCCTGTTTCGGGGCGGGAGCGGAAACTCCTGGGTTTCCTGACGCCGGGGGGCGTTTTGGGCCGCGTCCTGGAACGCCGTGTTGCCATATTCTTCCAGCAGGACGGTTCCGCCAGCTGCGGCGTGCTGCTTCTGCCAGGCCAGCACCGCTTCCCGGAAGGCGTGATCTACGTAATCGGCATTCAGTTCCACGAGCACGTCGACGCCCTCGGGAACGGCGTGCAGCACCCGGTTCAGTCGCGGAAGCGCAAAAAAGCTGCAGGAACCGGCGATCGTCACACGCCAACCGCCCTGTTCCGCCCGGGCCTGGTGGGCATCGATGGAGACGCGCAGTACCCGCCGCAGCACAAAGACCGAGGCCACGGCCAGCCCGATGAACACGCCTTCGAGAAGGTTCAGGAACACCACGCACAGCAGCGTGGCGGCATACACCACCAAATCGCCGGTCCGCGCTGCCGTCCTGATCTCTGCGACCTTGATCAGGCGCGTCCCGATCACGATCAGGAGCCCGGCCAGGACCGCCAGCGGAATCATCTGGATCAGCCCGGCGAACAGGACCGAGAACATGAGGATCCAGAGCCCGTGCAGCACCGCGGATTTACGCGTCCGGGCCCCGGCTTCCACGTTCGTGGCGCTGCGCACGATCACTCCCGTCACGGGCAACCCGCCCAGCAGCCCGGAGACAATGTTCGCCGACCCTTGGCCCATGAGCTCGCGGTTAAGGTCGGTGCGGGCCCCGGTGTGCATCTTGTCCACCGCCACCGCTGAGAGCAACGATTCGATACTGGCGATCAGCGCAACCGAGATGACAGCCAAAGCCGCTGCTCCCCAGTTACCGACGGGCAGGTCCGGGAGGGTCACGGCATCGAAAATCGAACCGTCCAGGGTGATCCGCTCGATCCCGGGTGCCAACGACACAGAGATGGCTGTGCCGGCGGCGACAGCGGCCAGCGGCCCGGGTACCTTACGGACCGCCGCGGGCAGGTACTTCCACATCACCAGCAGGCCAATGACCACAAGACCCAGCAGAGCCGAGTGGAGCTCCACCCCCGTCAGGGCCGCGGGAAGCCGGACCAGGTTTTCCACGGCAGACCCCGCCGGCTTGCCACCGAGCAGCACCTGCACCTGCTGCAGGACAATGGTGATCCCGATTCCCGCGAGCATCGCGCGGACCACCACCGGGGAAACGGCCAGCGCGGCCCGACCGGCCCTGCTGACTCCCAGCAGGAGCTGCACAAGACCGGCCGCGGCAGTGATGGCACAGGTCACCGCCCAGCCGAACTCCTGCACCAGTCCCGCGACGACAACCGTCAGACCGGCCGCCGGGCCGCTGACCTGAAGAGGAGATCCGCCCAGGCTGCCGGCCACGACGCCGCCGACCGCGGCTGCGATGAGACCGGCCATCACCGGAGCGCCCGAGGCCGCCGCGATACCCAGGGACAACGGCAGAGCCACCAGGAACACCACCAGAGAAGCCGGCACGTCGGCCCTCAACGCGTTCAGAAACGGCACTCTGGCTGTGGAAGCCGATGGCCGGGACGGCCCGGGAACGGCTGGGCGAACAGCGGATCGTGTCATGGTTTCCTTCGCGCGACATCAGGGACACCAAGCAATCTATAGCCGCCAGGTAACGGCAGGCTTACGGGTCCCTGAGTGTTCCCTGCAAATCGGTGCGCGGGGCGACAGCCGAGGCCGTGGACCGGCCTCCCATAACGGGTGTTTAGCCTGCCGCGGACGGGTACCTGGTTTCCGGTGCTTGTCCCGGGGCCGAGAAGCCGCCGACCAGCTCGCTGGCCGGGCTGCCTTCGCCCTTCAGTGATGACCAGCGGGAAACGGATGCTCGCCCGAGCCAGGGTCAGCCGGGAGCGGACCATTGAGGGTTTGGGCGGAACGGTCATTGGCCACAACAGATGGTCGAACACTCGTTTACATACCGTGCCAGCCCGGATGACCCACGCTATACGACACGAAAGCGTTTCCTAATTATTCCAGTTGAAGTTAGGCTAGCCTTCCCTTTATGGTGGCGCAGTGAATCTTCCCCTTGAAATCGCGGGGGTTGCCTTTGCCGCGGGGCTTGCCCGCCATGGTGACCGGCCCGCTATCCTTACAGGTTCCCGGGCCATCACGTACGGTGAGCTGGCCGGACGGGTGCAGGATTTTGCGCACCGTTTAGGCGCGTCCCGGCGGCTGGTCGTGCTCGCCGCCGACAACAGCATCGACTCCCTCGTAGCCTACCTGGCGGCGCTTTCCGGTGGCCATCCGCTGCTGCTGGCCCCCGCCGGCAACCCTGCGGCCCTTGCCTCGCTCGTGGCGGCCTACGATCCCGACCTCGTGATCCGCCCTGCCGCTGGCGGGCACGGGGCGGATGCGTTGCAGCTGGATGAGGTCCGGGCCGGGACCATCCACGAGCTGCACCCGGATCTGGCCCTGCTGCTGAGCACGTCCGGCTCCACGGGGTCCCCCAAGCTGGTGCGGCTTTCGCACAGCAACCTGCAGTCCAACGCCGAGTCGATCGCCGAATACCTGGGCCTCACCGCCGACGACCGGGCCATGACCACCCTGCCCATGTACTACTGCTACGGGCTCTCGGTCATCAACAGCCACCTGCTCCGCGGTGCCGGGTTGGTGCTGACCGGCCTGTCCGTGGTGGATGAGTGTTTCTGGCAGCTGTTCCGGAACCGCGGAGCCACGTCCTTTGCGGCCGTGCCCTACACGTTCGAACTGCTGGACCGTGCCGGTTTCGCGGACCGGGACCTGCCCACCCTTCGCTACATCACCCAGGCCGGTGGACGCCTGGCACCGGAGGCGGTGACGCGGTATGCGCGGCTGGGCCGCCGCGAGGGCTGGGACCTGTTCGTCATGTACGGGCAAACCGAGGCCACGGCCCGGATGGCTTACCTGCCGCCGCACCTGGCGGAGGGGAACGCCGGATCCATCGGCCTCCCGGTTCCCGGAGGAGAGTTCCGGATCGACCCTGTTCCCGGCCTCGATGATCTTGGACCAGGGCACGGCGAGCTTGTCTACAGCGGACCCAACGTGATGCTCGGCTACGCGCGGAAGCCCGCGGACCTCGCCTTGGGCCGGAGCGTGCAGGAACTCCGCACCGGAGACCTCGCCCGGCAGCGCACCAACGGGCTGTACGAGGTGGTGGGCCGGCGAAGCCGCTTCGTGAAGATTCTGGGCCTAAGGATCGACCTCGGCCAGGTGGAAAAAGTCCTCGCAGGCCTCGGCCTCAAGGCGGCCTGCGCCGGGACGGACGCCCAACTGGTGGCCGCCGTCGAAGGAACCCACGACGAGCGGATGCTCGCCAAGTCCCTGGCGCAGGAACTCGCCCTGCCGCGCGCCGCCGTCACCGTTCACGCCGTCTCCGAGCTGCCCCGCCTCGCGACCGGCAAGACCGACTATCCCGCCGTCCTTGCCCTCGCCGCTGTGTCTCCCGGAAGCCCGAAACCGCCTGCGGCCGTCATCCCGGAGTCAGGCACCGGGGCCGGCGGCACCGGTGATTCCTGCACCGCCTACTTTCTCGGAAGCGGAATTCCCAACGACGGGACGGACCCTGCGGGCGGGTCCCCCGAGGACGTGAAGCGGATTTTCGCCGACGCCCTGGAACGGAAGGACATCGGCGACGACGACACCTTCGTCTCTCTGGGCGGCGACTCGCTGTCCTACGTGGCGGCGTCGGTCCGGCTGGAGCGGGCTTTGAGCCCCCTGCCGGCCAATTGGCACGTGACGCCCGTCAAAGACCTCACCCCCCGCGGGCCAAGCAAGCCCCGGCACAGGCTCCAGCGGACCATCGCGCCGCTCGAAACCAGCATCGTGCTACGCGCCGTCGCGATCCTGACCATCATCAGCACCCACATCGACCTGATCCGCTGGCCCGGCACGGCCCACATCCTGATGGCCGTGGCCGGATACAACTTCGCACGCTTCCAACTGGACGGGCAGCGGCTTCCCCGCCTCCGGCGCCAACTGCGCAGCCTGGCGAGGGTGGTGCTGCCCACCGTGGCGTTCATCGGCGCGGTGATGCTGCTGGCCGGCGACAAGTTCCACTACACCACCGCCAACCTGTTCCTGCTGAACACGATGATCGGGCCCGCCGAGTGGACTGACGCCTGGCACTTCTGGTTCATCGAGGTGCTGGTCTATGTGCTGGCGGGGATGATCGCGCTGCTGTCCATCCCGTGGGCGCACCGCGCAGAAAAGCGCTTCCCGCTGGCGTTCCCCGTGGCACTCGTGGGCGTCGGGCTGCTGTTCCGCTACAACCTGGTGCCGTTGGACATCCTGCACACGCGCCCGGTCCTGTGGCTCTTCGCCCTGGGCTGGGCGCTTGCCCGGGCCCGGACATGGCCGCAGCGCCTGGCACTTTCCGTCCTTGCGGCCCTGACCCTGCCGGGCTACTTCGATGACCCCTGGCGCGAAGCCACCATCCTGGCGGGCATCCTCATGATCGCGTGGATTCCGGCCATCCCGTTGCCTAGGGCCCTTCACCGCGCCGTCGGCGTGGTCGCCAGCGCGTCGCTGTACATCTACGTCACCCACTGGCTGGTCTTCCCGGACTTCAAAGAGAACCAGCCGGAACTGGCCGTGCTGCTGTCCGTGGCTGCAGGTATCGCCTATTGGGCCATCTCAGTACGCATCATGGGTGCCGCGGAACGAGGCCAATCCCGGCTCTGGAGGAGCTGGAAGGCCCGACGGCGGCAAACCGCTCCCGCCTAGAAACCGCCCAGGAGGCAGTCCGTGCCGCATCCTGTCCGGCCGGTTCCCGCAAACGGATCGGATGCAGTCAGCAGGCCTGCCGCCGGCCGAAGCTACGCCCTAATACGGCGGGTGGCTACTTCCGGAGGCTTTTCTGTACCTTGTGACCGCGGATGACAACGCCTGCACTGTGAAGCACCAACCCCACGCCGATGACGGCAAGCGACGCGAAGGTCAGGGTTTCGTTCCTGAAAACTTGCCCCAAAATAGTGAGGACGATTCCAACGGCGATCGATCCCATCGCACCGAAAACAACAGCCTTGTAGGAGGCGGATGCGGTCGCCCAAAACTCATTCAACACCACCCCAGCATACCGGCTTGCCGCGGCTTCAGTTCTGCGTGGCGCCGGTCAAGACCATCACTGAAACCTCCCCGCGCCGGTCACTCCCAATGATCTGGCCCGCCCCACTACGTAATGCGGCTCCGCTGATGCGCGCTAATGGGAAGGAGCCACACCGTCCGGATCGTGGGTTGTCCGCTCAACGCCCGGCCGTTGTCATGTTCCGTTGGACCTAGATGGCGTAGGGAGAGCCGCCGTTGGGGGAATCGCGTCCGCTTCCGAAAGAGCCGAGCAACCGGGACGGCTCTCGTTGGTCCATTACCCTCGTGGCTCTGGGCCGGAACCTTCACCGCGCCCGTCCAGGCACAATGCTTTCTGACGCCCTGATACCGCCGCCCACGGCGCACTGGGGGCGGCGGCGCCGCACGGTCAGCCCTGGACGCCGCCGCTGCAGACGGCCCCGGGCTCGGGGGTCTGCGGGCCCTGCCGGTATTTCTGGATGAACGTCGCCAGGCGCTCGTCGCTGCCGCTGTCCACCGAGAGCTGCTTGCCCCAGGCGGTCACGGTCACGGGCGAGGCCTGTCCGGCGACGGGGCTGAGCAGAAGGTAGTCCTGGCTGCCAGCCAGGGAAGTCAGTTCGGCGATCTGCTCCTTGGGGAGGTCCGGCCGGTAGGAGAGCCAGACCGCGCCGTGTTCGAGGGAGTGCACGGCCTGCATCTGCTCCACCGCGACGGTGTACGTCCCGCAATTCGTCCACACCGGCGCGTGGTCCCCGCCGGTGGCCGAAGTCCGCGGGTAACTGACGGGTTCGCGGGTATGGTGCCGGGACTGGCCGGGGGAAATCCTGCTCACCCTCGACAGGCCGGGCCGCGGCCGCCTTGGCCTGCTCGTGCTGCTGCACTTCACCGACAAGCACGAACGTCACGCCACTGATGATCGAAGCGACCAAGACCGCCCGTGCCGTAGATCAGCCACGCCCGGCGCCTGTCGGCGGCGCGCTGTTTCGCCTGGATCGTCTTCAGGATGGCTGTTCGTTCCGCGGCGCTTTTCCGTGCTGCCGGCATGGTGGTTTCTCGCTTTCGTCGAAAGGGGTCAGAGTCTGCCGCGCAGTTCCTGGAGGGCGGTGATCTCCGCGGTCTGGGCTCCACGATGCGGGCGGCGAAGTCCCGGACCTTGGACGTCTCGGCGAGACGGACGGTGGCCCTGGCCATGTCGGCGCCGGCCTGGTGGTGGCGGACCATCATGTCCGTGAAGAGCCGGTCGGCTTCGGCGCCGGAGGACTCAAGGGCCCTGCATCTGTCCGGCGGTGGCCATGCCTGCCATCCCGCCGGTGCCCTGCATCCCGCCTCCGGCGTCCGGTGCCATAGTGTGCCCCGCACCGGCCTCTGCCCCCATCCACGCCCTGGGCGGTGCCGTCCCTGCCTGAGGCAGGCCCCAGTCCTGCAGCCAGGCAAACAGCTGCCCGTTCTGCTGCTGCTGGGAGGTGGCGATGTCGTAAGCGACGGCGCGGATCTCCGGGTCGGCGGACTTGTCACGGATCAGCAGGGCCATTTTCACGGCCTGGGCGTGGTGGGCCTGCATGTCCCGGGCGAAGCCTGCGTCGGCACCGGAGTCGGATACCTGCGCCGGTGCCGGGACTGCGGTCAGCCGGCCGATGGCGAAAAACGCCGCGGCCGTGAGGACCACGACTGTCGCGAAAACAATCCACAGCCGCATCCGCCGGGGGCGTCCTGCGCCCGGCCCCGGGGCCTCCGGTTCGTAGAGAAGGGACCGTGGGCTGCTGGTATCTATGCCACAGGATATCCACGCCCCTGACCGGTCCTGCGGATTCACGGTTTGACCGAACAGCACCTCTGAGTGCAGGGGGTATCAGCAGCGGGTCCCTCTGCGGGGTGAGGCCCCGTTCCGCTGCGTCAGCGCCCTCTCGTGATGGCGTGCCGACGATCCGTCATCACGTCCCGGCGCCTCAACCTGTTCAGTGGTGTGCCCACTGAGTAGCCGCATCAGCCACCTGATTATGCCGCCGGAGCCAGTGCCCCTGGACCCTGTTCGTGGCCCCCGCGCACGTGTCTGCGGTCATGCCCGCCGTACCCACGGGCGTCCCTCCTTCCGTACCCATGGCTGTCACGCCCATGACCGGCGTATCCGCTGCCGTGTCCAATGTCAGTTTGTTTTCTGCCTCCGGCCGGTTAAAGTGCCGGCGCATATGAACCGACCTGCCCGTGATGGGCAATGGCCCCTGACGGGCTGGTGGTTCCATCAAAGAGCGACTTTTTTCGGGTGAGAGCGCCAGGCGATGCGAGCGTGTGTCAGTAAGCCGCCAAGGGTGAAGGGGGTCAGGCGGCTGCAGTACGGCCCCAGCCGGCTTCCTGCCGTTTCTTGGCCGGGGCGGGTTCCTGCGAGGTAGCGAATGCCAACACGGACAAGTAAAGGTCGGGATGTCCGTCTGCACGCTTCGGTGCCCGCGCGGTATGGGAACGTGGGTGCCGGAGCTGATTGGCCGGGTAGATTGGAGGGATGGCATACCTTTCACCTCTGTTTCGGCGCGCCCTTTCCAGTGTGGCTGCGGCCGCTGTCGTGGGGGCCGTGTCAGGCTGCGCCGGGCAGGTCTCCGCGGGTAACGCTGACGTACCGGCGTGGCAGGCCGCCGCGCTTCCCGCCGGTTCGGGGACCGTAGCGGCGGACGCCGGCAGAATCCTCAACGGGCAGCCGGTGGTTCACACAAAGGACGTGCAGGCAGGCAGCTATGCGTTGACGCTGGTGTGCGAAGGCGGGGGCAAGGCCTTTCTGGGGGTGCGCTCCGGCGGTAACGAGGTGATGGAACTGGGGGCGGCCTGCAACGGCACCAAAGAGACAGCGAAAGTCAGCGTACCCGAAGCAGGCCCGCTGGAAATACGTGCGTCCAGTGTGGATGCGCCCCTGCTCTACGCCTACCAGCTGACGGTTGCCGGGTAGGTGGCTGGCCGATACTGTCAGGAGGGAGGCCGGCATTGATCTCCGGAGTGATGAGCTGCACACCCTGGATGCGCCGGATTTCCCCGGAGGTCGGCGTCGCCGCTCGCGCCCGAGATTCCCACGATCCGCCATTGCCAGTGGCTGTTCCGTGGGAGGCATGGGTCCCCGGGCAGATGGGTCGGCCACGGCCTCTGCCAGCGAGGAGCACCACCTCTTCACAGGACTTGGTTTCCGCCCGCGCTAAAACCAGTGGCGCGGTAGCCGTTGTTGTAGATGCGCTGACGACGGGGAGCCATGAGTTAACCTGCTCGGGTCCCCGACCTGCTGTGGCCCCGCAACAGCTGGCGATACCGCCAATGCAGGTCTGAACTGAACCGACTACATGGACAAAGCCTACTTTGGTGCTCTAAGGATCAGATCTTCGCCGATGAAGGGAACCGGCGCCCCGGGCGCCCGCGCAGCATAAAAGATTGCCGTGCCGGCCCCAATCGACCAAGGTACTGCTGGTTCCGGGCATTTTCTCAAGAGTCAGCCTTCGCATTCAAGGCAGGAAGCGTGCCCGTCCCTCCCGACGGCAATCTGTGACCGGTGCCGGACCAGGAAACAGGAGTAGCAGGTGAACTCGTCGTCCTTTTGCGGGATGACCTCGATGGCCAGTACCTCATCGGAGAGGTCAGCGCCGGGCAGTTCCACACCATCGGTTGTGTCAGCCTCATCCAGCGCGCTGACCACACTGCGGGCGTCCGGGGCGTTCGCGGACCGGAGGGCCTGAAGCGTGGCATTGCGCGATTCTGCAACATCGGGGCGTGCTTCGTCGTAGTCGGTGGCCACCTTGATTCTCTTTCGTTGTGCTTTCGTGGGAATGAACCGTACCTTATGGCATTTTGACGGCGAGGCCGGGCCGGTCAAGCCGACCTCGCGCCCGAGGGGCATCCGGCCCTGAAGTCAAAGGCTCCGGCAACCCGGCGAATTGACGCCCTCTTGTGATCCTATGAAGGTATACACAACCATTACTTCTACGTATTGTAGAAGATTCGGTGGAGGCCACGCACCGACGCCGAGACCTGAAAGTAGCCGATGCCTGTACACACTGCTCCGGGGAACCGAACTGTGGTTCCCCCGCCGCTGGGGCTACCCGGCATGCTGCGCTGGGCATGGACCCAGCTGACGAGCATGCGCACGGCACTGTTCCTGTTGTTGTTGCTGGCGGTAGCCGCGGTGCCGGGATCGCTGTTTCCTCAGCGGCCCGCGAACCCTGCCGTTGTGGCTCAACACATCAAGAACAACCCTGACTACGGCAGGATCCTAGACTCGCTCCAGCTTTACGATGTGTACTCCTCGGCCTGGTTCTCGTCCATCTACATCCTGCTGTTCATCTCCCTGATCGGCTGCGTTGTTCCCCGCGCCATCGCGCATTACAGGGCGGTTCGGTCCCAGCCGCCGCGAACACCCAAACGGCTGTCCCGGCTTCCCGAATACGGTACGCTCGTGCTTCCGGCGGAAGCCGGTGTCCCGGCGTCCGGCGCTATTGCGGACGCGGCGGCGGTCCTGAAGAAACGCGGGTACCGCGTAGAGATAAGGGACGACGCCGCACGGCCGTCTTTGGGGGCCGAGCGCGGCTTCCTGAAGGAAGTGGGCAACCTTGTCTTTCACTCTTCCCTGATCGGCGTCCTGGTCTGTGTCGCCATCGGGGGGATGTTCGGCCACCGGGGACAGAAGATCCTCGTCGAGGGCGACACCTTCGTGAACACCCTGGTCGGCTACGACAACTTCGCACCGGGAACCAACTTCCAGAGCACCCAACTGGACCCCTTCACCGTCACGCTGGACAACTTCGACGTCCGCTTCGACCGCGAATCAACCAAGCAGTTCGGCCAGCCGATCGACTTCACCGCCGCCCTCACCACCAGGGACGGACTGAACGCACCACCACGGCAGCAGATCCTGAAAGTCAACGAACCGGTGTACTTCGGGGAGACCGGAATGTTTCTCGTGGGCAACGGCTACGCCCCCGTGATCACGGTGAAAGACGGAAACGGGCAGACCGCGTTCAGCGGGCCCGTCGTTTCCATTCCCACCGATGCCGTCTTCACCTCCACGATCGTGGCCAAAGTTCCTGATGCCGGACCGTCCCAGCTGGGCTTTGCCGGTTTCTTCCTCCCGTCTGCGGTGAAGAACGCCGAGGGTGTCGCGTACAGCTTCGATCCGGACCCGCTGAACCCGCAGCTTAACCTGAACTCCTACTACGGCGACCTCGGCCTCGATGACGGGAAGCCGCAAAACGTCTACAACCTCGACGTACAGAAGCTGACACAGCTCAACGGACGCGGCCTCCCGGCAGGCGGAATTGTCCTGAACGCCGGGCAGACCTACACGCTGCCCGAGGGCAAAGGTTCGATCAGCTTCGATGGACTCAAACGCTACATCGGCGTGGACATCCGGACAGTTCCGGGCCAGGCCGGCGTCCTGACGTTCTCACTGCTGGCAGTCGCCGGGCTGATCACCTCCCTTTACATGAACCGCCGCCGCGTCTGGGTCCGCGCCGGCAACAATGCGGACGGGAGGACCATGGTCGAGTACGGGCTCCTGGCCCGCGGCGAAGACCACCGCCTGCCCGCCGAGGCCGCGGCCCTGCGGTCCTTGCTGGCCGGGCAATGGCGCCTCGCCCCACGGACGGATCCCAGCGGTCAGGCGGATAATGACGTGGCAGACACCCCCCGGGCACAGCCCCCAGCAGGCTTCGACCAGTCAACAGCCGCCCCTCACGAGCAAACGAAGGAAAACTAATGCCTACCCTGAACGAGACCATGGGCCAATACAGCGAACTCTTTATGCTGCTGGCCGCCGGCACGTACGCGGTGGCTTTCATCGCGTTCGCCTGGGACCTCGCCAAGAGCAGCAAAACCCTCCGCGCGGTGGATCCGAAAGCAGCCGCGGCTGCCGCGGCACCGGTCAGGATTCCGGTGGCGGCCGGACTGGGTGCCGGCGCAGCTGATCGGGCCGGCACAGATGTCAGCGGGCCCGCGGGACGGGCCGAGCGGCCGTCCTCGGCCACCGGCGGCGCGTCACACCCAGAAGAGCCAGCCGCCGGGCAGCTGGCGGACCCCGGCATGCGCTACGGCGCCGAACGCCGCGTCCCCGCCCGCGTTGCCGTGGCCCTGACTGTCCTCGGCGCGCTCATCCACGCCGCCGGCGTGATCACCCGGGCCATCGGCGCAGGCCGGGTGCCGTGGGGGAACATGTACGAATTCCTCACCACCGGAGCGTTCGTAGCCGTAGCTGTCTTCCTGGTGGTGCTGATCCGCCGCGACCTCCGCTTCCTTGGCACGTTCGTGATCGGCCTGGCCATCATCATGCTCGTGGCCGCCTCCGTGTTGTACTGGACCCCCGTGGGGCACCTTGTTCCCGCGCTGCAGAGCTACTGGCTGGTCATCCACGTCTCCATCGCTGTGCTGTCCTCGGCACTGTTCACCCTGACATTCGCCATGTCCGCACTGCAACTTGTCCAGTCTCACCGGCAGAAGACCATCGCCGCCGCAGGGGCCGACAAGCTGGGGTTCATGCGCCTGGTCCCCAACGCGTTGAGCCTGGAAAACCTCTCCTACCGCATCAACACCGTGGCGTTCGTCGGCTGGACGTTCACCCTCATGTTCGGCGCCATCTGGGCCGAGAAAGCCTGGGGCCGCTTCTGGGGCTGGGACACCAAGGAAGTCTGGACCTTCGTGATCTGGGTGGTCTACGCAGGCTACCTCCACGCCAGGGCCACCCGCGGCTGGACCGGCACCCGCGCGGCCTGGCTGTCGATCGTGGGTTACCTGTGTGTGGTCTTCAACTTCGCCATCGTGAACCAGTTCTTCAACGGCCTGCACTCCTACTCAGGGCTGTGATGACGGCAGGCTCACCGGCGGCCAACCAGATCCCCACAGCCTGGGCGTGACGGTCAGAGCGCAGTAAGTGGGGTATCGCCTTCGGGCTGCGCATCCCCGAGCCTGGGTGTGGAACGCGCAAGGCCTACCCGATCATCCTGGTCTTGTTCGCTGGTGAGCCCGATAGCAGGCCGCCGCGTACAGGGGCGCGGTAGCTGCTCAGGGCAATGGAGCACTCCGCGGGGCAGTCCGACGGCGCAGGAAAACGGCAGCCCCGCCGGCCAGCAGGCTCAGCAGGAGCAGCACCCACCCCGCAACCGTGAGCGCCGACGCGAGGGCCACGGCGCCGGCGTCGGGAACCGCGGGCGCCAGCGCCGCATCGATGGCGACGTTGCCCCACAACCGCACCACGGCAAACAGCAGCGGCAACGCCCACAAGGCCCCCCGGAGTCCCTTCTTTGCGACATTGGTGCCGATCAGCAGCAGCCAGCTTAAACCGAAGATCAAGGGGAACAGCGTGCCGGCAGTCTTGTGGACGTAGTTCAGCTGGCCGCGGGCATCGTCGTCCATGACGGCGCGCAGCTGGGCGGCATAGTCGGCAGAGAACCCGCCGATCAGCGAGTCAGGCATGGCCAGCCCGTTGGACAGTTGCGTCATCTGGTTCAGCGTCAGCAGATGCAGGTACCAGAACAGGAAGAGGCTGGCCACGACGCTGGCGATCACAATGAGGTTGCTGTTGCTCTGGGCACTCTGCGGTGTCCGTGAGGAAATCACCGGAGGCAGCCGATGCTCGGGGACCACGGCTTTGGCGCCGTGCTTCCTGATGCGCTGGGCGGGGGTCTTGGCCATGGCTCCATTATCCCGTACCTATTGCTCTGCTCTTGTTGACAAACCACATGACGGGGGCGTCGCATGGGCAATGGGTGATGATGCGCAGCGCAGGGCACGGTGGATGGCTTCCCTGGTCATGCTGATCCTGGCCGGTGCGAGCGTGGCCATCGCCCGGGTTTCCGAAGCCACCGGTGCGGTGAGGCAGTTCGCAACTACCGCCCTGATTCCCGCCATCGCCGTGCTGATCATCGTCATGGCCGGCTACCTGATCAGGGGCCGGTCCGCCGGCCAACCTATGGTCCTGACCCACCTGAAATGGAAATACCGCGTCCTGACAATCGCCGCGATAGCAGGACTGGTCAGCATGGACCGCTAGCAGGACCCATTCCGCCTTCGGTTGGGAGTTGGGCAACCATAATGAGCCAAAACCATCTATGGACCTCCTACTCCAAAGAACGCTGGTGCGAAAAAAGCGAGTACTAGCATGTCTCTTGCAACCAGGAGGTAGTCATGGCCGTAACCGCTAGCGAGGCTCGCCGAGAGCTTACCCGCCTCATCGAGCGCGTCAACCTCGACCGCACCGAGATCGAGATCGTGTCCAAGCACGGATCCACCGTTTTGATGTCGAAGGACGAGTTCGACGCTTTGGTGGAAACAAGCTACCTGCTGAGCTCCCCCGCGAACGCGCGACGCCCGATGTCCGCTTTGGAAGCCGTCCGCAAGGTCGAAAGCAGCTCCTGACGTCTTGGCGTAACCGGCATTAGTATTCCGGTGCTGGGCCCGCCCCCGAGACGGAGGCGGAGGCGGCGGCAGGAGCTCCGCCAGACGGTCGGCGAGGAAATCCCAAAGGGCGGCATCGTCGTCGTACATTTTCCGCGCAGCGGGGGTGGGCTGCAGGACCCTTCAGCGATTGTCGCGGCAACGGTTGTTGCACCCTCATTCGATGGGATGATGACTTTCATCGGTTCACGCTACCGTCGGGAGTGCCGGGTCCTCCGAGTAGATGGGCAAGCGGGGACTGATGCGCTGGCCGCGACACACGAGGATCCCGCTACCTCTCAAGGCGCCCCTGGGCCATACTTGCGAGGTATTCGTTGTATGTGTCGAGCTCTGCATCCTCGACGCGTTGTCGTTGCTTCGAGGTGCGCATCTCCCGGGTGCGCCAGCGGGAAAGGCAGACGATGAGTACCACGAATAGCGGCAGTTCTGCATAGGTCCATACCAGGGTCCCGGCGATCGCCTGATCGAGGATCGGATCATGGTCGCCGGTGGGGTTGGCGTATGCGCTGAAAAGCGGTGTCCCGGTTCGGAGCAGGATCAGGCCGAAGACGGCATGGATTTGGAGCTCGACGACGATGTCGACGAACCGCACAGCGAAGGATGGGACACGTGGCAAGGGGTCGGACGACCATAGCGGTATCGCCGAGATGACGCCGAGGACGAGGAAGATGAACAACAGGGCGTCGTGACCGAGGGGGATGCGCATGATGATGCTGATGACGTCTGTGAGATAGAGAGCTGGGTACAGCAGGATCGCGGCGACGATGGCGACCACGGGGTGTAGTGCGGCGCGCCAGAATCGTGATCGGAGTCCCGCGTGCGCGGCGCGGAGCACGAGTCGTCCGAGGCCGGTGTGCGGTGTACTGCGCAGGAGAAGACGCCCCGGCGAGCCGGCGATGAGAAGCGGCGGGACGACGGTCAACAGGGTGATCTGTTGGAACACCAGGCCCGAGACGAACTCCTCGGCCAGGCGGTTCACGCCGAACGTCGTGACGGCAAAGATCAGGACGCATCCGGTCAAGAACGATGCCGTACGGGCGATTGCCCAGCGACGGCGATGCCGCCACATCCAGATCGTCCCCCTCATGTATAGCGCCGCGAGCAGCAGGGCGGCGACGGCGATTGGCGAGCCCGCGAGGGGTTCGAACGCGACCCACTGGTCAATCGGTGGCATGGCAGGTTCCCTTCACCGAAGCGATGATACATCGTTATTCGGCCGCCGCGGTGCCGGGGACGGGGTCAGGTGCGTCTGGAGTAGGAGTGCAGGCCGGGGAAGTACACGTTGACGACGGTGAAGTTGAACACTACGGCGGCGAATCCGATGATGCACAGCCAGGCCGAGCGGTTGCCGCGCCCGCCACGTGCGGCCCGGGCGAGGATGTAAGCCGGCCTAGAGGGACGTTGCGCAACCGCTGGCGCCGCGGTGTCCTTGACTCTCGTCGAGACGTGCCCGGTCGCCCGCCGGCCCGATTCGGGACCGCCGTCGGCTGTTTCTGGTCATCCACGCGGCGCCAGCGGAAGTGTCATCTCTCGGAGTCCAGCCCTTCGTCTTGGCGGTTCATCTCGGCGATTTGGTTGGAGAACTTCACCGCATCGATCTTTCTCCGCATCTCCAGATTCCGGCCCTTCCACCGCTCATAGCCGGGGCCGCCGTATCGGCCAAGAGCGTCGCTGTCGCGGCGCTCGATCTCCTGCACACCCGCCCGGTGCTGTGGCTCTTCGCGCTCGGCTAAGCCTTCGCCCCGGCGACCGTCCCCGGCTACTTCAGCGAGCCCTGGCGCGAGGCCACCATCATCGCCGGCATCCTGATCCTGGCGTGGCTGCCCAGCATCCCGCTACCGGCCATCCTGCACCGCCCGCTGGGCGTGCCGGCCAGTGCTTCCTTCTTCGCCTACGTCACGCACTGGGTTGTTTTCCCGGACATCAGGGAAATCGACGAGGCCCTCGCCGTCGTGGCATCGCTGGCAGTCGGCGTCGCCTACTGGGCGGTCTCGGTCAGGGTCATGGGGGCCGTGGACCGCTGGCAGTCACGGCTGGCGGCGCACCTAAGGCGACGGCAGCTACGGCGACGGCGGACGGCAACCTTGGTGTGATTCCGGCCGGGAGCAGTGAGCGCGGCTGATCGATGGGTTCGCCTTCGATGCCGATACGAGGGCTGCGCAGGATATCTGCGACCGCGCTACCCTGGCCCGCGTTCGTGGACTGGGCCGTGTGCCGCGGGTCTGATCGGGCTGCAAGTCAGGTTCTGCCTCGACTACCTGAGCCTTGTTGCCGTGCCGGGACCATGGTCCGCCCTGGCACCTAGCTCTTTTCCGGCAGTGAGTCATCAAGCAACGCCCGCCGAAAACCTCGCCCGGCGTCCCTGAAGGAACGCTCGTCCGCCACAGCACGCCACAATCATCGCCGCTACCGCTACCGCTACAAGGGGCAGGAACGGGACCGTCATCCACACGCCCATCGACGCGCCCTCCACTTGAGCCCGTCCCGGGCCTTTCGTTTCCATTTCGGGTTCAGCGGCTCGGGACGGGCGGGATGCCTCGTTCGAAAAGATTGAAGATCAGGTTCGCCAGGACGGCGGGAAGGTAGGCGGCGATCAGGAATTCGTGCGGGCGGGCCAGAGCAAGAGCCCAGGTGATCGCAGCGCCGGCGACCGCGGTGATCATCAGGACACGGTATTTCCATTTCAGGTGGGTCAGTACCAGGGGCTGACCTGCTGACCGGCCCTGATCAGGTAGCCGGCCATAACCACCATCAGCACGGCGATGGCAGGGATCAGGACGCTGGTTTCGAACCGCCTCACCGGACCGGTCCCGTCCGAAGCCCGCGCAATGGCAAAGCTCACACCGGCAAGAACGACCATGACCAGGGCAGCAATCCGCCGTGCCCTGCGGTGGGTGTCGCTGCTCATATCCCATCCGACCTCTGGGCCGCAGGGTTTGTCAACGAGTGTGTCATGCGCTGTTTCGGCCCTCCGCCGGCCGGATGGGCACCACCGCAGCATTCTTCGTCTAGATTGGTCTCACGCAGATGGGAAGCCGGCGGGCTTGCGGCGTTAAAACCCCGGGGCCCGGTCACTCCGGTGCCCAAGTCCTGAGGAGAAGACATGGTGACAGGGCCGGGCGGGGCAATTGCCCAGGCTGCAGTATTCGTAGTCTTCCCCGTCGCGGCGGCCATCCTCGGCTCGGTCATGGCCGTCCTGCGTCCGCCGGGACCGAAGGCCACCAGCGCTGTCCAGCATTTCGCTGCAGGGGTCGTGCTGGCCGCACTGGCCGGCGAGGTGCTCCCGGACCTGCGGAACGAGGGGAGCCTGCCTTGGGCGGTCACCGGCTTCGCCGCCGGGACCGCGGTCATGCTGGCCCTTGGGGCTTTCGGCCGGGCACTGGAACGGAAGCAGGAATCATCGGGGACCGGGCTGCCGGTCGGCTTTCTCGTCGCGGTGGGAATCGACCTGCTCCTGGACGGCCTCCTCGTGGGACTGGGAGCGGCACTGGGTGCCCAGCAGGGCCTGATCCTGACGATTGCCCTGACCATCGAGATTCTCTTCATCGGCCTGTCCGTCACCATCACCCTGACGCGGAACGGCCTGTCGCGGATCCGCGCGGTGGCCACGACCAGCGGACTGGGGCTACTCACCGGGGTCGGGGCGCTGGGCGGGGCGGCCGCGCTGGGCGGGGCCGGACACCCGGTCCTGGCGTTCGTCCTCGCTCTCGGCGCTGCCGCCCTCCTGTACCTGGTGGTCGAGGAATTACTGACCGAAGCCCACGAGCACACCGAAACCGTGTTCCTGGGCGCGATGTTCTTCCTCGGCTTCCTCACCATCTATGTCCTGGCCGGCCTGTAGCCCCTCGGGATCTGACGTAATTTACCGGTGGCCATGGAGGTTCGACGCCTAACATCAGATCAACTGCTAATGTATTCATATGAACAGGCGGGCTTTTCATGCGGTATCCGGGACCGGGTCAGGGGACGACGAGGCGCGGGTCGATGTCCTCCGGCGTTCCTTGCCGGCGGTGGCCGACGTGGAGCGTCTGGCGGATGTGTTCCGGCTGATGGCCGACCCCGGCCGGGTCCGGATCCTCGCTGCTTTGCTTGAGGGCGGTGAGATCTGCGTGCATGACCTTGCCTCGGTGGCCGGACTCAGTGAGTCCTCGGTGAGCCAGGCGCTTCGGCTGATGCGGGCCCAGCGCGTGGTGTCGGGCCGCCGTTCGGGCAGGCACGTGTTCTACCGGCTGGATGACAGCCATGTCAGGATGCTGCTGGACCTGGCGATCACCCACGTGGGCCATTCTCCGGCGATCAGCGCACCCGTCCCGGCCGAATTCGAACCATCCACCCACCCCCAACATCAGGAGTCCTCATGAACGTTTCACCCGCCGCCCTGACCTGCCCCAAATGCGGAGCGGAAATGCGTCCCTACGAACGCAACGGCATCGTCATCGACCAGTGCCTTGGATGCCGCGGCATTTTCCTGGACCGCGGCGAGCTGGAGTCCCTGATCGACGCCGAGAGCTCCTTCTACGCCACACCGCCCGCACCGCCGGCCCCGGGCCCCGGGTTCGGCCAGCCGCAGGGCTACGGTTACGACCGGAGGGATAGCCACCACGACGGCCGCGGCTCCGGACACGGCCGCAAGCGCGGCGGGTTCCTCGGGGACCTCTTCGGCTAAACGCCCCCGACCGCAGCTCCTCGATCTACAAAATGACATCCTTGCCCCGCCCCTGAAGAACGGCAGCCATGGCCACCGACACACAACTTGACCTGAACACCGTGCTTCCGGACGCGCTGGATGAGAAGGATGCCTGCGTCCGGCGGCTGACCGCCGGCCTTCAGTCCCGGCAGGGCGTCATGGACGCCCACGTCAAAGAAGGGCAAGGGGCGGCGCAGCTGTGCGTGCATTTCGAACCCGACATCATCAGCCTGCAGCGAATCCGCGAACTGGCACTGTCCCTGGGGGCCCGGGTGGAGAGCGACTTCGGACACCTCAGCCTCGACGTGGACGGCATCTCCAGGCCCGCCCGGGCCCAGCTGCTCGAACAAAGGCTGCGCACCGCGCCCGGTGTGGCGGAGGCCCACGTCTCCGCCACCGGGTCCGTCGCGGTCGAATACCTCGCGGACCGGACCTCCGAGCAGGCAATCGTGGAGCTGCTGGAGCGGTTCGGGACACCACCGCGCACCCGCCGGCCCCGTCCCGCCGAAGCACCTCCGGCAGGTGCCGTCGAAGCGGCCCCGGCCGAGGCCGAAAAACATGAAAAACACGACCACAAGCATGAAGAGCATGCGGACCATGACCATAAGCACGGCGGGATTTTCGGAGAACGCAGCGAGCTGATCTTCGCGGTGCTCTGTGCCCTCACGCTGGCCACGGGCTTCCTGCTCGGGCTGAGCCCGGCGGTGCCGGACGCCGTTTCCACTGCCCTGTATGTCGCAGCGTATTTCTTCGGCGGCTACTACACCACCAAGGAAGCCATCCAGACGGTGATGGCCAAACGCTTCGAAATCGACTTCCTCATGCTGGTCGCGGCCGCCGGCGCCGCGGTACTCGGGGACCTGGCCGAAGGCGCCCTGCTGCTGGCCCTGTTCAGCATCGGCCACGCCCTGGAAAGCTACGCCATGGGACGGGCACGCCGGGCCATCCAGGCGCTGGCCGAACTCGCCCCGGACACCGCACTCGTCAGACGCGGCAGCGCCGAACAGGAAATCCCGGTCGAGGAACTCCGCGTCGGTGACACCGTCATTATCAAACCCAACACCCGCATCCCCTCGGACGGTTACGTCACCCTCGGCCAAAGCAGCGTGGACCAGTCGGCCGTGACCGGCGAAAGCATCCCCGTGGACAAAGCCCCGCTCGCCCCTCAGGCGCCCGGCGGCGAAAACGACATCCCCGCGGAAAGCCGAATCTACGCCGGCACCGTGAACGGATCCGGGGTTCTGGAAATCGAGGTCACCCGGCTGTCCAAGGACTCCACCCTCGCACGGGTCGTGCGGATGGTCAGCGAAGCCCAGGCCCAGACCTCCCCCACCCAGCGCTTCACCGACCGGTTCCAGCGGGTGTTCGTCCCCGCGGTCCTGACCTTGGTCGTCGTGCTGCTGTTCGCCGGCCTCGTCATTGACGAACCGTTCTCCGCCACCCTGTACCGGGCAATGGCGGTTCTCGTCGCCGCCAGCCCCTGCGCCCTGGCAATCTCGACCCCGAGCGCGGTCCTGAGCGGGCTCGCACGGGCCGCACGCGGAGGGCTGCTGATCAAGGGCGGCGGCGCCCTGGAAAACCTCGGCACCCTGCGGGCGATCGCCTTCGACAAAACCGGCACCCTCACCGAGGGCAAACCGGAAATGACCGACGTCGAACCGGCCGACGGCGTCAAGGAATCCGAACTGCTTTCCGTCGCCCTCGCCGTCGAGTCACAAAGCGACCACCCGCTGGCCGCCGCCATCGTCACCGCCGCCCGCGCCCGGCTCGACGGGACACCCTTAATCAAAGCCGGGGCGGTCACCAGCATCACCGGCCGCGGCGTCAGCGCCCTGATCGACGGTGAAGAGGTCCACATCGGCAAACAACTGCTCTTCAGCGAAATCGACGGTGCCCCGTTGACCAGGCACATCACCGAAACGACCGGCCGGCTTGAAGCCTCCGGGCGGACCACCATGGTCGTGCGCCGCGGAACCCGGTACCTGGGCGTCCTGGGCCTCATGGACACCCCCCGCACCTCCGCGGAACCCGTCGTTGCCCGGCTCCGCCAGGCCGGCATCCGCCACATGATCATGCTCTCCGGCGACAACCAGACCGTCGCGGACGCCGTCGCCGGCCAGCTCGGACTCGACGAAGCCCGCGGGGACCTGCTGCCCGAAGACAAGGTCAAGGCAGTGATCGACCTGCGCACCCGCGAACACAAGGTCGCCATGGTCGGTGACGGCGTCAACGACGCGCCCGCCATGGCCAACGCCACCGTCGGGATCGCCATGGGCGCCGCCGGCTCCGACGTTGCCATGGAAACCGCCGACGTAGCCCTCATGGGGGACGACCTGGAACGGCTCCCCTTCGCCGTGAACCTCAGCCGCCAATCCAGCCGGATCATCCGCCAGAACCTCTGGGCAAGCCTCGGCGTTGTCGCGATCCTCATTCCGGCCACCATCACCGGGACCATCGGCATCGGCCTCGCCGTCCTGATCCACGAAGGATCCACCCTGCTCGTCGTCGCCAACGCCCTCCGCCTCCTGGCCTACCGCGAACCCAAAACCACATAGCGGTCCTTCAATGTCACGGTCCGGCACAGCAGGAGTCCTGCTTTCACCGGTGATGATGGACGCGGTTTGGCTGGAGAAGAGGGCGTCGGGCCCCTCATTAGCGCCCGCTACTTCCCGTGGGGCCCGCGGCCGCAGCAAGATCCCCACAGCAGAAGACTATCGACCACGCTCCCGCGGTTTCCGCCATCGCCTTGCACGCAGGGCCGGGGTTTGCGTCCCGGCACGGGGTGCGGTGGCGCTACGTGCTCGTGGGTGTTGGGGTCGGTGTGATGCCGCACGCCTGGAGCAATGCCGTGACCGAGGCGGGCGGCACCTGGTCCCCGGCCTTGGCGATCTCCTCCAACGGAGTGATGACTTCGGCCGGGACGCCGGCGGCCCTCGCTGCAGAGAGCAGGCCTGAGAGGACCTGCTTATCCTGCGCGCTGAGCTGACCGTCCTGCAGCGGCGAGCAGATCTGGCCCCGTACCACGTCGGCGGCGGCCGTGGCTGCCTGTGAGGCGGTATCGCTGGCGATGCCTTTCGCGGCGTCCTGCACCTGGCCACAGCCGGCCATCATGAGAAGGAACGGGACACCGATCAGGGCGGCAAGACGACGCTTCATCCTCCCATCGTGTCGCGGCACCCGGGGCGCTCTATCGGCCGGCGCAGCGGACCACCGGGCATTGATCTGCTCCCGGGAACCACCTTCAGGACACTCAATTTTGCCTGTTTGGCCCGGTACTCCTGTAGCTGTCCCTACCCCACAAGCGTCGCCGCGTTCACCACGCTAAGCACCGGCGGGTCGGGGACAAACCGCCAATGCCGACCGTCCCGGCGGGTCCACTTCGCTGCGGCCCGTGCGCTGGTGTTCTTCCTGGCCTTGCGGGCAGATAGCACCGTCAATGGTTTGAGGAGGCCTGGGCAACAGTTGACTTTAGAGCCAGCCGTTCGGGTCGACAACTTCGCCGTTGACTTCCACCTCGAAGTGGAGGTGGCAGCCGGTGGAGGCGCCCGTGGTCCCGCTGAAGGCCACAACGTCCCCCCGGGACACTGTCTGTCCCTGGGTCACGTTGAAGGAAGACAGGTGATTGTATGTGGTTTTCAGACCATTGCCGTGATCCACGACCACGCGGTTCCCTCCGCCATACGGGTGCCAACCCGCGAAGGTGACTGTGCCTGTAGCAGCGGCCGCGACGGAAGTGCCGCACTGCGCCACGAGGTCCTGGCCCCGATGGAAATCCCCTGAACCGGCCGTGATGGGACTGACCCGGTACCCGAAAGGCGAAACCGTGGTCATCGCAGCCAATGGAGCGACAAGAGTTCCGGCGGAGGCTGCGCGGGTGATGGAACCGGCCGATTGGGCACTGAGTAGCTGTTTCAGCTTGCGGTCCGGGTCCGCCTGTGTGCCAACGGCGGAGCGGCTGAAGCTTATCTCGGCGCCGGCGGCGGCGGAAATTTCAGGCTGGGCGTCGGCAAAAACGGCGGACGCGCCCTGGCCAGGTTGTTGCGATGCCATCACCGGGCCGGTCACCGGAACGCTCACGGTGAGTACCAGGCCCGTGGCTGCCAACGCGATGCCGGCCTTCTGGCCCATGCCACTGGCACCGGCGAAATCAGTGATCTGGCGGAAGGGCCCCCGGCGGCGGCGTGCTTCCCTGTGCGGATCGCGGGGCCTGGCCGCGGTAAACGCCTCGATCGTCCGGAGCGCCGGAACGGGGCCTGTCGCGCGGCGACGGCCCCTGGGGTATTGCGTGGCCAAGTTTTCCTCTCTGGATAGCCTGCGAAGTTAGCTGTCGGATTCGGGTCAGAGAGTTCAAAGACCCGGTCCGCCGTAACAAGCACCCTGCGCAAAGATGTCCATGAGGAACGTTGCTCGAAGAGGGCTTGCTGCTGACGGACTTCACCCCAAGGCAGTCCCGAGACTGCCGATTGTGGTTCCTCCGCCTCTGCCAGTTGATGACTCGTGCACCTGATCCGCTGGCAGAGCTCGGCTCCGGATCAGGTAACGCTTTGGTATCGATGCTTGAACTCAAATACTAGTCGACAAATCCGACGGTAATAAATCCGTTATCTTCCGGAACGGCACGTCACTGCGCCCGGTGGGAAGAGCATCTGGCGCGAACGATGCGCCGCGGACTACGCCGAAGGGTTGGCTCAGGCACGGAAGCGACCTTGGAGTAATCGAGTGGTCGTTCGGGATGGGTTGAGTGCATCCTGTCGTCCGTGACAATCAATCCCGATGTTGCGAACGCCGTCATTCGGAACTGGGATCCATGGTCTGTCGACGCCGGATCTGTTGCTTGGAACAGTTGTCAAATGTAGGACAGTGTGCTGCTTCTTCCCGTGTCGAAGAATGTTGAAGCGATCTATAAGTTCTCGGAGTGGCAGCTCACTCCGATCAGGTCGACCCAGCTGGCGGCCCGTCTCAAGGTCGCCAACCCGTCGGCCTCGGCATAGTCAGAAAGCTGCAGGACAGCGGGCTGGTAATCCACAAGCCCTCCGGGGACATTGAGCGAACCCAGGGCTAGGTCGTTTCTCCCTATTGACGCAGCCAGATAACGACGACGCACGACGACTCCAGCACGGTAGGTGAGAGCGAGTCGTAGAGGGTTGCGATTGCTCGACATTGCTTGAAGAGGCTGAAGGACCGTTCGACGCTGTTGCGGCCTTTGTAGGCCTGGGAGTCGAAGTGCACGGGTCAGCCGCCGCGGGAGCCGCGACGCTTTCGGTGCCCGATCTGACCCGAAGGCTCCGGGATCACAGCTTTGATGCGTCGGGTCCGCAGCAGAGTCAGGTTCGCGCGGGACGAGTACGCATACCGCGTGCATAAGAGCAGGGAACATCGGCGAGTCTACGCCTGGCCGGTGCCAGAATCGCCAGGGGTCGACCTTTCCCGTCACAGGCACGATGGATCCTAGTACTCAGGCCTCCGCGGGAACGCCCGATGGCGTGGTCCAGTGGTTCTTCAAACAGTTTCTTGTAATTCGGAAGTTCCCCCCTGTGGCACGGGGGAAGGTTCGTCCCGTGTTGGTTGGGCCCGATCAATGGTCGAGGCGACAGGGACGGTCCAATCGATCAGCCCTGCGGCGTCGGCCTCCGCCAGGACTCGGCTGAAAATCCGGTCCCAGATTCCGTCCGCGGCGAAACGGCGATGCCGCTTCCAGACCGTCTGCCATGGGCCGAACTCCGCGGGCAGGTCCCGCCACGCGATCCCACCCCGGTATCGGTAGATAATTCCTTCGACGACCTGGCGGTGGCCCCGGAACGGCCGCCCTCTCCGCCCCTCCGAGCTGGGAAGTAGAGGCTCGATCCGGGACAACTGATCATCACTTAGGGAGAGCTGTTCGTGACACCCTCAAAGGATTCCAGCCACCGGCCCGCGTATTTAGGAGACACGCCCTAGTGCCGCTGGGCTGACAGGGCCGCGATCAGCTGGTCGGGGTGCCGGGTGGACGCCAGCCAGTACGGGGTCCGGTCGGAGGGATCGGTGATCTCGATCCGGACCACCGGATCCACCCAGCCACGGATGCACAGAAACGCCAGGCCATTGAGACGGGTGCCGCGTTCCGCCGTCGCTTCGGCGCGGCGGAACGCCGTCGTGGTGCCGACGAAGCTCCGTTCGATCGTGGCCCGGCCCACACGCAGCGTTGACCCGGTCACCTGGATTGTCGGGGTGGAGCGGACCAGCACTACGAAAATGATGGCGAACAGCACAATAGCTCCGGTGATCCCGGCCGCGATGCTGATGGGCGCCAGAATCAGGATTCCGGCGCTAGAGAAGCCCGCGGAGACCAGCCAGATCCAGAAGTTCGGCCAGAGCTTCTCGGTGTAAAGAACGCTGGCGTCACCGGGTGCGCTCTTTTGGGCAGGCGCAGCTCCACTGGATTCAGGCATACAGCCAGCTTTCCACTTTTCCCGGGCTATTTCATCTTGGCGGCGGCCGTGGCGCCCCGTGCGCCACCGGCCCCGCGCCCGGGGCCGGGGTTACGTCCATTAGCGTGGTGTAAAGGCCCCGGTCACCTACACCTTTACCGCCCAACCCACCCAATAGAGGACAACCCCAAGCTGGTGCCCCTCGCGAACTCAATGACGGGTCCGTGAGCGTGAGTCCCCGCCGTCCAGGACCAATGCGCACAAAATCTAACGCTTAGTCATTGTTGGCGTCCGGTAACGATCGTTCGCAATACACTCAAAGTCGAGTTCGAAGAAGGGCGGAAGCACGGAGCCTCATTTGTAATGCTTCGCGTGTACCCTCCTATGTAACGTCCAGCCGGGTTACTGATACATCTTTGGGGACGCGTATCGGATATGTGCGGGTCTCCACCCATGACCAGCACCCCGAAGCCCAGCACGACGCCCTAACAGCGGCCGGCTGTGAGCTTGTTGCAGGCTTCGTCTTGTTCGGAACCTGCCCGGCATGCCCGGAGGCAGCCGGCCCAGACTTCTGGTTGTCCGGCGTCGCCCGAGCAAAGATGCGTTCGGCCGGACCCGAATTTCCACGGCCGGCCGCAGACCAGCATGGCCGGCCTCCCGTGGCAGGAGCTCGTTATTCGTTGACGAGGACGGGCACGCCGACCGCTGCGGAGACGGCCGCGCCCTGGTATTGGGCGGGAACGGAGATGGCGAACTCCTGGTGTCCTTCGGGGGCGTCGGGGTGCGTTTCTTCGCTTCCGCGGTGGTGGACGAAGCGTGCTGTGCCTAGCAGGCTGCCTCTGTCATCGTAGAAGCCGGCCAGAACCTGGAGGTCGAGAAGGTCGCTGAGGGTGCCGGTTGTCCTGACGGTGCCGCTGACCGCGGAACCGTTGAAGGCCAGGCCTTCGAGCACGAACCTGTCATCGAGCGGTCCAGGAATCTGTACGACCTGGCCTGTCCCCGGCCCCGGGGCGTGAAGACCCGGCAGGTCCGGCTCGCCGCCGGCCGCCGCCAACCCGGGAAAGCTGGTCCTGGCTGCCGCGGATACCGGGCCGGGGACGGTTACCGCCTGTCCGGAGGGTTGCTGTGCTGTGATGAGGACGAACGTGGTCAAGGCCAAAGCTGTGATGAGCAGGCCGGCAGGCAGAATGAATCGGCGGCGGAGCATAGTTTTTAGTCTCATTCTCCGGGGGTCCGGGAGGATTCCCGGACCCCCGAGGGTGCTGGTCAGGTCAGCGCGGGACGCGCAGGGCGTTGCCCACGATGTCGAACAGGTCGGTGTTGTCCACGCTGCCCTGGAGCTGGCCGGACCCTGGGCCGTAGGCGTAGACGGGAACGTCGGCTCCGGTGTGGTTGCCGGACATGTAGGTCAGCCACAGGCTGGCTTCCTTGGAGCCGTCCTTGACCTCGGCCGGATCGTTCGGGGTGCGGAAGGTGGCCGGGGCGAAGTTGCGCGGGTCCGCTGCGCCGATGCCGTTGATGATGCCGGTGGAGCGGGCCGGGTCCTTGACGTTCCCGCCGGACCGTGACGGGGTGGAGTTGTTCGCGGTGTTGCCGCTGTCCACATTTGCCGGGGGCGCGGCTGCTTCGGCGTTGGTGAAGGAGCCCTTTTCGATGATGTTGAAACCGGCGGTTTCGTGGTCTGCGGTCACGATCACCAGGGTGTTGCCGTCCTTCTTGGCGAAGTCCAGCGCGGCAGCCACGGAGTCGTCGAAGGCCTTGATTTCCTCCAGGGCCTGGGCGGCGTCGTTGGCGTGGGAGCGCTTGTCGATCAGTGCGCCTTCGACCTGCAGGTAGAAGCCGTTGCCGTTGGCGCCCTGTTTTTTGTCCAGCAGTTCAATGGCCTTCCTGGTCATTTCCGGGAGGGCGGGTTCCTGTGCCTGGGGAGCGGACGGGTTGTCCTGCTTGGTTTTTTCCACGGTGAGGTTGCCCTTGTTGAACAGGGCGAAGACCTTATCCCCGGACGCTGCGTTCAGGTCGGTGCGGGTGGCAGGAATCTGGCTTGCTGCCGAACCCAGCACCGAGTAGCCCTGCTCCTTCAACGCGGTTTCGTCAGCGGCGTCGAAGCGTCCCAGTCCGCCACCGAAGATGACATCGGCGGTGCCGTTGCGGGCGATCTGATCGGCGATCGGGGTAACCCGGGCGTCACTGGTGGGCAGGGCCGCCCCGGTGAGGGCGGTGTCCTGGCAAGCCGCCGCGGAGTAGACCGGGCCCTGGCAGCCGCGGGCCAGGGCGTGGCTCATCTGGCTGGCGGGGGTGGCGTCGGTGATTTCGGCTGTCGAGACGTTCCCGGTGCGGTAGCCGGCCTTTTTGGCCAGTTCCATCGCGGTCGGCACGACGGTGCCCCTGGCGTCCACGCCCAGGGCGGCGTTGTAGGTCTTCACACCGGAAGCCCAGGCGGTGGCCGCTGATGCGGAGTCGGTGACGGCGTAGGGTGTGAACCCCGCTTCGCCGGGCTGGCCGGAGTTCTTCTCCACGGCGTAGGTGCTGACGTAGCCCTGGGCCGGGAGTGTCTCCATGACCAGTTTGCCCCCGGCCCCGTAGAAGCGTTCCCGGGCGGCGGTGACGTGGGTGCGGCCCATGCCGTCACCGACGAGATAGATAACATTCTTGGTTCGGCCGTTGTTGCCGTCCGGGGCTGCCGTGGCGGGGCCGGCAGGGCCGGCCAGTACCGTGACGGACACGGCGGCGGCCAGGATGGCGCCGGCGGAGCCAAGCAAAGGAAGAGTGCGTCGCATCAGGTGTCTCCAGGAAGAGGTACGAATGTGTGGTGGCGTCCGAAGACGCCACACGGATCCTAGGAGCGAACGGCGGCCCAGGTGCGACCTTTAGCTGGCCCTCACATGACCGCAGGGTGAACAGCCCGGAAACGGCTCGTGGTGTCCGCCGGGAACCGCGGATCCTGACCCGGCCAACCCGGATCCACGGCCCACGGTTTCAACTCAACCGGCGCTCCGGAATGGACCCGGCACTTCAGATCAGCCGCGGGCCGGGATCCGCGCGGACGATCAGGGGCAGGACCCGGACGTAGAGGACCATGCCGATCAGTTCGATGAGCGTCTGGGTGACAACGACCAGCGCGGCCAGGGACAACGGGCCGGGAAGGGCCAGCGCGAGCGGGAGCACGACCAGGGAGTTGCGTGTCGCGCCGCTGAAGACGACGGCCCTGGTGGCGGCGACATCGAGACCGGCGGCCCTGGCCGCCAGCAAGCCAAGCGGCGCCATCACCACCAGGAACACCACATAGAGAGGAACCACGGTGACCAGCGTGCCCAGTTCCTGGCCCACACCGGCGATCTGCGAGCCGACCACCACTGCCAGGGTGGCCATCATCAGCGGAACCATCAGGACCTGCATTACGGCCGTGACGCCCCGTCCCAGGCTGGTTCTGTCGGCCAGCGCCTGGGTCAGCGCCGCTGCGGCCAGTGGGATGATGATCAGAACGATCAGGGCCTCAACGAAGGGTGCCGGGTCAATGACCGACACCACCTCCGGGCCCGCGAAGACCATCAGGTACACCGGCAGCAGAAGCATCTGGGCCAGCATCAGCACCGGCGCCGCGGCCAGCAGCCGGTCGCTGGACCCGCCGGCCAACCCGGTAAACACGATGACGTAATCGATGCACGGGGTCAGGAGCACGAGCAGGACCCAACCAGCAGAGCCTGGTCCCCGGCGATGAACCGGGACAGGCCGAACACCACTACCGGAACGGCCACGAAGTTCAGAACCAGCACCGTTGCCAGGAACCGCAGATCCCGGGCGGCCTTGCCGATGGAGGCAAAGGGGATGCCCAGAAACGTCGCGTAGAGCAACAGCCCGAGGACCGGATAGATCCATTGTTCCAGCGCCCCGGCGGATCCCGGGGCAAGGACACCGGCACCACAGCCCAGCGCGATGGCGGCCAGATACAACCCGATCTGATGGTGTTCCATCCAGGCAGGGAGGTCCCGTTTCTTCACAGTGCCCATGCTAGGCGGTGGGATCCATCGCATCTGACCTGTCGTTTCTTCCGGGTTGCTTGTGAGGCTTCCCATCAGGCAGGTCGGCGGAACCGTCGATGGGCGTTATGTCTTCTGCCCCCGCCGTGGACCGCGGGCGGGATCTGAGCGCCAGGAAGGCACCGAGGCCGGCGAGAAAGAGCAAAGCGCTTACCCAGGTGTTCACGCGCAGGCCCAGAATCGTGTTGGCGTAGTCGGAGCGCATCAGTTCGAAACCAAAACGGCCGGCGGTGTAGAAAACGACATAGAGGGCGAAAACCGATCCGGCTCCGAACCTGTACCTGCGGTCAAGGACCAGCAGCGCGGCCGCGGCCGCCGCACACCACAGCGACTCGTAGAGAAATGTCGGCTGGAAGTATCCCAGGACCTCCAACCTCCCGTCCGGAGCCCTTACCGTCTGGCCCGTGGCGGGATTCATGGTGTGGATCTGGAGTCTCCATGGCAGGTCCGTCGGCTCCCCGTACAGTTCGTTGTTGAACCAGTTGCCCCACCGGCCCAGGGCCTGGGCCAGGAGCAGGCCAGGGGCGGCAGCGTCGGCGAATACTGCAAGGCGGATCCCGCTGCGCCGCGCCCCGATGGCGGCACCGACCAGCCCCAGGGCGACGGCGCCCCAGATCCCGAGCCCTCCTTCCCAAATACGCAAAGCCCCCCAAGGGTCTTTGCCTGGCCCGAAATACAGCTGGTTGTCCGTGATGACGTGGTAAAGCCTGCCGCCGAGAATGCCGAACGGAACAGCCCACATGATGATGTCCAGTGCCTGTGCCGTCGTGCCGCCGCGGGCACGGAGACGGCGGGCCGTCAGCCAGGTGCCGAAGACGATTCCCGCCAGGATGCAGAGGGCATAGAAACGGATCGTCAGCGGCCCGATTTCGAAGGCGCTGATCGTGGGTGAGGGTATGTAGAAACCCGGCAGTACTGAAGGTCGCATGGGAACCTGTCTCTTAAAGGGGGAAGGGGACTTCGCCCCTCCAGGTGGCGGCCCTACGGCCCCGGATGGGTCGACCGCAGGAAAGGAGCCGTCCGGCTCATCGGCATGCTCCGGGAACCCTGAACGGATGACCACGGACTATGAATCCCACGGTGAGCGGGCCCGGGCGTAGGCGACCATGTCAGCCAGCCGGCTGCGCTGCCGGTGGGAGATCGCCCCGCTGCCCTGGTGCCGGGCCGTGCGGGCATCGAGCAGAAACCGAGGAAACCCTCGCTCATGAACGGTCCCCGGGCGGGGATCCGATAGCTTTCTGGCCCGCCCGCACGGGAACGCCGCAGCTCTCTGCCGACCCGCGACGGGTCGGCATCGACCTCATCGTTCCTGTCACGGCTCAGGCCTCCTTCAGCGCGCTGCTGATGAGGGCTTTGAGCGTGCTCTTTTCCGCGAGGCCAAGGACCCGGGCCGCGACCCTGCCCTGCCGGTCCAGGACAAGGGTCGTGGGCACCGCCCGCGGCGGCACGTGGTCGGCCAGGGCCAGCAGTACACGGCCGTCGGCATCGTTGAAGCTCGGATAGGTCGTGCCGAAGGTGCGCTCGAACGCTGCCGCGGTCGCGGCGGTGTCGCGGACGTTGATCCCGTAGAAAGGCACGCCCTCGCTCTTGAATTCCTGGTGCAGGGCCTCCAAGTCGGGGGCTTCCTTCCGGCAGGGTGCGCAGGCGGCGTACCAGACATTCAGGACCGTGACGTTCCCTTTCCAGCCGGCAGACTTGATCTCTTCGCCGTCGAAGAGCGTTCCGATCATCTCCACCGGGGCTCCCCGGCCGTCAGGGGCGTATTCGGAGACGGAACCGTCCCCGGCGATGTAGTTCTTGTTATCCCCGGCCCTGGCCTGGGCGGCCAGAGTGTCGGGGGCGGCACATCCAGCCAGAAGAAGGACGGCGGACGCCGCACCGAGCAGCAGTCCGCGCCGTCCCGGGAGCGGGGCTGCCGGGGCAACGGCGGGGTCGTTGGTGTTCATGTCCTGGTCTTCCGGGTCAGACGGGCGTGGTGATGGTGGCGGCGAGGTTCTGTAGCTGGTAGATCCAGAGCATCCAGATCCCGGAGACCATCAGGACCCCGACGAGGATGAGCAGGGAACCGCCGATGATGTTGAAGGCACGGATGTGCCGGCGGACGAAGCCGAGCGTTCTGGTCACCCAGTTCAGGCCCAAAGCCACCAGCACGAAGGGGATCCCCAGGCCCATGCAGTACAGGAATCCCAGCAGGGCCCCGCGCCAGGGGTCACCGGTGCTGGTGCTCAACGCCAGGACGGCGCTGAGGGTCGGACCCATGCACGGGGTCCAGCCCAGGCCAAAGACAATCCCCAGCAGCGGGGCGCCCGCGGCCCCGCTCCGGGGTTTAAAGGACAGCTTTCGGGTGGTCTGCAGGAACGAGAAACCACCGACCAGGACCAGGCCCATGAACACGACAAAGACGCCCAGGGCACGGATCAGCGTGTCCTGCCACTGCAGCAGCCAGCCGCCGATCACCCCGAACGCCGCCCCGTAGAGCGTGAACACGGCGGCGAATCCGAGGATGAACAGCCCGACGCCGGTCAGGACCCGGCGCCGGTTGTCCGGCCGGCCGGGATCGGTCAATCCCGAGACATACCCCAGATACCCTGGCACCAACGGCAGGATGCAGGGCGAGATGAACGAGACGGTGCCCGCGGTGACGGCCAGCGGCATCGCCACCAACAGCGCCCCTGACTGCACCATCTCGGCGAAATACCCGCCAATGCTCAACAGGGTCTCCTTAGTTCATGTCGGAAAGTACCCGGCCGTCCGGCCGCGGCCGCACGTTCGGGCCGGGCCTCCACGACCCCCATCGACAATACGGGAAACCGGCGATAACATCAAAAATATGCGGTATCATCGTCAAATGACGATTCAAAGTGACGTTGCGACGGTGGAGTGCGGGGAACTGACGCCCGCCGCGGCGTTGTTCCGTTCCCTCAGTGACCCGACCCGGTTGAGCATTGTGAAGCGGATGGCCGGCGGGGAGCTGCGGGTCAGTGAGCTGACCCGCGAGCTGGGCCTGGCCCAGTCCACGGTCTCGGCACACGTGGCGTGCCTGCGCGACTGCGGCCTGGTGACGGGCCGGGTCCAGGGCCGCAGCGTGCACTACTCACTAGCCCGCCCGGAACTGATGGACATGCTGGCCCAGGCCGAGGTCCTGCTGGCCGCCACCGGCAACGAGGTCAGCCTGTGCCCGAACTACGGCACCGGCAGCACCGTTACGACATTGACGAAGGAGAACACCCGATGAGCGACGCCTGCGGCTGCAGCGACGACAAGCCCGAAACCGAATCCGAAGAGGCAGAGGAAGCCCTGGGGTTCTGGCAGGTCAGCGAGATCCAGGCCGCCGCGGTCTCCGGTGTGCTGCTCCTCGCAGCATGGATCACCTCCCTGACCGGCAGCCCCGAATGGCTGCGCCTGCCGCTGGAAATCGGAGCGCTGCTGATAGCGGCGTGGACGTTCGTCCCATCCACCCTCCGGCGCCTGGTCAAGGGCAAAATCGGCGTGGGCACCCTGATGACGATCGCCGCGGCCGGCGCCGTCGCCCTGGGCCAGTTCGAGGAAGCAGCCATGCTCGCCTTCCTCTACGCGATCTCCGAGGGCCTGGAGGAATACTCGCTGGCGAAAACCCGCCGCGGCCTGCGCGCACTGCTGGACCTGGTCCCCGCCGAAGCGACCGTGCTGCGCGACGGCGCCGAAATCACGGTCGCGCCGGCCGAGCTGGTCCCCGGGGACCGGATGATCGTCCGGCCCGGTGAACGGCTCGCCACCGACGGCACGATCATCACCGGGCGCACCTCCCTGGATACCTCCGCGTTGACCGGGGAATCCGTGCCGGTGGAGGCCTGCCCGGGAACCGAGGTCTACGCCGGATCCATCAACGGCACCGGCCCGCTCGAGGTCGAAGTCACCAGCACCGCGGAGAACAACTCGCTGGCCCGCATCGTGCACATCGTCGAGGCCGAGCAGTCCCGCAAGGGACCCGGACAGCGACTGGCCGACAACATCGCCAAAAAGCTCGTCCCCGGCATCCTGATCGCCGCCGCCCTGATCATCGCCTTCGGCTTCATCATCGGCGAACCCCTGCTCTGGTTCGAACGCGCCCTCGTTGTGCTCGTCGCGGCCTCGCCCTGTGCGCTGGCCATCTCAGTGCCCGTCACCGTGGTCGCGTCCGTCGGTGCCGCCAGCCGCATCGGCGTGCTCATCAAGGGCGGCGGCGCCCTGGAAACCCTCGGCAAAATCCGCACCATCGCCCTGGACAAAACCGGCACCCTGACCCGGAACAAGCCCGCCGTGATCGACGTCGCCGCCACCGGCACCAGCACCCGGGAGCAGGTGCTCGCCCTCGCAGCCGGGCTGGAAGCGCGCAGCGAACACCCCCTCGCCCGCGCCATCCTCGCCGCCACTCAGGACCGGGCCGCTGTCACCGACGTGGACACCATCCCCGGCGCAGGCCTGCAGGGCCTTCTCGATGGAAAGACCGTCCGCCTGGGCCGTCCCGGTTGGATTAACCCCGGGCCGCTGGCCGCAGAGGTTGAACGGATGCAGCACGCAGGCGCCACCGCTGTCCTCATCGAATCCGACGGCAACGTCATCGGCGCCGTCGCCGTCCGCGACGAACTGCGCCCCGAAGCCCGCGACGTCATCGCCCGGCTCACCGCCTCCGGCTACACCACAGCCATGCTGACCGGTGACAACACCATCACCGCCACCGCCCTCGGCAAAGAAGCGGGCATCACCGAAGTCCACGCCGACCTCCGCCCGGAAGACAAAGCAGCAATCATCCGCACGCTCCAGACCCGGCAGCCCACCGCCATGGTCGGGGACGGCGTCAACGACGCCCCGGCCCTGGCCACCGCCGACACCGGCATCGCCATGGGCACCATGGGCACCGACGTCGCGATCGAAACCGCCGACATCGCACTCATGGGCGAAGACCTGCACCACCTCCCCCAGGTCCTGGACCACGCACGCAGGACCCGGTCCATCATGCTCCAGAACGTCGGCCTGTCCCTGCTGCTGATCGCGATCCTGATCCCGCTGGCACTGTTCGGTGCGCTCGGCCTGGCCGCCGTGGTCCTCATCCACGAACTCGCCGAAATCGTCGTGATCGCCAACGGCGTCCGCGCCGGACGGATTAGTCGGCCCGCTCTGCAGCCTGCGAAGCCGGCACCGGCCCTGGAACCGGCAGCATGAGCGCCCAAACCCCGGCAACCCCTTCGGTGACGCCGCCGGCCACCGTGACAGCGAAGCGAACCGGGATTGCCCTACTCGTGAGGCCGCGGACCTTCTCATCGAAGCCCTGGCTGAGGCGACGCTCTCCACTGAGCTGGTCCCCGAAAGTTGGACTCGAGAGTATTCGAGGCAACTCTAATGACTAGTGATCGGCCGCACACAGAGAAGGCCCTAGCCCTCTTGGGATAGGGCCTTCTCCGCATGCTCTCGTTCAGCTGCTCAAGTTATGCGCATCGGGCGCTTGGTCATCAAACGGTACTAGCAGTTTGGGATGACCTGAGTCCGGCAAGGAACCAGAGCAGTGGACCGAGGACAGGCACGGCGAACACGACCAAGATCCAGAGCACTGGGCTTAGGGGCGGTTGCTTCCTATTCCGTATGATGCTGACCAGCGCGGCTATTACTAAGCCTGTCAGTACGGTGATGGCTTCCCACACCGTAGGTATGAGCGGGTTTGCATTTTCGGGTTCAGCTTGCGTCAACAACATATATTCCCCTATTTTGTAGCTTTTGCGTCCCTGATTCGGGCCTTCGGTTTCGGAAACCCTGCCGCTAGCGTCCCTTTCGGGACAGTCACGGCTGTTTCGCCGTGCGCATGCTTGGAATGCTTCCGTCTAGGACTTGGCGCTGGTTGAGAAAGTCTGCGCGGGCGGGACTATGACGCCGGCCTCTGGGCGCGGTACTCGGCCGGGTTAAAGCCGTTGAACTTTGTGGGGATTCTTTCGGTGTTGTACCAGTCGATATGTTCGTGCAGCGCCTTTGTCAGCGCTTCGGTGTTGTGGAATCGGACGCGGTGGAAGAGTTCTTCTTTGAGGTGGCCGAAGAAGTTCTCCGTGATGGCGTTGTTGTAGCAGTTGGCTTTGCGGGACATTGATTGGACCGCGCCGGCGTTCCGCAGGAGCCTACGCCAAAAGGTCCAGGGCACCGCGCAGCGAGGCGTTGGCAAGCTCCAGATTGGGAGAGCTTCCGATTGCGTAGGAGATGATCTGTCGGTCGAAGAGGTCCATGACCGGTGAGAGGTACAATTTCCCGTCGCCGACGCTGAAATCGGTCACATCAGTCACCCATTTCTGGTTCGGCGCATCCGCTTCGAATTGGCGTTTCAACAGGTTCGGGGCCACGATCCTTGCTCGCCTTGGCAGGAGTTGTAGCGCTTCTTCCGTTGGACCTTGCCGACCAGCCGCAGTAAACGCATCAGCTTCAGCAGGGTCTTCTTCGCGATCGTCCCGCCTTGCTTGACCAGTTCGGAGTGGACGCGGCGGTGCCCGGCCGCGAACGAGAACGTCCCCTCGATCGGATAGGAATTAGGAGACACCGCGCGCCAGATCACGGTGTACTGCCCGCAGGAGCGGCAGCCATCATCGCCTGCGAGATATGATCCTCAAGGAATGGCCACCGGACCCTCCGCCTGATTCATGCCGCTCTCATCCGTTACCAGGTCCCACGGTGGTCCATGAACACGTAAAGTGACCCCTAAGGCAGCGGTGCCGCTTACCTCGTGGGGATAGCGAAGGGCCGCGAGCCATGTGCCAATTGCGGAACGTTCCGGCAGGCCAGAAGTCGCCTGCGCCTGATCCGGTTCCGGGGCTATTACGAGCTTGATTTTGCTGATTCGCTCCGTCCACTTGTCGGCTGGGTGACCGAGTGGGAGGACTGGAGTCCGTCCTGGAACGTGGAGCGCGATCACTATCGGGGGCTTATCGTCGCTGAGGCTAGATGGCTTGTCGACGGGCCGGGGCCAGCCACGTGATCCGACACAGGTGCTGCCGCGAGTTTCGGCCGGGCCGAATCGGGCGTGAGGCATGGACCAGCCGGTCACCAGGCGCTTCACAAGGAGTTGGATGTTGAAACGGGCCCGCCGGGCCATTTCGTCGCATACAGCGTGCGCCTCAGCCAGTACACTCGGATCCCGCACACGCAATTCGGTGCTTACCCGACCAAACACGCTTGCCATCGCCGTTCCGTATCTCTCGACCAACCCTCAAACCTTCATGAACGACGATTATCCACTAAGCAAAATGGCGCCAGATTTCAAGGTATGCAAGGAATACGTACACATTTGATACGCAGAGGCGCCAGTAGTCGTCCGGAAGGCTACTTTTCCCCGAGGTGAGATGCCGGGGCGCCACCAATCCACGGGCGGCCGCCAAGGCACGTAGGACGTGCCGCCACTTAATCGACGAAGCTCCGGTCAAATAGCGGTTGACCGGAGCTTCGGTTCATTATGCCTAGCTGAACCTTAGGGTTTGCTGGGAAGGGGGCGTCGGGAGGAAAGTATTGTCCAGGACGGATCGGGTCCCTCAATGGCGATGACCGCCGTTATGTCGTGTTGAACACTGATGCGCGAACCCTCTGGTAACACCACCGTGGCGATTCGAAGACCCGCACGGCGCGTCTAGTCCTGTGGTGGTTGGGACGGCCTGACCGTACCGGCTGAGATGTGACACTCACGGCTGCCTGAGTGCAGATGATCGTCGGGACCGGTTGCTGCTCCTGCATCAATTCATCTGCTGCCCTTGGATCGACGTCCTTCGGCCCAGACACTTGCCTGCCTTCGCTGAGGCCCATACAATCGCGTCTAAGGGTTGCTTGACGCTGCTCGAGCCGGTGGTCTCACACCGGTTCGACTTGGCGGGATCCAGCGGAGCTGGGTTGGCCATGATGCAGTGAGGGGCGTTAACAGCACAACCCTGCTTTAAGGAGTAACTGAATATCTTGGTTTGGCTGCGCCCGGGGGCGGCATGCAGGGCTGTGCGTTGAGCGCCGCCTGGTTCCGCAACTGCGCACTCACTCCAGGAGTTCACATGTCCGTATCCTCAGCCGATCGCACGCTGAAAGCCTTCAGGCGATTGGTCATGGTGATGGCCGTCGCCATGGTTGCCGCGCTGTTGCCGGTTGCGGCCCCTTCCGCGCTCTTACCGTTCGCTTTTGCGGCGGACTCGTGTGCCCCGCTCGTGAACGTTATTGCGTGTGAAAACTCCAAACCGGGGAGCCCCTCATCGGAGTGGGACATCAGCGGCGCCGGCGATTCGGGCATTCAGGGATTCGCGACGGAAATCAGCGTCAACGCCGGCCAGCCGATCAACTTCAAGGTCGACACCAACGCGTCCGACTACACCATCGCCGTCTACCGGACCGGCTGGTACCAAGGGCTCGGTGCCCGCAAGATCGCCAGCGTCACTCCCCTCGCTTTCCGGCAATCACAGCCTCAGTGCCTCAGCGACATCACGACAGAGCTCTACGATTGCGGCACTTGGGCGGTCTCGGCCACGTGGCAGGTCCCGGCCACAGCAGTTTCCGGTGTGTACATCGCACTGCTGACGAGGCCGGACACCGGCGGCCAGAGCCATATCACCTTCATTGTCCGCTCCGACGGCAGCCGATCGGACGTGGTCTTCCAGACATCGGACACCTCGTGGCAGGCCTACAACACCTACGGCGGGGCTGACTTCTACCAGGGAGCCGTCAACGGCAGGGCGTACAAGATTAGCTACAACCGGCCCTTTGCCACCCGCGGCGATTCCTTGGGCCGAGACTTCTACTTCAGCAATGAGTACCCGCTTGTGCGTTTCTTGGAGAAGAACGGCTACGACGTCAGCTACATCAGCGGGCTGGACACCGACCGGAATGGCGCGCAGCTCCTAAACCACAAGGTCTTCCTCTCCGTGGGACATGACGAGTACTGGTCCGGTGCGCAGCGGGCCAACATGGAAGCCGCCCGCAATGCCGGGGTGAACCTGCAGTTCCTGTCCGGCAACGAGGGCTACTGGCGGACCCGCTACGAGCCCTCACCTGTCGACGGAACCGGGTACCGCACCATCACCTCCTACAAAGAGACCTGGTCCAACGGCAAGGTCGATCCCAGCACGGAATGGACCGGCACGTGGCGCGATCCCAGGTTCGCCGCGCAGTCCAACGGCGCAGGCCTGCCCGAAAACGCCCTCACCGGGACCATCTATATGTCCAATTACACGGACCTGCCCGTAACCGTCAACTCCGAGGAAGGAAAAACAAGACTCTGGCGCAACACATCCCTGGCATCACTCGCCACCGGCGCCTCCGCCGAGCTTGCCCCGCACACCGTCGGTTACGAGTCCGACGAGGACCTCGACAACGGCTTCAGACCCGCAGGACTTATCCGACTGTCGACCACGACCGGTCCCGCACCCCAGTACCTGCAGGACTTTGGCAACACGGTCCTGCCCGGCACCACCACCCACAACATGACCATGTACCGCGCGCCCAGCGGGGCCCTGGTCTTTGGCGCCGGCACCGTGCAGTGGACCTGGGGCCTGGACCAGCAACACGACGGCGACGGCGCACCCGCGGATCCGCGGATCCAGCAGGCCCAGATCAATCTCCTCGCGGACATGGGCGCCCAGCCCGCCACCCGGGACGCCGCACTCGCTGCGGCCACCGCCAGCAGCGACCTCACCGGGCCTTCCGTGGCGCTCAGCTTTCCCGCCGATGGTGCGACCATTGCGCAGGGTAGCTCCGTCACCATCACCGGTACCGCCTCGGACAGCGGAGGCGGTGTTGTGGCCGGCGTCGAGGTTTCCACCGACGGCGGCACCAGCTGGCACCCGGCGCAGGGCAAACAGACCTGGAGCTACACCTATCTCCAAAGGGGACTCAACACGGCCAGCGTCAAGGCGCGCGCGGTGGACGACAGCGCCAACATCGGCGCCACGGCCAGCCGGGATCTGGTGCTGACCGGCCCGTACAGCGTATTCGGTCAGACTGTGCCGTCCTTCCCCGATGCACAGGACGCAGGCTCCTACGAACTGGGGCTGAAGTTCACCCCCAGCGTGGACGGCTTCATCACCGGCGTCCGTTTCTACAAGAGCGCAGCCAACACCGGAACGCACACCGGGTCGCTGTGGAACTCTGCCGGTGAGCGCCTCGCCGCCACAACGTTCGGTGCGGAGACCGCCTCCGGCTGGCAGGAGGCGCTGTTCAGCCAGCCCGTCGCCGTGACGCAGGGCCAAAAATACACTGTGTCATACTGGGCGCCGAACGGGCACTACGCCGCCAAGGAGAACCAGTGGGTCTATGCCGGCTTTGCGGACGCCCCGCTGACGGTGGCCGGCGGGTTCGGCACCGAGCCTGCCGGCGTCTACGGCGGTGACCCCGGCTACCCCAGCTCCAGCTTCGGCAACGGCAACTACTTCGTTGACGCGCTCTTCAGTACGGTGGACAGCACCCCGCTGACGGCCTCCGGGCACTGGCCCCTGGGCGGTTCCTCCAGCGTCCCGCAGGCCACCACCGTCGGAGCGGTCTTCTCGAAGCCCGTTACCGCGTCGAGCGTGCAGCTAACGCTCAAAGCCGCTGACGGCACGGATGTCGCAGGTGCCACCAGCTACGACTCCACGACCCGCAAAGTCACCTTCACACCGGCCGCCGAGCTCCCCTTGGCGACCACCTACACCGCCACGCTCAGCGCCACCGCGACCAGCGGCGGGACCCTGACCGGCGGAGGAACATGGTCATTCACCACGGTGGTGTCACCGCCTTCGCCCGGATCCTGCCCGTGCAGTTTCTTTGATGACTCCGTCCTCCCCGGATTCCAGGAGATCAGGGACGGCGTTCCGCTGACCCTGGGCATCCGTTTCTCGAGCACGGCCGACGGCACCGTCACGGGCATCCGCTTCTACAAATCAGCGGGGAATACCGGCACCCATACCGGCACACTGTTCACGGCCGCAGGGCAGCAACTGGCAACGGTGACCTTCGCCAATGAGAGCACCGCGGGCTGGCAGACCGCCTACTTCAACCAGCCCGTCGGGATGTCCGCGAATACCGAGTACATCATGGCCTACAAGACCACGACCGGAGCCTACTCGGCGACGGCGAACGGCTTCGTCCCGGGCCTGAGCGTGGGCAACCTGCGGGCAAACTCGGATGCCGGTGCCTACTCCTACACCGCCGACTTCCCCAACGCCCGCTCCACCGCAAGCTATTTGGTGGACGTCGTGGTCCAATACCCTGAACCGGCATTCGTCGCTGGCGGGCACGCACCGCTGGCGGGCTCGTCCAGTGTCGTCCCGGGCACCACGGTCTCCGCGACGTTGTCCCAGCCGGCGACGGCATCGACTGTCGATCTGACGGTGACCGGCACGGGCGGCACCAGCGTCCCGGGCACCACAAGCTATGACCCGCCCACCGGCAAGGTGACTTTCACGCCCGCGGCGCCCCTGGAAGCAGCCACCAGCTACACGGCTACCTTGACCGCCACGTCGACCACGGGCCAACCGCTCAGCACCGGCGGAACCTGGACCTTCACTACCGTTCCGTCCCCGCGGACCGAAGGCGTCTGCCCGTGCACGCTCTACCAGGACACCGTGACCCCTGGCGTGCCGGAATTCAATGACGGTGTTCCCCTGACCCTGGGCGTCCGTTTCGCCAGCAGTTCATCAGGCCAGATCACCGGAATCCGCTACTACAAAGCCGCCGGAAACACCGGAACCCACACCGGAGCGCTCTACGACGCCGGCGGACAGCAATTGGCCAGCGCGACCTTCACCGGAGAAACCACGGCCGGATGGCAGACGGCGACATTCAACACGCCGGTGAACATCGCCGCGGACACCGAATACATCGCCGCCTACCGCAGCCCAACCGGCACATACTCGGCGACCCCTGGCGGCTTCAGTTCGGGAACCACCAGCGGACCCCTGCGTACGGCGCCTGGTGCCGGCGCATACACCTACAACGGCGACTTCCCGTCGTCCTCCTCCAACGCCAGCTATCTGGTGGATGTGGTCTTCATCGCCCCCGTTCCCACGCTCACCGTCGTCTCACAGACGCCCGGCCCCGATTCGACAGGCTTCCCGCTGGCGTCGGAACCGTCCATCACGTTCTCCGCCCCGATCCAGGCCGGCCACACGTTTGCACTCTCAGCCAACGGTGCCGCAATCCCCGGCACCTCTGCCTTGTCGGCTGACGGCAGCACCATCACCTTCTCGCCCGCACAGCCACTGCCACCCGCGACACTGATTACGGCAACCACCAGTGACATCGCATCAGCCCAGGGTGCCTCCCTCGCTTCGGTCACGTGGCAATTCAGCACAGCCAACCCGGCCGCCACGCAACAGACAATATTCGGCTCGCTGATCCCGGAAGTACCCGCCGCAACCGGAGACACCTCGTCCATTGAGTTAGGCACATCATTCACCGTCTCCGCGGCGGGCAACGCCACCGGCATTCGCTTCTACAAAGGTGCCGGCAACACCGGAACCCACCTCGGATCGCTGTGGAATTCAGCCGGGGAGAAGATAGCCCAGATAACGTTCACCGACGAAACTCCAACAGGTTGGCAAACAGCGACCCTCTCCGCCCCTGTCCCCCTCGAACCCGGACAGACCTACGTGGTTTCGTACCTGGCGCCCAACGGCACCTACGCCTACACCTCCGCATTCTTCGCACAGACATGGACCAATGGCGTCTTCACCGCGGCCGGCACCGCCAATGGCACCTTCCGATACGGATCGGGCGAAACCGTCCCAACCAACTCCTGGAACTCCACCAACTACTTTGTGGACGTCGTCTTTGCCCCCGCCCCGGGCTAGGTGCCGACGGAACTGACCAGCCGCCCGATGTGCCGCGATGAGCAGCCGGACACCCTGTCAGAGACCGCCGTCCGCTCGTCGCAGTTTAGGACAGGATTCCGGGTTCCGGCCGCACGGTGCTTGGCACGGGTCCAGCGGGCTCCAGCGGTCGCTGCAACCAACCCCTATTTTTGGGAGTTGCCAATGACCACCCTGGTGACGATCCTGCGCACGGTGAGGTCCTGTGATCGCACGTAACCTAAAGGTCTCCACCGGAATCCCCTCGCTCTACCCGGCCTTCGCTGCGTTTCGGAGAGGACGCAGCAGCCACATTACTGAGGCCACCCGCGATCCTTTTCCTCCTGCTGCCTCCGGGATCGGCGTACTAATACGTGCTCATGTGTGCACTTATTGAATTTTGCGTGTCTGCCCAGAGGAGACCCGATTGATTGAAGTCCTGACTTTCCCGCCTACCGGAAGCTGTTTTCGGCCCAGATCGTTGCCCTGCTCGGCACGGGCCTGTTGACCGTGGCCCTGGGTCTGCTGGCCTTTGATCTGGCCGGCGGGCAGGCCGGGGCCTTGCTCGGGACGGTGTTGACGATCAAGATGCTGGCATACGTTTTCATAGCCCCGCCGATGGCGGCCATGGTGGAGCGGCCGCCGAAGAAGGTGGTGCTGGTCGGAGCGGACCTGATCCGGGCAGGCATCGCACTGATGCTGCCCTTGGTGGATCAGGTCTGGCAGATCCATGTCCTGGTCTTCGTCCTGCAGAGTGCCACGGCCACGTTCACCCGGCGTTCCAGTCGCTGATCCCGGTGCTGCTGCCCTAGGAGCGGCACTACACCCGGGCGCTCTCACTCGCCCGCCTGGCCTATGACCTGGAATCCCTGAGCAGCCCGGCCCTTGCCGCGGCCCTGCTGATCATGCTGTTCTTCCATGAGCTGTTCCTCGGCACCGTGGCCGGGTTCCTGTTCTACGCAGCCCCGGCGGTGACCGCCAGGCTTCCCCCACCCCCCCAGCGAAACGGGAAGGAACCTTGCGGCACCGCACTACCCTCGGGGTCCGGCTCTTCGCCCGGACCCCGGAGCTGCGCGGCCTGACGGCCCTGAACCTGGCCGTCGCGGCCGCCCTCGTACTGGCTAAAACACTTGTCTACGCCAGCGACTTGTTCGGAGGGTCCAACGCTGACGTCGCCATCGCCCCGTCATGCTACGGCGCAGGTTCGATGGTGATCGCACTGACCGCCCCGATGATCTTGGACCGCCTGCCGGACCGGGTCTTCATGCGGCCGGAGCCGCACTGCTCTCCCTCGGGCTCGCCGGGGCGTTCGTGCTACTTGCCACGTCCGGACCATGGCCTTTCCTGCTGGGCCTGTGGATCGTGCTCGGCGCCGGGACCTGGCAGTGATCAACACCCCTCAGCGCTTCTGCTGCGCCGCGCAGCCGCGGATAGCACCCGGTACTACATCTTCACCGCCCAGTTCTCGCTCTCGCACGCCTGCTTTCATCATCACCTACCCCATCGCCGGCTTGATCGGCGCGACCGGGACGAGCCCGCGGCAGCCCGGCGTCCTGGCCGATGTGGCTACAATCAGTACAGTGGCGGCCCTGAAATTCTGGCCGGAAGGCCTGAACCACGCGGACCACCAAGTCACCGGCGAACCCGCACACGACTGACCGCCGCCGGCCCGCCGTCACTAGCCCATGCGAAAGGACACCTGATGCGCTCCGCCGCGCCGCTGCGCATCACCCGCGCCCTGGCAATCACCGCGCTCATCACCGCCCTGGCCGCCGCCGCACACACCGGCGCCGGAGGAGTCCTGCCGGACCTGCCCATCCTGGCCGCGCTGTGCCTGATCGTGCTCCTGCCCGTCAGCCTCTGCACCACCCGTCGGCTCGGGCTCCCGACGCTGTCAGCCCTGATGGTCGCCGGTCAGCTCATCCTGCACGAAGCCTTTGCCGCTTTTGCTCCCGCGGTTTCCTGTGCCCCGGCCCACCCCGCAGCCTGGGGCCACCACACACCCTTTGCCTGGGCAGGCTGCCCCGCACCCGCCGCTGTCCCGGACACTGCCGCAATGCTGCTGATGCCTGCCATCCACCTTGCCGCCGCGGCGGTGATGACCCTTTTGATGGCCAAGAGCGAATCGGCTCTGTGGGCCGCCGCCGCATGGCTCCGTCCGCTGACCCGGGTCCCCGTTCTGCCGGCCTTCCCTGTCCGGCCGGTCCTGAAGATCCACGCTCCCGAACAGGTCAGGGCCACCCACCGTGCCCCCAAGGCCCACCCCCTGCGCGGACCTCCTGCACAACGGACGCCCGCAACCCGGCAGGCATGAGAGACGAACCGGCCGGCATTGCGCGCACACTCCTGCACGCACACCCGAAGGCCGCGCCCCGCATCCCGGCGCCCGCGGCCCAGCCAGAAAGACTCAGAATTCCATGACCCGACGTACCCTTACCCGTGCCCGTGCCCGCGACGGCGCATCAGCAATCCTCACAACACTGGGCGTCTGCCTCGTGATGCTGCTCGGAGCCTCGCCGGCACAGGCGCACGACGCACTGACCTCCACCTCCCCCGCCAAAGACGAAACGATCACCGCCAATCCCGGCAAAGTCACCCTGACACTGAGCAAGGCACCCCTTGACGCGGCGGCCCTGAAAACGAGCGTCATCAAGGTCACAGCCCCCGACGGGCATGTGGCCAGCAGCGGAGAAGTCACCGTTGACGGAATTGTCATCTCCACCGCGGCGGACATCGATCACCCGGGCAAGTACACCGTGGACTGGCGGGCAGTGTCCTCCGACGGCCACCCCATCGAAGGCACGTACAGCTTCACCTACGCCGAGTCCGGGCCGGCAGCCGCCGCAACAACCACGCCGACGGCCACCCAGAGCCCGGAGACATCCGCCGTCACGTCCCCGGCAGCTGCACAACCGGCCGCCGAAACGGCCAGCGACAACAGCGGACTCCTGGTGGCCGCCGGGATCGTTATCCTCGGGCTCATTGGCGTTATCGCCTACCTGATAGCCCGCCGGAACAAGCCCAATACGGACGCCTGATCCGACCGTGATTCGGTCCGCCTCCCTCCGGTCTGCGCCGCGGGCCGGAGGGAGGCACTCGGCGTCGCCTCCGCCCACATCCAGCCCGGATGCCGCCACCGCCGGGTCCCTGCCCTTGGCCGGAGCAGCGGAACCACTCCCCCGCGATTAAGTTGTCGGGTGTGTTGCTTCATCCCTGAAAAACGCCGGACTGAGAGATTCCTCCACATGACAGCTAGAAAAGTCGACCGAGACTGCCGTCTCAGACCAGACCGCACTCCTCTTGCCCTGGGCCGGCGCCGGTGACGTACAGATTCCTGCTGACCCGGCGGTGGCTCGGGTTGCTGGTTCTGGCCGCACTTTTCGCCGCCGCCTGTGTCGGACTGGGGAAATGGCAGATGGACCGACGCAACCAGGCCGTGGCCGAAATTCGCAGGGTCCAGCAGAACTACGACCAGAGCCCGGTCACCTTTGACGCTGCCCGCAAATACTTCGAGATTTCAAACCCGGACGCGAAATGGACGACCGTGTCCGTCCTCGGCCGCTACCTCGTGGCCGATCAGAGGATTGTCAGGAACCGACCTAACAATTCCGCCCCCGGGTATGAGGTGCTCGTTCCGTTCCGGCTCGCCTCCGGGGAGACCATCGTAATCAACAGGGGATGGTTGCCCATTGGAAACAGCAGACCCGGCCACCCCGATACCGTCCCGGAGCCGCCGGCAGGAAACATCAGCGCAATCATCCGGATAAAATCTTCCGAACCGGAGCTGGCCAACCGCAGCGCGCCGGACGGCCAGCTCGCCAGCATCGATCTGTCCGGCTACGCCCGTCAACTCGACTATCCGTTGCTGACGGGCAGCTACGGGCTGATGGCCTCGGAGTCCCCGCAACCGGCCGCTGCCCCTCAGCAGCTGGCCCTGCCATCCGTGCAGGAAGGATCGAACCTTTCCTACGCCATGCAGTGGATCACGTTCGGGGTGCTGGCCTTTGTCGGTTTCGGGTACACCGCCCGGCAACAGGCCCGCATCAACCGCGAGGAACGCGAGCTGTCCGGCACGGAAACAATACCCCAGCCCCGCCGGGCCCCTCGGCGGAAACGCCGCCGTTCCGATGACGAGGAAGACGCCCTTCTGGACGCCATGGGTCTCTAACCCAACGGCTCCTGACACCGCAACCCGACGGTGCCGGCCAGCACCTTTCCCTGGCAGCGGACGCCTTTACGGAGACATCCCGGTCCAGGCGCAGGCCGCGGTCAGCGGCCACGGGCCAGTCTGGCCGCCGGGGTCACTACACATTTGCTTGAATACATGCTTCGCTGTACTTTTGCTGTATGGAAACCCTCACGCACGCCCCCGTGCTGGCACGGTTCGGTTATGCGGTCTCGGATCCGACCCGGGCCCGGATCCTGCTGGCACTGGCCACCGAACCGGCCTACCCCTCGGACCTGGCCGACTCCCTCGACGTTTCGCGGCAGAGCATGTCCAATCATCTGACCTGCCTGCGCGGCTGCGGCCTGGTGGTGGCAGTCCCGGACGGACGAAGGAACCGCTATGAGCTGGCCGACGCCCGGCTGGGCCACGCCATCCGGGACCTGATCGGCGTGGTCTTGGCCGTGGACCCCGCCTGCTGCGCCCCCGACGGTGAATGCCTGGCATGACCACAGCACTCCAGCCTTCGCCCAGCACCGCCCGCCGCGCGGTGCTGGGCCGCCGCATCCGGCTGTTCGCTGCCGCGACCATCACCTATAACGTCATCGAAGCCGTGGCGGCCCTCTGGGCCGGCAAGGTGGCTGACTCCTCGGCACTGATCGGCTTCGGCCTGGACTCCGTCATCGAGGTCGCGTCCGCCCTCGCCCTGTCATGGCAGTTCTCCGCAAAGGACCCGGAACGCCGCGAACACCTGACCCTGCGGATCATCGCCTTCTCCTTCTTTGCCCTGGCCGCGTTCGTGGCCGTGGACGCCGTGAGGTCGCTGACCGGAGGCGGCGAGGCACAGCACTCCACTCCGGGACTCGTCATTGCAGCCCTGAGCCTGGCCATCATGCCTGTCCTGTCCTGGCTGCAGCGCCGCGCCGGCCGCGAACTGGGGTCCAAGACCGCGGTGGCGGACTCCAAGCAGACCCTGCTGTGCACCTACCTCTCCGCCGTCCTGCTGGCAGGGCTGGTGCTGAACAGCGCGCTGGGGTGGTGGTGGGCCGACGCCGGCGCGGCCCTGGTCATCGCCGCGATCGCCGTCCGCGAGGGCATAAACGCCTGGAAAGGCGATGTCTGCTGCACCGTCCCGCACACAGCATCGGCCACCGGTGATGCAACCGATGACTGCTGCGATGACCCCTCCACCCGCGCGGTGCCCGCCGCGACGCACGGGCACTCGGTCTCCACCTCGGACGACCCCGAGGGCTGCTGCGAGGGGTGCGGGACCGGGCCTGCACAGCAACCGGTGGCAGTACCGTTTGCCCGCAGGGACGGCTGAGTCGTGTCCTACGAATTGCGCATCATCGCCGGCTGCCCGAACAGCGGCGAGGCCCTGGAGCTGTTTCGCAGCGCCTTGGAAGCGGAAGGCCGGAACGGCGGAGCCGTCCGCGTCCGGGAGGTCGGCTCCGACGAGGAGTCCCTTGCGCTGGGCTTCCACGGATCCCCGTCGTTCATCGCGGGCGGACGGGACCTGTTCCCGGCGGACAGTCCACCGGCCCTCAGCTGCCGCCTCTATTTATCTCCGAACGGGCTTGCCGGGCTGCCCTCGCCAGAGTCTTTGCGCACCGCTATGCGTTGCGCCGGTGCAGAGGCATGAGCGTCCGGGTTCCCGGGCGGCTCCTGCCCGTCCGGACCGTATTGGCGCTCACCGCAGTAGGCCTGGCGGCGCTTGACCTGTTGATTAAAGCCTTCGTGATGGTGAACATGTCGGACGGCAGGGTCCTGGACTACGGGGTGTTCACCCTCCGTCTGGCCTACAACACCGGAGTGGCCTTCAGTCTCGGTGCTTCCCTGTCGCCTTGGATTGTTGCCGCCGCGACCGCGGCCCTGGTCGCGGTGCTTGCGGTGTTCCTGCTCCGGAAGGCCCCACACCTGGCGCGGATTCCCAGGTCCGGGGCGGCACTGCTGCTGGGAGGCGCGCTGGGTAATCTGGTGGACCGCTTGGACGGCGCCGGTGTCGTGGACTACCTGCACACCGGATGGTTTCCGACCTTCAACCTCGCCGACGTTTTCGTCGTAGGCGGTGCCGTGCTGTTGGTCATCGGATCGATGCGAGCCTCTTCGCCGGCGCAGGAAGAGGCCTGACCGGATGGGGATTGGTGAATATTTTGCCTCGATGGTGACCTCCGGGGCGCTGGTCCTGGCGCTGCCGCTGGCCGCCGCGGCGGGCCTGGTGTCCTTCCTCTCTCCCTGCATCCTGCCGCTGGTTCCCGGATATCTGGGCTTTGTCTCCGGCCTGACAGACCCCGGCCAGCCGCAAAACAGGGGGCGCGTCCTGACCGGCGTCGCCCTGTTCATTCTGGGCTTCGGTGCCGTGTTCACTCTGTACGGGGCGGCGTTCGGCGCCATCGGGTCATGGCTGGTGCGCTGGCAGGACCCCCTGATGCGGGTCCTGGGGATTGTGGTGATCCTGATGGGCCTTGTGTTGCTGGGACGGTTTTCCTGGCTCCAGCAAACCCGGAAGTTCAAGGTCCCTGGCCGGGGCGGCCTCGCCGGTGCCCCGTTGCTGGGCATCGTCTTTGGCCTGGGCTGGACGCCCTGCATGGGCCCGACACTCAGCGCGGTCCTGAGCCTGAGCGTCACCGCGGGGAGTGCCTGGCGCGGTGCGCTTCTGGCCTTCGTCTACTGCCTGGGCCTGGGCATCCCGTTCGTCCTTGTGGCCCTGGGGCTGAACTGGGTGTCGACAGTCCTGACTGCGGTGCGGAAGCACATCCGTGCCGTGAATATCGGTGGCGCGGCCATGCTCGTCGTCCTGGGCGTCCTGATGGTGACCGGGGTCTGGGTGCAGTGGATTTACCAGCTGCAGAATCTGGCCGGAACTTTCCTCATGCCCGTCTAGGACCGGCCACCTGGCCGAGGCGGAGTCCGCGCCCCGGGCTCAGCCCTGGACACCGCCGGTGCAGACCGCCCCCGGCTCCGGGGTCTGCGGACCCTGCCGGTACTTCCTAATGAACGCCCCGATGCGCTCATCGCTGCTTTTGTCCACGGAGAGCTGCTTTCCCCAGGCGGTGACCGTCACGGGTGAGGCCTGATCCGGGACCGGACTCAGCAGCAGATAATCCTGGCCGCCGGCCAAAGAGGTCAGCTCGGCGATCTGGTCCTTGGCCAGGTCCGGCCGGTAGGAGAGCCAGACGGCGCCGTGCTCGAGGGAGTGGACGGCTTGCGTCTGCTGTACCGCGGTGGTGTAGATTCCGCAGTTCGTCCACACCGGCGCGTGGTCCCCGCCGGTGGCCGGTGTCCGCGGGTAGCTGACCGGTTCGGACGTGTGGTTCCGGGACTGGTCGGGAAAGTCCTGTTCACCGTCCACGGGACGGGCAGCGGCAGCCTTCGTTTCCTCACGCTGGCGCACCTCGCCGACGACGACGAATGTCACGGCGCCGATGAGGGCGGCGACGAGAACTGCGCCTGTGCCGTAGATCAGCCAGGCCCTGCGTCTGTCGGCGGCGCGCTGCTTTGCCTGCAGCGCTTTCAGGAGAGCTTGTCGTTCCTCGGGGGACTTCCGTGGTGCACGCATGAGGGTCTCGCTTTCTTCGGGGCGGTCAGAGTCTGCCGCGCAGCTCCTGGAGGGCAGTGATTTCGGCGGACTGGGCCTCCACAATGCGGGCGGCGAAGTCCCGGACCCTCGCGGTTTCCGCGAGGCTGACGGCGGCCGTGGCCATCGCGACGCCGCCTTGGTGATGACGGATCATCAGGTCAGTGAACAGCCGGTCCGCCTCAGCGCCGGAGGACGCGCGCAAAGTCTGCATCTGTTCGGGCGTGGCCATCCCCTCCATCCTCCCGGTAGCACCGGGCTGGCCGGAGTGCCCGGTGCCGCCTTCGTGCCCGGCGGGTCCTGATCCCATCCACGCCATGGGTGGTGCGGACCCGGTTTGGGACAGGCCCCAGTCCTGCAGCCAGGCGAACATCTGGCCGTTTTGCTGCTGCTGGGTGGTGGCGATGTCGTAGGCCACCGTACGGATTTCCTCGTTGGCGGACTTGTCCCGGATCAGCAGGGCCATCTCCACGGCCTGGGCATGGTGGGCCTGCATGTCCCGGGCGAAGCCGGCATCGGGCCCGGCATCGGAGACCGATGCCGGGCCAGCGGAGAGCCTGCCGATGGCAAAGAAGGCCGCGGCGGTGAGGATAACTACGGCGACGAACACGATCCCGAGATGCTTCCTCCGGGGGCGACCGGTGACGTCCCGGGCTTCCGGTCCGATGGAAGCCGCCGCTGCATTGGAACCGGTCATGGCTACATCCAGCCCTGCGGGTTCACGGTCAGCCCATTGAACAGCACCTCGAAGTGCAGATGACAACCGGTGGAGTTCCCTGTCGTCCCGGCGCCGGCAAGCCGCTGACCCGAGTCCACGGTGGCGCCGACCGCGGTTTCGATGGAGGACAGGTGGTTGTAGGTGCTCTGCAGACCGTTTCCGTGGTCCACGACGATCCGGTTCCCTCCGCCGTACGGGGACCAGCCGGCCTCCACGACCGTTCCGGCGCCGGCGGAAAAGACGGCCGTCTGGCACGAGGCGGCCAGGTCCAGCCCGGTGTGGAGTTCGGCGGAGCCACCGGTTATGGGGCTGGTGCGCAGGCCGAAGGGCGACGAGACAGCCATGCTGGCCAGCGGTGCGCTGAGCCGGGACTGCGGCGCGGGACCGGCTGGGGCGGTCGCCGGCCGGGCAGCGGCACCCGTGTCGGCGTCCGCCGGCTCCGTGGTGACCGGAGGCCGGTCAAAGGAGAGGACCGCCGCGGCCGAAGCCTGGATGGCGGGCCCGGCCGTCACCGTGGATATTGCCGCAGTCGTGTCGCCGCCCGGAACGGTGGTGTCGGCGTGGGCACCGGTGAGTGCGGCCGCCACAAGCACGGCTGCGCTGAGCGTGAGGGCAGCAGGCAAGTGTCTGCGGCGTCCGGCTGCGCCAACGGTGCCCGGCGGGGTCCGGTGTCTCGCTGGGGCGGCGGAGGGCGCGCGCGGGGTACGGGCGGGTGAGGGGTTCCGGCGGCGGCCGCGGGCGGACGGGATTGGCACGTGATCCTTTCAGTGCGCCTGCGAAGTTAGCTGTCGGGTTCGGGCCAAGGAATAATGCCCGGCCGCTTCACTGGCCTCACTGGTGAGGTGACGTTCAGTGTCGCGGCTTCACCCCGAGGCAGTCATGCTGCCGTTTCTGGGTCCTCCACCCCCGCCGTTCGTTCGTTGTGGTCTGATGCCGCCGGCGGGGCTGAGCGATCGGCACCATTGACCTCAGTACAGCAAGGCCTGAATCAACTGTAGCCGGAAAAACCCGACCGTTATAAGTCCGTGACGAACTGCAGGAGGGTCCACGCGGCCGGACATGAAGCCAGGCCCCCCAGCACAGCATGGGAACCGCACCTAGCGATGGTGGTCGAACAGGCGTGCTGTGCCCGGGTGATCGTCGTTCCGGATCCGGATCGGGTGCCGTCACCTGTCAACCCTAGAAGGGATGGTGTGCGCGCTTTCGTAAGGACTATGAGCGACCCGGGCACGTTCGCTACCTGCGCCGTTCCGGACGGTTGGCCAGCCGCTGGAGATAGTCGTTGTACGCGTCCAGCTCCGGGTTACCTTCCAGGGCGGCAGCCCGGTCGGCCCGCACCCAGCCACGGGCTTCCTCCCGCTGCCAGCGCACGAGGATAAACATGAGCAGCAGTACCCCCGGCAGCTCGCCGTACGACCAGGCGAGCCCGCCGGCCACGCCCTGGTCTGTCATCGGGTCGACTTTCCAGGCCGCGGGCACGGTGGAAAAGAAGTCCACCATCGGGGCTGTGGCCATCATAATCACCACCCCGAAGAAGGCATGCAGCGGCATTTCGGCGAAAATGTCGATCAGGCGCCCGAAATGTGTCTGCCTGCTCGGCAGCGGGTCCGCCGAAATCAGCGGTACCGTGAACAGGATTCCGGCCAGGAGGAAGAGCAGTTCCAGCCCTACGTGCCCGTACCAGTTCGGCAGCAGCAGGTCCGCCAGGCCGGAGAAGTACACGCCGTAGAAGGTGAGCAGGAACAGCGGCACCATGAAGGCCGGATGGATAACCAACCGGCCCCAGCGGGACCGCAGGCCCCAGATTGCGACTCTCAGGACCGGCCGTCCCAGCCCCGCGTGCGGGGTTGCCCGCAGCAGCAGCGTCCCCGGTGAACCGATCACCAGCAGAGGCGGGACTGCCATCATTAGTGTCAATTGCTGGAACATGAAGATGGAAAACATCCGCAGACCGTAGCCTTCGATGCCGGCGCCCATAACAACGATGATGGCCAGGCACCCGATCAGGAACGAGGCCGTGCGGATCAGGGACCAGTGCCATCCTTGCCGCCAGAGCCTGATCGCTCCGGTCAGGTATAGGGCGGCTGCAAGCAGTGCCAGGGCCGGGATCAGCGGCACGGGCTGCAGGTTCGGCGCAAGGTACTCCCCCAGCGACGGGGGCAGAGAAGGGACCCAGACCGGGCCCTGGATTTCCGGCTCCGGCATCTCAGATCCGCCCGCCCCTGTTCGAGGTCAAGGCATGCGGGGGCGGTGAGGCTAGCGGCCGTCGATCATTTTCAGCCGGTGCTGACCGGAGTGGCCGACGTGTGTCAGGCCCAGGTCCAATAGCATGCGGACGTGGGAATCGGCCAAAGAGTAGTAGGCCATCCGGCCGGCGCGACGGACTTCGACCACCCGCGGGCCGCGCAGCAGGCGCAGGGCGTGCGAGACGCCGGATTCGCTCAGGCCCGTGGTTGCGGCCAGGTCGCAGACACACATCTCCCCTTCGAGCAGGGCGATCAGAATTCGCACCCTCCCAGGATCTGATAGCAGTCCGAAGATAACGGCGAGATCCACCACATCGGCCTCTGCAGGCATCCTGGACTTGACGGCTTGAACCCTGTCGGCGTCGACAAGCCGGACGGCGCATTCGCTGCCCGCACGGCCCGCGGTCGACAGAGTTGTGTGGGATGTCCCAGTCATTCATCAAGAGTACCTTTACATGCTAATGCGTCGCATTTGCCCTGCGCAGTAGGGCGCGCTGCTCCGGTTCCCGGCCACGACCCACTCCGGGCGGAACGGCCCGTCCTCGCCGATTAACTTCTGAACAACTCTACATATAATCTGGGAAGGATCAGCGTCATCCTCCGGCACGCTTGGTTCCGGGCGCTTTGGGGCCGGTCGAGACCACGGGCCAGGAACGGGTGTGGCCCGGAAGACCACTGCCGGCACGGGCAGCCCTACGGCATGGCCCAAACCGGCCGTGGCTGGTCCTTGGCCTGACGGTTGTCGCGGCGGCTGTCTTGTCGCGAACCGGACCCGTCCGTCACAACGGACCCCAGAAGCAAAGGAAGATTTCACCTCCATGTCTATCCAGAGACGAATTACCTGCCCACATTGCCGGCTGATCGCCACGCCGCCGCGGGTCAGGACCCTTTACAGTGCAGGGAGCCCGGTGTGCTAACGTCATTGACCGAATCGGCTACGCGTGGACTTGTGTTCCTCGGCAGCCAGCCGCCCGCGCCCGGTGACGATGGACTCAGGCCAGGGTTGAGCGCTGACCAGGTCACCCCGGGATTCCTGGGCTTTCTGATGACGGCGTTCATGGTTGTGTCGGTCGTACTGCTCATGCTGTCAATGGTCAGACGAATCCGGCGGGTCAGGTACCGAGCCCACGTGGATGCCGCCGAGGAGAAGGGCGTGGGCATCTCCGACGGATCAAATAGCCCGATGTATGACGCCGGGACCCAGTTACCGGACGACGGGGGCACCCTGGTCGGGGCGCCGTCGCCTCGTTGAAAGACACCATTCGTCTCGTGAGGCGGTGTCCCATGCGGGCGGATGCTCCTGAAACGTGAGTCCGGGGTAGTACTGCAAACCCCGTCTGCGCCGGTCCGCACATCAGCTTCGACGAAACCGCTGACGGCCTCGCGGCCCGCCCGAGGTCAGGGAGCACCCGCGCCGGCTAATTCTGCGGGCCTGCATCGGCGGGTTGACTGCCGTTCACCTACCGGCGACGCCGGCCCTATGGGTTTCGAACCGGCACGGCTGTGGATACGCAGGCCCATGCCTGCGCAGTTGACCCGCCCCTCCTTTCGTTCGCCAACGTCCGCCGGGGCTAAAGCCCGTGCAGTCCGAAGCGGGGTCACTGCGCGTGGTCGTGGGCCAGCAATTGTTCGGCCTTTCCTCGGAGTCCCGCTGTGTCCGCTGGACTAGGAACCTCGTACCCGGCACGTTCCCCTGCATCCCCGGCCAGTCCGGCTTTAACAAACGGCTCCGGCCAGCCGGTCCGTTGATCGCCGGAGTCACCACGGCCCGTGGCCGGGGACACCCTGTCCGACGGCTTTGAATTCCCGTCCGGTCAACCGCCGCTAAACCCGGAACGGTAAAAGCGCGGAAAACGGAGGATCGGCATGTAGCCTGCCTCCGACGGCTGAATATTCCCCGCCCGCTGCGGATTCGAATATGGATAAATCCCCTGAAGAGCGCCGCCACATCACACTGTGGACGCAGGCTGGCCGGTGGCCGTTCGGTTTGCCTTCCCGATGGGTACGAACTAAGACTAAGGATCGACGTTGCGACTCGTCCCCCGGAAACCGGCGGCTGCGTCGCGGACTTCGCCCTCCTCGCGCCCGCCGCCCTTCGCCTTGCCGAAAGGCAGGACTTTGAGTAGCGGGCTCACGATCGCCATGACGACCAGGCCCCAGGCGAGTCCGAGGACGGCCGAGCACATCGTGTTGACGAGCCAGACCAGGAAGCCGCCTGCTACCGGGATCCCGGCGAAGGGGTGCTCGAGGACATGAACCAGATCAAGCGGGGCGTGCCAGCCGAGGTCGTAAGCTCCCTGCAGCATGATGTGCCCTCCAACCCAAAGCATGGCAATCGTCCCGACGAGCGTAATCGCAGCCAGCACCGACGGCATCCCCTTGACGAGGAGCGCGCCAACACGCTGGGAACCTGCGGAGTTCTGGGCCGCCAAGCGCAGGCCGACGTCGTCCATCTTAACGATGAGCGCGACGGCGCCGTAAACGCCCACCGTGATCACGATCGCCACGACGACCAGGATGAGCGCCCGGGTCAAAAGGGATTCAGTGGCGACTTCGTTCATCGAAATGACCATGATTTCGCAGGACAGGATGAAGTCGGTGGTGATCGCGCCCTTGATGACCTGGGCCTCCGCGTCCGGGCCCCTCTCGACGGCCGGCGCATCCTCTTCCACGGAATGCTGGCGGCGGAGTTTGTGCCAGATCTTCTCGGCACCCTCGTAGCAGAGATAGGTGCCGCCCAGCATGAGGATGAACGGAATGGCTCCTGGGACGAAGGCGCTGATGAGCAGCAGCGCCGGCAGAATGATCAATAGTTTGTTTCGGAGCGAGCCCCAGAAGATCCGCTTGATCATCGGCAGTTCGCGAGACGGGTCCGCCCCGGACACGTACTGCGGGGTGACTGCGGTGTCGTCAATCACCACGCCAGCGGCTTTGGCTCCCGCTTTGGCGGCCCCGGCAGCAACGTCGTCCACCGACGCGGCCGCTATGCGGGCAAGAGCTGCGACGTCGTCCAACAGGGCGACCAGGCCGCCGCTCACAGATCGCTCCTGCACTGCTCCAAGGAGGACGGTTGGGCGCGGATGCCTCGGTCGAGGCCCGTAATTGGCATGCTAGCAGTATATGGTGGCGGGCCGTCCGTCTTTCCGGCCGCATCGCGAATGCTGGGCTCGGCAGTCTGCTCCGCGTCTGAACCGCTTGTCTGCGGTGGCCGCCGGCATCCACTCCGGCGGCCACCGGAATGCCTGGCTGCTCTTGGTAGGTCCCATGTGAACGCACTGAACGCCACCGTGCTCGTTTGACGTTCAGGGGGCACCCTTGCCATACTGCCCTAGATCCAGGACGGCATCCACATCCTGAACCGCCAGTCCTGGTACGGAATGATTTCCGCAGTCCAGATGGGGTAGAAGAACGCCGAGACGAGCACCGCTCCGACCACAAACACTGCCACGAGATACAGGCCGGAACGCCGGCGCCATAACGGGTCCGATCGCCGTCCGAGCACCAGGCCCAGGCAATATGTCAGGGCCAGGACCAGGAACGGTTCGAAGGACACGGCGTAGAAAGTGAACATGGTGCGTTCCGGATACATGAACCAGGGGAGGTAGCCCGCGCCGACCCCTGCCAGGATGGCACCGGCGCGCCAGTCGCGGCGTCCTGCCCACCAGAACAGCAGGATCACCAGCGCAACCGTGGCGGTCCACCAGATCAGGGGGTTGCCAACGGAAAGGATGGCCGAGGTGCAGTTGGCCACGTCGCAGCCGGGGCTGCCCTGTTTGGGGGACTCGTAGAAGAACGACGTGGGCCGCCCCATGACCAGCCAGCTCCAGGCGCTTGCCTCATAGGGGTGGTCGGAGCTGAGTCCCTGATGGAACTTGTACGCTTCCAGATGGTAGTGGGCCAGGGACCGCAGCGGCCCCGGAAGCCACCCCCACTGGGCTGACGGGTTGGTGTCGGCCCAATGGCGGAAGTAGGCATCCTTCGACTGGAACCAGCCGGCCCAGGTGGAAAGGTATACCAGGGCGGCCACGGGCACGATGCTGAGGAATGCGGGGATTCCGTCCTTGATGATGCCGCCGCTGATCCAGCCGCGGATGCCCGCGATCCGGCGCGCGCTTAGGTCCCAGAAAACCGTCAGGAGCCCGAAGGCCGCCATGAAGAACAGCGCAGACCACTTGGTGCCCACGGCAAGCCCCAGGCAGATGCCCGCAGCAACGCGCCACCAGCGGATGCCGAGCCATGGCCCGGACACCAGCTGGACCACGGAGGGCCTGCCGTCCGGGGCAGCGCCGGCCTGGCGCCCGAGCCTGGCGGCCAGCCGCCGTCGGCCGTCGTCGCGGTCCATCAGTAGAGCACCAAAAGCTGCAAGGACCCAGAACATCAGGAAGATATCCAGCAGCGAGGTCCGGGACATCACCAGATGGTGCCCGTCCACCGCCAGCAGCAGGCCGGCCACGGCCCCCAGCGTCAGCGAGTGGAAGAGTTTCTGCGCGATCAGGGTGATCAGGAGGATGGACAGGGTCCCGGTCAGGGCGGCCCCGAACCGCCAGCCCAGCGGGTTGTCCGGGCCGAACAGCCACATTCCTGCGGCGATCATCCACTTGCCCACCGGCGGATGCACCACGAACTGGGGGCTGTCCAGCAGGACGGTCGGGTTGCCGGCATTGAAGGATTCGTTGGCCTTGTCCGGCCAGCTGCGCTCGTACCCGCTGATGAGGAACGAATAACCGTCCTTGACATAGTACGTTTCGTCAAAGACCAGGCTGCGGGGCGTCTCCAGGCGGACAAAGCGGAGAATCCCGCCGACCGCCGCGGTCAGGGCCGGAACCAACCAGAACCAAAGCCGCAGCGACGGCGGGTATTCCCGCCAGCTGCGGATGCTTCCGATCAGCCGTTCCTGCAGCGCCCCTTCGGTATGCGCCTCCTGCGGCCGGAGGACCCACCGGTGCCCCGCAAGGCCGCGCCCCCTTGTCCCGGATGCCGGCCGCCCCAGGCCGGCTAAATCGGCCTCGACGGGAGGGGCGGAGGTCTGGGTCACGTGCCCATTCTACCGTTTGGCGCCGGGAGGGCCGGTCAGCAGTAGGCTGCTCCAATGGACAATTGAACCCGGCGCCGGGCGGTCCTTCCGTAAGCACCCGGGGCCGGGGTGGAAGACGGACTCGTCGGTGTCGACCCGAATTTTCATGCTCGGCTATGCAGAGAACGGACTAGCCTTGGCTGCACGACAGGTTTGGATGGCCCTCCGCGACTGCTTTCTAGCAAAGGCAAACACCCAGTGACAGCGCCCTGTGGGTGATCGTAAGTTGGCCGATCCAATTCCGAAGGACTGGAGGCAGCTGGGGATCGAAGTTTTCCGGTGCCGTGCAGTGGATCGCCTTCGGGATACTCGCCTTCGTCGGATCCGGATACAGGGAACGGCAACAGGCGGCATCTGCCCTCAGGAATGGGAAATGCCGGACGAAACGCCGGACACCCATCGCGATTTATCCTTAGGGATCTTTCATAGGGCGCGGAAACAGCACTCCAGTCTGGTGCCATCGGCCGATGCCCCAGCGCATTGTCACGACGCCTACCGTCGATCACCCGCGCCAGCTCCTTGCCTACATGACAAACACCCTCGACCTGTCAGGTATGCTGCTCAAACCCTGCCGTCCTTTGCCGAACGGCAAACAGAATGTCCACCGCGTCTCGGAAGGCCAGCGCACCGGCAGCCTCGCATCGTCGACAGCCCCGCGCAGCTGCCTTGGAGCCATGGCTAGACTTCAAGGACAACCAACGGCGCACCACATCGGCCCCGGGGCAACCAACCATCAGGGCGTGTCACGACCGCCCGCGTGGGTATCTCCACCCTGACGCCGGTGCACTGCCCATGCCGTGACTCTACGATGCGGAGAACAATGACCAGTGGAATGAATAGAAGATCAATAGAAGAAACCGGACATCCCGGACGCCGCGTAGTACTTGCCCTGGGTGCTGCGGTGCTTGCACTCGCCGGTTGCGGAGGTCAGGACGATCTCGCCGCTCAAGCCAAGGCCGGGGACAACAAGAACTACATCGCCGGTGACGGTTCCGTGAACGAATATTCGCCCGAGGAACGAGGCCCCAGGGTGTCTCTACAGAGTCGGCTCTTCAGCGGGGAGAAGGTGTCTGCCGAGGATTGGACCGGGAAGGTCGTTGTGCTGAATTTTTGGTACGCCGCCTGCGCACCCTGCCGGGCGGAGGCACCCGACCTGGCCGCCTTGCACACTGAATTCAAGAACAAGGGCGTGCTGTTCTATGGAGTTAACGTCCGCGATGACGCTGCGACCGCGGCCGCTTTCGAGCGGACCTTCAACGTCAAATATCCCAGCTTTGATGACAGCGACGGCAGCGTGTTGCTGGCAATGACGGAATACGTCCCGCCCAGGGCGGTCCCCACCACATTGGTGCTGGATACCCAGGGCCGGGTGAGCGCCAGAATTTTGGGCATCTCGCAGAAGGGAACCCTGAAGGCACTCATCACGGCCGCAGCGGCCGGTCCGTGATAGTGAAGCTGCCGTCGCCGGCAACGGTACCAAGGACCGAATCACCAAGACCCCACCGATGAAAATGCCCCGGGCCTGCCGCGGATGCAAAATAACAGAGTGTCGGCGGGAGGACCGCACCGGTGACGTATCCCGAGTCCCGGGGGTCCCTTCTGGTCACCTCAGATCCATAACAAGCAAACACGAACCTAGGACAACAAACCCAATGACCAGCAGCTCCAGTTCCACCGGGAACACGATGTTCGCCGCCGCCTACGGGTATCCCGCCCCCCAGGAGCAGGAGCAGGAGCAGGAGCACGAGCAGCAGCCCCCCATGACGCGTGACAAGCCATTCGGCTGGCTCATGGTCATAACCGGCGTCATCGGCTGGTTTGCCTCCGGTGCTCTGGTCCTGGAAAAACTCGAAGTGCTCAAAGACCCGGGCTACAAAACCGCCTGTGACATCAACCCCTGGATCTCCTGCGGCGCGGTCATGCAGACCTGGCAAAGTTCCGTCTTTGGCTTCCCGAACATGTTCATCGGCATCGTGGCGTTCGCCGTCATCATCACCACTGGAACGGCCGTCCTCTCAGGTGCGAAGTTTGCCCGATGGTACTGGCTTGGCCTGCAGACCGGTGTGACGCTGGGCTTCACTTTCGTGGTGTGGCTGTGGTCCCAGGCCCTGTACTCCATCCACATCCTCTGCCCGTTGTGCATGATTGTCTGGGCGGCCATGATCCCGCTCTTTATCTGGGTCACCATCAGGAATGTCACGCACGGCGTGTTCAGGGTTCCCGCGGGCACGGCAAAGATCCTGGGCGACTCGGGCTGGATCGTCACGGCCCTGCTCTACGTGGCCGCCATCGCGACGATCTTCTTCGCTTTCATCCACGTGTTCGCCGGCACCTCAGGCCTGTAAACGGGCCGAAGGTCAATGTCAGCGACGGCGGAATCCTGGCGGCCATGGCCCAACCCGTCTGGCCCTGCGCATGTCCTCGCGACCCTCGTTCCGGTTACCGGAGACCCTGTCGGGCACCACCGATTATTATCTGAATAGTTCGACAGATAATCTTGTATGGCGCCGGACTGCACCGACGCACCTGCTGCGTGGCCCCCGCGTCTCGTGGGCAGGTTGAAGACCACGTCGAAGGATTCATTGTGGCTGTAAAGGCTCCCGCGCCTCTCGAGGCTCCGGCGGTGTCGCCGAAACTGCGGTCGCTGGCCGTTGCCGGTCTGATCGCAGTGGTGGTCGTCGTGGCGGCCACTGCCTACGGCAGGGGAACATTGCCGGCCGAGACCCGAGATCCCGGCGCTGTAGTCCGATGGGGCTACGGTGTGGCCCAGACCGTGCAGAACATGGCGGCAGCCGCCACAATCGGCGCCCTGGTCTTTGCCGCGTTCATCATCCCGCCGTGGCTGTCTGCCCGGGGGCGGAAAAGTCGTGTCCGGTCGGGATCGCCCGCCGGGGAAGCCGATGAGCATCCTGCGTTCAGCAGAATTTTAGCCCTGGCTTCCGTCGCCAGCGTCCTCTGGACGCTTTCGGCAATGGCGGTGCTGGTTTTCAGTTTCGCTGACATTGCCGGCGTGCCGGTGACGGGCAGCCCGGAATTCGCCTCCCAACTGGTTTCCTATGTGACTGAGCTGCCCACCGGCACCGCGTGGCTATGGATAGTCATCATTGCCGCCACCGTCGCCACCCTGACTTTTGCCGTCCGCTCCCCTGCCGAGCTGGCCGCCACCGCGGTGCTGTCCTGCGCCGGACTGCTTCCGATGATCCTGATCGGCCACGCCGCCAGCAGTAATGACCACGAACAGGCCATCAACTCCCTGGGCCTGCATCTTATCGGCGTGTGCCTCTGGTTCGGCGGGCTCATCGCCTTGGCCGTCGGCGGGACGGCGTTCGGCAAGGACACTGCCGCCGTCGCAGGACGGTTTTCCACATTGGCCGGCTTCGCCTTCGCGCTCGTGGTCGCGTCCGGAATTATCAACGCCCTCATCCGCATCGATCTCCCGGCGGGCCTCGCCTCCCCGTACGGCGTCCTGCTCTTGGCCAAGACGGCCGCCGCCGCCGTGCTGGGCGTCCTTGGTTTCGTTCACCGGAGGAAGCTGATCCCCGCACTGGCCGTCAAAGCGCAGACCGGGCAGGCCGGCAGGCTGCTGTGGCGGCTCATTGTCGCCGAACTGCTGATCATGGGCGCCGCCAGCGGTCTCGCCGCGGCCCTGAGTCGGACGCCGCCTCCGGGCGGGGAGGAGATCCGCCCCGCCCTGACCCCTGCGGAAATCCTCACCGGCTACCTCCTGCCTCCGGAACTCACCATGGAGCGGTGGTTCACGGTCTGGCGTCCGGACTGGCTCTGGATCGCCTTCGCGGTGACCGCTGCGTATCTGTACCTTCGGGCGGCCCGGGTCCTGCGGCGGCGCGGGGACAACTGGCCGCCGGTCCGGAGCGCGTTGTGGCTCACAGGCCTGGCCTCGCTGGTCTTCTTCACCTCCGGCGGACCCTCCGTGTACGGACGGGTGCTGTTCAGCGCCCACATGCTTGATCACATGGCACTGACCATGATCGTTCCGGTCTTTCTGGTCCTCGGCTCCCCGGTCACGCTGGCGCTCAGGGCACTGGCCCCGCGGCATGACGGCTCGCGCGGACCTCGCGAATGGATCATGGTTCTGGCACATTCCCGCGCGGCCGCAGTCCTGACGCACCCGTTGTTTGTCGCGGCGAACTTCGCAGGCTCCATTGTGCTGTTCTACTACTCGGACGCCTTCGGCTTCGCCCTGCGCGAGCACGCCGGACACGAACTCATGACCGTCCATTTCGTGATCACAGGATACCTTTTCATCCTCTCCATGGTCGGCACTGACCCGGTGCCGCGGCGGGCGCCCTACCCGCTGCGGCTGCTGCTGCTCCTGGCCACTATGGCCTTCCACGCATTCTTCGGAGTCACGCTCATGGGCTCCACTACCCTGATCCAGCCGGACTGGTTCACCGGGTTGGGCCGAGACTGGGGTCTTCCCGCCCTGGAGGACCAGCAGATGGCCGGGGCCATCACCTGGGGCATCGGAGAAATCCCCACTCTCCTGATCGCTATCGGCGTCGCCGTCATGTGGTCCCGCTCCGACGCACGGGAAATGCGCAGGACCGACAGGGCCGCGGACCGAAACAACGACGCAGACCTCGACGCCTACAACGCCATGCTCACCCGGCTCGACCAACGCCGGGCCCCCTCCCACGGTCACCGCGACCATGACTGACTCACGCTCCCGCTGCCCCGCACCCCACCCGCTTTTAATACAGAGAACTCTGAATCCACGGACCTATGTATCATTTCCGGTATGCGTATCCGCTCAACCACCGATGCCCTGGCCCGCTTCGGCAAGGCACTATCCGACCCGATACGGGCTGAGATCCTGATGGGACTGCGCAACGAACCGGCATCCGCGGCTGACCTGGCCGGGCAGATCGGTGCCACCGGGCAGATCCTGTCCACTGATCTGGCCTGCATGGGCGGTTGCGGCATGGTCGCGGCCGTACCCGGCTGCCAGGCCAACCGTCCGGCTGCCCCGACTGAACCCTCTACCCTGGAGGTACGCCCATGAGCGGCCACGACCACGGTGTCGCCGCCGGCACAAGCCAGCGCAGTAAACTGATCATCGTCTTCGCTATCACCTTCACTGTGATGGTCGCGGAAATCATCGGATCGGTCTTCACCGGCAGTCTGGCGCTGCTGGCCGACGCCGGCCACATGTTCACCGACTCGACCGGGCTGCTCATCGCGCTCATCGCCGCGTCGCTGGCGCTGAAACCCGCCACGCTCAAGCGGACCTGGGGCTACAAGCGCGCCGAAATCATCGCCGCAGCCGGCCAAGCGGCCCTGCTGCTCGGAGTCGGCGGCTTCGTCATCTTCGAAGGGATTCGGCGGCTCTTCGAGCCACCTGAAATTGCCGGACCCGCCATGCTGTGGTTCGGGATCATCGGTCTGGCCGGCAACGCCGTGGGCCTGATCGTGCTGGCCTCTGGCCGGAACCACAACTTCAACATGAAGGCCGCGTTCCTGGAGGTTCTCAATGACGCCCTGGGTTCCGTGGCCGTCATCGTTGCGGCGATCATCATCGCCGTTACCGGCTGGGTCCAGGCCGACGCCGTCGTGTCCCTGCTGATCGGTGCGCTGATCATCCCACGGACCCTCAAGCTGCTCCGCGACACCGTCAACGTGCTGATGGAAAACGCCCCCCAGGGCCTGGACATGGCCAAGGTCCGCGAACACATCCTGGCACTGCCCCACGTCATCGACGTCCACGACCTGCACGCCTCCCTCGTCGCCTCCGGGACACCGATCCTCTCCGCCCACGTCACCGTCGAAGACACCTGCATGACCGACGGCCACGCCGCCACCATCCTGGCGGACCTGCAGCAATGCGTGGCCGAACACTTCGACGTCAGCGTCGAACATTCCACCTTCCAGATCGAACCCGCCGCCCACCGCGACCAGGAAAGCATGCCGCACTGATGACACAGACACCCACACGTTCAGCCCCCACCCCCACCGACCCGGCAAAGAAAGTCCGGGTGGTCATCTGGATCCTTCTTGGAGTCATCGTCGCAGCCGGCGTGATCTGGTACGCGGTCTTCACCGCGGTCAAACCCGCCCCTCCGGCGGTGCAGCCGGCAGCGGACGCGCAACTGGTCCGCGAGGACAGCCACCGCGTCACCTCCCCGGCGACCGAGAAGGCGCAGCTGGTGGAATTCCTGGACTTCGAATGCGAGTCCTGCCGCGCCGCGGAGCCTCTGGTGGCGGAACTGAAGAAGGAATTCGGGGACCGGATCACCTTCGTCAACCGCTACTTCCCGCTCCCGGGACACCGGAACTCCGGTACGGCAGCCCTGGCCGTGGAATCAGCCGCGCAACAGGGCAAATACGAGGAAATGTACGCGAAGATGTTCGAAACCCAGGCGCAGTGGGGCGAAATGCAGGACTCCCAGGCGCCCCTGTTCCGGACCTACGCCCAGGAACTGGGACTGGACATGACCGCGTACGACGCCGCCGTGGCCGATGACAAAACCATCGAGCGGATCCGCAAAGACGTCGCGGACGGCAAGGCCCTGGGAGTGACCGGCACCCCAACGTTCTTCCTCAACGGCGAAAAGCTGACCCTGAACACCGAAGACGACTTCCGGCAGAAACTGACCGACGCCGTCAAATAACAGGGGCACGCTCCTCTGCCGGTCCCGGAATCGCAAATAACCGGCTGGGGAAATTTGCAGGAAAGGAGCTGCGCACCATGACCTCTCAGCGTGCGCCGTTCCGGCTGCTGCGCACAGCCGTCGTCGCCGCGGCAGTCCTTTGCCTGGCTGTCGGGGCCCACGTCCTCGGCGGCGGGACGCTTCCGCCTACACCGGTCCTGGCCGCCGTCACGGCCCTGACAGTGCTTTGCATCGTTCGTCTGACCAAAGGCAAAATGAACGCCCCTTCCCTGGCGGCGGTTCTGATAGCCGGGCAGGGAATCCTGCACGAGGCATTTTCTGCCCTGTCCGGACCAGCGACACTGCCGTCGGCCGGACCCGCTCTCCATGTCCACGGAGCGGTGCCGGGACCTTTTGCCGTACCGGAAATGCACCAGCACCTCCAGGCCGGCGGTGAGCCCGTCATGCTGGCGCTTCATCTGATCGCAACACTGCTCACCGCGGTGCTGCTGGAAAGGGGCGAGGCCGCACTCTGGGCCCTGGCGGCCTTGCTTCGCCCGCTGGCGGGTCTCTTCGCGGTCCGGATGCTGGTGGTGGCGCGCCAGCCCCGGCCGTTCCTGCGCCAGGTTTTGACGTACAGATGGGGGGTGCTGCGGCGGCCCCCGCTGCGCGGACCGCCCGTGGAAGCTCTCATCTGACCGCGTGGTCAGGATCGCCGGACGCCGACGAGCCGTTGAATCCTGCGGCTCAGACCCGGACGCAGGATCGATCCCTGGCCCCCATGCGGTGATGCATATCTCCTGCAACCCCCACAGCTCCCACGGAAGAACACCACCCCAGATGCCAACACATTCCAAGTTCACCACCCGGCTATGGCTGGCAGCCGCAGCCATGCTCATGATTCCTGCCGTGACGGCCTCACCGGCCACAGCGCACGACGCGCTCTCGTCCACGGAACCGGCACAGGACGCCATCGTGGCCTCCGCACCCGAGACAGTGTCCCTGACCTTGTCGGAGCCGCCGACGGATTCCAAGAACCTGATCCTGAGCACCATCGCCGTCACCGATGGCGCCGGGAAGACCGTCAGCGACGGCAAGGTGACCGTTTACGGTCCGACGCTCTCGACCACCGTGTCCGCCGGGACCGCCGGAACCTACAGGGTGTTGTGGCGTGCCGTCTCCTCCGACGGTCACCCGATCGAAGGAGCATATTCCTTCACCGTCCGGACTCCGGCCGGCGGTGCCGTCAGCCCCTTACCGGCGCCTACGCCAGCCCCGCAGACAACGGATACGGGCACCGTACCTGATCAGGAGCGTTTCAGGCCACCGAACGACGAGAACGCCCCGCTGACTGTGGGGATTGCAGCGGTGCTTCTTGCCGCGGGTGTTGGTGCGACCCTGCTCGTGCGCCGCCGGAACAGGAAGGGCCGAGCCTGACCTGACCGGGCGGTTGCCCCTGACCCTGGCTGCACGGAGCCGCGCCGCCAGGGTCAGGCCCGCACAAGGTCTGGTTCAACCAGTCGCGTCCGGGATCGGGCGTCAGGTGGTCCGGACGGCCCGACGTCGGGCACGCACCATCCGCAGCGCCACGGCCGCCGCGGCAGCGCAGGCCATGACTATGAAAGACCCGGTGCCGGCGTTGAACAGGGCGGGGGCGAAGCCGGGCGCCGGTGCTGATGAGTCCGCGGCGGCAACGATGGACCCCCAGTAAGCGGCCGTTGCGGCCAGCCAGAGCGCACCTGCAGCGCTGACAACCCAGGACAGGCGTGAGAACCAGGGAGCCTGTGCGCTGTAGGAAAGGGCAACGGCCACCAGGACGACACCCGCGACGGCCAAGAGCTGGGCGCCGAGCAGATACGGTCCGGCCACCAGACCGACGGGGACGCAGAGTCCGCCGATCATGATCAGCCGCCGCGCGCCAAGCGGCATCGTTGCTGGCGGGCCCGGCACAGCAGTTGCCTGCGCCGGATCCGGTGTGGTGTTCTCCGCTGTCATTTGTTTCCTGTTTTCTCGTCTAAGCCTGTTGCGCCGGAGTGGCCCCGTGCGATGCAGAGACCGATTGGTTCGGCACGGGCTCTTCGCCGCCCTCAAAACAGTACAGGAATCGGTGGATTGACGGGATCCCGCCACGTAGCCCCGGACGGCACGTGACCAGGCGAAGCGGCCCCAAGGACGTAGCCCCGCCTGCTAGCGGTTCATGATGCGCTAAAGGCCGGTGATCAGCCGCCCCCAAGGCAGCAGATCACCGGCCTCTAGCCTTTACTGTCAGGCGCCCGCGCGGACGAACGTGACGGGTCCTGTGGCGGTCAGCCAGGACAGTGGGTGCACGACGGTGGCGTTGACGCCATTCATGCCGCCGCTGAGCACCTGGCCGTCGCCGACGTAAATGCCGACGTGACCGGACTGGACCACCATGTCCCCGGGCTGGGGATCGCCAACGACCTTGCCGTAGTTCATGAACTGCATCGGGCCGAGGTCGCCGACCGGGATGCCGGCTGCGCCCAGAGCCTTTTCCACCATCGCCGTGCAGTCCTGGGTGATTCCCAGCTGCGCGTAGGCCGCTGAGACCATCGCCGCATTGACGCCGCCGGCCGCCTTGGCAGGGGCGGGGGCGGACTGGACCTGCACCGATACTGCAGGGGTTGCCGGCGCCTGCGCGACGGGAGCCGCGGCGGGGGTTGCCGGTTCAGGCTGTTCGATGACCGGTGCCGGGGCAGTGCTGACCTCGGGGCGTTCGAAGGAGATCCGGACACTGGAATCGGCGCTGACCGGAGCGGCGACCTGACCTTTCACTTCAAGGGTCGAGGAGGGGGCGGAGTCGCGCTGCATGGGGGCTTCGGCGGCGTTGGCGGCCAGCCCGCTGGTCAGAACAAGACCGGAGGCTGCCGCAATGACGGCGGCCTGCCGGCCCATCAGGCCGGCGTTACCGGCGACGGTGGAGGAAATGGCCGCGAGTCGGCGGGTAGGGGTTGTGCCCGCGCGGTGCCGGGGCATGGTTGTGCGTGAAGACATGACGGAAGCCTCTCCCAATGCCTGCGAGGTGAGCTGTCGGATTCGGATGGGAGACACCCGGCCGCAGAACCCGCTGCATGGTGCAGGCGTTGTGCGGCTTCACCCCAAGGCCTGCTCAAGCGATCAGGCCGGAAAGTGGTTTCCCCGTCTCTGCCGGATGATTACGAACGGATCCCGGACCGCGGCAGAGTTAGGCAATCAGCTCGGGAGTACCCGGATCGGAGACAACGGGCACCGTCAAACCCTAGCCTGAATCACACCCAAATGTCACATCCAGGTAACGGCCGGATACTGAATCCGGTCGCCTAGTGAAGCCCGGGGCTAGTACTACAGTCGCGGTTATTTTGTGCCGTATCGGCGTTTTAACCGGACTTTCCACTCGTGGCCTGTTAATCGTTGGTGGTGAGTGATGATATTTGTGTGGCGGACGTAGAAGAGTGGGCCGAGGGTCTGGAAGAAATCGGGGAGCTGATTGGGTCGCGGTTTGCCCGGTCCGAGCCACGGCGGAATGCTGTGGGGTATGTGCGCGGACTGCTCTCGGATGAGGAACGCAAGAACTCCTGAACCCTGTCTGAACGCGCCGGGCACGGCACTCCGGATGGCATGCAACGCCTGCTCTCGACCACCGACTGGGACCCGGATGCTGTGCGGGATGTCCTGTTCACTTACGTCAACCGCCACCTCGGCGATCCCGGCGGGATCCTGATCATCGACGAGACCGGATTCCTCAAGAAGGGCGCCGCCTCGGCCGGGGTCGCACGCCAGTATTCTGGCACCGCCGGGCGGGTGGAGAACTGCCAGATCGGAGTGTTCCTGACATACTCCGCACCGGCCGGGCGCAGCCTGCTGGACCGGGAACTCTACCTGCCCAAAGCCTGGGCCGACGACCGGGAAAGATGCGCCCGGGCCGGGATCCCCAAAACCAGGTAATTCGGCACGAAACCGGTCCTGGCCGCAGACATGATCGACCGCGTCCTGGATGCCGGGATCCCGGCCCGCTGGGCCACCGGGGACGCGGTCTACGGACAGCATTCTGGGCTGCGCCGCCGCCTGGAAGCCAGAGGTTTGCACTACGTGCTGGCCGTTCCCATGAACCAAAACATCATCGCCCCCACCGCCTGGCCAGGCGAACAATGGCGCGCGGATAAACTCATCGCCTCCCTGCGCCCCAATGCCTGGCGGACCCGCACCGCCGGGGCAGGAACCAAAGGCGACCGCCGATACGCCTGGGCGCGGACCCGCATCAACGGGCCCGCCGAAACCGGCGAACACTGGCTGCTGGCCCGCCGCTCCCTGAAAGACCCGACCGACCTGGCCTACTACATCTGCCACGGCCCCAACCGGGTCTCACTGGCCGAGCTGGTGCGGATCGCCGGCGCCCGCTGGGCGATCGAGGAAACCTTCCAAACCTCTAAAGGCGAAACCGGACTGGACCACTACCAGGTCCGCCAATACACCGGCTGGTACCGGCACATCACCCTCTCCATGTTCGCCCAGGCCTTCCTGACCGTGATCCGCTCCAAAAAAGGGGCCCTGGCGCCGGAGACGGAGAACTGATCCGACTCTCACTGCCCGAAATCAGGCGGCTGCTCGTCCGGCTCGTCTGGCACCGCACCACCAGCCCGAAACACGTCCTGAAACACTCAACCTGGCGACGAAAACACCAACACCGCGCCCGAAACTGTCATTACAAGACCCGCGGCCACACCCCATAAACGCGACTGTAGTACTAGGCCCGGCCCATGACTGTCAGCACAATGAGGACGCAGTTGAGGCCAACGATCAGTGTTGCGCTGGTCCATCCGGCGATTTTGAGTGCTTTGGAGTCAGTGTGGATACCCATGACCTCGCGTTTGCCGGTGAGCCGGATCAGAGGAATCAAGGCAAAAGGTATGCCGAAGCTAAGCAGGACCTGGCTCAGGACCAAAGCGAGCGTGGGTTCGATGCCGGCTGCCAGGATGGCCAGGGCCGGGATCAGGGTGATGACCCTGCGGGCCAGGAGCGGCACGCGAACCTTCAACAGTCCGCCCATGATGGTCGCACCGGCGTAGCAGCCTACGGAGGTGGAGGCCAGGCCTGAGGCCAGCAGGCCGATGGCGAAGATTACCCCGATGACGGGACCCAACGCAGAGGTGACTGCGGCATGGGCTCCGGCGATGGTGTCGGTGCCTTCGATGCCGCGCAGGCTGGAGGCGGCCAGCAGCAGCATCGCGATGTTCACGACTCCGGCGAGCATCAGCGCGCCCGCGACGTCGAACCGGGTGGCACGAATGAGCCGGGACCGCACGAGCGGGTCCGCGGAGAATCCGTGCCGGTCACGGGCCAATGCCGAGTGCAGGTAAATGGCGTGCGGCATCACCGTGGCTCCCAGCATGCTCGCAGCCAGCAGGACCGTGTCCGTTCCCTCGAAGCGCGGCACCAGGCCTGTCAGGACACTTCCAGCCTCCGGCGGATTGACGAACAGGCCCGAGACGAATCCGACAGCGATGACAGCCAACAGCATCATGATCGCGAATTCAAAGGACCTTTGGCCCCGGTACGACTGAAGCGTCAACAGCAGCATTGACGCCAGGCCGATGATGATTCCGCCTGCCAGCAGGGGCAGCCCAAAGAGGAGGTTCAGGGCCACGGCGCCGCCGATGACTTCGGCCATATCGGTGGCCCCGGCGACCACCTCGGCCTGGACCCAGTACAGCCTGCGCCTGCGCTGGCCGAGGCGCTTGCCGAGGATCTCGGGCAGGCTCAACCCTGTGGCCAGGCCCAGCTTCGCCGACTGGTACTGCACCAGGACCGCCATGATGTTCGCCGCTACCAGAACCCACACCAGCAGGTAGCCGAAATTTGCGCCCGCCGTTAGATTGGCCGCGACGTTTCCCGGATCAACGTAGGCGATGGCTGCGACGAACGCCGGCCCCATCAGAAGCAGCCGGGATCTCCAGCGGGGCTTGCCCTGCTTTACGGTTGTGGGTTCCGTGAGTGTGGGAGCAGACATCGTTTCCTCAACGTCAGGGCAACTAACATTCCCAGGATAGCGTTAAGTTAGGCGTACCGAAAAATATTCTGCTGGGTAGTTCCATTGTGGAGGCCGGTGCCGCGGGCGGAGGGGCGTAGGGGATCCCCGGCTATGTCCGGACCGGGCCCCTGAGACCGAGACCTGCAGCGACATAATTCGTGAGTTCGCCCTGCGAAGTGTTCGGGCATCCTCTACGGCCCGTTACTGCCGCCCTCCATCCCACGCCTCATGATCCGCATCATCTGAACGTACGCGGTCGTGGATCCCACCCGCGTGCACCCAGGGACGCCTGGTTTGTGTCGCCAGGAAAGAATGCCTATGCCTGGACGAGAAGACCGGTGGTGAACATCACGGCCAGTCCCAGGATGATGCCTGCGCTGGTGAGGGGTGTGAAGGTCCTACCGGTGTGGTCTTTGAGCAGGGGCAGGAGTTTGACGGCCACTTGGGCGACGGCTCCGGCGCCGACGCCGAGTAGGAAGGCCGCGAGGGCCGGCTGGTAGACGGTGGCTCCGATGAGCGCCCCGGCCGCTGCGGGCGCGCCGGCGATGAGCCCCAGCAGTGCCAGGCGGGCAAGGCCGGGAGGCTGTTTGGCGAGCGGGGTGACGATGGCCAGCCCTTCGGTGGTGTTGTGGATGGCGAACCCGACGATGAGGGAGGCGCCGAGGGCGAGGGAGCCCACCGCGTAGGCGGATCCGATGGCGAGGCCTTCGCCGAGGTTGTGCAGTCCGATGCCGATGGCAATCAGCAGCGCCAGGCGCTGCGGCGGCAGGGCTGCTTTCTGGCCGGCGGCGCTGAGGTTCTGGTGCCGGCGCATCCAGGCGTCGGTGCCTTCCAGGACCAAGTAGGCGGTGGCGGCGCCGAGGAAGACCACCATGGGGCCACCGAAGGAGCCGTTTCCGGCGACGAGTTCCACGGCTTCGAGGGTCGCGTCGATGGCCAGGAAGGCGAGCAGCCCGACGGTGAGCCCGAGCAGGACCCGGACCCAGGCTGCGGGGGCCCGGCGTACGAAGGGCATCCAGAGCATTCCGAGGGCTACCGGGATCACGCCCACGTAGATCCCCAGGAGCGTCATGAGTCCAAAGAAGGATGTGCCGCGTTCCGGGCTGAGGGCTGCGGCGTCGATGTCGGCCGGGATCTTGCCTCCGAGGGAGGTTACGAGCGCGACTTCGTAGGGATCGCCCTCGACCCAGTGGTAGCTGATGGTGAGGGTGGTGGACTCCAGAGGTGCCATGGTCTCCCGGGTCTGAGTGAAGGGGGCGTAGTAGTCCGAGACGTTGATCTGGGCGATCGATACGGGGTCCGGGCCTTCGTTCCGGACTGATATTTCGATCTGGCCGGGCGTGAGGCGGATGTCCTCGACGGCGACTTCTTCCTTGGGCGGCACACCCTCGGAGAGTTTGGCGAGGCCGGGCGCGTTCAGGAGCGAGAACAGCCCGAGCACGATAGCGATCAGGACTAACGGGCCCAGCCCGAGCAGCCATCGCGGTACAGGGGGCCGGCGGTGCGGTTCGGCGGCCTGTGCCGCGGCAGTTTTCTCGTCAAGGCTCATGATGCGCTCACCTCGAAGAAGCCCATCCAGCCAAGCTCCGCGAATTCGGTTTTATGGGCGTGGAACATGTACTTACCGGGGTACGGAAAGCGCAGTTCCACGATGCCGCGCTGGCCTTGGACCTGGGAGATGGTGTCCGTGTATTCGCTGGGCGTCAGCATGGTCCCCGTTGGGTAGTAGTGGAAGAAGTTTCCGTGCACGTGGAACGAGTTGATCGGGTCGTACTCCAGGACGTTGATCAGGTGGATCCGCACGAGCTCGTTCTGTTTGACCTGGACGGGGAAGTCCATGAAATGGAACGGCAGGCCATTCACCGAATAAAACTCGTTATCGTCTCCGCCGTCGGTGTTGTAGCCGTTCATCACCATGACCATCTCGTTGTCGGCCTTCGGCCGGCCTTCTTTGGGTTCGATGATGAACCCTCCGTAAAGACCCTTGGCGATGTGCGGGGCCAGGGGTGACTGGTGGCAGTGGTACAGGTGCGTGCCGAACGGGGTGGCATCGAATTCATACGTGAAGCTTTGCCCCGGGGCGATGGACCCGGCCCCGATGCCGGGAGTTCCGTCCATCTCCGCGCGGTGGATTCCATGGAAGTGGATCGTGTGCGGGTGCGCCCCTGCATTGGTGAAGTGAATCCGCAGAGCATCCCCCTCCTGCGCCCAGAGCGTCGGGCCCGGAATCCTGCCGTTGTAGCTCCACCCAGGGAACGTCACGCCGGGGGCGATCTCGAACTCCTTGTCCACCGCAACGATGTCCCATTCACGCAGCGTCCTGCCGTCGGGCAGCGTGCTGGTCTTGCCCCGATCGAAGTCATGCAGGATCGCGGTGGGATCGATGCCGGCACGCTCGGGAAGGACCGACCCGCCCGCGAAGCCGGCATGCCCGGCATGGCTGATGCCGGTACCAACGCCTGACGGCGCTGCCCCGGAGCCCGGCCGGGCCGATACCCCTCCCCCGGCACCATTGCCGGAGTGCTGGTCATGCTCGCTGGACGCTTGGGCCTGCAGGACCGAAAAGGCCGGGACGGCGGCAAAAGCGGCCGCCCCGGACAGCATGGACCGCCTGCTCGGTAACGTGTCCGACAGATTTTTCGGCATGCCGAGTCCTATTCGCTTCTTTGGGACAACTAAATTGTTCGTTAAGCCTAACATCCCGCTAGGCCTTGGTACGATTGATGGCATGCCGGTCTCCGATTTGTCCTCGTCCGCCCAGGACTACCTCAAACTGATCTGGTCGGCCACGGAGTGGTCCCCCTCGCCCATCACGGTCGGGGACATGGCTGAGCGCCTCGGGCTCAGGCCGTCCACCGTCTCGGAGGGGATCAAGAAGCTGGCCCGGCAGGGGCTGGTGACCCATGCCCCGTACGGGAGCATCGAGCTGACCGATGCGGGGCGCGAGCACGCCGTCGCCATGGTCCGACGGCACCGGCTCCTGGAAACCTTCCTGGTAGAGGCGCTGGGATACGGCTGGGACGAAGTCCACGACGAGGCCGAGACCCTCGAACACGCCGTTTCGGACAGACTGATCGAACGCATTGACCAACAACTCGGCCACCCGACACGGGATCCGCATGGCGATCCCATACCCTCTCCTGAAGGCGTGCCCCACGTGCCGGCGGGGACGCAGCTCTCGTCGGCGGCCACCGGAGGCACCGTGGCCATCACGCGCATTTCCGACGCTGATCCACGGATGCTGCGCTATTTCACCGAGCTCGGTCTGGCACCGGACACGCAGCTCACCGTCCGGGAACACCGGCCATACGCGGATGTCACCACTATCCGGCTGCACGGACGCGAACGGGACATTGATCTGGGCGCGTCAGCGTCAGAAGCGATCTGGGTCGTCGCGGTCTAAGCGGTCCTGACGGTCACCCACCATCTGAACAACCACGGGTCCGGCCGCCTCACATTGTCGGCGAATACTTTCTTTAACCGCATTGCCGTCAAGCGCTCAGTTCAAACTCCAGGAAGCAGTTAAGGATCGAGGACAGGCATACTTGCCGATGGCCGTACATCATGGCTGCTAGCTATTTCCGCTTGTTGGTGCGGATAGCTCCTGATGCGAAGCGTATCGACTGGTGCTTCGCCATTCAGAATCCGATGAAGTACACCCAAACCTGACGGCAGGTAGGTAGCCGAAGTTCCGTCAGAATAGGGTCCAATTCTGCTTTCCCGACAAAGGTCGAGAAACTCTCAGACCCCAACTTCACACAGGGACCTGGAGTCGGTGTCCCCATGAGGGCGGGGCCTGCGGTCGCCATCTCGGAAACTCTGTTACTGCCGAAGTCTGTGCGTTCGCTCTAGCAGCCGATAGCCGTGATTACGACAAGCTGGCGTCCGCGAAGGCCGAACAGGCCGCTCTTGATATTTGCGGAAAAGCATCGGCGGTCCCAGCCCGAGGAGGTAAGCCGCTTCATTGGCGAAGCTCCGGTCAAATAGCGGTTGACCGAAGCTTCGGTTCAATACTCGTGGATGAACCTTAGCTCTTGCTGGGAAGCAGTCGGTGGGAGTTGTCTAGTCGCTTGCCACTCCCCCGACAACCGCTGATCGCGGACCTAATGACGTCTGGTTGCGGAAGAACCCGGCAACATCTCAACGCCCTAAACTCACTGCTCTTTTCCGCGCCCTATTTACAGGTGCCCAATGGATGCTTGCCAGGACCTGCGCGCGGCGCCGATGATGAATCGGACTACCCAGAGATGATGGTAATTATTGGGCGGACGATCGGGGCGAACGATGAAGGTCAGTTTTGGACAGCCATTCCATACCCCGATACCCGGGAGTGTCAGAGCGTCAATCGCTGGGGCACGTTCATGATGTCCGTTCTTACCGCGCTGGGGACAACAGCAGCGGCCACCGACCCTGCACAGAGTGCTGTTTGGCTTGCTCCAACAATTACAGTGGCCGTCGCCCTCTTTGGGATCGCGGGCGCCTATTTCACAAACCGGGCGATGGCTAGCCGTGCCGCGAGGCTAGCGCGTATCGATCGGCAGCTCTCCGAGTACTACGGGCCTCTTCTCGCGCTGGCCAGCGCAAGCAATCGCACCTGGAGAGAGTTCAGGGCAAAGTATCGCCCGTCGGGTCGGTTCTGGGATCAAGATGACCCGCCGACTGATGTCGACGCCGCCGCATGGCGGTTGTGGATGGAAACGGTGTTCATGCCAACTAACAGGCGGATTCGCGACGTCATAACGGATAAGGCCGATCTCATGCTCGATGAGGAAATCCCACGGGAACTACTAACCGTCTGCGCCCAAGTAGCGTCGTACGAAGCCATCTTGAAATCGTGGTCTCACAACGACTTCAGAGAACACAAGACAGCAATTCAATTTCCCGGCCAAGAACTCATTGACTACGCAGCGAAAGGATTCAAGACAATTAAGGATGAACAGCTGCGACTTCTCGAGAAGCGTTGGCTCCGATTTCCCGGTTAGTTGACTCGAACAAGGACCAAGGACATCGGGCCAATATCGGCGCTGATAATTGCGATTACGCACGGTAGTGCCCTGCGTATATCATGAGACAAATCTTTCAACCCCCCGAATGCGGGGTTCTTTCCGCGGTATACACACGCACGACAAGGATCCTATGTCCGTGCCGCCCACTAACCCGTGAATCAGGCGGAAAGTAAATCAGGACCGGAAGTAATCGGCCTCCGGTCCTGATTTTTTCACATTTACTCAAGCTCAGGGTCGCTTATCTGCCCCGGAGTACGGACTTCTGACGACAACGCGCTAGTGCGCAGCGGTGTAGCGTTCCATCACTTCAGCCTGAATGCGGCCCCGGGCATTCACGGGGATACCATTCTCGATCGCCCATGCACGGACCGCCTTGGGATCGTAGCCCCCGCCGCCACCTGTGCCGGCGCGCCGTGCCGGCTTTGGGCGTCCGCCGGTCTTTCGTGCCACGGCGGTGTATCTGCTCATGACCTCACGCAGTTCGTCGGCGTGGGCATTATTGAGATCAATCTCATATTCAGCGTTTTCAAGGGAAAAAGTGATTGTTTCGTTCGCTTCGGAACCGTCAAGATCGTCTTCAAGCATTGTTATTACTCGTTTTGCCATGCCGAATAGGTTATCACTCAGAATCAACTTAAAATCCAGCACCATAATTGCCTAATTTGTGAAATAGCTCGATAACAGGTGGAGTTGGACCGACTGAACGCACGCACCGGTCACTGAAAGGAGCCGGAACGGGCGAGCTCGGGTCTCTGGACATCGCAGCCGTCCACCGAGAGCTGTCGATATTTTCCTGGGCGTCGCCGAAGATCCTGCGGTCAATCCGACCGCCGAACCAGGTTGTGTCCGCTACGGTGCAGGCACATCCGCGAAAGAGGATGCCCGGGGTCTGGAACGTTCTGTCCCAGCAAGATCGCAGGTCAAGCAAAGCGACATCCTTCGCACCGGTAGACAGGCGTGGAATTGAGCTGAGGGTTGGAATTTGCCGGTTTGAGTTCGATCACGACGTAGCCCGTTGACCGCACTAACTTCTACTGACCCGATGGCTCTGTAGCTGAATTGTCCAAAGTTCTCTGGACAATTCAGGGCACCGACATCTCCCAGAGAGTGTCGGAGTTATTTAGCGCCGCAGACGGCAACTATCGGCCGGCTAGGCCATTTTAGTCGCACTTTCGGTTGACTCTGTGTCCGGTTCGGCCCATTCGAGGGCGGCGACGATGTGTCCCTCGTTGGGGAGTGCCTTCTGCTCTGCCGGGGGAAGCTTGTCGTAGGTGTATGCGGCGACGGCCATGGGTGATGTGGAGCGTCCGAGGCTGTACCGGACGCTGCGGTCGTTCTTGGTGCCGCAGATGAGGATGCCGATGGTTTCGTTGTGGTGGCCGCGCCGGAGCATGTCGTCGACGAGGGCGACGTAGAAGTTGAGTTTGCCGGCGTATTCGGGCTGGAATTTGCCGGTTTTGAGTTCGATGACTACGTATCTCGACTGGTCAATGTTGAAAAATAGCATGTCAACGTAGAAGTCGTCCCCGTCGACGTCAAAGTGGACCTGACGCCCGACGAAGGCGAAGCCAGGACCCAGTTCCCGCAGGGTTTCGGTGATCCTGCTCGTCAAAGCGGTTTCGAGATCGCGTTCTGCTACTTCGCCGGAAAGGCCAAGGAATTCGAAGTTGTAGGGATCCTTGGCCAACTGTTGGGCGAGTTCGGAATCTGGTGCAACAAGCTGTTGCATAAAGTTCGAGGGCGCTGCCCCGGTCCGTTCCATGGACTTGTTCATCATCATGTTCAGGAGCACGTTTCGGGACCATCCGTACTCCACTGCTGCAGACGCGTACCAGGCCCGTTGCTCTGGGGTCTCGGTTTTGTCCAACAGGACGGTGATATGTCCCCAAGGCAATTGTGCAACAGGCTGTTGCACAATTGATTCCGCCCAGGCTGCCGCGAATCCTCGCATGTAGAAGAGGTTGCGGCGGGAAAGGCCCTTCATGTCCGGGAACTCTGCTCGGAGGTCATCAGCCAGCCGGCCCATGACACCGGTCCCCCACCCTTCGACGTCCTGGCGTTCCAGGATGGTTTTGCCGATGGACCAGTAGAGCTCAATGAGTTGGGTGTTGACGGTTCGTATCGCCTGAGTGCGGGCTGCCCGGACCCGGTTCTTGAGGTCGCCGAGGAGGTCGGTGTAGCCGCTGGGAAGGACGAGGTCACGGGCGTCAGTCATGCGTTCGATCATATTGGTCCGAGGCCGGGTCGTCCGGGCTGAAGCGGGTCGTTCAGTCACGTTCAGGTATGGACAGGACCGGTTCCCGCCGCGCTTGGGTCCTGGCGTCGGTGACGCGTCCCCTCAGGGCCTCCGGCAATTCCACATCTCCGGCGGCAGGTCGATTCCTGAAGACGTCGTGCATCCACCCTGCCGATCCTCAAGTGCGCCACAGGCTGTGGCACATTTCGGCGGCCGCCCGGCCAGGGGTGTAGTCCAACCCCTGCACGTTCTCGGGGATAAAACAGCGGCGCCGTGCATGCTGGCGAGAGCCTCCCCTCCTGACGGAAAGCTCTCCGGACCTCACAACGAGGTTTCGTCGTCTCCGGGTGGGACGGGGCCGCCATTGGCTCCCAACTCGGCCAGGAAATCCGTGAAGTGGGGATCTGTGGATTCCCTGAACGATGGCCGGGGATCGGTGTGTTCGGTGTGGCAGTTGCTCAGTCCCCAGGTTTCGGACCGTATCCGTTTCATCATGGGCCAGAACGTGCTGTCGTGCCACGACGCGGGATCAGTGGTGGGGTCTTTGTGGCCGTAGTAGGCGGCCTTCCAGGCGACCCACGTGGCGGTGAGTTCTTCAACGACTGCGCTGTGCCGGTACCAGCAGCCGTAGATTCGGAAGCTGTCAGTAACGCCATAGCGGTCGTTGATCCAGGTGACCCATTCGTTGAGGGCCTCCATGAGCTTCACGGACTGTTCGCCGTCGAGCTCCTGCCAGTTCCACGGCGCTGGCGTGGCCGCGGGCGGCGACGCCAGGAGGTTCTTCACCGCGGCCGTCATGGAGTCGACCGATTCGCTGAGGTCCACCAGGCGTTCGTCGTGCTCGACCAAAACCTCTTCGATGCCGGCCAGCCCGGTTGCCTGATCCTCACTCATACGATTGATGCCTCCGCGCGACGGCGGTCGGCAGCTTTGTCTTTGAGCTGCTGGGCCGCTGCTTTGTCTGCCTTGATCTGCGCGGAATCAGGACGTTCCCACCACGGTGTGAGCGTTACCCTGGCCGGAGCGACATTGCTGTAATGCATGAACGCTTCCCCCACCGGCAGCTGCTGAATCTCGCTGCCACGGATCACGGGCCGTTCTTCTTCGCTGATCGTGCGGGAGGACCCGTTCCGTCCCTGGGAGGTGGAAACCCGCTCCTTGCGGGTGGTCCCGGCTGCGCGGGCGATCTTGTCGAGTTCATCGAGTTCTTCCAGCCCCGGCAGGAACAACCGGATGGACGAGGTGCCGCGGATGGCCGTGGCAGCTTCGGAGCCCCACCTTTGGCGGTTTTGCGCGAATGACTGGCTGAACCCGATGATGCGGATCCCGCGGCCGCCGGAGTCCGAGAGCGCGCCGGCCATGTCCGGGATCGCGGCAACGTTCGGCGCTTCATCCAGGACCATCGTCAGCACCGGCCATAGCCGGCCGCCGGGTAGGTTCTGGGAAATGCGTTGGGCTTTGCGGAACATGAAGTCAGCGAACATGGCCACCAGCGGTGCCACCGGCGACCGTTCACCGTCGGTTAGTAGGTACATGGTGTTCGGCTTGTCCAGGAACTCCTCCGTATCGAACCCCTCGCCCTTGGCAGGGCTCAGAATGTGCATCGCCTTGGGCGAGGACAGCGGTTCGAGCAGACCGGCCAGTGTCTCCTGAATGGAGTCAACCGTTTCCCCTGCCCGGGATTCCGTCAGCGCCCGCAGCCGCGTGGTGAACGCGGCCGGGGCCTTGTGCTGGGTGAGAATGTCCAGCGGTTCGGCATTCGAGAAATCGTTCGTCCACTTCACCACGTCCTCGATGCCTTTCCCGCCCAGGGCCGCAGCGTGCAGGAACCGGCCGAGGATGGCTGCTGCTTTGGAGTTGAAGAAGTCGCCGTTTTTCACATCCCCCATGGGCTGGGCGCCGGCCCAGGCCTTCCCGCGGGCCAGGGCTTCGTCCGGATCTTCGCAACCGTCGATGACGTTCCACCGGACTGTGTTGTCCCAGCCTGAAATGTCCTGAAGGTCAAACACTGACACTTCCCCTTTGCGCTGCCGGGCTACGGCAGTGAGCATCAGCAGGTCATTCTTCGTGGACGTGGCAATCACAGCCCCTGGTGCGTCCAGAACGATACCCACGGCCAGGAACAGTGTTTTGCCAGAGCGCTGCGGGGCGAACACCCACATGGAATCCTCATGTTGTACGTAGAGAGTCTGACCGTCGAGCTTGCACAGCGCCACGATCATTTCGTCCTCGGTGGCCTCCGCGGGCAACTCCAGGGATTGCCTGGCCTTAGCCAGGGCGGCTTTCTTGCCCATCCGCTGTTCCAGGTCCTTGTAGCGGGGCAGCCCGTCGTCGCGGGTCTTCGTGGACCCGAACAGTGCGCTGAGAATCCCGGCACCAACAATGGCCAGCACGGACAGGACGATCAGGATCCACGTGGACGCGCCCGGCCAGAGGAACTCACCGGCCTTGATCCTGGCCCAGAGAGCGGCGAAGTCCGTCCATGGCATCCGAGTGGGAGTCAGCATTTCGCCAAGGAACGCCGAGACCCAGGCCAGGGCTGCCAGCACCACGATGATCACGGCCAGACCGATTTTCATGGCGGTGTCTGTTGAGGTCTTGCTGCTCATGCCGGTACCTCCAAATCGGTGAGTTCTTCGTTGAAGGCGATGGTGCTGGCGGATTTCATGGCACTGTCGGTGTCGGTCAGTTCAATTTCGAGCGGGCTGCGGATATGGATGGCTTCGAACGGGTCGTGGCTGCCGATCTTGAACAGGCAGGTTCCCTTGACCAGTCGGGAGATGACGACGGCGGATCCCGGCGGCAGGTTGAACATCTGCTCACAGGCCAGGGCGTCCGCGGTCTTCTGCTGTTTGTACAGCAGGACGGTTCCGCATTCCTTGAGCATGGCGATGGCCGGGCTGTCTTCGGGAATGTCGGAGATGTGGTGGAACGCGAACTGGCATGAGAGGGACAGTGCACGCGAGAGCTTGGTGTTGCGCCGGGTCACGGTGGCCACCGAGCCCTGCACGGTGTGCCAGGCTTCCTCGATCAGGAGCGTTGTCGGGACGGGTGTGCTCTGCCGGTACAGGGTGTTCGCGAGCCAGGTGTTGATGATCGTCATGACGATCGGCAGCGCCGGGCCGTCCTCCGGGAGCAGGGAGACGTCAAAGACGGTCAGGCCGCTGTTGAGCCGGATGTTCTCGCTGGTGGGTCCGTCGATGAGGCCGGCCAGGTCGTCCTCGATCATGCGTTCGAGTTCAAAGGCCGGGTCCTGGCCCCACTCGCGCAGCTCGTCCACGGATAGTCCGGCCGCTTCCGCGACCTCCGGGGCCGGGGCGTAGAGGGCTTTGAGGATGTGCCCGATGTGTGCGATTTCCCCGGCTGCTTTGGCGTCGGCCAGGGCCTGGCGGTGCGCGACGCGGACGGCTTTGCCCTCCTTGGGGCTCATCGGCCGGCGGAGGGCTTCTTCCATGACGGCGCGGACGAGCATGGACTGACCGGCAGGGGTGGAAATGTCACCGTCGCTTGCTTCTTCATTCAGGCGGGCAGCGATGTCCGGATCCAGGATGTTGATCCGGGATCCGCCGCCGCCGATGCGGAACTGCACGGGGGCCACGTCAAGCTTTCTGGCCAGAGGCGTGTATTCGCCGCCGCCGATGTCGGTCTGGTACTTCTTATCGATCACGACGACGCGACGGCCCAGGATCAGCTGGCGCAGTACGCCCCAGGTTTTCATGGCCGAGGACTTGGCCTGCCCGAGGTCACCGATGTAGCACACGTTCGGGGACTCAATGGTGTCCCCGTAAGCGGTGAAGGGATCGTGCACGATCATCCACCCGGACCCCGCATCCACCCCGAACACCAGCCCGCGGTGTGACGTCGGAGGGGACGCGATGGCCATGTGTGAAAATTCCATTTGCCGTGTGGAGGACTCCACACCCGGTGCGGCCGGGTCATAGAACCCGAGCCGGGACGCGAATTTCCACTTACGCTCGTGGTGCCAGCGCGTGGCGGCGTTGGCTGTCGATTCCGCCTGCTCCCGTCGTTTGGCTTCCTTCTTTTCCGCCCTTTTCGCGGCGGACTTGGATACCGGACGGTTGCGGTCCAGGCCATCGGCCGTGGTCTGCGCCGCTGCAGCGTCCAAGGTCACCTGTCCGGCCCGTGCCTCCGTCCGGAGTGTCCGGCGGGATTTGCCGGTCACGGCCCACGGCAGGCTGAACCGCTTGACGTTGTTCGTGGTGGTCATCGGATTCCCCTTGTGAACGGCATGGTGGTGATCAGGGCAAGGTCGTTGCGGTGGTCCATCCAGTCAATGAACTCGATACCGGCATCGGAAGCGGCGGCCTCAACGATGTCGGTGGTGGACAGGATCTCGTCCTTGTTCTCAACGGCGAACGAGATGTACAGCGCGTAGGCGGCGCCTTGGTGCCCGGATCCGGGCTTTAGGTCCAGGAGGCGCTGGTGGGAGGCGTCCAGCAGAACATCGTCAGAACCGTCGGTCACGACACCGGACTTATCAATGGCCTTCTTCTTCGCCCGGTCCATGGCCGCGTCGGTACGGGCCTTGGAGCGGGCACTGCGGGCATCCTCAAGTTCCATGACCATGGACACCGAATGCACCACGGCCGGCTGGATGCCGCTGATCACCGCTTCCAGCGCTTCGACCGGGATGGCCTGGGGGCTGAACGCCGACGCCGGCACGTACCCGGTACGGACGTGCCAGTGGTTGTTCACGACCAGAGACAGCGGCGAGGCCCCGCCATCAAGGTGCTGCCAGCAGTCCATCAGGTCCGCACCCTCATAGTCGTCAATGTCAAAATCGGGGTCCTGAAGGTGGCGCAGCAGCGCAGCCATCGCACGGGCACCCAGGGGGCGGAAGTCAAGGATCGAACCCATCATCGTGGCCTGGGACATGGCCGAGCGGACTTCCTGATAGATCGCCTGGCCGATTCCCTCATCCCCGCCACCGAGGGCGTCAGCACGGCGGAACAGAGCCCCGGAGCCGGGGATCCGGAACGTCTCATAGGTCCGGTGCTGCTCGGACCGGGACCGCACCGTTTCGCACAGCGCCCCGTAGGACTCCAGCAGAATCTGGGGAACGTTCCTGGCTACCCGCTTCTTCACCCACAAAAGGTGATCCGCTGAGTCCATCGGCACGGCCCGGGCCAGGGATTGCACATGGGTCACCAGCGACTGGCGGCGGGCCAGCCGGGCAAGGTACTGGCCGCGGGCCACATGCCCGGATTCCTTCCGGTGCTCCTCCCGGATTGCCGAGGACGAGCCGAGGATTTCCGTGGTCACCGTGTAGTAGGCCTTCTTGATCTTGCCCTGATGCCGGAAGACCACCATCGGCCCTTCCGGGGTGTTCACCGTGAAATGGCGCACGGTGCCCACCATCAGCGGCGCATTGTCCTTATGGCTGACCGGGACCTCGATCATGCCCTTCCCGTCCGCCCGGTGCTTGTCGTTCTTGCCGGCCTTGACCATCCGGGTCTGGGGACGGGCCTTGACCGGGACGAAAGCCAGGGACTTGTTCCGGCGCCGCAGCTTCTTGTGTCGTGCCTCCACGAAGAGAGCACCCAGGGAACGGTGTCCGGAGAACTTGTTGGGCGTGGTCAGGATGACCCCGGCCAGGACCAGGACGGCGGCGATGATCAGGCTGACAACCTGGCTGCCGCCGGCCATAACCACCAAGAGCGCCGCCCCTACGGCCGCGGACAGGCCGATCCACTCCGGGGCTGTCCGGTTTCCACCGAACAGGCCACGGCGCTGGACCTCGCCGCCGACAACAACCATTCTTCCCATGACTACTACTCCCCTGCCTGTACTGCTCTTACCGGCCACTGATGTGGTCGGTATCCGGTGCCATCGAGGGCGCGGCGCGCTGGCCCCGGATCGAGGCCTGACGCGCGGTTTCCCGGCCCGCAAGCAGGAACGCCGTCGCGCCCCCGGCCGCGATCTTGACCGAGCCCCGGCCAACCGACGCCGCGCCGGTCCGCACGGCCGCAGCCGCTTTCGCACCACCCGTCCCCGTACGGTCGGCCTTCTGCAACTCACCCATGGACCGGGTTTCCTGCGGAGCCTGTGCACCCTCGGGTTCCTGGTCGTTGGCGAGCCGGCCCGCTGCACTCCGCCGGCCCTGTGTCCCAAGGCCCGCTGGGCCCTGATCCGCCGGGCCCGGTGTTCCGTGCATCGCGGTTTGCGGGGCCGGGCTGCCGCCCGGACGGGTACTGCCGGTGCGTGAGGTCCCGGACTGGATCTGGGCGGTCCTGCGCTGCCTGATGGCAGCAGAGAGACCCGCCCCGGCACCAGCGACCATCGCTGCCCCGGCAATGGACTGCCGGTTAGCGCCCAAGCCGGTGGAGGAGGACGGCAGGATCGGCACGTACTTGAACAGCAGCGTGGGGGCGAACGCCAGGACGAGCATTCCCGCACCTGCGATGAACACCGATGAGGCGTTGACCATGCCGTCGTCAACGCCTTCGCCGCTGAACGCCGGGCGGGAGGCGATGAAGCTGAACACCGCGCCCATCATCAGCAGCAGCAACGGCTTGGAGAGGGCAATGCCGAGCCACAGGGCACCGGTCTTGCCCACGCGCTCCCGGTACTTCGGATGGATCATGAAACCGATCATGAGCGCCAGGCCGAGGCCCAGCAGGTGCAGGGCCAGCGGCTGCAGCGCCAGCAGGCCCAGAAGCGCCCACGCAGCAACGAACAAAAGACCGAACAGGACCACGGCCGCTAAAGGTCCGAACGCGCCGCTGGACTCATACGAGGCGAACCGGGAAATCGCCACCCCGAAATCCGTGACCCGGCTGGAGGTCCAGAAAGCGACGGACTCAGTGATGCCGGTAAGCAACCCGTTCACCACATATGCCAGAGCGGGGCCGAACAAAACCAGGATCATCGACAGCGGCCCGTACCAAAGCAGCGACTGCCGGGCCGAGTCCAGGTCGATCTCCTCGTTCGATACGTCCGTCCAGAGCTTGAAATACATCAGCCCCATGATCAGGATCCCGATACCCGAGAACGCCGCCCAGGTAGTCCGGAATGAATCGTCAATCTCGAACGCGGAGACCTTTAGCAGGTTGTTCAGGACCTCGTTCGTGGCTTTCACGCCTTCGTCCTTGACGGTGTTCGCGAACTTTTCAAACCCGTCTTTCGCGTTGGCGATGAAAGCCACGGTGTCCACGGTGCCCAACACCACCTGACCGCCAGGTGTCACCGCCAAGGCCGAACGAAGAGCCACGCCGGCAATCGGAAGGAACTTCTGAAAGACAGCACCGCCGGCGCACCACGTAGTGGCCGCTGCCGGTGCACCAGCTCCGGACAGAGCAGCGCAGAAAGGAACGGTGTTCTTTCCGTCGTAGTCCAAGGCCTGCTCGGGCGTGGTCAGGAAGGTTCCAAAGGCTTTGGCCGCCACGTTTTCGCAGTTGCTGCCGCCCATGGCCCCAAAGAACAGCATGTCAGCACAGGCTGACTTGCCCAGTTCCTGGTTCAACCGGTCTTTGATCTTGACGCGTTGGTCCTCCGGCAATCCTGCGAGGCGTTTGAGCTGGTCTCCGTTCAACTTCTCCATCGTGTTGACCTCATCGGCCGCTTGCGCCGGGCCGGCGAACGCCACGCCGAGGCCAAGGAACATCGCCAAAACGATTGCGACGAGGCGGATTGTCCTGCTAGCGCTTAGCATTTGCATACTCAACCCACCCCTCCCGGCTTATGTCCTTGAAGAAGGCGTTGACCAGATCATCCCGGAGGACCGGGATCGCCTCGTCCTCCAAGTTGGTACCGACGCTCATCGGTCCGGCGTCCTTGACTCGTCCTCCGAAGTCCTGGCCGTTGGCGACAATTGCGGCGTCTGAAATCTTCCAGTCGCCGTCCCAGACGAGCTCAAAAGTGGCCGTTTGGAAGAAGGCGCTTGGGGCCGTCTTTACGTTTGCGCTGACGGCCCCAAAGAACACCTGTACAACGGCCTTCTTCTTCGCTTCACAGCTGGCGACCCGGTACAGGCCACCGGATGCTACGTCTGTGCGGGAAAACCAGCCACCTTTAAAAGGTCCGTTGGGCAGATCCTTAGAGTTGGTAAGCAGATCACCTTTAAAGGTGATTTTCTCCGTCCAAGGGCCAGACTTGCCTACTTCAGCCAGGGTGTTCTTTTGCTGGGCCCAGGTCGAGACGTTTACGTCCTCGACAAGGTGTGTGTAGTTAGCGGCGGCTTGGGCGGCGGAGTCGCAGGTGCCGGCGTAGCCGGTGACGGTTTTGCCGTCACCTGCTTTCTTGGTTCCACCTTCCCCGATCTTGATATCGGAGACGGGAAACCCGAACCTCCCGGATGCCTGCAGCGAGCTTGGATCCGGATCCCGGGCCGGTGCCGGGCGGTTGATCAGAATCACCGCAACAGCGACGGCCAAGATCACCACCCCTACCGCCGTAAGTGCTTTCCAGTGCTTCCGCATGGGTTAGGCCCCCGCTGCGGTGGTCAATGCGAGGATGCCGCCGAGGATGACGCTGGCACCGGCTACGGCGGCGAAGGCAATGCCGCTCTTCTTCGCACCCGATGCGCCTTCCTCGATGTCGTCGGAGTGTCCGCGCTGCCGGGCGAAGCCCCACTTGGCAAGGTTCCACAGGAACGCGGCTGCCACGAGAATCAGCGCCAAAGCCCAGATGCCGCCCAGGACAAGCTGGATAGCATTCTGGAACTTCACGCCGAACACGCTGATGTCAGGGGTGACCCCGCCCAGGGGGTTCTCGGCAGCGGGGACGGCAGAACGGATAATGATTTCGTTTGCGAGGGTGCTGAACATGGTCATGGTCCTATCGGTTGATGGTCTTGGTTGAAGTAGTGCGCTTGTTGTCGGCGGCCAGGAGCCCGGCGGCGATTTCGGCAGAGGCCCGTTCGAACGCACGGCGGGCGGGGTCTCCGACGAGCTGCCAGTCGATGATGGAGCCGGTATCCAGGGCCCCGTCGTAGGGAATATCGATCAGCACACGTACCGCGGAGGCAAGGTTCTCCCGGAGTTCGGCCTGCTCGGCGGCGGAGACCTTCGCCCCGCCGCCCTGGGTGACCAGGACAACCGCATTAGCTACCAGGTCTTTGTAGTGCGGGTTGCCGGTGCGTTCGGACATGGACTCGAGCTGCTCGATCATCCGCAGCGCGGAGACGACCGCGTTGCGCTTCAAGGCCGTCGGGATCACGAGCTGGTCCGTGACCTCGACGGAAGCAAGCCAGTTGGCTGACCGGGTGTTGTTGCCGGTGTCCACGATGATGGTGTCGTAGAAACGGCTGACGACCGTGTGGATGCGGTTGAACTCGTCGGCCCCGATGGATTTCATCCGGTCCGCGTCCTCGTCCGCGACCAGCACGGAGAACTGGTTGTTGCCCTGATGACGGGTGTAGTACGAGAGTTCACCCTTGCGGGCGGTGACCGTCTCAAAGGACTCCAGGACGTTCAACAGATCCCATACGGTCCGGGTGGAGTCGTTCGCGTTGGTCCGGACGCCGGCGGTGCCCATCATCTCGTTGTTGTCCCACACCAGCGCCTGCTGGCCCGAGTGGATACCGAACGTCGATCCCAGGCCAACGCTGCACATCGTCTTGCCCACACCGCCGAGGGGCTGGGCGACCATGATCTGCATCGGTCGCGAGTAGACACGCTGGATCGCGGACAGGTCCGCCCGACGGGCCAACTCGGCCGCGCCGACCTTGGGGCTGATCAGGCCGAAGCTGACCGCGCGCAGGAAGGCCTGCCAGCCGGTGGCCGGCGGCAGCTGGTCGTTCACGTTTTCCTTACGCAGCACTGCTGCGCTGCGGCGTCCGCTGACCAGCGGCGCTTCGCGGTGATCCACCACCGTCTCAGGCTTCGACTCGGCTGCTGCCGGTTCGGCGTGGATGATGGTTGCCGGATCCGTTGCCGTTGCTTCGGATTCGGTGTCGGTAAGACTTATGGTCGCGCGGCTCTTCCGTTCGCTCCCCTGCCAGGTCGTGCTCATCGGAGTGTTCCTCTCGCTCGTTTCAGGTTCGGTCGTTGGTTTCATCAACTCGGGTCTTGCGGAGAAATGGCGGTCACCAGCCACGGCTGCTGCTGGCCGGAACGGTGCAGGAGCATCTGCCACCTGCCCGCATCGGTGGAGAACGTTGCGGTGACCGTCAGCGGGTTGCCGGCGTCCCTGCTGATCGCCGGACCGTCCGTGACTTTCCGGATCGGAACACGGGCCGGGTCGATGTACTTCGCATCGTCGGCGTACTCAGGTGCGAGGTGCGGGGCCAGCTCGGCGAACCAGGTCGTCTCCGGAACATCGGGGCGGGCGAACAGGCCCATGACCTTGGCAGCGGTGTCCTTCACCGCTTTCTCCGCCGCCGGGTCCCACGTCACTTCAGGGACTCCGTAGTGTTCATCCGCGCCGTGCTCGTGCCCGTCCTTGGTGTGGTGACTCTCCTGGCCGGCCTGTCCGGTGTTCACCGTTGGCGTGGAACCAGCTGCCGGTTCGGTGCCCGCGTTTCCGGCGCAGGCACTCAGGGAAAGCGCGGTGGCAAGTGCGGCTGTGAGGGCGATGTGCTTGCGCATCAGAGAATGCCTTTCTCTTTCAGGATCGGGGTCGGGTCGGTCGTGGGATTGATCGGGACCATGGGGTTTGGCAGGGTGCCGGCGAAGAACTCCATGTGAAGGTGGCGGCCGGTGACGTTGCCTGTTGCCCCTTCGGTGCCGAGTGGGGTTCCGGCGGCGACGGTGTCGCCTTCTTTGACCTTCACCGAGCCAGCTTCCATGTGGTACATGCCGATCGTGAGCTTGCCGTCCACGGTCTGGCCGGTCACGCCGGTGCCAAACAGGCCGTCGAGGTTGCGAACCTTGACGATCTTCATGTCCGTGATGGCCACGATCGTTCCCGGCCCTCCGGGGTGAACGAAGTCGATGCCGTAGTGGAAGTTCGCCAGCACTCCCCCGGCAGTGCCAGGTGGGGCCGGGCGTGGACCGTAACCGCTGCTGTTGATCGCCCCTTCCATGGGCTTGACCCACTTGCCGGCCAAGTCTCCGACAACCTGGTTGCCCTTGGCCGGGCAGACGCCGGACGGGTCCACCGCAGCAGCGGACTCGCCACCCAGGGCCTTGAAGACGTCCGTGGCCTGGGCGCGGAACTTCGTGTAGTGGTTCGGGTCCGCGTTCCGCTGTGTCCGGTGGATCGCTATCGTCGGTTCGAGGGTTTCCCAGCCCTCCACTTTCTGCAGGGCCTTGAAGAAGTTCGTCGCCGAAATGGTGGGGTCCATACGGTCCGCATACGAACCCCACGCGCCGTTGGCCCGCTGCTGGAACAGCCCACGTGAATCCGGCCCTGCCCCGTCACCGAAGTCAACAACACGCAGCGTGGACTCACCGATCGCCGCCTGGATGCCGATCAGCTGCGCGGCGACAGGCAACTTGAGGGATTTCGCGACGTTCATGATCGCCTGGGCATTCTTCATCTGCTCGGCATCGAACCCGGCCACTCCCCCAGCCGGGGCCGAACCAGCGGCAATGCCGGCAGGTGCAGCACACGATGAGGCTGCCTGCGCAGGGTCACTGTCATCCAGAACAACAGTGACAAGACCAACCGTCAGCAGCGCGACAATCGACGCGCCGGTGATGACTTTCCGGGCGGTCACCGCTTCGCCCCTATACGGTGTCTGCGGCGGGTAGGCAATGACGGGTTCATCGGCCACTGTGTGCCGAACGGCAGTATGTTCTTCAAAACCCGTCCCTCCCCCATGGGCATTGCTTCCCTGTCACCTGCCAGCTACCGACAATCCAGGTCGTTTGCTGGCAGGCAATTCTTCCTCGTTCCAACCAAGCTGCTTGTCACATCGCCAGCTACAATTTGACTTTAGTTCAAAGTGCATCCTTTAACGATACACTTTTGTCTAGAACTCAGGTCTATCCAAATAATCGGGCAAGATAGACGCATGCCGCGCCTCATCCAGCCCAATCACCCGCAGGAGGTTGAGGCAGCCATCGAAGTTCTCGGAAACCGAGCCCACGCGGCCATCCTGCGTTACCTGCACCAGAACGGTCCGTGTACCACCGGCGAAATCCTCAAGGGAATCGTCCTGTACGGCAACAAGAAGCTGACCCGGCCCAGCCTCCAGCATCACCTGGAAGCGCTCGAAGCTACCGGCACTGTCACAGCCGACTCCCCCGCAGGCCAACGGCACGGCAAGCGCGTGAAGTACGAGGCCAATATCGACGCCTTGGAGTTCGAGATGCTTCCCGCCTATGTCAACTACCTCCGCGGCAGATGAGCCCCGCATTTCATAACAAGCTTTGTCAAAGAGCAATACCTTCTTGACTCACTAAGCACATTACATGCATGTAGTGAACATGTGCAACGCCTGTAGTGAGCATGGTTTATGCGCATATTAGGCACGGAAGGGACGTTACGATGTGTGGGTTCCGTTGTTCTGCCTTGATTGGCGCTGGAGGATGAAGACCTAATGCTGACGTCACGGCGCATCCTGGCCTGCATGGCGTTCCTTGTGCCGGCCGCCGGGCTATCTGGGTTCGCTGTCATCATGGCCCGCAAGATCGTCAAGCGGGGCCCGAAGGACTACCGCCGGGCCGAGGTGACCGAAGACGGACGACGAATCCGCATTGATTTGGATGACTACACCAAAGCCCCGGGCGACTTCGGCGTGTTCGACCCTGCGACAGAGAAGTACACAGGAGTCGGCGAGGTCACGCTGATCAATGAGGATCAAAAGTACGTAGAGCGGCGGATTGATCCGGCCGGCTCCGCGCCGGGACGTCTGGGGCCGATCGTTGATTGGACCCCGGATGTGTTCTTCGAGCCCTCTGCGGTCGGCGGACGCTACGAAGAGGTGGACGTCCCCACCGCCTACGGTGCGGCGCCTGCATGGCTGTTCGAGGGAAACACGGACGTATGGGTGATCCACATCCATGGCAGCTGGACGGACCGCTCAATCATGTTCCGAGATGTCCACGCATTCAGTTCATTGGGATTCACCTCCTTGGTTCCCACATTTCGCAGCGACGCGGAGGTCAGCCCACCACAGGCCGAAGCGAGTCACCTTGGGCAAACTGAATGGCGTGATGTGGAAAGCGCTGTGACCTATGCCGTAGCTCATGGAGCCAGGCGCATCATCCTCTCCGGCTGGTCTATGGGTGGCACCATTGCCCTGCTCACAGCGGAGCGCAGCGCCCATCGGGACCGGATCGCAGCGATTGTCCTGGTAGGGCCCGTCACGAGCTGGCGTAAGACCATCACTGCAGGGGCGGCGCGGGCCGGCGTCCCGGCGATTGGTGCCGGCCTTGTCATGTGCCTGCTGCAGACTCCCCCATTCGCGAAGATGCTCGGGCTGGAGGAACCAATCGATTTCAATGCACTTGACTGGGTCGATGTACCTAACCGGGTGGCAGTCCCGACACTGGTCCTGCAGTCCAGCGCAGATCAAGAGGTTCCCTGGGAGATCTCGGCCGCGTTCCAACGTGCGAATCCGGCCAACGTCACCCTGATTCCGCTACCGGAGGCCCACCATACCCAGGAGTGGAATGCCTCGCCTTCTACCTTCACCAACGAACTCACGAGTTGGATCAGCAAAACGATCTTGACCGAGCAAGGCTAGGTCTGCGCGTCCAGCTTGGCCTCAATTTGGCTGATCCTGCCCTGAAGAGACTCCGGGAAGTCCATCAAGTTCGCCCGCTCGTAGTTGTGCAGAACAATGAGGCTTTTGTAGACGCCATTTTCGAGCGTCTCGTTGAAAAGGTCCCACGCCGGACTGACTCGTGATCGATCTGCTTTAACCCGCATCCTCAACGCTGTAAGCCAGAGCGCATCGATCATCCAGAGACGCAACCTCGGGAGCTGCTTCGACAGGAAAAGAATCAGCCACCCCGCCGCCGTGACCGAGAGGCCTACATAGAAAAGACGGTCAAACCAAGATCCGATCGCTCGTGCGAACGCATGCCAAGGCGAGAAATGGAATAGCGTCACGTACGCAACATGGCACGAAACAGCCACAGCAACCACGAACAGGCCCGCTGAGAATGTTGCGTACAGGCCCCTTGCCTTGTGCCGAAGCATGTAGATGATCCTGAGCACGGTGAACAACAACGCGAGCATGTACGTGCCGCTGTACACGGCAGTTGCGAGCTGGTCCATGCGGGTATCAATGAAGTCCGCAGCCGTTGGAGCCTTGTCCTCAATCAGGGCGAAGCTGACAATCATGATGGGAATGCTCAGCAACGGTGCGTAGTAAGTCCATCTGACAATGGGTACGTTCGCTAAACGTCGCACGCTGTCGTTGAAGAAGAAGATCGCCAGTAGCGCGAAGATGGCTTGAAGCAGGTTCGTCACGTTGACGCCACCGAGGTAGCGGTCGATATCCTCTAGAGGTGTAACCGTTCCCAGGACATAGAGCGCCGCGAGGCCGAACATCGATGCCACCCACGACGCCCGGGATTCCGCCACCTTGACCACCGAGGGGATCCGAAGGAGGCATAGGGCACTCAGCAGCGCGAAGAGCAACAGTTTCATGGTCTATCAGAGAAAAGGATCAGGATCGGACGAGCTGCGTGAACGGGTCTTCTTCGACATCTCGAAAGCGAAATCCTCCACCCACCGTTCGACAGGATGATTCGGAACGGACCGGCATGTGACACTGATTGCGTCCGCGGTTTCCCTCAGCATCTCTTCAGAGAGATCCGGCAGAGCCAGGGCAATCCGAAGGCTCTCCAAGTAGATGTGTCCGAGCTCGTGATAGATGCAGTGAAGTTTGTATTGCTGTGACTTCTGCGGGGGGAAATAGACGTTTATGCGATCATCAAATTCGGCTTTGAAGGCCGTGAGCGCACCCCAGGACTCGTTGTACTCGATCAGATTGATCGGCTTCTCGCAGATCACGGTCAAACGTTCGACGACTTCCTTCATGGACGTCGTGCCGTTAACGCACAACTCCCGAACCTTGTCCTGAACCGGCGGGAGACTCATTCATCCTCGCCGTTCATCGACGCATCGATAATCCTTGTGATCGTCCTCAGTGTTTCCGGCGAAGTCGAGCCCAGGTTTCTCGCGGCGAAGTTCTTCACCTTGAGCTTGCGCATCTGCACAAGGAACTCCATCCGCGCTTCTACCTCGGGAGGAGTCTCACTGTTGAGATCACATAGGTAACTGGCCGGTACGGCAAAAACGAACTCTGCGATGCCCGTCAGGAGCTCTTGGTCGGTCACCAAGCTGCCAGTGCCATTGATCAAGTATGACCACCGCGTTCGCGACAGATGGATTCCGTGGGTCGAAAGTGCTTCTTCCACATGAGGGTAAGTGAGCGCCGTGTTGTTGTCCGACTCCCAGATATCCACCAGGATGCCCATGCGATCGGCTAGGCGCTCTTTCTTCTGTTGTTGCGTAAGGAACACGTTGCGGGCCCCATTTCCCATCCTTAAAGCTCCTTCAGCCAGGGTCAGCTGCTTATGGTGCAACCACTACACAGAGCAGGCGGACAGCTGACACAAAATTTTACCTGATGACATTCATAGCGTATAGGCCATGAGTAACTACTGAGTTGTGCATGTGCGGAGCATGTCTGTAGGCTGTCGCTTACTTGAGTTCTTGGGGGATTCAAGTCGATGCCGCCGCCAACACGTCCTGTACATCTACAGGTCCCTGAAGCCGGGTAAGGGTGATCACGTACATGAAGAAATACCGCACGCCCAAGCTTATTGGGAAGAAGTCCCGATTAACTGCCTTGAGGTGCCAGACAGAGTGCCTTGTCACGTGGAATCAGACATGCCACAGATCTCTGGGGTCGCACCTGCCAGTGACCAACGAAGTCCCGTGACAAGCTAATGCGGCCGCTGTCTTCAGTCCTGACGGTTGACCAATCGGACCGGTCCTTCTTGTCCTGGCTACCAATCGGGCGTGCGGAAGTGGACGTGCCGATGCATAAGCCACTTTCGAAGCAAACGAATGCGACGCCGCCGCACGGACCCAGGGTAGGTGGGCTGCGACACGCGGAGCCGTTATCTGTAAACAAATCCCCGGATCCTTCCAAGGGCAGTGCTAATTTCGATTCAGTCGATAGCTGTAAACAGAAACGCATTATGTCGACGGCAAGCAGGATCAGCGATGAAGCAGTCACAACCTACTGGGTTGTGCGAGATTCAAAGGACATCACTATGAGCGCAGTAATCAATCGTGGAGGCGGGCGGCCGAGCAAGGGCCTCCGCAAATACATTGGCTTCCGCACGCAGGCTAAGACCGCGGAGGATGTTCAGATGATCGCTGCCGCCAAAGGCATGACCGTCACTGACTACGTTTCCTCGGCCGTCGACCGGTCCCTGCGCGAAGATCTGGCATTGCTGGATCATTTCGCGCATCAGGAGGAACTGCCGATCCGCATAGCCTCATAACAGAAGAAGGCCCGCACTAGGCGGGCCTTCGAAGCTGAAGATCCACGATCCGGGAAGCTTGCCGGCAAACAGATCGTAGATCGGATGGAAGACCTTCACAGGACTTCATTTGTGTTGCAAAACCGATCCTGCAAGATCGGTCCTTAGCCATTCCCTCGACAGGAACAGCATCATCGTACAACAGCACGCCCGTGTGCTGCCAGCCATATACGGCGCTGGCGTGTCGCACGAGCCATCCTCCACTCACAGCCCCGCTCAAGCGTGGGCTGCCTTGGCGCCTATCCTCGCAGGTCAGCCCCGTGTTCGCCTTTCCCGGGATGCAGGCAAGACATACCCGCAAAAGCACGAGCGCACTCTCAGTGAGACGCTGCCCACGCTCCCTGCGGCGGTCCGGATTTTCGGCAAAGACGGCACCTGTGCCGCGATTTTCCTCGACTTTGACTCGTCCGTCGCCGGTATTGACTGGGTCGAAGCCGACGTCCGGGCAGTCCAGACGTGGCTGCACTCTGTCGGTGCCCGCTGGATCGAGGACTACTCACCCAACGGCGGCCGGCACGTATACGTCCCACTCAAGCAGCGTGTCACCTTCTCTGAAGCGCGTGATCTCGTCGAGGCGCTGGGTACCCGGTACCGGAGCCTGGACAAGACCCCGCACCAGAACCTCCTGCACGGCTGCATGCGCACACCCGGCTCCCCGCACAAGCGCGGCGGCCACCAAGAACTCGCGATGAGCCTGTCCATGGCCTACGACGTTGCCCGCCGTCCCAACACGGCCAACGTCTGGGCTGCGATGACCGATGATCTGGCGGGGGAGATCGCCGCCGTCCGTGCGCTCCGCCTTGAGACCAACTTCACCCCTATGGCCGAAGAGGCACCTGCGATCAAGCATCCGGCAGGTCGGATGTCCCGCATCATGCAACTGATGGCCCAGACCGGGCTATACGACACGAACCGTTACGCCTCTGATTCGGATGCACGCCAGGCCATCGTTACCGGGGCCGCGGCCGCCGGACTGGAACTCGTTGACGTCGAACGCCGCATGATGCAGGGGACCTGGCCAGGGCTCGCTTCCTTCTATGCTCGCTATGCCTCCCGCCACCGTGTCCCGGCACTGCGAAGGGATTGGATCAATGCGGTCGCCTACCTGAGCAAAAACCCGTCCACTTCGAACAAAAATAACAATGTCCGCAGATCCCCCACAAGCCAGCCAGATACACAGCCCCTAGAACTAAAGGGCTTGAAACAAAATTCGAATCCCGATGCCGAGCATCGGTTCATCCGGACGTGGCGCAACGCGCTCCGAATCAGGGAGGTGAACTACACGGAATCTCGGCTAGGAATGGCACGAAGAATGGTGCTGAGATCCCTCGGGGAGGCGGCCCACATGACAGCATCTCGGTTCATTGAATTCGGTGTCAGGTCCATTGCCGTGGCCACCGGGCTGGATCACACCACGGTGGCACTGCACCTGAAAGCTCTCCGGGCGGAGAAAGATCCCCTCATTACACTGGTCGAAGAAGCCCGCGGGACAAAGGGCGATCTGTATATGCTCACAGTCCCCGAAGAGCTGAAGACCTCGGCCGAGGATGCCTCCTGGCAGAAAGGAAAAATCCACGCACTTCGCCCGGTATTCAGGGAATTGGGGCTGCCGGCGGCTTTCGTCTACGAAGCTCTGGAGCATTCCCCTGCGTTGCCGATCACCGACCTCGTCCGGGTCACCCGACTCTCACGGTCAGCGGTCAACGAGGCTCTGGAATTACTTGCTGCCTGGAACCTGGTGACAAGGAACGGAGGCCGGGCATGGTCGGTGGTGGCAACGACGTCGCTGAGGCAGCTCGCCGAACACTTTGGCGTCCTCGAAGCCGTCGCCGCGCAGCTGCAGCGTTACCGGATCGAGCGGATCATCTGGCGCGAATGGCTTGCCAGCAACGTCAACACCGTCGCCGAGCTCCTCTCCCCTGGTGAGGATTACCCGTGGGAAGCCTTCGAGGGTCCGCCGGATGACTGGGCCCTGGCCGACATCGCGTTCAGCAGAACCGGGTAGGTCAACCGCCGAAGGTCTGCCCTTGGGCAGCTAGTCCCCCGGCAGGACCGAATTCCTTTAGCCCACAGTGGCATGCCATAAGTCATGCCATAAGGACTATGGGAAGTGAGGCTGGATATCTTGCTCCACGTGTAGCCTCACTCCCCTGCTGCTGGCCTCGCTTGGGTGTGGAGTTTGAAGACCGCCGAGACAAGGGCGCTCCGTGACGGGGCGCCGAACTCGGTGACTTTCCCATCCAGCCAGGCAACCTGCAGCCCGTCGAGGCGCAACTGGATCTGGATGCCGGCCTCTCCCCTCTTTCGGGGTGCGCGCCGAGGCATGCCCGAGCTCCTCGGCTCCGTGTCAGCAGTGAACTCCCCGGCGATCTGCTCGTCGGTCAGAGTCTCAAAGGCATCATTGAGGAGGTCGGCATATGTGGTCCGGCCCCGGTAGACCGCATCCTTGACCTCGGCCAGTAGCTGCGGCGGCAGGTACACGCCGACGTTGCGCAGCGCCCCGGACACCGTCTCGGACGCCTTCTGTACTGCAGCGGCCTTCTTGGCTGCCGACTGTCGAGGTGCGGCCTTCGGGGCGGCGGCGGGCTCTGACGCAGGCTCTGGCTCGTGCCGCTCCCCCACATCCGGGGCAGCCGGCTCGACTGTAGGCGCCTGCTCCCTCTCGGGCTTGGGTGCGGCGGCGGGCGGTGCCTGAATGGGCTCCCGGACGGGGGGCTCGATGGACTCGTCGGGTGTTGTTGCTATCGGTGCTTGGGCGCCCCTCCCCCGCTTCGGAGGCAGGAGTCCCTGCAGTCCTACCCCGCGGGTGGGTGCTACGGGCGCGAACGCCCCGGCAAGGCTCTGGCGGCCGCTCATGCCTGGTTCCCGCTCTCGATCTCGTTCAATCGGGCCAGGATCTCCCCGGTCAGTTGCTCGTATTCTTCGGCCAGTCCCCCGGCGTTGCGCGAGAAGAACCCGTCAGCCGGCTTTTCCCCCGCCCGCAGTGCCTTCAGGCGCTTCTTCTGAGCGTCAGTGACTGCGCCCTCCAGCTCGTGGAACAGCAGGCCCTTGCGGCGGGCATCGGCGCTGGCGCTTTCCAGGTTTCGGATCCGGGTCTCAAAGACCGGTGCGACGGTACCTAGCATTTCCTCCAGGGTGTCGCGGACGCTGCGTTCCAGGCGAAGCGAACGCGGTCCGACACCGAAGAGGACGATGCCGGCCAGCTGCAGGTTCGGGTTGCGGTCCCGGACGGCCATGAAGCGGCGTGCGATGCGCTCCACACCGTCGATACTAGCGTCGTCGGAGCGGGTGGGAATTACGACCGCACTGGAGATGGCGAAGGCACCCTCAACAAGGATCCGCTCCCCCGGCGGCGTGTCGATCAGGATAAGGTCGTAGTCGTCCGCCAGCGGCGCCAGGACGGCGTATAGCATGTCGCCGAAGTCACCGGCATCGGAGCGGCTGGAACGGGAAAGCATGATGCCCTGGATGTCCTCGAGGTCCTGCCCGCCGGGGATGACGTCAAGGTTCTCCCGGACGTTCCGGAGGATCATCGGCGCGGTCCCGGCGATGAGTGCCTGGAACAGTTCCCGGCCGCTCTGACGTTCATAGCCGAGGTCCCGGGCCAGGTCACCCTGTGGGTCTAGATCCACCAGTAGGACGCGGGAGCCGGCCAGCGCCACGTACCCGCCAACGTTGGCCGCAGTCGTGGTCTTCCCCACTCCCCCTTTGCCGTTCGCCAGGGCAACGACCCGGTCAATTGCCCGTGTTTCCTGGGTTTTCTGGGGTACTGGGGCTTGCAGTGATCTTGCCATCGGCCGGTGACTCTCCTACGTGGTGGGCGGCGGGTGTTCCTGCCTTCAAGGCTATGTTCTCTACCGCGTGATTGACGGCAGTGACACGCATAAGAGGCCTCACAATTCGTCCTGTCGAGCGGGTCATTGGACGACAGGCCGTAGGTATCGTTGGATTTCGTGTTTGACACTGTGCTTCATGCCCCGCAGGGAGTTATGTAGGAATTCAGGTTGCTTCTCTTACCGTGCTTTCTGTAAGACGTCCTATGGGACGAAATGGTTGGCTCTCAAGCTGGCCATGCAATTGCCCTGAAGGTGTTATTTCCAATTTGGCGTGATGTGTGTGGTACGGCAGTACGAACCATTGAACCAATAGTGGGTATGCAAGTGGTATTGTTTACTAGCGCTCCTGCTGGTCCCTCCGTTGGATTTCCTGCCCGGGTACAGGTAAGCATCACCATTGGCCGTTGGGTCGGACGATCTATCCGACGTGCAGTGTGGCGTCCTACGTGTCTTATGGCATGGCTTATGGCATGAAAGTTCATTGATAGAATCCCAGGTGTCCGAGCCATAGCGATTACAGGGGTTCTCGCCCGCCAGCGTGCCAGTGGGAACGCCCCCATGCTATCGGCCAAGCGGCGTAGCGGCACCGCGACGGGGGAGCGATCCCAAATAACCCGGGCGTGCCGCCTCCTTCCTGATGGCGTCCTTGATGTCGATGGTGACCAGCGGCCTGCCCCTGGCCGTCCGGCATGACCGGCGCCTGAGGGTGACGGAATATTTCAGCGTCGCCCATTGGGAGCCGCTCCATCAGGGTGAGGCGCGGGTACGACAAAAACCGGCGAATCCAGATACCAGAGCGGGTTATGCCAATCGTGCGGGCAGGTGGAGCCACACTGAGCGCCCGGGCGATCAGGGTTGACAATCGAGCCTGCATCACGGCATGGCAGTTCGCGCTTGCGAAGGTTGTAGTCAATAACGACTGTTTCTGACCTGTCGTCGGCAAGCCTCCGAAAGAAGTCAAAAAGCTGCTCCTATGTCAGTTTCAGAAGTCGTCTGCACTGGATCCCGCGGAAGTATGGGGCGAGTGCAGAGGACTGCTGACATCGGGATGTCAGCAGTCCTCTGCACCGTCATGCATTTTTTCAACAGTCGTCTGCACCAAGGACCGAGCTACGGGACTGCAACTGCTTCAGGGCTCGTGGCGGGGACCCAGCGGTACAGCGTGGGCACCGAGACCCCGAGGCTGGCGGCAACTTCCTTGGGCGGCGTTCCCTGGCTGAGGAGCTTTCGAGCTGAGCGGATCTTGGCCTCCGTCATTACACGCTTGCGTCCGCCGACCCGGCCCTGTTCGCGCGCTGCCTGGAGGCCCGCCTGGGTGCGTTCGACCATGAGCTCGCGTTCCATCTGCGCCAAGGAGGCCATCACGTTGAAGAAGAAGCGTCCGGAGGCGGTGGTGGTGTCGATCGAGTCGGTGAGGCTGACAAAACCAATTCCGCGCTCGTTCAGGCCTCCGGCGAAATCCAGGAGGTCCTTCACGCTACGGCCAAGACGGTCCAGCTTCCACACAATGAGGGTGTCTCCCTCACGAAGTGCTTCCAGCGCCTTGGCTAGACCGGGGCGGCCGGCCTTGGTGCCGCTCATTGTGTCTTCAAAAATGCGATCGCATCCTGCACTATTTAGGGCAGCCAACTGCAGATCAAGGTTCTGGTCGCGCGTGGACACTCTGGCATAGCCGATACGGTGTGCCGCCATATTGGTTTCTCTTCTCAAAACTCGATTCGGACCCCTGGGTCGACTGTACAGTTCCGAGAACTATTTGTGAGAACCGCCCGCCGGGGCGGGGCTTCTCATCACAATGGCGGTTTCCCGCAGAACGGCGTGGTGTTTCGGCGCCTCACGGCAAGCGCCGCCTTTCTCGATTCAATGCGTTCTTGAAATCCTTCGTTTGTGAGAACAGCACTGAACCCTTCGTGCCGGCGGGCGAGCAGGCCCTGCGTTGCGTAGAGCCGGGGCTATGGCTGCCGCGTGGTGGGCTGTTGTCTCTCGATGCGTTTTCGTCCGTACGGGGTGATGCCGCGGGGCTTGTACACCGATAGTGCTGTCACTACCAGCAGTGCGATTACTGCGGCTCCGGCGTCGGCCACGAGCTGGATTCGCATTCCGGTCATGTCGGCGGGGGAGAGGTCGGATGCTGAGGCTATGCCGGCCATGTGTGTGACGGGCTGCAGGTGGAGGAGCAGCAGGGCGCTGGCAAGGGTGGTGATCAGGAGTTTGATCACCACCCAGTATTGGCGGAAGAGGCCCCAGACGGTTCCGAGCGCCTGGAGGATGCCGGAGAGCAGTGACGCCAGGTTCAGCGGGAAAATGATGAACCAGCCGATGAGGTCCATGGCCAGATATGCTGCCCTGACCAGCTGGGGATTGGAGCTGGTCAGGCCCGCGAGGGCCAGAGCGAGGAAAGACAGCACAGCGCCCAGCCAGCTGACCGAACTGAGGATATGGATGGTCAGGGCAAGCTTGCGCAGACCCGGCGCCATCAGCTTCACGGTGTGTGGCTTCCCATTCCGCCGCCGGCAAGGTGCATGAGGGCGAACACTACGATGAGGATCACGGCCGCAATCATGAAGGCCTTGACCCAGCGCGGAGTGCCGGGCTCGGGGCTGCGGACCGGTTTCCGCCCGAATTCTTTGTCGCGCGCGTCGGTGTTGTCGGGCCGCTCGGTCATCGCGGGTTCTTCTCTCGCTTGGCTGGTCCCTGCTCATTGCAGCAGATTTTATAAGACAATATGTCTTAGTGCGGCAAAGTGTCTAATATGCGCCGGGTTGTATATTGTGATGATGCCGAAGCTGTGGAATGAGACCGTCGAGACGCACCGCAGTGCCGTGCGGACCGCCATTCTGGACGCGACAGCTGCGCTGGTGGCCGGGCACGGCCTGGCCTCGGTGACGATGTCGCAGATCGCCCAGACGGCAGGCATCGGACGGGCGACCCTGTACAAGTACTTTCCGGATGTGGACGCCATTCTCGCGGCATGGCACGAACGCCAGATCCACGCCCACCTGGAGGAGCTGGCCCGGGTCAGGGACCGCAGCTCCGGTCCGTCCCGGCAGCTTGAAGCCGTTCTGGAGGCTTACGCCCTGATGTCCCACTCCGGCCACGGCGGTGCCGACGCGGCACGGCTGCATCAGGGCGCACATGTCGGGCGGGCTCAGCAGCACCTCATTGAATTCGTGGCGGATCTGCTTCGGGCGGGAGCAGAGGCAGGGGACTTCCGCAGCGATGTCGCCCCGGACGAGCTCGCAGGCTACTGCCTCCATGCCCTGGAAGCCGCCGGCGCACTGACGTCCCGCGACGGCGTGCATCGGCTCGTCAACGTCACCCTGACCGGGCTCCAACCACCGCCGCCCACCCGGATGAACGAAGATCCGGCGCACTGAAAAGCCCGGTTAGAATCCCGCAGCCCAGAGCGGACGCACCCTGCCTGCTACCAGCCGGCCGCTCAGGCCATTGAGGTCAGGAGGGCAGCGCAGGCCGCTTCGCAGCGGCGGCAGGCTTCTGCACAGATCCTGCAGTGTTCGTGCATGCCGGCGTGCCGCTCGCACTCTTGGGCACACGCCGCGCAGGCAGCCCGGCAGGCTTCCAGTACAGCGCGGATGATGTCCGCGTCGGTGCCGGTTTGGCGGGACAGAATATTGCCGGTTGCGGCGCAGATGTCGGAGCAGTCCAGGTCCATGCGGATGCACGCGACGAGGTCCGCGAGCATGTCCTCGGCCAGGCAGGCATCGGCGCAGGCGGTACAGGTCTGGGCGCACTGAAAGCACGCGGCAATGCACTCCGTCAGTTTGTCCTTCTCGAGCGTTCCCGCACCTTGGGGGTGGGCATCGAGCATGGCACTGATGTGGTGGGTCATGACGCGGCTCCTTGTCGCTGCTGGTGGGGCGGCCGGCCGTTCCCGGCCGTCACGCCCCACCCTAGCCTTGCAGTCTCAGCCCGTCAGCCCCCTTGCACCAGCGGTGCGCTGACCCGCGATCGGGCACGCTGGCGCGGTATCAACTTCACCCGCACGATGGACAGACCCGGGAGGACGAGAGGCCGGATGAACGCACCGACTGCCTCGCCGCCCGGATCTGGTCCGGTCGGCCGGTTCCGCGCCCTGTATTGCTCTCATCCGGAGCTGGTGCTGGCTTAATTCCTGGCGGAGGAGGATCCACACCACGCTCCGAGCATCATCCCGAAACGCCGTCCTGCCGTGATGCCCGACCGCGCCGGCGCCTGCCGGTCGGCCTGGCCCGGGATAGGCCAGAGCGTGAGGGCTGCTGCAATGCGTACCCCTCCGGCCAGGACGGTGAACGGGTCGCGCGTCGTGTCAGGCGGCGTCGGCGGGCCGGAACGTGGTTCCGCCGTCTGTGGAGACGACGATGCCCTCAGCGGTGGCGGCCCAGATCCGCGGCTTGCCGTCGGCGCCCTTCACGGCTGCGATGGCCTGGACTTCCGTGTCGATCCGGCCTTTCCGGGTCCAGGTCAGCCCGCCGTCGGCGGAGATGTGCACCGTCCCGTCGGGTTCGACACCGGCCGCCTCGGTGGGGTTGGCGAATGCGGCGAACTGGATGACGGGGCCGGATTTCTCCAGCGTCCAGGTCTTGCCGGCGTCGGTTGAGCGCTGGATCCCCTCCGGAGTCGTGGCCAGGACCGTGTCGGTGTCGGGGTGGCCGGCCAGTACTGCGGGGGCGAAACCGGCCGATACCGTGGTCCAGGTCTTGCCGTCGGGGCTGGTGCGCAGGGTCCCGTCGGACGCCACGATCCCGGATTTCGTGGTGGTGAGGGCGTGGAAGTCGGATTCACCTTGCCGGGAGAGCTGTTCCCAGGTCTTGCCTCCGTCGACGGATCTGATCAGCCCGAGCGGGTTGGGCAGGTCGGAGCCTGGCCCGGGGTGCCCGGAGGCGTAGAAGGTGCCCTCGCCCTGGCCGGCGGTGAAGCCCATCAGGTCGTTGGTGCCGCCTATTTTTGCGGCTGGTTGATTGGTGACGTCGAACAGGCCGTCGTGGGTGGCCAGGAGGACCTGGCTGGTGTCGCCGCTGACGGTGAGCCCGTGGACGTGGGCGCTGGGCAGGCCAGTGTCCGCTTGCCGTGTCGGTGAGGCGCCGGCGGAGGGTTCGGAGGCCGGTGCGCAGGCGGCCAGGCCGAGAACGAGGGCGGCTGCGGCCGCTGTGACTGTTGCGGCGCGGGGACGGTTCGTGGGCAGGAAAGGCATGGGAAACTCCGGAGTCTATGTGAGGGGGACGAGGGAGGGCCGGCACCGGAGCGGTCCGGTGCCGGCCCGGGCAGGTCAGAGCTTGGCGAGCAGGGCCTGCATTTCCTGGATTTCCGCTTCCTGGGCGGTCACGATGGCCTTGCTGAGGTTGACGGCATCGGGGTTTTTGCCCTCGGTGTTTTCGGTCTTAGCCATCATGACGGCGCCTTGATGGTGGGCGATCATCTGGTTCAGGAAGAGTCTGGCCGCGTCGGTGCCCTGGGCGGCGTCGAGTTTCGTCATGTCCGCGTCGCTCATCATGCCGTCCATGCCGCCGCCCATGCCTTGGGTGGGCATGGCGTGGCCGGTGGGAGCCTGGGTGGGCTCGTTCCAGCTCGTGAGCCAGCCGGTCATCGTGTCGATTTCCGGTCCCTGGGCGGCCTTGATCCTGGTGGCCAGGGCCGTCACCTCTGCCGGGATGTCCTTCTTGGCCAGCATCATGTCGCTCATCTCCACCGCCTGGGTGTGGTGCGGGATCATCATCTGGGCAAACATGGTGTCGGCCGTGTTGTGGTCAGCGGCCGCGTCGGGTGTGCTGCTGGCCGGCGCGGAGCTGGAACTGCCGTGGTTCATGCCCGGGGTGGACGTGCCGGTGGATCCGGTTCCGGTTCCGGTTGAGCATCCGGCCAGCGTGATCGCGGCGGCAACGGCGGTGGCGGAAAGGGTTAGAAGCTTCTTGTTCATGGAAAATCAGGTCCTTCAAAGACATCAGTGGGCGCAACGGCGCCCGACGGGAGGATGGTGCATCAAATGGATGCGGCAGGCGCGCCCGAAGCGGGCGGCCGGTAGGAGTGCACGCCGGATAAGGTCACGGCGGTGTCCTGTTTTACGTCCGGCTGATGGATAGCTCACCCGGTGAAGGACCGCCGGGGAGGTAGGAATAGGCGTTAGGGCGCGCGCCCGCCAGCCCGGCGCCGGGGATGACACCGAACAGCGTGGTGCCGGGCAGCGGGGCGGTCAGGGAACCGCTTTTCGCCGACGGGGTGCAGGACACCGTCATGGTCTGCATGCTGGTGCAGCTGCCGGAGCACGGCTCGGAGGGGCTTCCGGTCACGTCCTGCACGGACGCCTCCTGGGTTGAGTGCCCGCCGGAGACCTGATGCCCGGAATGGCCATCAGGCGGGGATGCAGTGTTATGGACCGCGCCCGCGGTGGTCGTCGTCATGGCGGCCGGGGAGGGCATGGAGTGGTCGCCGGTCATCACGTGCATGCCGAGGATCCCGGCAATGACGGCCAGAACCGCGGCCAGCCCGCCCGCACGGCGCAGGAAGGTCATCACAAGGCGCTTCGCTGATGCGGTCATGACGGCGTTCCTCCCTCCGTGCGTGTCTGGATGATTTCAAGGCTACCGGTCCGGTCGGGCCGGAGTGTCCGGTTCAGCCCGTCCCCGGTTCAACGAACCCGGGCCGGGTTCAGTTTCACGCGGCCGTGCAGCTGGGCGTCCGGGGCAACAACCATGGCGGCCGATCCTTCATCCGATATCGTGGCTGACCGCCACCGGGCGGGTCGCATTCATGGGCGCGGGCGCCGACGGCTGGTTCTCCAGTCTGCCGAAGCGGCGCAGGCGCAGTGAGTTGCTCACGACCAGGACTGAGCTTGCGGCCATCGCGGCACCGGCGATCATCGGGTTGAGCAGTCCCAGGGCCGCGACCGGGATACCGATGGCGTTGTAGAAGAAGGCCCAGAAGAGGTTGCCCTTGATCGTGGCCAGTGTCTTCCGGGAGAGTTCGATGGCCTGGGCGACCTGGCCCAGGTCGTTGCCCATGACCGTGAGGTCGGCGGCCGCGATGGCGACGTCCGTGCCGCTGCCCATCGCGATGCCCAGGTCTGCCTGCGCCAGGGCCGCGGCGTCGTTGACACCGTCGCCGGCCATTGCCACGGTGGCTCCGGAAGCCTGAAGCTGCCGAACCACCTGGACTTTGCCTTCCGGCAGGACACCCGCCATGACATCTTCGGCCGGGATCCCTACCTCGGCGGCGACGGCGGCCGCGACGGCGGCATTGTCTCCGGTCAGCAGGACCGGCCGCAACCCGAGGGTCTTGAGCTTGCTGATCGCTGCCGCGGAACCGTCCTTGATGGTGTCCGTGAGGCTGATCGTACCGGCGGCCACGCCGTCGATGCCCACCCAGATAACCGTCGCTCCGGCATCCTCCAGTGCCTCCAGCGCGGCGTAGTGGCCGGCGGTGAGGTCGATGCCGTTGGCCTGCAGCCAGCCCGCGCGTCCGGCCACGACCTGCCTTCCGTCCACGGTTCCGAGGACGCCTCCGCCGGGTGCGCTGTCGAAGCCGGTGACCGGCAGCAGCGGACCCTTGGCCTTGGCGGCGCGGGCAATGGCGCCGGCGATGGGATGTTCGCTGGCCGCTTCCACCGCGCCGGCGAAGGCCAGGATCTCGTCGTCGCTGGAGTCTGTGAAGTTGTGAATTCCCGCCACGGAGAGCCGGCCGGTGGTCACCGTGCCGGTTTTGTCGAGCACGATGGTGTCAACCGTCCGGGTGTCTTCGAGGACCTGTGGGCCCCTGATCAGGATGCCCATCTGGGCTCCGCGGCCGGTTCCGGTCAGCAGCGCCGTCGGCGTGGCCAGGCCAAGAGCACACGGGCAGGCGATGACGAGAACCGCGACCGCTGCGGTAAACGCCGCCTGCAGGTCCCCGCCGGCGAGTATCCACACAGCAAACGTGGCTGCGGCAATGGCCAGGACGACGGGGACGAAGATTGCGCTGATCCGGTCGGCCAGCCGGGCAATGGGTGCCTTGCCGCTTTGGGCCTGGCTGACCAGCTTCCCCATCTGGGCGAGCGTTGTTTCGCTGCCGACCCGGGTGGCCTTCACCAGGAGCCGCCCGTTGGTGTTGATCGTGGCCCCGGTCACGGTGTCCTCGACCCCTACTTCCACCGGAAGGGACTCTCCGGTGATCAGCGAGGTGTCGATCGCACTGTTCCCGTCGACGACGAACCCGTCGGTGGCGATCTTCTCGCCCGGGCGGACGAGGAAGATGTCCCCTGGCTGGAGCCGCTCCGCGGGAACCTGGATCTCTACACCGTCGCGGACGACCGTGGCTTCCTTGGCGCCGAGATTCAACAGTGCCTTCAGGGCGTTCCCGGCGCGCTGTTTGGCGTTGGCCTCCAGGTACCTGCCCAGCAGCAGGAAGGTGGTCACCACGGCTGCGACTTCGAAGTACAGGGTGTGGGCGCTCATCTCCATTCCGGTGTGCTCGGTCAGGGACGGGTCCGCGAAGAGCTGCCAGCTGGAGAACAGGAAGGCTGCGCTCACGCCGATGGAGACGAGTGTGTCCATCGTAGATGCGAGGTGCCGGGCGTTGATGGCCGCGGCACGGTGGAAGGGCCAGGCTGCCCAGCTGACCACGGGAAGGCTGAGGGCGAAGGCCCACCAGCCCCAGTGCGGGAACTGGGCGGCGGGAATCATGGAAATGATGACCACGGGCAGGGTGAGAACGGCAGCAAGGATCAACCGGGGACGTAGCGTCGCGGACGCTGCCGGTGCGGTGCGGGCTTCATCCGGCAGGCCGGGAAGTTCGCCATCCCTGTCCTGATCCGGCCCGCCGGCCCGGGTGCCGGATCCGGCCTTGAGGCGGGCCGTGTATCCGGTGGCCGTGACGGTGTCGATGATCTGCTGGTCGGTGACGGTGTCCGGCACCGTCACGTGGGCCGATTCAAGGGGAAGGTTGACGCTTGCCTGGACGCCGTCGAGTTTTCCGAGCTTGCGCTCAACCCTGGCCACGCAGGAGGCGCAGGTCATGCCCTGGATATCGAGCTCAATGATCCGTGTATTGGTCAGGGTTTCCGAGGTCACTCTCTCGCCCCCGGGGCAACGACGGCGTAGCCGGCTTCGGCGACAGCTTCGCCGATTTCCTTCGGGTCCAGCTCGGCGGCGGAGGTGATGGTGGCAACGGAGATGCCGTCCTTGTGCAGGTCGACTGCGACGTCCTGGACGCCGTCGAGTCCCTGCAGTTCCTCGGTGACCGAGGCGACGCAGTGACTGCAGTCCATGCCAGAAATGTTGACAGTGGTGTTAACGCTCATGGTGATTGTCCTTCGTTCCTAGCGCAGCAGCCGCGCGATCGCGTCCGACGCTTCCTTGACTTTCGCTCCCCCGGCTTCGGGGGACTCGGCAGCGGCCTTGACCACGCAATGGCCGATGTGATCTTCGAGCAGCCCGATGCTGACCGCGTGCAGGGCCTTGTTAACGGCCGCGACCTGGGTCAGGATGTCGATGCAGTACGAGTCCTCGTCGACCATGCGGGCAATTCCCCGCACCTGACCTTCAATGCGCTTGAGTCGTCGCAGGTAGGCAGCCTTGTCCGCGGCATACCCGTTGGGCGAAGGTGTGGCGGGACTGGCCTCAGTGATATCGCTCATGAGATCTCCTTCAACGGGGGCGGCGGGCGGCAGGGATGGTCGGTTGGGGTTTACTTTGTGCCGGTCAGGACGTAGCCGGAGGAGCGTACGGCGTCAGCCAGGGCCGCGACATTCGCGGCGCCGGTCACAGTGAGCTGTGACGTACCGCCCGGAACCAGGTCAACGGCAGCGAATTCGACGCCCGGCACTGTCGATACGGCCGTTTCCACGGTCTGTACGCAGTGCCCGCAGGTCAGTCCCTCCAGGGCGTATTGCGTTCCGGATACCACTGCAGCGTCAGCCTGTTTCTCCGTGGCGGGAGAGCAGCAGCTGCAGCCCTGCTGCGCAGTTGTGGCGAGGGGGAGTTGGGTTCGGGATTCGGTTCCACACATGTCAGTTTTCCTTCGGGGAGAGGATGGAAAGGCTGTTGGGGTTGAACGGCTGTAACGGCCTGGGCCTGGACAAACCACTTCACTGACAACGCTCCTAGTATACCCCCTAGGGGTATCGTGTGCAAGGGTCGGCGCCCCGGGACAGGCTGCCATGGGAGAAAGGTCGGAAACGAGTCGGTACCGAAGGAAGCACCTTGACGGATACCCCTAGGGGGTATAAGTTCGGCGTAACCGAACGGGCCGCAAATGTTCGCGCCCGACATGCAGTCCTCGGCCGTCCCGGCGTCATCTGATCTAGGGGAGAAGCAATGACTACATTGAAAAGCACCGTCGTGGAGGTCAGGGGGTTGCAGTGGGCCACTTCCAAGGCAGTCGTGGAAAACGTGCTGCTCCGGCAGCCAGGAATCGCCGCAGTTGACGCCAACCCGGTCGCGCAGACCGCCACCGTGAGCTTCGACCCGTCCCGGACATCCGTGGAACAGATCTCCGGGTGGGTCCGGGACTGCGGGTACCACTGCCGGGGCGAATCGGTCCCGGACCACATCTGCTACCCGATGACCGGAACAGCCCACCCGTCCGCGGCCCCGGACGCCCCCTTCATTGAAACCGGCACCGGCCACCCACCCACCGGCCACCCGCTCTCCGGACACGTCCGGAAGATCGGAAACACGGGTCACGTCACGGCAACCGCAGAGGATCATGCCGGGCACGTTCGCCCGGCGGCGGAAGGCCACGCCGGCCACGGCCCCGCCCAGCCAGGTGCAATGCCCCGCACCCCGCAGGACGTGATGGGCCACGGCGGACACCACGCCGGAATGTCCATGGACGACATGGTTAAGGACATGCGCAACCGGTTCCTGGTCGCCGCTGTTCTGTCCATCGGCGTCACGCTGTGGTCCCCCATGGGCCGGAATATGTTCGGCTTCACCGCCCCGGCCCCGTTCGGGCTCCGTGACGACGTCATCGCCTTGATCCTGTCCCTGCCCGTTATCTTCTACTCGGCCTGGATCTTCTTCGACGGTGCCTACCGCGCACTAAAGGCGAGGACCCTGGACATGATGGTCCTGGTGGCGATCGCCGTGGGCACAGGCTGGATCTACAGCGTCTGGGTCACCCTCACCGGCGGAGGAGAGGTCTTCTACGAAGCGGCCACCGTCCTGACATCCTTCGTCCTCCTGGGCCACTGGTTCGAAATGCGCGCCCGCGGCGGAGCCAACGAGGCCATCCGCACCCTTTTGGAACTCGCCCCGCCGGCCGCGGTCGTCATCCGCGACGGTGAAACCGTCGAGATCCCCACCTCCGACGTCCAGACCGGAGACCTCCTGCTGATCCGGCCCGGATCGAAAATTCCCGTCGACGGCGAAGTCGAAGAGGGCCAGTCCGAGGTGGACGAGTCCATGGTCACCGGCGAAAGCCTCCCCGTCGCCAAAACGGCCGGATCCGCAGTGATCGGCGCCTCAATCAACACCACCGGCACCTTGCGTGTCCGCGCCACCAAAGTCGGCGCCGACACCGCATTGGCCCAAATCGTGACCCTCGTCCAGGAAGCCCAGAACTCCAAGGCTCCGGGCCAGCGGCTGGCCGACAGGGCCGCGTTCTGGCTGGTCCTGGTCGCCTTGATCGGCGGAACCCTGACCTTCGGCGCATGGCTCGCCATGGGCGCCGGGGTGCAGGCCGCCATGCTCTTTGCCATCACCGTCGTGGTGATCACCTGCCCGGATGCCCTCGGCCTCGCCACCCCGACGGCCGTCATGGTCGGAACCGGTCTGGGCGCCAAACGGGGTGTCCTGTTTAAGAACGCCACTGCCCTGGAAACCTCTGCCCGGATCGATACCGTCGTGATGGACAAGACCGGCACCCTGACCAAGGGCGAACCGGAAGTCACCGACGTCGTCGTCGAGGGAATCGGCGAAAACGAACTCCTGGCCCTGGTCGCCGCGGTGGAGCAGGAATCCGAACACCCCCTCGCTGCGGCCGTGGTCCGGCACGCCCGCGAACACGGCGCACCCGTCCTGGCGGCCTCGGACTTCCTCAACGTTCCCGGTCACGGGGCCGGCGCGACCGTGGACGGGCGCCGGGTCCTGGTCGGCAACCGCAAACTCATGGCCAACGAAGGCATCGACCTTGGCCCCCTGGCCGCCGCCCGCGATGACCTGGCCGCCACCGGCAGGACCGCGGTCCTCGCCGCCGTCGACGGCAAGGCCGCCGCCGTGATTGCGCTGGCCGATGCCGCCCGTGAAACAGCCGCACCCGCCGTGGCCGCCCTGCACGAGGCCGGGATCGAAGTGGTCATGCTGACAGGAGACAACGAAGCCACCGCCCGAAGGATCGCCGGCCAGCTCGGCATCGACGCCGTCATCGCTGAAGTCCTGCCCGGAGACAAATCGGCCAAAATCGCCGAGCTGCAACGGGCCGGGAAGAAAGTCGCGATGGTCGGCGACGGCGTCAACGACGCCCCCGCCCTGGCCCAGGCAGATCTCGGGATCGCCATCGGTGCAGGCACGGATGTTGCCATCGAAACGGCCGACGTGGTCCTGATGCGCTCAGACCCGCTGGACGTGCCCATCGCGCTGCGGATCGGTAAAGGAACCCTTCGGAAAATGCGGCAGAACCTGGGCTGGGCCGTCGGCTACAACGCCATCGCCCTCCCCATCGCCGCCGGCGTCTTCGCCTTCGCCGGACTTGTCCTCAGCCCCGAAATTGCCGCCCTCTCGATGTCCGGATCCAGTTTCCTCGTGGCCATCAACGCCCTGCTGCTCAAAAGACTCCGTCTTCCCCGGCCCGGAACTCCCGAACCCACCGCTCCGCAACCATCGCGCCCCCTTGCCCCGGCCGCAGGCCGGTAGAACCACACCTACGAATTCCAGTGCGATGTGGCGATTGGGCGTATCCGCTCTGCTCTCAGCCGGGCGGGTGCTTCGACGTGGAGACAGGCGCAACGAGCACCTGTAAGAACAGCCCAGCCTCGGGATTGCGGCCACGTGGCTCCTGGGAATTGGTGAGCGTCCTCGCGGCAGGCCGCGTCAACCGGCGTCCCGCGGAGGAAGCCCGGGACAGCTGACACCGCCTGGCGGTGCTTCTCAGGAACGGCGCCCGTCGGCGTTGACTTCAACGGCGCCGACGGGACCGGCGCTTTCAGCCACCGCTCCGGGACAGTCCGCCGTTTAAATCGGGGACGGCCTCGCAGGTCCTGACCGCAGTCTCGCCTTGCCTCCTTGGCGACTGCGTCATACAAAGCGTTCGCTCGCTGTTCCAGCATCCCGACCTCTGATCGACTGTGACCTGGCAAGCGACGGCAGCGGCTGTTTCTCTGGATATTGCGGACTGCCTCATCTGGCGTGTGGCCTCATCGTAACGCCGGGTACGGAGCGGCGATAAGGGAGCATCACCCGCTCTCTGTCCTCAGCGGAAGCCGCCGCCGGAGGGCGCTGGGGGCATGCGGGCGAAGAGGCCTTCGGGCTCTACCGGTAGGCCATGATCTGCCAGAGAATCGGAATATCAACGGTCTTAGGCGAAAGGGCGCCGGTCATGATGTGGGGCTACGGCACGAATATGGGCTGGATGTGGCTGTGGGGCATCCTCCTGCTCGTCGGGATTGCGCTGCTGGTACTGGTCGCGGTGCGCATGTTTGCCGCAAGCGGGAGTCACGGCGGGATGCAGGGACCGCCGGGGCCCTACCCCGGCAGGAGCCGGGCCCGGCAGATCCTCGATGAACGCTTTGCCCGGGGTGAGCTGACCGCGGAGCAATACCGCGAGCAGCTGAAGGTGCTCGGCGAGGACCAATAGTGCGCCCAATCAGCCGCCGGAACGCGCTCCTGCTGGGAGGCCTCGGTACGGCAGCCATAGCCGCCGGCGGAGCCGGGCTCTGGTGGACGGCCAGTTCCCGGTTCTCCCCCGTAGCGGGCGTGGAATTCACTGAGCCGGACGCGCTGCGCAGCAGCAATGGACGGTTGCAGGTCCGGCTCGAGGCTTCGCCGGGGCCGGTCCAGCTCGGCGGCCAACAGGCATCGGCGCTGGGCTACAACGGAGGAGTCCCCGGTCCAACCCTGCACTTGCGGGCTGGAGACGTGCTCGCCGTCGAGCTGGTCAACAGCATGGCCGTCCCGACCAACCTGCATGTCCACGGACTCCACGTCTCACCCCAGGGCAACGGAGACAACGTTTTCGTAGTGGTCCAGCCGGGCCACTCATTCAGCTATGAGTACCGGCTGCCCGCGGACCACCCGCCCGGCGTGTACTGGTACCACCCCCACCATCACGGCATGGTCGCGGACCAGATTTTCGCCGGCCTCTTTGGCGCGATCATCGTCGAGGACACCGACCCCCCGGCCACCAGCCGGGAACGCATCATGGTCGTCTCTGACATCACCCTGGACGGGTCCGGAACCGTCCCCGACACCTCGCCCATGGACCGGATGCTCGGCCGGGAAGGTGAACTTGTCCTGGTCAACGGACAAAGCAACCCGAAACTCACCGCCCGGCCGGGCGAGCGTGAGCGGTGGCGCATCGTGAACACCTGCGTGGCCCGCTACCTGCGGCTGCGCCTGGACGGGCAGCAGATGCAGCTCCTCGGCATGGATTCCGGCCGCTTCCCCACACCCCGGGACATGGAAGAGCTGCTGCTCGCGCCGGGCAACCGTGCAGATGTCCTGGTCACAGCTGCCGCGGGCGACACCACTCTCAGAGCCGTCTACCACAACCGCGGCGGCATGGCCGCCATGATGGGACCGGCAGGCCCAGACCCGAACGGCGGCCAGGGCACAGCGGAAATCGTGCTGGCGACCCTCTCGGTGTCCGGCGCCCCGACCGCTTTTCTTCCGGCGGTCCCGGCCCAGCCTGCACCGGCAGATCTGAGGGCCGCGGCCGTTGCCGCGCACAGGCAGTTGACCTTAGCCGTCGGTGGCATGGGTATGGGGATGGGGATGATGAGTTTCACCATCAACGGCCGTGAATTCAACCCAAGCCGGACGGACACTACCGTGGCCGCGCAGACAGTGGAGGAGTGGACCCTGATAAATCCCAGCCCGATGGACCATCCTTTTCATCTGCATGTCTGGCCGATGCAGATTGTCGAGCAACCAGACACCGCCCCGGACGCAACCCTCTGGCGGGACGTCGTCAACATACCCGCCAACGGACAGGTGAGAGTCAGGATCAATTTCAAGGATTTCACGGGGCGCTCCGTGTATCACTGCCATATCCTGGACCACGAGGACCAAGGAATGATGGGAGTAGTCGAAGTCCGCTAGCAGCCGGCAGCAAGTATCCCGGCGCCGGCCCGGCGAACGCTCAGCCTGTCGACCATTTTCCTGCCGCTGCGCTCCCTCCCGCCGAATCGAACGGCACGGCTGTGGACTTCGGAGCTTTTTGGCGGTGTTTTCTTGGCGTATTTTGTCGTCAGTTGCCGATGACGAGGGTACTGGCGGCTGCTTCGATGACGTCGTCGGTGATGGTTTCGAGTTGGTTGATCTTCAGCAGCGGCACCACCGCCGCCTCAGGGGTGCCGTCCCCAACACCGCCGCCGCGGCACCCGCATCCCGGCCAAGGCGGTCACGGGTGGGAACATCGGCTCTGACCGCAGATCAGGGTGGCCGAAAGTCGACTAAGGTAAGTGCATAGACGCGCACGTATGCACTTAAGAGAGTTGGCCTGATGTTAGCGGTTCTGCGGAATGTGACCTACCGGCGGCTGTTCGCCGCCCAGATCGTGGCCCTGATCGGCACCGGCCTGCTCACGGTGGCCCTCGGGCTGCTGGCCTACGACCTGGCCGGCTCGAACGCCGGGGCGGTCTTGGGCACAGCCCTGACGATCAAGATGCTGGCCTACGTGGGCCTGGCCCCGGTAATCAACGCACTGGTGGCCCGGCTGCCGAAAAAGCCGGTGCTGATCGGGGCGGACCTGATCCGCGCGGCCATGGCACTGTGCCTGCCCTTCATCACCGACACCTGGCAGATCTACGTCGTGATCTTCCTGCTGCAGTCCGCCTCCGCGACCTTCACCCCGGCCTTCCAGTCCCTGATCCCCACCATCCTGAAGGACGAGCGCGACTACACCCGAGCGTTGTCCCTCTCCAGGCTGGCCTACGACATGGAAGCCCTGGTCAGCCCGGCCCTTGCGGCGTTGCTGCTGACCCTGATCAGCTACAACAACCTGTTCATCGGCACCGTTGCCGGGTTCCTGTTCTCGGCCTTCATGGTCACCATCACGGTCCTGCCCCGGATTTCCGCCCCGGCCGGCCCGCAGACGTCCCTGTGGCACCGGACCACCCTGGGCGCACGGATCTTCTGGCGCAACCGGCGCCTGCGGTCCCTGCTGGCACTGAACCTCGTGGTCGCGGCCCCGACGGCGCTGGTGCTCGTCAACACCGTGGTCTACGTCCGTGACGTCTTGCACCGCCCCGACACGGACCTGGCGCTGGCCTTAGCCTGCTTCGGTGTTGGCTCGATGATCATCGCCCTGTCAGCGCCCCGGGTCCTGGACCGCTTCGGGGACCGTGCCGTGATGCTCACCGGCGCCGCACTGATCCCCGCCGTGCTGGCCGGCGCCACAGTCCTGACCTTTTTGGGGGCCGGCGGCCCCGGGTGGTGGCTGTTGTTGGGGCTGTGGTTCCTGCTCGGCGCGGCGAACTCCATGATCCTCACGCCCTCCTCCCGGCTGCTGCGCGATGCTTCCACCGAGGAAACCCGGCCCTACGTCTTCACCGCGCAGTTCTCCCTCTCCCACGCCTGCTACATCCTGACCTACCCGGTGGCCGGCTGGATCGGAGCCGCCGCCGGACTGGGCTGGGCCGCGCTGGCGCTGACAATTATTGCGATGATAGGCAGTGCAGGTGCATTCCTGTCCTGGCCCCGGCACACCGCCGCGGCATCCCAGGAACCAGCCACTGAGGAGCAGAGTGTTGAGCAGCCGGCGTAGCAACGCGTTCAACACCGCACCCGGGGAATCCTCCCTGGCCCACCCGGTCACCCCGGGCCCGGAGCTGCTCGAAACAGCCGCAGGTACGCTGCGGATGCTCGCCGAACCCACCCGCCTGCACCTGCTCTGGCAGCTCTCCACCGGCCCCAAAACCGTCACCGAACTCGCCGACGCGTCCGGGGCGCCCCGGACCGTGGTCAGCCAACACCTGGCCAAACTCCGGCTCAGCGGCCTCGTTGACACCCGCAAGAACGGCCGGCACGTCATCTATTCCCTCCACGACGGGCACCTGGTTCGGCTCATCCGCGAAACCATCAACCACGCAGACCACCGGATGACCGGGGAACCGGCCCACGACTGACGCCTCTCCCCATGCCGGTAACCCGCCGCCGCCATCGAAAGCACTGACCACTGAGCTGGACCCGCCAAATGGCGCTGACAAAACAACGCCAAATACCGCTGCGATTCACAGCGCTCCTTGGGCCAGTCGGAATTCAGCGGCGCAGGAGGAGCTCCGGATCTAGCCGGGTTTAGAGGTAGCTGCAGATGCGTTCGGGGTCGCAGGCTGCGGGGTCTCCGGCGGCCGCGGCATCATGAAATTCGGCAACGGTTGCACGCAGTGCCGTGAGTTCTGCGATCCGGGCGTCGAGATCGTGGAGCTGTTGGGCCAGCAGATCCCGGACGTGTACGCAGGGGGCCTGGCCGATGTCCCGGACGGAGAGGATGTCACCGATCTGGGCAAGAGTCAGTCCGGCGGTGCGGCCGCGGCGGATGAATTCCAGCCGGCTGACTGTTTCCTGGGCGTAGTCGCGGTATCCGTTCGGTGCCCTGTCTGCGGCCGGCAACAGGCCGCGGTCCTCGTAGAACCGCAGCGTCTTGGCCGTCATGCCGGCGGCTGCGGCAGTTTCGCCAATACGCATCATGCACCTCTCGTCCCGGGGGATTCCCTCTTGACCTTCCAGTTTAGTGGAAGGTCAAGAGGGGTAGGAACCTGTGGGTGCCGCCCCGGGCCGGGAGAGCGGAGTCAGCCTCTTGACCTTCCCCCATGGTGGAAGGCGCAGACTGGGGGCAGACCCATACACGAGGCACCGTTGCGGGCATTCCGGGACGGCGCTGCTGTACGACTTTGGAGGATTTTATGTCTGAACCAACACCTGATTTTGATCTGGCCGTCATCGGCTCCGGCGGCGGGGCGTTCGCGGCCGCGATCCGGGCGACCAGCCTGGGCAAACGCGTCCTGATGATCGAGCGTTCCACCGTCGGCGGAACCTGCGTGAACACCGGCTGCGTTCCCTCCAAAGCACTCCTCGCGGCGGCCGAGGCCCGGCATGTTGCCCTGGACGCGTCCGGCCGGTTCCCCGGCATCAGCGCATCAGCCGCCCCGGTGGACATGGCCGGGCTGATCGGCGGGAAGCGTTCCCTGGTGGAGACGATGCGTTCGGATAAGTACGTGGACCTGATCGCGGAGTACGGCTGGGAGCTGCGCCAGGGCGATGCCGTGTTCGCTGGCACCCAGGACGATCCGGTCCTTGAAATCACCGGGCAGGACGGGACCCGGGAATCTGTGAGGGCCGCGCACTATCTGATGGCCACCGGCTCCACCCCGTGGGCGCCACCGATCGACGGGCTGCAGGATACGGGCTACCTGACCTCCACCACGGCGATGGAACTCGATGAGGTACCTGAATCCCTGCTGGTCATCGGCGGCGGGTACGTGGCCCTGGAACAAGCCCAGCTCTTCGCCCGGCTCGGGTCCAAGGTCACCATGCTGGTCCGCTCCCGCCTGGCCTCCGCGGAGGAACCCGAGGCCTCCCGGGCCCTGATGGGCGTCTTCGCCGACGAGGGGATCCGCGTCGTCCGCCGGGCGGCCGTGTCCTCCGTGCGCACGGACCCGGCCACCGGCGGGATCATCGCGACCGCGGCCGTCTCCGGCGGCAACCAGGAATTCCGGGCCGCCAGGGTGCTGGTCGCCACGGGACGCCGGCCGGTCACGGAGGGCCTGAACCTGGCCGGGGTCGGCGTCAAGACCGGGGACGGCGACGAAATCCTCGTGCAGAACACCCTGGCCAGCACCAACCCCAGGATCTGGGCCGCCGGGGACGTGACCGGACACCGCGAATTCGTCTACGTCGCAGCCGCCCACGGCTCCCTGGTGGCGGAGAACGCGTTCATCAACGCCGGCCGCGAGGTCGACTACCGGCACCTGCCCCGGGTCACCTTCACCAGCCCGGCCCTGGCCGCGGTCGGGATGACCGACAAGGAAGCCAACGAGGCCGGCATCCGGTGCGAATGCCGGGTCCTGCCCCTGGAATACGTGCCCCGGGCCCTCGTGAACAGGGACACCCGCGGCTTCATCAAGATCGTCGCCGACGCCGACACCGGACGGATCGTGGGAATCACCGCCGTCGCCAAGGACGCCGGGGACCTCGCCGCGGCCGGGGTCTACATCCTGGAAGCCGGGATGACCGTGAACCAGGTCGCAAACCTGTGGAGCCCCTACCTGACGATGGCCGAAGGCCTCAAAATCGCCGCCCAGTCCTTCACCACGGACGTCTCCAAGCTCTCCTGCTGCGCCTCCTGACACCTGCCCCTCCACACGGAAGAAGACCTCCATTAGCACGAACTTCATCGACCTCACCGAGCGTCTGACCTGACAGGACACCGGCATCGACCTCGCACGATCGCTGCCCCCTGCTTGGACGAGCAGTGCAGACGACTTCTGACATTCCGTGCAGACGTCTTCTGAAACTGACATCCTATTCTTAGTCAAAACTGGTTGCCGAAAAGAAAGCCGGTCAAAAGGGTCATGGGAGGGTTTTTGACGTGTCCAGGAACGTAGTCGGCTATGCGAGAGTCAGTACACGTGGTCAGTCACTCGATTCGCAGGTGGACGCGTTGGTGGCGGCCGGAGCAGTCCGCGTCTTTCAGGAGTACGCGTCTGGGGCTACCCAGGCAAGGGCGCGGTGGAAGGACTGCTTGGATTATCTGCAGCCGGGCAACGTGCTGTTGGTCGCGGATCTGACCAGGTTAGGCCGTAGTACCTCCGACCTTGCGGACATCGTTACAGTGCTGGGTCAGCGGGGGATAGGCTTCCGTTCCCTGACTGAACCTTGGCTGGATACGACTAGTGCCCACGGCAAGCTGATCTTTGACATGTTCGCTTCCCTCGCTGAGTACGAACGATCGCGGCTGTCGGAAAGAACTAAGGCTGGGCTGGCGGCAGCTAAAGCGCGAGGCCGGCTTGGCGGCCGCCCGCGGTCGATGACACCAGGGAAACTGGAAACGGCCCGGCAGTTGCGCAATGAAGGAAAGACCTTAAAGGAAACGGCTGAGCGGCTTAGCGTCAGCGTTTCATCACTGACCCGTGCTCTTAGTCGCAATGACCTCTCCGACGTTGCAGATGCAGCTGCCTAGCGCTTTTCGTCATGGAACAGCCGTCGTCTGGGACACCGACATTGCGGATGCTGGCATCTGCCGAGAGTTGGCGGTGGGACAGACGAGTACGTCAGGCGGTGCGACCGTGGCGTGCGGCTTCTTCCTTTAGATAGTCGGCGCTTGCACGCATTGCGGATTCGTTCCGGTGGCGACGTAAGTTGTCGAGCCAGTCGGGGATATGGGCGTTGGACTGACGTATTTGGAGAATGCGGTCCTGCACGGTCCGGCAGTCCTTCACAGTTACAGCGCCAGGGTTCTCCATACCGCGTTGCCAGAGTTTGAGGACCTTGGACTCAGTCTTTGCCTTTATGTCCGAGCTCTCGTGATTGGCGCGTATCGCTTCGATGAGTTCACGTGCGGGACTCAGGAGAGGCACGAGCACAGCGACCAGCGCATCGACCAGCGACAGGCCTGCTACGCCGGCGACTGTGAATCCTGAGAAGACGAGGGCAAGGAGCGCTGCTAGAAGGCAGGCTGCGTAGTAGCGATGTGTTGACGAGCCCCATCCGAGGTTGCTGCGCTGACAGATCAGGACATCCAAGGGGTAAATGACGGGTCGCGGATCTGGGTACCAGTCCTTGGTCCGGTTGCCTTTGTACCGGGAGGCCGCTTCTGCGACGAGGGTGGGGGAGATGCGGTCGACGGCGAAGTCATTAGTGGGGATGCCAAAGACGTGAGTGTCGAACTCCTCTTGGACACTCGCAGCTTCACGACGACGGCGTTTCTCTCTGCTGCTGCCAATAACGGACCACAAGAAAGTGATCGCTCCGCCGACAGCGCCGACCGTCTGGCGAGCTCCCGGAAATGCAAGGGCAATCGCGATGGTGGCGACTGCCAGAAGGACGACTGTGATCACGCGACCGTCATGTAGCACTTTCGCGTCCGTGTACAAGCGTGACTGGGCAGCCAAAAGCCGGCGAGAATATTCAGTGTTCTGGGCGACCGCAATGGGAGTCCGGGCCTCGGCCGCCATACCGCCGTTTGTCATGCAGAGTACGGTTCGCAGTAAGGGAAACTAGGGCCCCAGATGGCGGAAAGCGCCTGATTCATCTCATAGCGCTCTGATACTCCGGCTGCCCAGGCAGTGTAAGCCTTGTCTAAGTTTCTGTGGAGGTCGCGGACTCGGGCTATTGACGTCAGGCGGCTGCTTTCTGAGGAGCATGCATGGATGCGGGAGACAAGTCCGGTGGGGTCGTTCATCGCTGCAAGATTCGTGGTGATCAGCTTGTTGGCAATGACCTTCAGCGAGGATAGGGGCCAGATGAAGTCATTGTTTTTTCCGTGCTCGGCGCTACGCATTTCCAGGTAGAACGATGAGATCGGTACACCGTGCTGGTACTTCCATGCCTTGAGCAGGCGAGCCAGTTGCCGCACGTTTCCATTGCGCTGCCGATCGATGTCAGCGACAAATTTCGTGTGAGCCTTGGGTGCAGCTTCTCGCCATTCACCGCCTAGGGAGGGGATGGAAACCACCCGATCGTCATCCGAAGTTCCCCGGATCAGGTAGGCCGGGGTGATTTCGTATCGAGTGACCAGGCCTGGGAACTGGACGGTTACCGTCGGGCGGGAGATGCTGACGCTACTCGCCTCATACAACTCGTCCTTTAACAGCTGCCGAATGTTGTTGAGGATGGTTGTGGAAGAAAGGGGCTTGTCTTCAAAATGGATTCTTGCGATGTAGTCCACGTCGCTGTGAGGCGTGATCGCAGTTCCATGCTGGAACGACCCGCTCTGGTAAAACGCGATCAGCCGGTACTTGCTGTTCAGGACGTCGTACAGCCGCTGTCGGTAACGGCGTACCTCTGCCTTCTCCCAATCATTTGGAGCGCGATCAGCCAGATACTGGTTGATGCCTTCCCATAGCTGGACCACTAGTTGTCTCCTTGGCTTGTCGTCTGAGAAATCCTATGGGCTGGCGCCGACATATTCGTCGAGGTTCACCAGCTGGGCAGATACTGCAGCCCTTCTGATAGGTCCGCCGACCTAAGCCAAACCAGGTGATGGGCTGTCTCTCTTTGTCTGATGCCTCATCTAACATCCTTCAAATAGGCAGTATTCGGAGAACTTTTGATGGGGGCATTGTGAAAGCACTTGAGGACTGGCCAGCACTTACGCCGGAAGTGCGTACACAATTGGGCCTTTCCCGGCGCGCACCAAAGCCAGAGACTACGGTTGCAGCCAGGCATCCGGAAGTTCTGGACATGTGGGGCGACGAGAATCTATTCGGCCCCAACGACATTCCAGCCTCATCACCGGTGAAGGTCCGTTGGGTATGCAGGCAGGGGCACAGGTTCGTGGAATCAGCAGTGGTCCAATGTGGTGCTGTCTCAGCCTGGCGTCGCCAGGGCGGAGGCTCCCGAGCATGTCTTACCTGCCTGGGGGAGCAAGAACACGGTTGGGTCCGCCTCGAGTGCGGACACGAAGTCATCGCCAAACCAGGCGCCGAAAACATGTCGATGTGCCGTCCATGCCGGACTGCTTCCTTTGCTGCGAGGAAAACGAAAACTGAGCCAAGATATCCAATCGGCACAGTCATCCAATCGCGGAACCACACAACCTCTCAGGCCGAGCAACGAGTGAGAGACAAACTCGTCGCCGCAGGATTCGCCGTGCACAAGGGACGGAGCGCCATTCAGTGCGGCCATGAGCCTCGGCGCAACAATTTTCCCATCCTTACTCCGGACATTCTGATCTCTAAGAGCAAAGTCTGTGTTGAAGTTGACCCCGCATATACCCATGCCAGCAAGGAAGAGGATGACAGAACACGTAATCAGCTGCTCGCCGCTGCCGGCTGGCAGGTGGTGCGTCTAAGAATGGGCGGACTTCGGGCCGTCGGAGAGCACGACGTTCTGGCTGAATCTGAAAGCATTACCAATGAAGCAATTGAGGCTCTGGCATCAGCCGTTTCTGATGCAGTGGCAGGCCGTCCTGGAGTTATCCGAAGGATCGGGAAAAAAGCTCCCGCCACTGTTCGGCAGAAGTCTCGATTGGGTGCCATTGCTGAACACAAGTACTACGAAAACGCATTTTACGTCTCATGGCAGCTGAACTCTGGACGAGTACAGCGCATGGTGGCAATGGACAAGGGGCACTACCTTGCCATTGCAGAAGGCTGGGACCCGCCGCAGTTTATCTGCCACCTCGGGCTGGATGAGCTGCCAAGAATCCAATGGCGTACTGCCTTGCAGGAGATTTTGGCACAAATGTCAGATACAGATTTTGTGCCGAGGTCAAGGTTCCCTTGGGGCGACGAGCTCTTCATTGGAGAGCAGGCATCAACAGTCCGCGTACACCCAAAGTTCTATTTGGGTGCTTCAGCATGGGAGCTCACAGCCAACATCGTCGGAGCAAACGTCTTCTCTGGGACTGCAATATGTGCCGATAGAGATGTTCAGGCGGAGCTTCACCCAGAGGCCGTCCAGCGGGGCTGGCGGATAGCAGCGGTTGGCCAATGCAAGGGAAAGTACGGGGATTACCAGGAAATCCAACTACTCTGGCGATCACCGTTGCAGGCGCCGACGGGGCTTGATGAAACTGAGGCGCTTGCTGCAAGCGACAACGTCGTCAGCCAATGACTGCCCGACGAGTGACGATGAAAGCCCTAGCATTCTTCACCACCCGGGACATTTAAGGGGAATGCTGTGTCTATGGCTATCTATCTTGGTGACCTGAAGCGCGCTCATAGTCGATGCCGAAGGGCAACTGAAAGCGGGTTTGAGTTGTTCCTCGCGGAACCCTTAATATCCGATCTTGGGTGGCCAGAAAACGTGATTGAGCAGATGCTGTGGGACCACGGCGAGACCGAACACTTCGTTCCGGATTATGGAGCTATCGATCTGACCCAGGTCGCATGGATGCGCGAGGCAATGCCTACAGAGCTAATTCAAAACGTTCCTACCGGTGCATCAGATCACGGGGCGATCGAAGATTACGCAAAAAATCCTGTTTATTGGGCCGAAAAAAGAGGAGCAGCTGTTGTTGACTCTTGGGATCAGAATGGGACCTGGCTTGTACCGCCCCTGCTCATCTCCCGAGACTTACTGAAGTCAGGCGCCAAGGGATGGCAGCTGATTGAAGGACGCACACGTGTAGGCGTGCTTCGCGGCCGAGTTGCCCGACAGCTGCATGTGGCAACGCACCACGATACCTGGGTAGGTAGGGGCCGGCCTGCCGGCTAGCAGGTCAACCCCGAGGGCAGACCATGGCTGCTCTGCCGCTGTCATTTCTCCACCAAGCATGGCGACAAAACCAGAAAAAGGCAGTGAAAAAGGTGTCTTCCGAGTTGTGGACCCTCTGCTTGGGTCTCGGCCGTCTCGTGCGCCCTGCTTCCAGCTTCCCGACTAGCTGAGGCACTGTCGGTGCCTACAGCGAAACCGTCCAGGGCGCCTGGACCCGGCGCGCAATGAAGTCAGCCTGGAAGGGGGAAACTCTTTCCACATCATGCTGGGCTGCGCTCTGCGGCACGCGTCGCGCGGCCCGTGCCATCCTTGGGATATGGCACGAACCTGGTTATCGGTGACGGTAGAGCTGCTTGAATATGTCAATCTGATCGGTGCCCGGCATGACGGCCTGAATGGTACCCACCTCACGACCGGTTTCGGCGCTAAAGTTCTGCAACCCCGTTGAAAGCGCCGCCTTCAGGGCGCTCACTGTCGTTTGGGGGCTGCAGCAACTACGCTCACCCTATGAATGGTCAATCGGGATCAGCGGGTGCAGCAGCGGGTAACCCCCATCGGCTGATCCGAGTGATGATGTATGTCTGCTGGTTGATACTGGCCGGCGTTTTCGTTTTGCTGGTCGCCGTAGGCAGTTTGTCCTTTGCGGCGTTGGCCGCGATGGGAGGCGCATTGCTCTGCCTCGGACTCGCTGGGCTTCTCCCTTTTAGGGTTTACCGAAAGAGGTTACAAGACCCGCAGGCGTCACTTTCCCGTGGAGCATTTGTACTTGCCATTGGATTGGGCGCGGTTGCCTTAGTGCTCATATTCTGGAGTACCTATCTTTAGCTTTCTGCTGACATGACGGGAACCATCCTTCGACCGCCTCACTCCCCAAACGAAATCAGACCCGCTATCCCTGCGGGCGGCTATGGACCAAGTGACCTTCGAGATGTCCACGTCCTCGGGGTAGCCATTGGCCGTTTGCGCTGCCTGGCCGCCTTTTAGCGGGCTGCTTGTTGGGCAAGTGTGGCGGCGAGCCGGTAGGAGTCCGTGCCGGTTTCGATAATGGTGCCGTTGAAGGTGAGCCGGTCAACGATCGCAGCGCAGAGTCGAGGGTCTGTGAAGGTCTTGGTCCAGCCTGAGAAGGATTCGTTGGAGGCGATCGCGATGGAGTTTTTCTCTTCCCGTTCGGTGAGCACCTGGAACAGCAGTTCAGCGCCGCGACGGTCCAGTTCCATATAGCCGAGTTCGTCAATGCAGAGCAGGTCCACTCGCCCGTAGCGCGCGATGGTCTTCGCCAGGACTTTTTCATCGGCGGCCTCCACGAGTTCATTCACTAACCTTGTGGCCAGCGTGTATTTGACGCGGTAGCCCTTCTCCGCCGCCGCGGTGCCCAGACCGATGAGGAGGTGGGACTTGCCCGTCCCGGAGTCACCGATTAGGCATAGGGGATGGCCCTTGCGGATCCATTCCCCGGTAGCAAGGGTGTTGATCGTGGCGGGGTTGATGATCGGGTTCGCATCGAAATCAAAGTCCCCGAGCCACTTGTCGCGTGGAAATCCGGCGGCCTTGACGCGGCGGATCGACGATCGGCGGTCCCGGTCATCACATTCCGCCAGGAGAAGCTCGGCGAGGAACCCCTGATACGTCAGCTGTTCTTTGCCGGCCACGGTCAGGGCCTCGTCGAGCACGGCACGGATCGTAGGCAGTCTGAGGCGCCGGCAGGCCTGATCGACAGCGGCGACGGCGGCCTGTTCCGTCAGGCCACGACGTCGGCGCAACGTGGGGGTGACCGGCGTGGGTGCGGTTGGGCTCATGAAACACTCTCCTGATTGATCGTCGATGGAGCGGATGCGCCGTGATGTTGCTCCGCCCGTTTGGCCAGCAGCTCGTCGTAGGCGTTCACGTTCGGCACCGGGCGCTGGTCTGCCGGCAGGCCAGCGATAACTGCCGCAGGATCAGCCAAGCGGCGCTGCGTGAGGCTGACAACGCGCTGCACTTTTGCTTTTGCTCGAGCAGGAGTGTGACGGTCTGAATCGGACCCACCCGAGCTGTTTGAGGCGTTTCGGCGCGCTTCGACGGCGACGACGTCAGCACTGACTGCCCCGACCGTGAGCGCCTTTTCGATGCCTGCGATGACATCATCGGCCGCCATGGAGCGGTGCAGGAGCAGAACATCGATGAGTTCACGGGTGCCGTCGGCGTCCCCGTTCACTTTCCGGGAATGTGCCCAGAAGGCTTCATGCTCGGCGGTGAAGACGCCGCACTGACGGGCCCGTGCCAGGGCGGTGGATCCGGCCATGGCGCCGGGCTTTGTCTTGAGTACTTCGAGGTAGTGATCAAGCTGCACGGAGCAACCGGTCCGGGCCGCTACCCGCTGGTGCCGGGCGATGAGAGTCCGTCCATCAAAAATGAGGACTTCGGAAGCGCGCAGGGAGACTCGGACCCTCCGATTGATGAATCTGACTGGGACGGAGTACTTCACCATCCGCACGGTCACCATGGATGAGCGGTCCACCCTGGGGTTCAGCACCAGACCGGGATCGAATGCCTCTGCCGGCAATGGATGCAGAAAGGGCCTTTCGTGGGCGAAGTCCTGACCGATGGTCCGGATCCGGCCATTGATGCGGCGGGCATTGTCGTCGTTCTCCCAACCCCGGATCCTTTCGTTAAGCTCGTCGAGCGACTTCACCACCGGCATCGGGGAGAGTCGGTTGCGTCGGAACCGGCCGACTTCCCCTTCGACCCCGCCCTTTTCATGGGCGCCGGCAATGCCGGGCTGACAGTAGAACGCATCGAACCCGTAGTGCGAGCGGAAGAGGGTCCAGCGTTCGTTCTCGGCTCGTCGGCGCCCCCTGCCGTTCAACACCGTGGACACGGCGGAGGTGAGGTTGTCATAGCGGATATGCCGGGTCGGCACCCCGCCGAGGGCTTCGAAGGCTTCCACGTGTCCCTGCAGAAATGCTTCTTGTGCCTGGGTCGGATAAATCCGGTGAATGGCCCTGCCCGAGTGAGAGAGCCAGAAAACGAACATGTGACATTTCGTCTTCACCCCGTCCAGGATCACCCAGACTTCGCCGAAATCAACCTCAGCCTCGGCCCCCGGCGCGTGCTCCTGCGGGACGAACACCTCCAGGCGGCGTCCGGCTGCCACATCAATCTCCGCCCGCCGCACACGCACATAGTCTCGCACGGTCGAGTACGACAACGACGTGGCACCGTGTTCCTCGATCAGCCTGGCCAACACACGTCGCGCCGTATGGCGCTGCTTGCGCGGAGCTGACAGGTCCTCGTTCAGCATCGCGTCGATGAGGGGTTTGAATGCGTCCAGCTTCGGCGATGCCCTGACCGGGATCTTCCTTGCCGGCGGAACAGGAGAGGCCAACGCGCGCCGGACCGTCTTCCGGGCTATTTGATAACGCTGTGCCAATGCCCTGATCGATAGCTCCTCGACCCGTGCGTCCCTGCGGATCTGCGCGAACAACTCCACTTTTGACCCCATCCGGACCCTCCCACATGTTGATTCCAAGACTGATGGAATCAACGGTGAAGGTGGGCACCAATCAAACCGTCACTAATGCCCGGCGAGTCGTGAGGTGGGTACCATTCAGGCCGTCATGCCGGGCACCGATCAGACTGTCACACGCAGCTGCTCGGCGGTCGTGGTGAGGAACTGTGGCCGTGGCCTGGGCGAATCTTTGCTGTGGGACCGTCGCACACCTTCATGGATCTCGCCAATGCCATCAACGGTGCCTTCGCCCGGTGGGACCGCTCGCATCTGTCAATGTTCACCCTGTCCGACGGCAGGGTGGTCACTGATGAAGAGACAGGGGTCGAGATGGTTGCATCGGTTGGTGGCCCTGTCATGGTCCCATCACTTGACATCGATGTGACCAAGGTTGTGCGGACTGTGGAGCTGGGGGCTGAGTTCCAGTACACGTTCGACTTCGGTGACGCCTGGATCCACCGATGCATGGTAGGGGAGGCGAAGGTTGACCCCCTGGAGGTATTGGGCGTCCGTCCTGAGGTTCCCTTGCCCTACTGGGGCTGGGGCAGCATCCCGGATCAGTATGGGCGCCGATGGGCTACCGACGACGGGGAAAGCCGGACGCCGGGGAGGCCAAGCCAGCCGCACCCCATGCTTCGCCGCGCGTGGCGGTCACAGGCGCAGGCACCGAGTATTGACCTGACCGAGCTGCGTGCAGCTATCGGGGCAGGAGATGCCGCTCGATTTCTCGCCGCTGTGACAGGGCACGACATCGATGATGCTCTTCAACAGGTGGGGGTGGGTGTACCGATGGCGCTGGAACAGAGACGTCAGGAAGGTGAGCCGGTGGCCCTGTCGATTATCAACAGGCTGACTTGGCGTGGAGGTCCTGGTGACCGGTTGCTGGCGGAGGACCTGCTGGCCATTCTGCGCGGAGAGCTGCTGACTGGGCAGGTCGTGCCGATTGATCTGGAAATGCTCAGCACCCTGCTGGAAGGGGACTTAGACCAGTCGACGGGTGGCTATGTTGACCTGCGTACTGGTGAAGTGTACGACGACAGCGCCACCGACCCGATGATCGTCGGGGAGGCCGCAGCCATCGACGTGGAGGAAGAGCCGGACCGTTGGCTTCGAGTCAACCGCACCGGGTCGCGGGATGCCTGGCAGGACATGGCCGCCTTCGCCGAGCGGCAGCACGATGCTCTCCGAGAGCGGCTTGAGCCGGCCATGGAAGGCAAAGGGGCATTCTCCCGGTTCCGTGACCTCGTCCATGGCGAGAACCTCACCGAACATTGGTGCATCTTCTCCACAGACCGCCAGATCGGCCGTGCCCGCGAGTTCATCGCTGACAATGGCGTCCGCGTGGGCTGACGAGCAGGACTCGGTCAGCGTCGACCTGTCTCCATTCAGTGCGCACCGTCCCAAAAGCCACCCTTGTTACGGGGGCTCGACTCGAGAGTTATGGGACAACTTACGGGACAGCCAAGTTACTTGCCATTTGAAATACAGATCCGGTGGAGGAGCGTGCCACTAACAGCGTCCCAACAACAAGGAAGTGGGACAACGGTGTGCGGCTGCGTCCTCTGGTTGTCAGCGTTGACTGAGAGAATCAGCTATGGCTTCAGTCGAATACATCCCTGCACGCAACTGGTACACACCTAGCGTGACTTAAGCTCAGACGAACATGATCAATAGTGGTGGGCAACGGCGAGAGGGATGTACTGGATGATTGACGATGCACTTGGACCGGAGGCCCGCGGCATCCGCGATTACGTCAATCACGAGTCACCCGACGACGACCAAGTGACCCTTGTCCAGAAGGTACGATCCCACCGAATCTTGGGTCGGACACATGATGTCTTTGACGTGCACTGCACAGAGACAAGATGGTGGGTAATCACGGAGCCGACCAATCTTTACCTCCAAACTGACTTTCCCGACGCTGAGCAAGCCCTCATCTTTCATATTGGTCTAGGGACTTTCCTGGCTGAACGTATGCGCGGCGACATGGAGAAAGAACAGGAAGAGCACGTTTCCGCCGCATGGAGACGGTTCCGTGATGCTCTGGAAACCATGAATGAGGCGTCCGAGGCAGAAGACTTTCAATCTGTAGGTATCAAATGCCGGGACTCGCTGATTGCTTTAGCGAAGAGTCATCAATCAGCACCCTGGTTAGGAGAAGTACTAGATCCGCCAAAGGTGGCCGATTTCAAAGGCTGGGCAAACATCTTCGCTGATTCTCTTACTGACGGCCGACTGAGGAGATATCTCAAAGCCTTGGTGGACAAGACTTGGGATCTTACGGTCTGGTTGCAGCATGACTCTAACGCGACCGCGATGGATGCTGACCTCGTGCTCGAGGCCACTTCTCATCTCATCGCTACTTTTGGGAAGCTGATTCGCCGGCAAGAAGTTGGCGAACCCGACCGTTGCCCACGTTGTGACTCTTATCGGCTACATAATGAGATCCAGCACGACGCTGAACGAGAGGCCTACCAGGAGTCCAATGTTTGCGCCGGCTGCGGTTGGAGGTCGGAGTGGATAGATATTCCTGAGTTGGTGGACGGCGAGTGACAGAGCTGCTTAACTCCCCGGAGCAATCGGATCCGTGGCACACGGAAGCGAACGTGCAGAAGGCCTTGGTTAGCGCACTTGTTAACCGCGGGTGGCGGATCCAGTCCGCGAAGAATACTGCCCTGCGAGAAAGCGGCATTGACGTCATCGCTGACTTCGATGGACAAATACTGGGAGCTGAGGTCAAAGGTTATCCCACCGTCGGGTATGCGGATCCAAGGCGGGCGGGGGAAAAGAAGAAAGCAAATCCGCGGGGGCAGGCGGGCAATTGGTATGCCAAGGCGATCCTTGCGGCCATGAAGCTGCGATGTGCTGAACCGGAGTGGGTGAGCGTAATCGTACTACCGATGGTCCCTCGCTACCTTGAGCTGTACGAACAGACAAAGGGATCTTTGGACGCAGCTCAAATTGAGGTGTGGTGGATGGAGCGAAGCGGCGTTTTGATGCAGGAAACCGGCACCTAGACCGGCCCTGAGTAGGGCCAACGTGTTCAACCCAGGAGCGGTGCCAGATCTTTCCGACGGGCTCAAGCATTCTGTGCACAGTACGCTGTGTGAATGACAACCAGCGTGCCTTCACTCACTTCTGTTTCCCTCTACCCCGGCAACGGGTCCTTCATTGTGAAATATGAACTGAGCGGGCCTGTGCCCCAGTCGGACACATTCCTGATCGGCATTCACGGAGTAAGCAGGGACGAGCGAACAATCCGCCAGCTCGGTGTTAAGTTTTTAGACGGTGAGTGCATCGCGAACTTTGTGTTCGACCACAACGCAGCCCGACAGGAAAACTTCGACTACGTACCTGTTGGTGACGATCCGCGGGTAATTCACACACCACTTCCTTCCGAACCCCTCGACGACCTCGGTGCATCTCCCAAGCTTCGTGGATATTTGAACTATGGCGGCGTTGACCATCAAACGGATGTCAAGGTCCAAATCATCGACTAGCACCCATGGGCCACCCTGGCCATGACCCGAGTGCAGTCTGACCTGCTCGAAGGAGCGGACGCGGACGGCCCCTGCTGACCGATAGCGAGTAGCGTCAGGGATCGGGAGGCCGGCCCCGGGCGAAGTTCCTGCAGAAGGCATGAGTCGGGTAGCCAAGGACCACGAGATCTCGCGGGTAATGTTAGGCAGGGTTGGCGCTTGGCTCACAACGCCTTCCGGTTGGGGCCCCAGCCGATCATTGCCCGAAGACTCGGCTTGCAGAAATTGGAGTGCATGTGTCGCCATCACGAGATGACCGGTCAGCGCCCGACGACCCCTACGACTCGTGCTCCGTTCATACGTTGAGGCATGGGTGGCGCCAGTGACGGTGACAGAGACTTTCGTTGAGGAGCTGGTCGTGAAGTCGCGCCATCGGGTCAAGAGCTATGGGGAAGTCTTCACCCCGCGTCACATGGTCAACCGGATGCTCGACTTGGTCCGGGATGAGTTGGAGTCCGGCCGCGACTTCGTCGACAAGACCTTCCTTGAGCCTGCAGCGGGCGACGGCAACTTTTTGGTCGCGATCCTGCGTCGCAAGCTCAACGCTATCGAGAAGCGGTATCCGGTCGAGGAGTGGCCGGAAGAGTCGCTGTTCGCACTGGCCTCTATCTACGGCATCGAGCTGCTTGAGGACAACCACCAGGACGCGAAGGCGATCATGCTCGCCGAGTTCCTGGGCTTCCATCAGGCCCACGGCACTCCCTGCGGCCCGAACACCGACCTACGCCGGGCGGCAGTGTTTCTCATCAATACGAACGTCGTCCGCGGGAACACCTTAACCGGCCAGGACCCGGAGGGTCAGGACATCCAGTTCTCGTGGTGGAACCGGTTTGAAGGAGCGCCAGGCATGGTGCAGCGTGAGCCGTTCACACTCGCTTCATTGCGCGACGACGGCGGCTTCGATTTCACCTTCTACGACAGCTATCAAGTGTGCAGGATTGACAAGGTCCACAAGAAAGTGAGGGCAGGTGCCTAGTCCAAAGATCAGCACGTTCCGCGAAATTACTCCGCTGATCTACTCATGGACGACGCCCGACATCCCCAAGTACGACGGCTGGGAGAAGATTGGGTACACGGAGCAGGAGAGCGCCCACACTCGTATTGAACAGCAGGCATCCCAGCTGTCCGTTGAGAAAAAGGTGGAGTGGGTGCGCCGAGCCTTTTTCACGTCTGCAGCCGGTGGGCGCTTTACGGACAAGGACTTTCACGCCTACCTCCGCCAGCGACACGTCGAGCGCGAGACCCATCCCAAGCGAACGGAGTGGCATCACTTTAAGGCCGCGCCGAAGAGGTCACTAGACTATTTGCACGACTTCGCCGGCCAAGACTTCCCGGACGCACCGAGCATCGGCGCGGAGGACGACTACGTCTTGCGTCCCGAGCAGCAGGAGGCCGTCGACCAGGCAGTGGCTGCTTTCCAATCGGGGAAGAGCGAGGTGCTCTGGAACGCCAAGCCGCGGTTCGGCAAGACGCTGACGACATACGACCTGATGAGGACCCTGGACGTCCGGCGGGTCCTGATTGTCACCAATCGCCCCGCCATCGCAAATTCCTGGCTTGACGACTTCGACCGCTTCATCCGTCATCAAACGACGTTCAAGTTCGTCTCGGAGTCGCCGTCCCTGGCAGGCCGTTCACCCATGACTCGAGAGCAGTGGCGGGACTTCTCGCTCAGCCACCAGGATGAGGACCCACGCATCTTGGAGTTCCTGTCGCTGCAGGACCTCAAGGGTTCGCAGTACTTCGGCGGTTCGTACGACAAGCTTAGGCACATTACGCGGTTCGACTGGGATCTGTTGATGATCGACGAGGCCCACGAGGGTATTGACACCACCAAGACCGGCGTCGCCTTCGACCAGATCAAGCGCCGGTGGACACTCCACCTGTCGGGCACGCCGTTCAAGGCGCTGGCCGTCGGCAAGTTCGACCAGGACCAAGTCTTCAACTGGACCTACGAGGACGAGCAGACCGCCCGCCAGCAGTGGGAGGACAACGGCCAGGAGAACCCGTACTCGGCGCTGCCGAAGCTTAACCTGCTGACCTACCAGATCTCGCGGATGATCACTGACCGTCTGGCCGAAGGTGTCGCCATCGACGAGGACGAGGCAAACATCGATTACACGTTCGACCTCAACGAGTTCTTCGCGACGAAAGACAACGGGTTCTTCGAGCACGAGTCGGAGGTTAACAAGTTCCTCGATTGCCTGGCAGCCAACGACAAGTACCCGTTCTCCACACCCGAGCTGCGCGATGAAATTCGTCACTCGTTCTGGCTGCTCAATCGCGTCGCCTCGGCCAAGGCGCTGGAGAAGCTCCTTAAGAAGCATGAGGTCTTCAAGGACTACACGATCATCCTGGCGGCCGGTGACGGACGCTCGGACGAGTCCGATCCGGTCGCAGCAGGCAAGTCCCTCGACCAGGTTCGCACGGCCATCGCGGAGGCGGAGGCGGAGGGGAGGTGGGGCGGCAAGACCATCACGCTGTCTGTCGGGCAGCTAACCACAGGCGTCACAGTGCCGGAGTGGACCGCGGTCATCATGCTGTCGAACCTGTCCTCGCCGGCCCAGTACATGCAGGCGGCGTTCCGGGCGCAGAATCCCTGCACGTTCGAGCGCGGGGGGCGCGTGTTCCAGAAGCAGAACGCATACATCTTCGACTTCGCGCCCGAGCGCACGCTGACGATTCTCGACGCCTTCGCCAATAACCTGCACCCGAATCCCTCGGGCGATCAGGGGGTGCGGCAGGAGAACATCCGCCGGCTGCTGAACTTCTTCCCGGTCCTGGGTGAAGACGCCGAGGGCCGGATGATCGAACTCAATGCCTCTCAGGTCCTGACGTTCCCGCAGATGTTCAAGGCTCGCGAGGTCGTGCGCCGCGGTTTCCTGTCGAACCTGTTGTTCGTGAACGTCGCCGGCATCTTCCGGTACTCGGAGCACTTCAAGGAGATCCTGGACAAGCTGCCTACGGCGAAGCAGGGCAAGGTCAACACTGGGGAATCCATCGAGTTTCCACAGCCGCCGCCTATCACTGATCTTGACGGCAAAGTTCAGGTCGACGTGGAGACGGTTATCAACCCCAAGGTCGCTGAGCTCGGCAAACCGGTCTACAGCATCGAGGAGATCCCTACGCCCGAGCCCGACGCCCCGGCGTCCACGACGGCGATAGCCATCGCCAAGGCGGTTACCGAGCAAACACGCTCCAAACGCGACGAGTTGACGAAGGCATACGGGCTCACAGCGGCGCAGGCCCAGCGTGACATCAAGCGCACCGAGCAGGCCGTGAAGGATCAGATCGAGCGCGCATACACCGAGCACAACATCGCCAGCAAGCACATCGAGGACGAGCTAAAGAATGCAGCCACGGAGGCCGATGCCCAGGCTGTCGAGGCCAAGAAGGCAGAGCAAGACGAAGCGTTCAAGGCCAACGTCCTAGCCATCGTAGACAAGACGATGGACGAGATCGTACCCGAGGTGGTCACTCGCGAGGAGACCAAAAAGGAGCAGGGGCGCGCCGACCGGACAATGGACGACGCTCGCTCCCACCTTCGCGGATTCGCCCGCACGATCCCCATGTTCCTCATGGCATACGGGGATCGCGGCATCCGGCTATCGAACTTCGACGACTACACGCCCGACCCCGTGTTCGAAGAGATCACGGGCATCAGCGAGGCTGAGTTCCGTCTTCTGCGCGACGGCCAGGAAGTCGCGGAGGAGAACGGAAACGTGACGATGATCCCTGGCCTTTTCGACGAGACGGTCTTCGACCAAGCCATCCAGGAGTTCCTGGATAAGAAGGAAACTCTCGCCGATTACTTCGACGACTCGCAGACCGAGAACATTTTCGCGTACATCCCGCAGCAGAAGACGTCCTTGGTGTTCACCCCTCAGCCCGTGGTCAAGACCATGGTCGACACACTGGCAGAGGAAGATCCGGGGATCTTCACCGACCCGGGCAGGACCTTCGCCGACCTGTTCTCGACTGCAGGGTTGTTCTTGATGGAACTAGTGCGACGTCTCGATACCGGCCTCACTGAAGTGTTCCCGGACCAGGAGGAGAGACTGCGGCACATCTTGACCTCACAGATCTTCGAGATGAGCCACAACGAGATTCTCCACCGAATCACCATCGAGGCGGTCTCCGGCGGTGTACCCGAGCGCAAGGCGTGGATCGAAGGCTCCGGTCACTTCCGTGTTGGAAACCTGGCCCGGATGACCCCGAAGGAGCGGCAGAAGATGGTTGACGACATGCTGACGGAAGGGCACCGACCATGACTAAGAAATTCGATGTTGTCATCGGTAACCCGCCCTACCAGGAGGAAGCTCAGGGCGCGGGTACCCGAGACACCCCCGTCTATCACCTGTTCATGGAGGCGGCCTACGAAGTCGGGAAGAAGGTCGTGCTCATCACCCCGGCAAGGTTCCTGTTCAACGCGGGATTCACCCCCAAGGCATGGAACGAGAAGATGCTCGCGGACAAACGCTTAAGCGTTCCGCACTACGTTCCCAACAGTGATGAACTCTTCCCTGGCACTGACATCAAGGGTGGTATCGCAGTTACCTTCCGCGACGAGGAAAATGAACATGATCCAATCGGGATTTTTGCAAAGTCCCCGGAGCTGAACTCGATTCTCCATAGAGTCATTGCTTCGCACGCCCCTTCGATGGAGCCGGAGATCACGACTTCGCGCTCGTTTCGGTACACGGGGGAGTTATATGCTGCGCATCCAGCCCTCCGCTCGCTTCGCCCGAAGGGGAACGAGTATCTGATCAGCTCCAATACGTTCGCCCAGTTCGAAGAGGTACTCTTCTCCGAACGTCCTGATGGACCGCAGACATGGTCAAGGATCCTTGGGCTGGATGGCCGAGGCCGGGGATATCGCTGGATCCTCTCTGAGTACCTCACGGGACCCGAAAGTCTCAGGGCCTACAAGGTGGTTGTGCCTAAGGCGAATGGGTCGGGTGCCTTCGGGGAAGTGTTGTCGAGCCCGCTCGTGGTAGGCCCCGGTGTAGCCGTTACCCAAACGTTTATCACTATCGGCTGCTTTGATAACGAGGCCGCTGCCAAAGCGTGCCTTAAGTACGTGAAGTCAAAGTTCGCGCGTGCACTTCTCGGCGTCCTCAAGAGCACCCAGGACAACCCGGCAAAGGTTTGGAAGTACGTCCCCTTCCAAGACTTCGCAGTCACGTCGGAGATCGACTGGTCGAAGTCGATCCCGCAGATCGACCAACAGTTGTACTCCAAGTACGGGCTTGACGCCGACGAAATCGACTTTATCGAGGCCCAGGTCAAGTCAATGGATTGACCACTGGAGAGGCACGCCAGAGGTTGATAAGCCTTACTCTGCTCTCCTGACGCCCGCTCAGCGTCCACGGCGGCCACCACGCAAGCCCGCCCTCAGTCTCGCTATGCGTTCATTTGTAGCCAGCGTGCAGGCAGTTGGGCTGCAGCTTGGAGTCCCGGGTTCTCGGAACTTGGACACCGTCCTTGCCTAATAGTCGGTCCGTGACCGGGGTGCCACGCCCCCGTTGGACAGGTGAAAAGCGAATGGACGAGCGCGAGTCCGGACCGGGGTGTGGCTTGAACCGGGACCACCCACGTTGTGGTTGAGCTTTAGGTTCACTGTTTGTCGGCCCAGCGTTCGTGGGCGGATTGCCGGCTGATGCCTACTGCCCGGCCGATATCGGTCCAGGATGCCCCTGCGGCCTTCGCGGCGGCGACGGTCTTATCCAGCCGGTGGCCGGCCTGGGCGTATTCGCGGGCAGCCGCTTCCACACCGAGGACGGCTTCTGACGGTGCGACGTGGGCTCTCCACTCGTCGTGGATGGCGTCTTCTACCCTGCTGGAAGCGTCGGCGAATTTGTGTGGGGGAACGTAGTCCCGCCGGTGCGCGGGGTCGGCGTCGGCCGGGTATGCGACCCGTTCCCACATCTCGCCTCGCCAGCCGCAGCCGCAGGCTCCGCGCCAGCCAATGATCTCGCTGTCCGGGATCACTTCGTGGTCGGGCAACATCTTGTCCGGCTTGTAGCGGCCGGTGATGCCTTCCACGAGCATTCCTTCGCCGGATGATGATGACGACAAGCGCCCGTCGGGTGCGACCGCGGCCGCCCAGCCCTCATGTTCGTTGTCGTTCGATACCCAGCCCATGACCCACATCCTTCTGTCAGGTAATCCTGACAGTTAGTTTGTCAGGGGTCTCTGACAAAAACCACACATCTCCCATAGCCCCACGCTATACGCAGGCCGGACTCAGTTGTCAGTGATGGACTCCAGCAGCCACTGATCCGACAACGGGTCGCGCCGCAGGTCAAAGGTCCGCAGGGCGGAGTTCGTGCTGAGTCGGACCTGCACCTGCCAGTGTTCGATATCTACGACGTTCCCGATGCCCACCGGTACGGACCGTCGCGTCTCCCACCAGGAGTCCCTAATGAACCAGTGCACCGGCTCGGCCGCCACAGCCCAGACCCGCCCGTCATGGCGGACGGCCAGGGGAGTGCCCTTGGCGGTAAACCGGACGTCCACAGGGGCGTCCAGCCTTGTTTCACTTGCTACTGCTGTCACGGTTAGTCCGCTCTCCCAAGTTTCTAGTCATTAATTCGTCGCGGCGGGTGACCGCCGAACTCCACACCCAGGTCCGGTACGTCACCGGCCCGTCCTTCCAGGTCACTTCCGCGGCCTTCGCCGTCCAGGCGTATACCTCGCCGTCCACTAGTTCCGCGCAGTTGGGGAACCTGATCCACGCCTTCACCGGAATGCCCGGGAACCCGTTCTTGGCCGGAAAGTGCTCGAAATCGAGCTCTTCCACGGTCAGCCCGATCGGCCCGGCCCGCCTCGCGTACTGCCTTTGCAATTCGGAGGCTTGTTCGGATCGCATATCACAACCTTAGAACATATTTACTAATCGACACACCATGAAAAAGCGCGATCATGCGGTAGCGCATCTGATGCATGATCCACGCAGAGCTAAGTATGGAGGGCGACTACGACAATCTGCGATCCGCGCTGATAGCGGACCAACTGGGCCGTGGTCAGCGGCTCAGGAACAGCGGGGGATTGTCACCGCCCCTGGCGTTGCGGAGATGGTCCCAGCCCAGGGATTGCCAGAAGGCGTCCTCGCTTTCGGGCGGCCGCGCGAACATGATTCGGCCGGGATGCTGCCGGCGCAGCAGTCCGATGGCCTGTGTGCCGAAGCCTTGGCGGCGGTAGCCGTCGGCGACTTCCAGGAAGTCGATCTCCAGTCCCTCGCCGGCGTCGGGGACCCCGTAGCCGGAATCCACTTCGGGGTGGTCGACGGCGATCATGCGGACGATTTCCTCCCCGGCGCGGGTGAAGCTGTAGAACAGGTCCGAGGGGGAGGCGGCGATGACTTCGCTGGCCTGCCAGCAGGCCTGCGTGAAGTCCTCCGATGCCTCAAAAGGCGAGATTACGGAGCGGCCGTGCGGGGCGGGCCAGACCTGTCTGATCACCAGTTCATCGCTCACACGATCAATCTAGACCTGATCGGAGGTGCCTGTCCTGCGTGCTTTCCTGCCGCGGGTCCGGCCCGCTGACCAGCCCGGCACTGCCGTGTCCAAGGCCGTTTTCTTGGCCGGGTCGAGGTCCCCGCGGCGGGCTTTGTACCGCTGGGTGTGCAGCCACACGCCCAGCTCATGCTCCTCACCGGTCACGGTCGCCTTGTGTCGCGGCCAGTCATGCCCGGCCGCCCGGTACTTCACCAGGGCGCCCAGCCTGCCCTGCCACCTGGCCTCATCGGAGACCACCCGACGTGCGCCCTCCCAGCCCGGCAGCACACCCAGCCCCTCGCGGTACTTGGGCGCCAGCGTCCCTTCGGCAGCTTCGCGGCGACGCCGCTCCAGCCAGGACGCCAGGCTCCGCTCGGCCGCCGACCCGGCCCGGGCGGAGGGATACTGTCCGGTGTCCTGCACGAACGCCACCAGCTCCCGCATACGCTCCAACCCGTGTGCGCTTGCCCGGTGCATCGTCCCGTCCGCAGCTTGCCTGTGCGCGGACTCCAGAGCAGGATCCGCGGCTCTCGCTACCACGAGGTGATAACCAACGGTCGAGGCGGCCGCACCGGTCAATGCCGCGATCCGCGCACGGGTCAGCCCGCCGCGGTACATCAACACCCACTCCGCCTTCGGCGCCGCATTCCTTTGAACAGTAACCACCGGAACATCCTGCCAGCAGAGAGCCAAGGCATGCTCGCAGGGCTCGCCCTGGTTTCCGCTGCGCTTCAACCAGTTGACGGGCGTCCGCTGCGCGCCCGGCTGTTGGGTCCAGGGTGCGCCGTCGCAGAGCTCCGGACACCCCGGCCCTGTTTGTCTACGACGTTTTTTGGCTGCTGTCCTTCGGATTGTACGTGCCCGCTCCGGCCCGTCTAGCCCCTCCGTTCCTCCGGGGCCTGCGGTGCGGGAATTTCCCTCCGGCGCTCCTTCGTCGCTTATTTCCTCCGGGAATTTCCCACTCCTTGCCAAGGGTAGACAAGCCTCCGTGGCCACAGCTCCGCAAGCTTCGCCAGCAGCCAAAAAACAACGGGGGGAGAGGGGAGCTGGCCGGTCACCATTGGTCGCCCCACCCACCGGAATCCTCTGCAAAAGGACAAAACCATGAACGCAGTAACAACCAAGACCGTGACCCTCAAGGACACCGGGGAAACCATCGAGGGCGTGACCGTGCTGGGCGATTACCACATGAACGGCGGCTACGACTGGATGGAACTCATCGAAGCGGAGGGCTGGGCTGTCATCCCCAGCTGGGGCTGTGACGGCTGGGACCTGGGCCAATGGCCCTATGTCATGGTCGCCGCCACGCGGACCGCTGACAGCATCGGCAACCTGTTCGGCGTCGCCACGTACTGCGAGGGAGACGTGACGTGCAGCTACTACCGGACCAAGGCCGGGCAGTGGGACGCGATCACCGAGCAGGCCTTTTTTCACTGGAAGAACGGACAGGCCCACGGCCCGGACGACCTCCCGGAAGCCGTCGCTGAACTGCCCAGCCTCTACCGGATGCCCTACACCGTCCCAGCCGCCTAACCGGCACTGAATCCGCTGTACTGCCCGGCACGGCCGGGCAGTACAGCCAAACCACTTTGAGGAGCCAGCACATGAGCACAGCCACCGCACCGCAGAAGGGCATCATCGCCCTGATTTACCGTGATGCCCTCGGCATCGATTTTTCGAACAGGGGAATCTCCTCGACCGTCACAGAGGTGACCGTCGTCGGCCCCGGCATCGACCCCATTTTCGAGCCCACGGACGAAAGGCCCGCCGTGCGCATCGTCAAGCGGGAGAACGCCAGCGGCGCGATCTATCACGCCGAACCGCTGCCCTCCGACGAGCTGCCCGCGCCGTGGTACATGTTCGGCGGAACGTTCATCTTCAGCAGTGACACCCGGTTCCGTAACTCCGTCGGCTTCTACGGGGCGGTGCCCTTGCACGACCGCCGCGAATAGCTGGCAGAGGGTGGCCGGTCCTTTCGGGCCGGTCACCGCTGGCGGTCCGCCGCGAGTGGCCGGCTGGCGCTGGTGGTTGCCGGCGGCGGACCGCCAACCGCCAGGGCAGCAGGGCAACGATCAGGGCAACGCGGCCCGCCGGCCGCTCCACGAACGTGAGGAATCCGGGGTGCTGATCAATGGTTCGCAGGGCTCACCAACAAAGCGGGCGTCCGCTGGCGCGGCCGACTGTTGGGTCCAGGGTGCGCCGTCGCAGAGCTCCGGACACCCCGGCCCTGTTTGTCTACGACGTTTTTTGGCTGCTGTCCTTCGGATTGTACGTGCCCGCTCCGGCCCCTCTAGCCCCTCC
>NZ_JBHVYH010000009.1:0-52402 GCF_042880995.1 Arthrobacter sp. NPDC058288
GGACACTTGAGGCCCCTGAATCCGCGGATTCAGGGGCCTCAAGTGTCCGTTCGCGCTTGCTTGTGGGGATTATTTCGCCGGGAGGCCGTAGCGGTGTTCCGGGCGGCCCGTGGTGCCGTAGCGGAGCTGGATGTCGACGGCGCCGTCGTCCGCCAGCGAGGACAGGTACCGCTGGGCGGTGGCCCGGGATACCCCTACCCGCCCGGCGACTTCGGCCGCCGAATACTGCTCCCCGGGCACCAATGATTCGAGCACGGCGGCCTCGGTAGCGGAGCGTGGCTTGGCTGAGGGAGTGACGTCGCCGGGAATCAGCGAACGTTTGGCCCGCTCCACCGTGTCCTGGTCCAGTGCACCCGGCTGGGCCAGGATCCGCCGGTACCGGGCATAGGAACGGAGCTGCTGCGACAGGGACTCCGCCGTGAAAGGCTTCAGCAGGTACCCCAGGGCGCCGCGACGAAAGGCCACCCGCAGTGACGCCGCGTCCGAGGCCGCGCTCAGGATCATCGTGTCCACGTCCAATTGGCCGAGCAGGTCGAGGCCCGACGCATCAGGGAGGTAGACATCCAGCAGCACCAGGTCCGGGCGCAGGCTGTGGATGGCCTGCAGCGCCAGCGAAGCCGAACCCGCGGGCGGCAGCGCCATGAAACCCGCCACCGAATCCACGTAGGCCGCGTGCAGCTTGGCGACGTGGAAATCGTCGTCCACAATCAGGACCCTTAAATCCTCAACCATCGGTGTCCTTCCCGACATCGTTGTCCTTTCCGATAAACCTGTCCTCCGTGAGGGACTTCTCCCGTCCGGGTGAGTCGGCGGTGGTGCGCGGCAGCGTCGCCATAAAGACGGCACCCGGTCCGCCGGGGGAGCCGGGCTCCAGCACCCTGACGTCTCCGCCGCGGCGCCGCGCAAGTTGCCGGGCCAGTGCCAGCCCCAGTCCCTGCCCGCCGCCTGCACGCGCCGGCCGTGCCGACGTCGTATACCCTTCGGCGAACACGGCGTCCGCCGCGGCTTCGTCCGCTCCGCCCGCCGCGGCTTCGACGGCCAGGCCGTCGCCGGAGTCCCCGACGACGATATGCAGCGTCCCGCCGTCGGCTCCCGGTTCGTCCAGCAGCTCCACCTCCACCCAGCGGTCCGTAGCGGAACCGGCGACGGCGGCGTTCACGGCGTTGTCGATCAGGTTCCCGAGCACCGTGGTGACGTCCTGCGGCTCTGTGACCTGGCCGCGGACCAGCGTTTCCGGGCCGATCCGAAGCGTCACGCCGCGTTCGTCCGCTTCCACGCCCTTGGCCCCCACGAACGCCTGCAGGTAAGGGTCCTGGAGGAGTTCGGCCTGGTCCACGGGGAACTTCAGCGGTCCCGTGGCAGCCAGCCGCGCCAGGTAGTCCCGGGCCTGCTGATGCTGCCCGATGCTCATGAAGCCGGCAATGGTGTGCAGCTGGTTGGCGAATTCGTGGCGTTGGGCCCGCAGCGCCGTGGACATGGTGCCCACGGCATCCAGCTGGCGGGTCAGGTGCTGGAGTTCGGTGCGGTCGCGGAGCATCACCACCCAGCCCAGGTCCTCCTGCCGGTGCAGCGCCTTGCGGGCACTGGCCACCAGCACCCGGGACCCTGCAATGACTTCGGCGGCGTCGGCCTCGGCGGCGTCCGGCAGGGTGAGGGCCTTCAGCTGCTCCGGGACGGGGGCCCGCTTCCACGGCGTGCCGGTGAGGTCCGGCTGGCCGAGGAGCCGCTGGGCGGCGGCATTGAAAACGCTGATCCTGCCGTCGGCCGAAACGCCGATCACGCCGTCGTCAACGCCCTGCAGAACCGCCACCTGGTCGTGGACCAGGGTGCTGATCTCCTCCGGCTCCAGGCCGAGCGTCAGCCGCTGCAGCCGGCGGCGCAGGAGGAAGGAGGCCAGGATTCCGGCCAGCAGCGACCCTGCCGCCGTGAGCGCAATCGGGGTGATGTCCCGGGCCAGGCTCTGGGCGACGCTCTCGGTGGAGTACCCCACGCTGACCTCGCCCACCACCGTGTCCGAATCCGGCGCGAAGACCGGTACCTTGGCACCCGCGGAGGGTCCCAGCGTTCCGGTGTTCCGGGTGGTCACCTCCTTGCCGGAGAGGGCTTCGGAGGGATCCGTGCTGACCTTTTCGCCGAGCCGGTCGGCGTCCGGGTGGGCCAGCCGCAGGCCCGTTTCATCCGTGACCACCACGAACAGTGCCCCCGTGCGGGTACGGGCACCCTCAGCCACCGCCATTAGCGGTCCGGCCAGCAGCACCGATGCCGGGGGAGTGCCCGCCTCGCGGCTGATGGCCTGGACCTCCCGGCGGACTGCGGGATCCGAGGCGACGGTTCGGGCCAGGGTGAGCGCCTGGTTCTCGGCTTCCCTCCCCAAGCGCTCGTACGTCAGCCAGGCATGCACGGCGCCGCTGAGCAGCACCACGAGCAAAACCACACCGACCTGGAGCAGCAGGGTCTGCGTGGAGAACCGCAGCGGCGGCCTCGGTGACGGACGCTTCATTGCCCTCCTGACGGGGATGCTGACGGGGATGGTGACGGGGTAGTGGCCTGCTGAGCTAAATGAGCAAAATGCTCCCAATAAGCAGTATGCCAATCAATTGAGCCAAAGGCACTGCCGTGACGCGGGCCACTCTAACGTCTGTAGTGCGCATCACACCGGAGTGGTGCCACTGACTGACAAAGGAGCCGGCCGTGCTGGTATTACTTGGATTCGCCATGATCGCGGTATTCATGGTGCTGATCATGACGAAGAAGTTGACGCCGGTGCTGGCGTTGATCATCGTCCCCACCGTCTTCGGGCTGTTCGCCGGGGCGGGACTGGGCATCGGGGACATGGTCATGGACTCCATGAAGTCCATGACGTCCACAGCAGCCCTGCTGATGTTCGCCATTATCTACTTCGGGCTGATGATCGACGTCGGGCTGTTCGACCCCCTGGTGCGGTTCATCCTCCGCAAGCTGGGAAACGATCCCGCCAAGGTGGTGCTCGGCACCGCCATCCTGGCCGCCGCAGTGTCCCTGGACGGTGACGGCTCCACCACCTTCATCCTCACCACCGCGGCCATGCTGCCCATCTACCTGCGCCTGAAGATGAGCCCGGTGGTCCTGACCTGCGTCGCGGGCCTCGCCAACGGCACCATGAACATCCTGCCGTGGGGCGGCCCCACCGCCCGCGCCGCCACCGCGCTGAAGATCGACGTCAACGACGTCTTCGTCCCCATGATCCCGTCGCTGATCGCCGGCCTCGTTGTGGTCTTCGCCTTCGCCTGGCTGCTGGGCCTGCAGGAACGCAACCGCCTCCGCGCCACCGCGCCGGAAATCTGGGGCGTGCCTGATACGGCAGAAGAGTTCGACGGCGGCACCAGCGGCGGCCGCACAGCCGGCGGTTCCGGTACCGGACGCAAGGGTACGGGCCCCACGGGAGCCGGCAGCCCCGCCGTCGGCGGTTCCGTTGCCGTGCTGGAACGCACCGAGGAACTCGTTGACGACCGGGATTCCGCCATGGCTGACACCGCCCTGGACCCCAACCGCAAGACCCTGCGTCCCAAGCTGTTCTGGTTCAACCTCGGCCTGACGGTTGCCGTCATGGTCACGCTCGTCGCCAACGTCATTCCGCTGCCGTTCGTCTTCATGGTGGGCTCGGCCATCGCCCTGCTGGTCAACTTCCCGAAGGTCAAGGACCAGGGCGCCCAGCTCATCGCCCACGCACCGTCCATCGTGGCCGTTGTCAGCATGGTCATGGCCGCGGCCGTCCTCACCGGCGTCCTGAAAGGCACCGGCATGGTCGAGGCCATGTCCGCCTGGCTCGTCCAGATCATCCCCGCCAGCATGGGCCCGTTCATGGCAGTGATCACCGGCGTCCTCAGCATCCCCATGACGTTCTTCATGAGCAACGACGCCTTCTACTTCGGCGTCCTCCCCGTCCTGAGCGAGACCGCCGCCCACTACGGCGTCAGCGGCGCCGAAATGGCACGGGCATCCATCACCGGCCAGCCGTTCCACCTGCAGAGCCCGCTGGTTCCGGCCATCCTGCTGCTCGTCTCGCTCGCCAAGGTGGACCTGGGCGACCACCACAAGAAGGTGCTGTGGCGCACCGCCGTCATCTCGCTCGTCATGCTGGGAGTCGGAATGCTGACGGGAGCCATCGGCATCGGCTAGGGTAAAGCTGCCTGCGGCTGTGGGCTGCTTGCAGCTGGCGCCGCAGGTCGGTGCTGCCCGTCTGACGCCCGCTGGGGGTCGTCAGGCGGGCACACTGTTGCAACGTAGACTATGGGGGAAACCAAAACTACATTGCAGGGGAGATCCATGGCTGCGATCAACCGCGACGACGTCGCGCATCTCGCGCGTCTCGCGCACATCGAGATGAGTGCTGAAGAGCTGGACCGGATGGCCGGCGAACTCGCCGTCATCGTCGAATCAGTGAAGTCCGTCAGTGAAGCCGCCGGTGATGATGTCCCGGCCACGTCCCACCCGATTCCGCTGACGAATGTGTTCCGCGAGGACGTTGTGGGCCACACCTTCACATCCGAGCAGTCCCTGAGCGGAGCCCCTGACGCATACGAAGGCCGCTTCAAGGTTCCGGCCATTCTGGATGAGGACTGATACATGACTGAGAACAACGTACTGATCCGCCTCTCCGCCGCCGCGCTCGCCCAGAAGCTTGCAGCGGGCGAGGTCACCTCCGTTGAGGTCACCCGGGCCTATCTGGACCGTATCGCTGCAGTCGACGGCGGCCCCCGCGGAGTGCACGCCTTCCTGCACGTCAACACCGAGGAGGCGCTCGCCGTCGCCGCAGAGGTGGACGCCATCCGCGCCGCCGGCGGCCCGGCTGCTGCGGAGCTCCACGAACTGGCCGGCGTCCCCATCGCCGTGAAGGACCTCATTGTCACCATCGGCCAGCCCACCACGGCCGGCTCCAAGATCCTCGAGGGCTGGCACAGCCCGTATGACGCCACGGTGGTCAAGCGCCTCCGCGACGCCAAGATGCCCATCCTGGGCAAAACCAACCTGGACGAATTCGCCATGGGCTCCTCCACGGAGCACTCCGCGTACGGTCCCACCCGCAACCCGTGGGACCTGGACCGGATCCCGGGCGGTTCCGGCGGCGGCTCGGCTGCTGCCGTCGCCGCGTTTGAAGCGCCCCTTGCCCTCGGCACGGACACCGGCGGATCCATCCGCCAGCCGGGCGCCGTTACCGGCACCGTGGGCGTCAAGCCCACCTACGGCAGCGTTTCCCGCTACGGCGCCATCGCGATGGCCTCCTCGCTGGACCAGATCGGCCCGGTCTCCCGCACCGTGCTGGACTCGGCCCTGCTGCACCAGGTCATTGGCGGCCACGATCCGCACGACTCCACGTCCCTCCCGGACCCGCTGGAAGACCTGGTTGCCGCCGCACGGACGGGCAACGTGGACGGCATGAAGATCGGCATCATCAAGGAACTCCACGGCGAGGGTTACCAGGCCGGCGTCGAGAACCGTTTCAACGAATCGCTCGAACTGCTCAAGCAGGCCGGCGCGGAAATCGTCGAGGTCTCCTGCCCCAACTTCAAGTACGCGCTGGGCGCGTACTACCTGATCATGCCCTCGGAGGCCTCCTCCAACCTGGCCAAGTTCGACGGCGTCCGGTACGGCCTGCGCGTCCTGCCCAAGGATGCCCCGCTCACCATCGAACGCGTCATGGGCGCCACCCGCGCCGCAGGCTTCGGCGACGAAGTGAAGCGCCGCATCATCCTGGGCACCTACGCGCTCAGCGCCGGCTACTACGACGCCTACTACGGCTCCGCCCAGAAGGTCCGCACCCTGATCCAGCGCGACTTCGAGGCCGCGTTCGCCCAGGCCGACGTGCTGATCTCCCCGACGGCGCCCACCACGGCCTTTAAGCTCGGCGAGAAGCTGAACGACCCCCTGGCCATGTACCTCAACGACGTCGCCACCATCCCGGCCAACATGGCCGGCGTCCCGGGCCTGTCCCTGCCGGGCGGCCTGGCGGATGAGGACGGCTTGCCGGTCGGCATCCAGCTCCTCGCCCCGGCGCGCCAGGATGCGCGCCTGTACCGCGTGGGTGCCGTGCTCGAATCGCTGCTCGAGGCACAGTGGGGCGGTCCGCTGCTGGACAAGGCCCCGGAATTGGCCACCTCGGTGGTCGAGCCCGCCGAGACCCTCGAAACCCAGGAGGCAAAATAATGAGCACCGACGCAACCCTGAGCTTCGAAGAGGCCATGGAGAAGTACGATCCCGTCCTGGGCTTCGAGGTCCACGTGGAGCTCAACACCAAGACCAAGATGTTCTCCTCCGCCCCGAACGTCTTCGGCGACGAGCCGAACACGAACGTCAACGAGGTGGACCTGGGCATGCCCGGCGTGCTCCCCGTGGTGAACAAGACGGCCATTGAGTCGTCCATCAAGATCGGCCTGGCGCTCAACTGCAAGATCGCCGAGACCTGCCGCTTCGCCCGGAAGAACTACTTCTACCCGGACACCCCGAAGAACTTCCAGACCTCCCAATACGACGAACCCATCGCGTACGACGGCTACCTGGACATCGAGCTCTCCGACGGCACCGTGTTCCGCGTCGAAATCGAACGCGCCCACATGGAAGAGGACGCCGGCAAGCTGACACACATGGGCGGGGCCGCGGGCCGCATCCAGGGCGCCGACTACTCGCTGGTTGACTACAACCGTTCCGGTGTTCCGCTGGTCGAGATCGTCACCAAGCCGATCCAGGGCGCTGGCAGCCGCGCGCCGGAACTGGCCAAGGCCTACGTCGCCGCGGTCCGTGAAATCGTGAAGAACCTCGGCGTTTCGGACGCGAAGATGGAACGCGGCAACGTCCGCTGCGACGCGAACGTCTCGTTGCGTCCCCACGGCCGCGAACGCTTCGGCATCCGTTCCGAGACGAAGAACGTGAACTCGCTGCGCGCCGTCGAACACGCCGTCCGCTACGAAATCCAGCGGCACGCCGCCGTCCTGGACTCCGGCGAGCCGGTCATCCAGGAAACGCGCCACTGGCACGAGGACACCCGCTCGACGACGTCGGGCCGGGCCAAGTCCGACGCCGATGATTACCGCTACTTCCCGGAGCCGGACCTCGTGCCGATCGTCGCTTCCCGCGAATGGGTGGAGGAACTGCGCGCCACCCTGCCCGAGCCGCCGGCCGAACGCCGCAAGCGCCTCCAGGCCGACTGGGGCTATTCGGACCTGGAATTCCGCGACGTGGTCAACGCCGGCGTCATGGACGAGATCGAGGAAACCATCGCCGCCGGCGCCACGGCAACCGTGGCCCGCAAGTGGTGGATGGGCGAGATCGTGGGCCGCGCCAAGAACGCCGACGTGGACCCCGGCCAGCTGGGCGTCAAGCCCGAAACCATCGTGGAACTGAACAAGATGGTGGAAGCCGGCAAGATCAACAACAAGATGGCCGCTGAAGTGCTCGACGGCGTGCTCGCCGGCGAAGGCACTCCGGAGGAGATCGTGGAGAAGCGCGGCCTGGCCGTGGTTTCCGACGACGGGCCCCTGCTCGAAGCCATCGACGCGGCCCTCGCCGCGCAGCCCGGCGTCGCAGACAAGATCCGCGGCGGCAAGCTCCAGGCCATCGGCGCCATCGTGGGTGCGGTCATGAAGGCCACCCGCGGCCAGGCCGACGCCGGCCGGGTCAAGGAGCTTATCCTGGAGCGCCTCGGCGTCGAAGGCTAAGTCACCCGATTTAACCCAACTGGGTCGCAGTTAACGTCGTTATGAGCGCTCATAACGACATCTACTGCGACCCAGTTGGGCTTTAAGGGGAGACGAGCCCGGCCATGATGTCCTCGAGGGCCTCGCAGACCATCATCACGGAGGTCCGCTTAAGGTTTTCCGGCCGGGCCAGGATGTCGATCCGGCGCCGGGTGCTGATGCCCCGCAGCGGCCGGAGCACGATCTCCGGGTTCAGCACGGGCCGGGCGGTGTGCCGCGGCAGCAGCCCGATGACACTGCCCGTGGCCACGAGTCCCGCCACGGTGGAATAGTCGTTGATCCGGTGGACAATGTTCAGCTCGCGGCTGGACACCGCCGCGACGGCGGACAGCACGTCCGCGGGGGAGTAGCCGGTGTGGCTGGTCACCCACGGTTCGCCGACGACGTCGTGCGCCGTCAGGGTTTCCTTGCCCGCCAGCCGGTGTCCGGCGGATAACGCCACATCCAGCGGCTCGTGCGCGAGCGGGATGACGGCCACCCGCTCCTCCGGCCACCGCGGGCTGTGGTCCATCCGGTGCGCCAGCACCAGGTCATACCGGGCAGTCAGTGCGGGGAAGTCCTGCTGGGCAACATCCTCGTCGGACAGCAGCACCCTGGGTTTGTCCGGTGAGTCCAGCAGCCGGGCCAGAGGCGCAAAGAGTGCCTGGCCGGCGCTGTGAAAACCGCTCACCGTCACCGGTGCCACCGTGGAGCCGTGGTACGCGCCGATCGCCATCCGCGCATCCGCCATCGCGCTCACGACGGCGGCACCGGCGTCCGCCAGTGCCTGGCCGGCCTCGGTGAGCACCAGGTTCCGGCCTTCCTTCCGCGTCAGCGGGACGTCCACGCTGCGCTGCAAAGCCGCCAGTTGCTGGGAGACGGCGGAGGGGGTGACCAGGAGCGTTTCGGCCACCGCTTTGACGCTGCCGAGGGCGCCGAGTTCCCGGAGCATTTCGAGCTGATGGATTTCCATTCCCCGAGTCTATTGCTTAGATTTTTCTAAATCGTCGATTGAGAAGAATTCGGTTGTGCTAATGCTTCTTTGTGGTTCTAATGAAGGGAGCCAACCCCGCCGCACCTCTGCGGGGCGCCGCATTCCTGAGAGTAAAACCAAGAGTAAGGAAGCCAATGAAGGCTCTGTACAAGGCCGGCGCACACGCCGGGTTTGAGCTGGTGGACCGGCCGGAGCCGGAAACCGGCCCCGGCGACGTGAAGATCCGCGTGATGACCACCGGGATCTGCGGCACGGACCTTCATATCCAGTCCTGGGATGCCTGGGCCCAGGGCATGATCGAGGCTCCGCTGATCGCCGGCCACGAGTTCTACGGCGAAGTGGTGGAAACCGGCGAGGACGTCCGCGACGTCAAAGTGGGCGACCGGGTCTCCGGCGAAGGCCACATTGTCTGCGGCATCTGCCGCAACTGCCGTGCCGGCCGCCGCCAGATGTGCATTCACACCGTGAGCGTCGGAGTCCAGCGTGACGGCGCATTCGCCGAATTCGTGGTGATCCCCGAGACGAACGTCTGGGTCCACCAGGATCCCTCGGTCACGCCCGAACTTGGCGCCATCTTCGATCCCTTCGGCAACGCAGTCCACACCGCCCTGAGTTTCCCGCTCGTGGGCGAGGACGTGCTGATCACCGGGGCCGGTCCGATCGGGCTGATGGCCATTGCCGTGGCCCGCCACGCCGGCGCCCGGAAGATCGCCATCACCGACGTCTCCGCGCCGCGCCTGGAACTGGCCCGCCAGCTCGGCGTGGACCTTGCCATCGACGTCTCGAAGATGCGCGTCAAGGATGCCCAGCGCGAACTGGGCATGCGCGAAGGGTTCGACATCGGCATGGAAATGTCCGGGCATCCCACCGCCCTTCCGGAGATGATCGACAACATGAACCACGGCGGCCGGATCGCGATGCTGGGCCTGCCGAGCCAGTCCATCGACATCGACTGGGGAAAGGTGGTCACGCATATGCTGACCATGAAGGGCATCTACGGCCGCGAGATGTTCGAGACCTGGTACGCCATGAGCGCCATGCTGTCCTCCAACCCGGTGCTGCACACCAACATCTCGGCGGTGGTCACGGACACCCTGCCCGCCACGGACTGGGAGAAGGGCTTCGACGTTGCCCGCGCCGGTGTGGGCGGCAAAGTTGTCCTGGACTGGACCGTCTTCTAGACCTTGCAATACTTTCCGGCACCGATTAACGATTCACCCAGCTGAGGAGCACACCCCATGTATTCAGCCATCAAGGACCAGCTGCAGAACGAGCTGGACGAGATCCGCACGGCAGGCCTGTTCAAAACGGAACGCCACATCGACTCACCCCAGGCCAGCCACATCACGGCAGGCCGGATCGGCGAGGCAGGCGCCGACGTGCTGAACTTCTGCGCCAACAACTACCTGGGCCTGGCGGACCACCCGGACATCATTGCCGCCGCGAAGTCCGCCATGGACGAGCGGGGCTTCGGCATGGCCAGCGTGCGCTTCATCTGCGGAACCCAGGACCTGCACCTGGCACTGGAGGCGCGCGTCTCCAAGTTCCTGGGCACCGAGGACACCATCCTGTTCTCCAGCTGCTTCGACGCCAACGGCGGCGTGTTTGAGTCCCTCTTCGGGCCCGAAGACGCCGTCATCTCCGACGCCCTGAACCACGCGTCCATCATTGACGGCATCAGGCTCTGCAAGGCCCGGCGGTTCCGCTACGCCAACCGCGACATGGCGGACCTCGAAGCGAAACTGATCGAGGCCACTACGCAGGAGAACCCGGCCCGCCGCAAGATCATCGTGACGGACGGCGTCTTCTCCATGGACGGCTACCTCGCGCCGCTCGAAGCCATCTGCAACCTGGCCGAAAAGTACGATGCCCTGGTGATGGTGGACGATTCACACGCCGTGGGCTTCATGGGCGCCACCGGCGCGGGAACCCCCGAGCACGCCGGGGTGGGCCACCGCGTGGACATCTACACCGGCACGTTCGGCAAGGCACTGGGCGGCGCCTCCGGCGGCTACGTCTCCGGCCGGCGCGAGGTCATCGCCATGCTCCGGCAGAAGGCCCGCCCTTACCTGTTCTCCAACTCGCTGGCACCGGCCATCGTCGCAGCGACGCTGAAGGCCCTGGATCTCGTGGAGAGCTCCGCCGAACTGCGCTCCAAGCTCTTTGCCAACGCCGAATTGTTCCGCAACCGGATGGCGGAAGAAGGGTTCGACCTGCTGGACGGCGAGCACGCGATCGTGCCGGTGATGTTCGGGGACGCCGTGATGGCGGCAAAGGTGGCAGACCGGATGCTCCGGCACGGAGTGTTCGTCACTGCCTTCAGCTACCCCGTGGTGCCCAAGGGGGCCGCCCGGATCCGTGTCCAGCTCTCAGCCGCGCACAGTGCCGAGGACGTCGAAGCCTGCGTCCGGGCGTTCGTGGACAGCCGCGACGCGGTAGGAGCCTAAGGTACTGACGTGACGTCCTGCCGGGTGCAAGGATGGAGTCATGTCAGCAAATTACGATGTGGTGATTGTGGGCGGCGGCATTGCCGGGCTGTCCCTCGCCTCTGCCCTTGCCGCTAAATGCAGCGTTGCGCTCGTCGAGGCCGAACAGTCCCTGGCCTACCACACCTCGGCCCGCTCGGCCCGGCAACTGATTCCCAGCTACGGCCCCGTGGTGGTGCAGGAGCTGACGCTCCGCACGCTCGGGCTGATTGCGGCCCGGGACGCGGAGCTTCCGGAGCCTGTCCTTTCGCCGCGCAGCTTCATGCTGATCGGCGACGAAGAGACCGTCCGGGAAGAAGCCAGCGGGCACATGCACCGGATTTCCCATGCCGAAGCACTGGAGCTGTGCCCGGTGCTGGAGCCAGGGTTCTTCACCGCGGCCGGACTGGATACCGGTTCGTTCGCCTGCAACGCCCCCGTGCTGCTGGAAGACCACCGGCGCCGTGCCGAGGCGGGCGGGGTGGACATCATCACCGGAGCCAAGGTCCATTCCGCCCAGCGGCTGGGGTCCGGCTGGGAGCTCGGGGCCGGCCAGGAAGCGTTCCAGGCCGGGATCGTGGTCAATGCTGCCGGGGCCTGGGCCGATGAACTGGCCGTGATCAGCGGCGTGGAGAAGCTCGGCCTCCAGCCGTACCGGCGCACGGCGGCGATTGTCGACGTCGAACGTCCCCTCCCGGATTCCTGCCCCATGGTGGCGGCAGCGGACGAATCGTTCTACTTCCGCAAGGAAGGACGGGACGTGCTGATTTCGCCGTCGGAATCCGTGCCGAGCGGGCCTGAGGACGCGAAGCCCTACCCGGGCGATGTCGAGGCGCTGGTGGCGCGGCTCAACGCGGTGACCACCATGGGCATCAGGAACGTCAAGTCCGCGTGGACCGGCCTGCGCACCGAAGCTGCCGACGGCGTCCCGGTGGTGGGGTTCGACGCCGAAGCCACCGGATTCTTCTGGCTCGCCGGACAGGGCGGTTACGGTTTCCAGACCTCGTCCGGCATTGCTGAGCTCGCAGCCGACCTCATCCTGGCAGGGCCGTCGGCGGGGCAGGGCGCCCGGGACGAGGACGCCGGGCTCAGTCCGGCATCCCGGACAGCGGTTGCGCTGGCCGCAACCCGCTGGTCCATCCGGCACTGAAGAATGGACCCATGAGCACCCTGATCACCAACATTGCCGAGCTGATGACCCAGGACGCGGAGCACCGCGTCCTCAAGGACGCCGCCGTGGTGATCGAGGGGGAGCGGATTTCGTGGATCGGGCCGTCGTCGGCCGCGCCGGCCGCTGACGATGCCGTAGACGCGGGAGGCCGGGCGCTGCTGCCGGGCTGGGTGGACTCGCACACCCACCTGATCTTTGCCGGTGACAGGACTGCGGAGTTCGAGGCCCGGATGGCCGGCGAGAGTTACAGCGCCGGCGGCATCGCCGTGACCACTGGCGCCACCCGCGGGACAAGCGACTTCGACCTCACCAGGCTGGCCCTGGGCCGCGTGGCCGAAGCCGTCTCGCAGGGCACCACGTACTTGGAAACCAAGACCGGCTACGGCCTGGACGTGGAGAACGAAACGCGCAGCGCGCGCATCGCGTCGACTGTGGCTGACGAAGTCACCTACCTGGGCGCCCATCTGGTCCCCGCCGGGAACGACCCCGACGAATACACCGACCTGGTGTGCGGGCCCATGCTGGCGGCCGTCCTGCCCTATGTCGGCTGGGCGGACGTGTTCTGCGAGCAGGGGGCGTTCACCGAGGAACAGTCGCGCCGAGTGCTGCAGGCCTGCAAGGATGCGGGCCTTGGCCTGCGCGTGCACGGCAACCAGTTGGGAGAGGGGCCCGGGGTGCGGTTGGCGGTTGAATTCGGGGCCGCCAGCGTGGACCACGTGAACTACCTGTCCCGCGCCGACGTCCACGACCTCGCGGACAGCTGGTCCGGCTGGGAATCGGCGGCCGGCGCCGGAACGCGGGGGACTGTCGCCACGTGCCTGCCGGCCTGCGACCTCTCCACCCGCCAGCCGCTGGCACCGGGACGGGAACTGCTCGACGCCGGTGTGCAGCTCGCCCTGGCCTCGAACTGCAACCCCGGTACCTCCTACACCAGCTCGATGGCCTTCTGCGTCACCACGGCCGTGCTCCAGATGCGGCTCAGCGTCCACGAGGCCGTCCGGGCCGCCACGTACGGGGGCGCGCTGGCGCTGCACCGCGACGAGGGGAACGACGCCGACGGCGAACGCGCGGTCGGTTCGATCGCCGTCGGGCACCGCGCGGACCTCCACCTGCTCAACGCCCCCTCCGCCACCCACCTTGCCTACCGGCCGGGCATCCCGCTGACCCACGCCGTCTGGCGGGCCGGCGTGCGGGCGCGTTGAAACGCGGCCGCTAGAAGATCATGGGCGGAGCGTCCAGGACTGTCTCGTCCACGCGGCGGTCCTCCCACTGGCTGAACGGCTTGTCCAGTTCGTACTTGCCTTCATCCGTGCGCACCAGGGTCCGCACTTCGGCGTTGTCCGGGTTGTTGAGGGATTCGAAATACTCCACGGACCAGTGGAACCAGCGCATGCAGAACAGCCTCATGGTGAGCCCGTGCGTCACGAAGAGGGCGTTCGGGGCGTAGCTGGGCTTGGACCAGTGCCGGTGCAGTGTTTCCATGAAGGAGGAGATCCGGTCGTAGACATCGGATCCGGATTCACCCTCCCTGAACCGGTAGAAGAAGTGGCCGTAGGCGTTCCGGAGTTCTTTTTGGTCCTCGATGTCCCCGGCGATCTGGAAGTTCGCCCAGTCCTGTTCACGAAGCCTGGGTTCCTCGATAATCCGCTCTACAAGCGGTCCCAGATTGAGCGCTTCGAGAGTCTGGTAGGCCCGGAGGTACGGCGAGACGTAGACACACACCTGCCGGCCGTCCAGTTCCCGGCGGATCTCCTCGCCTGCGGCCCGGGCCTGTGCAAGGCCGAGTTCGGTCAGTGGTATCCGGTAATCGGGCACCCGGTTATAAATGGAGGTGTCGGCATTGGCGGCTGACTGGCCGTGCCGGATCATGATGATTTTTCCGGGCGCACTCATAAATTCCAAGCATAGGCCCCGGGCAGCGCGGCCACGTGGATGTGTTGCCCCCGCGACCAGCCGGAAGCGGCGGCCCCGACCAGCCGGAAGCGGCGGACAGGAAAGAACCAGAAAGGGAAGGCAAGATAGGAACATGCTGGTTCCCTCCCGCCGTCGTCTGCGGTTAGAAGTCTGGATTGTCCTCGGTCTGTCGCTAGGGCAGTCGGCCGTGTATTCGGTGGTGCAGTTGCTGGACAAGCTGACGCGGGCACCTCTTGCGGAGGGGACCTCCACCCTTAACCGCTCCCAGAGCAGCCGCGAATATTTCGACCTGACCTACCAGCTGCTGGATATTGTTTTCGCCCTGGTGCCGGTGGTGCTGGTCATCTATTTCCTCACCGAGCACCGGAAGTCGGGGGAGTCCGGCGCTTCGGCCTTCCGCAAACTCGGCTTCACCTTCGCCCGCCCGGGGAAGGACCTGCTGCAGGGGCTGGGCCTGGCAGCGCTGATCGGCATCCCTTCCCTGGGGCTCTATGCGGCCGGACGGGCGCTGGGCATCACCACGGCCATCATCCCCAGCGCGCTGGACGCCTATTGGTGGACCATCCCGGTGCTGATTCTCTCCGCCGTACGGCACGGGATCGTGGAGGAAGTCATCGTGGTGGGGTACCTGCTGGACAGGCTCGGGAAGTTCGGCTGGAGCATGCCGCTGGCCATCTTCGCCAGCTCCATGCTCCGCGGCAGCTACCACCTCTACCAGGGCTTCGGCCCGTTCATCGGCAACGCCGTGATGGGTGTTGTTTTCGCCTGGGTGTACACGAAGACCCGCCGCGTGATGCCCCTGGTGATCGCCCATGCGCTGCTGGACGTTGTGGCGTTCGTCGGCTTCAGCCTGTTCGGCAAGGCCATCGGGCTGGGCTAGCCGGCAACCTCTTAAAAGGATTCGGCCGCTATCGGTGGGTGACGTCGTTGGCACCCGCTGATAGCGGCCGAAGTTTGTCAGGGCAGCGCGCTGCCCGTGGCCCGGAGGGCCACACGGTGGAACAGGGGTTAGATGGTTACCGCGCCGGAGGCGGTTTCGAACGTGACGGAGAGGATTCCCGGCGTCCCCTTCGGGGCGACCCATTCAACAGCCACATCCTCCAAGGGCTTCTCGACCGGTTGACCGAGCCATTCCGTGACGCGCTCGGCCGAACCGGCGATGGTGAGGCTGGACATCTTAACGTTGCTCGGGTAGGCGTTGGACGGGTGAAGCTCCGGGTCGCCTTCCCACTTGAGCATGTACGGCACCTGCGGGTCTGCGATAAGGCCCAGGATGCCGATCTGCTTCCAGACAAGTTCGCGGCCGTCCGGGAACTTGCGGTTGCCGTTAACGGCCGAGCGGCCGAGGCGTTCTTCGAACGGTGCCAGGTCGTCCACTTCGACGCACCAGCCCATCCAGCCGCCGCCCGCTGCGGAGCGTGCCCGGACAGCCTGCCCGAACGGAGCTTTGTCGGATGCCGGGTGGTCCAGGACCTCCACGACCTCCAGGTATTTGTGCCCGGCCAGCGGGATAATCATGTTGCGGGTGCCAAAACGGGGGTGTACCCCGCCCTTCACGGCTTCGACGCCGAGGGCGGTTGCAATACGTTCGGTGGTGGCAGCCAAGCCATCTTGTTCACAGGCGTAAGAGACGTGATCCATGCGCATGCCCTCATCTTGGCACTTTGTGATGGAGCTCTCAGCTAAGGGTGTCCTTACCAAGATGGGACGTTATGGCGGACGGCCCCAAAGCCCACGAAATACCGCAGCCGACGTCCTTCGTCATAAACCTATTCAGACGGTTTGCTCCGCTCCTACACTGGGTCCAGGTCATGAGCGCCAGCATTGAGCCCCGGCTTGCTGGCCGGCAACCCTCGTTCCGCGGTGGGGTGCCCCGGGTGAGGACCTGGCCTCCGGCAACCGCCGGACGGCAAGCGCGGCACCAGACCCGGCCCGGCACGTGCGCCGGCCCCGGTGCCCTTCCCTAGAAGGAGCCTCCAATGTCCAATGCCTGGTCTTTCGAAACACGCCAGATCCACGCCGGCCAGGAGCCGGACAGCGCCACCGGCGCCAGGGCCCTCCCCATTTACCAGACGACGTCCTTCGTGTTCCCCAGTGCCGAAAGCGCCGCCAACCGTTTCGCGCTGGCCGAGCTGGCGCCCATCTATACCCGCATCGGCAATCCAACCCAGGACGCGGTGGAGCAGCGCGTGGCCAGCCTTGAAGGCGGGCTGGCGGCGCTGCTGCTCAGTTCGGGACAGGCCGCCGAGACATTCGCCATCCTCAACGTCGCCGAAGCCGGCGACCACGTGGTGGCCAGCCCCAGCCTCTACGGGGGCACGTACAACCTGCTGGCCCACACCCTGAAGAAGTTCGGCATCTCGGTGACGTTTGTGGAGGACCCGGACAACCTCCAGCAGTGGAAGGACGCCGTCCGGCCCAACACCAAGCTCTTCTTCGCCGAGGTGGTGTCCAATCCGCGCCAGGACGTCCTGGATATTGAAGGCGTTTCCGGCGCCGCCCACGAGGCAGGCGTCCCGCTGATCGTGGACAACACTCTGTCGACGCCGTACCTCATCCGGCCGCTGGAGTGGGGCGCCGACATTGTGGTCCACTCGGCAACGAAGTACCTTGGCGGCCACGGCAGCGCGATCGCCGGTGTAATCGTGGACTCCGGCAACTTTGATTTCGGCAAGGACCCGGAGAAGTTCCCGGGGTTCAACACCCCTGACCCCACCTACAACGGGCTTGTCTACGCCAGGGACCTCGGCGCCGGGGGCGCCCTGGGCGCGAATCTTTCCTACATCCTCAAGGCCCGCGTCCAGCTGCTGCGTGACCTCGGCTCCGCGGTGTCCCCGTTCAACGCCTTCCTTATCGCCCAGGGCCTGGAAACCCTGAGCCTGCGCGTCGAGCGCCACGTTGCCAACGCCGTGGGCGTCGCCGAATGGCTGGAGGCCAGGGACGACGTCGAATCCGTTGCCTACGCGGGCCTGCCGTCCAGCCCCTGGTACGAGCGCGGCCGCAAGTACGGACCCAAGGGCACCGGTGCGATCGTTTCCTTCAACATCGCCGGCGGGGCCGAGGCCGGCAAGCGTTTCGTGGATGCGCTGGAACTGCACTCGCACGTGGCAAACATCGGTGACGTGCGCTCGCTGGTCATCCACCCGGCGTCCACCACGCACAGCCAGCTGACAGCGGAACAACAGGCGGTGGCAGGGGTCACTCCGGGGCTGGTCCGTCTTTCGGTGGGGCTGGAGCACATCGACGACATCATCGCCGACCTCGACGCCGGGTTCCGCGCCGCCAAGGGCGACTGACGCGTATGACTCCCGGCGCCTCGACGCCGGGAGTCATATTGCTGTCACATTCTTCGCCATTGCGGGGACGCATTTCGTAGACTCTTTACAGGTCATGAGTGCCAGCGACAGCCCCGGCTTGCTGGCCGGCAACCCTCCTTCCGCGGCGGGGTGCCCCGGGTGAAGACCTGGCCTGCCGGCCAGTTGGCGGCAGGCAAGCGCGAAGAAGAGGTCTTCAGATGACGATTGCCGTCACCCGCAGCGGTGTACCCGAAACAACCAGCCCCAGCCTGTCATCCAGTGACGTGAAAACCACCGCAGACAAAACCGCAGGCGCTGTCCCCGACGGAACCGTCAAGTTCCAGGGCATCGGCGGGCTCGATCTTGAAGCCGGCGGGCATCTGCCGGACGTCACGCTCGCCTACGAGACCTGGGGCACGCTGAACGCGGACCGTTCCAACGCCGTTCTGGTGCAGCATGCCCTGACGGGCAGCACGCACGTTACCAGGGGAGCCAGCGACGAAGAAGGCTGGTGGGAGCAGCTTGCCGGCCCCGGCGCCCCGGTTGATACGGACAAGTACTTCGTCGTGTCCATCAACATCCTGGGCGGTTGCTACGGCTCCACCGGTCCTTCCACTCCCGCCCCGGACGGCAGGCCGTGGGGTTCGCGCTTCCCACTGGTGACCCTGCGGGACACCACGGCGGCCGAGGCCCGGCTGGCGGATGCCCTGGGCATCGACAGCTGGTACGCCGTCCTGGGCGGATCCCTGGGCGGAGCCCGCGCCTTGGAATGGGCCGTGAGCTACCCGGACCGGGTTCGGCGATGCGCCGTCATTTCCATCGGCGCCAGCAGCACGGCCGAGCAGATCGCTTTTGCCCAGGCGCAGACCCTCGCCATCCGCCAGGACGTGAATTTCAACGACGGTGATTACTACGGCGGCCCGGAACCTGAGGCCGGCCTGGCCCTGGCACGCAGGATTGCGCACATCACCTACCGTTCTGCAGACGAGCTGGAGGCCCGGTTCGGCCGGAGCGCCCAGGGCGGCGAAGCCCCGCTCCAGGCAGTGTCGCTGGGGGACCGCGGCCGTTACCAGGTGGAGAGCTACCTGGACCACCAGGGCACCAAGCTGGTCCGCCGCTTCGATGCCAACAGCTACATCGCCATCACGGAAGCGCTCATGAGTCACGACGTGGGCCGGGGACGCGGTCCGCTCAAGGAGGCACTGGCACGGGCCACGGCTGAGTTCTTTATTGCCGCCGTCAATACGGACCGGCTCTATTTTCCGGCGCAGTCCCACGAACTCGCGGCTGCACTCCCGGGCGATGTCCCGGTGCATGTCATCGAGGCGCCCATCGGCCACGACGGTTTCCTGACCGAAATCGGGCAGCTTAGCGCTCAGCTGCGGCAGAACTTTTTCGCTTAGCCCGTCGGCTCGATGTGCATTTCTGCAGAGCTGTTCTGCAGAAAATGGCGTTGAGCCTGCGGCAATGTGAGTCCATACTCTAGGGGATCGGCGCGTTGGTGGTGCACATCACACGCGGCCGTAACGGAATGGTCCACATGGTGTCGACGGAGACGCCGAAGGAGTTCACAATGAGCACGCAAAACTCCGCCGCAAGGCGCGCAGATGAGACTGACGTCAAAGCCTCAGGGCTAAAGAAAGTGGTTACGGCCTCCATGGCCGGGACCGTTGTTGAGTGGTATGAGTTCTTCCTCTACGCTTCAGCGGCCACCCTGGTTTTTGGCAAGACATTTTTCCCTAACTCAGGCACCGAACTGGACGGCATCATTGCCGCCTTCCTCACCTATGCGGTTGGCTTCGTTGCCCGCCCCATCGGCGGTATCGTCTTCGGTCATTTCGGTGACAAGTTCGGCCGGAAGCAACTGCTCCAGCTCAGCATCATCCTGGTGGGCGTCTCCACGTTCCTGATGGGCTGCCTGCCCACCTTCCAGCAGATCGGCTACTGGGCTCCGGCCCTGCTGGTGTTCCTGCGGTTCGCCCAGGGCTTTGCCGTCGGCGGTGAGTGGGGCGGCGCTGTGCTCCTCGTAGCGGAGCACAGCCCCAGCAAATCACGCGGCTTCTGGGCCAGCTGGCCGCAGTCCGCCGTTCCCCTCGGCAACCTCCTGGCCACGGCAGTGCTGTTCACACTGTCGTCCACGCTGTCTTCCGCCGACTTCCTCGGCTGGGGCTGGCGGGTGGCGTTCTGGCTCTCCGCTGTGATCGTGCTGGTTGGCTACTACATCAGGACCAAAGTCACCGACGCCCCCATCTTCCTGGAAGCCCAGAAGGAAGTCACCGTCGAGAAGAAGGGCTACGGCGTCGGAGAAGTGTTCCGCCGCTATCCGCGCGGCGTCTTCACCGCCATGGGCCTGCGCTTCGCTGAGAACATCCTCTACTACCTGGTGGTCACGTTCTCCATCACCTACCTGAAGGTGGTGGTCCAGACGGACACCTCCCGGATCCTGCTGCTGCTGCTCGTGGCGCACGTGGTCCACTTCTCAGTGGTGCCAATGGTCGGCAAGCTTTCCGACGCCTTCGGCCGCAAGCCCGTGTATATGGCGGGGGCGATCCTCGGCGGTACCTGGGGCTTCTTCGCCTTCCCGATGATGGACACCAAGAACGATCTGGTCATCCTCGCAGCCATCACCATCGGCCTGCTGTTCCACGCGCTGATGTACGCCGGCCAGCCTGCAATTATGGCCGAGATGTTCCCGACCCGGATGCGCTACTCCGGCGTCTCGCTTGGCTACCAGGTCACCTCGATCGTGGCGGGTTCGATGGCCCCGATCATTGCCACCGCCCTGCTGAGCCAGTTCAAGTCCTCCACCCCGGTGGCCGTCTACCTCCTCGGCGCCTGCCTGGTGACGATGGTGGCCGTGTACTTCCTCAAGGAAACCCGCGGGATCTCGCTGCATGATGTCGACGCCGCGGACGCCCAGGGCACGGCGGACCTCCTTGCCGCCAGCAAGAAGTAGGGGCAGCCGGTTCACATGCGCGCCGCAGTTCTGTACTCCACCGTCCCCGCCGGAATCAGCTATACCGAAGCACGCCCGCTAGTGGTGCAGGAACTTGACCGGCCCGAACCCCGCGCCGGCGAGCTGGGGGTGGCGATCACCTACTCCAGCCTGTGCCACTCGGATCTGTCGGTGGTGGACGGCTCCCGGGTCCGGCCGCTGCCCATGGCGCTGGGGCATGAGGCCGTGGGCCGGGTGGTGTCAGTCGGTGAGGGCGTCCATGACGTGGCTGTGGGCGAGCACGTTGTGCTCGTCTTCGTCCCCAGCTGCGGCGAATGCCGGGCGTGCCGGTCCGGGCGCCCGGCCCTGTGCCACCGTGCCGCCGAAGTCAACGGTTCGGGGGACCTGCTGCACGGGGAGGCGCTGCTGCGCACGCCGTCAGGGGAGCGGATCAACCACCACCTCGGGGTGTCGGCTTTCGCGGACTACGCCGTGGTGGCGCGGGAATCAGTGGTGGTGATCGACGACGACGTCCCGGACACCGTCGCGGCCATGTTCGGTTGCGCCGTACTCACCGGAATGGGCGCTGTGCTGAACACGGCGGCGGTCACCGCCGGGCAGTCGGTGGCAGTCTTCGGGCTCGGCGCCGTCGGGCTTTCCGCCGTGATGGCGGCGTCCCTGGCCGGCGCCGCAGCCGTCATTGCCATCGACCCCAACGAAGGCAAGCACCAGCTCGCCCGGAACTGCGGTGCCACGGCAGTGGGAACTCCCGACGACGCCGCCCGGCTGGTTGCCGAGGCCACCGGCGACGGCGTGGACGTCGCCGTCGAGGCCGTGGGCTCTGCCGGCGTGATCGCCTCGTGCCTGGACCGCGTAACGCGCGGCGGCGCCGTGGTCTCCGTCGGGCTGCCAAAACCCTCGGCGGAACTGACCGTCGGAGCCCTGCAGTTTGCGGGAGCGGGGAAGCGGCTGCTCGGCTCCTACATGGGAGATGCCGTCCCGGAGCGGGACATTCCGCTGTATCTTGACCACTGGCGGGCCGGGCGGCTCCCGGTGGAACTGCTGCACACGGACACGAGGCCGCTCGCGGAAATCAACGAAGGCCTTGACGCCCTGGCTGCAGGGCAAGTGGTCCGCCGACTGTTCCAGGCGTAGTGCCGGCCGCCACGCAGCGTCAGCGCGGCGCAGTGTCAGGCCGCCAGGATGTCCCGGCGGCCTGACACTTCCGCCTTGAGGGCCTCCACCACGGCCCGGACGGACGCCGAACGCAGCGACTCGGGACGCGCCACCGCCCAGATGGGGAGCTGTCGCTGGAACAGCTCAGGCAGCACGGGAACGAAGTCAGGCTTGTTCGCCACCATGAAGTTCGGCAGCAGGCCGATGCCCGCGCCGTGCCTGACCGCCTCCACCTGGGCGAAGACGCTGGTGGCCTGGAAGCTGGATTGTGGCGCGGGCAGCTGCGAGGACCGGTGGCCCAGTTCCGCCACCTGCAATGCCGACTCGACGTAGGAGACAAAACCATGCTCTCGGACGTCGTCCAGGGCTGCGGGCAGCCCGCGGGACCTGACGTAGCCCGGGCTGGCGTAGAGCCGCAGGAAGTAGTTCGTGAGGAAGATAGGCTGCACGTTCGTGACCTCCATCCGGCCCACCACCACCTCCAGGTCCACGCCGGAACGGTTCTGGCTGACCTTGCGTGTGGCGCTGAGCATTTCAATGTCCAGCAGCGGGTTCTCCTTCTGCAGGCGCACCAGCGCCGGGGCTACGAATTCCGCCCCGAATCCGTCGGACGTGCTGATCCGGACCATGCCGGACAACGAGTGTTCACCGTCGCCGATGGCGCCGGCCAGGGACCCGAGTGTCGCCTCGATCGCCTCGGCGGCGGCAACGGCCCGGCTGCCCAGCTCGGTCAGTTCCCAGCCGTGCGGGCTGCGTTCCAGCGTCCGCCCGCCCAGTTGCTTGTCCAATGCCAGGATCCGGCGGGAAATGGTGGTGTGCGTGGTGCCCAGCGTCTCTGCCACGGCATTGAACCGGCCCAGCCTGGCCACGGTCAACAGGATCAACAGGTCATCCGGACTGGGCAGCCGGTTCACATCCACTTTTTCACGTCCATCTTCCTGGTCCGCAGTGCGGCTTTGCCAAGGCATGTGCATCAATGCACATGCACTCTGTAATTTTTTCCCTTGATTGCACTCTAACAGGGTGTGATGGTGGACACGGAACTTCCAGCAATACCAGCTGGTACACAAAGCAAAGGAGCTTTTCCCATGGCAGTAGTCGCTTGGATCGGTCTCGGAAACATGGGTGGGTCCATGTCAGCAAACCTGGCGAAGGCCGGCCATGACGTCCGCGGATTCGACCTCAGTCCCGAAGCGGTGGCCGCTGCGGAAGCCGGCGGCGTGAAGCCCGTGGCCAGCATCGCAGCGGCGGTGGACGGCGCCGACGTCGTATTCACCATGCTGCCGAAGGGCGAACATGCCCGGGCCGTGTACCTGGGGGAGGACGGCGTCCTGGCCCATGCCGATACCCGCACGCTGCTGGTGGATTCCTCCACCATCGACATCGCCTCCGCCCAGGCACTGCACGACGCCGCCGCTGCCGCCGGCTTCCGTTTCGTGGATGCCCCGGTCTCGGGCGGCATGAGCGGAGCGAAAGCGGGGACCCTTACCTTCATGATCGGCGGCGAGGCGGGCGCGGTGGCCGAGGCCACGGAATACATCCATCCCATGGCCTCCAACATCATTCCCACCGGCGGTGCCACCACGGGGCAGGCAGCGAAGATCTGCAACAACCTGATGCTCTTCATCAACCTCGCCTCCACCGCCGAAGGAGCCGTCCTCGCCGACCGCCTCGGGCTGGACAAGCAGGTCTTCTGGGATATCGCCTCGGTGTCCTCGGGTGACAGTTGGGCGCTGCGGACCTGGTACCCGGTGGCCGGCGTTGTGCCCACCGCTGCCTCCAACAACGACTTCGCCCCGACGTTCACCACCGAACTCGCCAACAAGGACATCGGTTTGGCCATCAGCGCCGCCCGCGACACCGGCACCCCGCTGGAAATCGGCGAGCACGTGCAGACGCTCTTCCAGCGGCTCATCGACTCCGGGCAGTCCGGCAAGGACTGCTCCATGATCATCAAACTCGTCGACGGCTCGCTCGAGACCTCCAACTAACCGCAGCCTGCTTCACGAATAGGACTTTCCCATGGAACGCATTCCGCACTTCATCAACGGCGCCCTGATCAGCGACGCCGACCGTTTCGGCCCCGTCTTCAACCCCGCCACCGGCGCGCAGGACAAAGAGGTTGCACTGGCCTCAGCATCCCGGGTGGAGGAAGCCATCGCGGCCGCCCAGGCCGCCCTGCCCGGATGGCGGGCCACCAGCCTGGCCAAGCGCACCAACATCTTTTTCCGCGTACGGGAACTGCTGACACAACGGAAGTCCGAGCTGGCGGCCATCCTCACCAGCGAGCACGGCAAGGTGCTTTCCGATGCGGAGGGCGAGATCTCCCGCGGACTGGAAAACATCGAGTTCGCCACAGGCCTCTCCCACATGCTCAAGGGCGAACGTTCGGAGCAGGTGTCCAGCGGTGTGGACGTCCACTCCGTACGCCAGCCCGTGGGCGTGGTCGCCTGCATCACGCCGTTCAACTTCCCCGCCATGGTCCCGCTGTGGATGATTGGCAGTGCGCTGGCCTGCGGCAACACCGTCCTCCTAAAGCCCAGCGAGAAGGACCCGTCGTCGGCCGTTTTCATCGCGGAAGTCTTCGCGGAAGCGGGCCTGCCGCCGGGCGTCCTAAACGTCGTCCACGGCGACAAGGAAGCGGTGGACGTCCTGCTGGAGCACCCCGGCGTGAAGGCTGTCAGCTTCGTGGGGTCCACCCCGATCGCGCAGTCCATCTACAAGCGGGCAGCGGACCACGGCAAGCGCGTCCAGGCGCTGGGCGGTGCCAAGAACCACATGGTGGTCCTGCCGGACGCAGACCTGGACATGGCCGCCGACGCCGCCGTGTCGGCCGCCTACGGCTCCGCCGGGGAACGGTGCATGGCGGTGTCCGTGCTGGTGGCCGTGGGCAATATTGCCGACGACCTGGTCAAGGCCATTTCCACCCGTATGGCGGACCTCAAGATCGGTCCCGGCACGGATCCGGCCTCGCAGATGGGTCCCCTCATCACCAAGGAACACCGGGACAGGGTGGCGTCCTACGTGGCCGGGGCCGAGGAAGAGGGCGCCACTGTGGTGGTGGACGGGCGCGAGCAGGCCTTCGACTCGGACGGCTTCTTTATCGGGGTCAGCCTGGTGGACCACGTGAAGCCGGGCATGAAAGTGTACGACGACGAGATCTTCGGCCCGGTATTATCCGTGGTCCGGGCGGACAGCTACAGCGACGCCGTGAAGCTGGTGAACGACAACGAGTTCGGCAACGGCGTGGCAATCTTCACGCGCGACGGCGGCGCGGCGCGCCAGTTCGAGTTCGACGTCGAGGCCGGAATGGTGGGCGTAAACGTGCCCATCCCGGTTCCCGTGGGGACGTTCTCGTTCGGCGGCTGGAAGAACTCGCTGTTCGGCGACACCCACATGTACGGCCCGGACAGCATCCGCTTCTACACCCGCGGCAAAGTGGTGACCACCCGCTGGCCGGACCCGTCCACCTCGGTGATCGACCTCGGTTTCCCGCAGGTGGATTGAAGGCGGTAGCTGTGCGGGACAGGTTCCGTCCGGGAGTGTGCCTGGAGGCGCTATTTTGTCAGTGGTCGCTGCCAGACTTCAGTTATGGAAGGCAACGGCGGGCCGGGACACGCTCCGGACGGGACAGGGCGCGAGATCACAGTCAGGGACCTCATAGGTTTACTGACCTCAATCCGTCCCTGCGGCGACGGTGCCGCCCTGATAGACCAGGTGCGGGACCTGGAGGATCTGAAGTCGGCCGCGGCCGCGATGCAGGCCCGCTCGTCGGTGGCGTTCGATGTCCAGCAGCGCTGCGCCCAGGCTGAGGCCGGGCTTGCGGCGGATGAGCCGGGCAAAGGTGTCGCTGCTCAGATCGCCTTGGCCCGCCGTGAATCACCGGCCTGCGGCGGCCGGCTGCTGGGACTGGCCAAAGCCCTGGTGACGGAGATGCCCCGCACCCTGGCAGCCCGGCACACCGGTTAACTCAATGAGTGGCGCCCCTGCACGGCACGCCGACGCGCTGCGCTCGGCCGGAGACGGCCGCTCCCGCGGACAGATCATGGCAGATGACCTCGTCGAGCGGATCGCGGGCACGCCGGGCGGGATCGCGGGGATTGAGATCCAGCTCATCGTGACCGACCACACCCTCTTCCAGGGCGACAGCGAACCGGCGAGGCTGCCCGGCTACGGCGTGGTCCCTGCCGGGTGGGCCCTGGAGATCGCTGTCCAGGGCCAAGGCCAGCCCCCGAACGTTTGGCTCCGGCGCCTCTACACCGCCCCGGGCAGCGGGGATCTCGTGGCGATGGACTCGAGGGCCAGGCTCTTTCCACCCGGGCTCCGCCGTTTCATCCAGGCACGCGATGGCACGTGCCGCACGCCGTACTGTGATGCGCCGATCCGCCACGACGACCACATCGTCGCGTGGCAGCACGGGGCCCACGAGCTTCAGTAACAGCTGCGGGCTTTGTGAATCCTGCAACCAAACCAAGGAATCACCCGGCTGGCATGCCGATTCACGCCCCGGACCCCGGCACACCCTGCAAATGAGGACTCCGACAGGGCATATCTACCAATCCACCGCGCCTCCACTGCCGGGTGCAGGACAGCCACTGCCTGAGACATCGCTGCCCATGGACCGTCGCCACAGACGCGAGCTACTTCACCGCGTCAAGATCCTCAAACGGGTCCGTCCCCATGGCTCGCTGGCCGCCTAAAGGACACCAGACAGGCGAGGAAAACCGGGGGCATGAGCAAAACCGGCGGCCCGAGGAAGAGCGGGAAATGCGGGCGTCTAACCCTTCATGATCTCGTCACGCCGGGCCATGTATTCCTCCATGGCGATTTCGCCGTTGCTATACTGCTGGTCAAGCTCCGCCAGTTTCCGCGCGCGGAAACCCTGAGGGGCCGACGGCGGCGGGGGAGTCACCGGTGCGGACGGCTGCTGCGGCTGCTGGCGTGACTGGTTGCCCGGATACTCGGGGCTGTCCTCGTACGGCACCTGTCCGGCGCCGCCGGGGGCAGGATAGCCGGGGTTCTGGTAACCGGGAGCCGGGTAGCCCGGGTTCTGGTAGGGCTGGTCGAGCGGGGGCTGCTGCCCGCCGCCGAGCTGCCGGAAGCCGCCACCGAAGTAGTCCTGCTGGGTGTAGCCGTCACGCGGCTGGTTGTTGGGCCGCCCCGGCGGCTGGCCAGGGAACTGCCCGGGAAACTGGCCCGGGTACTGTCCGTTGAAATCCTGGTTTTGGTTCCTGCCCCGGACCGACTTCCGGTACATGCGCATGGCGAAGGGAATCAGGAACGACAGGATGATGATCCAGAAGAACACGTTGCTCACGGTGGAGGGCCTCTCAGAAGTGTCCCTTCAGTTTAACCCCCGGCTCACGACCGGCGTTGGACCGCGGCAGCCAGGCGGCTTCATACCGCTCACTTCCGAACGGCGCCGTTGGGATCCCCAGAAAGGCGCCGTATGCGGCAACGGCTTCATCGATCGCCCGGCTGGTGTCCCGCTCAGCGGCGGCGTCGGGTTCCGGCCCGGTTCGGATGTCCAGCTCACAGCGGCCGCCTGCCAGCTCATGGCGCCAGGAACCGATCATTTGGCCGTTCTTCAATACGACATGCATCGGAGTGTCCCGCTCCGGACGCGCCGGGGCGGTGCCGCCCAGGAAATACCGCGACCGTGAATAGCCCATGACGTATTCGTCATAGCACTGGATCAGGTCAATCCGGGGTTGTCGTCCGCTCTCCGCATCCTGTCCGGGTGCGGAGTCTGCCAGCCCACCGTATCCGGGCTCCGCGGAACTGAAATGGAACTCGATATCGTCCAGCGTTGCGGTCCCGAGCACACCGGGATCGGCTTCCAGCGTCAGTCCCAGCCCTTGCCGGACGTCCGTGACTGTCAGTCCGGACCAGTCTGCACAATCCTTCACCGTGGCCGGTCCGCGGCTGAGGAAATAGCGCCTGACCAGCTCCGCCAGTGCCGCAGGACGGTCGGCGGGGCCGCCGGACGCCACCGGAACCCGTTCATCGAAGAGTGCATAGGTCTGTTTGAGCGCGCCGCCGGTGCTGCGCACGGGCGTTCCGCTGGCCAGGACCCCGCTGATCTCCGCATGCATGATCAGGTAGGCGAGTTCCAGGCCCTTGGCGGCAAAGCCGTTCCGCTGCAGTGCAGCCGCCAGCTGCTCCCGGGTTTTGTGGGCGCCCCCGGCCACGGCAGCGGCAAGGACCCGGGCGCTCCGGGACGCGGCTTCGGCGTCGATGCCGGCCTGGCGGTACATACCCGCGTTTCCCTGGTGCAGCCGGGGCGCGGACAGCATGAGCAGCCAGCGGAGGTCGTCGCGGTGCACAAAATGCCAGGTGGGCCGCAGGATGTGCGTCCGGAGTATCCGCCCGTCAGCCACGGCTTGTTCGACGTCGGCGGCGGAGGCTCCGGCAGTGCGCTGCGCCAGCGACCAGCGGGCGTAGGAAAATTCCTGCGACTGGACGGCCAGGAGGTTCTTCACCGCCGCTTCGGCGGAAACCGCCCGGGGAGGGCGGAGCTGCTGCCGGCTAAGCCTCAGCCTGACGACGTCGTCGGCGTGCACCCTGGGCTACCTCTGTTCGGACTCTGGTCCCGCTGCCTCGCCCGAGCCCAGTGGCATCCCGGGCCCGAAGACCGGACCGGGCGTTGGCCGTTTGGCCGTGACGCCGTCTCCGGAAGACTGGTGGCGAAGCCGGCGGACAACCCAGGGCACAAAGTACTCACGCGCCCACACCAGGTCTCCGGACCGAGCCTCGCGCCAGCTGCGTTGTGGCAGGGGTTTGGGCGAGAGGGGCTCCAGGGTGTGCTGGATGTTGAGCGAGTCGAGCACCATGGCCGCGATGGTGTGGTGGCCCAGCGGTGAGAAGTGCAGGCGGTCCTGGTCCCACATCTGCGGATCGCTGAGCTGGCGAAGCGACCACATGTCGGCAATAACGGCGTCGTGCCGCGCTGCCACGGTGCGGAGGTTCTCGTTGTAGATGGCGATCTTGCTGCGGACCCTGCCCAGGACTGATGAACCGGTGTCCGGGCCGTTGAACAGCACCACGGTGGCACCGCCCAGGCTGAGGATGTGCACCACGGAGTCCAGCTTTTCGGCCAGCGCGTCAGGGTCCCCGCCGGGCCGGATGAGGTCGTTGCCTCCGGCCGAAAGCGTCACCAGGTCCGGCTTGAGGGCCAGGCACGGCGCCAGCTGCTGGTCAACGATCTGTTCCAGGAGCCGTCCCCGCACCGCGAGGTTGGCGTAGGCGAAATCGCTGTGGCCCCGGCTCAGTTCCTCGGCCACGCGGTCCGCCCAGCCGCGGTGTCCGCCGGGGCTTCCCGGTTCCGGGTCGCCGATGCCCTCGGTAAAGGAATCGCCCATGGCGACGTACCGGCCCCAGGGGTGGGTATCGACGGTGTCCTGCGGGTTCGGAATGGCTTCAGTTTCGCTCACGTTTCCATCCTGCCTCGTGAGGCTAAAGCTACGCCACCGTAGGTTGTTACCGGGCGGTAACTGCAAGAATGGTTCCATGACTGAAGCCGACGTTTCCACCGCCCCTGTTGTCCTGTGGTCCACTCCCGACGAAGAGCGCTCGGGAAAGCCCCTGCTGGTTCTGCTGCACGGCTACGGTGCCAACGAACAGGACCTGCTCAGCCTTGCCGACCTGCTGCCGGGCGATTTCGCGGTGGCGTCCGTCCGTGCCCCCATCGCCATGGGCCCGGGTTTCACGTGGTTCCCGCTGACGGACTCCGCCGACTACTCACTCGACGCGGTCAAGGACGCTGCCGCCTTTGTGCTGGAATGGCTCGACGGCGTCAAGGGCGACCACCCCTCCGTCACCCTGCTCGGGTTCTCGATGGGAATGGCGATGGCCACCACGCTGCTCAGGCAGCGCCCCGCGGACTTTGCCGCCGTCGTCGGACTTTCCGGCTTTGTGGTGAACGCCGGAGGGGATCCGAGTTTCCGGGACGACGAACTGGACGGCTCCGTCCCCCTGTTCTGGGGTCGCGACCAGCAGGACCCCGTCATCACCCAGGACAAGATCGAATACACCATGGGCTGGGTGCGGAAGCACGTGAAGCTCACGAAGGTCCTCTACGCGGGGATGTGGCACGGGATCAACCAGCAGGAGATCGGCCACGTTTCCGAATTCCTCACCCACGAGGTGCTGAAAAAGTAGCCCCGCAGCGGGCGGCCGCGGCGGGCCGGAAGCGCTAGGAACCGGCGGGTGTGAGGATCCGCACGGTACGGCCGTTGACGGTCACGGTGTCGCCGTTATGCAGCTGGCGGCCGCGGCGGTCGTCGATTTCGCCGTTGACCTTGACCAGCCCGTTCTTGATCAGCTCCGTGGCTTCGACACCGTCCTCCACGAGGCTGGCCAGCTTCAGGAGCTGGCCCAGGCGGATCATGTCGTCGCGGATGGGGATCTCTTCGATTTCCGGGTTGCTCATACAAGCAATGATGCCTGACGTAAGGTGAATCCAGTGACCCATGCACCCCGTCTCCCTCTCATTGCAGGACTGCCGCTGGCCGTAGCCGCCGGACTCGCCATCCCCGTCCAGGGCCGGATCAACGGGGCGCTGGGCGCCCGGTTGAACGACGGCATCGCCGCGGCCGTGGTGAGTTTCACCACGGGACTCATCGTGATGACCGTGGTCTCGCTGGTCCTTCCGCGGGGACGCCGCGGGTTGGCGCAGATCCTGCCCGCATTGCGGGAACGCCGCTTTCCGCCGGTCTACGTGATGGCCGGCGGCATCGGCGCGTTCTTTGTGTTTGCCCAGTCCTTCACTGTGGGACTGCTCGGGGTGGCGCTGTTTACCGTCGCCACGGTCACCGGTCAGACCCTGAGCGGGCTGCTCGTGGACCGGCTCGGCATCGGCCCCGCCGGCAAGAAGTCCGTTACCGGCATCCGCGTCCTGGGCACCGTCCTGACCATCGCCGCCGTTGCGTGGGCGGTGTCCCCGCGGTTGGGCGGTTCGGGTCCCGGCGGCGGCGCGGAGCCGGCCCAGCTGCTGCTGCCGGTAATTCTGCCGGTCATTGCCGGGTTCCTGATGAGCTTCCAGCAGGCAATGAACGGAACCGCCACAGTGCACTACGGCACACCCATCGCGGCCACCTTGGTGAATTTCATCTCCGGTGCCACGGTGCTATGGCTGGCTTGGCTGATCAAGCTGGCCGTCGCGGGTGCGGGGAACGGCCTGCCCCCAGAGTGGTGGTATTACCTGGGTGGTCCCATGGGCTGTGCATTCATCGGCCTGGGCGCACTGCTGGTCCGGAGCCTGGGCGTCCTGGTCACCGGTCTGGGCATGATTGCGGGCCAGCTGCTGGGGTCCCTCGGCTTGGACCTTGCCTTTCCCGCACCCGGGACGGTGGTGGCACTGCCCACCGTCCTCGGCACCGTCCTGACCCTCGGCGCGATTGTCCTGGCCACGCTTCCGTGGCCGCGCGGCGCCCTCAAGCGGCAGCCTGGCCGGTAGGCTAGGACACGCAGCTTCCTGCACATCTTTCCTTCGTACCGTCCCCGTCCGGCACCCGCCAGGCGCGGGGGCCTAGAAACCGCGCGGACCGCACCCAGCGGCCCTGTAGAAATTGGAGTTCCCCATGGCAGCAAAATCCGTTCTCGATCAGGTCATCTCCCTCTCCAAGAGGAGGGGCTTCGTTTTCCAGGCCGGTGAAATCTATGGTGGCTCCCGTTCTGCCTGGGACTACGGGCCCCTCGGCGCCGAGCTGAAGGAAAACATCAAGCGCCAGTGGTGGCAGTCGGTAGTCCGCGGCCGCGAGGACGTGGTGGGCCTGGACTCCTCCGTGATCCTGCCCCGCCAGGTCTGGGAAGCCTCCGGCCACGTGGAGGTCTTCTCCGATCCGCTGGTGGAGTGCCTCTCCTGCCACAAGCGCTACCGCGCCGACCACCTCGAAGAAGAGTACGAGGAAAAGAAGGGCCGTCCGGCCGAAAACGGCCTGAAGGACATCGCCTGCGCCAACTGCGGCACCCGCGGCGAATGGACAGAGCCCCAGGAATTCTCCGGCCTGCTCAAGACGTTCCTCGGCCCGGTGGCCAATGAAGAGGGCATGCACTACCTGCGCCCGGAAACCGCGCAGGGCATCTTCGTGAACTTCAACAACGTGCTCACCACGTCCCGGAAGAAGCCGCCGTTCGGCATCGGCCAGATCGGCAAGTCCTTCCGCAACGAGATCACGCCCGGAAACTTCATCTTCCGCACCCGTGAATTCGAACAGATGGAGATGGAATTCTTCGTCGAGCCGGGCACGGACGAGCAGTGGCACCAGTACTGGATGAAGGAACGCATGGACTGGTACACCGGCCTGGGCCTCAAAGCCGAAAACCTGCGTTTCTTCGAGCACCCGCTGGAGAAGCTGAGCCATTACTCCAAGGGCACCACGGACATCGAATACCGTTTCGGTTTCCAGGGCTCGGAGTGGGGCGAACTGGAAGGCATTGCGAACCGCACGGACTTCGACCTTTCCACGCACTCCAAGGCTTCGGGCCACGACCTGAGCTACTTCAACCAGGCCACCAATGAGCGCTACACCCCGTATGTGATCGAGCCCGCCGCCGGCCTGACCCGGTCCTTCATGGCGTTCCTGATCGATGCCTACACCGAGGACGAAGCGCCCAACGCCAAGGGCGGCGTGGACGTCCGCACCGTGCTGAAGCTGGACCCGCGCCTGGCCCCCGTCAAGGCCGCCGTCCTGCCGCTGAGCCGCAACGAGGACCTTTCCCCGAAGGCCAAGGCCCTGGGTGCGCAGCTGCGCAAGAACTGGAACATCGACTTTGACGACGCCGGCGCCATCGGCCGCCGTTATCGCCGCCAGGACGAAATCGGCACCCCGTTCTGCATCACGGTGGACTTCGACACCCTCGAGGACCAGGCCGTGACCATCCGCGAACGCGACACCATGAGCCAGGAACGCGTTTCCCTGGACAAGGTCGAGGGCTACCTGGCCGCGCGGCTGATCGGCGCCTGAGCATGGCAATCGAATACCGTGAATGGCGCGACGGCGACGACCTTGCACTGCTCGAACTCTGGGGCGGCCCGGAGACCGAGCAGGCACGGCAGTTCCGCGGCACCCTGGCGCCCTCGGGCAACTCGCCCTGGCGCCGCTGCATCGTGGCCGAAGACGTCGTGGACGGCGTGGCCATCCCGGTCGCGGCGGCCGTGGTCCACGAAGCCTCCCTCCATCCCGAGCGGCTCTGGGCCTACATCGAAGTTGCCAAGGACCACCGCCGTGCGGGCGTCGGCTCCACCCTGCTGACCATGCTCCGGCACGAAGCCGGCCAGGCGCCGTCGGGCGTGTCAAGGCTGCGGAGCAAAGTGGAACCGGGCACCCCCGGAGCCGCTTTCGCCGAAGCTGCCGGCCTGGTTCCCATCCAGCGCTCCCGGCTTGTTGTCGTGGAGCCGGGGGCACTTAAGCTGCCGGTTTTCGGTGACGGGTCCGAGGCTGCGGCCTCAGAGCAGATCGAGGACCTCGCCACCGGTTCGGTGGAACTCAGCGACGTGGTGGGCCGGTACTACACGGCCGTACACGGCTGGGACAGCCCGGGGGAGTTGAGCATCGGCACCGTGCAGCGGCTGTTCCTCGACGAGCTTAGCGGGGCGCACGGCGCCATCGTGCTCCGTGCCCCGAAGGCCAGCGCGTTCGGCCAGGGCGTCCCGGCCAGCAGGAAGGGGCGGCTTGAGGCATTTGCCATCAGCTACGCCGAGCTTGCCCCCGGCGGGAACGCAGCAGCCGACGGCAGCGGGTCCGCATCGGGCCAGCCCACGGATGTGTTCGTCGGCCATGAGCCGAAGTTGTCCGAGGAGGAATCCCGCTCTGCCGTCCGCGACCTGCTGGCACTCATCGCGTTCCAGCACCCCGTGGTGCTGGAACTGGACGACTCGATGACCGCCCTGCGCGCCGTCGTCGAACCTTTGCTGGAGGACGGCAAGGCCAGCCTCCGCGGCACCGAAACCCTGGTGGTTTCGGACCCCGCCTAGTACCCCGAGCCGGCCGGCCCGCACTAGTCCGCAGCTGCGGGCCGGCCTGCTTAGGCCTTCTGCCGTCCCCGCGCTGCGGCCTGTTGAGCCTTCCGTCCCACCGCGCGCCGCGGACCCTCGGCCTGATCCAGCCGCTGGCGTTCCTCTTCCGTGGGGGCACCGCCGCCCATATGCGCGGGCATCCACCAGGCTCCGGGCCGGGGTGTGAGCGGGAAGTCGGCGATGGCGGCGTCAATGCCTGCCTGCAGGATCCTCCTCAGCTGTTCGGTGGCAGGCTGCGCGTCGTGGGCAGGGTCCGGCAGGTCCGCAGGGAGCAGTGGCTCGCCCACGTGGATCCGTACCGGCGCCCGCCAGGCTCGAAGCGGCGAGAACCCGTGGTGCCGGGTCATCAGCCGGTGCGAGCCCCAGACCGAGACGGGAATGATCGGCACGCCGGCCTCCGCCGCCATCCGCACGGCTCCGGTCTTGCAGTCGCGGACCGTAAAGCTGCGGCTGACGCCCGCTTCAGGGAGGATGGCGATGTATTCGCCGGCGCGCAGTTTCGCGACGGCGGCGTCGTAGGCGCCGCTGCCCGAACCGTAGGGAACCACGACATGCCCTGCAGCGCTGATGGCAGGACCTGCGAACCAGTGGTCGGCCGCGCCCTGGGTGACCAGGTACCGCATCTGGGCACGGTTGTTCCACCATAGGAGCAGCTCGGCGAACGCGAAATCCAGGTACCCGAAGTGGGTGATGGCAACCACTGCCCCCTCACCCGGCACCACGTGGCGGGACGGGCCGTTGAGCGGCCCTGGTGGCGGCAGGTGTTCCCGGCCGGTGATGATGACGCGGATCCGGAACAGCCCGCGAAGCGCCAGTCCGGTGCGGACAATGACGCGGTAGAAGCGGTCGTTCGGCTTTGGCCGCCAGGTCACCTCAATGACCGCCTGCCGGCCGGCGCGGCGGCCAGGGGATAAAGCCCGACGTCGACTCGACGTACTCCTTGTACCCCGGCCGGGCGGACATCGCCTTCTCCGTGAGCGGCTTTCCGGTCTTGCCGGCGAGCGCCCAGACCATCAGCGCGGGGGAGAGGACCGTCAGGATTCCCGGCCAGGAGTCCGCGGCAATCAGGAACAGCCCGGTCCAGACGGCAGCATCCCCGAAGTAGTTGGGGTGGCGGGTGTAACGCCACAGCCCGGTGTTGAGCACAGTCCCCTTGTTGGACGGATCCTTTTTGAACTGTGCCAGTTGCCAGTCGCCCACCGTTTCGAACACGAAGCCGATCACCCACAGGACCACTCCCAGGCTGGCAAGCCAGCCCAGGGCGCCGGTGGCGAACATCCCCGCCTGGACCGTGAGGGACACGAAGAACATCACCATGCCCTGGGGCAGGTAGACGCGACGCAGCGCGTAGACGTTGCGGGAGCCCGGAGCATCGCTGAGCATTGCCTCGTAGCGGGGGTCCTCATGGCCGCCGCGGGCACGCCAGCCGATGTGCGCGCCGAGGCGAAGGCCCCACACGCCCGTCAGCAGCAGCAGCAGGAGCCGACGGCCGTCGTCGCCCGTTCCGGCGGAGAGCAGCCACGAAACCGCGGCGACAGCAACGAAGCCGGGCCCCCAGGCCACGTCCATGACGGAGTGCCTCCGCTGTGCCGCGGCCACGGCGAAAGTGACCGCCAGGACACTTGCCACGGCCAGGGCCGTCCAGGGCAGGCTCGCCAGGAATCCGCCGAGGGGAAAGTCAGCCATGGTCAGAGCACTACCGGGACGCCGGGGTCGGCTGCCGGCAGGAGGGCGTCAAACCCGCGGCCGCCGTCCAGTTCCACTCCGGCGGTTTCGGCGAAGGCCTTGAGGACAAACCCGGCAGCGAGGGCGTGCCAGAGCCGGACCTTGCGGAACATGAAATGGCCAGCCCCTGCCAGCGACACATAACGTAACTCCTTGGCCCCGGCGGAGGCGCGCCGGGCAAAGTTCAGCGATGCGGCGGGGCTGGTCCAGCGGTCCGTGGAACCGTGCACAATGAGCACCCGGCGTCCGGCGACGTTCCCGGCCGGTGTCTCGGCGCTGAGCCACGGGGCCAAGGCGACGACCGCATCCACCTGGGGATCGTCGGCGGCGCAAATGGCGGTGAGTCCTCCCATCGAGTGCCCCAGCAGGTACACGGGTACACCCGGGTGTTCGTCGTGGATCCGGGAGAGCGCCCACCGGGCATCCTGCAGCGGTGACATGTCAGGGCCGTTCCAGCCGCGCACGCTGTTGCGTAGCGTCCAGACTGCAAGTCCATGGCTGCCGCCGGCCCGGTGCAGGCGCTTTGCGAACGGGACCATGCGGGCCGGGCTCAAGTGGCGGGCCTCAACGGGCTCGTAGCTGTGTGAGCGGCCGCCGTGCAGCACCAGCGCCACGCCGCGGGTCTCTCCCGCCGCCTCGCGCACCGTCAGAACGGGCTTGGTGCTTCCGTCGACATTCCTGCGATTACCCATGCGGGCCTCCAGACTCCTCGTCCTACAGTTATAAACCCAAGGGTTCCCGTGTTTAGTTCCGCTGGTCAGTTCCTTGATGGAATTCAGGCGCGTCCGGAAGTGCACGGGCACCGCGCATTCCGGGCTCTCACAGGGCATTCGGAGCCGTCGCTGGTGAAGATGGGCAACCGGAGGGTGCCCAGGCCCCAGTAAAGTGCAGGCATGAGGTTTTACTGCTGATGGGTGCCGGACACTCGCACGGCCACACAGACCATTCGGATCCGACACCCGGGGCTCTGGCTGCGCGCAAGCGGGCCAACTGGCTCCTCGCTGCGGTGCTTATTCCGCTGACGCTGCTGACCCTTGCGGCCATGATCATGATGTGGCCGTCCGGGAACAAGCAGGACTTGAAGCTGGCCAGCCCGTACGCGGCCGCCCCCGGAGTGACCTTCGATACCGGCACCATCCAGCGCGTGGTGGTGGAAAGCTGCACCCAGGGTAGTACCGGCCAAAACACCACCGCCCAGCCCGGTGCGGGGCAGGGCGCCGCGCAGCCGGGGAACGACTGCACCTTCGCATTTACCGAGCCGGACAAGGGCGGCAACCCGGTCAAGGTGGTGATCAACCCGGACGTGGTGAAATCCCACGGAGTCAAGGTCGGAGACGACATCCGGTACCTGAACCTCTCCAACGCCCAGGGCGCGTCCGGGCAGGGCGCGCCTGCCTATATCTTCGTGGACTTCGTCCGCACCCTGCCCATCATCCTGCTGGCAGTCCTCTACGCCGCGGTGGTTATCGCGGTGGCGCGGTGGCGCGGGTTGCGGGCGCTGATCGGCCTTGTGGGCGCCTACGCGGTGCTGGTGACGTTCATGCTGCCCGGGCTGGTGGAAGGGAAGCCGCCCCTGCTGCTGGCGCTGGTGGGGTCCACCGTGATCATGATCGGCGTCCTGTACTTCGCCCATGGCTTCTCGGCGCGGACCTCCACGGCGTTGCTGGGCACCATGTTCGGCCTCGGCATCACCGCGCTGCTGGCGGCCTGGGCCACCGACGCGGCAAACCTGGCCGGCGTGGGCAGCCATGATGCCGCTACGCTGGCGAACATTTCGGACAATATCTCCATTTCCGGCATCATCCTGTGCGGATTGATCATTTCCGGACTCGGCGTCCTGAACGACGTCACCATCACCCAGTCCTCGGCGGTGTGGGAACTCTACGAACTTGCTCCGGAGACAAGCGCCCGCCAGCTCTTCTCCTCGGCCATGCGGATCGGCCGCGACCACATCGCCTCCACCGTGTACACCATCGCCTTTGCCTACGCAGGAGCGGCGCTGCCCATCCTCATTATCGTGATGCTCTACGACCGCCCGCTCGGAGAGGCACTGACCAGTGCTGAGCTGTCCGAAGAAGTCATCAGGACGCTCGTCGGTTCCGTGGGACTGGTGCTGGCGATCCCCGTCACCACCCTGATCGCGGTGCTGGTGGTCAAGGCCACCGGGATCAGGCCCGCGGCCGGGCCGCACACCCGCGGCGATGCTTCCGGCAGCACCGCTTCGGGGCGGCCGCCCGTGATGCCCGCCGACGTCGCGGACACCGGCGCGCTCGCGGCAGCAGCGGCGCTCTCACGCGGCGGGCGGACGCGCGCCGAGACCCCTGCCTCCCGTGAAACCGCGCGGGAACCGCTGCCCGGCAGCCGGCGGGCACGTCGGGCCGCAGAGGGGGAGTAGCCGGGCCCGTCCCCCCTGCAGGAGCGGCCATTCGGCGGCCGGCTCGCCGATTTGCCCGGCTTTGAGACAATGAACGGGTGACTGTTGTAGCGACTCCTCCCGCCCCCAAGCTGGAACTCCCGCCCCTGAAGCTGGGACCCCTCACGGTGGACACCCCCGTGATCCTGGCCCCCATGGCGGGCATCACCAACTCCGCCTTCCGCAGGCTCTGCCGTGAATACGGCGGCGGCATGTATGTGGCGGAGATGGTCACCTCGCGCGCCCTCGTGGAGCGCACCCCCGAGTCGCTGCGCATCATCTCCCATGATGACGACGAAAAGGTCCGCTCCGTCCAGCTGTACGGCGTGGACCCCGTGACCGTCGGACAGGCGGTCCGGATGCTCGTGGAGGAGGACCGGGCGGACCACATCGACCTCAACTTCGGCTGCCCCGTTCCCAAGGTGACGCGGCGCGGCGGCGGATCCGCCCTGCCCTGGAAAATCGACCTGTTCACCTCCATCGTCCAGACGGCCGTCAAAGAGGCGTCCAAGGGCAACGTCCCGCTCACCATCAAGATGCGCAAGGGCATTGACGAGGACCACCTCACGTACCTTGACGCCGGCCGGATTGCGCGCGATTCCGGCGTCGCCGCCGTCGCACTCCACGGCCGCACCGCGGCGCAGTTCTATTCCGGCCAGGCGGACTGGTCCGCCATCGCCCGCCTACGCGAAGCACTGCCGGACATTCCGGTGCTGGGCAACGGCGACATCTGGTCCGCCGAGGACGCCGTGCGGATGGTCCGGGAGACCGGGGTCGACGGCGTGGTGATTGGCCGCGGGTGCCAGGGCCGGCCCTGGCTCTTCGGGGACCTCCAGGCAGCCTTCGAAGGCAGCGACACCCGCCACAAGCCGAACCTGCGGCAGGTGGCGGAGGGCGTGTACCGGCACGCGGAACTCATGGTGGAAACCTTCGGCGACGAAGGCAAGGCCCTGCGTGAAATCCGCAAGCACATGGCGTGGTACTTCAAGGGTTACGTGGTGGGCGGGGAGCTGCGCACACGTCTTGCCCTGGTCACCAGCCTCGAGGTGCTGCGCGATACGCTGGCCGGGCTGGACCAGGATTCCCCCTACCCGGGTGTGGATGCCGAAGGTCCCCGCGGCCGCGCCGGTTCGCCCAAGAAACCGGCGTTGCCCAAGGACTGGCTGGAATCCCGGGCGCTTAACGCCGAACAGTCCCAGGACATCGCCGCCGCCGAACTGGACGTGTCAGGTGGCTGAAACGCGGACCACAGCCCCCGTGCTGCCGGGCTACGAGGCCCACGACTCCGCCCGCTGGGTGGAGGAACCGCCTAAATCCACCTACCGCTCGGACTTCGAACGTGACCGGGCCCGGGTCCTGCACTCGTCCGCGCTGCGCCGGCTGGGCGCCAAGACCCAGGTGGTTGCGCCGGACACCGACGACTTTGTCCGGACCCGGCTGACGCACAGCCTTGAGGTGGCCCAGGTGGGCCGCGAACTGGGCCGGGCGCTGGGCTGCGATCCCGACGTCGTGGACACCGCCTGCCTCAGCCACGACCTTGGCCACCCTCCTTTCGGGCACAACGGTGAATCCGCTCTAAACGAGATGGCGCACGGCATTGGCGGCTTTGAGGGCAACGCCCAGACCCTCCGGCTGCTGACCCGGCTGGAACCCAAAGTCCTGGCTGCGGACGGAACCCCGGCAGGGCTGAACCTCACGCGGGCCAGCCTTGACGCTGCGGCCAAGTACCCGTGGTCGGCATTGAATGCCCCGGTGATCCATGGCCAGCGGACCAGCAAGTTTGGTACCTACGAGGATGACCTGCCCATCTTTGACTGGATCCGGGAGGGAGCGCCGGAGCGCAGGTCCTGCCTGGAGGCGCAGGTCATGGACCTTGCGGACGACATTTCCTACTCGGTGCATGACGTCGAGGACGCCATCGTGGCGGGCCACTTCCAGTTGCGCTGGATGGACAACCCGGACCACCGTGCCCGCGTGGTTGGCTACGCCAAGCAGTGGTACCTGCCGCACAACGACCCCGCAGCGATTGACGCCGCACTGGCCCGGCTGGAGGCGACGGATGTCTGGGTGCGGGAGGCCGACGGCAGCCGCAAGGCGATGGCCGCGCTGAAGAACATGACCAGCCAGCTGATCGGCAGGTTCTGCCAGAGCGCGCTGGAGACAACGCGGGCCGTTTACGGCCCCGAAGACCTCACCCGGTACAACGCAGAGCTGATGGTGCCTGACGAGACCGTGATGGAAATCGCGGTCATGAAGGGCCTGGCCACCACGTTTGTGATGACCACCGAGCACCGCCAGCCCATCTACGAACGCCAGCGCGAGGTCCTGCACGCGCTGGTGACGGCGCTGAACGCCACCGGAGACCGCCACCTCGAGCCGATGTTCGCCGCCGACTGGCGGGACGCGCCCGACGACGGGGCCCGCCTGCGCGTCGTCATCGACCAGGTCGCCTCGCTTACCGACGGGTCCGCGCTGGCCATGTACGAGCGGTTGGTCGGCAGCCTGCCGTCGCTGTGGTGACGCCGATCAACAGCTGGTTCTAAGAATTTACACAGGAAGCGCGAGGAGTATAGAAGGACAGGCAGACCGCAAGGGACGGGAGCAGGTCATGAGTACCCGCAACAGGGGCAAGCGCTTGGCCAGCGGCATCACCGCGGCCATCGGCGCAGGCAGTCTCGCGACAGCCGGCGTTGCCGCCGCCGCGATCTATTCCGCCACGCCGGCAGTTCTTTCCAAGGCGAATTCCACCACTTCGACGTCGCAGGCTCCGGAAGGGCCGTCCTCAAGCGGTTCCTCATCAGGCGGCTATTCGGGCAGTGCCCAGGACAATGGCGTTCGCCGCCAGCGCGGTGACGGCGGCGCCAGCCCTGTGCGGCCGGGCAGCGGCGGCTTCACCCACGGACAGTCGTCGGGATCCTGACATGGACGGGCAATCCACCTGGACTGTCTGGGGGCTCGATGCCGGCCTTACCGTCACAGACCGGGCCATGCTGCCGGAAGCGGAACGGATAGTACAGCGCATCGTGGCCGACGTGGACCTGGCCTGCAGTCGGTTCCGCCGCGATTCGGAACTGATGATGCTCCAGCCGGACATGGCCGCCGGAGTCACTGTCAGCGACACCCTCCGGTTCCTCATCGAATGCGCCCTCACTGCAGCGCAACTGACGGACGGCGACGTCGATCCGACTCTGGGCGCCGACCTCGATGCCCTGGGGTATCCCCGCGGAATCACCAGCGTGCCGCTGAAAGCCGGCAGTGCGGGCCCGTCCTCCCCGCCCGGAAAGTCGTTGCCGGGAGAACACCTCCCCGTGGAACCTTCGCCGGCTGCCGGCCGTGTTCCGGGCTGGCAGCGCATCACACTCGAAGGACACACTCTGACCGTTCCTGCCGATCTCCGGCTGGACCTGGGCGCAACAGCCAAAGCAGTTGCGGCAGACCGTGCCGCCGCCGAGGTGTTTGGCCGCCTGGGCTGCGGGGCCCTCGTCTGCCTGGGCGGAGACCTGGCAACCGCAGGACCGGGGCCGGCAGCGTCCGTGCAGCCGGGCGAGTGGCAGATCCTCGTCCAGGACCTGCCCGCCGACCCGGACCAGCACATTGCCCTGGAACCAGGATTCGCACTCGCCACCTCCAGCACGCAGAAGCGGCGATGGAAGCACGCCGGAACCGACGTCCATCACATCCTTGACCCCCGCTTCGGGCTGCCCGCCGCCGCCGTCTGGCGGTCTGTCACGGTGGCAGCCCCCACCTGCCTCGAGGCCAACGCGTTCAGCACCGCGGGCGTTGTCCGGGGCACCGCCGCCCCCGCATGGTTCACGTCCGAAGGCATCCCGGCCCGCCTCGTGGACCGGCAGGGACGCGTTGTTGCGGTTGGCGGCTGGCCGGCGGAGCGCTACGTCACGGGGGCAGGTGTGTCCCGTGGATGAGGCGATGTGGGCCTTCGGGCGGGCCAGCGGGTTCATAGCCTTGGCACTGTTCACCGTTTCCGTGCTGCTGGGAATCCTCAACCGGTCCGGCAGGCCGCTACTGGTGCTGCCAAGGTTTTCCATCAGCATCCTGCATCGGAACATCGCACTGCTGGCGGCCGTGTTCCTGGCCCTGCACGTCGGATCCCTCCTACTTGACTCCTACGCCAAGCTGCGCCCGGTGGATGTCGTGGTGCCCTTCATGGGGTCGTTCCGGCCGTTCTGGCAGGGACTGGGGACGGTGGCCCTGGATCTCGCGGCCGCCGTGACGGTGACAGCCCTTCTGCGGCACCGGATCGGGCAGCGTTCTTTCAAGGCCGTCCATTGGCTCAGCTACGGCGTCTGGCCGGTGGCGATGGCCCACGCCATCGGAAACGGCACCGATGCCGGCAGCGCCTGGTTCCTCCTCCTGGCGGCGTTATCGGCGCTTGCCATTGCGGGAGCCGTGGTTTGGCGGCTCTCGGCAGCCTTCCTTGAAACGTCCAAAGCCCGTGAAGGAACCGTCCTGTGAAGCCTTTCCCTGACGAACTCGCACAACACCTCCCGGCCGCAGGGCATCAGCTGTCCCGGCTGCTGGCGGCAGGTCCGGACCCGGCACTGACAAGGCATCTGGAGACCTTCGGCTCTCTGGACACCGACGCCATGACGTCCGGATTCCTGCCTGTGCTGGAGGCGGCAGGCCTCACCGGGCGTGGCGGCGCGGCCTTCGAAACGTGGCGCAAGGCCATGTCCGCAGTCCAGTCCGGACGGAAAGGGCTGCTTCCGGCCCGGCCGGTGGTGATTGCCAACGGGGCCGAAGGAGAACCGCTCAGCTTCAAGGACCGGACGCTTCTGGCCCATGCGCCGCACTTGGTGATCGACGGCCTGCTTGCACTGACCCGGACGCTGTCCGCCGGCCAGATGTGGATGTATGTCACTGCTGCCAGCATTCCCGGTCTGCGGCGGGCCCTCTCCGAGCACCCGGGTGCGCGTCGGATAGAGGTGGTGGAAGCACCCGAAACGTTCATTTCCGGCGAGGCGAGCGCCGTCGTCAACAGGATTGCCACCGGTTCGGCCTTGCCACTGGACCAACGCCGCCGCCTCAGCGAAGCTGGACTCAACGGCCGCCCGACGCTGGTGGTCAATGTCGAAACCCTCGCGCAGGTCGCCCTCATCGCCAGGTACGGGGCGGAATGGTTCCGCGAAGCGGGTACCCCCACAGACCCGGGCACCCGGCTGGTGTCGGTCTCCGGCCCGGCTCCGGTCCGTGATGTTGTCCTGGAGGTACCCGGCGGGGCCAGCCTGCCGGGAGTCCTCCGCTCCGCCGGCGCCGACCCGGATTCCGTGTCCGCTGTCCTGGTTGGCGGATACCACGGCCGCTGGGTCCGGCCGGGCCCGTATATGCTCTCGCCCACCGGACCCGCGGACCGCACGGTACGACCGGGAGCGGGCGTTATCCACGCCCTGGGTGCTGATGACTGCGGGCTCCAGGTCACCGCCCGGATTGCCTCCTACCTCGCCCGGGAATCTGCGCGTCAATGTGGCCCCTGCATGTTCGGCCTGCCGGCCATGGCGTCGGTACTCAACCGCATCGCCGCCGGGGAAAGGAATCCCCGGCTTCCGGGCGAACTGGACCGTCTGGCCAGGCTTGTCTCCGGACGCGGGGCGTGCCGGCACCCGGACGGAACAGCCGGGCTGGTCGGCAGCGCACTGGAAGTCTTCGCCGACGACGTCCGGGCGCACCTGAACGGCCGATGCATCGGACCCGGAGGTGTGGCGGCGTGAATACCATCCTTCATATCGACTGGACACGGTGCGACGGGCGGGGCCTATGCACCGAACTGCTCTCCGGGGTTCTGGACCGGGATGACTGGGGCTATCCCGTTGCGCGCGGGCGGGCCGGGCGCCAGCGAACTGACGTTCCCCTGGCGGCGGCCGACCTCGACGCGGCGCATGACGCCGTCGCTCTTTGTCCCATGCTGGCCCTTAGCCTGCAGGACGGGGACCGGCGCGGGGGCGGGCCGGGGCCCGCCAGACGTTGAGCAGCAACGGCCAGGACGCCGGTAGTTCTGCACGGGGACTAGGATGGCTCTGTGGCTGGGCTGATCAAACGAGAAGATATTGACGAAGTACGCCAGCGCACGGACATCAAGGAAGTCGTCGACGGCTACGTGACGCTCAAGGGCGCGGGGCTGGGATCGTTCAAGGGCCTGTGCCCGTTCCACGATGAGCGCTCGCCGTCGTTCACAGTCCGTCCCCAGGTGGGCAGGTACCACTGTTTCGGCTGCGGCGAGGACGGTGACGTCATCTCCTTTGTCCAGAAACTGGACCACTCCTCGTTCCATGAGGCCGTGGAAAAGCTGGCGGCCAGGATCGGCTTCGAACTGCGCTACGAAGACGGCGGCACGGGCCCCAGCCGGGAGGACGTGGGCAAACGCCAGCGCCTCCTGGACGCCCACAAGGTGGCGGACGAGTTCTTCCGCGCCCAGTTGCTGACTCCCGGCGCCGCCGAGGGCCGCAACTTCCTGCACGGCCGTGGTTTCGACCGGGCGGCCGCTGAGCAGTTTGGCGTCGGCTACGCCCCGCAGGGCTGGGACGCGCTGCTCAAGCACCTCCGCGGCCGCGGCTACACGGATGCCGAACTGAAGCTGACGGGCATGTTCTCCGAAGGCAACCGGGGAATCTACGACCGGTTCCGAGGCCGCCTGATCTGGCCCATCCGTGACATCGCCGGCGACACCATCGGCTTCGGCGCCCGGAAACTGTACGAGGACGATCAAGGCCCCAAGTACCTCAACACTCCGGAAACCACGCTCTACAAGAAATCCCAGGTGCTCTATGGCATCGACCTCGCCAAGCGGAGCATCGCCAAGGAACGGCAGCTGGTGGTGGTCGAGGGTTACACCGACGTGATGGCCTGCCACCTGTCCGGGATCACGACGGCGGTGGCCACCTGCGGGACCGCGTTCGGCGCCGACCACATCAAGATCGCCCGGCGGCTGCTGTCCGACGACGGCACCGGGGGAGAGGTGATCTTCACTTTCGACGGCGATGCCGCAGGCCAGAAGGCCGCCCTGCGCGCCTTCGAGGAGGACCAGCGTTTCGTGGCGCAGACTTACGTCGCCGTGGAACCGACCGGGGCCGATCCCTGCGACCTCCGGCAGGCCCGGGGCGACTCCGCCGTTCGCGACCTGATCAGCAGCCGCCGTCCGCTGTTTGAATTCGCCATCAGGGCCTCGCTGAAGCGGCACAACCTCGACACTGTCGAGGGCCGCATTGCGGCCCTGCGGGAGTCTGCTCCGGTGGTGGCCCAGATCCGCGACGCGGGCATCCGCCCCGGGTATGCCCGCGAGCTGGCAGGCTGGCTCGGCATGCCCGTCGAAGAGGTCGGCCGCGCAGTGGCCGTCGCTGCCAAACGGGCTGCCCAGGGCGACGCACCCGCAGGCAGTGGAGCGGCGCCGGGCGTTGCCGAACTCCCGGCGTCGGGCGTTGTGCCGTCCTTCAACAGGCCGGACCCGAGGGACCCGGTGGCGTCCATGGAGCGCCAGGCGCTGGAAGTGGCGCTTCAGGAGCCTGCAATGCTGGCTGGCGGGACCTGGGACCGGTTCAGTGCGGCAGGGTTCCGGACCCCTGCCTACCAGGCCGTCCACGACGCCATGCGCGCCTCCGGGCCGGGACTGACCGGCGATCCCGTGCGATGGGTGGAGCAGGTGATGAACGAAGTGCCGGAGCCCCTCCGTCCGCTGGTCTCGGAGCTCGCCGTGGTGCCGCTGCCGGCCAGCAACGCTGAAGGCGTGCTCAGGTACTGCCGGGACATCCTCGCCCGGCTGTTCGAACTGCAGATCACCAGGGTCAAGGCGGACAAGATGGGGCAGCTGCAGCGGCTGGATGCCTCCTCCCACCCGGAAGAGTTCCAGCGGCTGAACCGTGAGCTGATGCTGCTGGAAATGGAACGCCGTTCACTGCGTTCCGACGCCTGAAAACCCGGACGGGATCCGGAACCGGCCGAGGGCGGACCCGGTCATCGTCGGTCCCGATTTCACTTACCTGCCGGGTCTTTGCTAGGCTAATACCCGCTTCATTCCTCCTTAGCTCAATTGGCAGAGCATTCGACTGTTAATCGAAGGGTTGCTGGTTCAAGTCCAGCAGGAGGAGCGCGCAGTCCCCGTTCCGGGTCACCGGAACGGGGACTTTTTTATACCCCGGCGGGGTATTCCCGGATGCTGTGGCAGCCGATTTCACATTGCGGCAGAACCTTTGCTAATGTCATACCTGCTTCATTCCTCCTTAGCTCAATTGGCAGAGCATTCGACTGTTAATCGAAGGGTTGCTGGTTCAAGTCCAGCAGGAGGAGCGGACGGGCCCCGTGGCCGGCGAACAGCCGGCCACGGGGCCCTTTTTCTGTTTCAGGCTTTAGACGAAATCCATCTCCACCTGCAGGAAGCGTTCTGCCTCGTCGATGGCGGCACGGAACGCTTCGTCCTCGGTGGGGGACTTCCGCGGCTCCCGGGGGTGCCACTCATGCGGCGCTGAGTGCACCCTGGTGAAGCCGCTGTTCGGCGGCGCATAGAAGATGCCGAACCGCTGCACCGGCCACTCCGGGGACGTTTCCGGGGCGACCAGGAGCGCCGCATTGTACGCGGGGTTGAACCACTGGGCAATGGGGCGGCGCCGGTCCTCAGTGAAAAGTCCGGCGGCGTACAGTGCCGCCGACTGCGGACTGGTCTGTGCGCACAACCGTTCCCACCACAGGGGCAGGATGCCGGTGTCGCACCGCTGCCATGTGGCCGGAAGGGGCGGATGATGCTGCTGCCAGTCGGGCACAAAACAACTTTATCGCGCGGGCAATTGCCGGAACAGGGCCACTAAGCCCGAACGCCCGGACACTTGTTAGGGCCGGTTCCAGGGCCCGGGATTGACCCGGTAGAGGAGCGCGGAACCGGCGATCGCGCCCAGGATGATGCCCATCGCCGGGTTTCCCATCGTCCGCCCGGCGAAGTATCCGGCGACGCCGCCGATCACCGCGCCGAGGAACAGCCCCCTGCGGTTGCGGTTAAGTCTTTTGGCCATGGCTTCAGGGTACCGGGACGGCTGCGGGTGCTTGTGGATGCAGGTACTAGTGGATGGAGGGGACCGTGCGGGGGCGGACCACCAGCCACAGTGCCGCCGCGGCCAGCAGGATGCTCGTGGCCTGGACTCCGCCCATGACGGTTGCCGAGATGTCGCCGAACCAGCCCACCACCGGGGAGACTATGCCGGCCATCATGAAGGTTGCTGCTCCCAGCAGCGATGCCGCCGTGCCTGCCTGCGCCCCGTGCTTGGAAAGGGCAAGGACCTGGACGCAGGGGAAGGTGAAGCCTGTGCCCAGGATGTAGAACCAGAGCGGCACCATCACGCCCCAGAGCCCCAGGCCGAACTGGTCGAACACGACAATCAGCACGGCCATCAGGAACATCCACGCGGTGGAACAGGCCAGGATCCACTGCGGGGGAACCCGCCTGATCACCCGGGAGCTGGTTTGCACGCCTGCCACGATGCCCAGCGAGTTGATGCCGAAAAGCAGGCCGTACTGCTGCGGCGAGAACCCGTACACATCCTGGAACAGGAAGGGGGAGGCCGAGAGGTAGGCAAAGAGCCCGGCGAAGTTCATGCCGCCGAGCAGCAGCAGGCCCACGAAGATCCGGTCCGAAAAGAGCAGTTTGTAACGCTGGCCCGCCGTCAGGCCGGATTTGCCCCGGAGTTCGCGGGGGAGGGTTTCGCGCACCAGGAGGATTGCGGCGATGATCACCAGCGTGCCGTAGCCGGCCAGGAAGTAGAAGATGCCCGGCCAGGGCATGACCAGCAGGAGCTGGGAGCCGATGACCGGTGCAAGGATCGGGGCCAGCCCGTTGACCAAGGCCATCCGCGAGAACATCCGCACCATGGCGTATCCCGTGAAGAGGTCCCGCACCATGGCCATGGCCACCACGCCGCCGCCGGCAGCGCCGATGCCCATCAGGACCCGGAACAATCCCAGCGTGGCGAGGTCCGTGGACAACGCGGCGCCGAGCGAGGCGCTGATGTGCAGGGCCGTGGCAAGGATCAGCGGAACCCTCCGGCCGAACTTGTCGCTCAACGGCCCCACCACCAGCTGCCCCAGGGCAAAGCCCACGGTTGTCCCGGTCAGCGTGAGCTGCACTTCAGCCTCGGACACCCCGAGGCTTGCCTCAAGGGCGGGGAACGCCGGCAGGTAGAGGTCGATCGTAAATGGTCCCAGTGCGGTCAGGGCGCCGAGAAGGAGGATGTACAGGATTTTCCGGTTGCGGCTCAGGGAGTCGCCCGGATTGGCGGGAATGCTCACAGGGACCAATCCTATGGCGCTCAGATCATACTTTTACAGCGTTGGAGGGCGCGCCACGGGTTATTAGCCGAAGATGGGGCCGAACCTGAATGATAGTTTTGTCAACGGGGAGTGTGTGAAGCCGCGCAGGCCCCCGGAATCCGACGGAATCCGAATCAAAGATGGAACCAGTTAGGCGGGATCGATGAGCGGACGACACAGCGGCCGGACAACTAGCGGACTGAGTATTGCGGCGCTGCCCAAAACGCTGAGGCTGGTTGCCAAACTCGCACCACGGCAGCTGAACGACGAAATCGCCCTCGCGAAGATCGAGCTGAAGCGCAAGGGCATCCAGGTCGGGGTGGCTGCAGCGTTCCTGGCCGTCGCACTGGTGTTTGTCGCCTTCCTCGTCACCGGACTCATCGTTGCGGCAATCATGGGGCTTGCCACCATCATGCCGGCCTGGCTGGCAGCCCTGCTCGTATGCGCCGTCTTCCTTGTCATCGCCCTCATCGGCGCGCTTATCGGCATGAGTAAATTCAAGAAGGCCATGCCGCTGGTGCCCGAGGACACGATCCGCGGACTCAAGCACGATCTCGGCATTGTGAAGGAAGGCTCGGAATTCGACCCGGCTGTCCTGGATCCGACCTCCGAGCAGGCCAAAGCCGCCAAGGCCGCGAAGGAAGCGAAGGCGGCTCAGGAAAAGGCGGAGAAGGAGGCCAAGGCCGCTGCCGAAAAGGTTGACGTGCCCGCCCCCACGGAAGCCGAACTCCGGAGTCGGCTGGACAAGCGCCGCCGGCACCTGACGGGCGTCCGCGACGAACTTGGCGAGGAGCTCGACGTCAAGACCCAGGCGCATCTCCTGCTGGTCGCCGCCGAAGCCGGCCTGAAATCCGGCAAGGCCCGCGCCGGCCAGCAGGCGGAATCCCTCAGCCGCTCGGCATCCAACCTGCTGAACCGCGCCGGCGAGAGCCAGGCCGGAGCGCGCTGGAAGCCGCTGGCTGCACTCGTGGCATCGGCCGCCGTCCTTGTAGTCCTCCTCCGCAAGCTCCTCAAAGGCTAGCGTCACCGGCACCACCCAGGCAGTCGAAGCGGGAAGGGAAGGAGGTTAGGGATGAAGTTCATCAACGCGGGCGCACGTCCGGGCCAGCGGCACGTAGACAGCGACGCCGTCTTCACCATCCCCAACATCCTGACGGTGGTCCGGTTCATGGGCGTTCCGCTCTTCATTTGGCTGGTCCTGTGGCAGAAGGAGTATGCCCTCGCCACGATCGTGCTGGTGATCATGGGCAGCACGGACTGGGTGGACGGGTACATCGCCCGCCGCTTCAACCAGACGTCCAGGCTGGGCCGGATCATGGATCCCGTGGCCGACCGGATGGCCCTCATTGCCGTCGCCGTCACCCTGGTGATCGCCGGGGTCGTGGAGTGGTGGTACCTGACGGCGCTGGTGGTTCCCGATGCCATCCTGATGGCCGTTTCGCTGTTCTATTTCCACAGCCACCCGGATTTGCCCGTCAGCCGGATCGGAAAGATCCGCACCGCGCTCCTGCTCGTGGGCACCCCGCTGCTGGTGCTGGCCAAGCTGCCCATCCCGCTGACCGAAATCTATTTTGTGGCGGCATGGGTCTTCCTCAGCCTCGGGCTGATCGGCCACTGGGTGGCCGGCTACAACTATTTCTGGGCCATCATCCGTAAGGGCAGGCTCAAGGCCGCGAACGACGGCGGACGCAGCTGATGGTGTGGCTCGCCGTCTTCCTGGCCGTGCTGGGCGCGTTTTGCCTGGCCATCGGCGCGCAACGCCAAGGCAGCGCGGTCAAAGCGGATACGGGAGGTCTTGCGCTTAGCACGCACGGATTGCTTCGGCTCATCCGCAATCCGCGCTGGGTCTTCGGGCTCTTACTGCTCTGCGCCGGTATGGCGATGAACGCCGTCGCCCTCGTGTCGGCGCCGCTAACGGTGGTGCAGCCGATCGGAGCCATCGCCCTGGTCATCACCACGGTCGTCAACGCCAAGGACCAGGGCCTGAGCATTAACCGGGCCACGGTGGTGGCCATCTCGGCGTGCGTCACCGGGTCAGCGATGTTTGTCCTGCTGGCGGTCAATGTGACGCAGGAAAACCATCATGTGAGTTTCGACGACGAACTCACCATCGTGCTGCTTCTCACCCTTGCGGTGGGCGTCTTCGGCACGCTGGCCCTGGTGTTCAAGCACCGGATGAGCGCCTTCATTTACATCCTCGGGGCAGGGGTGCTGTTCGGGTTCGTGGCAGTGCTGACCCGCATCATCGGCAAGCATCTGCTCGACCCCAACGGGCTGGCCCTGCTCAACGTGCAGTGGTATTCGGTAGTGGCCATCGCCGCGGCGGGCGGGCTGGGCTCGTGGTTTGTCCAGTCGGCGTACTCCGGCGGCCCGCCGGACCTCGTCATAGCCGGACTTACCGTCATCGACCCCATTGTTGGAATAGCCATCGGCATCACCATCCTGGGCGAACTCCGGCCGGATGTCCACGCCGTGCTGGCGATTGCCATGGGGGCAGCCGCTTCCCTTGCTATCGTGGGGGTAATCGCCCTCTCGCGGCACCATCCCGAAGTGACCAAGCGCAAGAAGGACGCGCGCAAGGCCGCAGGGCGGGTGTCCTAGGGGCGACTGATACCCAGACTTCACCAGAAGTCCCGGCGCGACAGCGCCGAGGGCCAGCCGGCCGCCACAGCAGCGCTGACCGCACCGTGACCACCAGGAGCTCTCCACGTGACCTTGCCCGACAGCCAGCAACCACTCACCATCCTGATTGCTGCGGACACCTACCCGCCCCACGTCAACGGAGCCGCGCAATTCGGATACCGGCTGGCCAAGGGCATGACCGCACGCGGACACGACGTCCATGTGCTGGCGTGCCGGCCGGACAAGGGCAAGAGCTACACCGAGTTCCGCGCGGAGGGCACGGTGCACCGGATCCGCTCGCATTCAGTTCCCACGCACGAGTACTTCCGCATTACCTTCCCATGGGAGATCAAGAAGGAGATCAGCCTCCTGTTTGACCGCGTCAAGCCGGACGTGGTGCACATCCAGAGCCACTACATGATCGGCGAGCACGTGCTCTACGAAGCCGAACGGCGCGGCGTGCGGATCATCGCTACCAACCACTTCATGCCGGAAAACCTGAACCCCTTCCTGCCGTTTCCGCAGTGGTTCAAGGACATCGTGGGTCGCATTTCCTGGAAGGACATGGGCAAGGTGATGGGCCGGGCTGACGTCGTCACCACGCCCACGCCGCTCGCTGCCAAGGCCATGCACCAGCACGCGTTCCTGCGCAAGGTTCTGCCGCTCTCCAACGGCATAGATTCGGCTGCCTATGAACTCCGCGAGGGCGAGGTCATCGAGCGGCACCCGTATCCCACCGTGCTGTTCGCAGGCCGCCTCGCTGAGGAGAAGCACGTCAACATCCTCATTGATGCCGTGGCCAAGACCCCCGCCGAGCTGAATGTCCACCTGGAGATCGTCGGCGGAGGCGAGGTCCGCGCCGCCCTCGAAGCGCAGGTGGCGCGGCTGGGACTGCAATCGCGGGTGAAGTTCCTGGGCCTGGCCAGCGACGCCGAATTGCGCGAGGCCTACATCAAGGCGGACCTGTTCTGCATGCCGGGAACAGCTGAGCTTCAGTCCCTGGTCACGCTGGAGGCCATGTCCGCGTCCACCCCGGTGCTGCTGGCGGATGCAATGGCGCTGCCGCACCTGGTGCGCGACGGCGAAAACGGATACCTCTTCACCCCCAATGACAGTGACGACCTCGCCGCCAAGATCACGCGGGTCCTGGAGCTTCCGGCCGAGGACCTCGCCGCGATGGGCAAGGCCAGCCGCTGCATGGTGGAGCCGCACAGTATCCAGGGGACGCTGCAGACGTTTGAAGATCTCTACCGCGGGGCCACTTACGACGACAAAGTGGTGTGATCCCGAAGCGGTGATCGCAACGTACCGCCAGGCGCCTGGAGCGCTGGTGCACGTAACAGGCGACTACTATTGCTAGAGTGTTTTTGCCCCGGATCTGCCGAGGCTCCCTACGGAGCCGGCGGTCCGCAGGGCGCACGGGGCTATAGCTCAGCTGGTTAGAGCGCGGGACTCATAATCCTAAGGTCCTCGGTTCAAGTCCGAGTAGCCCTACAAGAAGTTATCGCGACCGGCTTGCGGAGCCGGGCGCGTAGGCCGATTTGCCCCATCCAGGGAGCCGTGGGGGGGGGGGTGGGAAAGCCCCCCCGGGCGCTTTGTTTTTAGGGCCCCGGCGGGGCCCCCCCCGGTACGCCGGGGCGGCCACACACCCCCCCCCGCGA
>NZ_JBHVYH010000009.1:52412-204228 GCF_042880995.1 Arthrobacter sp. NPDC058288
AAACTGTGCCATCCCCACCCACACACGGACCGTCCACATCCCTACCCAGGACGTCCCGGGGTCCCTTTCAGGACCCCGGCCCCCGGGGCGGCCGGCCCGCCCCCCCCCCCCGGGGCCCGGGGCCGGTTCCCCCCCCCCCCCCCACGGCTCTTTTTTGTTTCCCGCGCCGGGCGGGCAAAGCCCGTTGTCCGCTTGCCTGCCATCCTCCCGCTGCGGTATGTTACTCATCAGTAACTTAATCGCCGGCGCGACGCCCGCGTTCTACGGTCGCTGCTGATCACACGTGAAGGAACACCATGTCCAAAGCTGCTATCGACATCAATAACCTGCCCTACGCCGACGGTGATTTCTTTGCGTTCGAGCAGCTGCTCAGCGGCAAGGAGCGCGACCGGCTGGCCGAGGTCCGGGAGTTCCTGGACCGTGAAGTCAAGCCGATCGCCGTCGATTGCTGGAACCGGGCCGAGTTCCCGATGGACCTGATCCCGAAGCTGGCCGAGATCGACTTGGTCAGCCCCGTCCGGCGCCAGGGCTACTCCAACCTGTTCGCAGGTATCCTGCACGCAGAAGCCACGCGCGCGGACACCTCCATCGCCACCTTCCTGGGTGTGCACGACGGCTTGTTCACCGGCTCCATCGAGGCCCTCGCCTCGCAGGAACAGCAGGAAGCCTGGTTGCCGGACATCTACTCGCTGAAGAAGATCGGCGCCTTTGGCCTGACCGAGCCGCTGGGCGGCTCCGATGTCGCCGGCGGCACCCGCACTACCGCCCGCCGCGAAGGCGGCAGCTGGATCCTCAACGGCGCCAAGCGCTGGATCGGCAATGCCACTTTCTCCGACTGGGTGGTCATCTACGCCCGTGACGAAGCTGACAACCAGGTCAAGGGCTTCCTGGTTGACACGACAACCGAGGGCTACAGTGCAACCAAGATTGAAAACAAGATCTCGCTTCGGACCGTCCAAAATGCCGACATCACGCTCGACAACGTGGTGGTGCCGGACTTCTTCAAGCTCGCCAATGCCAACAGTTTCCGGGACACCAACAAGGTCCTGAAAGTGACCCGCCTGGCCGTCGCCTGGCAGGCCGTCGGCCAGCAGTTGGCAGCCTTCGACGTGGCCCGGCGCTACGCCGTCGAACGCAGCCAGTTCGGCCGGCCCATCGCTTCCTTCCAGCTGGTCCAGAACCAGCTCGTCCAGATTCTTGGCAACGCCGTCAGCTCCATGGGCATGATGGTCCGTTTGTCCCAGCTTGAAGACGCCGGTGAGGCGAAGGACGAGCAGTCAGCCCTGGCCAAGGCGTTCACGACGGCCAGGATGCGCGAAAGCGTAGCCATCGGCCGCAGCCTCCTCGGCGGCAACGGGATTGTCACGGACTTCGAGATGGCCAAGATCTTCTCCGACGCCGAAGCGATCTATTCCTATGAGGGCACCCACGAGATCAACACCTTGGTGACGGGACGCGCCATCACCGGAATTTCGGCAATCGTGTAGCCATTCCGGCAGCTGTACCCCTGCGGCCCTTCACCCTCCAGCCCGTCCACCCACGGGAAGCAGGATGGAGGGCCGCAGGTCTGTCACCAGGGACAGCGGATTGATGTACTCCTCGCCGCGGCGCACACCCCAATGCACGCACGGCAGGGACGAGCAATGACCCGTCATCAACGTTCCGATGACATCCCCCCGTGACACGGCAGCCCCGGACGGGAGGCTGCTTTCCACCGGCTCGAAGCTGCTGCGCAGGCCGTTGCCGTGATCGATGGTGATCACGGGCCGGTCCACCACGACGCCCACGAATGTGACGGTTCCCGACTCCGGCGCGGTGACCGGACCGCCGTCGGCCGCCGCCTGGAGGTCCACGCCGCGGTGCCCGCTCATCCACGGCTTGTCCGGGGGATCGAAGGCGCGAACTACTGCCGGCCTCGGTGCCAGGGGCCAGGCCCAACTGCCGGGCACAGTGGCTGTGCCGGACATGCCGGCTGTGCCGGAAGCCGGCGCGATGGCTGAGGCGGAGAGCAGGATTGCGGCCGGGATGGCTCGGGCTTTCATCCCCCCAGCCTGTAACCCAGTCGCCTACGCGGGAAGGTGCCGGCACCGCTATGTGGACAAGCGGGCGGGCCCGAAAATGGTCCGATCCGGTGGATCCGCTGTAGTACACTTGACGGAGCAGTTTGCTGTGCCCTCAACGATGCCCGGCCGGCGGTTCATGCCACCTCTTGGTCGCCTGGTCCTTCCGGACGTTCTAGTCAGCACGTCTCATTCAGAGGTGTGGGGGAGCAGTGGCTGACTACGCGTATCCAGCCCTCCCGTTCCGAAGCCCCGGCTTCAGGCTGCGGAGGATTGCGCCTCTTGCGGTCAGGACCGGCAACGGTACTGATGAGAAGTGCAATGGATGCCAGGAGCAACGCCCGCCTGGGCGAAGCTAATCAACCGTCAACTATTGGCAGGGTAAGAGAGCCATGGGCTCTCTCATGAATGACCTGCCGGAAGGAGCGTCGGCATGCCCGTCGTAACTATGCGCCAGCTGCTTGACAGCGGCGTCCACTTTGGACACCAGACCCGTCGTTGGAACCCGAAGATGAAGCGCTTCATCTTCACGGAGCGCAACGGCATCTACATCATTGACCTGCAGCAGTCGCTGTCCTACATCGACCGTGCCTACGAGTTCGTCAAGGCCACCGTTGCACACGGCGGCACCGTTCTCTTCGTCGGCACCAAGAAGCAGGCGCAGGAATCCATCGCCGAGCAGGCCACCCGCGTTGGCCAGCCGTACGTCAACCAGCGTTGGCTCGGCGGTATGCTGACCAACTTCCAGACGGTCTCCAAGCGCATCCAGCGCATGAAGGAACTCGAAGAAATCGACTTCGACGACGTCGCCGGCTCCGCATACACCAAGAAGGAACTGCTGCTCCTTCGCCGTGAACTCACCAAGCTCGAGACCAACCTCGGCGGTATCCGCAACCTGACCAAGGCGCCGTCCGTGCTCTGGATCGTGGACACCAAGAAGGAACACCTCGCAGTCGACGAAGCCAAGAAGCTGAACATCCCGGTTGTTGCCATCCTGGACACCAACTGCGATCCGGACGAAGTCGACTTCCCGATCCCGGGTAACGACGACGCCATCCGCTCCGTCAACCTGCTGACCCGCGTTGTTGCTGACGCTGTTGCAGAGGGCCTGATCGCCCGTAACCAGCGCGCAACCGGCACCACGGAAGCTCCGGAAGAGCCGCTGGCCGAGTGGGAGCGCGAGCTCCTCGAAGGCAGCAAGTCTGAAGAAGCTGCTGCCCCGGCTGCTGCAGAGGAAGCCCCGGCAGCTGCCGAGGCAACCGAGCCTGCAGCCGGCGAAGCCGACGCTGCCAAGTAGGCAGACAAGTAAATCTGGACCATCCCCGGCACTGTCCGCAGTGCCGGGGGTTTCTGACAGGATGGCCGCTCACTCGGTGAGCTGCCGTCCTGTCAGTCCGTACACCACACAAAATTTCTAGACAGAGGGGTTCACATGGCGAACTACACTGCCGCTGATATCAAGGCTCTGCGTGAGCGCACTGGCGCCGGCATGATGGATGTCAAGAAGGCTCTTGACGAAGCCAACGGTGACGCCGAAAAGGCCATCGAGATCATCCGCATCAAGGGCCTGAAGGGCGCTACCAAGCGTGAAGGCCGCTCCACCGCTGAAGGCCTGGTTGCTGCCAAGGTTGCCGGCGGCGTTGGCGTAATGATCGAAGTTAACTGCGAGACCGACTTCGTGGCCAAGGCTGACAAGTTCATCCAGCTGGCCGACAAGGTCCTGGCTGTTGCAGTCGAGTCCGGCGCAGCCGACATCGAAACCTTGCTGGCCACCGAAGTTGACGGCAAGCCGCTGTCCGAGGTTGTCGTCGAAGAGGGCGCAATCCTGGGCGAAAAGGTTGTTGTCCGCCGCATTTCCCGCCTTGAGGGCGGCACGGTTGACGCCTACCTGCACAAGACCTCCAAGGACCTCCCGGCCCAGGTCGGCGTCCTGTTTGCCGTTGACGGCGAAGGCGAAGCAGCTGCAACCGCAGCACACGACGTCGCCGTCCACATTGCAGCCATGGCTCCGAACTACCTGACCCGCGAAGACGTTCCGGCTGACCTGGTTGAGTCCGAGCGCCGTATCGCCGAGGAAACGGCCAAGGCCGAGGGCAAGCCCGAGGCAGCGATGACCAAGATTGTGGAAGGCCGCGTGACGGGCTTCTACAAGGGTGAAGTGCTGGTTGACCAGGCATTCGCCAAGGACGCCAAGAAGTCTGTGGCGCAGGTCCTCGAAGAGGCCGGCGTCAAGGGCACCGCATTCGCGCGTTTCCGCGTCGGTTCCTAGTTAGACACGCAAAGGGGTGGTCACTTCGGTGGCCGCCCCTTTTGCATGCAACCGCAGCCTTCCACGCTGCATCTAAGGCCCGGGGAAATGACACCTTTGGCCATCCGGCACGATAACCTAGCTCAGAGCTCATTTACGGGAAGGCACCATGGAAACCGTCAACAATTCTGTCCAGTCAGAGAAGAGCCGGCGTCGCGTCCTCCTGAAACTCTCCGGCGAGGTCTTCGGCGGCGGCAAGCTGGGCGTTGACCCGGACACCGTCCGCGGAGTCGCCAAGCAGATCGCCGCAGCAGTTCCCGACGTCGAGGTTGCGATCGTCGTGGGCGGCGGCAACTTTTTCCGGGGCGCCGAACTTTCGCAGAGTGGCATGGACCGTTCCCGCGCCGACTACATGGGCATGCTGGGCACCGTGATGAACTGCCTCGCGCTCCAGGATTTCCTGGAACAGGCCGGGGTGGAGACCCGCGTGCAGAGCGCCATCACCATGGGCCAGGTTGCTGAGGCGTACATCCCGCGCCGGGCCATCCGCCACATGGAAAAGGGCCGCGTCGTGATCTTTGGCGCAGGAGCCGGGCTGCCGTACTTCTCCACCGACACCGTGGCGGCGCAGCGCGCGCTGGAAGTGCACGCCGACGTCGTACTGATGGCCAAGAGCGGCGTGGATGGTGTCTACACCGCCGACCCCAAGAAGGACCCCGACGCCGAGAAGCTCGACCACCTCAGCTACGATGACGCCCTGCGCCGTGACATCCGCGTGATGGACCAGACCGCCATGACCATGTGCAAGGACAACAACCTCACTATGGTGGTGTTCGGCATGGAAGGCGAAGGCAACGTGACCCGGGCGATCCGCGGCGAGCAGCTGGGCACCGTAGTCACCCCCTAGCAAGAGCTAGGATGATTTGAGGAAGGCCGGCCCGCAGGGCGGGCCGCAAAGACGGAACGAACCGTGCATTGCTCCGGCCAGCCGGAATGCACCAATTTCTGAGGAGAGACCGTGATCGAAGAGACCTTGCTCGAAGCCGGGGACAAGATGGACAAGGCTGTCGAGGTAGCCAAGGAAGACTTCGCGTCAATCCGTACCGGCCGCGCCACACCGGGACTCTACAACCGGGTGCTGGTGGACTACTACGGTTCGCCCACCCCGCTGCAGCAGCTGGCATCGTTCGCCGTTCCCGATGCGCGTACCATCCTGATCACCCCGTTCGACAAGACGGCCCTGCGCGACATCGAGCGGGCCCTTAGCGACTCCGAGGTGGGCGCCAACCCGTCCAACGACGGGAACGTCATCCGGATCACCATCCCGGAACTGACGAAGGAACGCCGCAAGGAATACGTCAAGATCGTCAAGGCAAAGGGCGAGGACGCCAAGGTGTCCATCCGCAACATCCGCCGCAAGGCCAAGGAAACCCTGGACAAGCTGGTCAAGGACGGCGAAGCGGGCGAGGACGAGGGTGCGCGCGGCGAGAAGGAACTCGACGCGCTCACCAAGGCACACGTTGACGGCATCGACGATCTGCTCAAGCGCAAGGAAGCCGAGCTGCTCGAGGTCTGATGGATCAGGCACAGCAGGCACCCGGACCCAGGGTCCGGGTCCGGGGGAAGCAGCGCTCCAACCCGACGCCCAAGGCAGGAAGGAACCTTCCGGCCGCAACGGTGGTGGGGCTCGCAATGCTTTTCGCCGTATTGGGGGGTCTCCTGTTCCTGCCGCTCGGATTTGTTCTGGTCACCACCACGTTCGCGGTATTCGGAGTCTGGGAGATCTTTCGGGCGCTAGAGGTGAGCGGTACCCGGCTGCCCATTGTTCCCGTGATAGTAGGCACCGTGGGTATGCCGCTGGCCGCTTACTTCGGCGGACTGGAAAGCCTGCTGTTCGCGCTGCTGGCCAGCAGCGTGGCGGTGCTGTTGTGGCGGACCATCGAGAGCGCGGCCGGGTCTGCCCGCAGCATCTTTGCCGGAGTTTTTACGCTGGCCTGGGTACCGTTCTTCATCAGCTTCGCAATCCTGCCGCTGCATGGCGTGGGGAGCGTGACGCCGGTGGGCCTGTGGCCCGGGGGAGTGGTTCCGCACGGCGCGTGGCAGATCGCCACCATGCTCCTGCTGGTCGTTTCCAACGATACTTTCGGCTATCTGGTGGGGGCGTCGTTTGGAAAGCATCCGATGGCGCCCAAGATCAGTCCCAAAAAATCATGGGAAGGGTTCGCAGGCTCCATCGCCGGGGCCATTGCCGTGGGTGTCCTGGCCTGCGTGTTCCTGCTGGATAAGCCCTGGTGGGTGGGTGTAGTGCTCGCCGTCGGCATGGTGGCTGCGGCAACCATCGGCGATCTCTCCGAATCCATGGTCAAACGGGAACTCGGCATCAAGGACATGAGCAGCATTCTGCCCGGTCACGGCGGCGTCATGGACCGCCTGGATTCAATCGTGTTCGCCTCCCCGGCGGCATTTATCCTGTTCACGGCCGTTGCCGGAGCCTGAAGCCACCTGCCCGGCAACAGCCCGGCACCTTAGACTGGTGCGGAGCAAAACAGCTGAACAGCACTGAAGGAAGCAAAGTGACAGTGGACATTCAACGGCAGATACCTGCGTCTTTTGACCGTGTGCAGCGGAACGAATACGGCTACAACGCCAAGCAGGTGGACCAGTTCCTCCAGCGCGCACGGGTTTCGTTCGAGAATCCGGGAGCTGCCGCCCAGGTCATCAAGAGCGCCGATGTCAGGGCGGTCTGCTTCGATCCGGTCAAGGGCGGCTATGCCGCGGCCGGAGTCGACGCCGCCCTGGACCGCTTGGAAGACGCCTTCGCGCGGCGCGAGCGCGACGAGCTCATCGAAGCCCGCGGTGAGGACGCCTGGCTTCGCGAAATCGGCAAGCTGTCCGGTCTCCTGCGGGGACGACTCCACCGCCCCGACGGCGAACGGTTCCGCCGGCCGGCGGGCGGCCGGGTCCGCAGCTACAACACCGTGGACGTTGACAACCTGTGCCACGACCTCATCGGCTACCTCGAGCACGACCAGCCGCTCAGCGTCGACAATGTCCGCCGCGCCGTCTTCCGCCAGGCCAAGGGCAAGGACGGCTACGAGGAAACCCAGGTGGATGCCTTCCTGGATCGCGTCGTCGAACTCATGGCGGCCATCGACTGACATCCGGGCACGGCCGGCAGTTCCCCTAGCGTTCAGCGGTTCCCTGGCGTTCGGTGGCCAGCGGACGTTCCGGCGTGTGCAGCCTGGTCATAACCTTCGTGAGCGTCCTCGGCACGCGGCCCTTGGTGGCACGGGACACCACGATCATCACGGCGAAAGCGGCCGGCACCGTCCAGGCGGCCGGCTGTGCCAGCCACTGCGGCATCGCGGCACCGGATGCGGCCGGACCGGACAGGGCGCCGGCAACCAAGGCGCCGCCGCACAGGACCCCGCCGGTCACCATCCCGGCGATGGCTCCGGCATCCGTAAGGCCCCGCCACCAGATTCCCAGCAACAGGGCGGGGCAAATCGTTGAAGCCGTAAACGCAAATACCAGGCCCACGCTGCCGGCCAAAGCTAGGGAGTCGGTCATGAAGGCGAATCCCAGCGGAACGGTTGCCGAGATCAGGGCGGCCAGCCGGAAGCCACGGACGCTTCCGCCCAGCACATCCTGGCTGATGACGCCCGCCAAGGACACCACCAGCCCCGACGTGGTGGACAGGAAGGCGGCGAATGCCCCCGCCACCACCAGCGCCGAGAGCAGGTCCCCGGCAGGGCCGCCGATCAGCCGGCCCGGCAGCAGCAGGACCAGCGCATCCGACCTGCCCCCCTGAGCAAGGCCCGGGGCGAACATCCGCCCGATCAGCCCGTAGGCAGTGGGAAAGAGATAGAAGACGGACAGTAGTCCCAGCACGATCAGCGTGGTCCGGCGCGCCGTCTGCCCGTCCGGGTTGGTGTAGAACCGGACCAGCACGTGCGGCAGCCCCAGCGTTCCAAAGAGCAGCGCCACCAGCAGCGAGATGTTCTGGTAGGGACCCGTCGGTGCCAGGCCGGTGGGGTTGGTATTTGCTTCGGCCACCGAAGGGACGGCGTTGCCGGCCAGCACCAGGGCGATGAATACCAGGGGCACCGCCATGGCGGTCAGCTTCAGCCAGTACTGGAACGCCTGCACAAACGTGATCGAGCGCATGCCGCCGGCCACAACCGTCAGGCACACCACGATGACCACCGCCACGGATCCTACCCAGGACGGTAGCCCGGTGGTGATGCGGATCGTCAGGGCGGCGCCGTGGAGCTGCGGCACGATGTATAGCCAGCCCACCACCACAACCACCAGGCTTGTGACCCGGCGGACGGGCCGGGAATCCAGCCGCACCTCAGTGAAATCCGGAATCGTATAGGCGCCCGAGCGCCGCAGCGGCGCGGCCACGAAGAGCAGCAGCATCAGGTACCCCGCCGTGTAGCCGATGGGAAACCAGAGGGCATCCGTCCCGGAAAGCAGGACCAGTCCGGCCACGCCCAGGAAACTCGCGGCCGAAAGATACTCGCCGCCAATCGCGGAAGCGTTCCACCACGGGCGGACGGTCCGGGATGCCACGTAAAAGTCGCCCGTGGTCCGTGAAATCCGCAACCCGTAGAACCCGATGACAGCGGTGGCCACCGAAACCGCCACGAAAGCCGCGATGCCGACCACCGGGTTCACGGCCGCCTCACCCGCCCTCCGCCAGGTCCCGGTACCGGGCCTCGTTACGGGTGGCGGTGCGGATGTACAGCCAGGCACTGAGTCCGATCACGGGATAGATCCCGGCACCGAGGAGGAGCCAGCCGAAGGGGATTCCCGCAATCTTCGCTTCCGCCAACCCGGGAACCAGTCCCAGCAGGAGCGGAAAAGCCAGCAGGATCAGCAGGAAGCCCGCTGCCACGACGAGTGCCAGGCGCAATTGGGAACGGATTAGGGACCGGACGAACACCTGGCCCACAGCGGACTCCTCTGCAGCCTCGCGCGAATCCCTCACCGGCTTTGCAGCGGACCGCGGGGCCGTCACCCTGACCCGGGTCATGCCTGCGGCCGGATGCGGGTGGTTTCGAGCTTCTCGCGGACAGACGGAAGGTGGCGGCGGCTAATGGGCAGTTCGGCCCCGGCCACGGTGACGGTGGGCCGGGCCGCGGCAAGCTTCATGTGGCTGACGTGGTTGAGGGCGATGAGGTAGGACCGGTGCGTGCGGATAAACCCGGCCTCGGCCCACTGCTGCTCCAGGTCGGCCAGCGGCACGCGGATGAGGTAGCTGGCATCAGCCGTATGCAGCCTGGCATAGTCGCCCTGGGCCTGGACATACGTGACGTCGTCGCGCCGGATCATCCGGGTGGTGCCGCCGAGGTCCACCGTGATCATTTCCGGTGTCGCGGCGCCGTCCTTCATGAGTTCACTGATACGGCCCACCGACCTGGCAAGGCGTTCAGCGCGCACGGGCTTCAGGAGGTAGTCGACGGCGGCGAGCTCGAACGCTTCGAGCGCGCAGTCCTCGTCCGCAGTTACAAAGACAACAGCCGGAGGGCTGCTGCTTCGGGAGATCGCACGGGCGATGTCCAGGCCGGACAAGGCGGGCATGTGGATGTCCAGGAACACCGCATCCACGGTCTCGGCATCGAGCACCCGCAGGGCCTCGGCGCCGGACGATGCCCGGTGGATGGTCCCGATCCGGCCGTCCCGGCCGAGCAGGAAAGCGAGTTCCTCGACGGCGGGCAGCTCGTCGTCAGCGACGAGGACGTTAATCATGGTTCTAGAGTACTGCCGCGGTTCAGGCGTCGTGGCCGGGCTGGGACTTGGGAACCCGCATGGTGATCAGGGTCCCCTCACCGGGGGCCGTCTCGATGACCAGGCCGTTGTCTTCGCCATAGACCTGGCGGAGGCGGGCGTCCACGTTCCGCAGCCCCACGTGGTCGCCGTCGCTGTGCCCGGCCAGCATGGACCGCAGCTGCTCGGGGTCCATCCCCACGCCGTCGTCCTCGATTGTCACCTCCGCGAAGGCGCCGGAATCGTTCGCCGCGATGGTGATATGGCCCGGACCCTCCTTGGCTTCCAGGCCGTGCCGGACGGCATTTTCGACCAAAGGCTGCAGGCTGAGGAACGGAATCACCGTGCTCAGCACCTCGGGGGCGATCCGCAGGCTCACCTGGACGCGGTCGCCGAAGCGCGCCCGCTCCAGCAGCAGGTAGCGGTCAATGCAGCGGAGCTCTTCGGCCAGGGTGGTGAAGTCTCCGTGGCGGCGGAAGGAATAGCGGGTGAAGTCGGCGAACTCCACCACCAGTTCCCTGGCCCGCACGGGGTCCGTGTTGATGAAGGAGGCGATGGCGTTCAGCGAGTTGTAGATGAAGTGCGGGCTGATCTGGGCGCGAAGGGCGCGGACCTCGGCCTCCATCAGGAGGGTCCGGGAGGCGTCGAGTTCGGCGAGTTCAACCTGGGCTGCCACCCAGTCGGCCACTTCGCCGGTGGCACGGACCAGTCCGGCGCCGGCGGACGGCGCGAACGCGGCAACAACACCGACCACGCGGGCGCCGGCCTTGATGGGGGCGATGACCACAGCGCGTTCGACGTCGGGCGTGATCGCGCCGGCGGCCGTTTCACCGGCGAGCATCTGCAGCTCGCCGGCCGGAATCACTGCCGTATGGCCGCCGTCGAGCACCTTGGCTGCCAGCCCCATCAGGAACGGTTTCAACTCCTCCGCGGCGCCGTCCCAGGCGAGCACTCCGGAGGTGTCGGTGATGGCCAGGGCATCGCAGCCCAGGATGGTGCGGAGCTGCCTGCTGGCCTTGGCCGCGCCCGCGGGATTGAGCCCGGTGCGCAGGTGCTGGCCGGCCCTCGAGGCCGCATGCAGGGTCTTGTAGGTGGCGCGTTCCGCATCCGTGCCCAGCTCCCGGAAAGACCGCAGGACTTTGAGGCCAACTCCGACGACGACGGCGATCGCCATCGCGATCACGGCGATGGCGGCGGCGGTGAAAAGGGGGGAGTCCGGCATGGGCCCAGCGTAGCCTGCCCGGCGTAGCCGCGGGGCACCGTTTGGCGCAGCATCGGGACCGCTGGGCGACGCCGGGGCGGGCTTCTCTGGATGTAAGCCGCATCACGGGAGACAGTGATTGGAGTCACATTGGCTGGGACTGTCTGCGGGTGGACGGGGCAGCCTGTGTGGACGGCAAGTCTCAATGAGGAGGAATGATGGGTAACGATGCCCCAACTCCGGACGCAGCGGCGTCCGTGGACTTCAAGCAAGTCCAATCGACGAAGCAGTTCCAGGAACTGCGCAAGCGTCACCGCAGCTTTGTCTTTCCAATGGCCGTTGCGTTCCTGCTCTGGTACTTCGCATACGTCCTCCTGGCCGACTACGCCGTCGGCTTTATGTCCATCAAGGTCTGGGGCAACATCAACATCGGACTGATCCTCGGCCTGCTGCAGTTTGTTTCCACGTTTGCCATCACCGGCTGGTACGTGAGCTACTCCAACCGGCGGCTCGATCCCATCGCGGCGGAAATCCGCCATGAAATCGAAGGCCACGAGTTCGACAAAGAAGGCAACAGAATCAGCGGGGTAACGAAATGACGCTTATGATTCCCGCAGTCAACGTTGCGGACCTCAAGGACACCACCCTGCTGAACATGGGCATTTTCGGCCTGTTCGTGGCCATCACCATGGTCATCGTGATCAAGGCCAGCCGCAACAACAAGACGGCCGCGGACTACTACGCTGCCGGGCGTTCCTTCACCGGGCCGCAGAACGGCACCGCCATTGCCGGGGACTACCTCTCGGCGGCTTCGTTCCTGGGGATTACCGGCGCCATCGCCGTCAACGGCTACGACGGCTTCATGTACTCCATCGGCTTCCTGGTTGCCTGGCTCGTCGCACTGCTGCTCGTTGCCGAACTGCTTCGCAACACCGGCAAGTTCACCATGGCCGATGTGCTCTCCTTCCGGCTCAAGCAGCGCCCGGTGCGCATCGCTGCCGCTATCTCCACCCTTGCGGTCTGCTTCTTCTACCTCCTGGCCCAGATGGCCGGTGCGGGAAGCCTGATCTCCCTGCTCCTCGGCATCAGCGACTGGGGCGGACAGGCCCTGGTGATCATCGTCGTCGGTGCCCTGATGATCATGTACGTACTGATCGGCGGTATGAAGGGCACCACCTGGGTGCAGATCATCAAGGCCATGCTGCTGATTGCCGGCGCCGCCGTGATGACATTCTGGGTCCTCGCCATCTACGGCTTCAACCTCTCCGACCTGCTGGGCGGGGCGGTGGAAACGTCAGGCAACCCGAACATGCTTAACCCGGGCCTGCAGTACGGCAAGACCGAAACCTCCAAACTCGACTTCATGTCCCTGGGCCTGGCGCTGGTGCTCGGCACAGCCGCCCTGCCCCACGTGCTGATGCGCTTCTACACGGTGCCCACCGCCAAGGAAGCCCGCAAGTCCGTGGTCTGGTCCATCTGGCTGATCGGCCTGTTCTACCTGTTCACCCTGGTCCTGGGCTACGGTGCCGCGGCACTGGTCGGCGCTGACACGATCAAGTCGGCCCCCGGCGGCGTGAACTCGGCTGCACCGCTGCTGGCGTTCCATCTGGGCGGACCCCTGCTGCTCGGCTTCATCTCGGCGGTGGCCTTCGCCACCATCCTGGCGGTTGTTGCCGGCCTCACCATCACCGCAGCGGCATCGTTTGCGCACGACATTTACGCCAGCGTGATCGCCAAGGGGAAGGCCGACGCCGACACCGAGGTCAAGGTTGCACGGCGCACCGTGGTGGTGATCGGCCTCCTGGCCATTGCCGGCGGTATCTTCGCCAACGGCCAGAACGTGGCCTTCCTCGTGGCGCTCGCCTTTGCGGTGGCTGCCTCGGCGAACCTGCCCACCATCGTCTACTCGCTGTTCTGGCGGAAGTTCACTACCCAGGGCGCGCTGTGGAGCATGTACGGCGGGCTGGGCTCGGCGATCATCCTGATCGCGCTGTCCCCGGTGGTTTCGGGTGCCAAGACGTCCATGATCCCGGGGGCCAACTTCGCGATCTTCCCGCTCAACAACCCCGGCCTCGTCTCCATCCCGCTTGCGTTCGCGCTGGGCTGGCTGGGCACGGTGCTGGACAAGAAGCTGGAAGACACCACCAAGCAGGCCGAAATGGAAGTCCGTTCCCTGACCGGCGTCGGCGCCGAGAAGGCTGTGGAGCACTGATACTTCGTCGGGCCGCATAACTGAGGCACACAACAGGAGCTCCCGTGAATTCGGGAGCTCCTGTTGTGTGCCCTGCTATCCGGGGATCAGGCCTTCGGACGGAGTTTGATGTTGATCATCTTCATGTCCTTACTGCCGTCGAAGCGGTAGGCCAGATCCACTTCCTTGCTGTCGCAGCTAATGATCCCGGCGACGTCGGCAGCGTTGTTGCCATTCTCGGTGCTCACCTTGAGGTCGTTGTAGCTCGGCTTGCAGCTTTCATCCAGATCGAGGCTTTGGACGCCGGCGGCGAAGTCCTCCTTTGAGAGCTTCTCCTGCAGGGCGGGATCGAGGTAGTTGTCATATGCCTTGTCAGTGTCTCCGGAGATGACCAACTGGGTGAAATCCTCCGCCAGGCCTTTGGCTTTGGCGGTTGCGCCGTTTACCAGGTTGACCAGCAGCACCACTCCCACCACCGCGAGCAGCACAACCCCGCCGACAATGCCCAGAATGATCCACAGTTTCTTGCGGCCCCTTGCAGGCGGCTGCTGGCCCGGAACACCGTAAGGTCCGGGGGCCGCAGGAGCGCCGTACGGCGCGCTTCCGTACTGCGGATGTCCGGGCTGCGGGTTGCCGGCGCCGGGAGCCGCGGATGGTGGCGGCCCGTACGGAGGCTGGCCGTGCTGCATTTGCCCGTATTGCGGTTCCCCGTAATGGGGGACCGGCGGCGGTCCCGGAACTCCCTGCTCGGGGGACCCGTAGTGCGGAGCCGGGGTCTCCCGGCCCGAAGGTTCATGCGCCGGGAGCGGCGGGTGCCCGGCGGCTCCTGGCTGAGGGGCCGCGTGCGGCGGGACGGGCGGAGGCTGCTGCTGCCTGCGCCGCCCGCTGTCGCCCGGTTCGGCCGGCTGGTACGGTTCCTGAGGATTGCTCAAGATCAAGCCTTTCCGGCAGCCGGCCTGGCAACTGCCTGAGTGCACGGGCCGTTCGCGGCCGCGATTCGTTCAACTCGACCCAGCCTATAACCCCGACCGCCCCCCGACTGGAAGCGGATCCTCACCCCTCGGCGGGGCCGCGCTCGAGGAGGGGCTGGATCCGGAACGGGATCAGCTCTCCCATGGCGAGGGCAGTATCCGTCCGGTCCACTCCCTCGCAGGCCAGAATCTTGCCGTTAATGCGGAAGAGGTCTTCGGCGTCCAGTGCCACCACCCGCAGCAGGAGGTCGGCGGAGCCGGTCAGCCCGTACCCTTCGAGGATTTCCGGGATGCCGGCCAGGTCCACTGCCAGCTGGCCCAGTTTCTGCTGCTGCACGTGGACGGAGATAAAGGCCATCAGCGGATAACCCAGGGCCGCCGGACTGATCCGCCGCTCAAAGGACAGGAACACGTGCTTCTTCTCCAACTGGGCCATCCGGGCCTGCACGGTGTTGCGGGAGAGCCCCAGCTTCTGCGCCAGGGCCACCACTGTCCGTTTGGGGTCCTTTGCGAGGGCGGAGAGGAGCCTTGTGTCAGTGCCATCCAAAGCTTGCATAATGCGCAAGGCTAGCACGCCGGCTGACCCTGAGACAGTGCATAATGCTCAGTTTTTGGGGCAGTGGTTGTACCCAATGAGCATTGTGAGTATGGTCACAATTATCCGGGGCAACGGCGCCCGGGCGGCTGGCGTGCACGGGGATCACGAGTTCCTTGAGCGCCGGTGACACGACGTATGAAGGTTGCGTGCAACTGTGTTTACAGACGAGTTGGGTCAGGGCGGTAACGCCGCCGGTGACCCGGACAACAGTGCAGGACATCATGGCGGGACGGGCGAAGAACTCGTTCAACTGATCACCCCCGGCGGTGAGCGCGTCAGCCATCCGCAGTACGACGCCTGGGTCCGGGATGTCAGTGATGAGCAGCTGGCTTCCCTGTATGAGGACATGGTGGTCATCCGGCGGATCGATACTGAAGCCACAGCCCTCCAGCGCCAGGGCGAGCTCGGCCTGTGGCCGCCGCTGCTGGGCCAGGAGGCTTCCCAAATAGGTTCGGCGAGGGCGCTCCGGGACGACGACTTCGTGTTTTCCAGCTACCGCGAGAACGGCGTCGCCTACTGCCGCGGCGTGGACCTGGCCGACATCCTCAGGGTGTGGCGGGGCAACGCGTCATCGGGCTGGGACCCGTACACCATCAACATGGCCACGCCGCAGATCATCATCGGAGCCCAGACGCTCCATGCGACCGGCTACGCCATGGGCATCCAGAACGACGGCGCCGACTCCGTGGCCATCACGTACTTCGGCGACGGCGCCACGAGCGAGGGCGACGTCAATGAGGCGATGGTCTTCGCCGCCAGCTTCCAGTCACCGGTGATCTTCTTCTGCCAGAACAACCACTGGGCCATTTCCGAGCCTGTGCGCCTGCAGTCCCACATCAGGATCGCCGACCGCGCGGCAGGATTCGGGATTCCGAGCATAAGGGTGGACGGAAATGACGTCCTGGCGGTGATGGCGGCCACGCGGGAGGCGCTCGAGCGGGCCCGCCACGGCGGCGGCCCCACGTTCATAGAGGCAGTCACCTACCGGATGGGCCCGCACACCACTGCAGACGACCCCACCCGGTACCGGGATGCCAACGAACTGGAGGACTGGGCGGCCAAGGATCCGATTGCCCGGGTCAGGGGCCTGCTGGAACGCAGGGGCCTGCTGACCGAGGCGCTTGAGGCCGGAGTGGCCGCCAAAGCGGATGCCGTGGCCCGGGACATGCGGGCCGGCTGCATCAACATGCCGGACCCGCAACCGCTGGACATCTTCAAGCACGTCTACAGCACCCCCAACTCCTGGCTCGACCGCCAGGAGGACCATTACACCCGCTACCTGGCGTCCTTCGGTGATCCCGCGGCCGCCAACTCAGAAGAAGGTGCTCGCTGATGACGCAGATGACATTTGCCCGGGCCATCAACTCCGGCCTCCGCAAATCCCTTGAAAACGACCCCAAGGTCATCCTGATGGGCGAGGACATCGGCACGCTCGGCGGCGTCTTCCGTGTGACGGACGGCCTGCAAAAAGACTTCGGCAAGCACCGCGTTGTGGACACCCCGCTCGCCGAGTCCGGCATCATGGGCACCGCTGTAGGCCTGGCCTACCGCGGCTACCGGCCCGTGGTGGAAATCCAGTTCGACGGGTTCATCTATCCTGCCTTCGACCAGATCGTGTCCCAGGTGGCCAAGCTCCACTACCGCACCCAGGGTGCCGTCAAGATGCCCATCACCGTCCGGGTACCCTTCGGCGGCGGCATCGGATCCCCGGAGCACCATTCAGAGTCGCCTGAGGCGTACTTCACCCACACTTCCGGCCTGCGGGTGGTTAGCGTGTCCAACCCGCAGGATGCCCATACGATGATCCAGCAGGCGATTGCCTCGGACGATCCCGTGCTGTACTTCGAACCCAAACGCCGCTACCACGACAAAGGCGAGGTGGATGAGTCGATCGATCCTGCCACAGCCCTGTCCATGGAGAAGGCCCGCGTGGTCACCGAGGGCAAGGACGTGACGCTCGTCGCCTACGGCCCGCTCGTCAAAACCGCCAAGGACGCCGCCCTGGCCGCCGCGGATGAAGGCGTCTCCGTTGAGGTCATCGACCTGCGCTCGCTGGCCCCGGTGGACTTCGCAACCCTGGAGGCATCGGTGCGCAAGACGGGACGGCTGGTGATCACTCACGAGGCCGGCCAGTCGGGCGGGCTCGGAGCAGAGGTGGCCGCAAGCATCACCGAACGCTGCTTCTACCATCTGGAAGCGGCCCCCGTCAGGATCACCGGTTTCGACATTCCGTACCCCTATTCGAAACTCGAAATGCACCACCTGCCCGGCCTGGACAGAATCCTCGACGGTGTGGACCGTGCCCTGGGCCGTCCCAATTCCCTCAGCGGGCTGGAAGGATGAGCGCCGCCATGATCAAGGAATTCAGGCTCCCTGACCTCGGCGAAGGGCTCACGGAATCGGAAATCCTGAGCTGGAAAGTTGCTGTGGGCGACACCGTGGCCCTGAACCAGGTCATTGCGGAGGTGGAAACGGCCAAGGCCGTCGTCGAACTGCCGTCGCCGTTCGCCGGTGTGGTCACCGCCCTCCATGAGCAACCGGGAACCGTGGTGGAGGTCGGCAAGCCGATCGTTTCCTTCGAGGTTGAAGGGGACGACGACGGGCCTGCCGCGGCAGGTCAGGCCCCGGTTACCCCCAAGCGGGAACCCAACCTGGTGGGGTACGGTGCCGTCCCCGAAGGGTCGGGCCGTCCCGCCCGGCGTGCCCGCACTTTCGCTTCGCCGGTGGCTGGGCCCGCGGCAGCCGCGCCCGCCGCCCCCACGGCAACAGAGCCGGTGATTGAGCCTGTCGAAACCGGGGCTCCGGCGGCACGTACTGGCCCCGCGAGTGCTGCCGAGCGTCCGCGGTCCACGCCGCCCGTCCGGAAACTGGCCAAGGATCTCGGGGTTGAACTCACGGCGGTGACCGGTACCGGCGCAGGCGGGCTGATCACCCGCGATGATGTGCGGAACTTTGTGGGCGGGGGAGACCTTCCCGCTGCTGCCCGGGCCCTGGCCGGAGCGGAGGGCGCAGTCGGCGCCGCTCGCGGAATGGCGACAGAACGCGAAACCCGCACGCCCATCAAGGGTGTCCGCAAACTGACGGCCGCCGCCATGGTGTCCAGTGCTTTCACCGCGCCGCACGCCACGGAATTCCTGACCATCGACGTCACACCCACCATGGAGCTGCTGTCCCGGCTCAAGGCCAGCCGGACTTTTGAGGGTTTCAAGCTAACCCCGCTGACCCTTGTGGCCAAGGCTTTGCTGATCGCCCTCCGCCGCCAGCCGTCGCTGAACTCGCGGTGGGACGAAGCCAACCAGGAGATCGTGCAGTACAACTATGTGAACCTGGGCATTGCCGCGGCAACTCCCCGCGGACTGACTGTGCCGAACATCAAGGACGCCCACAGCATGTCCCTGACGGAGCTGTCCACGGCGCTGACGTCCCTGACCGAGACTGCCCGCGCCGGCAAGACCAGCCCGGCCGAGCTCTCCGGCGGCACCATCTCCATCACGAACATCGGAGTGTTCGGCATCGACGCCGGCACACCGATCCTCAACCCCGGCGAGGCTGCCATCCTCGCCATGGGCGCGGTGCGGAAGATGCCGTGGGAGTACAGGGACGAGGTGGCACTACGGCAGGTCATGACCCTCAGCCTCTCCTTCGACCACCGCCTGGTCGACGGCGAACAGGGGTCACGTTTCCTGGCGGACATCGGTGCGATCCTCGCCGACCCGGGAATGGTGCTGGCAATGGTCTAGCTGCTGCCGGTCAGTCGCAGGCATTTGGTCAATCTGCCGGCTGTCAGTTCCGAGGGGAACGGGCAGCCGGCAGATCCGTGCCGGCCTACCCGGCAGGAACGGGGCTTGCCCTCACCAGGAGGGCGGCGAGCGCCATGCTCTCCAGCAGCGGCCGGGCGGACTTGGCCGCCACCCTCCGGCCGTGGCTGCGGACCGAGTGCGGGGTGGAGTTGATGAGGCCGAAAGCGGCGTGTGCGCGCATCCGGAGCTCCGCGGTATCCGTGCCGGCATGCAGCTCCTGCAGCACTTCCACCCACAGCTCCACGTAGTTGCGTTGAAGAGTACGGACCGCAGCCTGGTCGTCATCGGAAAGGTTGCTGAAGTCGCGGTCCTGAACCCGGATGACGTCGGGATTGCTCAGGGCGAAATCCACGTGGAACTGAACCAGGCGGGCCAGTGCCGCGGCGGGATCACTTGCGTCCGCCACCACCCGCCGGCCGCCGTCCAGCAGTTCCTGGCTCACGCTGAGCAACAGCGCTCCCAAAACAGCCTGCTTGCCGGCGAAATGGCGGTAAACGGCGGGCCCGCTGACTCCGGCCGCGGCGCCCAGGTCCTCCAGTGAAACGCGGTTGAAGCCATTCAGGGCAAAGAGGGTGGCGGCCGAGGACAGCAACGCCTGCCGCCTGCTCTCTTTGGCCTGGCTGCGTTGGGTCGTCTGGCTGCGTTCGGTTTCCTGGACCCGCTGGCCCGCCGGGCTGCCGGGGTCGCGCTCGATGATCGGCACATTTCCTCCTTGGAACTGCAAATCCTAGCAATGCAAGCGCGTGTTGGACATCACAGTTAATAGAGACTAACCTAAATCTCAGTTATGCGGTACTAACCGAATTGCTCAGGACGGCCTCGCCGGGCGTCCGGGAACGGAAGCAGTCAATGGAGACAATCGCCAGCCTGGTGGACACCGGCAGCGCCGCCTACTCAGCGAACCGCGAGGCCCAGCTGGGGCTGGCCCGCGAGCTGAAGGAGCGCCTCGCCGCGGCCGCGCTCGGCGGCCCGGAGAAGTCCCGGGAACGCCATCTGGCGCGGGGCAAGCTGCTGCCGCGCGAACGCATCGACCAGCTGCTGGATGACGGCAGTCCCTTCCTGGAGATCGCGCCGCTGGCGGCAAACGGCATGTACAACGACGACTCACCCGGCGCCGGGGTCATTGCCGGCATCGGGCTGGTCCACGGCCGCCAGGTGCTGGTGATTTCCAACGACGCCACGGTCAAGGGCGGCACGTACTACCCGATGACGGTGAAGAAGCACCTCCGCGCCCAGGAGATCGCGCTGGAGAACCGGCTGCCCTGCATCTACCTCGTGGATTCCGGCGGAGCGTTCCTGCCCAAGCAGGATGAGGTCTTTCCGGACAAGGAGCACTTCGGCCGGATCTTCTTCAACCAGGCGAAGATGTCCGCCGCGAAAATCCCGCAGATCGCCTCCGTCATGGGCTCCTGCACCGCCGGCGGCGCCTATGTCCCCGCCATGAGCGACGAGACCGTGATCGTCCGCAACCAGGGCACCATCTTCCTGGGTGGTCCGCCGCTGGTGAAAGCCGCCATCGGTGAGATCGTCACGGCGGAGGAACTCGGCGGCGGCGAGGTGCACTCAAAGATCTCCGGTGTCACCGACCATCTGGCCGAGAACGATGAGCATGCCCTGCAGATCGTCCGCGACATCGTGTCCACCCTGCCGCGACCGGCCGCCCCGGCCTGGGACGTGGACACCGCCGTCGAGCCCGTTGCCCATCCGGACGAACTGTACGGTGCCGTTCCCACGGACGTGAATGCGCAATACGACGTCCGCGAGGTCATCGCCCGGCTGGTGGACGGCAGCCGCTTCCACGAGTTCAAGAAAAACTACGGCACCACCCTGGTCACCGGCTTCGCGAAGCTGCACGGCCATCCGGTGGGGATCGTGGCGAACAATGGCGTGCTGTTCAGCGAATCCTCGCTCAAGGGGGCCCACTTCATCGAGCTCTGCGACCAGCGCGGCATCCCGCTGGTCTTCCTTCAGAACCTCTCAGGTTTTATGGTCGGCAAGGACTACGAGCAGGGCGGCATCGCCAAGAACGGTGCCAAGATGGTCACGGCCGTCGCCACCGCGCGTGTGCCCAAGCTGACCGTGGTGATCGGCGGCTCCTTCGGCGCCGGCAACTACTCGATGTGCGGACGGGCCTACTCGCCGCGCTTCCTGTGGATGTGGCCGGCGTCGCGGATCTCAGTGATGGGCGGCAACCAGGCCTCCAGCGTCCTGGCTACCGTCAAGCGGGACCAGTACGAGGCCCGCGGCGAGGAATGGTCCGCTGCCGATGAGGAGGCCTTCAAGGCACCCATCAAGCAGCAGTACGAGGACCAGGGCAGCCCGTACTACTCCACCGCCCGCCTCTGGGATGACGGCGTGATCGACCCCGCGGACACCCGCACCGTCCTGGGACTGGCGCTCGACGTCGTCTCCCGCACCCCACTGCCGGAGACCTCCTTCGGCCTTTTCCGGATGTGAGCCAGCTGTGACTAATTCTTCGCCGACTACAGCCTCTCCGAAGCCGCTCTTCGGCACCGTGCTTGTCGCCAACCGCGGCGAGATCGCCTGCCGCGTCATCCGCTCCCTGCGCACCTTGGGCATCCGCTCGGTGGCTGTCTACAGCGACGCCGACGCCGGAGCGCGCCACGTGCGGGAGGCGGACCTCGCGGTGCGGATCGGCCCGGCCGCAGCAGCGGAAAGCTACCTTAAGATCGAAGCGATCATCCAGGCCTGCCGCGAGACGGGCGCGGACGCCGTGCACCCGGGCTACGGCTTCCTCAGCGAGAACGTCGACTTCGCCCGCGCCCTCGAAGCAGCCGGCATCACCTTCATCGGCCCCGGCGTCGAATCCCTCAATGTCATGGGGGACAAGATCCGCTCCAAAAACCACGTCACCGGCTACGGCGTCCCCGTTGTCCCGGGCATCGCCGAACCCGGCATGACGGACGCGCAGCTGATCGAGGCGGCCGCCGGCGTCGGATTCCCGCTGCTGATCAAGCCCTCCGCCGGCGGCGGCGGTAAAGGCATGCATATTGTGGAGCGTCCGGAGGAACTGGAAGCCACCCTGGCCACCGCCCGCCGGGTCGCGGCCAGCGCCTTCGGCGACGACACCCTGTTCCTGGAGCGGCTCGTCACCACCCCGCGGCACATCGAGGTCCAGGTTCTCGCGGACAACCACGGCAACGTCATCCACCTCGGCGAACGCGAATGTTCCCTGCAGCGCCGCCATCAGAAGGTCATCGAGGAAGCACCCTCGCCGCTGCTGGAATCCCTGCCCGACGGCGACGCCGTCCGCGCTCGGATCGGCGAGGCCGCCTGCAACGCCGCCCGCAGCGTAAATTACAGCGGCGCCGGAACCGTGGAGTTCCTGGTCTCGGACAACGCTCCGGACGAGTTCTTCTTTATGGAGATGAACACGCGGCTTCAGGTGGAGCACCCGGTCACCGAGATGGTCACCGGAATCGACCTCGTCGAATGGCAGGTGAGGATCGCCGCCGGCGAGGAACTCACGGTCCGGCAGTCCGACGTCGTGCTTAACGGTCACTCGGTGGAGGCCCGCGTCTACGCCGAAATCCCGGAAAAGAACTTCCTGCCGTCCATCGGACAGGTGGTCCTGCTGGACGAGCTGCCGGACACCGCGGACCGCAAAGTCAGGGTCGACTCAGCACTCCTGGAGGGCCTCCAGATCTCCAGCAGCTACGACCCCATGATTTCCAAGGTCATCGCGTGGGGGGAGGACCGGGCGGAGGCTTTGGACACCCTGGACCGGGCGCTCGCCGGGTACACCGCGCTGGGCATCGACACCAACGTCGAGTACCTCAGGCTCTTGATCAACGACACCGACGTCCGTGCGGGCCGGCTGGACACGGGCCTGATCGAACGCAAGATGCCGGACTTCAGCTTCCGGCGCGTGGGCGACGCCGAACTTGTTGTCGCCGCCTTGTACGCCCTGGACCAGGCGGACGACCAGCTCCGGAGTGAACCTGTGGCTGGTCCGTGGCGGCGCCGCGACGGCTGGCGAATCGGTGCCGCGGCTCCGCGACGGATCAGCCTGGGAACCCCCGACGGCGGAGTCGCCACCGTGGAGGTAACCCGGCCCGCGGCGGGGCAACCGGTCACTGTGCGCGTGAACGGAGGGCCGCAGCTCACGGCCCTCCTGCAATACCAGGGCCGCCAACGTCCGGTGCTCACCCTCGACGGCGAAGTCGGCAGGTATGAACTTGCCCCCGTTCACACCGGTCCTCCCGCCCAGAGCTGGCTCGAGCCTGATCCCCGCGTCCTATCGGAACTCTTCCTCGGCAACGAGGGCTGGTCCTGCCGGCTCGAGGTGCTCACCCGCGAAGCCCGGCTTGCCCGGGTGCTCGCGGCGATCGAGCGTGAGGAAGGCGCTGCCGACCCGGCCGTGCGCTCGCCGATGCCCGGCACCGTGGTGTCCGTCAACGTCAGCAACGGGGACGCCGTGAAGTCCGGCCAGGTCCTGCTCTCCGTGGAGGCCATGAAGATGGAGCACCAGTTGGTGGCGCCGCTCGACGGGACGGTCCACATCAGCATCACGTCCGGTGACCTGGTCAAGGCCGACCAGGTCCTTGCCACGATCCACCCAACTTCCCCGGCCGAACCGTCGAAGGCGGAGGACACCATCGAGGAATCCGTCATCGCCATGGGCGCCGCTGAGTAGCGCCCCCGCTTCAAGACCAAAGACATCAACCAGACCCGTTACAGCGTTAAGACAAGGAAGTCCCAGCATGGCTGATTTTGAGCTCAGCGAGGAATACCAGGACCTCAGCAACACCGTCCGCGAATTCGCCGACGAAGTGGTGGCCCCGGTCTCCGCGAAACACGACGAGGAACATAGCTTCCCCTATGAGGTCGTCTCCCAGATGGCGGACATGGGGCTCTTCGGCCTGCCGTTCCCGGAAGAATTCGGCGGCATGGGCGGGGACTACTTCGCGCTGGCGCTGGCCCTGGAGCAGTTGGGCCGGGTGGACCAGTCCGTGGCTATCACACTGGAGGCGGGCGTGTCCCTTGGCGCCATGCCCGTTTACCGGTTCGGCACCGACGCCCAGAAGGAGGAATGGCTGCCCTCGCTGGCTTCCGGCAAGGCACTGGCCGGTTTCGGGCTGACGGAACCCGAAGCCGGGTCCGACGCTGGCGGCACCAAGACCACCGCCCGGATCGAAGGCGGTGAGTGGATCATCAACGGCAACAAGGAATTCATCACCAACTCCGGGACTGACATCACCCGCCTGGTCACCGTGACTGCTGTCACCGCCAAGCACGAGCGCCAGGACGGAAGTGTCAAGAAGGAAATCTCCACCATCCTGGTACCCACCGGCACGCCCGGGTTCAAGGCGGAGAAGGCCTACAACAAGGTGGGCTGGAACGCTTCCGACACCCACCCGCTCACGCTCAAGGACGTCCATGTGCCGGAGGCCAACCTCCTCGGCGAACAGGGCCGCGGCTATGCGAACTTCCTGTCCATCCTGGACGAGGGCCGGATCGCCATCGCGGCATTGGCCACGGGGGCGGCCCAGGGCTGCGTGGACCTGTCGGTGAAATACGCCAAGGAACGCAGCGCGTTCGGGCAGAACATCGGCAAGTACCAGGCCATCGCGTTCAAGATCGCCCGGATGGAAGCACGGGCCCACACTGCCCGGCTGGCCTACTACGACGCCGCCGCCAGGATGCTGGCCGGCAAGCCGTTCAAGACCCAGGCGGCCATCGCTAAGATGGTCGCAGGTGAGGCAGCCATGGACAACGCGCGGGACGCCACCCAGGTGTTCGGCGGCTATGGCTTCATCAACGAATTCACCGTGGCACGGCACTACCGCGACTCCAAGATCCTTGAAGTGGGGGAGGGCACCACGGAGGTCCAGCTGATGCTGATCGCCCGCGAACTCGGCCTGTAGCTTCCCGCCAGGGAGCGAAACCAGGGAGCAAACCAGGAAGGATCAACGATGATTGACAAGGTTGTTGCCAGTGCCGAGGCCGCGGTTGCCGACATCCCCGACGGCGCCTCGCTTGCCGTCGGAGGCTTTGGGCTCTGCGGGATCCCGGTTGCCCTGATCGATGCCCTCCACCGGCATGGAACCACCGGCCTGGAAACCGTCAGCAACAACTGCGGCGTGGACGACTGGGGGCTCGGGATCCTGCTGAAGGACGGCAGGATCCGCCGCACCATCAGCTCCTACGTCGGGGAGAACAAGGAGTTCGCCCGGCAGTACCTCTCCGGTGAACTCGAGGTGGTGCTCACCCCGCAGGGCACGCTCGCTGAGAAACTCCGCGCCGGCGGCGCCGGCATTCCGGCGTTCTATACGCCGGCCGGCGTGGGAACCCAGGTGTCCGACGGCGGCCTGCCGCAGAAGTACGACGCCGACGGCGCCATCGCCATCGCTTCGGCGCCGAAGGAAGTCCGCAACTTCAACGGCGCCGACTATGTGCTGGAGGAATCGCTGACCCCGGATTTTGGCCTGGTCCACGCCTGGAAAGGGGACCGGCACGGGAACCTTGTCTTACACGCCACGGCGATGAACTTCAATCCGCTGTGCGCCATGGCCGGCCGGATCACCATCGCCGAGGTTGAGGAACTGGTGGAGCCGGGCGAGCTGGATCCCGAGCATGTGCACGTTCCCGGCATCTTCGTCCAGCGGGTTGTGCTCGCCCCCCGGGGCGAGAAGCGTATTGAAAAGCGGACGGTCGCAGTGTCCTCCGCCGGCAGCCCTTCTCAACGGAATGAGCACCAGGCAACTGACCAAGCAACTGACCAGGCAGGAGCATAGCCGTGGAATCGAACAGCACGCCGGGAGCCCCGCCCCGTCCTGAAGCCGTACGCCACGAGTACCGGCCGTCCGCCGTCGGGCATCCTGCGGGCACCAGCCCCGAAGCGAAGGGCTGGACGCGCAATGAACTGGCCGCGCGGGTGGCCCGCGAACTCCGGAACGGCCAGTACGTCAACCTCGGCATCGGGATGCCAACGCTGATCCCCAACTACATTCCGGCGGGCATCGAAGTGGTGCTGCACTCGGAAAACGGCATCCTGGGCGTAGGACCGTACCCCCGCGAGGACCAGGTGGATCCCGACCTGATCAACGCCGGCAAGGAGACAGTCACCGTGAATAAGGGCGCCGCGTTCTTCGACTCCGCCGCCTCGTTCGGCATGATCCGCGGCGGCCATGTGGATGTTGCCGTGCTCGGCGCCATGGAAGTGGCCCAGAACGGGGACCTGGCCAACTGGATGATCCCGGGAAAGATGGTCAAGGGCATGGGCGGCGCCATGGACCTGGTCTTCGGGGCCAAGAGGGTGATTGTGATGATGGAGCATGTGGACCGCAACGGAAAGCCCAAGATCGTGCAGCAGTGCACCCTGCCCCTCACCGGCAAGGGGTGCGTGGACCGGATCATCACCGACCTCGCCGTGATCGACGTCGTCACCGAAGGCGGCTCGTCCCGGCTCGTACTGCGCGAACTGGCCCCGAACGTGACGGCCGAGGAAGTCGCTGCGGCCACGGGTGCGGAACTCTTCGAAGAAGACCAGGAACTGACCGTATGACGCCGGAGCCGGGCAGTGCCCCCCGCGTCGTTGAACAGCGGGGCCTCTACTTCGATGAGCTTGAGGAGGGTGTGGTCTACGCCCACCGCCCGGGGCGGACTGTGACCGAGACGGATAACGTCCTGTTCACCACCATGACCATGAATACGCAGGCGCTGCACCTCGATGCCGCCTGGAGCGCCGGCCAGCCGTTCGGACAGCGGCTGGTGAACTCAATGTTCACCCTGGCGACCGTGGTGGGGCAGTCTGTTCCGCAGCTGACACAGGGCACCATCATCGCGCAGCTGGGACTGACCGATGTATCGTTCCCGCATCCGCTGTACCACGGCGACACCCTCTATACGGAGACGGTCATCACCGGCAAGCGGCTGTCCGCCTCCCGGCCGGGGCAGGGAATCGTGACCATGCAGCACACGGGCCGGAACCAGAACGGTGTGGTGGTGGCCTTGGCGTCGCGGAGCTGCCTGATGTGGACGCGCGAGGCACACGCGGACACGCAGAAAGAAGCCGCCGAAAAGGGGACAATCAAAACATGACTTTCCTGATGGGTCCCGCCCTGCTCTTCTGTCCTGCCGACCGTCCCGAGCGATACCAAAAAGCCGCGGAGCGTTCCGACGCCGTGATCGTGGACCTGGAAGACGCCGTCGCTCCTGCTGACAAGCAGCGCGCCCGCGGTGCCATCCTCGCCCAGCTCGGCGCCACCGGCGACGTTCCGGAACTGGACCCCAGCCGGACGATCATCCGGATCAACCCGGCAGGAACGGAAGAGTTCGAGAAGGACCTGCACTGCCTCAAGCACACCCCGTACCGCCACGTGATGCTTGCCAAGGCTGAAAGCGCCGGCCAGCTGAAGGGGCTGGAGGACTACAGCGTCATAGCGTTGTGCGAAACAGCGTTAGGGATTCTGAACGCCGCAGCCATCGCCGCCGAACCCAACGTGGTGGGCCTGATGTGGGGTGCCGAGGACCTGCTCGCGTCGCTTGGCGGGACCTCCAGCAGGAACGACGACGGCGGTTACCGGGCGGTGGCGCTGCACGCCCGGTCCGCGGTGCTGCTCGCAGCCGGGGCCTTCGGCAAGGAAGCCATCGATGCGGTGTACGTCAACATCCCGGACCTCGAAGGGCTGGCAGCTGAGTCGCGCGACGCCGTCGCCTCGGGATTCGGTGCAAAGGCCTGCATCCACCCAGGCCAGGTGGCCGTGGTCCGGGAAGCGTATGCCCCTGCGGAATCGGACGTCGCAGCGGCGAGGGAGCTCCTGGCGGCTGCCGCTGCTGCCGGAAGCGGCGTGTTCCAGTTCAACGGGAAGATGATCGACGGACCCATCCTGAAGCACGCGGAATCCACCCTGCGGCGGGCCGCGCGCTAGCAACGCCTTTCGAGACGAAAGGCCGCGGGCCAGGAGTTGTTGGACTCCCGGCCTGCGGCCTTTTCATGCTCCTGGTCCTAGACGGCCCTAGTCTTGGACGGCCGTAGGGCGCTACCCGGCCTTCACTGCCAGCACCGGGCAGTCCGCCTCAAGCAGTATCCGTTGGGACGTGCTTCCCAGGATCAGCTTGCCTACCGGGGTGCGGCGGCGCAGGCCGATCACGATCAGATCGGCGTTGTGCTCCTCCGCGGCGTCCAGTACCTCCGCGGCCGCATCATGGCCACGGACAGGCTGCTTGATCACGTGATCAATGCCCTGGGTCGCGAGCCGGTCCTCGATGCTCTGGATCTCGGGTTCCTGCGCGTACCGGTTGTCCACCAGTGCATCACCCTTGGAGGAATTGATGACCAGCAGCCTGCTGTTGCTCTTCCGCGCTTCGGCGATGGCCTGGGCCAGCGCTGCTTCGCCCTCGGGTGTCGGGACGTATCCCACCACGATCGTCATGGTTGCTCCTTGTATCTGCTGAATGTGGGTCGGTGTGGTTCGGCGATGCTTCGCGGCGATTCAGTCGCTGGAGTCGGCTGCGCCGGAATTGGCGGGAAGCAGTGACTTGCCCGCCGGGCGGTTCCGGCGGATCAGCTTGAGCAGCAGCGGCCAGAGAAGGATGATCGCCACGATGACCCAGATCCCGACGGCGATCGCTTCGCTCCACAGGCCCGCCGGATTCCCGGCGCTGAGCTGGAGGGTCTTGCGCAGCTGGCCTTCGAGGCGCGGCCCCAGGATCACGCCCAGGATCAGCGGCAGTACGGGAAGCCCGAAGCGCCTCATCATGAAGCCCAGCGCGCCAAGCACCAGCAGGATGACCAGGTCGAACGCCTGCAGGTTCACCGAATAGGCGCCCAGCGTGGCGAAGAAGAGGATCCCGGCGTAAAGGTACGGCCGCGGGAGCTGGAGGAGCTTCGCCCAGACCGGGGCCAGCGGAAGGTTGATGATCAGGAGCAGGAAGTTGCCAATGAACAGGCTGGCAATCAGCGCCCAGACCAGGGGTCCCTCGCTTGCGAACAGCTGCGGCCCGGGCTGGATGCCGTAGGACGTGAAGGCTGCCAGCATGACGGCGGCCGTGGCGTTGGTGGGCAGGCCCAGGGCAAGCATGGGGGTCAGCGTGCCCGCTGCCGCGGCGTTGTTGGCGGCTTCCGGGCCGGCAACGCCCTCAATGGCGCCGTGGCCGAATTCCTCGGGGTGCTTGGAGAGTCGTTTCTCCGTCACGTAGGACAGGAACGTGGGGATCTCGGCGCCGCCCGCGGGAAGTGCTCCGAAGGGGAAACCGAAAGCCGTTCCGCGGAGCCAGGGTTTCCAGGACCGCTTCCAGTCGTCTTTGCCCATCCAGGGTTGTCCGACAGGGATGATGTTCATCGGAGTGCGGCGCAGGTGCGCAGCCACCCACAGTGCCTCGCCGACGGCGAAGACGGCAACGGCCACCACCACGATGTCCAGGCCGTCCGCCAGCAGCGGCATCCCGAAGGTGAGGCGTTGCTGGCCGGTGACCGAGTCCATGCCTACAAGGCCGATTGCCAGTCCCAGGCCCAGCGACGCGAACCCGCGCAGCCGGGATGAACCCAGCACGGCGGTGACGGCCAGCAGGGCGAGCACCATGATCGCGAAGTAGCTGGGGGAGCCCAGGCTGACGGCGAACTGGACAACGATCGGCGCGCAAACGGCGAGCAGCGTGGTACCGATGGTGCCGGCCACAAAGGAACCGATGGCGGCGGTGGCCAACGCCTGTGCCGCCCGCCCGGCTTTCGCCATCTTGTTGCCTTCGATGGCGGTGACCACCGATGAGGACTCGCCGGGTGTGTTGAGCAGGATGGAGGTGGTGGAGCCGCCGTACATACCGCCGTAGTAGATGCCTGCGAACATGATGAAGGCGCTGGTGGGCTCCAGGGCGTAGGTGACCGGAAGCAAAAGGGCCACGGTCATTGCCGGGCCAAGGCCCGGGAGGACTCCCACGGCGGTGCCGAGGACCACGCCGATGACTGCGTAGAGGAAATTCATGGGGGTCAGCGCAGTGGCGAAACCGTCCATGAGGGAGGAGAAGACGTCCATCAGAGGATCCCTTCCAGCAAGCCCGCGGGCAATGCAATACCGAGGCCCAGGAAGAAGCCGTAGAAGGTCAGGATGGACATGGCCAGGGAAATGAGGCCGTCACGGACGTAGTTCCGTCCGCCGAGGGCCCACACGCTGCCCCAGAACAGCACGGTTCCCGAGATCACCCAGCCGGCCCAGTCGATGAGCAGGATGTTCGCGACGAAGGCACCAACCAGGGGGAGTACGGTTTTCCAGTCCGCCGGGTGTGCCAGGTCAACGTCCTCGCCGCCTTCCGCCTCGCCCTTGCCGCCGCGCATCACATTCACTGCCAGCAGCACGGCGCAGACGATGAGCAGGCCGGCCACGATGAAAGGGACCGTTTTAGGACCTACCGGGTCCGACTTGGAATAGGGTGTCGCCAGGCCGTAGGCGTCGAGGAAGACCATGACCCCGGCCGCTCCGAGCAGGAGGGCGACCCCCAGCTCGGAGCGGCCTTTGAGCCGTGAGGCCACCGTGGGTGAGGAACTCACGCCAAGCCAAGCTTCGTGAGGACGTCCGCCACCCGCTTGTCCTGCTCGGTCAGGAAGGTCTTGAATTCGTCACCGGTGACAAAGGCGTCGGTCCAGCTGTGCGTCTTCAGGGTCTCCTTCCAGGCAGCGGTACCGTGCATCTTCTCGATGGCTGCGATGAGGGCTGCCTTGTCGGTGTCGCTGATTCCCGGAGGGGCAACAATGCCGCGCCAGTTCGTGAACACCAGGTCGATGTTGGATTCCTTAAGGGTGGGTGCGTCAACGCCGTCCAGCCGCTCTGCGCCGCTGGTGGCCAGCACGCGGACCTCGCCCGATTCAATCTGCTTGAGGTACTCACCGGCCCCGGAGGCAGCAAAGCCGAGCTTGTTGCCGAGGATGGCCGGGAGCAGGTCGCCACCGCCGTCGTAGGAAACAAAGTTGACCTTGGTGGCGTCGATTCCCACAGCTCCTGCGAGCTGCATGGGCAGCAGGTGGTCAGGGCCGCCCGGCGAGGAACCGCCGCCGACAGCGATGGAGCCCGGGTCCGCCTTCCATGCCTTCACGAGGTCGTCGATGGTCTTGTACGGGGAATCCTTGCTGACCATGATGGCGCCGGGCTCTTCAATGAGCTTGGCCAGCGGAGTGGTATCCGTCAGCTTGGACGCGGACTTGTTGGTGTAGCTGGCACCCACCACGCCCAGACCCATCAGCATCGTGAGGTCGCCGTTGCCCTTTTCGTTGACCACGCGCGCCAGGCCCACGGTGCCGCCGGCGCCGGCGAGGTTGAACACTTCGGTGTTGGTGGCGATCTTCTCGTCGTCGAGAACCTTCGCGGCGGCACGCGCGGTGGTGTCGTAGCCGCCGCCGGGCGTATTGGGGACCAGGATCTGCAGCCCGGTGACGGGTCCGGCAGCGGCGCTGGAGCTGCCGCTCGTGGAGCTCTTGCCGGTGGCACCGCAACCGGTGGCCATCAGGGCGATGCCGGCAGCGACGGCGGCAATTCGCAATGCGCGGTTCTGGCGCATGGTGTTCCTCTTCTCAGTAAAGTTCTTGGTAACGCTAGTCAGCAAAACTGACTGGTGCTCCGATGCTAGGCGCGGAAGTGACAGCCATCACTCTTGTGTACGCAGAGAAAGTTAAGTTCATTTCGTTCACGTTTCCGCTGTCTTACCGGACGCTTCGAATGCCGTCCCGCAAGAGCGGCCGTGCGTCCGGCCGCCAGGGAGAGCTGGGGTATAGTTCCGGTACCCCGCCCACCAGAGGAAAGAACCAACAGTGACTCGACGAAGAGGAATGTCCCTCGCGGGACAGTACCTGGTCCTGCAGTTGCTGATAGTCCTGGCCGTCCTCGTCGCCGTCGTAGCGATTTCCCTGGCCCAGTCGGCCGCCGCGTTCGAGCGGATCGAGGGGCGCCGGGCGCTGTCCGCGGCTGAAGCCCTGGGCAGCAATCCCGCCGTCCGCGCGCTGCTTCCCGCGGCCGAACCGCGCGGCAGCGCGGCACTGTCCGCGGTCGCTGAGTCGGTCCGCACTGTGTCCGGGTCCGCGCAGGTGGCACTCGCCCGGTCTGACCGCACCGTCGTGGCGTCGTCGGACCCCGGACTGCTGGGCCGGCCGTTGGAACTCGGTGCGAGCCGGGTGATGGAGGGCCGGGCCTGGACCGGTGTGGTGGGCGGAACCGCCACCCCCGTGCTCTCGGCCCACGTACCGGTCCTTGACGACTCCGGGATCATGATCGGAATTGCGTCCATCAGCCGGAACTACCCGTCCACGTGGGAGCGCCTGGGCGATGCGGTCCCGAACCTGCTGACCTATCTGGGGGTGGCCAGCGTCCTGGGTGTTGCCGGCTCCCTGCTCTTGTCGCGCAGGGTCAAGCGGCAGACCCTCGGCATGGAGCCCAGCGAAATCTCTGGGCTGGTGGAGAACCGCGAGGCGATGCTGCACGGGCTCAAGGAAGGCGTGGTGGCGCTGGACCTCCGTGGACGGATAACCGTGGCCAACGACAGTGCCCGGGCATTGCTGGGCCTGCCCGCGGACTGTGTGGGCAGGGACCTGGCCGGACTTCCCGTCGAACCGGCGCTCAAGGAAGTCCTGACCGGCGAGCAACCCGGGCAGGATCAGATGGTGCTGGTGGGAGAGCGCCTGGTGGTGCTGAACCGGGTGCCCATCCGTTCCAAGGGCAGGGTGATGGGTTCCGTAGCCACATTGCGTGACCGGACTGAGCTTTCATCCCTGGAACGCGAACTGGGCACAACACGGACGGCAACGGACACGCTCAGGGCGCAGGCCCACGAATTCGCCAACCAGCTGCACGTCATTTCGGGGCTGATCCAGATCGGCGAGTACGATTCCGTGGTGCAGTTCGTCAATGGAGTCACGGTGGACCGGACGCGCCTGAATGATGATGTGACCAGCCGCATCCAGGACCCGGCGCTCGCGGCCCTGCTGATCGCCAAATCAAGCCTTGCGGCGGAACGGGGTGTGCCGCTGCAGCTGGACCCCGCGTCGTCACTGTCGCCGGTGGGCGATGAGCTCTCGCGTGACCTGACGACCGTGGTGGGGAACCTTGTGGACAACGCGCTCGACGCCGTCACGGGAGCCGCGGAGGCATCGGTCCGGGTCCTCGTCGAGGACAGCCGCGACGAAGTGGTAGTGACCGTCCGGGACACCGGGCCGGGCATTGACGGGGCAGCCACCGATGACATCTTCCGGCAGGGATTCAGTACCAAGCAGCCCGGGCCGGCCGGCGGCCGGGGTTTCGGCCTGGCACTCTCGCGGGTGGTCTGCCGGCGCAGCGGGGGCGACCTTGCAGTGGCCAACGATGGCGGGGCCGTCTTTACGGCCCGGCTGAAGACAGGAAAGGGGATCCGGCCATGATCAAGGTCCTGATCGTCGACGACGACTTTATGGTGGCAAAAGTCCATGCCGGCTTCATCCAGCGCACGCCGGGTTTCACTGTCGTCGGGGTTGCGCACACCGGAGCCCAGGCCATGGCGGAAACTGCCCGCCTGCAGCCTGACCTGGTCCTTCTGGACATCCACCTGCCCGACATCAACGGCCTTGACCTGATGGGCCGGCTGCGGGAAACAGCACCGGAACTGGACGTTCTGGTGATCAGCGCGGCCCGCGAGGTGGAAACCGTCCGCCGGGCGCTCCGTGGCGGCATTGTCCATTACCTGATCAAGCCGTTTTCGCAGTCGGACCTGCAGGAGCGGTTGGAGCACTATCGCAGCGCCTACCAGGGCCTGGATCTTGCCAAGGACGTCGCCGAGCAATCCGACGTCAACCGCGTCTTCGGACTGGAACGCACCGAGCGCGGGGAGCGGACGGAAAACCGCCTTCCCAAGGGGTGCAGCCCGGAAACCCTCAGCCGGGTCGTTGACGTGCTCCAGTCCGCCGAAGCGGACCTGTCAGCGGCCGAGGTCGCGGACCTGCTCGGTACGTCCCGGGTCAGCGCGAGACGTTACCTCGAATACCTCCATGATGAGGCGCGGGTTGAAGTCCGCCTGAAATACGGTGCGGGCCGTCCGGAGCGCCGCTACGAGCTCAAGTCAGCGTGACCCCGGCGGGAGGGACAACGGGGGAATGGCCTCATACAGCCGTGTCCGGATCCAGCGCTGCCCCGTCTCGCGGTATTCCGCCCGGCTCGCGAAACGGTACAGGTAACTGTGGACGCGCACCCACCGCGGGCGGGCGCCGTCGAACGGGTCTTTTCGCAGGAGCCGCAGCACCGCACCGTCGGCTTCCAGCAGCTTGGCGAGGAAAGCATAGAACCACTCCTCATGGACGGTGCGCAGCGGCAGGAACCACATCAGCCAGTCCAGCCGGAGATGGTACGGAGCCCATTGCCGGGGCAGCCGGCGGACGTCGCCGGGCTTCCCGCGGAACCCGTACTCCCGCCAGTCGGAGTCGTCGTCGGGCGCGTCGTCGAGGGTGCCTTCCACCACGATCTCGATCCGCATTTTGGTCACCGTGCCGAAAGCCCCGTAGGTGTTGACCAGCTGCCAGCGATTGAAGCTGGCGTTCATCAGCTGCCGGTGCTGCAGGAGGTTCCGGGCCGGCCAGTAGCTGAGCACCAGCAGAAGCACGGTGACGGCGAGGACGACGGCGAGCCACCACAGCGGCGTCTGCGCACCTGTGCCTCCACCGGCGCCGGAACCGTACGTATTCCAGTCCAGCGGGATAACGGGGAGCACCGCATGGGCCACCGGATCGCTGACCGCTGCGAAAGCCAGCAGGATGGCCATCCAGTTGAGCCAGGCAAAGTTCCCGCTCGCCACCAGCCATAGCTGGGTGAAGATGACGATGCCTGCGGCGATGCCGGCCAGCGGCTGCGGAGCGAACAGGAAGAAGGGAACCACCAGCTGCGCGAAGTGGTTGCCCAGCACCTCCATCCGGTGCAGGGGCTTGGGCAGGAGGTGTGCCTGCCGGCTCAACGGACCCGGCATCGGCTGGGTTTCGTGGTGGTAATAGAGCGCGGTCAGGTCTCGCCACTCGCGTCCTCCCCGGATCTTGATCATCCCGGCGCCGAACTCTAGCCTGAACAGCAGCCACACCAGGAGGATCAGGATCGTCCTTGGCGGCGGGGTCTGGTCCGAACCCAGGAACGCCACCGTGAACCCTGTTTCCAGCAGCAGCATCTCCCAGCCGAACCCGTAGAACGTCTGGCCCACGTTGACGATCGACATGTACAGCAGCCAGAGGGTGAGGAAGGCGATCATCGGCAGCCAGGGCGGTCCCAGCTGCGGAAGTCCCAGGATGAGCGTGGCCGAAACGGCCATCCCGCCCCAACACACCAGCCGTAGCAGGCGGTCCGAGTAACGCCACAGGAAGAGGCTGGGCCGGCGGCGGCGCCTGAAACTGTCCAGGTAGTCCGGGACCGGGAGGAGGCCGTGCTCGCCGAGCAAGGCAGGGAACTGGTTGCGGCAGGAGAGGAACGCCACAAAGAAGATCGTGGCGACGCCGCGCTGCAGCACCTGCCGGGCGAATTCGTACTCCGGCGCATCGAACCACGCGGCCCATTCCACGTTGTTCACGTTACGCCTGCCGCGCACCGCGTCAATGTCCCGCGGCACATGCCGCCGGCGGACGCGCTGACTGGAGGGGACGCCGGCGTGCGGGATACTTAACGGATGCAGCCACGCAGAATCGTTCTCCTCGGATCCACCGGTTCCATCGGCACCCAGGCGATTGACGTCGTCGACGGCGCCCCGCATCTTTTCGAGGTTGTGGCACTCAGCGCAGGCGGCGGCAACCTGGAGCTCCTTGCCCGCCAGGCCGTCCACACGAAGGCCAAGGCAGTGGGTACGGCCAGTGGCGACGCGGCCGTCCTGCAGGGCCTGATCGACGACGCCGCCCGCGCAACCGGGGTGGCAGGCTACCGGCCGGAGATCATTGCCGGACCGGACGCGTCAACCCGGATAGCGGAAATCGAAGCCGACGTGGTGCTCAACGGCATCACGGGTTCCATCGGCCTGGCCCCCACCCTCGCGGCCCTGAAATCAGGCGCCACCCTGGCGCTGGCCAACAAGGAGTCGCTGATCGTCGGCGGGGCCCTCGTGAAGGCTGCCGCCCGGGAAGGCCAGATTGTCCCGGTGGACTCCGAGCATTCGGCGATCGCGCAATGCCTGCGCTCCGGGACCGCTGCCGAAGTGGACCGGCTGATCCTGACGGCCTCCGGCGGCCCGTTCCGCGGCAGGACCCGCGAGGAACTCCACAACGTCTCGCCGCAGGACGCCCTCGCCCACCCCACCTGGGACATGGGCCTGATGGTCACCACCAACTCCGCCAGCCTTGTGAATAAAGGCCTAGAGGTGATCGAGGCGCACCTGCTTTTCGACATTCCGCTGGACCGGATCGACGTGGTGGTCCACCCGCAGTCAGTGGTGCATTCCATGGTCCAGTTCGTGGACGGCTCCATCATTGCCCAGGCTTCTCCTCCGGACATGCGCCTGCCCATCGCCCTCGGCCTCGGCTGGCCGCACCGTGTCCCGAAGGCGGCCACACCGTGCGACTGGACCCAGGCCACCAGCTGGACCTTCGAACCGCTGGACGCCGAGGCCTTCCCTGCCGTGAGCCTGGCGAAGGACGCTGCCAGGCAGGGGAGCACGTACCCTGCCGTTTTCAACGCGGCCAATGAAGAGGCCGTAATGGCCTTCCATTCCGGCCGGATCCGGTTCACGGACATTGTGGATACCATCGAAGCGGTACTCAGCGAACACCCAGGATCTTCCGGGCTGACAGTTGAGTCCGTGCTGGATGCTGAAACGTGGGCACGAGCGCGCACCCACGAACGTTTAGCAGTGAGCAGTCTCTAGGAAGCAGCAGATCTACGCATGAGTCCCGTCATTCTCTTCATTCTCGGTGTCGTCTTTGTGGCGATCGGCATCGCAGTCTCCATCGCACTGCATGAGGTGGGCCACCTTGTTCCGGCCAAGCTGTTCAAGGTGCGCGTTACCAAGTACATGATCGGCTTCGGCCCCACCCTGTGGTCCAAACGCCGGGGGGAGACCGAATACGGCGTCAAGGCCATTCCGCTGGGCGGCTACGTGTCCATGATCGGCATGTACCCGCCGAACAAGGACGACGGTACGGTGCGTCCCTCCAGCACCGGCATGTTCCAGACCCTCGCCACCGAGGCCCGTTCCATGGCCCACGAGGAAGTGGGTCCCGGCGACGAGAAGCGCGTCTTCTACCGGCTCCCGGTGTGGAAGAAAGTCATCGTCATGCTGGGCGGACCCGCCATGAACCTGCTGATCGGCGTGGCGCTGACCGCCGTGCTGCTGATGGGCTTCGGGATCAGTACCCCCACCACCACCATCGCGGACGTTTCCAAGTGCCAGGTCAAGGCCGGGGAGACCGTGGACCCGGACTCCGCCGACTGCAAGCTCACCCCCGCTGCCGCGGCGCAACTTAAACCGAACGACACCATTACGTCCTTCGATGGCAAAGCGGTCACCAGTTGGGACGAGCTCACCGGCTGGATCCGTGCATCCGCGGGCCGGGAGGTCAGCATCACCGTGGAACGTGACGGCTCGCCGGTCACCACCACTGTGACTCCGGTGCTTTCGGCCCGGCCGGTCGTCGGCGCCGACGGCCGGCAGGCCACTGATTCGAACGGAACCCTCCAGTACCAGGAAGTCGGGTTCCTGGGGATCGGTGCCCAAACAGCGCTCGTTGCCCAGCCGGCGTCGTCCGTCCTGCCCATGGCGGGGGAGAACATCCGGCAGGTTGCCGGCGTCGTCCTTAATCTTCCGGCCCGCGTGGTGGGCGTTGCGAAGGCCGCTTTTAGTGAAGAACCGCGCGATCCGAACGGCCCCATTAGCGTCGTGGGTGTGGGCCGTGTAGCTGGTGAAGTCGCGGCCATGGAGGAGGTTCCGCTGCAGTCCAGGCTTGCCGCGCTCGTGGGACTGCTGGCCGGACTGAACTTCGCCCTGGCGGTGTTCAACCTGGTACCGCTGCTGCCGCTGGACGGCGGCCACGTGGCCGGTGCGCTGTACGAGGGAGCCCGACGGAAGATAGCCAAGCTGTTCGGCCGGCCGGATCCCGGAGCTTTCGATATCGCCAAGCTCCTGCCCGTGACGTACGTGGTGGCGGCGCTGCTCATGGGCATGAGTGCGCTGCTGATCTACGCGGATATCGTCAAGCCAGTTAATCTCTTTGGATAATCAGCTCTCCGCGGCTTCATTCCAATAGTCAGCTCATTTTGACTGTTTTTCATAAATCAGCCGAAAATGATTGATGTTACATCATCAGTCGACTATGGTTGCCACATGTACGTGCTCACCGTCGACCAGCAGGGCAGCACAGGGGACAGGGACCGTGTGCCCGGCCTCCTCGCAGAGCTGCACCGGATGTCCACCGCCGGCAGGTTCGAACGCTCCGTCGGAGACGAAGTGCAGGGCGTCGTGGAAAAGCCGGCGGAGGTCGTGGACATCGCCCTTCACTGCTTGCGCAGCGGCCAGTGGTACGTCGGAATCGGAGTGGGTGCCGTCGATCTTCCGTTGCCGGCCAGCCCCCGCGAAGGATCCGGACAGGCATTCCTCGCTGCCCGGCTGGCGGTGGAAAAAGCCAAATCCGCTGCCGCCCATGTTCCGTTGTCCGTGGTTTCCGGCGGCCTCCGCCGCGGCGGAGCGGCTACACCCGAGGCCGGCCCGGGCATCAGGGCGTGCGCAAACGCTGAGGCAGTCCTGCGTCTCATCGGCCGGCTGGTGCAGGAGCGCACCCAGGCCCAATGGAAAGTGGTGGATGCCCTCCGCGGGCTGCAGCAGGATGCGTCAGCCAGGCACGGCAGCCAGAAGCTCGCGGCCGCTCAACTCGGAATCACGGAGCAATCGGTGAGCCGCGCCGTCCTGAGATCCGGCTGGCAGGAAGAATGGGCGGCGAGGCCTGCCGCTGAGATGCTTTTGGCCCTGGCCCATGATGCAGTGCTGGAAGGACACAGGTGAACGCCCTCTGGATTACCCTCGCCCTGCTGACGGCAGGTTTCGCCGGTTGGCCCGTCACCGCACTGGTGTTCCGGCTGGCCCGGACCATCGACGATAGGGCTGACGCGGCCAAGGCCGCGGAAGACCGGGCCGCCGACGGATCCGCTGACGATCCCGCCGCTGACGATCCCGCCGCAGACGTCACGGTGGCCAAGGCTCCCGCCCAGCCGGCACCCACCACGCGGATACTGCGCGGCGGCGCCATTATCGGCGTCCTGGAAAGGCTGGCGGTGTGCCTGGCCGTCCTGGCCGGCCAGCCCGTGGCCATTGCCTATGTGGTGGCCATCAAGGGCCTGGGACGCTTCGCGGAGCTGAAAGAGACTCCCGTTGCGGCAGAGCGGTTCATCATCGGCACGCTGGCTTCCATGCTGTGGGCCGCCGGAGTTGCCGCCCTCGCCAGGATCTTCTTCCTTGGCTGAACCGGATACATACTCGGGCGGGCATGGGGATAGGGTATCCATATGACTGTTTTTGCTGTTGAGTACGTATACGCCGCCGAGTCCACCGACGCACGGAACGCCGCCCGTCCGGCGCACCGCGAATGGACCGCCGGTCTTGCCCGCGATGGCGCGCTCCTGGCCAGCGGACCCTATGGCGACGGCGCAGGGGCTTTGCTGATCTTCAAGGCCGCAGACGAGAATGCGCTGAACGGTATCCTCAAGCAGGATCCTTACGCCTCGGCCGACGTCATCGCAGGCACCCGCACCACGGAATGGAACCCGGTGACCGGCCTCCTGGCCGAACACGCCGCCTAGCCTGCCGGCACCACAAACCATCGAACTTCGATATAAATAGGAGTCCACGTGACCTCGGTCAGCCTGGGAATGCCGTCAGCACCGCCGCCCGTCCTCGCCCCGCGCAGGAAGACCCGCCAGATCAAGGTGGGCTCGGTCGGGGTCGGCTCGGATTCGCCCATCAGCGTGCAGTCGATGACCACCACGCCCACCACGGACATCAACGCCACGTTGCAGCAAATCGCCGAGCTGACAGCCTCAGGCTGTGACATCGTGCGCGTGGCCTGCCCGTCCGCGGATGATGCTGAAGCCCTGCCGATCATCGCGCGGAAGTCCCAGATCCCCGTCATCGCGGACATCCACTTCCAGCCCAAGTACGTCTTTGCCGCCATCGAGGCCGGCTGTGCCGCGGTGCGCGTCAACCCCGGCAACATCCGCAAGTTCGATGACCAGGTCAAGGAGATCGCCCGCGCAGCCAAGGACCACGGCACCTCGATCCGGATCGGCGTCAATGCGGGGTCCCTGGAGCCCGGGATCCTGAAGAAGTACGGCAAGGCAACCCCCGAGGCCCTGGTGGAGTCGGCGGTCTGGGAAGCCTCACTGTTCGAGGAGCACGGCTTCCACGACTTCAAGATCTCCGTCAAGCACAACGATCCCGTGATCATGGTTGCCGCGTACGAGATGCTGGCCGAAAAGGGGGACTGGCCCCTCCACCTCGGCGTCACCGAGGCCGGACCGGCCTTCCAGGGCACCATCAAGTCCGCCACCGCCTTCGGCGCGCTCCTGTCCCGGGGCATCGGCGACACCATCCGCGTTTCGCTCTCGGCCCCGCCGGTCGAGGAAATCAAGGTCGGCAACCAGATCCTGCAGTCGCTGAACCTGCGGCCGCGCAAGCTCGAAATTGTCTCCTGCCCGTCCTGCGGCCGCGCCCAGGTGGACGTCTACACGCTGGCCGAACAGGTCACGGCCGGCCTGGAAGGCATGGAGATCCCGCTGCGCGTGGCCGTTATGGGCTGCGTCGTCAACGGCCCGGGAGAGGCGCGCGAAGCCGACCTTGGTGTGGCGTCGGGTAACGGCAAGGGACAAATCTTTGTGAAGGGGGAGGTCATCAAGACTGTCCCTGAGAGCGAAATTGTTGAGACACTGATCGAAGAGGCCATGCGAATCGCTGAAGAGATGGGGGAGGCCGATGGCGAAGATGCTGTCAAGGGTAGCCCCGTGGTTAGCGTCTCGTAAGGAGACCGCCGGGCCCGGCATATCAATCCGGGTCCTGTCCGGGCCGGACACCGCCGAGCTGCGGGAACTGGCCCGGACGGACGTTGTGGCCAACGTGTTCATCCTGTCGCACCTGGCCGCTACAGGGACGGCCGCGCCCACCACGGGCGGGGCCAGTATCTTTGGCGTGTTCGACGGCGGCTCGCTGGTGGGCGCGTGCTGGGCCGGTGCAAACCTTGTGCCCGTCCAGCTGGACCCTGAACTCGCCGGGCTGGTCGCCGAGCATGCGCAACGCTCCGGACGCCGCTTCGCCTCCATCTTCGGCCCCGCCGATACTGTCCTGGCCATGTACGAGCAGCTGGAGCAGCTCGGGCAGCAGGCACACGACGTCCGGTCGGACCAGCCGCTGATGACCATCGCCGGGCCGCCGGCGGTACAGGCAAACGCGGGCCTGGGCGTCGGCCAGCTCGCCGACTTCGACAGGATCCTTCCCGCCTGCGCCGCCATGTTCGAGGAGGAAGTCGGTTATTCGCCGTTCCTGGGCGGCCGCGAGTTCTACAGCAGGCGCGTTGAAGGCCTCATCCGGCAGGGTCATTCCCTCGTCCACCTCGACGAGGGCGGCCAGGTAATGTTCAAGGCCGAACTGGGCGCGGTTACTCCCGATGTAACCCAGGTCCAGGGTGTCTGGATGAACCCCTCCTCCCGCGGACTGGGGCTTAGCGCCGGCTACATGGCCGCCGTCGTATTGCTGGCGCAGAAGCTGGCGCCCGTCACCAGCCTGTATGTCAACGACTACAACGCACGGGCGAGGGCCACTTACGAACGTGTGGGCTTCCACCAGGTGGGCACGTTCGCTACAGTTCTGTTCTAGCTGGCCGCAACCGGCCGGCATTCGAACTTTATTGGGGGATAAATGAATACGTCCGTTGTGCGCTTTTTAGGAGCATCCGCCTTGCTGGTGCTGGGGCTGTCCGCTTGCAGCGGACCCGCTAATACCGCGGAAGCCGGGCCGGCCTCGGAAACTTCCGCCGCGACGGCTACGCCCAGCCCGACTCCCACGGAAGACGGGTTCAAAATGCTGACGGCCGATGAGCTCGCGGCGATCACCGGAGCGGTGAAGGACTCGGAGAGCGTAGCCCTGTCCGTGATGCCCGCGGAGAAAGTCTCGCAGGCGCTCGATCAGATGATGTCCCTGATGACCGAAGTCCGGGTGGAACCCGCTGAGTGCAATTCCATCGCGACGGGCACGGCACTCAAGCCGGATAGCAACACCACGTTGGCGGTTGGCGCATCCACGGCCTCCACGGCAGCACTGACCCAGACGCTTTCCCTCCTCTCCGGCGTTGAAAAGGAAAAGCTGGACCGGACGCTCGCGCAGCGCGACAGCGACATCGAAGCCTGCAGCAACATCAGCATGGAGATCGGCGGAATGTCCATGACAGCAGCCACCACCAGGCTTGACAGCAGCGCCGCCACTCCCGGCGCCGTCGCCATGCAGACGGACGTCACGCTGCCCACGGGCGCCACCCAGAGCACTGTGATGACCTTTGCCGTCAAAGGTAGAGTCCTGATCTCCGCGCAGGCTTCAGGGTCGGGTGTTACCTCTTCCGACCTGACGTCGGCGGAGGCATTGCTGGACCAGGCGGCGGCCCTCATTGACTAACCGGCCGCCCTCCGGGACGCACGCGGTAACGCGGAGTCAACTGCAGAAAACTGCGTGACGACTCTTGTAATGGTGCCGTGGATCACATAGGTTCTTCCTAGCCGCGCCGATGGGGTGCGTGCGGTCTCAGAGGGGAAATCAGCAGATGGCACTGGACGTTGACCTTCCCAGCAGGCACGCCTAGCGCTTCCTCCGGACTTATCGGTCCGACGGGCCGTAAGAGCCACGCCAAAACAGGATGACCAGCCGGTGACGGCCAGGGGCTTCCTTTAGTTCTGGCGTGGCTCTTCTCCGTCCGGCGCGGATTTCAGCGTCCGACGCACGTGGCCGGCGGCCGGGAACCCGGCACCCGCCGCTCCACGGTAGATTAGTACCCAGACGAATTTGCCAAGCCCGTCATCAGAACAGGCACCTCCCAAGAAACGGATTCCTACCCGTGGTCCTTCGACTTTCCAAGCTGTTCCTGCGCACCCTGCGCGAAGATCCCGCCGACGCCGAGGTGGCGAGCCACCGGCTCCTGGTCCGTGCCGGGTATATCCGCAGGGCAGCGCCGGGCATCTACACCTGGCTGCCGCTGGGCCTGAGCGTGCTGCGCAAGGTGGAGAAGGTCATTCGCGAGGAAATGGCCGCCATCGGCGCCCAGGAAGTGCACTTTCCGGCGCTCCTGCCCAAGGAGCCCTACGAGGCCACGAACCGCTGGACCGAGTACGGCGAGGGCATCTTCCGGCTCAAGGACCGCAAGGGCGGGGACTACCTCCTGGCTCCCACGCACGAGGAAATGTTCACCCTGCTGGTCAAGGACCTGTACTCCTCGTACAAGGACCTTCCGTTGAGCATCTACCAGATCCAGAACAAGTACCGCGACGAAGCCCGGCCCCGCGCGGGCCTGCTGCGCGGCCGCGAGTTCATCATGAAGGATTCCTACTCGTTCGACGTCGACGACGCCGGCCTGGACGCGAGCTACAACGCGCACCGCGCCGCCTACCTGAAGATCTTCGAGCGCCTCGGCCTCGAAGTTATTCCGGTGGCTGCCACGGCGGGAGCCATGGGCGGCTCCCGGAGCGAGGAGTTCCTGCACCCCACCGAGATCGGCGAAGACACGTTCGTGCGGTCAGCTGGCGGTTACGCGGCCAACGTTGAAGCCGTCACCACCGTGGTGCCTGCGGACATCGACTTCACCAACGCGCCTGCCGCCGAGATCCGGGACACCCCGAACACTCCCACCATCGACACGCTCGTGGACGCAGCAAACGAGCTGGCTCCCCGCGGGGAGAACGACGGCGGCGCCTGGACGGCCGCTGACACGCTGAAGAACGTCGTCCTCGCCATCACCCTGCCCACCGGCGAGCGGCAGATCGTCGTCATCGGCGTGCCGGGTGACCGCGGCGTGGACCTGAAGCGGGTTGAGGCCAACATCGGCGCCTACCTGCCGGTCGCCGGCGAGATCACCGTGGAGGCCGCCGGCGAGGAAGACCTTGCCCGCAACCCCCTGATCGTCCGCGGCTACCTGGGCCCCGGCATGTCACTGAGCGCACCGCTCCTCGGACTCGAAGGTGCCGCCAAGCTCCTGTACCTGGTGGATCCCCGCGTTGTCAGCGGCACCGCCTGGGTCACCGGAGCCAACATGGCCGGAAAGCACGTCTTCGGCCTTGTGGCCGGCCGGGACTTCGGCTGGGACGGCGTAATCGAGTGCACCGAAGTGCGCGCCGGTGACGAGGCCCCGGACGGTTCCGGTCCGCTGGAAACCGCACGCGGCATTGAGATGGGCCACATCTTCCAGCTCGGCCGCAAGTACGCCGAAGCCCTTGAGCTGAAGGTCCTGGACCAGAACGGCAAGCAGGTGGTGGTCACCATGGGTTCCTACGGTGTCGGCGTCACCCGTGCCGTCGCTGCCCTGGCCGAATCCAACCACGACGCCAAGGGCCTGGTCTGGCCCCGTGCAGTGGCTCCTGCCGATGTCCACGTTGTGGCTGTGGGCCGGGGCGAGGAAATCTTCGCTGCCGCCGAACAGCTGTCCCTCGAGCTCGAAGCCGCCGGCCTCGAGGTCATCTACGACGACCGCCCCAAGGTGTCCCCGGGCGTTAAGTTCGGCGACGCGGAACTCATTGGCGTGCCCACCATCCTGGCCGTTGGCCGTGGGCTGGTGGACGGCGTCGTGGAGATCAAGGACCGCCGCAGCGGTGAGGCAGAGAACGTTGCCGTCGAGAAGGCTGTTGACTACGTGGTCAACGCCGTCCGCAGCAAGTAACCCTCCCGGCTGACGGAGTGATCTCGGGATTCGAGTCGCTGGAGCCCGCCACGTTGATCCTGATCCTCGTGGCGGGCTTCGCCGCAGGATGGATTGATGCCGTGGTGGGTGGCGGGGGACTCATCCAGCTCCCGGCGCTGCTGCTGGTGCCGGGCATCAGCCCGGTCCAGGCCCTTGCCACTAACAAGATGGGCTCGATCTTCGGGACCACCACCAGCGCGGTGACGTACTACCGCCGTGTCCGGCCCGACCTGCGGACAGCCATCCCCATGGCCGTCATTGCGCTGGCCGGAAGCTTCGGCGGTGCGGTGCTGGCCGCCACCCTTCCGGCGAGTGTTTTCAAACCCATCATCGTGGCGGCGTTGGTCGCCGTCGCGCTGTTCACGGCGTTCAAACCCAATGTCGGCGACCTGACCTCGCTCCGCCACGACGGCAGGACTCACTACGTGGTGGCCTGCGTCATAGGGGCGGCCATCGGTTTCTACGACGGCCTGATTGGGCCCGGTACAGGATCTTTCCTGATCATCGCCCTGGTTTCCGCGATGGGTTACGCCTTCCTTGAAGCCAGCGCCAAGGCAAAAATCGTGAACATGGCCACCAACGCCGGCGCCCTGATTTTCTTCCTGCCGCACGGCTCCTTGTTGTGGGGCGTGGGCCTCGTGCTGGGGCTCGCCAACATGGCAGGCGGCTACCTCGGGGCGCGGACTGCGGTGAAGCAGGGCAGCACCTTCATCCGCAACGTTTTCCTCGCCGTCGTCGGCGCCCTGATCCTCAAGCTGGGCTTCGACATCTGGCAGGACACCTTCGCCTAGGCCCTTGAACCGACGGCGAACGAAAGACCCTCCCGGCCGGAGGGGAGCGGGCGTACCATGCTCCTATGTCAACAGGGGACGCACCCTACCGGGCCGCCTTGGACGCCGCAGCCCGGCATGCCCGTGAATGGCTGGAAAGCCAGCCCACCCGCCACGTAGCGCCCCGGGCTACCGCAGGGGATCTGGAGGCCGACTTCGGCGGCCCGATGCCCGAGAACGGCCTTCCGGCGGGCGAAGTGATCGACTATCTCGCGGCCGAGGCGGAACCGGGCCTGATGGCCATGCCCTCGGGCCGTTTTTTCGGCTGGGTTATCGGCGGCACCCTGCCCGCCGCCCTGGCAGCGGACTGGCTGGTCAGCGCCTGGGACCAGAACTCCTTCCTACGCGCTGCCACGCCCGCCACCGCGGCCATTGAAGCGGCCGCAGGGCAGTGGTTCCTGGATCTGCTGGGATTACCCGAAGCGGCCGACGTCGGGTTCGTCACCGGCGCGACGATGGCCAACTTCGCCGGGCTTTCTGCCGCACGCTGGCGCGTCCTTGAGCAAGCAGGATGGGACGTAAACGCCGCCGGGCTTGCCGGCGCCCCGGCTGTCCGCTGCCTGGTCGGGCAGGAACGCCATGACTCGGTCGATCTCGCGCTGCGGTATCTGGGCCTGGGGCACCCCGTCGCGGTGCCCTCGGACCGGCAGGGCCGTATCGATCCGGCGGAGCTGGACTGCGCATTGGACCGTGCCCTGGTCGAAGCATCCGGGAAGGCAGGGGGAATAGCTCCTGCACCGCCGATTGTCTGCCTGCAGGCCGGAAACCTGCATTCCGGCGCGTTCGATCCCTTTCTCGAAGCGATCACCGTGGCGAAGGCACATGGCGCATGGGTGCATGTTGATGGTGCCTTCGGGCTCTGGGCGGCCGCGGTGCCCGAGCTCGCCGCCCTCACCGCCGGGCTGCACCTGGCTGACTCGTGGGCCACCGATGCGCACAAGACACTCAACGTGCCCTATGACTGCGGCATCGTGGCCGTGCGGGACACGGAGGCGCTGGAGGCCGCGATGAGCGTGAACCCCAGCTACATGATCCGCGATGCCGGTGCCGCGGCCGATCCCTTCCAGACCGTCCCGGAACTTTCCCGCAGGGCACGCGGGGTGCCCGTCTGGGCGGCGCTGAAAGCCCTTGGCCGGAACGGTGTTGCCGCGCAGGTGCGCAACCTGGTCAGCCGCGCCTCGCAGTTGGCGCAGCAGCTGTCGGCGCTGGACGGTGTCGAAGTGCTCAACGACGTCGCCTACACGCAGGTTTCACTGGTGTTCGGCGATGACGCCACGACTCGGGCCGTGACGGCCCGGATCATCGAGGACGGCCTCGTTTGGATGTCCGGTTCCCGCTGGCGGGGGCGGGATGTGCTGCGCATTTCGGTGAGCAACTGGACAACGGACGACGCCGACGTCGAAGCGGCCGTCGAGGCGGTGCGGAAGGCCGTGACAGCAGTCCGGGGCTAACGCGTAGCCTGCCCCGCTCCTTGCCAGGGTCCGGCTTCCCCCGGTGCCGCTTGTCCCGGCTCGGGGAGGTCATGTGCCGCGGGTAATTCGTCAAGGGTGCGTCCGGCCAGCGTGCTCGCCACCCAGAGCGAACGCGCAAGGTCGCCGCCGTGGTGCGGGCGAGACGCATACCAGAGCGCATTTTCGACTTCACGGGCGAGGCTCCACTGCCGGGCCACGTCGGCATCAAGCCCTGCGGCGGCGCTGAATTCACGGCACCTGTCCAGCAATCCCCGGCCGGGGTTGCTGCGGGGGAGGTCGAGGATGCGGTTCCACAGGAGCGGGGCCACGGAGAACTCGGCTTCACCGATCATCGGCTGGGGGTCAATTGCGGCAAAACCGCCCTGCGGACGGGCCAGGATGTTCAGGTAGTGGAAGTCCGTGTTGACCAGCACATCGGTTCCCGCACGGCGGCCCACAGCTCCGCGCGTCTGGCAAACCTCGAGGGCGGCTTCCAGAAGCCAGCGGGGAAAAGGCCTGCCGAGCTGCTCCCAGTCCGCTGGAAGATCATCGCTCCACTGTTCCGCGCGGGCGGCCACATGGGCGAATTCCTGCCACTCCGGGCGCTGGTCCGGGGTAAGGCCCAGCTGCTGTGTCAGGCTGCCCCAGACTTCCACGGCTGTTTCCATCGGAACGTGCTGGAGGGAGCAGCCCGCGTCCAGCCTCTCCAACAACATGGAACAGGTGCCGGGGTCGGACTCCAGGAGCCGCACCGCGCCGTGGCCGTCCCAGAGCTGGAGGGCGAAGCGCTCCACCCGGGCCTCGTCGTGCGGGTAGGCAACCTTCAGGGCAGCAGGGACGCCCTTCCGCGTGACCGGGACAACCACGCCGCCGTGGCCGTTCCAGGGCAACTGGCCCGGCTCGAGGTCCACCTCAAGGTCCCACCGCTCCAGGCGTCCGCAGATCAGTCCCTGGAGCGAACCCAGCCAGGCACGTCCGCCGCTGGCCCGGCTGTAGCGGCGGCGAAGGTCATCCGGGATGGGGATTTCTGCGGGCGGTTTCATCGGATCCAGCGTACTGCCGGATCGTCGCCGGCATGCGGAGGGTCAAGCCACGATGCCGCTGGCACCCAGCAGGTTGCCGATGGCGAACGTTGCGATAAGTGCCAGCGCGCCGCCCACCACCACCCGGACGGCGGCCTTCATTTTAGAACCTCCGCCGATCCACGCCCCCAGTGCACCCGTTGCCGCCAGGGCCACCAGCACGGCCGCGAAGGTCAGGGGGACGCGGATGTTTTCCGGCGGGAGCAGGATTGCCAGCATGGGCAGGATCGCTCCGACCAGGAAGGCTATTGCAGACGCGAAGGCGGCATGCCACGGGCTGACGATGTCGGTTTCGTCGATGTGCAGTTCGGCGGAAAGATGGGCGCCCAGCGCATCGTGGGCCGTGAGTTCCTTGGCCACGGTGTGGGCGGTCGCGGGGCTGAGGCCCTTTCCCTGGTAGATGGCGGCGAGTTCCTCGAGCTCTTCTTCCGGCTTCTCGGCCAGCTCGCGCTTTTCCTTCTCGATGAGGGCCTGCTGGCTGTCCTTCTGGCTGCTGACGGACACATACTCGCCCAGCGCCATGGAGATGGCGCCGCCCACCACGCCGGCCGTGCCGGCGATGAGGATGGGACCGGAATCGGTGGTGACACCGGCGACGCCCACCACGATCGCAGCGACGGAAACGATGCCGTCGTTGGCCCCGAGCACGCCGGCGCGCAGCCAGTTCAGCCGGTGGGCAATGTCGTTGTGGTGCGGTTCGTTCTCATGCTGCGTTGCTACCCGGGCGCTGTCCATGCCTATAGCAAATCACTGGTGCCGGCGGCATGCCAGTAACACAGGGCTAAGGAAGGTAAGGCACGCTTTGGCCCGGGGTCCATTAGCCGGCGTCCGACGGCTCCGGCGAAGCTTCCGGAGCCCCGGATTCCGTGGCCGGGCTGTCAGGGGCGAGCTGGGGAAGCCGCGCCGTGTCCACCACGATGCCCGGGAGGGGACCGGAGTCGGCGCCCCATTGCGCGGCACGGCTGGCGGCGGCCAGCAAACCTGCAATGGCCCACTGCCGGGTGCTGCCGTCGCTCAGGGCCACCAGGTCCCCATACACCGGCAGGGTTCCTGCCTCGAGGCTGCCCAGGCCGGCAGCCGGCGATTCGAGGAACAGCGGTCCGAGCGTGTAGCCGGCTTCCCGCGGGGGAATGTCCGCGCACTGGGCCCTGCTGAGGGCCTCGGCTTCGGCCAGGACTGATTCATGCCGGGCCAGCAGCTGTGACGCCAGGCCGGCGGGTGCGCCCTCTAGGCGGGCAAGGGCTACCTGGTAGCCGTAGACCGTCTCAGCCTCGGTCTTGACCGCCATCGCCAGGGCAGTCGCCGGCGTCGCCGCCCCTGCGGCCGGACCGGACGCGGCCGGGTCCGGCCGGCAGGAACTTTCGACGGCGGGCGGAGAGCCGCCCGGAGAAGCAGCGGCCATAGACCCAGGGACTGGAGAGGCAGCCGACGGAGATGCGCCCGGCTGCGGTGCAGCGGCCGCCGCTGCCGGCGGCGCTGCAGTTTCCGGGGAAGGTGCTGGAAGCGCGGGCAGTTCCGGGGCGGTTGCCCCCAAGCCGGTCGCCAGCGAGGACGCCTGAAGAACCTGTGCGGTACCGACGGCGGCAAGCAGACGCGCTATCCCGCCGTCGGACGCTTCCGCGTCCCTGAGACGCTGGCTGCCGCTGGCGGATAAAGAGGCCACAAGCCCGGTGGGGGAGTCCGGCCCCGAGGGTTCCCCGCTCACGGGGGGAGAGGCGGACACAGCTGCCGTGCCGGACGCCGTGGCGGAGGCAGCACCCGATGCTGAGCCGGATGTGGCGTCCGTGGCCGAAGGCGACGGCTTCTGGCCGGGACCGGACAGGGCCCTCGCCTGGGTTGTCAGCAAAGTCACAGCGCGCAGCAGCGCCTGGCGCTCGGCACCGGAAACGGAATCGGCAAGTTTGCTGCCGGCGGTGCGCAGCTGCATCGTTTCGGCGAGGGCCGCGGCCCTCGCCTGCTCGGAAAAGGGAGGCTCCGGCGCCTCGGGCGGCTGCCCCGGAGTCAACGCCAGCCCCAGGCTGATGACCAGCACTGCCAGTGACGCCAGGATGCCGTACCGGAAATAGCGGCCCGGCCGGCGTTTTTCCTTGGTGTCGTCTTTCACAACAGACCATGTTGTCATGCCCGGCAGCCGGCGAGTGCACCACGGCGCCCATAAAATCGCTACGCTAGTACACACAACATCATCTAGCGGGAGGCGGCCGGCATCGTGAGTAATGCAGAAGCCACGACTTCATCAGACCGGACCGGGACGGGCAAGGCTGAGGCCGAATCCGTGCATAACCCGGAGGCCGAGCGCGTCCGGGCGCTGCTGGAGCCCTCGGTCCAGGCGCACCGGCTGTACCTGGAGGACGTGTCCATACACGTCGCCGGTGCCAACAGGGTGGTCCACGTGGTGGTGGACCTGCCGCAGGAAGAGACCGGCGGAGTAAGCCTTGACGTCATTGCCGAGATCTCCAAGGAGCTTTCCGGCATTCTGGACAGCGATCCCAGCTACGACAGCCGCCCGTACGACCTCGAGGTTTCCTCGCCCGGAGTCGGACGTCCCCTGACTGAACCGCGCCACTGGCACCGCGCCCGCGGCCGCATGGTCAAGGTAAATGTCATCCAGGGCGAGAACCTCACCGGCAGGATCCAGGCCGTTGATGACGACGGCGTGACCCTGGTTCCGGAGATCGCGGCCAAAAAGGGTATGAAGCCCAAGCAGGGCGAACCCGAGAAGATTCCTTTCGACAGGATCCGCAATGGAAAAGTCGAGATAGAGTTCAGCCACCTCGATGAGGTCGGTCTGGAAGATGAAAACAATGGACCTTCTGAGGAGGCCTGATGGATATTGACATGAGCGCACTGAGACTTCTGGAGCGTGAGCGTGAAATCCCGCTGGACCTCCTGATCCCGACCATCGAGCAGGCACTGCTGGTGGCCTACCACAAGTCTCCGGGAGCCTTCGAAAAGGCCCGCGCAGAGCTGGACCGCAAGAGCGGCCACGTGACCATCTGGGCCACTGAAATCGACGACGACGGCGCCCCCATCGGCGAGTTCGAAGACACCCCGGCCGGGTTCGGCCGCATCGCTGCAAGCACCGCACGGCAGATCATCCTGCAGCGCCTGCGCGACGCGGAGGACGACAACGTCCTGGGCCAGTTCAAGGGCCGCGAGGGCGAGCTGGTTGCCGGCACCATCCAGCAGGGCAACAACCCGCACATGATCCAGGTGAACCTTGGAACGGTTGAGGCGCTGCTTCCCCCGCCCGAACAGGTACCCGGCGAGAAGTACATCCACGGCAACCGGCTCCGCGCCTTCGTGATCGACGTGCACCGCGGCACCAAGGGCCCGTCCATTACGCTGTCCCGATCCCACCCCGGCCTGGTCCGGAAGCTCTTCGAACTGGAAGTTCCGGAGATCGCCGACCGCTCGGTGGAGATCGTGGCGCTGGCCCGCGAAGCCGGCCACCGCACCAAGATCGCCGTCAAAGCCAACATCCCGGGCATCAACGCCAAGGGTGCCTGCATCGGTGAGATGGGTTCACGCGTCCGGGCCGTCATGACCGAGCTTAACGACGAAAAGATCGACATTGTCGATTTCAGCGAGGACCCGGCGACCTTCATCGCCAGCGCCCTGTCGCCGTCGAGAGTGAATTCCGTCACGATCACGGATGAGGCAACGCGCTCCGCCCGTGTCGTCGTCCCGGACTACCAGCTGTCGCTGGCCATCGGCAAGGAGGGCCAGAACGCCCGTCTGGCCGCAAAGCTCACGGGCTGGCGGATTGACATCGTCTCCGACGCGGCGGTTCCGCGCGAAAACTAGGCCGCTCCGGCGGACTGCCCCTTGGATTGTCCCGCCCGGTTTCGACCCGTCGTTTCGGGGCCGGGGCACCTGAGGGGCTAGAATAGACATTGACCGCGCCTTATGGCCGGTATTCGTGCGCCTTGAGCGTGCCCGCAGAATCTGCGTTCGTCAAGAATGCGGAGCGTGCAGGCGGGTTCGGGGCAGCAGATTTGTAGGCAGGAAGATACTCACCGTGGCGCTAGTGCAACACCCTGAGGATCAGCCGCAACGTACCTGCATCGGATGCCGAAAGAAGGGCCCGCGGTCTGAGTTACTCCGGCTCGTCGCCGAAGGCAACGGTTCCCCCGTTGTCGTGGTGGACGAACGACGCCGGATGGCTGGCCGGGGTGCATGGCTGCACCCCAGCGAAACGTGCCTGGCGCTGGCAATCAAGCGGCGTGCGTTCGGACGTGCCCTCCCGGGCACCACCGGAACTGCCGCCGTCGAACGCCGGATAACGGCAGGCACGCAAGCCGTGGACACTCCGGTGGCCGCAGCAACAACCGTCCAACCTGAAAGCGGGTCAGAAAACTGATGGAAACCCGATGAGTTCCCAGCGATGAGTGCGCAACGATGACAACTTTGTTGCGCTCTGCAATGGGCCTTTCAGCTGCTATCGCGGCGAAGGTCCGCAGTAAGAAGTAGACGGTTCGTGCCTGGCTCGGTGCGGACCGAGACAGGAGAAATGTGGCCAAGGTCCGCGTACATGAGCTCGCTAAAGAGCTCGGTATTACTTCCAAAGATGCAGTAACCAAACTGCAGGAACTGGGCGAATTCGTTCGCTCTGCCTCTTCCACCATTGAGGCCCCCGTTGTGAGGAAACTCCGCAACGCCTACCCCGCCGCAGGCGCTTCGAAGTCCGAAGCTCCCGCAGCAGCGCCCAAGGCGCCTGCCAGCCCCTCGGCTTCCCGTCCGGCCCCCGCGCCGGGCCCGGCAGCCCCCAAGGCTCCGGAACCCAAGGCTGAAGCTCCGGCCGCGGCCCCCGCGCCGTCGGCGCCTGCCCCCGCAGCAGCACCGGCTCCCGCGGCTCCGGCTCCGGCAGCAGCTGCTCCGGCGGCTCCGGCTCCGGCTGCACCGTCCACCGGTGCAAAGCCCGGCGCACGCCCGGCACCGAAGGCTGAAGCTCCGGCTGCCCCCTCCCGCTCCGGCGGACAGGGCGGTTCGGCACCCCGTCCGGGCGGTCCCCGCCCCGGCAACAACCCCTTCGCCACGTCCCAGGGCATGCCCCGGGGCCGCGGCGGCGACAACGAACGTCCCCCGCGTCCGGGCAATAACCCGTTCGCTCCTTCCCAGGGCATGCCCCGTCCGGGCGGAAGCCGTACCGAAGGCGAACGCCCCGGCGGCCCGCGCCCCGCGGCCGGCGCCGGCGGTCCCCGTCCGGGCGCTCCGCGTCCCGGCGGTACCCAGGGTGCACGTCCCGGCGCTCCGCGTCCGGCCGGTGCTCCCGGTGCACGACCCGGTGCAGGCGGCGGAAACCGTCCTACTCCGGGCATGATGCCTAACCGCACCGAACGTCCCGCACCCGCTGGTGCAGGCCGTCCCGGCGGCGGAGGCCGCGGTCCCGGACGCCCGGGTGGCGCACCCGGTACCGGCGGCGCTCCCGGCGCCGGCGGCGGTGCTCCGGCCGGCGGTGGCTTCGGCAAGGGTGGCCGCGGTCGCGGTGGTACCCAGGGTGCCTTCGGCAAGGGCGGTGCAGGCCGCGGCAAGCAGCGCAAGTCGAAGCGTGCCAAGCGCCAGGAACTCGAGCAGATGAGTGCTCCGTCGCTGGGCGGCGTCAGCGTGCCCCGCGGCGACGGCAACACCGTTGTGCGGCTCCGTCGCGGCTCGTCCATCACGGACTTTGCCGACAAGATCGAGGCGAACCCCGCTGCACTGGTGACCGTGCTCTTCCACCTCGGCGAAATGGCCACGGCCACGCAGTCGCTGGATGAAGAGACCTTCGCCCTGCTCGGCGAGGAGCTTGGCTACAAGCTCCAGGTTGTGTCCCCGGAGGACGAGGAGCGCGAGCTGCTCTCCGGCTTCGACATCGACTTCGACGCCGAGCTGGAAGCCGAAGGCGACGAGGAACTCGAGGCACGTCCTCCTGTTGTCACCGTCATGGGTCACGTTGACCACGGTAAGACCCGCCTGCTGGATGCCATCCGTAACTCCGACGTCGTCGCGGGTGAACACGGCGGCATCACGCAGCACATCGGTGCTTACCAGATCACCACCGCGCACGAAGGTGTCGACCGCAAGATCACCTTCATCGATACTCCGGGCCACGAGGCGTTCACCGCCATGCGTGCCCGTGGTGCGAAGGTCACCGACATCGCCATCCTGGTGGTCGCAGCGGACGACGGCGTTATGCCGCAGACCGTTGAAGCCCTCAACCACGCGCAGGCCGCCAACGTGCCGATCGTCGTGGCCGTGAACAAGATCGACAAGGAAGGCGCCAACCCGGACAAGGTCCGCGGCCAGCTGACCGAGTACGGACTGGTTCCGGAAGAATACGGTGGCGACACCATGTTCGTGGAGGTCTCTGCACGCCAGAACCTCAACATCGACGAGCTGCTCGAGGCCGTCCTGCTTACCGCAGACGCAGCCCTGGACATGCGCGCCAACCCGAACAAGGACGCCCGCGGTATCGCGATCGAAGCCAACCTGGACAAGGGCCGCGGTGCGGTTGCCACCGTCCTGGTTCAGTCCGGCACGCTGCACGTCGGCGACACCATCGTGGCAGGCACGGCCCACGGCCGCGTTCGTGCGATGTTCGACGACGACGGCAGCGTCCTGACCGAGGCCGGCCCGTCCCGCCCCGTGCAGGTGCTGGGTCTGTCCAACGTCCCGCGCGCCGGCGACACCTTCTTTGTGACCGCTGACGAGCGCACCGCCCGCCAGATCGCCGAGAAGCGTGAAGCAGCAGACCGCAACGCCGCCCTGGCCAAGCGCCGCAAGCGCATCAGCCTGGAAGACTTCGACCAGGCCGTCGCCGAAGGCAAGATCGACACCCTCAACCTCATCCTCAAGGGTGACGTGTCCGGTGCCGTGGAAGCCCTCGAAGACGCGCTGCTCAAGATCGACGTCGGCGAAGGTGTCCAGCTCCGCGTTATCCACCGCGGTGTCGGTGCGATCACGCAGAACGACGTCAACCTGGCAACGGTCGACAGCGCGGTCATCATCGGCTTCAACGTCAAGCCCGCCGAGCGTGTTGCCGAACTGGCAGACCGCGAAGGCGTGGACATGCGCTTCTACTCCGTCATCTACGCAGCAATCGATGACATTGAGATGGCCCTCAAGGGCATGCTCAAGCCGGAGTACGAAGAAGTCCAGCTTGGCACCGCCGAAGTCCGCGAAGTGTTCCGTTCCTCCAAGTTCGGCAACATCGCCGGTTCCATCGTTCGCTCGGGTGTTATCCGACGCAACACGAAGGCCCGTATCAGCCGCGACGGCAAGATCATCGGTGACAACCTCACCGTTGAGACGCTCAAGCGCTTCAAGGACGACGCCACCGAGGTCCGCACGGACTTCGAGTGTGGTATCGGTCTTGGCTCATACAACGACATCAACGAGGGTGACATCATCGAGACCTTCGAGATGCGCGAGAAGCCGCGCGTCTAGTCTGAGCTATACAGGTCGGGGGCGTCGGATTTTTCCGGCGGCCCCGCCCCTACGCTGGGCGGCACTGGATCTGCGATCCTGTGCCGCCCAGCTCCGGTAGGCCCGATGCCACTCCCGGGCCGCCGGAAAAAATCCAACGCGGGTCCGTCGTAGACTCGCTTTAGGTGCGTGGCAATTAACCGAACCTTTGTACGCAAGCCGCTAAGGCGCCGTCGTACATCCAAATATTTAGGAGTGGAAATGGCTGATCCGGCACGCGCTGCCAAGTTGGCGCAGCGGATTAAGGTTGTTGTTGCAGAGGCTTTGGGCCGGAAGGTCAAGGATCCGCGGCTTGAAGGTATTACTGTCACCGACGCCCGCGTGACCAATGACCTGCAGCACGCCACGATCTACTACACCGTGTTCGGGGACCAGGTGGTCCAGGCGGATGCTGCCAAGGGCCTGGAGAAAGCCAAGGGCGTTCTCCGCCAGGAGGTCGGCCGCAACATTACTGTCCGGCTGACGCCCACCCTCGAGTTCGTGGCCGACCAGATTCCGGTCAACGCCTCCAACCTTGAAGAACTGCTCCGCGCCGCCAAGAAGCGTGACGCTGAAGTGGCCGCCCTGGCTGCAGGCGCCAAGCACGCCGGCGATGCCGATCCGTACAAGAGCGACATTCCCGAGGACATCGAAATCGACGAGGACGACTTCGACGAAGAGGACGAAGACCTCATCGACGACGACGAACTCGACGAAGACGGCAACAAGTAAGACGACGCACAATGAGTGTGGCCGGACCTGCAAAGGCCCGGCCACACTCGTGTTTAAGGTGCTGCCTCAGCGGCGGGAGTGACCCCTAAGGTCCATGGAAACCAGTTTGCCGTCCGGGGCCTGGTTCTCCGCCGGGAGGGCATCGGTTGTTGCATACAGCGTTGAACCCTTCAGGGCGACGTCGGCCGTCAGCTTGCCGGCAAGGACCGTCCGCTGACTGTCCTTGCCGTCTATCCTGAGCACGCCCTCACCGAACAGGGACGCTACGTACACGTCGCCATCGTCGTCCAGCGCCAGTCCGGTGGGGGACAAGACCTCATCGGCGAAGAGCCGGACCCGGCCGTTGTCGGGGTTGACCCGGTATACAGCTCCGCGGGCACCCAGTGCGGGGTTCTCCGGTCCGCCCGGGAGCACTGACACGTACAGCCAGCCGTCCGGTCCGACTGCCACGTCGGTGGGAACGGGTTCAAAGTTATAAGTGAGGCCCACAACGCAGCCCGGGAGATTTAGCGTCGAAGCCACGTCGGCAGTGATGACGAAGGGGCGCGGCGGCAGGACAGCCAGTGTTTCAGTGTCTCCGGAGTAGGCGTCGACGGTCACGATGCTGTTGGCTCCGGCGTCGGCCACATAGACGGTGTTACCGGAAAGGGCGATGCCGTACGGGTGGGAGTCAACAGCCCCGGTGTACGAAGCGGGTACGTCAGGCGGAAGCTGCGCCGCGCACCCGTCCGGCAGGTCCTCAAACCCGTACGTGACATGGCCGTCGGCGTTCTTTTCGTTCTCCAAGGCTGCCAAATCGCCGAACGTCTTCTGGGTTCCGTCGGCAGCGATGGTCCGGACGTGACCGGCCAGCTGGCGGGGATCCATGGGGCCGGCTCCCTGGCTCTCGACGAAGTAGATGGTGCCCCGTCGCTGCGCGCTGCCGGCGACGTCCCATTCCGCATCGGAATACAGGACGGTCTTGGTGCCGTCGGAAGCCACCCGGGTCAGGCGGCTGGCGAATTCCTCGCTCACAATCACCGAGCCGTCACGGCCCGCGCTGACGTGCAGCGGGCCTACGAGCCCGCCGGCAACGGTGACGGGCTCGGTCGTCGGCGGCGGGGCGGCGACCGCAGGGCCGGATGACAGGACGACTGCGGCGGTGACAGCAGCAGCGGCAAGCGAAACGTGCTTTCTCATGGTGGTCTCCAAATGCCCAAAGATGATTACCAGGATTCATTGAGACCACTGATTCGGCTGGCGGGAAACACCGCCGCCCCCACTGCGCACATTCTATTTCTTCGCCTTCGGCAACGTCGATGTCTTCCGCAAACCACGGCGACGCAGTTCCCGGGGAAGCCGGGTGTACTGGCTATGATCGGAGCATGGATGCCGCACCCTCAGCCGCTGAAATCCAGGAGTTCCTGGGCCAGGCCATCAACCTCGCCGTTCAGAATGTGGCCGACGGCGGTGGCCCCTTCGGGGCGCTGGTGGTCACCGCGGACGGGGCACGCCATTTCGGCGTCAACAGGGTAACGCGGGACAACGACCCCACCGCGCATGCGGAGGTTGTGGCCATCCGGACGGCGGCGGCGGGATCCGCCAATTTCGATCTCAGCGGTTCCGTGCTCTATGCAAGCTGTGAGCCGTGTCCTTTGTGCCTGGCCGCCGCGTTGTGGGCGCGGATCGACCGCGTGTACTTTGCCGCAGACAGGCACGGTGCTGCGGCCGCCGGGTTCGACGACGCCCTGTTCTACGAATATTTTGAGGGAACCCGGCCGGAACTCATGCCGGTCAGCCAAACCGATGTCACGACGTCGAACGTCCCGTTCGAAGCATGGCGCGACAACCCGGACCGCACCGAATACTGACCTTCGCTCCGGCCCCGGCATCGGGCAGCATCGGCCGCCGGAGCGGGCGGGACCTTCGACTCTATCCGGCTCCGGCCGGCAGGCGTCCGATTAAGCCATGACTTCAGGGGCTGCGGGAAGGCAGCGCGGGGCAGTGGGACCGAGGCTCATCAGGTGCCCCGGCTGCGGGAAGACCAACAGGATCCCGGCAGCTGCTCCCGGCCGTCCCCGCTGCGGTAATTGCAGCCATGACCTGCCGTGGATCGTCGACGCCGGAGACTCGGACTTCACGCACATCGCCGAGGAATCAACGGTGCCTGCACTGATCGACTTCTGGGCGGAATGGTGCGGCCCCTGCCGCATGGTCAGTCCGGTCCTGGACCAGCTGGCAACCGAGAAAGCGGGACGGATCAAACTGGTCAAGGTGGACGTGGACCGCGCTCCAGGACTCTCGGCGCGGTTTGCGGTTCAGGCGATCCCCACACTGATGGTGATCGTCGGCGGAATGGTGATTGCCCGGCAGGCGGGGGCCGCGCCGGCGGCGACCCTGCGGACGTGGCTGGAACACGCGCTTTCCTCCACCATGAGCTAACCAATCCCAGACTGCGCCCGGAGGAGTCAATTCGGCATACGTTCGGCACAGTTCGGCATACGGAGGAAAGCATGACAGAGATACTGCGCTACGAAGTGGGATCCGGTGTTGTCCTGGTTGAAGCCGAGGAGAGCAGCTTCGGAGTGGAACACCCCTCGCGGGACGAGCAGGGGATCCAGGACACGGGCCGCCGGCTTGAAGATGCACTGGCCTCCGTGCGGCCGGCCGCCAAAGCCGCGGCGGAAGTCCTGGGGGACCTTGCACCGGAACACCTGGAAATTCAGTTTGGCGTGAAGTTGGCTGGCGCAGCGGGGGCCATCATCGCCAGGAACGTTACTGAAGCCCACTTCATCGTCAAGATGTCATGGTCGCCCGAACAGCCGCCACCGGAGGAAGAGATCGTACCCTAGCGGGACGTGCACCTGCGCTGCCGGCGTCAGCTCCGGGACCGCCGGCCGCCGCGCGCGCCCAGGCCGCCGAGCAGCGGCGATCCCATGCCCAGCAGGAAACCGAAGTCGTACCAGTTACCGGCCCGTGCGGTGTTGTAGAAGGGGAACTCAGCCCAGGCGCCGAACACGTGCGCGATGAGCACGATCCATGCCGTAATGCCGTTCCAGAAGCCCCACAGCAGGTCCTGCCACCACATGTTGTTCCTCTCCCGGAGCCGCCCCTGTGGACAGGTTAGGGCCCGGCCGGGTGCTGCACTAGAGGCTCAGTGCCCGGCTTGGGCGTCGTTCCGTCACGCCCGTGCGGCGTCACGCCCGTGCGGGCAGGCGGCCCAGCCCCTCCACAAGTTCCGTCTGGCGGCCGCAGAGCGCAATCCGGATCCAGCCTTCGCCGATTGACCCGAAGGCGGTGCCCGGCGCGAAAGAGACCCCGGCGTCAGCCAGGAACTTCCGGACCCAGGACCGTACATCGCCGCCGCTGACGTGGGATACATCGGCCCAGAGATAGAACGCCCCCTGCGCCGAAAGAAACGGAATGCCCTTGGACGCCAGCACCGCTGACGCAGCGTCCCGGTTGGCCCGGTAATGGGCGTGCGCGCGGCTGACGTAATCCTGCGGTCCCGTCAGCGCGGCGATGGCGGCGTACTGGGACGGCGACGCGACGCAGGAAACGATCGACTCCATCACGTTGTTCATCTTCCGCTCCAAGCCGGGCGGGCAGATCAAGGCCCCGATCCGGAGCCCCGTCAGTCCGTACGTCTTGGACAGGGTCAGCGACGTGAAGACCCTGGCTTCCCCGGGAACATCGCTGTCGAACCGGGCCGCGCTGACGTGGGGCACATCGTAGGTGAAGGCCTCGTAGCATTCGTCGGAGATGATCCAGAGGTCATGTCGCCGGGCCAGGTCAACGAGGCCGCGGGTGACGTCGCCGCCCAGGACCGCACCCAGCGGATTGGACGGCGAATTCAGCATCAGCACCCTGGTCTGCGACGTGATGAGGGCCTCGATGTCCTCGATCCGTGGCTGGAAGTCGTGTTCCGGGTACAGCGGGTACCGTACGGGCTTTGCGTGCAGCAGTTGGCTGGTCATCGCAAACGTCGGGTAGCCCGGGTTGGGAATCAGGGTTTCGTCCCCGGGGGAGAGCAAGAGGCTCATGGCGAAATGCAGGCCCTGTTGGGCGCCGTCCACCACATAAACCCGCTCGGCTCCGACGTCAACGCCATTGTGCTCGCGGAACCTGGCTGCGAAGGCCTCGCGGAGGGCGGGGATTCCGGCATTCGGTGTGTAGTTGGTTTCGTCGCGGTCAAGGCAAGCCATACCGGCCTCGAGGACGTGGCGGGGGAGTTCGAAGCCTGGTTCGCCGATGCTCAACACAATGGCACCGGGGGTGCCCCACGCCGCTTCGGTGATCTCACGGATCTGGTTGACGGGGAAGTCGTGGATGTGTGCGGCAAGCTCGGGCATGTCTGCCATCCTAACCGCCCGCCGTCGGACGCCCGCCGTGGCACCGCCCGCCGTCGGACTGGCCGCACGCCGTCGGTGGAAAGTCGAGGGAAATAGGAGAACCGCAGGCGCGGATATACTGGGAGGCGTGCTTTCTGGACTGGTAATAGTGGACAAGCCGCAAGGATGGACCAGCCACGATGTGGTTGGACGGATGCGGCGGCTGGCCGGCACCCGGAAAGTGGGGCATGCCGGCACGCTGGACCCCATGGCCACCGGTGTCCTCGTCCTCGGCATTAACAAGGCCACCCGCCTGCTGACGTATATCGTCGGAACATCCAAGACGTACACCGCCACCATCCGCCTCGGCGAGTCCACCGTGACGGACGACGCCGAAGGCGAGGTGGTGAGCAGCCACTCAGCCGCTGGAGTCACCGAGGAAGCCATCAGGGCCGGTGTAGCAGCACTCACAGGCGACATACAGCAGGTCCCCAGCAGCGTGAGCGCCATCAAGGTCAACGGCGAACGGGCTTATGCCCGCGTCCGTTCCGGCGAAGACGTGAAGCTTGCCGCTCGGCCGGTCACCATCCACCGGTTTGACGTCCATGCGGTCCGACCCGAGCGTGACGGCGCAGTCATCGACGTGGACGTCACCGTGGAATGCTCGTCCGGTACGTATATCCGCGCCCTGGCGCGTGACCTTGGTGAAGCCCTCGGGACCGGGGGCCACCTGACAGCGCTGCGAAGGACGCAGGTTGGGCCCTACACCCTTGAACAGGCCCGGACGCTGGAGCAGCTGGCCGAGGAACTGAAAGTGCTGGAGATGTCCCAGGCGGCGCGCGCGCTCATGCCGAACCGTGAACTCAGCGAGGACGAGGCCACTGAAATCTCGTTCGGCCGGCGCATAGCCGCAGGCGCGGGAGCCGGAACACGGGAAGGTGCCACCGCAGACAACCCCGCCGCGGCCTTTGCGCCTGACGGCTCGCTGGTGGCCCTGCTGGCAGACGCCGGCGGCTACGCGAAGCCGGTACTGGTCTTCGCCCCCAGCAATGAACATCAGGCCAAATAGCGTGGACGCTTACTTCTACATCATTCTGGCCGTCGGGCTGCTTTCCACGATCATCTGCGCCGTCGCGGGGATCATGAAGAAAGCTCCGAACGATGCCACCATCCTGTCGGTGGCCGCCGTCGAACTGGCACTCCTGGTCTACCTTGTGGGCTCGATCGTCCGCGTGTCCTCTGGCGAAAAGATGGCCGGGGAACCCTGGGAGTTCTGGGGCTACCTGATCACTGCCCTGATCCTGCCGGTTGGCGCCGTGTATTGGTCCATCCTGGAGCGCACCCGGTGGAGCAACTTTGTCCTGGCCGCCGTGGGCGTCACCGCCCTTGTGATGGCCGCACGCATGAACCAGATCTGGTACTGAGTGGAAGAAGCACAAGACGTGACTCCGCAAACCCCCGTCAACAAGTCCGACGCGGCACCAAAGACCAAGTCCACGGACACCCGGAACACCGGCCCCGGGCGGCTATTGATCGCGGTCTACGCAGTGTTCGCCATCTCCGCCACGGCCCGGGCCGGCTATCAGATCCTCACCAAGTTCTCCGAAGCGCCGCTGGCTTACCTGCTTTCGGCGTTCGCGGCACTCGTCTACGTCGTAGCCACTGTCTCCCTGGCGAAGGCCGGACGGACCTGGTTCAAGGTGTCCGTGGCTGCCGTCCTGGTGGAACTCGTGGGCGTGGTGGTGGTTGGGGCGCTCAGCATTTTCGACTCCGTCAGCTTCCCGCATGAAACTGTCTGGTCCCTCTTCGGCCGGGGCTATGCCTTTATCCCGCTGCTGCTTCCCATCCTTGGACTCGTGTGGCTGTACAGGCGAAGGCCTGCACCAAAGGCATAGTCGTTCTGACCCGGCGGCCCTAGTCCCCGTCGGGTCTCAGTCACCGAGGCCTTTAGCGTTCGACGGCGGCGGGTCCGGTGATCTCACCCGGATCCTTGAGCTGCTGGTTGCTTTGCGGTCGACGGCGGTTGCCGACGTCGGGGTGATGGGCTTTCGGGAGGCAGCTGCCGCTGCTGCGCGGGCTGGCTCTGGTTCCGGGGTTGGTTCGAGTGACCCTGCCGTGGTCAGCCCGCGCACCCCAGTGAATAGTGGTCTCGCCAGACTGAGTTCCGGCGCCTGATTCGGCTGAGTGCTATCGTGGCAAATCGCGGTGCGCCGGAGTTCGGGGGAGGGCCGGACCGCCGAGCAAGAAGGGGAGCAGAGCATGAAACCCATCCCGGTCAACCCGTCCCGGGTGCTCTTTTACGGAGTGACGGGAAGCGGCAAATCCTCGGCGGCCCGCGCGTATGCGGCAGCATCGGGGCTTCCCGAGTTTTCGGCCGACGACGACATCGGGTGGCTTCCCGGCTGGCAGCAGCGCATCGTCGAGGAGCAACGGCAGCTCGCAGCGGATCTCGCAGCCCGTCAACGCTGGGTCCTGGACAGCGCCTACGGTGTGTGGCGCGACACTGTTGTACCTCGGGCAGAGCTGATCGTCGCTTTGGATTATCCCCGCTGGCTGTCTCTGTTCAGGCTGGTGCGCCGTTCCCTCCGCCGAGTCATCACCAGGCAGCCCGTCTGCAACGGAAACGTCGAAACGCTCGCGAGGCTTTTTGCGAGGGATTCGATTTTCTACTGGCACTTCAACTCATTTACCCGGAAGAAACATGTTGTCAGAGAATGGCAGACCAGCCCGGACATGCCGCCTGTGCTGGCGTTTCGCAGGCCAAAGGACCTTGCGAACTGGCTGGCGGGGGTCGCAACGGCCGCTTCACGTCCCGGCTGCGATGCCGCAGATTCCCGCAGCCCCTGACGCCACCTCCGAAATGTCCGGGCGCTATTTCTTGCCGAAGAGCCCGCCCAACAGCCCGCCCAAGCCGCCGCCGTCGATCTTTTTCTCGACGGGGCGGTCCTCCGAACCGTTTCCGGCACTTTCGCCGGGGAGGTCGACGTCGACCACCTCCCCGGGAACGGGCGCACCCCCCTGCGGCATCGGCTGACCGAGCGGTCCGGTCGGGACTTGCGGCGCCCGTTCGTTCCTGGGCTCCGGGACAACTGCCCCGGGGGACTGCTGCCCGCCCCCACCGAACATGCCGCCGAGGATCTCTCCCAAACCCCCTTGCGTGCCGGGGGCGCCCTGCGAGCCGCCGCCAAGAATGCCTCCAAGGATGCTGCCGAGATCGATTCCGGCCGGGCCGCCGGCCGAATTGCCCCCATCTCCGCCTTCCGACTGTGCATTCCGTCCGCCAAGGATCTTGTTGGCGAGATAGGACATCACGATGGGCGCCAGGATTGGCAGAAGCTTCCGGACGAGGTCGCCGCCGACTCCGCCCAGCCTGGCTGTGCCGGCGAGCTGTTGTGCCACCTGGTCCTGTTGGCCGCCGAAAACATGGCTGACAATCTTCTCGCCGTCGGCGGTATCCACCTGGGCGGCGTCCACGCCGCCGTCCACGAGCCCGTTCTGGTGTTGGGCCAGCGCTGATTCGAGGGACGCTGCCCCATCGGGCGCCTGCGCGTTGCTCTGCATGCCGGCGAGGAGGGTGGGAACCGCAGCCTCGATAGCGGCCCGGGCGGACTCCCTGTCGGTGCCCAGCAGACCCGCAACCTGGTCAACGGGTATCTGTTCCAAAATCTCGCGGAGGTCAGTCATAGCGCTCTCCTTCAGCCCGACGCACGGCCTCGGGCATCGTTGGCTGCGGCACGCAACTGCGTCGCCGGATGCTGCCCTTGCATCCTAGCCGGGCACCCCGGACCGCGGTAGGCCGGAAGCCGGGACCGGCCGCGGTGTCGGTCGCCGCAGGGTGATTTCGGGTAATTTCCAGAGGCAATTGCGGGTAATCTTAGAGAGTTCCGGGGCCCGGCGCGGTTTCGGACGAGTCAATGGCAGGCAGCAAAAGGCGAGGTTGATGGTCCACATCTGGAACGATCCGTCCGAGGTCCCCGCGGACTTCGGCCCTACCGTTGTCACGTTTGGCAATTTCGACGGCGTACACCGCGGGCACCAGCAGGTGCTGTCCCAGCTCATCCGCACAGCACGCCTCAACGGCGCGCGGGCGGTAGCGGTGACGTTTGATCCCCACCCCGCGCAGGTGCACCGGCCCGAGTCCGCGCCGGAGCTCATTATGGGCCTGGAGGACAAGCTCGTGGCCCTGGGGGAGCTGGGCCTGGACGCGATCCTGGTCATGAAGTACTCCCTGGAGCTTGCCAGCCTGACGCCGGAAGAATTTGTCGCCGGTGTCCTCGTCGGCAGCCTCAAGGCCAGCCACGTGGTGATCGGCCACGATGCCCGCTTTGGCCGCGGCAACTCCGGTGACCTCTCCACCATGCAGGAACTGGGGGAGAAGTTCGGCTTCACCGTGCAGGTCATCAGTGAATTCGGATCCGAAGGCTTCCCCATCCACGACGACGGCGGCACGGACCGCCGTTGTTCCTCCACCTGGGTGCGTGAGGCTTTGCGGGACGGTGACGTCAGCACTGCCGCTGCCGTGCTGGGCCGCCCGCACCGGATGCGCGGCGAGGTGGTGCACGGCGCCGCCCGCGGCCGTGCCCTCGGATTCCCCACGGCCAATCTGGCCTCCGAAGCGAGCGGCTACATCCCCGCCGACGGCATCTACGCCGGATGGCTCGTGGACCAATCCGGCACCAGATGGCCGGCGGCCATTTCCGTCGGGTCCAACCCCACTTTCGACGGCGTCAGCCGGCAGGTTGAAGCGCACGTTATTGACCGCCCGGAAGAGCCGGTTGAAAACTTCGATCTGTACGGCCAGACAGTAGTTGTGGAATTCGTGGCACGCCTGCGGGGCATGGTGGCGTACCGTGGGCCGGAAGCGCTCGTCGAACAGATGCGCCTGGACGTCGTCCAGGCCCATGACATCCTGTTCCGGCGCTGACCCCAGTCACTGGCAAGGAAGGCACCGCTGTGTCCGTTGAGAAGAACACGAGGAAACTGGAGAAGGACATTGTCCGGGACTTCAGTTCGCGGATGAGCTACGCGTCATACCTGCAGCTGCCTACGCTGCTCAGCGCCCAACAACCGGTCAGCGAACCTGAGCACCACGACGAACTGCTGTTCATCATCCAGCACCAGACCACCGAGCTGTGGCTGAAGCTGGTCCTCCACGAGCTGCGCAGCGCCGCGGCATGGCTCCGCAGCGACGACCTCGGTTCCGCTTTGAAAGCGATCGCGCGTGTCAAGCACATCCAGAAGACCCTGACCGAGCAATGGTCGGTGCTGGCCACGCTGACGCCCACCGAGTATTCCCAGTTCCGTGGCTTCCTCGGCAACTCCTCGGGATTCCAGTCCAGCCAGTACCGGGCCGTGGAGTTCGTCCTGGGCAACAAGAACCGCAAGATGCTTCCGGTGTTCGAATCCGACCCCGAGGCGTACCAACAGCTGAGCAACGTCCTCGAGGCGCCCAGCATCTACGACGAATTCCTCGCTTACCTCAACCGGCAGGGGTTTGATATTCCTGCATCCCTGCTGGAACGCGACGTCACCAAGGCGCACCAGTTCTGCCCGGAACTGGTGCCTGTGTTCAAGCACATTTACGAAAACGCTGCGGACAACTGGGGCGCCTACGAGGCATGCGAGGAACTCGTGGACCTGGAGGACAACTTCCAGCTGTGGCGCTTCCGGCACCTGCGGACGGTGCAGCGGACCATCGGCATGAAGGCCGGCACCGGCGGATCCAGCGGGGCCGCGTTCCTGCAGAAGGCCCTGGAGCTGACCTTCTTTCCCGAACTTTTCGCCGTCCGGACGGAGATCGGCCAATGAGCACGGCTCACCACACCCAAGACGCCCTGCGCCAGCGCGCCGTCGAACTCGACGCCGCAGACCCGCTGGCAGGGTACCGCGACCACTTCATCGGAACAGACACCGACCTGTCCTATCTGGACGGGAACTCACTGGGCCGTCCGCTCAAACGTTCAGCTATGGACATCAGCAGCTTCATCCAGCACAGCTGGGGCGGCAGGCTCATCCGCGGCTGGGACGAGGAATGGCTCCAACTGCCGGAAGCCATCGGGGACCAGCTGGGCCGGGCAGTCCTCGGCGCCGCACCCGGGCAGACCATCATTGCCGACTCCACCACGGTTGTCCTGTACAAGCTGATCCGTGCAGCCCTCGCGGCAGTCAGGGATCCCGCCAGGACCGAAATCGTGCTGGACACGGACAACTTCCCCACGGACCGTTACCTCCTTGAAGGCATCGCCCGTGAAGAGGGGCTGACGCTGCGATGGATCGAGTCCGATCCCGCCGCCGGGGTGACCGTTGACCAGGTGCGCGAAACGACTGGGCCGGACACCGCCGTCGTGGTCCTCAGCCAGATCGCCTACCGCTCCGGCTATCTCGCCGACTTGCCGGCGATCACCGCCGCAGTGCACGACGCCGGCGCGCTGGTGGTATGGGACCTGTGCCATTCAGCCGGTTCGGTAGAGATCGACCTGGACGCCGCCGGCGTGGACTTCGCTGCGGGCTGCACCTACAAGTACCTCAACGGGGGACCTGGCTCGCCCGCCTTCGCCTACATCAACTCCCGGCACCTCCCGGGGCTCAGCCAGCCGATCTGGGGCTGGATGGGGCGTAAAGACGCCTTCGAAATGGGACCCGGCTACGAACCGGCTCCCGGGATCCGGGGCTTCCTCAGCGGAACGCCGGCAATTTTCGGCATGATAGCCATGCAGGGCACGCTGGACCTGATCGAAGAAGCAGGCATGCCCGCGCTTCGCGAAAAATCGAGGAAGCTCACGGCATTCGCGCTTGAACTGCATGATGCGTGGCTGGCTCCGGCCGGCGTCGTCCTGGCAACGCCGCGGGATCCGGAACGCCGGGGGAGCCACATCACCGTGGACCATCCGGACTTCCGGCAGATGACGGCGCAGCTCTGGGCACAGGACGTCATCCCCGATTTCCGGGCGCCGCACGGCATCCGGATCGGGCTTTCGCCGCTCAGCACCTCATTCATGGAGGTCTACCGCGGTGTTGCCGCCGTCCGCGATCTGCTGGCGCGCCACTAGCCGGCCCGCCCGCAACGGTCGCGCTGCACGGCGTGTTTCGACAAGATTGCGGCCGGGCCGGTAAACTAAACGTTGGATCCGGCTGCAGTCCGTGGCGGCTGGCTCTTGTTATGTGCAGGACTTCCCGGGTTACCGCGGATTTCAGGCACTGGCACACCCGGCAGTGAGTTACTGATTCGGGCCTCACGGCACATCTCTAGGAGTTATTGTGGCACTTGACGCCGCTGTAAAGCAGTCCATCATCAAGGATTTCGCAACGTCCGAAGGCGACACCGGTTCACCGGAGGTCCAGGTTGCAGTCCTCACTCAGCGGATCAAGGATCTCACTGAGCACATGAAGGAGCACAAGCACGACTTCCACACCCAGCGCGGTCTGCTGGCCATGGTTGGTCGTCGCAAGCGTATGCTCACCTACCTCAAGAACACTGACATCAACCGCTACCGTGCGCTCATCGAGCGCCTCGGCCTGCGCCGCTAGTCAGACCTGAGGGCGGCCCCTTCCGTGACGGAAAGGGCCGCCTTCTTCAAACAAAACTAAACAGGAGGATCAACCGCATCACGCATTCGCGGTCCTCGGTAGTGATTCCCGGGAACGGCTTCGAAGAATGAAGCCCGGCCCGTGGGTCTCGATCGATGACCGGGTGCAGTGCAGGCCAGTAGACAGATGCTGGACTGGGTTGATGCGGCTGGACTTCCGTTAACCAAGAAACGGAGGTGACTCTCTTGGAGGGTCCCGAAATCCAGTTCTCAGAAGCCGTCATTGACAATGGCCGCTTCGGCAAGCGTGTAATCCGCTTCGAAACCGGCCGCCTTGCCAAGCAGGCAGCCGGCGCAGCCATGGTGTACATCGACGAAGACACCGCGCTGCTCTCCGCAACCACCGCCGGCAAGCACCCGCGTGAAGGCTTTGACTTCTTCCCGCTGACCGTTGACGTCGAAGAGCGTATGTACGCCGCCGGCCGCATCCCGGGCTCGTTCTTCCGCCGCGAAGGCCGCCCGTCCACCGAAGCCATCCTGGCTTGCCGCCTCATGGACCGCCCGCTGCGCCCGGCCTTCATCAAGGGCCTGCGCAACGAGGTCCAGATCGTCGTCACCGTCCTGGCGATCAACCCGGACGAGCTCTACGACGTCGTGGCCATCAACGCCTCCTCGATGTCCACCCAGCTCTCCGGCCTGCCGTTCTCCGGACCGATCGGCGGCGTCCGCGTTGCCCTCGTTGCCGACGAGCACGGTTCGCAGTGGGTTGCGTTCCCGAAGCACTCCCAGCTCGAGAACTCCGTGTTCAACATGGTCGTCGCCGGCCGCGTTGCCGGTGACGACGTCGCCATCATGATGGTTGAAGCCGAAGCTACGGACAACTCCTGGAACCTCATCAAGGAACAGGGCGCCACCGCTCCGACCGAAGAGGTTGTTTCCGAAGGCCTCGAGGCCGCCAAGCCGTTCATCAAGGCCCTTTGCGACGCACAGGCTGACCTTGCCGCCCGCGCCGCCAAGCCGACCGTCGAATTCCCGGTCTTCCTGGACTACGAAGATGACGCCTACGCCGCTGTTGAAGCCGCTGCCGCTGAGAAGCTGGCTGCTGTCTTCCAGATTGCCGACAAGCAGGAGCGCGACACCGCTTCGGACCAGCTCAAGGACGACGTCACTTCCTCGCTCGCCGGCCAGTTCGAGGGCCGCGAGAAGGAACTGTCCGCAGCTTTCCGCTCGGTGACCAAGCACGTTGTGCGCCAGCGCATCCTGAAGGACCAGATCCGCATCGACGGCCGTGGCCTGACGGATATCCGCCAGCTCACCGCCGAGGTTGAAGTTCTGCCCCGCGTCCACGGTTCGGCCATCTTCGAACGCGGCGAGACCCAGATCATGGGTGTCACCACGCTGAACATGCTGAAGATGGAACAGCAGATCGACTCGCTGTCGCCGGTAACGCGCAAGCGCTACATGCACAACTACAACTTCCCGCCGTACTCCACCGGTGAAACCGGCCGCGTGGGCTCGCCCAAGCGCCGCGAAATCGGTCACGGCGCCCTGGCCGAGCGGGCACTCGTGCCCGTCCTGCCGTCCCGCGAGGAATTCCCCTACGCCATCCGCCAGGTGTCTGAGGCCCTCAGCTCCAACGGTTCGACGTCGATGGGTTCCGTCTGCGCCTCCACCCTGTCGATGCTCAACGCAGGCGTGCCGCTGAAGGCGGCCGTTGCAGGTATCGCCATGGGCCTGGTGTCCGACCAGGTTGACGGCCAGACCCGCTACGCAGCACTGACCGATATCCTCGGCGCCGAAGATGCCTTCGGCGACATGGACTTCAAGGTCGCCGGTACTTCCGAGTTCGTCACGGCCATCCAGCTGGACACCAAGCTCGACGGCATCCCGGCCTCGGTCCTGGCCGCCGCTTTGAAGCAGGCCCGCGAAGCACGCCTGCACATCCTCGAGGTCATCAACTCCGCGATCGACACCCCGGACGAGCTCTCCGAGTTCGCTCCGCGCGTCATCGCGGTCAAGATCCCCGTGGACAAGATCGGCGAGGTCATCGGGCCCAAGGGCAAGATGATCAACCAGATCCAGGAAGACACCGGCGCGGACATCTCCATCGAGGACGACGGCACCGTTTACATCGGCGCCACCAACGGCCCGTCCGCCGACGCCGCACGCTCCGCGATCAACGCCATCGCCAACCCGCAGGTTCCGGAAATCGGAGAGCGCTACCTGGGAACGGTCGTCAAGACCACCACCTTCGGCGCCTTCATTTCCCTCACCCCGGGCAAGGACGGCCTGCTGCACATTTCCGAGCTGCGCAAGATCGCCGGCGGCAAGCGCGTTGACAACGTCGAGGACGTCGTCTCCGTGGGCCAGAAGATCCAGGTCGAGATCACCAAGATCGACGACCGTGGAAAGCTGTCCCTCTCCCCGGTCATCGCCGAGGAAGAAGGCGCTGAAAGCGCAGAGGTCGCCGAAGCAACAGCAGAGTAGTCTGCAGCGCACTTCGTAGGACCAGCATCACGGCGGGGCCGGTGGATTTTCCACCGGCCCCGCCGCTGTTAAGCCGCCCGATTGAATTGCCCTTTCCGCGGGCATGGCGGCAGCGGTCCGCTGGTACGATGGCAGGCAGATTTGGCACCGTTTTCCTGAAAGGCCTTGATGACTGTCGTACCCCTGCCGCTCGTGCAGAACCACCCCGGAGACACCCTGATCCACGGAGCCGACGGCGGGTCCGTGGTCCGCCGCTCCGTGCTCCCCGGAGGCGTGCGCGTACTGACGGAGGCCATGCCGGGCCAGCGGTCGGCGACCATCGGCTTCTGGGTTGGCGTGGGTTCACGGGACGAAGCCCACGGGCAGCACGGGTCCACCCATTTCCTGGAGCACCTCCTGTTCAAGGGCACCAAGCGGCGCACCGCGCTGGAAATCGCGTCGGCCTTCGACGAGGTCGGCGGGGAGTCCAACGCGGCCACTGCCAAGGAAAGCACCTGCTACTTCGCCCGGGTCCTGGACACGGACCTTCCAATGGCCATCGACGTCATCGCGGACATGATCACCGGCGCGGTCCTGGACCCGCAGGAGATGGAGCAGGAACGCGACGTCATCCTGGAGGAAATCGCGATGGACAGCGATGACCCCACGGACGTCGCCCACGAGCACTTTGTTGCCGCGGTGCTGGGAACGCATCCGCTGGGACGCCCGATCGGCGGAACACCGGAGGCCATCCGGGCCGTTGCCCGTGATTCGGTCTGGGACCACTACCGGCGGTACTACCGCCCGGACGAGCTCGTCATTACCGCCGCCGGCGGACTGGACCACGACGTCGTCTGCGGACTGGTGGTGGACGCGCTCCGCCAGGCCGGCTGGGCGCTGGAGCCCGGTGCGGCACCCGTGGAGCGGCGCTCCACGGAACGGGCCCACATCAGCGGAACCGCCGGACTCCATGTGGTCAAGCGGCCCGTCGAGCAGGCAAACATCATCATGGGGTGCCCCACGATCGTCGCCACGGACGGGCGCCGCTACGTCATGAGCGTGCTTAACGCCGTGCTGGGCGGCGGCATGTCCTCGCGCCTGTTCCAGGAGGTGCGGGAAAAGCGCGGCCTGGTGTACTCCACTTATTCCTTCGCCTCGTCCTATGCCGACGCGGGTTATTTCGGCATGTACGCGGGGTGCACCCCCTCCAAGGTCCGGCAGGTCGTTGAGCTGCTGGGCGCCGAACTGGACAAGCTGGCGGCTCACGGTATCTCCGAGGACGAACTGCGGAAGGCCGTCGGCCAGCTGTGCGGCGGGATCGTGTTGGCGCTCGAAGACACCGGATCGCGGATGTCGCGGCTGGGACGGGCCGAACTGGTGTCCGGCGAATACCAGGACATCGAGGAGACGCTCCGGCAGATCAAGAGCGTCACCGTGGAGCAGGTGCGGGAGCTGGCCCTGGAGCTCGCGGCGGCACCGCGCACGGTGACGGTGGTGGGTCCGTTCGAGGAACGCGAAACCTTCGGCCTCTGACCCCGGGACCCTTCGCTGGACAACTCCACGCTGGACATCCCAACGCTGGACAACTCCATCCGTGGGGCGTGATGATGAACCCGGGGCCACACTGGAGGAGCAATGGACCGTCCGCACCCGGGCACTGCGCAGGAAGAGCTGGAAGTTTTCCTCGGGCACTGGACGGGGACGACCCATATCGAGGCCACCCTCCGGCGGCCTGCCAGGACTGCAGCGGCGGAGGTGACCTTCGCCAAGGCCGCCGGCGGGTACGCGGTGCTACAGAGCTACCGCCACACGGAAGCTGAGGGGATCCGTTTTGAGCGGCATGGCATGTTCACTATGGACCCTGACCACGCGGACACTGTCTGGTACCACGTGGACAGTGTGGGCCTGCCGCGGGAAGCTCCGATCCGGTGCAGCCTGCATGGCGGAGTGCTCATCGTGGAACGCCGCAACGGCCGTGACACGTCCCGGCACACTTTCCGGGTGGACGACGGAGTGCTGACGCACACGTCCGAGGTCCGCCTGGCCGACGCCACAGCCTTCGTGCCCTTCATGACCTCCGTCTGCCGCCGTACCTGACAGCGCGAACGGACACTTGGGGCCCGTCGGAGACAATCAGCCTGCTGATTCCAGGATCCGCGTTTTCGGTGCTCCCTCCAGGGCCGGAGCCGCGGCCGGCGAATTCCATACCTGCTGGCGAAGCTTGGCCAGGAGTTCCTCGGCCTGTCCCCGGCGCGCGAGGTCGAGTTCCACCACCACATAGTGCGGGTCGTCCACTGGCCGGCTGATGCGATGGGCCAGCACGCCTGAGGCTGTCCGGTTGACGGGGTCCCGGTCGAAGGCGTCCTTCCACATCGCGAAGTCCTTAATGCCGTGCTCAATCTGAAGCGTGTACATGTCACTGCCTTTCTTTCAGGTTCTCCGCACAGTTCACGGTAGGCGCCGCCACGCGGGAGCCGCTATCCCAGAAATCTGGGAGGGGGCAAGTGGATCCAGGGGAGGCCTGTGGACCCCAGATTCGGTAACTTCGGGGGCCATACTGTTTTCATGACCACGAAGTGGGCGGCGAGCCGAAGCATGGAACGGATCGGTGAGCTTTGCGGTTCGCCGCTGGAGGACCATGAACTGCGTGCAGCCCTGTTGGCAGAACTCGCAGGCGTTGTTCCGTTTGATTGGTTCGTGTGGCCCCTGACCGACCCCGGGACGTGCACCGGTATTTCACCGATGGCCCGTATTCCCTGCCCGCAGGAACTGCCAGCCCTGATCAGGTTGAAGTACGTGACATTGCCCGGCCGGTGGACGTCGCTCATCGACGGCGGCATGCCCGCGGTGACGCTGCAGACGGCAACCGGGGGAGACCCTGCCCGAAGCCCGCTCTGGAACGGTGTCCTCCGGCGGTATGGGGTGGCGGATGTCCTCTCCACGGTGTTCGCGGACAGCTACGGTTGCTGGGGCTGGCTTGACCTATGGCGGACTTCGAACCAAGAGCAGTTCACGCAACGCGAAGCGAAGCACCTGGCGGCTGCGGCGCCCGTCATAGCGGCCGGCTTGCGGCGAAGCAGGGCAGCCAGGATGAGGCTGGATGCGCGGCCGCGCCGCGACGTGCTGCACGCGGCGGGGCTGCCTCAACAAGCAGTGCTGACGCTGGACCCGGAGCTGGAAGTAACGAGCCGGAGCGCCTCGGCGGCCGACTGGCTCGGCCTGCTGCAGCCGGGGCCCCGGCCGTTTGAGGCCGTCCCGGCCGAGGTGTTAAACGTGGCCGCGCAACTCCTGGCACGGGAGGCCGGAGTGGACTCCCACCCGGCGTCTGCCCGGGTGAGCATCGGCAGCGGCCGGTGGGCTGTGCTCAGGTCCTTCCGGCTGGACACGCGAGAGAGCGGGATGGCGAGGCTTGCAGTGACTATCCAGGAATGCCCTGCCGGGGAGCGCCTCGACGTTTTCGCCCGGTGCTTCGGGCTGACACGGAGGCAGCGCAGTCTGCTGGAACTTGCCGCGGGGGGACTGGACACCGAGGCGCTGGCGGCGGCCCTCCGGATCAGCCCTTACACCGTGCAGGACCAGTTCAAGCTGGTTTTTGCTGCCTGTGGCGTCAGGAGCAGGAACTCGCTGCTGGCTTTGGCCCTCGGGATGGAGCAGGGCGCCCCGCAGTCGTAGGGACTGGTCCGATCCTTAACCGCCGGCAAACGGCGGCAGGACGTCCACGACGTCATCCGGCCCCAGCAACACTGACCGGTCGCGCACAGCCACTTCGTTGAGCAGGAAGCTGGACCGGGACAGGATGCGGGCCAGCGGCGGGGTGCCGGCCGGCGGCTCCGGGCGTTCGACGGCGAGTATCGCCTCGACCAGATCGGACAGGCTGGCGCCGTCGGCCAGTTCGAACTTTTCCTCTTCCATTCCGGCGGCAGCGCGCGCGGCAGCGAAGTAGCGTACGTTCACGGTGTCTCAGCCTCCGATGGCACTCATGCTGCGGTCCGGCTGGACGAAGTCCGGAGCATCCAAACCGACATGGTCCATGCCGTGGGCTTTCGGCTTGATCCACATGGCGTCCTGCCAGCGCTCTGCGAGCTGCTCATCCGTGGCGCCTTCGCGCAGCAGCCCCAGGAGATCGACTTCCTCGCGTGAGAACAGGCAGCTCATGATCTTGCCCTCAGCCGTGATCCGGGTGCGGCGGCAATCCGAGCAGAAGGGTTCGGTGACGGAGGCGATGATCCCCACTGTTCCCAGCACGGGTCCGGTGGCCTCGGCCGAACCCGGGGTCCGGCGTCGTACTTCGAAGCGTTCGGCCGGTGCGCCGTCACGGTCCCTCGGATCGGCGCTAAGCACGTAGTCGACGGACAGGAGTTCGCGGATTTCGGCTGCCGTGATCATGTTCCGGCGGGTCCAGCCGTGGTCGGCGTCCAGCGGCATCTGCTCGATGAATCGGAGTTCGTAGCCGCGGTCCAAGGCCCACGCCAGGAGCGACGGGGACTCGGCGTCGTTGATTCCGCGCATCAGGACGGCGTTGAGCTTCACGGGACCTAGCCCGGCGGCCCACGCGGCGTCCACGCCGGCCAGGACCTTGTCCAGGAAAGGTCTCCGGGTCAGCTTGGTGAACGTCTCCTCGTGCAGGGAATCGAGCGAAACGTTGATCCGGGAAAGGCCCGCAGCCTTCAATCCGGCCGCCTTCTTATCCAGCCCCACTGCGTTGGTGGTCATGGAGATGGGCAACTCGGGGTGAGCCTGGCGCAAGGCGGAGATAATGTCCAGGAGGTCGGCCCGCACCAGTGGTTCGCCGCCAGTGAGGCGCAGTTCGCGCACCCCCAGCATGTCGACGCCGATGCGAACTATCCGTACGATTTCTTCGGCGGACATCACGGCCTGCTTGGCCAGCCATTCGAGGCCTTCGGCCGGCATGCAGTATGTGCAGCGCAGGTTGCACTTGTCCGTCAGGGACAACCTCATGTCCGTGGCGCGGCGTCCATAGCGGTCCATCAATCCCGGGGGCATGCCTGCCGGGCGCGACGGCACTTGCGGGTCGGAACCCGCCCCGTCCCGGGGTTGCGGCATGCCAAGCTGAACACTCATAAATTCAGGCTACGCCACCTTGGGGTCAACCATCACTCCTTTGACAGCCGGGGATCTTACGGAATCGCTACGGATCGCCACAGCGGGCGGCAAAGCCCCGCCACACGCCGGCCCCGAACCTATGCTGGAGGAGTGAACAAGTCCCAGCCGGCGCCGGCCCAAGGCACAGTCGGAAACCGGCGGATACTCCTCGTCGAAGACGAGCAGACCATCGCCGGCGTGGTCCGTGACTACCTGGTGCAGGCCGGCTTCCAGGTGGATCTGGCCGCCGACGGGTTCACCGCCCTCCGCCTGGCCGCGGAGCGGCACCCCGACCTGATCCTGCTCGACCGCATGCTGCCCGGCCTGGACGGCGTGGAAGTGTGCCGCAGGCTTCGCCGGACGATGAGCGTCCCCGTCATTATGCTGACGGCACTGGGGACGGAGGATGACAGAATCCTGGGGCTGGAGGTCGGCGCTGACGATTACATCACCAAGCCCTTCTCACCCCGCGAACTGGTCCTGAGGGTGCGCTCTGTCCTGCGGCGCAGCGTGCAGGAGTTCAGCCCCGAACCGGCGGTGGAAGTTGCCGGGTTCGAGCTCAATCCGGCAGCCCGGACCGTGACCCACCACGGGACTCCGCTGGCGCTGACCATCCGGGAGTTCGACCTTCTGGCCTTTCTCCTGCGCCGCCCCCACCAGGTGTTCAGCCGCGAGGAGCTGATCAAGGCCGTGTGGGGCTGGGATTTCGGGGACCTCTCCACGGTCACCGTCCACGTCCGGCGGCTCCGCGAAAAGATCGAGGCTGATCCCACCCGGCCGGCCCTCCTGAAGACGGTGTGGGGCGTGGGCTACCGGCTGGACACCCCGGACGGGGCTGACGGTGCAAACAGCTGAACTTCTCGCCATCGTCGCCTGGGCGCTGGTCTGGGCCGTGGTCATCGGAGCGACGTCGCTGCTGCTGCTCAAACCCCTTCGCAGGACGTCCATCGCCGTCCAGATCTGCGTGGTGGTGCTGTCCACCGTAGGGGTCCTGACCGCAGGTATGGTGAGCGCCTTCAATGCAATGGTGATTTCGGCCCGGGACCTTGAGGTCATGTGGTACGTTCTGGCGATCGCGTCCGCGGTGGCCGTAGCCATCTCACTGGTCCTCGGTGCGCGGGTTTCGCGCAACGCAAAACTTCTCGCAGCCGCCGCACGGAGCATCGGGCGCGGCCAGCCCCCGGGCCTGCCCGCACCGCTCATGAGCTCCGAGCTGTCCGAACTGGCGGATGAACTGGAGCGCAGCAGCCGCATGCTGGCCGAATCCCGCGAGCGGGAGGCCGCCGTCGAGAATTCCCGACGGGAACTCGTCAGCTGGATTTCGCATGACCTTCGCACACCACTGGCCAGCATGCGCGCGATGGCCGAAGCGCTTGAAGACGGAATGGCCAGCGACGTTAACGGCTACTACCGAAAGATCATCAGCCAGACAGACCAGATGGCCCTCATGGTCAACGATCTCCTGGAGCTCTCCAAGATCCAGGCGGGCACCCTGCGACTTAGGGCCGAACCGCTGGATCTCTACGACCTTGCCAGCGACGCGATCGCGGATCTGGCCCCCCTGGCCGCCCGGCGGCAGATGACGCTCGACGGCGGCGGGGTCCGTGAGTGCCTGGCCCTCGCGGACGGCCCTTCCCTGGGGCGGGCGGTCCGCAACGTGGTGTTGAACGCCATCCTGTACAGCAGGCCCGGCTCCGGCGTGACGGTTGAAGTCGGCAGGGACGGGGAAGATGCGGTGGTTTCGGTGATGGACGGCTGCGGCGGAATCGCACCGGAGGACATCCCGCACCTCTTCGAGACGGGATGGCAGAAGAATCCTTCACGTGGCAGCTCCGGCGGGACGGGCCCTTCCGGAACGGAGCCGGAACCCGCAGGCTTCAGCGGGGCCGGGATCGGGCTCAGCATGGTGGCAGGAATCGTCCGTGCCCACGGCGGCAGCGTGACAGTGGAAAATGTCGCCGGCGGCTGCCGGTTCTCCCTGCGCCTGCCCGCCCGGGACCCGGCGCGTCCGTCGGAAGCCCCGCAACGGAGTGCACGCACAAGCCGGAACGTGGCAGATGGGAAGGTACCCCGTGGACACTAATCCGCCGGGAAAGGCATCCGCGGAAATGCCTCCCGCCGGCGTTCCCTCCGCTGAAGCCGGCCCCGCCGTTGCTGCCGGTCGGTGGGCAGTGGCAGCAGGCGTGGTTTCCGTGGCCGTCGGTCTGGTGGCTGGCGAGCTCGCCGCGGCCCTCGTGAGCCCTGCGCTTTCGCCCATGACTGGCGTTGGCAGCGCCGTGATCGATGCTGTTCCGCCAGCTGTCAAGGACTGGGCGGTCGCAGTGTTCGGCACCGCTGACAAGTTGGCGCTGCTCCTCGGCATGGGACTGGCCATTGCCGCTCTCGCTGCGCTTGCCGGGCGCCTGGAGTGGCGGCGCCGCTTCGCCGGATTTGCGGTGATCGCCATATTTGGCGTGGCGGGCATGGTGGCGGTCGCCGGCCGGGCCCAGTCCACCGGCAACGCCATTGTGCTGCCCCTGCTTTCGGCCGGTACCGGCGTTCTGGTACTGCGCTGGCTCATTGCACGCCTCCGGGACGGCGGCCCGGCATACGTCTCGCCGGCCCCGGGACCCTCCGGCGATCCGGCCCCGGCACCCGCCCCGCTGGCCGGAGCAGGCCGGCGCCGGTTCCTGCAGGCACTCGGCGGCTCCGCCGTCGTCGCGACCCTTGGAGGCGCGCTTGCTGTTGCCCTGCGCGGCGCCGCTGCCGGCGTCAGCGAATTCCGCAGCAAGCTTGCCCTGCCGTCCCCGGCGTCCCCGGTCCCGCCGGTACCCGCAGGTGCTGAGCTCCGGCTTGACGGCATCAGTCCGCTGGTGACGCCCAACCGGAACTTCTACCGGATCGACACGGCCCTCACCGTTCCGGCGGTGGATCCGGACAGCTGGGTCCTTAAGGTCACAGGCATGGTGGAACGGGACATCGAGCTCGACTTCGCCACGCTGCTTTCGAAGCCGATGACCGAACGCCACATCACCATCGCCTGCGTCTCCAATGAAGTGGGCGGGGACCTCATCGGCAACGCGCTGTGGCTGGGCTGGCCGGTCCGGGAGCTGCTGGCCATGGCCGGGCCGCAGGGCGGTGCGGACATGGTGCTGTCCCGCAGCAGTGACGGCTGGACGGCCGGCACACCCCTGGAAGCGTTGACGGACACACGGGACGCCCTGCTCGCCGTCGGCATGAACGGCGAACCGTTGCCGCTGGAGCACGGCTTCCCGGTGCGGCTCATTGTGCCCGGCCTGTACGGCTATGTTTCCGCCACCAAATGGCTTACGGAACTCAAGGTGACCCGGTTCGCGGAGGACTCCGGCTACTGGACGCCCCGCGGCTGGAGCGAGCGCGGACCCATCAAGACGTCGTCGCGTATCGACGTCCCGCGCAGTGGCCGTCCGGTGCGTGCCGGCTCGGTGGCGTTCGGCGGCGTCGCGTGGGCCCAGCACACCGGAATCGGCACAGTGGAACTCCGCGTAAACCGCGGCGCCTGGCAGCCGGCGGAACTTGCACCAGGCATTTCCCGGGACACGTGGTACCAGTGGCAGCTCTCACTGTCCCTGACGCCCGGGCAGTATGAGATCCAGGTCCGGGCCACGGACCTCAATGGTGTGCCGCAGATCGAAGAGCCGTCACGGGTAGCCCCTGACGGTGCCACCGGATTCCACACCATTAGAGTTGACGTGACGCCGTAGCGGGCCGGCGGGCCCAGTATGCCCGGCATCCCAGCACGCCAGGACCCAGGTAAGGAACGCATGCACCGCACCGACAACAGCCATGGTCACACCGCCACAGGGCACGGACACCATGCCCGCACCGTAGAGGCCCACCGCGAGGCGGTACGCGCGCTCCTGGCCGGCTCCCGCGGTCCCGGACGTACCGAAGAGTTACCGCTCCAGGCGGCGCTGGGACGCGGGCTCGCGGCGGATATCCCGGCTCCCGTGGACCTGCCGCCGTTCGCAAACTCCCAAATGGACGGCTTCGCCATCCGCAGCCAGGACATTCCCGACGACGGGACGGACCTGACAGTGGTGGCGCCCATCCCGGCCGGCGCCACCCCGGCGGCACTGGAACCGGGCACGGCCGCGCCGATCATGACCGGAGCCATGATTCCTGCCGGAGCGGACGCCGTCGTACCCGTTGAAAAGGCCGTTCCGGACTCCTTCCCCGAACCCGGAGCGGCGGCCACTGTCCGGGTGCCGGCAACAGCGGCAGGAACCTACGTACGGCACGCAGGCAGCGATATCCGGAGCGGCGAGCTGGCGCTCGCGGCAGGAACGTTCCTCGGCCCGGGCCAGCTGGGGCTCCTTGCGGCCTTGGGCATCACCCGGGTCACGGTGCACCGGAAACTGACAGTGCTCCTCGCCACCACAGGGGACGAGGTGGTGGAGCCCGGCAGTCCGCTGGAACCGGGCAAGATCTACGACGCCAACGGCACGCTCCTCGAAGCCGCCATGCGCCAGGCCGGGCTGGATGTCCTGCGCGCTGCGATTTCAACGGACAGCCCGGACGAGCTGACAGCCATGCTGCGGGAGCATGCCCCGCAGGTGGACCTGATCGTCACCACGGGCGGTGTCAGCAAAGGAGCCTACGAGGTGGTCAGGCAGGCCGCCGCGGGACAGGACGTGGAATTCCTGCACGTGGCCATGCAGCCCGGCGGACCCCAGGGGATCGGACGGTTCGACGGTGTCCCGTTCGTGGGCTTCCCCGGTAACCCGGTCAGCTGCCTGGTCTCCTTCGAGATGTTCCTGCGCCCTGTCCTCAGCTCGTTGTTCGGCGCACCGGCTCCGCGGCCGGCAATCCTGGCCAGGCTGGCGGCACCGCTGGAATCACCCGAGGGGAAGCACCAGCTCCGGCGCGGCACCCTCCTTCCGGACGGCACGGTCCGGCTCGAAGGCGGCGCCGGCTCGCACCTGGTCCACGCCCTGGCCAATTCCAACGCCCTGATCCATGTCCCCCTGGGGACTTCTGCGCTCGCCGCGGGCGCAGAAGTGGAAGTATGGACGCTGTGAACAATGAAGACAACGCTGCCGGGCTGACGCATCTGCGCCGGGACGGGACAGCGCAGATGGTTGATGTTTCCGGTAAAGCCGAAACCACGCGGGAGGCCACAGCCACCGCCACGGTCCGCACCACGGCGGAGGTTCTCGCCCTCTTAGGCGCAGGGGACCTGCCGAAGGGCGACGCCCTGGCGGTGGCCCGTGTTGCCGGGATCATGGCGGCGAAGAAGACCCCCGAACTCATCCCGCTGTGCCACCCGCTGCCGATCTCCAAAGTCACTGTCGACTTCGAACTGGGCCTGGATGCCGTTGCGGTCCTGGCGACCGTCAAGACCCGCGGCGTGACCGGCGTCGAAATGGAAGCGCTCACCGCCGCGTCAGTTGCGGCCCTCAGTGTGTACGACATGATCAAGGCAGTCGACAAGCATGCGGTGTTGACCGACATCAGGGTGCTGGCCAAAAGCGGCGGCAAGAGCGGGGACTGGACAGCATGAGCACCTTCGGACAGCAGCCCGAACCACACCGGCACGGCGAGGCCACCGGCCGGAAGGCCGGCGTCGTGATTGCCTCCAACCGGGCGGCGGCGGGCATCTACCGCGACGAAACCGGACCGGTCATCACCGATTGGCTGACCGAACACGGCTTCGAGACGTTCCCGGCCATGGTGGTGCCCGACGGCGAACCCGTGGGCGCCGCGCTGCGCGCCCTCCTGACGCAGAATCCTGCCGTGATCATCACCAGCGGCGGCACCGGCCTGAGCCCGGATGACCTGACCCCGGAGATGACGGTTCCGCTGCTGGACCGCGAAATACCGGGGATCATGGAAGGAATCAGGCAGGCCGGACTGGCCAAGACTCCCATGGCCATGCTGAGCCGCGGACACGCAGGCGCGGCCGGACGCACTTTCATTGTCAATCTTCCCGGATCACCCAAGGGCGTCATGGACGGCCTGAGCGTGCTGGATCCGGTCATCAGCCACCTTTGCGACCAGTTGGAAGGCAGCCATGAGCACTGACAAGGCCACTCAATCCGGATTCGAGATCGTGAATGCCGTGCTGAGCGCGGAGCCCATCTCCGTGGCGCAGGCTATCGCCGCTGTGGAATCCGACACGGCCGGCGCCGTGGTCAGCTTCAGCGGCGTGGTCAGGAACCACGACGGCGGCAAGCCCGTTGAGCGGCTTAGCTACAGCGCACATCCCACCGCCCACCAGGTGATGGCCGACGTCGTCGCCCGGCTCGTTGCCGAACATGCGGGCGACGGCGGCGAAACAGTGCGGATCTGGGCCGCGCACCGGGTGGGAATGCTGGAAATCGGCGACCCCGCCCTGGTCTGCGCCGTGTCCGCCTCGCACCGCGGCCAGGCCTTCGAAGTGTGCTCGGAGCTCGTTGACCGGATCAAGGCCCAGGTGCCCATCTGGAAGGAACAGTTCTTCAGCGACGGGACCGTCGAATGGGTCGGGGCCGGAGCCTGAAGAAAGGGGCCGGAGCCTGGTAACCTCCCGTCCCGGTTCATCCGCGCAGCCGGCCCGACGGTAGGGTTAAGTCCATGACCGAACAACTTGCCGTCGCCGTCCTGGGCGCGAACGGGCGCATGGGCGCCGAGGCCGTGAAAGCCGTTGAAGCGGCCCCCGACATGAAGCTTGTAGCGGCCCTCGGACGCGGTGACTCCCTCGACGAGCTGGTCAGCGCCGGAGCCCGGTTCGTGGTGGACCTGACCGTCCCCGAAAGCACCGAAGCGAACGTGCGCTTCGCCGTCGAACACGGCATGCACGCCGTCGTCGGCACTACCGGCTGGGACGCCTCCAGGCTCGGCGCGCTTGAGGACCTGCTGGGCCGGAATGCCGGGGTGGGCGTCCTCATTGCCCCGAACTTCGCGCTCGGCTCCGTCCTGGCGTCCGCTTTTGCCGCCAAGGCCGCCAAGTACTTCGAGTCCGTTGAGGTCATCGAACTGCACCACCCGGACAAAGTTGACGCACCCTCCGGCACCGCCGTCCGCACCGCACAGTTGATCGCGGCCGAACGCGCCGCCGCCGGCGTCGGCGCCAGCCCGGACGCCACCACCAGTGAACTCGCCGGCGCCCGCGGCTGCGATGTGGACGGTATCCGCGTGCACAGCGTGCGCCTCAGGGGCCTGGTGGCCCACCAGGAAGTACTGCTCGGCGGACCGGGGGAGCAGCTGACCCTGCGCCACGACTCCTTCGACCGGGCTTCCTTCATGCCGGGCGTGCTGCTGGGAGTGCGGAACGTAGCAGGCCACCCCGGGCTGACCGTGGGCCTGGACGGCTACCTTGACCTCGGAGTCTGACGGCCATGGGCAACGTCCTCGCCGGCTTTAAGAAGAACCGCACCAAGATCTGGGTCGGCGCGGTGACGCTGCTGCTGGTTTTCTACCTGGTGGTGTCGTTCCAGCGATCCGTCCTGCTCCTCGCGGACCCCAACCCCGTGGCCAAGGCCATCGGCGCCGCCTACCTGGTCCTGCCGGTCATTGGAGCCTGGGCGCTGCTCCGTGAACTGCTGTTCGGTGCCCGGACGGAACAGATGGCCAAGGTCCTCGAAGCCGAGGGCGGCCTGCCGGTTGACAACCTGCAGCGCACACCCGCCGGGCGGATCGTGCGGGAATCGGCCGACGCCGAGTTTGAAAAGTTCCGGACCGAGGCCGAGGAAGCGCCGGACGACTGGCGCTCATGGTTCCGGCTGAGCTGCGCCTACGACGCCGCGGGCGACCGCAAGCGCGCCAGGGCCTCCATGCGCGATGCCGTGAAGTTGTTCCGCGAGGGCAACAAGCCCGCCTAGCGGATTCCCGCCCGCCGGTACCGGCCCACTTCGCTGGCGGCGTGCGCCACCCACTCCAGCGGCCCCCGCCAGTTGAGGGCCGCGAAGGAGCCTCCGATGAGGATGGCCGTCAGCGCCTGCGCTGCATACACTCCTTCGCGGGTCCATCCGGCAGGCAACGGCTGCAGGTACGTAGCGGCGACCAGGCACACGTGGCCAGTGTAGAGACTGAGGGTCATGGCGCCGGCACCCCGCAGCGGCAGCAGCAGGTCCAGGCTGAGCCAGTCGCCCAGTCTTCCGAGCAGCAGGCAGGCGCCCACCACCGCCGCGGCCACGGCCGAAGTGTGGAGCAGGTCCAGCGTTGTGCCCGAATGCGGGGCGCTGCTTGCCAGCCACCACCAGGAGCCCGATTGCTCCACGCCGGCGAGGTTCACCTGCAGGAGGCTGTCCAGCGGGTAGCGGGGGTCCGCCAGGTGGGCCCGCAGCGCTTCCTTGCCGCCCCACTCATCCATCATCAGCCCGCCCAGCCATTTGGCCAGCACGGCCACCACGGCCCCGCCGGCCAGCAGCAGCACCTGGACGGACGTCTTCGTTAGCGCCAGCCGCCCGATCACCAGCCCGATCAGCAGGTAGCTCAGCCACTGAAGGACGGGGTAGTACCCGGTCAGGAAAATGTCGCCCAGCAGGCGGCCCGGCGTGGTGAGATCATCCCAGTTGGGGTTGTGGCCCAGCTGCAGCTGCAGCGGCGGCGAAGGCGCCAGGAGCCACGGTCGCAGCAGGTAGGCCAGCACCGGCGAGCCCAGTACCCAGCCGGCAGCCAGTGCACAGAGCGGTTTGATGCCGAGCCCAATGAACGGGAGCACACACAGGAACAACACGGCGTAGTGAACCAGGATCACCGCGACATTGACGTCCAGCCCGCCCAGGAAGAGCCCGACGACGGCGATCACCAGGGCGCGGAGCGCTATGCCGCGGCGTGCGGCGCTCAGCTCCTGGCCCTGTGGCGGACGCTGTTTTCCGGTGGACAGGGCGAGTCCGATCCCGGCAAGGACGGCAAAGAGCGCGGCTGCGCGCCCCGAGAAGGCCAGCCCGATCCACGTTGGCGTCAGCTGCGCGTCTGCTTCGAACGTGGGGAGCAGGTGGGTGGCCATCATGCCAAGCAGTGCCAGCCCCCTGGCCGCGTCGACTCCGGTGAGCCTCGTTGTCGTGCCGGTGCCTTTGGCAGTCCGCGAGGGGGAAGCAGTGCCACGGGAGGTCATGAGCCGATCGTCTCATATCCGGCCCGCGGGACTCTTGTATTCGAATATATGTTCGAATAGCATCGGGGTATGAACGATGCACCGGAACGCCGACTTCAAGAACGTCGCCTCAAAGAACGCCGACTTCAAGAACGCCGCCCCAAAGAACGCGAGACGTCCCCGGGCCCGCTCAAGGCGATGAGCCCCGGAGTGGTGGACTATCTCTTCCGGCAGCTGGTTGCCGGAAATCCGGCCGAGGATATCCAGTGGGGGAGGGAGGGTGTGGCCCTGTCCGCCCAGCCGCCCGGCGCCGAGTTGGCGCGGCGGCTCTCTGAATGCGACCTGGAGGCCCTCACGCCGACAGAGCTGTTCCACTACGTCCGTGCCGCCCAGCGGCTGGCCTCGTGGGCGGAGTCACTGCGGGAAGATGCTGTAGCCCGCTACTGCGGTGCACCCGGCCGGGAATCGGCAGGTCGCGAACCGGCGGAGCCTGGACCGGCCCGCGGCATTGACAAGTGACGTCCGCGGCGTGAATTTGACGATGATCACGCGGCCGCCATTGTCCTAACAAGGCGGGGACAGGGTAACGTTTTTCCTATGGCTGACACTTCCGCGAATAACCCTGCTTTTGGCACCCTCCTGACCGCCATGGTCACGCCGTTCACTGAGGACGGCAAAGTGGACTACCAGCAGGCGGCGGAATTGGCCGTAAAGCTTGTCGACGACGGCTGCGACGGTCTGGTCGTCACAGGCACCACGGGCGAAACTTCCACCCTCACCGACGAGGAGAACGTGGGCATGTTCCGTGCGGTCAAGGAAGCCGTCGGCGGCCGCGCGGCCATCATCGCCGGCACCGGAACGAACGACACTGCGCACTCCGTGCACCTTTCCAAGCAGGCAGCCGAGGTTGGTGTTGACGGTCTGTTGATCGTCACGCCGTACTACAACAAGCCCAGCCAGGCCGGGGTGCGCGCCCACTTTGAGACCATTGCCTCCTCCACCGACGTTCCCGTGATGCTTTACGACATCCCCGGCCGTTCCTCAATTCAGATTGCTCCCGAGACCATGATCCGTCTCGCCGAGCACCCGAACATCGTTGCGGTCAAAGACGCCAAGGCCGATTTCGCCGCCGCCACGCGGGTCATGTCCCAGACCGACCTCCTGTTCTACTCCGGAGACGACGGACTAACCCTGCAGTGGATGGCGATGGGTGCCGTAGGACTCGTGGGCGTCACCACCCACGTCGCCACCCGCAGGTTCCGCGAACTGATCGACGCCGTGAACGCGAACGATCTCGGCACCGCCCGGAAGATCAATTTTGAACTCGAACCTGTCATCCGGGCCACGATGACCCGCGTTCAGGGGGCCGTTGCGGCCAAGCAGATTCTTAAATGGCAGGGAGTCCTGCCCAACTCGGTTGTCCGTTTGCCCCTCGTGGAGCCGGACGAAGCTGAGATCGCAATCATCCGCGAGGATTTGGCGGAAGCAGGCATGGTCTTTTCCTGATCGGCAAAGACCATTCCTGTTCCGCCCGGAAAGTAGTGCACTATGACCCAAACCGCCCTTCCCGGCCTTGTCACGCCACCGAAACTTCTCAAGGACACCCTGCGGATCGTTCCGCTCGGCGGCCTGGGGGAGATCGGCCGGAACATGACCGTTTTCGAAATCGACGGCAAGCTGCTGATCGTAGACTGCGGCGTCCTCTTCCCGGAGGAGACCCAGCCAGGCGTCGACCTGATCCTGCCCGATTTCTCCTACATCGAGAAACGCCTCGATGACATCGTGGCCGTCGTCCTGACGCACGGCCACGAGGACCACATCGGTGCCGTTCCGTACCTGCTGCGCCTGCGCGCCGACATTCCCCTGGTTGGTTCCCAGCTGACGCTCGCCCTTATCGAGGCGAAGCTGCAGGAACACCGGATCAAGCCGATCACCCAGACCGTCACCGAGGGACAGGTGCAGAAGTTCGGCCCGTTCGAATGCGAATTCGTGGCCGTCAACCACTCCATCCCTGACGCCCTCGCTGTGTTCCTCCGTACCTCCGGCGGCACCGTGCTGCACACCGGTGACTTCAAGATGGACCAGCTGCCGCTGGACGGCCGCATCACTGACCTCCGCCATTTCGCCAAGCTGGGCGAAGAGGGCGTGGACCTGTTCATGTCGGACTCCACGAACGCCGACGTGCCGGGCTTCACCACCGCCGAGAAGGAAATCGGCCCCACCCTTGACCGTCTCTTCGGCCAGGCGTCCAAGCGTCTGATCGTTGCGTCCTTCTCCTCGCACGTGCACCGGGTCCAGCAGGTCCTCGACGCGGCGGCCAACCACAACCGCAAGGTTGCCTTCGTGGGCCGCTCGATGGTCCGCAACATGGCTATCGCCGAGAAGCTCGGCTACCTCGACGTGCCCCCGGGCATCCTGGTCGACATCAAGAACATTGACAACCTGCCGGACAACCGCGTAGTGCTGATGTCCACCGGTTCCCAGGGCGAGCCGATGGCAGCCCTGTCCCGCATGGCCAACGGTGACCACCGCGTCGTCGTCGGCCAGGGCGACACCGTGATCCTGGCCTCCAGCCTGATCCCGGGCAACGAGAACGCGGTGTTCCGCATCATCAACGGCCTGCTCAAGCTCGGCGCCGATGTCATCCACAAGGGCAACGCCAAGGTCCACGTGTCCGGCCACGCCGCGGCCGGGGAACTGCTGTACTGCTACAACATCCTCGAACCGCTGAACGCGATGCCGGTGCACGGCGAGACGCGGCACCTGATTGCCAACGGCAAAATCGCCCTCGAGTCCGGCGTGCCGGATGAGAGCATCCTGCTGGCGGACAACGGCACCGTGATCGATCTCCGGGACCACCAGGCCGACGTCGTGGGCCAGGTCGAGGTGGGCTACGTCTACGTTGACGGTTCCAGCGTCGGCGAAGTCACGGAAGCTGACCTGAAGGACCGCCAGACCCTCGGCGATGAAGGCTTCATCTCCATCATCACGGTGATCCACCGTGCCACCGGCAAGGTGGTCTCCGGACCGGAAATCCACGCCCGCGGCGTGGCTGAAGACGATTCCGTTTTCGACGAAATCATTCCCAAAATCAATGCTGCGCTGGAAGAGGCCGTGCTCAACCACACGGACCACACAACGCACCAGCTCCAACAGGTTGTCCGCCGCGTTGTCGGCACCTGGGTCAACCGCAAGCTTCGCCGCAAGCCCATGATCATTCCGGTGGTGCTCGAGGCGTAAGCCCGGAATTGTCAGACGGGGCCCTCCCCGCAGGAAAGCACCCCTTCGGGGCGCTGCCTGCGGGGAGGGCCCCGCGCGTTAAACCGGCCGAAGCCTCCGGAAACGCCATGCTCGCGCCGTTTCGTCCGCAACATGCATCCCGGAACGCCCCGGAAATCCGGGGTTTTTGGCCGGGCTTCGGGTACCGTGGCGGGTATGGCGACACGTACCTCCTCCGCGCCTAGAGGCAACTCAAGCGGCAAATCAGGCAGCTCAGCGGGCAGGGGCTCCGGCTCCGCTGCGTCCAAATCGAGCCGGACCGGAGGATCATCGGGCACCGCACGCACCCGCCAGATGGCTGCCGTCGAACCCCGGCAGCCGTGGCTCGTGCGGGTGGCCGCAGGCGCGTGGCTGGGAATAGGGCACGTTGTCGGCGGCGGCGTCCGCCGGATCGGCCACGACGTCAGCGACCTTGCCCCCGAGGACCGCCGCGACGGTGCCGCACTCTTCAACCTGGCCCTGGGCGTGTTTGTTGCAACCTTCGCATGGTGGGGTTTCAAGGGATGGTTCCCCGACACTGTGTTCGCGATTGTCAACGGCACGTTTGGCTGGATGTCGCTGTTGCTACCACTCATGCTTTTCGTCTGTGCCTTCCGGCTGTTCCGGCAGCCGTCTGACGGGCGGGGCAACAACAGGATCGGCATTGGCTTCCTCATCATGACGTTTGCCGGCTGCGGCCTGGCACACGTCATCGGCGGCCAGCCCACCGTAACGGACGGCTTCGACGGACTGCGGCAGGCCGGCGGAATGCTCGGCTTCCTGGCCGCCTCGCCGCTGGCTGCCCTGCATACCGCGGTGCCTGTGGCCGTATACGGCCTGCTGGCCTTCACGTCCCTCCTGATTGTGACCGCTACGCCCTTCGGCGCGATTCCCCGCCGGATCAGGGATGCCTACGAGCACCTCATGGGCATCGACCTGCAGGAACCCGGCGACGTTCACGACCGCAGCTACCTCTACGAGAGCGCTGTCAAGGACGCGCCTAAGAAGAAGAGGCGCAGCAGGCTGTTCGGCAAGGACCAGGAGGCAGATCCCCGCCTCGAAGGATATGTGGGCGACGAGGCCTTCGAACATGCCGTCATCGACGACGACGAAGCAGCCGACAGCGCCAACGGCACCAAGTCAGCCGGCAAAGGCCCGCGGCCGGCGCCTGGTGTGCGCCGGCCCACCCAGGCCGAAATCGCCGTCGAGAAGATCAAGGCAGCCCAGGGGCTGGGCACCCAGGGGCGGGACGCCGCCGGTGAAAATGCCACCGAAGCCATCCCGCTGGTGACGCCGGGGATGGTCGCTGCCGGATCACTCAATCCCGCGGCCGGTGCTGCCGCCGTTGCTTCAGCCGCGCAAGTGCCGTCGCGCCCCGTGGCCCCGGCCCCGCCGCCCACGCCGATCCCGCAGCGCACGGAGCAACTCTCGCTCGCGGGCGACGTCACGTACACCCTGCCGTCGTCGGACGTGCTGACCCCGGGCTCCATTCCGAAGGAGCGTACGGAGGCCAACGACGCGATCGTGGCTTCACTGACCGAAACGCTCAACCAGTTCAACGTGGATGCCCAGGTCACCGGTTTCAGCCGCGGCCCGACGGTCACCCGCTATGAAATCGAACTCTCCCCAGGCACCAAGGTTGAACGCGTCACGGCGCTGTCCAAGAACATCTCCTACGCGGTCGCCTCCAGTGACGTCCGCATCCTCAGCCCGATCCCCGGCAAGTCCGCCATCGGCATCGAGATCCCCAACACGGACCGCGAGACCGTCTCGCTCGGCGATGTGCTCCGCAGCCAGAACGCCCGCCGCACTGACCACCCGATGGTCATGGGCGTCGGCAAGGACGTCGAGGGCGGCTACGTGGTGGCGAACCTCGCCAAGATGCCCCACCTGCTCGTCGCGGGTGCCACCGGCGCCGGTAAGTCCTCGTTCGTGAACTCCATGATCACCTCGATCCTGATGCGCGCCACGCCGGACGAGGTCCGTATGGTCATGGTGGACCCCAAACGCGTGGAACTCACGGCGTACGAGGGTGTCCCGCACCTCATCACCCCCATCATCACCAACCCCAAGAAGGCCGCCGAGGCCCTGCAATGGGTGGTCCGCGAAATGGACGCCCGCTACGACGACCTCGCCAACTACGGTTTCAAGCACATCGACGACTTCAACAAGGCGGTCCGGGCCGGCAAGGTCCATCCGCCGGTCGATTCCAAGCGCGTCATCCGCCCCTACCCGTACCTGCTGGTGATCGTGGACGAACTCGCCGACCTCATGATGGTGGCCCCGCGCGACGTCGAAGATTCCATCGTCCGCATCACCCAGCTGGCCCGGGCCGCCGGCATCCACCTGGTCCTGGCAACCCAGCGCCCGTCAGTCGACGTCGTCACCGGGCTGATCAAGGCCAACGTCCCGTCCCGCATGGCGTTCGCCACGTCGTCCGTGACCGACTCCCGCGTGGTCCTGGACCAGCCCGGCGCGGAAAAGCTCATCGGCCAGGGCGACGCGCTCTTCCTGCCGATGGGCGCGTCCAAGGCCATGCGCGTCCAGGGCGCCTGGGTTACGGAATCGGAAATCCACAAGGTCGTTGAGCACGTCAAGGGCCAGCTGAAGGCTGTGTACCGTGACGACGTTGCCCCCGAGGCGCAGAAGAAGCAGATCGACGACGACATCGGGGACGACCTCGAAGTGCTGCTGCAGGCCACCGAGCTTGTGGTCACCACCCAGTTCGGTTCAACGTCCATGCTGCAGCGCAAGCTGCGTGTCGGCTTCGCCAAGGCGGGCCGGCTGATGGACCTGCTCGAATCCAGGGGAGTGGTGGGGCCCTCAGAGGGTTCCAAGGCCCGCGACGTGCTGGTGAAGCCGGATGACCTCGCCGCCGTCCTCGCCGCCATGAAGGGCCAGGATGCCCCGGCTTCGCCGGATTCGCAGACCGCGGCCCTCAGCGACAACGCCAACGCGAACATCGCCCAGGGCGGTTATGCCGAGGACCTCGTGGCGGCGGACCTGGACAACCGCACCCAGAAAGTTGAGTACTACGACGGCGCCGACGGCAGCACGGGAGGCTACGGTGACGACGAAGACGGCGCCGAAGACGCCTGGTCGCTCACCGGACGGTAGCCTAGGAGAGTGACTAGCACTGAAGCCAACAGCTCAGGCTCCGCCTCCGGGATCTGGAACCTTCCGAACATCCTGACGATGCTGCGGATTGTCCTGGTGCCGTTCTTCGTCTGGTTCCTGATCGCGGACGCGCCGGGGCTCGACAGCCAGAACGGCCTCTGGCGCTGGGCCGCGGCCCTGACGTTCGCGGTTGCCATCTACACGGACAAGCTCGACGGCGACATCGCCCGCAGCCGGGGCCTGATCACCGATTTCGGCAAGATCGCCGATCCGATCGCGGATAAGCTGCTCACCGGCTCTGCCCTCGTTATGCTCTCGCTGCTGGGCGAACTGCCATGGTGGATCACCGTTCTGATCCTGGTCCGCGAATGGGGGATCACGGCACTCCGGTTCTTCGTGATCCGCTACGGCGTCATCCCGGCATCCCGGGGCGGCAAGCTGAAGACCGTGGTGCAGACCGTCGCGATCCTGCTGTATGTGGTCCCGCTCGCCTCATTGGCAGCCTGGCTGGGTGTGGTGGCCTTCCTGGTGATGCTGGCCGCTGTGGCGATCACCGTCTGGACCGGTGGACAATATGTCGTAGAGGCGCTGAAGCTTCGGGCGAACGGTCGGCGCGCTGCCAGCCGTCGGGTACAGGAAGAACTGCCATGAGCAATCTGCACCGCATCGCCGAACAGGCTGTCAACCGCGCCATCTCCCGCGGATTGACGGTTGCCACCGCCGAATCGCTGACTGCCGGCATGGTGGCGGCGGTGCTCGCAGACACCCCCGGCGCCTCCGGCATGCTGCAGGGCGGCGTGGTGTCCTACCAGAATTCCGTCAAGGCGGAAGTCCTGGGCGTGCCCGGCGAACTCCTGGACGCCGTGGGATCCGTTGACGGTGACGTGGCCAAAGCGATGGCTGAGGGAGCGCGAAGGGTCTGCGGGGCAGACATCGGAGTGTCCACCACGGGAGTCGCCGGACCGGAACCGCATGGCGGGAAAGCCGTGGGAACAGTTTTCGTCGGCGTTGCCACAGCGGAGGGTTCGACGTCGTTCGGTTACGTTTTCGAGGGGAACCGCGCGGACGTCCGCGGCCAGGCCTGCGCGGCCGCTTTGGAGCGGCTTCTTGAGGCCCTATCTTCCGAGGCTTACCCGGCGTAAAGTTGCCGGGAACAAAATTTGATTCCTAATAGTTGTTACATTGTGTCGCTTCCGCATAAGGGAGGCGCCTAGGATGAATAAATAATTACGGTTCGCCTGACGAGGGCGGACCTGACGTACGAGGGAGCAAGGCGATACAGATGGTAAAGCAGCCCGTATCCGTGAACGGCGTTGTCCGCTGGAAGGATGTGGGCCTCGCCGATCAGGCAAAGAGCGAACAGAAGGAGCGCAAGATGGTTGTACTTCGTCACGAAATCGGTGATGTTCTGCGCGACGTTCGCCAGCGTCAGGGCCGGACCCTCCGCGAAGTGTCACACAGTGCCCGGGTTTCCCTGGGCTATCTCAGTGAAGTGGAGCGCGGCCAGAAGGAAGCCTCTTCGGAGCTGCTGTCTTCGATCTGCTCGGCCCTGGACGTACCGTTGTCCAGCATGCTCCGCGAAGTCAGCGACCGCGTTGCCGTCGCTGAGGGCGTTGCAGTTCCGGACACCGTTCCGCAGGAATTTTCGCAGCGTTACCTTGACCGCGAACTCAATACTGAACTGTCTGACGAACTGGCCAAGGGTCTGCTCTCGGGCGCCCGCTGACCCGCACACAAAGATCTTCGTTTTGACATGAGGGGCCTCCGGCAAAGCCGGAGGCCCCTCATCGTGTGCTGTTTCCCCGGCCGGAATGACGGCGCCAGGCGGCGGGCGGTCTGCCCTCTATTTAGCCTCGTCCCTGGGGAAGCCGTCCCGCTCATAAGTCGCGTTGAGCTTTGCCATGTAGGCGGCGAGCGTCTGCAGGTCCTCGACGGGCCATTCCCCAAGCCGTTCACGGAAAACCTCGCGTCGGGCATCCTGCACCTGGTGCATCTTCTCCTCACCCTTGGGCGTCAGCCGGATGGTCTGCGCCCGGCCGTCGAGGGGATCAGCTTCCTTGGCCACGAGGCCGATGCTCTCCAGGAACGCGATCTGCCGGCTGACCGAGGGTTTGCCCACTCCGATACAGGAAGCGAGTTCCGTAAGCCTGATGGGACCTTCCCGGCGGATGACCGTGAGTAGGCCATAGGCCGCCGGCTCCATGTCCGGGTGGACCTGCCGGGAAAGCTGTTGGGAGAGGGAACGTCCACGCCGCCAGAAAAGGCTGATCTGGTCCTCCACGGTTCGCAATGCCGCGTCGACGCTGTTTTCGGTGGCCCCGGAAGCATCGGGTTCCACGGCTGGGTTGCTCATGGCAACCATTCTATTGGCCGGAGGCGTGAGAGACTTTATCCGTGCGAATCAGCGACTTTTGGCGGCTCATGGACGACGAGTTCGGCGCCGGTTATTCCCGTGTCCTCAGCAGTTCGCTGGTGCTTGCGGGCGTTGGCGGGCGGACAGCGGATCAGGCACTGGCGGCGGGAGTTCCCCCTCGGCAGGTCTGGCTCGCGATGTGCGATGTGCAGGATGTCCCGGCTGAGCGCCGTCTCGGGAGGGACATTAAGCCGTCCAGGAACTGAGTATCCGCAGCCTGACACGCCGACGGATTGTTCGAATATCTGTTCGGGTCGGGCTATGCTTTTTCCAGACCGTTTTCCACATACGCGATGTCATCCGGCAACAATGTCGGTGGGTGCCGTTAGCGTCAGTGATGACAGATAAAGGGCCGCTCAGGCCACTCCACAGCGAGAAAACTAGAGGTGTGAACCATGGCGGCAGCCCCGGATCGTCAGAAGGCGCTCGACGCAGCGCTGGCCCAGATCGACAAGCAGTTCGGCAAAGGCTCCGTCATGAGGCTGGGCGATGAAGTACGTGCTCCCATCGAAGTAATCCCCACTGGCTCCATTGCTCTGGATGTCGCGCTCGGAATCGGCGGCCTGCCGCGCGGCCGCGTCGTGGAAATCTACGGCCCGGAATCCTCGGGTAAGACCACAGTGGCCCTGCATGCTGTCGCAAATGCCCAGCGCCAGGGCGGCATTGCCGCCTTCATCGATGCCGAGCACGCCTTGGATCCGGAATACGCCGCCAAACTGGGTGTCGACACCGACGCCCTGCTGGTCTCGCAGCCGGACACTGGTGAGCAGGCCCTGGAAATCATGGACATGCTGATCGGTTCGGGGTCCCTCGATGTCATCGTCATCGACTCCGTGGCGGCCCTCGTGCCCCGCGCGGAAATCGAAGGGGACATGGGCGACAGCCACGTTGGCCTCCAGGCCCGCCTGATGAGCCAGGCTCTCCGTAAGATCACCGGGCGGTTGAGCCAGACCAAGACCACCGCGATCTTCATCAACCAGCTGCGCGAGAAGATCGGTGTGTTCTTCGGATCACCCGAGACCACCACGGGCGGTAAGGCACTGAAGTTCTACGCCTCCATCCGCATCGATGTCCGCCGCATCCAGACGCTGAAGGAAGGCGCCGACTCGGTGGGCAACCGAACCAAGGCGAAAATCGTCAAGAACAAGATGGCCCCGCCTTTTAAGATCGCCGAATTCGACATCATCTACGGCCAGGGCATCTCCCGCGAGGGCGGCATCATTGACATGGGCGTGGAGCACGGCCTGATTAAGAAATCGGGTTCCTGGTTCACCTATGACGGCGACCAGTTGGGCCAGGGCATGGAGAACTCCCGGCGCTTCCTGCGGGACAATCCGGAACTTGCCGCTGAACTGGAGCGGCTCATCAAGGAGAAGCTGGGTGTTGGGGTGAAGCCTGCAGCGGCTGAAACTGAAGCGTCGCCGAAGCTCAAGGCCGTTGACGGTTTCTAGGGGAAACCGCGGCGGCGCCGGATTCTCCGGGGCGCCGCAGACTGAACAGGATGCGGAACCGGACCCCGCCTCGGTGGCGCGTGCTATCGTGCTGCGGCAGCTCACAAGTTCGCCCAAGAGTCGGCTGCAACTGGCGCGCAAGCTCGCCGAACGCAACGTCCCGGAGGATGTGGCTGAGGCTGTGCTGGACCGGTTTGAAGAAGTCCGGCTCGTGGATGACGCGGAGTTTGCCGACATGTGGGTCCGAAGCAGGTCCCAGACCCGGAAGCTTGCCAAGGGGGCGCTGCGGCGTGAGCTCGCGGACAAGGGGATCGAACCGGACATTGCTGCCCGGGCCCTGGAGCAGCTCAGCGACGAAGCGGAGGAGTCGGCTGCGCGCCAACTGGTCGAACGCAAGCTGAAAGCCTCAGCGGACCTCACGGACCGGGCTGAACGGGACAAAGTCACGCGCCGGCTGGCCTCCATGCTGGCGCGCAAGGGATACCAGCCCTCACAGGCCTTCCGGATTGTGGGGGAGGTCCTCGACTCCGCCGGTGACCGGGCGCCGACGGAATTCCTGTGAACCGGTACCCTTAACAGGTGAGTTTGACCATTCCCTCCCCAGCGTCCGGCACTGGCACTTCCGCCACCATCGATACAGCACCCGCAGCTGGCCAGCCGCGCACATACCAGGTGCGCACATTTGGCTGTCAGATGAACGTGCACGACTCCGAGCGGATGGCAGGCATGCTGGAAGATGCCGGCTACGTGCCGGCATCCGGGGAACACGCGGACGTGGTGGTGTTCAACACCTGTGCTGTCCGTGAGAACGCCGACAACAAGCTGTACGGCAATCTGGGGATGCTCGCGCCGGTCAAGGCGGCCAACCCCGGCATGCAGATCGCTGTGGGCGGCTGCCTGGCCCAGAAGGACCGCGAAACAATCCTGAGGAAGGCTCCGTGGGTCGACGCTGTCTTCGGCACCCACAACGTCGGAGCGCTGCCCGCGCTCCTGGACCGCGCCCGGCACAACAACGAAGCCCAGCTGGAGATCCTGGAGTCACTGGACGTGTTCCCGTCCACCCTCCCCACCAAGCGTGACTCTGTGTACTCGGGCTGGGTCTCGATTTCCGTGGGATGCAACAACACCTGCACGTTCTGCATCGTCCCGGCCCTGCGCGGCAAGGAAAAGGACCGCCGTCCCGGCGACATCCTCGCCGAGATCCAGGCACTGGTGGACGACGGCGCCATCGAAGTCACGCTTCTGGGCCAGAACGTGAACTCCTACGGAGTGGAATTCGGCGACCGGCAGGCCTTTTCCAAACTGCTCCGCGCCTGCGGCGAAATCGAAGGGCTGGAGCGCGTCCGGTTCACCAGTCCGCACCCCGCGGCGTTTACTGACGACGTCATTGACGCCATGGCCGAAACGCCCAACGTCATGCCGCAGCTCCACATGCCGCTGCAGTCAGGCTCTGACAAGGTACTCAAGGACATGAAGCGTTCCTACCGCTCCACCAAGTTCCTCGGCATCCTGGACAAGGTCCGGGAGCGGATTCCGCATGCGGCCATCTCCACGGACATCATCGTCGGCTTCCCCGGGGAAACTGAAGAGGACTTCCAAGCCACCCTCGACGTCGTCGAGAAATCCCGCTTTGCCACGGCGTTCACTTTCCAGTACTCCAAGCGCCCCGGCACACCCGCAGCAGACCTGCCGGACCAGCTACCCAAGGCCGTGGTCCAGGAGCGCTTCGAACGCCTGACCGCCCTGCAGGACAGGATCGCCGCAGAGGAGAACGCCCGCCAGCTGGGCCGCCGGGTGGAAGTCATGGTCACGGCACAATCGGGCCGCAAGGCGGAGGAAACACACCGCCTGTCGGGCCGGTCGCAGGATCAGCGCCTGGTGCACTTCTCAGTCCCGGAGGGTGCGGAGAAGCCCCGTCCCGGCGATCTTGTCACGGTCACCATCACCGAGGCCGCGGCATTCCATCTGGTGGCTGATCCCGCATCGCCGGCGGACTACTCCCTGCGCCGCTCGCGTGCGGGTGACGCCTGGGACAGATCGCAGGCGGATTCCTGCGGTGCGCCGGCGGCCGGCGGCGTTTCCGGTGCCGGCGGCGGCAAGGGCGGGGTGTCCCTCGGTATGCCGGCGCTCCCCGTCCGCCGCAGCTAGGCGATGGACACTTCACAAGAGCACGGCAACCCGGCCAGGGATCCCCAGGGAGTACCTCCCGTTATCGCGGTGGTCGGCCCGACCGGATCCGGCAAATCGGACCTCGCAGTGGCGCTGGCGCTGGAACTCGACGGCGAAGTCATCAATGCGGACGCCATGCAGTTCTACCGCGGAATGGACATCGGCACCGCCAAAATCACGGCGGAGGAGCGCAGGGGAGTCCCGCACCACCTGCTCGACACCCTGGACGTCACCGAAGAGGCCAGCGTCTCCGACTTCCAGCGGGAGGCGCGCGCAACTATCGCGGAGATCCACGGGCGCGGGAAGCGGGCGATCCTGGCAGGCGGATCCGGCCTGTACGTGCGGGCTGCCCTGGACGTCCTTGAGTTTCCCGGCACGGACCCGGGCATCCGGCGCCGGCTGGAAGCCGAGCTCGACGACGCCGGCCTGGCCCCGCTGCGACGCAGGCTGGAAGCGGTCGATCCCGTCTCCGCCGCCCGCCTGGGCGACGCCCGCAGGGTTGTCCGCGCCCTCGAGGTCTTCGAACTGACAGGGCGCCCTTTCAGCTCCTTCATGCCCGTCCGGGAGTACTACCAGCCGGCCGTCCAAATCGGGCTCGAGGTGGACCGGGAACTGCTGAAGGACAGGCTGGCGCAACGCGTTCACGGCATGGTCGCCAACGGACTCCAGGCCGAGGTGCAACGGTTGGACGCCGCCGGTCTGAGGCAGGGCAAAACCGCCCCCCGCGCGCTGGGCTACTCGCAATTCCTGAAAGTGCTCGACGGCGAGTGGGATGCCGGGCAGGCCACTGAGGACACCATCGTGGCCACGCGGAAATTCGCCCGCAGGCAACTGACCTGGTTCAGGGCTGACCCCCGCATCCGATGGTTCGATTGGCAGGACCCGGACCTGGTGGCGAAGGCCCTGGCTGTCTGCCGCTGACCATTGAGTGCGCTGTGCCAAGGGACCGCGGTGATTCGGGCCGCACGGTTTTCCGGCCCGTCCCGCCGTGACGGTAACCTTGGACCATGGACGAAACCCTTGCACCCGCCCCTGACCGCACACTCCAGGGGCTGAGCGGCCTGGCCTTCTCCAAGGGCCACGGCACCGGCAACGATTTCGTGCTCGTCGCGGACCCCGAAGCTACCTGGCCTATAGCTCCGGAGCAGGTCGCCGAGCTCTGCGACCGCCACCGCGGCATCGGCGGCGACGGGCTGATCCGTGCCGTGCCGTCGCGCTTCCTACCCGAAGGGCGTGAGCTGCAGGCGGTCCACCCGGATGCCGAGTGGTTCATGGACTACCGCAACGGCGATGGATCCCTGTCCGAAATGTGCGGCAACGGCGTGCGCGTCTTCGTGCATTTCCTTATCGCCCAGGGCCTCGTCAGCCTGGAAACCGGCGAGGCCCTGACCATCGGAACGCGGGCGGGCGCCAAAACTGTGGTGCGGACGGCCGACGGCTACGCCGTGGACATGGGCCCGTGGGAATTCATTTTTCCGGGTGAGGCCACAGCGCGGGCCATGGACTCGCTCGTGACAGCCGACGGCCTGGAAGTGCCGCGTCCGGCCCTGTCCGTCAGCATGGGGAACCCGCACACTGTGGTGGCCCTCGCGGAACTCAGTGAGCTCGAGGCCACCCAGCTTTTCAAGGCACCGCACGTGGATCCGAAGCCGGCCAACGGCACCAACGTCGAGTTTGTCGTCCCGTCCGAGCCGTTGGTCCACGACGGCGTCGGGACAATCACCATGCGCGTTCACGAGCGCGGCGTGGGGGAGACGCAGTCCTGCGGAACCGGCGCCTGCGCGGCGGCCGTGGCCATCCGCCACTGGGCCGGGCAGGGCGCTCCGGACGCCTGGAACGTCAAGGTTCCTGGCGGCGTCGTCGGCGTTAAGTTCTTTGCCGGGCCGGAAGGCCACGAACATGTGGAACTCAGCGGTCCGGCAGTGATCGTCGCTAGCGGGACGCTTTCCTGACCCGAAGGATCCTGAAGGACTTTGAGGTGCTTTCCCGGGTGACGGTGAAGCTGCTGTCCAGTTCGGCGCCCAACCAGCGCTGCAGCGAATCCGAGCCCAGATTCTTCTGGACCACCAGCCAGGCTGATCCGCCCGGGGCCAGCCGGGGAAGCCATAGCAGCAGCAGGGAGTGGAGCTCGTCCTTGCCGATCCGGATGGGGGGATTGGACCAGATCGTGTCGAAGCGGAGGTCCGGATCAACATCTTCAGGCAGGCTCGCGGTCACATTGTTCAGGCCCAGCAGACCGGCATTTTCCTTCGTCAGCGCCACGCAGCGCTCGTTCACGTCTACGGCGTAGACCTGCGAATGGGGTGCCCGGAGGGCCATGGTCAGTGCGATCGGGCCCCAGCCGCAGCCAATGTCCAGCAAATTGCCCTGGGGTGATGGGGCCGGTACGTCGGCCAGCAGTACGGCTGTTCCTTTGTCGATCCCGTCGGGGCTGAAAATGCCGCCGGACGTCTGCAGCCTGCGGGTTTCACCGGCAAGTTCCACGGTGAGCGGCTTGCGGGTGAACGGCCCGGAAGGTTGGGCGCTGAAATAGTGTGCAGACTCCATAACTCGCCAGATTAGTTGGCGAGCGCGCCGATGGGAAACGGGGCCGGGAACGGAGCACGGGCGGGGGTCTGCTAATGTTTAATCCATGTTCTTGATCTTTGAGTAGCCGGCACGGGCCACAGCCCGTCCCGCAGCGACGCAGGTATTCACCTTCCGCTCAGTGCGCCGTCCTGCCGTGATTCTCCGGCCTGACGTTCCGCCCGTACTACTTGGAGTCCAGCAATGCTGATCATCTGACCACGCGCATTCCCTCAGGACAGGCGCATCCTCCGCAACGTCGCCTGCCGCCCAGGCGTCCGCCTCCGTTACCGCCCGAACCGCCGCCCGCTGCCCCGCAGCCGCCGGCACTCCAGGAGCCCGAATGACCCATAGTCGTCAGCCCAGCGCGAATACCGCCCCGCACACGAACAATCAGCATTATTCTGAAAGTGTCGAATCTTCAAAGGAGAACATGACCAACCAGCCCAATACCGGATCAGATTCAGCCTCCCAGGACATGAGTCCTGAGGAAATCCAGGCTGTCATCGACCGGATTCTGTCCAAGGATGTCCCGGCCCGTGCCGCCGGCTCCGCACCGGAAAAGCCGCGCGGTGTCCTGGGTTCGGCCCAGGCGATTTCCCGCCAGGACAGCGAACACAGCATCTTCGACGGGGACCAGCAGGACCTCGAGGAACGCCGGGCCCTGCGCCGCACGGCCGGCCTTTCCACCGAACTCGAAGACGTCACCGAAGTTGAGTACCGGCAGCTTCGCCTCGAACGTGTGGTGCTGGCCGGCCTCTGGACCGAAGGCACTCTCGCAGACGCGGAAAATTCGCTCCGCGAGCTCGCTGCCCTGGCCGAAACCGCCGGCTCGGAAGTCCTCGACGGCATTGTCCAGCGCCGCGCCAAGCCCGACCCCGGGACCTTCCTCGGCTCCGGCAAGGCCCAGGAGCTGAAGGACATCGTGATGTCCACCGGCGCCGACACCGTGGTGGTGGATGCCGAGCTGGCACCTTCACAGCGCCGCGGACTCGAGGACATCGTGAAGGTCAAGGTCATCGACCGAACGGCCCTGATCCTGGACATCTTCGCCCAGCACGCCAAGAGCCGCGAAGGCAAGGCCCAGGTGGAGCTGGCGCAGCTCGAATACCTGCTCCCGCGCCTGCGCGGCTGGGGCGAATCCATGTCCCGCCAGGCCGGTGGCCAGGTGGGCGGCGCAGGTGCCGGCATGGGCTCCCGCGGTCCCGGTGAGACGAAGATCGAACTGGACCGTCGTCGGATCCGCACCAGGATGGCCAAGCTGCGGCGCGAAATCGCCGCGATGAAGCCGGCACGGGAAACCAAGCGGGCCAACCGCCGTCGTAATTCGGTGCCGTCCGTGGCGATCGCAGGGTATACGAACGCCGGAAAGTCCTCGCTCCTTAACCGGCTGACCGACGCGGGCGTGCTGGTGGAGAATGCGCTGTTCGCCACGCTGGATCCGACCGTCCGTAAGGCGGAAACAGCCGACGGCCTGGGCTACACCCTGGCGGACACCGTGGGCTTCGTCCGCTCCCTCCCCACGCAACTGGTGGAAGCGTTCCGCTCCACCCTGGAGGAAGTGGCCGATTCGGATCTCATCCTGCACGTGGTGGACGTCTCGCATCCCGATCCGGAGGGCCAGATCGCCGCGGTCCGGGCTGTGTTCAGTGAAGTGGACGCACGCAAGGTCCCGGAGATCATTGTGCTGAACAAGGCCGACGCCGCGGATCCGTTCGTGGTGGAACGCCTGAAGCAGCGCGAACCCCGCCACGTGGTGGTGTCCGCGCGCACCGGGCAGGGCATCGCGGAGCTCCTGAAGACGATCAGCGAATCCATTCCGCGGCCGAGCGTCAAGATGGAGCTGCTGATTCCCTACAACCGCGGGGACCTGATCAGCAAACTCCACGAAACGGACGCCGAAATCCTTCGCCTGGATCATGAGGAGGAGGGCACCCGCGCCCTTGTTATGGTGCGCGAGGGGCTCGCCGCTGAACTGGAATCCTTCATCAGCAATGTCTGATCCCGAAGCTGGAGGAACCAGCGGCTCGCCGGGCGAGCAGTTCGTTATTGAACTGCTCGACCGGGCAGTCTCCGGCATGGGCGGACAGAGCCGCAGCGGCCAGCACGAGATGGCCCGGCAGGTGGCACGCGCTATCGACAGCGGCGACCACCTGCTGGTCCAGGCCGGCACGGGCACCGGCAAGTCCCTGGCCTACCTGATTCCGCTGATCGCCCACTCACAGGTGAGCGATAAGCCCACCCTGGTGTCCACAGCTACCCTGGCCCTGCAGACCCAGATTGTAGGCAGGGACCTTCCCCGGCTGCTGGAAACCATCACTCCTGCGCTGGAGCGCCCCGTCAAGGTTGCCCTGGTCAAGGGCCGGGCAAACTACGTCTGCCGGCACAAGCTCGACGGCGGGTTCCCCTCCGAGGAGCCCTCAGAGGGGCAGCTCTTCTCACTCGGCGAGGACACCAGCGTTCCGCACTTCGCAGCCTCGCTGGGCGGTCCTGCGTCGCAGCTGGGCAAGGAGGTGGTCCGGCTCCGGGAGTGGGCTGAGAAGACAGCCACCGGGGACCGGGATGAATTGATGCCGGGAGTGACGGACCGTGCCTGGCGGCAGGTGTCCGTCACGTCGATGGAGTGCTTGGGGGCGCAGAAATGTCCCATGGCTGCCGAGTGCTTCAGCGAACTGGCCCGCCAGGACGCCGCCGAGGCCGACGTCGTGGTCACGAACCATGCCATGCTGGCCGTCAGCGCCTTCGAGGGTCTGGCAGTGCTGCCGGAGTACGACGTTGTGGTGGTGGACGAGGCGCACGAGCTGCAGGACCGGGTAACGGGAGCTGTCTCCGGCCAGCTGTCCGTGGCCATGGTCCACGCCGCTGCTTCCGGTGCCCGGAAAAATACCGGAATCACGGTGGATGCGCTCAACAACGCTGCCGCGAACCTTGAACTGGCCATCGCAGGAGTCCCCAGCGGCCTCCTGCCCCATGGCCTCAACGACGAACAGCTCGACTGCGTGGACCAGCTGCGGGAGGCCTGCCGTGCGGCCCTTTCGGATTCGAAAGGTGACAGTGCCAACACGGCCGACGGCGGTCGCCAGCTGGCGCGCTCACGCCTGATGGTCATCCTCGAGCTTTGTGAACGCCTGATCGCCGCCCGGGAAAACCGCGAAGTGGTCTGGTTCTCGCGCAACAGCACCTTTGACCCGCAACAAGGCTATGCGCAGCCGGACGACGACGCACCGGCCTTGATCAACATTGCCCCGTTGAGCGTGGCAGGGAAGCTGCGCGACGGGCTCTTTGCCGGCCACACAGTGGTCCTCACCTCAGCCACCCTCGCGATCGGATCGGCCTTCGAACCAGCGGCGGGAGGACTTGGGCTGGTGGGACCGGGTGCACCCAGCTGGACCGGCGTGGACGTTGGATCCCCGTTCGACTACCCCAAGCAGGGGATTCTCTACGTTGCCAGCCATCTGCCGAAGCCCGGCCGGGGGACATCGCCTGAAGCGCTGGATGAGCTGGAGAAGCTGATCAGGGCTTCCGGCGGCGGGGCTCTATGCCTTTTTTCGTCGCGGCGGGCCGCAGAGGAAGCCGCGGACGCGATGCGCCCGCGCCTGGATGTCAGCATCCTGTGCCAGGGCGAATCAACCATGACCGCCCTGGTGCGGCAGTTTGCGGACGAGCCGGACACCTGCCTCTTCGGCACCATGTCCCTTTGGCAGGGCGTCGACGTCCCCGGCGGTTCGTGCCGGCTGGTGGTCATCGACCGGATTCCGTTCCCGCGGCCGGATGATCCGCTGATGACGGCGCGCTCTCGTGCGGTGGCCCAGGCAGGGGGCAACGGCTTTATGTCGGTGTCGGCCACACACGCGGCGATCCGGCTCGCCCAGGGGGCCGGCCGGTTGATCCGTTCTACGGGCGACAAAGGCGTTGTGGCTGTCCTTGACTCCAGGCTGTCGACGGAACGCTACGGGGGCTTCCTGAGGGCCGCACTGCCCCCGTTCTGGGCCACCACCGATCCTGCGATCGCCGTGGCTGCCCTGAGCCGGCTGGCTAAGGCTCCGGCGGAGGTTTCCGCCGGTTGACACGGTTGCCGCCGCCGAAGGGCATTGGCAGCGGCGGGTGGCGGACGGCAGGTATTCGGTAGGCCGGCTCGAAGCGGGCCGGCCACCGACTACAGCGAGCGGAGAACCGAGACAACCTTGCCCATGATGTGGGCGTGGTCGCCGAGGATGGGCTCATACTGCGTGTTCTGCGGCAACAGCCAGGTGTGGCCGTCCCGCTGGCGGAACGTCTTGACTGTGGCTTCGTCATCGAGCAGGGCGGCCACGATGTCGCCATTGACCGCGTCACTCTGCCTGCGGACCACCACCCAGTCGCCGTCGCAGATTGCTGCGTCGATCATGGAGTCGCCGGTCACCTTCAACATAAAGAGCTCGCCGTGGCCAACCAACTGCCTCGGCAGCGGCATCAGATCCTCCACCACCTGGTCGGCCAGGATGGGGCCGCCTGCGGCGATCCGCCCGACCAGCGGGACCATGGCCGTATCCGTCGCGGTGGCCAGCTCAGAGACAGCCAGGCCGCCTACCGTGCGCAGCCGCGCAGGCTTCTCCACGCCGGAGATCTTGGCGGTTCCTTCATCCAGGGTCAGGGGCATCAGGACTTCCATGGCGCGCGGCCGCTTAGGATCCCGGCGGAGGTAGCCCAGCTTCTCGAGCTGCGAGAGCTGGTGGGTGACGCTCGAGAGGCTGGCCAGGCCCACGGTGTCACCGATTTCACGCATCGACGGGGGATAGCCATTGTCGTTGACGGACCGCTGGATAGTTTCCAGAATCTTCTTCTGCCTCACCGTGAGGCCTTTCGGCTTCGCTGGGGACTGCTGGCTCCGCTGCGTAGCCCTGCCGCCGGTGGCTTGTGCTGCCATGTTCGCCAACGCCTTTCCGTTCCACCCGGCCTCCGTGGCTGCAGCTGCCGGGAACTTCCGGCCTGAAAATGTCAGACCCTGCTGATCAACTGCAGAAGTGGTTGTTCTGTAGCTCAAACGTAGGGCAGCCTCACAGCTTTTTCAAACATTTGTTCTAGTGAGTCTCGACAATGTTCGTTAATAAGTGCTAGAACAGAACCAGCAAAGTTCGAATATGTGTTCTAGTCTGAAGCTCCGTTCGGCCTTATGTTCGAAGAACGGGCGAATGGCAGCTTCAGGAACATGCCGGGCAGCACAGTCAGGTCCAGGAGGGCTCAGTTCATGTCAGCAACAAACGCTATTCATGGTTCGCGTTATGAAGCACCGGCCGGCGGGGGAGCCGGGGCCTCGGGAATTCAGGGCTTCAACTGGGAGGAGCGGCCCGCGGCGAAAGCCGTAAAGGTGGCGAAGGTGCGCTCCATACAGCCGCCACTCCGCCTGACGCGCAGGGGGCGCATCGTCTTGGTGGGCGTGCCGCTGATCCTGTTGACGGTGCTGGTGATCTCGCTGGCCGGCTTCCTGAATTCACCGGCGAAGGCGGCGGATTCCGCATCCGAGCTGTCCGTGACGCCCACCGTGTCCGTGACGGTGCAGCCGGGCCAGTCCTTGTGGGAGATCGCCGGAACCGTGGCGCCGGAACGCGACACCCGGGACGTTGTTGCCGATATCGTTCAGCTCAACAACCTCGACGGCGGCGGGGTCATGCCCGGCCAGCAGATCTTTGTCCCCTCAAGCTGACGCGCAGGCGCTGACGCCCCGGAGCCGGCGGCTCGGCAGCCCCGGCGGCGGGCCGGAAGCGTCACAGTTTCGGCGGCCCGGCCACCCTCACTTAAACTGTTGAAGTGACTGACCAGCTAGAGCGCCTGAACCGACTTCCCCTCCGGACCAACCTGCGTGGCCTCACCCCGTACGGTGCGCCGCAGCTGGACGTTCCCATCCTGCTCAACGTCAACGAAAACACCCATGGTGTTCCGGCCGATGTCCTCGTGGCTATTTCCGAGGCCGTGACCGCAGCTGCTGCAGGACTAAACCGCTATCCGGACCGTGAGTTCACCGAGCTCCGGGAGCGCCTGGCAGAGTACCTTGGCCATGGCCTGGGTGCCGAGAACATCTGGGCCGCCAACGGGTCCAATGAAGTGCTGCAGCAGATTCTGCAGGCATTCGGAGGCCCTGGACGTACAGCACTTGGTTTCCCGCCCACGTACTCCATGTATCCCCTCCTGGCCAGCGGGACCGACACCGAATACATCGTTGGCCGGCGTGCGGACGACTACGGCCTCAGCGCCGAATCGGCTGCGCGGCAGGTCCGGGAACTACAGCCGAACATCGTCTTCCTGTGTTCACCAAACAACCCCACCGGCACGGGGCTGGGACTGGATGTAGTGGAGGCCGTGTATGCCGCCGGCGAGGCCAGCCAGACTGTCGTCATCGTCGATGAGGCTTACCACGAATTTGCCCACGACGGCACACCCAGCGCACTGACCCTTCTTCCCGGCCGTGAGCGGCTGATCGTCTCCCGCACCATGAGCAAGGCGTTTGCGCTGGCCGGAGCACGCCTCGGCTACATGGCGGCTGCGCCCGAGGTTGCGGATGCCCTGCGGCTGGTACGGCTGCCCTATCACCTGTCCGCCATCACCCAGGCCACCGCCCTGGCCGCCCTGACCCACCGCGAGGCACTGATGGCCGACGTCGAAGACATCAAGCGGCAGCGCGACCGGATTGTCACGGAGCTGACCCGGATGGGCCTCAAACCTGCCGCATCCGACTCCAACTACGTCTTCTTTGGCGGCCTGGAGAATCCGCACGAAGTCTGGCAGGGGCTGCTGGACCGCGGCGTCCTGATCCGGGACGTGGGGATCCCCGGTCACTTGCGCGTCACGGCAGGCACTGAGACGGAAACCACAGCCTTCCTGGAGGCCCTGGAACTGATCCTGACCGGGCAGCCAGGCGTCACGGCCTAAACTGGAGTCAGACCCCCTGTTCCCAGCGGAACCAGTCCCGCGACCCCGTACCCAGACGTTATTTCTCCTTACATCCAAAGGACACAACACATGAGCACCACCGGATCCATTGCTGCCGAGGCCCGGACCGCACGCCTGGAGCGATCCACGAGCGAATCGTCCGTGCTCGTCGAAATCAACCTCGACGGCACGGGCGTCTCGGACATCAGCACCTCGGTTCCGTTCTACGACCACATGCTGACCGCATTGTGCAAGCACTCGCTCATCGACATGACGGTCAAAGCGACCGGGGACATCCACATTGACGTCCACCACACGGTGGAGGATGTTGCCATCACCTTTGGCGAGGTCCTTCGTACTGCGTTGGGCAACAAGGCCGGCATCCGCCGCTTCGGCGAGGCCACCGTGCCCCTCGATGAAGCCCTGGCCCACGCCGTGGTTGACGTCTCCGGGCGCCCCTACCTGGTGCACGGCGGAGAGCCTGCGGGCCAGGAATACCACCTGATCGGCGGGCATTTCACGGGCTCACTGACCCGTCACGTGTTCGAGGCCATCACCCTGCACGCCGGCATCTGCCTTCACATGAACGTCATCGCGGGCCGGGACCCGCACCACATTGTCGAGGCACAGTTCAAGGCGTTTGCCCGGGCCCTGCGCGCCGCTGTGGAGCCTGATCCCCGCGTGGAGGGCATCCCCTCCACGAAGGGCGCACTGTGACCGGGCCGGTCCTTCGCGACGGGGCCATATTTGATCCTGCCGCTAATGCGAAGCCTGCTTCACCCGAGGGCAAGCCCACCGTCACTGTCCTTGACTACGGCTCCGGGAACGTGCGCTCGGCCGTGCGCGCCCTGGAGCGTGCCGGCGCCGAAGTCATCCTCAGTGCCAAGCCGGAGGACGTCCTGAATGCTGACGGACTGGTCGTGCCGGGGGTCGGGGCCTTTGAAACCGTCATGCGCGAGCTCAAGGCAGTGGACGCCATCCGGATGATCGGTCGGCGCGTTGCCGGCGGCCGTCCCGTCCTGGCCATCTGCGTTGGTCTTCAGGTGCTTTTCGAAGCCGGAGTTGAGCACGGCACCGAAGCGGAGGGCATGGGGGAGTGGCCCGGCAAAGTGGAATTGCTGCCTGCCGAAGTAGTGCCCCACATGGGCTGGAACACCGTGAAGGTTCCGGAAGGATCCAGGCTCTTCGAAGGCGTCGAAAGCGAACGCTTCTACTTCGTCCACTCCTACGGTGTGCAGCACTGGGACTTTGACGTCATCCAGCCGCGCATGGCGGCACCGCTCGTCACCTGGTCCGAGCACGGTGCGCCGTTCATCGCCGCCGTGGAGAACGGGCCGCTGTGCGCCACCCAGTTCCACCCGGAAAAGTCCGGCGACGCCGGCGCCCGGCTGCTCCGCAACTGGGTCAACAGCCTGGGCCGCGGCCAGGGCGGCGCCAGCGGAGCCACCCCTGCCAGTGCCGGGCCGGCTGCCTAGATGTGGTCAATTGTCCTGACGGGCATCGCCGGCCTGCTGGTTGGCGGGGCACTGTCCTTCAGGCAGCAGCACAAGCCGCTGTGGACCCAGATCGCCTTCTACGTTCTGGCCGGAATGGCACTGCTGGCCGCCTACCTGCTTACCTTGCCTGCCGGCTAACCGAGCCCGCACCGCCCGATCAACGCAGCTTCACAACAACCTGAGGACTTGAAGATGACCACCGAAACGCCGCTGCCCGTACTGGAACTGCTGCCCGCCGTCGACGTCGTAAACGGCCAGGCGGTCCGCCTGGTCCAGGGCGAAGCCGGCAGCGAGACTAGCTACGGCACGCCGCTGGAAGCTGCGCTCAACTGGCAGGAACAAGGCGCCGAGTGGGTACACCTGGTGGACCTCGATGCCGCCTTCGGCCGCGGCTCGAACGCGGAGCTGCTCCGGGAAGTAGTGGGCCGGCTGGACATCAAGGTGGAACTCTCCGGCGGCCTGCGCGACGACGAATCGCTCGAAAAGGCCCTGGACCTGGGCGTTGCCCGCGTGAACCTGGGCACCGCTGCGCTTGAAAACCCGGAATGGACGGCGCGTGCCATCGACCGCTTCGGCGACAAGATCGCCGTCGGCCTCGACGTGCGCGGAACCACCCTGGCAGGCCGCGGCTGGACCAAGGAAGGCGGCGACCTCTGGGATGTGCTGGCACGTCTCGAAGAAGCCGGCTGCGCCCGGTACGTGGTCACCGACGTCACCAAGGACGGCACCCTGCAGGGCCCCAACGTTGAGCTGCTCCGCCAGATGGTGGAGAAGACCGGCAAACCGGTGGTGGCCTCCGGCGGCATCTCGAGCCTGGAAGACCTCAAGGTCCTGCGCTCACTCGTTCCCCTCGGCGTCGAAGGCGCCATCGTTGGCAAGGCGCTCTACGCCGGTGCATTCACGCTGCCGGAAGCGCTGGATGTAGCAGGCCGCCGCTAGGCAGGCAGCCATCATGGAACAGCGACCTCCGGCACGCGAACTGCCCGGGCACATCGCAGCCGCACTGGCCGGCTCCGGGGGCGCCACGGATTCGGCCGGGCAGCCCTGGGCGGGCCGCAGCCTCGCCGGCGAGGATGCGAAGATCCACAACTTCGAGGACGACGACGGCACGGCCGACGCCGGCTACCTCGCCGCGGTTGCGGCCCTGCGGTCGGCCGCAGGCGACGAAGCTGCCGTGGTGGCATCGCTGGCCACTGCCCGGGTGTTCGTTCCGATCGTTGCCCGGCTGGCCGAAGAGAGCGTTCATGAGACGCCACGTAGCAGCCCGCATGGTGGCGGGGCGGATGGCGACGACGTCCACGGTGAGCAGCTGCACGGGGACAAGCAGGCCGATATGGCGCTGGTAACGCTGAAAGCGCCGGACGGGCGCACAGCGATGCCGGTCTTCACCTCGGCAGCAGCGTTAGCCGCCTGGCATCCGCAGGCCCGGCCGGTGGCAGTGTATGCCGCGCGGGCGGCGCTGTCCGCGGTGTCCGAAGGCGCTGAACTCCTGGTGCTGGACCCCGGGTCCGAGTACACGTTCGTTGTCCGCCGGCCTGCCGTCTGGGCCCTTGCCCGGCAGCAGGATTGGCTGCCGTCCTACGCGGATCCGGCGGTTGCAGACGCCATGGCTGAGGCAACGGCCGGCTACCGCCCCGTGCGGCGTGTCGAACTCGAAGCGGGAGGCGGAGTCGCCTCGGCAACAGCAGGCGGCGCAGTCGTCCCCGGCGGCGGTCCCGGCCCGGAGCTCCGGGTGGTGCTGTACCTGGCAGACGGCCTGGATGCGGCAGGAGTCCAGGCGGTCGTGGCAGGACTCAACGCCGAGTGGTCCCGGAATTCAGTCTTCGCTGAGCGGGTTGACTCTATCGAGGTAAAGTTGCAGCGCGCAGCAGAGTAGCTGGCGGCAGGCGGGACAACCCCGGTCCTGCCTCCGGCAGGATGAAGGACGTAGCCCGTGAATTTCGCTCTTTACAAGGAGCTCTTGGCAGTCAGGCCCATCAGGCGCCTGCTGACCGTCGGAATGATAGCCCGCATACCGCACTCCGCGGCCGGCGTACTCCTGACGCTGCACATCGTCCTGACTCTGGGCGAGGGTTATGCCGCCGCCGGTGCCGCTGCGGCGGTGATGACCATCGGCATCGCCCTGGGCGCACCGTGGCGAGGGCGCCGGGTGGATACGGTAGGCCTTCGCAAGGCGCTGATTCCCTCCGTGGTCTCGGAAACCGTCATCTGGTCTGTGGTGCCGCATGTTTCCTACCAGTGGCTGCTGGCACTGGTCTTCGTCGGCGGACTCCTCACGCTGCCCATCTTCAGCGTGGTGCGCCAGTCGCTGGGTGTGCTGGCAACCGGTGAGCAGCGGCGGACGGCCTTCGCGCTGGATGCGATCGCCACGGAGCTGGTCTTTATGCTCGGCCCTGCCGCCGGAGCCATTGTGGCCACGTCCGGTTACTCGGTTGTCGGACTGACCGTGGTGGGCGTGTGCACGTCTGTGGCCGGACTCTTCCTGATGTGGTTCAACCCTCCCACCCGAAGTGCGGTGCCGGATGAAGGGTACGAAACGGACCAGCAGGAGGGTGCGGAAGTGGCAGTCGTCGCGGCGGCTCCGGCGCACCTGCAGGAAGCTGCGGCGGAACTCGCTCCCGTAGCGGCCGGTGAGCTCCGTCGCTCAGGGCTGCGGCACAGGGTGGCACACAACTTTGCCTGGTTTACCGCAGCAGTGGCGGCGGTCTTCGCCGTGGCCGCAGGGGCCGGCATGGTGCTCAGCGGCACGGACGTGGGGATCGTTGCCGCTTTGGAGTCCGGCGGGCATCAGGCTGAGATCGGGCTGGTCTTTGTGTTCTGGTGTGCGGCTTCCGTGGTCGGCGGCCTCCTCTACGGCGCAATGCACCGGCCGGTTTCGCCGATTCTCCTCTTGCTCGGCATGGCCGCCCTCACCATCCCGATGGGCTTCGCCCGCGACACGTTGACACTGTGCCTGCTCTCGTTGCTGCCCGGCCTGCTGTGTGCGCCGGTCCTGTCCGCAGCGTCCGAAAAAGTGGCCGAACTGGTGGAGGAAGCGCGCCGGGGTGAGGCGATGGGCTGGTACGGGTCCGCGCTCACCGCCGGAGTGGCCCTTGGCGCTCCCTTGGCCGGTGTGTTCATTGACGGGATCGGGCCGTCCGCCGGGTTTGTTGCGGTGGGCGCAGCCGGTGTCGTGCTCTGCCTGTTCGGCATGGTCCTGCAGCACCGGCGGCGCCGGCGCAGCGCGATCGCCTAGGCCGGCCGCCCAGAGTTTTTGTCCAGATACCGGGGCTTCCGGGGTGCGTAAGTCCCTGTATCTGGACAAAAACTCATGGAATGACGACGGCGGCGGGCTGACCCGCTTGGTCCGCCCGCCGCCGTCGATATATGCCGTTGAATTGCCTAGTTGACCGGTCCGGTGAACTTTTCCCCAGGGCCCTTGCCCGGGGCGTCCGGAATAATCGACTCTTCGCGGAACGCCAACTGCAGGGAGCGCAGTCCGTCGCGCAACGGACCGGCATGCTGGGAACCGATCTCCGGTGCTGCGGCGGTCACGAGTCCGGCAAGTGCGGTAATCAGCTTGCGGGCTTCATCCAAGTCCTTGAGCTCCTCGGCATTTTCCTCGGCGGCAAGGCCGAGCTTGACGGCTGACGCGCTCATGAGGTGCACAGCGGCGGTGGTGATGACCTCGATGGCGGGGACTTCGGAGATATCGCGGATCTGCTGCGACACCTGCTCCTGGCCATCCCGCTGGCCGGCGACGGGCTCGAAAACGTGTGAATTACTGTCTGAAGTGCTCATACTGGTAAGCTTGTCACAGACCGACTGAATGTCGTTATTTTGCTATGTGGAACCCGCTACTGCCAATGTGCAGTATCCGGGGTTCTGTCTGTAGAATTGACTTTCAGTTTGCAAGCGGAGTTCTCTCCCACCCGCGTCAGCCGTTTTCCAGGAAGTGATTCCCACGGAAGCAAGGTTGCCGGGTACCTGGTCGGGCGGTCCACGGCAGCGTCAGTTGCCTGGAACGCGTACAGCCTCTCCGGAGGCGGTGCACATCCGATCTTCGAGGCCTTCGATTGCTCCGGCAATTGGGGGCCTTCTCTATTTGCCGGTGGAATACTCATCTCAACAACAGGAGTTCTAACATTAGCGAGCCAAGAATCAATGAGCGTATCCGCGTCCCCGAGGTGCGGCTGGTCGGCCCTGCAGGTGAACAGGTAGGAATCGTCCGTATTGAGGACGCCCTGCGTTTGGCTGCCGAGTCCGACCTTGATCTCGTTGAAGTTGCACCGCAGGCCAAGCCTCCGGTGTGCAAGCTGATGGACTTCGGCAAGTACAAGTACGAGGCCGCCGTCAAGGCACGCGAGGCCCGGAAGAACCAGACCAACACGGTTCTGAAGGAAATCCGTTTCCGGCTGAAGATCGACACCCACGACTACGAGACCAAGCGCGGCCATGCCCTCCGCTTCCTCGGCGCCGGGGACAAGGTCAAGGCCATGATCCAGTTCCGCGGCCGCGAACAGCAGCGTCCGGAAATGGGCATCCGCCTGCTCCAGCGCTTCGCTGACGACGTCGCCGAAGTGGGCGTTGTCGAGTCCAGCCCCCGCATCGACGGCCGCAACATGGTTATGGTCGTGGGTCCGCTGAAGAACAAGGCTGAGGCCAAGGCAGAGGCACGCCGTGCAACGCAGCGCGCTGAAGCCAAGGCGCAGAACGAAGCCAAGGCCGGCGGCCGCGTTGACGTCAGCCGGGACCAGCCTGCCATGACGCAGTCCCTCGCGGATCTGCTTCCTGAGGGTTTTGCTGTAAACACTGAAGCGCCAGCGGCGGAGACTGAGGCCGCCCCGGCGTCAACTGTCGCCGAGGCACCTGTCGAAGCGGTTGCGGCACCGGAAGCGGAGGCTCCGGCGACGGAAGCTCCGAAGCAGGAGGCTCCCAAGCAGGAAGCACCTGCAGAGGAAGCTCCCAAGGCGGCGCCGGTCAAGGAGGCTCCCAAGCAGGAAGCTCCGAAGCAGGCAGCGCCGAAACGCGAAGCCCCCAAGGCAGCGGCAGCACCGCGTCCTGCGGTCAGTAAGCCGGCAGCGGCCAAGGCGCCTGAGGCGCCCAGGCCTGCGGCGGCAGCTCCCGTGGCGCCGAAGCCGGCCGGAGTGCCGTCCCCGCCCAAGCCGGTGGCACGGCCTTCAGCGCCCAAGCCTGCAGCACGGCCGGCTGCTCCCAAGCCGGGCACCAAGAAGACCAACTAGTTCAAAGCTGCGCGAAGCATCGCCTGAGCGCAGCAAGCAACCAGCACGCCGCCCGCAGGGGTGGCTGCACGAAAGACTGCAGACTTGTCTGCGGATACGTAAGGAGATCGGTTCCCATGCCGAAGATGAAGACCCACAGTGGTGCTAAGAAGCGCTTCAAGCTGACCGGCAGCGGCAAGCTGCGCCGCCAGCAGGCCAACCGCCGCCACTACCTCGAGCACAAGTCCTCCAGGCTGACCCGTCGCCTCGCCGGCGACAAGATCGTCTTCAAGGGCGATGCCAAGGTCATCCGGAAGATGCTCGGCATCTAAGTTCCAAGTTCTCTGACTGCTCGCCACCTGGCAGCGGTCAACTACCAAAAAGGCTTCTCAGGCCAGCCGGTTGTTCCGGCAGTAGTTGCTTGGGATCAGAATTCTGAAGGAGTACGCACGTGGCACGTGTGAAGAGGGCGGTCAACGCCCACAAGAAGCGCCGGGTTATCCTTGAACGCGCAAAGGGCTACCGTGGACAGCGTTCACGCCTGTACCGCAAGGCCAAAGAACAGCTGCTGCACTCGTTTGTGTACAGCTACGGTGACCGCAAGAAGAAGAAGGGCGACTTCCGCCGCCTGTGGATCCAGCGCATCAATGCTGCATCCCGCGCCAACGGCCTGACCTACAACCGTCTGATCCAGGGCCTGAAGGCCGCTGAGGTCGAGGTTGACCGCCGTATGCTGGCCGAGCTGGCTGTTTCCGACGCCAACGCTTTCGCCGCCCTGGTGCAGGTTGCCAAGGACTCGCTGCCTGCTGACACTTCTGCGCCGGCCGTCTCGGCCGAAGCCGCCCCGAAGGCTAAGGCTGCCAAGAAGCCCGCCGCCAAGAAGGCCGCAGCGAAGAAGCCTGCCGCTGAAGAAGCTGCCAAGTAATACCTGTTCTGGGTAGTTCAAGAACCGGTGGCACTAGCCACTAAAGTTCTTATATGAACGAAACCGGGCGCCCGCAGGATTTTCCACTCTCCAACCCCCGAGCTGATCGGGTGAGGGATGTGGCAAAGCTTGCCGGGCGCCCGGCCCGTTTAAAGCGCGGGCAGTTCCTGGCTGAGGGACCTCAGGCCGTCCGTGAGGCCTTGGTGCTCCACCAGAAAAGGATTGCAGCGGGGGAGCCCGGCGTGGTCCATGAAGTATTCGCCAGCGAGGCCTGCCTGGACCGCTATCCCGAGTTCGAGGAGCTGGCCGACGGCGTTAACGCCAGGCTCGCCACGGACGAGGTGCTCGCCGCCATGGCGGACACTGTTAATCCCCAAGGCATCATCGCCGTCTGCGCCTTTGTGGATGCGGCCCTTGACGCCGTGCTCGACGCCGGACCCCGCCTGATTGCCGTGCTGTGCCAGGTACGGGACCCCGGGAACGCGGGAACCGTCCTGCGGGCCGCCGACGCTGCGGGGGCGGACGCCGTCGTCCTGACAGCCTCGAGCGTGGACATCTACAACCCCAAGGCTGTCCGCTCCACAGCCGGCTCCCTGTTCCACCTCCCCGTAGTCCTCGGCGCGGACCTGGCCGAGCTGGCCACCGCCTGCCGCGAAAGAGGTATTGGCATCCTGGCCGCGGACGGATACGGCCAACTGGACCTGGACCAGCTCCAGGACGAAAATGCTGCCCGGAGGCTGGGCAGCCCGGACGTCGAGTCCGCCTACGATCTTGGCCGGCCCACAGCGTGGTTGTTCGGCAATGAAGCCCAGGGCTTGTCCGACGCCGAACTCGCGCTGGCCGACCACCGCGTGGCCGTTCCCGTCTACGGTGCGGCGGAAAGCCTGAACGTGGGCACCGCAGCCACGGTGTGCCTCTATGCAAGCGCGCGTTCGCAGAAGCGGGCCTAACGCAAAGGCGGGGCCCACCTTCCGGTGGGCCCCGCCGTCGTAATCTTCACCTTGTGGCACCTCGGTGCCTTAGTAGGTGGTGAGTGCCGTTAGGTGGTCTTGCTCCTGCCGGTGATGAAGCCGTAGATGCCGGCTACTACGAGGCCGCCGACGATGGCAAGGAGCCAGGAACCGAGGTTCCAGAATTCCATTTTGCCGCCGCCAAACAACAGGTCGCCGATCCAGCCGCCGACGATGGCGCCGACAACACCAAGAACGAGGCTGGTGACCCAGCCGCCGCCGACCTTGCCAGGCATGATCGCCTTGACGATAGCTCCCACAATGAGTCCGAGAATGATCCAGCCAATAAAGCCCATTTCTCCTCCTACATATTCGTCGGAACTCTCTACGGGTCCCGATTATGGATTCAAGCTAACACAGGGTGTCTTTGCTTGTCAGCAGGCTTAGTTTCAATGTTTCTGGTGTCATCGGCAGTGACCTGTGGTGCGGCCGGCAGCGGCGGGCAGGTAGCGTATTCCTTGCGGGCATCAGCATTGCGCGGTGATCGCACCTGCAATTTTCCGGCAATTCCTGAAGAGGTGAAGCTCACTTGGCTGCAAATGGCGGTACCAAGGCGATCGTCGCGGCTCTGGCTGCAAACCTGACCATCGCTGTACTGAAGTTCGTCGCTTTCATCCTGACGCTGTCGTCGTCCATGCTGGCCGAAGCCATCCACTCCGTCGCCGACTCCGGCAACCAGATCCTGCTGCTGGTGGGCGGAAAGCGCGCCAAGCGTGCCGCAAGCCCCGAGCACCCCTTTGGCTACGGACGCGAGCGCTACATCTATGCGTTCATCGTGTCGATTGTGCTGTTCAGTGTGGGCGGCCTGTTTGCACTCTACGAAGCGTGGGGCAAGATTCAGCATCCCCACGCCATCGAGGGCGACTTCTGGTGGGTTCCGCTGGCCGTGCTGATCGGGGCGATCATCGCCGAGTCCTTCTCGTTCCGGACGGCAATCATTGAGTCAAACCACATCCGCGGCAAGCAGAGCTGGGTGCACTTCGTCCGCAACGCCAAGCAGCCGGAGCTCCCCGTCATCCTGTTGGAGGACCTGGGTGCGCTGCTGGGCCTGGTGTTCGCTCTGTTCGGTGTGGGCCTGACGCTGATTACCGGCGACGGCATCTGGGACGCCCTGGGAACCGCGATGATCGGTTTCCTGCTGGTTGCCATCGCCATCGTTCTTGCGCTGGAAACCAAGTCGCTGTTGCTCGGGGAATCGGCCACCAAGGCGGACGTCGCCAGGATCAGCACCGCGCTGGAGGCCGACGGAACCAGGATCATCCACCTGAAGACCCTTCACCTGGGTCCGGAGGAACTCTTGGTGGCGGCCAAGATCAGCGTCGGCGCCGCCGCCACCGGCGCGGAGATCGCCACGGTGATCGACGACGCCGAAAGCCGGATCCGCGACGCTGTGCCGATTGCGCGGGTCATCTACCTTGAACCCGACGTGGAGCGTGCTCACGTCTGATCCGCGCTGCGCGGTTTGCGCACCCGCACGGGGCCGCTGGACCGAAACCTGCCTGAGGCAGGCTAGGAGACCAGCGGCCTTTTGCGTTCCAGCAGGCCGCTGATTACCGCGACACCAAGGCCCAGAATTGCCAGCACTGCACCGACAAGTGCCGGCGCGACATAGCCCCAGCCCCAGGCGATGACCAGGCCGCCGAGGAAGGCGCCGAGCGCGTTGGCAACGTTCAGGGCTGCGTGGTTCAGCGAGGATGCCAGGGACGGGGCGTCGGGGGAGGCATCCAGCAGCCGGGTCTGCAGGGCGGGCACCAGCAGTGAGCCCGCACCACCCACCACAAAAACCATCACAAAAGCGGACCACGGCCAGTGGACGGCCACGGCATAAACCACCAGGGCGACGGCGATTCCGGGCAGGACCCAATAGATGGTGCCCATCACTGACTTGTCCGCGATGCGGCCGCCCACGATGTTGCCGGCGACCATGCCCAGTCCGTAGAGGGCCACCACCAGGGGGAGGAACGACGCCGGGATTCCCGCCACGGACGTCATGGTGTGCGCGATGTAGGTGTACGTGGCGAAGAACCCGCCGAAACCCACAATGCCGATGAGGATGGCGAGCCACACCTGGAGCCGCTTCAGGGCGCCCAGTTCGCGCCGGATGCTGGCGTCCGGGTGCGCGTCCTGGAACGGGACAAACTTCCAGAGCATTACGAGGGTCACCAGCCCGATCAGGCCGACGAGCACAAAGAGCAGGCGCCAGCCGAACGCCTGGCCCAGCCAGGTGGCGAAGGGGACTCCGATGACATTCGAGACAGTCAGCCCGGCCATCACCATCGAAATCGCCCAGCCCCGCTTGGTCGGAGCGACCAGCGAAGCTGCAATCACCGCGGCAACGCCGAAGAAGGCTCCGTGGGGCAGGCCTGCCGCGAACCGGGACACCAGCATGGTGCCGTAGTCCGGAGCGATGAACGAGGTGAGATTGGCGAGGCTGAAGAACAGCATGAGGCCCAGGGCGAGGTGTTTGCGGGGAAGCTTGGCGCCGACCGCCGCCAGTAGCGGCGCGCCGATCACCACGCCGAGCGCGTAGGCGGAGATCAGGTGGCCGGCTTCCGGGGTGCCGATGTGGAGGCCCTGTTCCACCTCCTTGAGCAGTCCCATCATGGTGAATTCGGTGACGCCTATACCAAACCCGCCCATCGCGAGGGACACGATGGCTAAAGCGAGGTGGTTGGTCCCTGCTTTCGGCTTGGCGGGGCTGAGGGTGGGCGTGGAGGTCATGGGCCTGCTTCTCGAAAGTTCTGGTTTATCAAAGGTTCAGTCAGTACGCAGCATAAAATCTGATTACTTCAACGTTGAGGGGGTAGTATTCCGGGGTGAACGCCCTGCCGGTCGTTGCCGTGCCGGGACGCCGGCGGAATCAGCCACTCTTATTGTCCCCCATAGACTGGTGCGGTGACTGGACTGATCAATGTTGTTGGCGGAGCTGTTGTGGATTCCCTGAGCTCCCCCTCCCGGCTCCTTGTCGCCCGGAGGACGGCGCCACCCCAGTTTGCCGGCATGTGGGAATTCCCGGGCGGCAAGGTGGAGCCCCTGGAAACGGCGGAAGACGCCCTGCACCGGGAACTGCGCGAGGAACTGGGAGTCGGGGTCAGGCTCGGCGCCGAACTGCCGGGGGAAACCGCCGCCGGCTGGCCCCTCAACGCCAAGGCGTCGATGCGCGTGTGGTTTGCCGAGATCGCTGACGGCGAACCCCGCCCGCTTGAAGACCACGACGAGCTCCGCTGGATCGCGCTGGCAGGAAGCAGCGAAGCCCTCGCCCTGCCTTGGATCCCGGCCGATTTCCCGATTGTCCGGGCCCTGCTGGCGGTAGTTGCCGGTTCAGAGCGGGTTTCGCTGGATTCCTAATGCGGATTCCTAGCGCGGACATTCAGAACAGCGTGGGCTGCCCCGACTCCACGCTTTGGCCGGTTCCCGTACCCGTTCCCGTGACGGGGATGCTGCCGGCCGGATACTGTGCTTCTTCGTCCCTGGCGTCCCCGGCAAGGTCGCGGTGGCTGAACCCGTGCGAACCCGCAAAGCCATGCCGGGATTTGAAATAGCGGATACGCCCCGCAAGCCACTCGCGATACTCCTTCGACGCGTAGGACCCGGTGCCGTACAGCCGGCGGTAGCGGCCTGCCAGTTCGGGGTACCGGGCAGCGATCCATTTCATAAACCACTCACGCGTGCCCGGCTTCAGATACAGCGCCCCGGCGGTGACGCCCGTAGCGCCGGCCGCAGCCAGCGCGCCAAACAGTGAGTCCAGTGCTTCGTCGCTGTCGGAAAGCCACGGCAGGATGGGCATGGCCATTACTCCGCACGGCAGTCCCGCATCGCGAAGCCTTGAGACGAGCTTGAGCCGCGCCCTGGGTCCCGGAGTACCGGGCTCGACTGCCTCCGACAACTGTTCGTCCGTCATTGCCAGCGAAATTCCGATGCCCACGGGCACCTGGGCGGCGGCGTGCTTGAGCAGCGGGATATCCCGGGCCAGCAGTGTCCCCTTGGTGAGGATGGACAGAGGCGTCCCTGAATCGGTAAGCGCCCGGATGATGCCGGGCATCAACTGATACCGTCCCTCAGCCCGCTGATACGGATCCGTGTTGGTTCCCAGTGCCACATGGTGGTGGCCCCACGAGGGCTTCGCCAGTTCCTTTCGAAGGACTTCGGCGGCGTTGATCTTGACCACCACCTGGCTGTCAAAATCCAGGCCGGCGTCGAAGTCCAGGTACGTATGGCTTTTACGGGCGAAACAATAAACGCATGCGTGGCTGCAGCCACGGTAGGGATTGACGGTCCATTCGAAAGGCATGCGCGAACCGGCTGCCACTTTGTTGAGCACTGATTTGGCCGTGACCTCATGGAAAGTGACCCCGGCAAATTCGGGGGTGGAAACGGAACGCACCAGACCTGCCAGCGGCAGCAACGGTTCGGCGGCCGGGCCGGATGCTGGTGCGTTGCCGGCTGCGGTGTCCGCCAACGCCGGGCGGAGTGCTTGTGCGTCCCATCTCATGGTTACTATTCGAATGTATGTTCGAATCAAAGTCAAGGTCCTCGAAGCAGGCGTCGCGACAGGGCTGATTGCTACGCTGGGGCAATGATCCTCCTCACCGGGTTCGAACCCTTTGGCGGCGAAGCCGTCAACCCGTCCTGGAATGCGGTGGAAGCAGCCGCCAAAATCCTGCAGGCGGAGGGCCAGGTCGTCGCTGCTGTGGAACTGCCGTGCGTGTTCGGGCAATCCATTGCTGTCCTGGAAGATGCACTGCAGCGTTACCGCCCGGAGCTGGTACTGTGCGTCGGCCAGGCCGGCGGACGGCCGCGGATCTCCCTGGAACGGGTCGCCATCAACTGCGACGACGCCCGCATTCCGGACAACGCCGGAAACCGTCCCGTGGACCAGGAAGTGGTCCCCAACGGGCCGGCGGCCTATTTCAGCTCACTGCCGGTGAAAGCGGGGCTTGCGGCCCTGCGTGCTGCGGGCATACCGGCCGAGGTCTCGCAAAGCGCCGGCACCTACGTCTGCAACCACGTTTTCTACGGCCTCATGCACACGCTTAGTAGCGGCCCGGCAGGCGTTGAGCCCCCCAATGAGGGTTCGTCCGCAACCCGCGGGGGCTTCATCCACGTCCCGTACGAGACGCAGCAGGTGCCCCGGGGCAGCGGAACGCCGTCGCTGCCGGTCGCCGTCATGGCGGAGGCGCTCGCCGTCGTCGTCCGGACCGCACTGGCGACCACCACGGACATCAAGCTGCCGGCCGGCAGCGTTCACTAGCCCGTCACCGGAGCTCCCAGACGACGTCCACCGTGGCGGACACGCTGGACTGCCCCGCTTCGATCCCTACGGAGTCCGTGGCCATGGCACGCTGCATTTTGGCCAGCGGAATCGGCCCTGACGGTCCGGGCCGTTGAGTGACGGACACTACCGGGCCGAGTTCGGCGCCCGCCAGCGAGGCGAACTGCCCGGCCGAGGCCAGGGCATCCTGCCAGGCGGCCTGCCGTGCTTGCGCCGTGACAGCGGCAGGATCCGCGAAGCCGAGTTCCAGCCCGTTCAGCCTGACGTCGTTGCCACCGGCGGCCACTGCCCCCGCGATGGCGTCCGAGGAACCGGCAACATCCCGCAGCCGGACGGCCAGAATGCTTGAGGCGATGTATCCTGCGACGGTCTGGCCCTGGCCCTCTTTCCACACCACGTCCGCACGGACGTTCAAGCCCGAGGTGCTGATGTCCGGATCGGGCACACCGTGGTCCCTCAGCACCGCCGATATCCCGGCCGCGGCCCTTCCGGCAGCCGCATATGCGGCACCCACGTCCTCCCGGCGGCACTCCACTCCGATGGAAACAGTCAGCAGGTCGGGCACTGCTTCGGCGGTGCCCGAGCCGGTCACCGCGACAGTCCTGGCATTTTTGGTCATGTCATCCCTCAATTCCATTTGGGGCAGCGTTGCCCTTACGGGGTGTCTTCGGTCGACGGCGGGGCCCATCCATGTAGCCCCCGGCCTCCAACCCGGCAAGACGTTCAAAGACGTTCGCGGAACCCGGGTTTCCCGTCCGCAGCAGAGACCAGCCGGCTGCGATGAAGTACAGCGGCAGGAAGGGCAGGCCCAGGCACCAGGCATACTGGCTGCTGTGCCGTTCCTCGTGACCCAGCAGCACCGGGTTGGACAGAGCCTCCGGCGCGTGGTCCCGGAACAGCACTACGTTCCCCACGGTGAACGCCCGGGCGAAGGGGAGCCGCCACCGGTAACCCGTAGCGACCAGCAGGCCGCGTGGTCCGGCATGTACGGCCGTGCCTGCGCACCTTGCCAGCAGCAGGCCCAGGAGTGTCGTTGCGTTCAGTGCATTGGCGATCTGCCGCAGCCGCTGTCCTGGGGTAATGGGGCCGGTCATGAGGCCATGGTAGCGGGGGCCGGTACTTACCGCTCCTCCCTGCCGAGCCGGCCTCTGGGCTGTCACGTTGGTGGCCGTGGCGCGTTCCGCCGGGCGCGTTCAACTAGACTGGGGGAGAGTGCCCGCCGGACGAATTCCGGCGAGCCCTGCCCTTTGTCGCTTCACACGGTCCCTGAACCCGGCCGCGTGGAAAGACAAGCCAGTGACGGACACGCTGCCGGTGGAACCGAATGCAGCCGGACAGCTCGCTGGCGATACCCGACTCGTAGCTAAGAACAGTAGATGACTGAAACTTTGCCGGGCGCTGCCATCCCGAATCCTCTGGATGAAGCCGCCATTACTGCCGCCGTAGACCACGCTGTTGCCGCCATTGCCGCTGCCACCACGCTTGACGAGCTGAAGGCCGTGAGGTTGGCACATGCCGGTGAGAAGTCGCCGCTGAGCCTTGCCAACCGCGAAATCGGCGGCCTGGCGAAGGATCAGAAGGCCGCCGCCGGAAAGCTCATGGGTGCCTCCCGAGGACGCGTCAACAAGGCGCTCGCGGACCGTACCGCCGAGCTCGAAGCCGAGAACGACGCACGCATCCTTGTCGAGGAGACCGTCGACGTCACGGCAGCTCCGCGCCGCCGTCGTGCCGGCGCCCGCCACCCGCTCTCCACCCTGCAGGACCGTGTGGCGGACATCTTCGTCGGCATGGGCTGGGAAATCGCCGAAGGCCCCGAGGTTGAATCCGAGTGGTTCAACTTTGACGCACTGAACTTCAAGCCGGACCACCCGGCACGCGAAATGCAGGACACCTTCTTCGTGGAGCCGCCGGAAGCGCATCTGCTGATGCGCACCCACACCTCGCCGGTGCAGGTCCGCTCCATGCTGGAACGCGAAGTGCCCATCTACGTGCTCTGCCCGGGCAAGGTGTTCCGCACCGACGAACTCGATGCAACGCACACCCCGGTGTTCCACCAGTTCGAGGGCCTGGCCATCGACAAGAAGCTCAGCATGGCGGACCTCCGCGGCACGCTGGAGCACTTCGCCCGGCAAATGTTCGGCGACGAAGCCCAGATCCGACTTCGCCCCAACTACTTCCCGTTCACCGAGCCGTCAGCCGAGCTGGACATCTGGCACCCGGGCGCCAAGGGCGGTCCGCGCTGGATCGAGTGGGGCGGCTGCGGCATGGTCAACCCCAACGTCCTCCGCGCCGCCGGTATCGATCCGGACATCTATTCAGGTTTTGCCTTCGGCATGGGCATCGAGCGCACCCTCATGTTCCGCAACGAGGTGGGCGACATGCGCGACATGATCGAAGGCGATGTACGTTTCAGCGAGCACTTCGGGATGGAGATCTAACAGTGCGTATCCCACTTTCCTGGCTGCGTGAGTTCGCGCAGGTACCGGCCGAAGCAACGGCCGAAGACGTCATGGCCGAACTGGTCAAGGTCGGTTTTGAAGAAGAAGCAGTCCACCGCCCCACGGACGCGCTCCGCGGCCCCGTGGTGGTGGGCCAGGTACTGAGCCTGGTCAAGGAGCCGCAGACCAACGGCAAGACCATCAACTGGTGCCAGGTCCGCGTGGTCCCGGAGGGCCGGGAGCAGACCCTCACCGGCGACGGCATTGACCCGTCCGGTGTGCAGGGCATCATCTGCGGCGCCCACAACTTCGTGGAAGGCGACAAGGTGGTGGTCACCCTCCCCGGCGCCGTGCTGCCCGGCGACTTCCACATTTCCGCGCGGAAGACCTACGGCCACCTGTCCGCCGGCATGATCGCCTCTGTGCGCGAGCTCGGCATCGGCGAGGACCACGACGGCATCCTGGTGCTCTCCCGTATCGGGCTGGACCCTGAAATCGGCACCGACGCCATGGAGCTGCTCGGCCTCTACGACCAGGCCGCCGAAATCAACGTCACCCCGGACCGTGGCTACGCGTTCTCCATCCGCGGCGTCGCCCGCGAATACGCCCACGCCACCGGGACCACCTTCACGGACCCGGCGTCCAAGGTCCAGGCACCGGCTGAACTGGCCGGCGGGTACGGCGTCAAGCTCAATGACGACGCTCCCATCTATGGCAAGCCGGGCTGCGACCGTTTCGTGGCCCGCACCGTCCGCGGCGTCGACGCCACCAGGCCAACGCCCCCGTGGATGGTCTCGCGCCTCCGGCTGGCCGGCATCCGCTCCATCTCGCTGCCGGTGGACATCTCGAACTACGTCATGCTGGAACTCGGCCAGCCCACGCACTGCTACGACTTGGACAAACTGTCCGGCGACATCGTGGTCCGGCGCGCCGTGGCGGGGGAGAAGATCACCACCCTCGACGACAAGGAGCGGAAGCTCGACGTCGAGGACCTCCTGATCACCGACGACTCCGGCGCGATCGGCATCGCCGGCGTCATGGGCGGCGCGGCCACCGAGGTGAGCGATTCGACGTCGAACATCCTGGTTGAAGCGGCGCACTTCGACGAAGTATCGATCGCCCGCTCACGCCGGCGCCACAAGCTTCCTTCCGAAGCGTCCAAGCGTTTCGAACGCGGCGTGGACTGGCAGGTTGCCGGAATCGCCGCCCAGCGGGTGGTCGACCTCCTGGTGGAGCTGGCCGGCGGCACCGCGGACGAAGCGGGCACCGACGTCGGTACGGCGCCGGACGCCGTAAGCATCGAGCTGCCGGCGGCCTTTGCCGCGGCCCGGATCGGTATTGACTTCACTGACGAACAGATCGTCACCTCGCTCGAGGACCTCGGCGCTGCCGTGGTCAGGAACGACGCCGGCTGGACAGTCACTGCCCCGAGCTGGCGTAACGACCTCGAAACCAAGGAAGACCTTTCCGAGGAAATCGCCCGGCTGGTGGGTTACGACCAGATCCCCGCGACGCTTCCCGTAGCGCCTCCCGGCCGCGGGCTGACCCGCGTCCAGCAGCAGCGCCGCCGCCTGGTCCAGGCCCTCGCCGATGCCGGGCTCACCGAAGTCCTGGCCTACCCGTTCGTGTCCAAGGCCGCCAATGACACCTTTGGCGTGGCCGAGCAGGGTGCGGAGCGTAAGGCCGTGAAGCTGGCCAATCCGATCAGCGAGGAACAGGGCTACCTGCGGACATCCATCCTGCCCGGACTGATCGAGGTGGCCAAGCGCAACCACTCGCGCGGCTTCCGCGACCTGGCGGTCTTCGAGGCCGGACTTGTCTTCCTCCCGGGGGACACCGTGGGCACATCCTCGATCCCGCCGCTCGGCGTCAAGCCATCCGATGAGGTGCTGGATGCCCTGTACGACGGCGTTCCCGAGCAACCGCTGCACATCGCGGCCATCCTGACGGGCCACGATTCACCCGCCGCCGCGTCCCACACACCGCGTGCCTGGGACTGGGCCGACGCTTTGGACATCGCCCGCCTCGCCGGCGATGTCCTGGGTGTCGAAATCGTTGTCAGCCAGGGCCACCACCAGGCCTACCACCCGGGACGCGCCGCCCAACTGTCGCTGCGCTCCGGCGAAGTCATCGGCTATGCCGGTGAACTTCATCCCAAGCTGCTCGCCGCGCAGGACATGCCGCCACGCTCGGTGGCGCTTGAGCTCAACGCTGATGCCCTCTTCGAAGCCGCCGCGGACGTCATCGTGGCCAGGCACATTTCGGGCTTCCCGGTGGCCACCCAGGATGTGGCCCTGGTGGTTCCCAAGGACATCCCTGCCGACGACGTCCTGGCCGCCCTCCGCGAAGGAGCCGGTGAGCTGCTGGAAGACGTGGCGCTGTTCGACGTGTACGCCGGAAAGGGCATTGAGGACGGCAAGAAGTCGCTGGCCTTCGGCCTGCGCTTCCGTGCCGCTGACCGGACGCTCACGGCCGATGAGGCCTCTGCCGCACGCGAAAGCGCCGTGGCTGTGGCTGCCGAACGGTTCGGGGCCGTTCAGCGGTAATTCAACAGCGCAAGCACGCAGAAGGGCGGGCCATGGCACCACAACTTGTTGTGCGCGCCTGCCCGCCCTTTCGCGTAGCCGGGCAGGGTGCCGCCAAGGCGGTTGCCGGGCTGGAACGCAGGGCCGGGGAACTCCTGGACCGGCCTGAACTGGAGCGTGCCCGCGCCATGGTGCCCCGGGCACGGGTGGACTTCCTGGCCGGACGTCTGGCCCAGCGGCTGTTGGCCGCTGAACTGCTAGGGGTGCGCGCCCAAAATCTCGCCGCCAGTTACAGCTGTCCGCAGTGCGGCACCGGACCTGACGTCCCCCACGGAAGGCCCGGCTACACCCTGGACGGAGTGCCGGTGCCCCTGCTGCTGAGCCTGTCCCGGGCTGCCGGCTGGACCCTGCTGGCGGCTGTGACGGCGCCCGCTGCGGGCCAGCGACTGGGCGTCGATGCCGAGGATCCGCAGCGGATGGACTTCGACGGCTTCGACACGGTGGCACTGACCCCTGCGGAGCGCCACGCTGTGGCCTCGTTGGGCGGCACGGCCCTGCTGCGCGGGCGTGCCCTGCTGTGGGCGCGGAAGGAGGCCTTCCTGAAGATGACCGGGGAGGGCCTCAAACGGCCGCCTGAGGCGCTTGACGTGCTTGCCCGGGCCGGCGTGCGGGACCTGGCCCCCGCCGAATCGGGCCTGCCGGAGCAACTGGTTGCCGCCGTCGCCCTCGGCTGAAGCCCCGGCTGCTACCGCACGGGCAGGGCCGGCAGTGCTCCTTCGAACAACCACGGGTGGAGCAGGGCTTCTGAATCGATTCCGGCGACGCGGTCCGCTGTCTGGATGAATCCGGCAGTGGAGACGGATCCGTGGCGGTTGCTTGCGGCCCACTCATGCAGCAGCGCAAAAAAAGCGAGGTCGCCGCAACGGATCCGGAGTGCGTGGAGCGCCAGGGCGCCACGCTTGTACACGCGGTCGTCGAACATCAGCTCCGGCCCGGGGTCACCGACCATGAGGTCCTGCCGCCCGGCGTCGAGCTTCCGCCAGGCGGCCGCAGCGCGGTCCGCAACGCTCATTACTCCGGCAGCCTCGGACCAAATCCACTCCGCATAGCACGCGAAACCTTCGTGCAGCCAGATATCGCTCCACGCCTCCACCGTCAGGGAATTGCCGAACCACTGGTGGGACAGTTCGTGGGCAATCAGCCGCTGCGACTCCCATCCCGTATCCAGATGGTTGGGGCCCAGGATGGACAGGGTCTGGGCTTCGAGCGGAATTTCGAGTTCGTCCTCCGCCACCACCACCGTGTACTCCTGGAAAGGATAGGGGCCGAAGCTGTTGACGAAGGTCTGCATCATCTCAGGCTGCCGGGCCAGGCCCCGGCGAGCTGCATCCGCCAAGGCGGCGGGCACCGCGACATGCTGGGCCACGCTGCCGGGAACCGCTGTGGTGTCCAGGGTCAGCACGTCGTAGCGGCCGATCTGGACGGTAGCGAGGTACGTGGCCATCGGTTCGGCCTGCTCGTACGTCCAGGTTTCGCGGCTGGACCCCGTCTTCCGGGAGACCAGCAGTCCGTTGCAGACCGCCCGGTAGTTGGTGTCGGTGGTGACGGCGATCCGGTAGCTGGCTTTGTGCTGCGGATGGTCGTTGCAGGGGAACCAGGAAGCGGCGCCGTTGGGCTGGCCCGCCACCAGCACGCCGTCCGTGAGTTCCTCCCAGCCCACTTCGCCCCAGAAGCCGCGCCGGGGAGACGGATTTCCCTCGTACCGGATGTCCAGCGTGAAGCGGTCGCCCGGCAGCAGGGCAGCGTCCGGTACGATCACCAACTGCTCCGCCCGCTGGCTGAACCTGCGCACCCTTTTGCCGTTGAGGGAAACCTTGACGGCGCGAAGTCCTGCCAGGTCCAGGACAACGGCCGACGCCGGCCGGTCCGCTTCAGCGTGCAGGACGGCCCGGCCGTTCAGACGGTTGCTGGCCAGTTTGTAGTCCAGGTCCAGTTCGTACCGCGTGACACGGTACGCGTTCGTACCGTGCCCGGGCACGTAGGGGTCCGGCGAACCTGAGGGCTCGTCCGGCCGGCGGGCGCCGCCAGGGCTGGCTGGTGCTGCAAAACTCATAAACTGGCCTTCATCTCGCGGAAGTGGACGCCCGGGTTGACCGTGCTGGAGCTACTTGAGCCGCGGAGCCGGCACTGCCGGTCCTGCCCACGGGCTCACCGGATTGCCTATCCAGTACGTCGCGGCGGGAACGGTTTCCCCCCGCATGACCAAGGACGCCGGGCCCACCGTGCCGCCCTTCGCGATGCGTGCCCGCGGGAGGATGACGCCGTGTGGTCCCATGGTGGCTCCGTCTTCGAGCGTAACAGTGTCAATGCTCATGATCCGGTCGTGGAAAAGGTGGGTCTGGACCACGCAGCCCCGGTTGACCGTGGAGCTTTCGCCCAGCGTCACCAGGTCCGCTTCCGGAAGCCAGTAGCTCTCGCACCAGGTGCCGCGGCCGATCTTCGCACCCAGCCCGCGCAGCCACCACACCAGGGCCGGAGTGCCTGATGCTGAACGCGCGAACCACGGGGCGCTCACCATTTCGATGAAAGTATCCACTACCTCGTTCCGCCAGATGAAGGAGCTCCACAAGGCGTGCTCGCCGGGCTTGATCCTGCCCACCAGCAGCCATTTGGCCGCCACCGCGCTGGCTGCGGCGGCGGCGCCCGCCCCCAGGATCACAATGCCGCCCAGGAGCGCTGCGATGCCGTAGCCCCACGCGGAGGCGAGCCCGTCGAAGGCGAGCATGACGCCGGCGGCCAGGCCGACCGTGAGCACTACCGGAATGAACCGGCAAAGCTCCCACAGGGCGCGCGCCAGCTTCAGCCGCCGCGGCGGCTGAAAGGTCAGGGTGTTGTCCGTGGCGATGGCAGTACGCCGCAGCCGGACCGGAGGGCTGCCCAGCCAGGAGGTGCCCGCTTTGGCCTTGGCCGGGGTGGCCGAGAGGACGGCCACCAGCGAGTTCTTGGGCACGCTTCGTCCCGCCCCCGTCATCCCGGAGTTACCGAGGAACGAGCGTTTGCCGATCTTCGCCGGGGCGATCCTCATCCAGCCGCCGCCCAGTTCATAGGAGGCCACCATGGTGTCGTCCGCGAGGAAGGCGCCTTCGCCGACGGTTGTCATCTTAGGCAGCAGCAGGACTGTGGATGCCTCCACGTTCTTGCCCACCTTGGCTCCCAGCAAGCGGAGCCAGACCGGCGTGAAAAGGCTGGCGTAGATCGGAAACAGGACATCCCGGGCCAGGTCAAGGACGCGTTCCGTGGCCCAGACCTGCCAGCCGATCCGGCTCCGCACCCTGAAGTAGCCTTCCTTGAGTCCTACGCCGAGCAACCGGGTGGTGGCAAGGATCAGCAGGAGATTGGTGACGAACCAGGTGAGCGCCGCCAGGGGCAACGAGGCAAGGACCTGGGGCGCGGCAGCGGAGAGTGAGTCGCTGCCGCGGATGAACATGAACACCACGACAGCCCCGGCGCCAGCGGACAAATAAGGGATGGTGGCCAGCACCGCTGATGCTGCGGCAAAGGCCGCGAACCAGAGCCGTCCGATCAGCGGGTGCGACGGCGGGGGCATCTCGGGCCACGCCTGCTTGGCCTTGCCGATCCGCTCGGCGGGCGAGCCCGCTACCAGTTGCCCGGCCTTGACCTTTCCCAAGACAGCCGATCCCGGTTCCACCTGGGCGCCTGCTCCGATACTTGTCCCGGGCATGAGCGTGCTGCGTGCCCCCACTGATGCTCCCGCTCCGACGTGCACCCGGCCGATGTGGACCGTATCGCCGTCGATCCACCAGCCGGAGAGGTCCACTTCCGGTTCGATGTTGCAGCCGCGCCCCAGGGACAGCATTCCGGTAACCGGCGGCAGCGAATGCAACTGGACGTCGTTGCCGATCTTCGCCCCGAGCGCCTTCGCATAATAGGGAACCCAGGGAGCACTCGCCAGGCTGATTGCTCCTGACAGGTCCTGGATCTGTTCCGACAGCCACAGCCGAAGGTGTACCTTGCCGGACCGGGGGTAGGTCCCGGGGACAACCCGCCGGAGCAGGGTCCTGGCTGCCAGGACCGAGAGGGCCATGCGGCCGGCCGGGCTGACGAACACCAGCCATGATGCGGCAACCCACCACCAGGAAACAACGGGAGCGGCCGTGAAACCGGCAAGGTACGCCAGGAGGTTGTTGGCCGCCATCACGTAGGTAAGCCAGCGCATTCCCACCAGGATGTGCAGCGGAACCCCCATCAGCGTCTGGAACACCTGCGATTTCAGTGCCGTGGGCCGGACCTCCCGCTCAGGCGCCGGCCCGGCAACACCCTCTGGCAGGGATTGCCGGGCGGCGTCAATGAGCGCCCCGACCCGGGGAGTGGCGTAAATGTCGGCCACCGTAATGGTGGGGTAGCGGACACGCAGCGCCGAGACGAGCTGTGCGGCCGCAAGGGATCCGCCGCCGTGGGCAAAAAAGTCAGCATCCAGGCTCGACGCCGGTGTTCCCAGCACGCTGCCCCACTGCTGCACGATCCAGCTCGCGTCGTCCGGCAGGTTCAACGGAGCTTTGTCCGCATCGGCGGCCCCCGCTCCGGCCAGCGGCCACGGCAGGGAGTGCCGGTCCACTTTTCCGCTGGTCTTGGTGGGCAGCGAATCCACCACCGTCAGGAGGGGAATAAGCGGCGCAGGCAGGCTGGTTCCCAGGAGTTCCCTGGCCTCGACGAGATCGAGTTCCGCGGTGCCCGCAGCGGCGAGGTAACCGACGAGGATCTGGTTCCCCGCCGCCGTCGTGCGCACCGCGGCCGCCGCTCCGGCGACATCCGGCAGGGCCTGGAGCGCGGCATCGATCTCTCCCAGTTCAATGCGCCGGCCGCCCAGCTTTACCTGTTCATCGGCGCGCCCCACAAAAATGAGGCCGGCTGCCTCATAGCGGACCAGGTCTCCGGACCGGTAAGCCCGGGTCCAGCCGAGGGACGGCATCGGCGCGTACTTTTCCGCGTCTTTGGCGGGGTCGAGATACCTGGCCAGCCCCACGCCGCCGATGATGAGCTCGCCCACTTCTCCTTCCGCCACCGGAACGCCGTTGGCGTCGACCACAGCGAGGTCCCAGCCGTCAAGCGGCAGGCCGATCCGGAGGGGCCCGGGCACGCCGAGCTGCGCCGCGCATGCCACCACCGTGGCCTCCGTGGGGCCGTAGGTGTTCCACACTTCCCGGCCGTCGACGGCGAGGCGCTCCGCCAGTTCCGGAGGGCAGGCCTCGCCGCCGAATATCAGCAGCCTGACGTTTTCCAGCGCTTCGGCAGGCCACAGCGCCGCGAGGGTGGGCACCGTGGACACCACTGTGATCCCGTGGCTGATGAGCCACGGGCCGAGGTCCATGCCGGTCCTGACCAGCGACCGCGGGGCAGGAACGAGGCAGGCCCCGTAGCGCCAGGCCAGCCACATTTCCTCGCAGGAAGCGTCGAAGGCCACCGAGAGTCCGCCCAGGACCCGGTCCTGCGGTCCGATCGGTTCGTCCTGCAGGAAGAGCCGGGCTTCGGCATCGACAAATGCTGCCGACGAGCGGTGCTGGACTGCGACGCCTTTGGGGGTGCCCGTGGATCCCGAGGTGAAGATTACCCAGGAGTCGTCGTCGGGCCGCGGCATCCGCGGGCCGGGGAACGGCCGGGGACGCTTGCTGTCGGTGACGATCCTGCCGTCGGCCCGGAGAATGGCGGCGACGCGGGCTTCACTGAAAACCAGCTTGGCGCGTTCGTCGGGGTCATCGGCGTCCACCGGCACATAGGCCGCTCCGATCAGCATGATGGCCAGGATCGAAACATACAGCCGATTGGTCCCGGAAGGGATGCGGACGCCGATCTTGTCACCGGCACCGAGGCCCGCCAGGTGGAGTTCCCGTGCCGTGGCCCGGACTTCGGCCATTAACTGCGCGTAGCTCAGGCGACGGTGGCCGTCGTCCAGCGCCGAGGCTTCGGGATATTTCCGGGCCGTCTCCTCGAGGATGCCGATCAGCGTACGCTCCGGGGGTGCCGCCGCGGCGCCCGGCAGCTGGGGCGGATACACGTTCCGGACGGCAGGAAGCGCGTCCGGTCCGGTCCCCGGCGCGGACGCGGATCCGGGCGCTTGCGGTTGTTCAGTCACTGGGTGATTCTTTCCGCAGAAGATGAACAGAAGGTGTCGCAGTTCGCCGGACGTTCGCCGGGGGTTCGCGTCCTGTTTACCCGGCCCCTGGTACCCCGTACTTGCTACCGGCGCCGGTTCCCCAAATCAGGGAACCAGGATGATCTTGCCGGTGGTGCGCCGCTGTTCAAGGTCGTCATGCGCCTGGGCGGCATGCGTCAGGTCGTAACGGCCGCCGATGCGGACCTTAAGGTTCCCGTTTGCGGCCGCCGCGAAAATTTCGTCGGAGCGCCAGCGGCGTTCCTGGGCGTTGCGGAGGAAGTGGTTGATGGTCGGCCGGGTCAGGTACAGGGAGCCGCCGGCGTTGAGGCGCTGCGGATCGAACGGTGGAACCGGCCCGGATGCGGCGCCGAAAAGAACCAGCGTGCCGCGGACCCGCAGTGCGGCGAGGGAACCGTCGAAGGTGTCCTTGCCGACGCCGTCGTATACCGCGTCCGCGCCGGTCCCGTCCGTCAGTTCCCGGACTTTAGTGGAGAAGCCGTCATAGGGGATGACGTGGTCGGCGCCGGCCTCGCGGGCCAGCATCGCTTTATCGTCGGTGGAGACGGTGGTAATGACGCGGGCGCCCTTGGCCTTCAGCAGCTGGATCGCGAGCAGGCCCACCCCGCCTGCCCCGGCGTGGAGCAGGATGGTGTGGCCGGGCTCCACCCGGAAAGAGGAATTGATCAGGTAGTGCGCCGTGATCCCCTGGAGGGGAAGGGCCGCGGCGGTGAAATCGTCCACGCCGCGGGGGACCGGGAGGGCCTTGTCCTCGTCCACCAGGATGTAGCCTGCGTAGCAGTTGCTGCCTTCGGCTGTGGCTACGCGGTCGCCCGGGGAGAAGACCGTGACCCTGTCGCCGATTTCCTCGACGGTGCCGGCAGCCTCGGAACCTGGGGTAAAGGGATACGACACCTTGTAGGTGCCGCTGCGCTTGTAAGTGTCAATGAAGTTCACCCCGGTGGCCGAGACCTTCACCAGCAGCTGGCCTGGACCAGGTGCCGGACGCTCCACTTCAGCGATCTGCAGCACCTCGGGGCCGCCGGCCTGCCGGGCAACAATTGCGTGCATTATGTGTCTCCTTCCCTGGGCTGGGATTTCCAGGCCCGGATACTGGAACCATCCTAGGGACACCGCCGCCAACGACGAAGTGGCGGCCGGAAACCGGCCGCCACTTCGTCACGAGTGAATTGGGGGAGTGTGCCTAGTAGCGGCGGGTAACAGTGGCCATGGGGCATTCGAAGTGGCGCCCGGCGGAGAGGCCCACCTCATTGACGTAGCGCACAATGATGCCGTAGGACTGCAGCAGCGTGGTCTCCGTGTACGGGACCTGGTGCTTGGCGCAGAACTCCCGGACGATGACGGCGGCCTTGTCCAGCTGCGGGCGCGCCATGTCAGGGAAGAGGTGGTGCTCCGCCTGGCGGTTAAGGCCGCCCAGCAGGATGTCCATGAAACGGCCGCCGGAGATGTTACGGGAGGTCAGGACCTGGCGGCTGAAAAAATCCACCCGGCTGTCCGCGGGTAGGACCGGCATGCCCTTGTGGTTCGGGGCGAACGAGGCGCCCATGTAGAAACCGAAGACGGCGAGCTGGACGCCGATGAACGCCAGCGCCATGCCCCACGGCAGGAAGGTGAAGGCGAGGACAGGCAGCAGGCTCAGCCGTGCCACGAGGATGGGGAGTTCAACCCAGCGGTGCGTGACCTTGGCGCGGCGGAAGACGAACTTGACCGAATCGATCTGCAGGCCAAGCCCCACCAGGAAAAGCAGCGGGAAGAAGAACCAGCCCTGCTTGCGGGTGAGGAAGGCGAACCGTCCCTGCCGGGCGGCAACCGCTTCGGTGTGGAAAGCGATGGGCCCCGGCGCGATGTCGGGATCCTTGGAGATGACGTTCGGGTGGTTGTGGTGGGCGCCGTGCTTCTGCTCCCACCAGGAATAGCTCATTCCCGCCACGGACGTAGCGAGCAGCCGCGCGGCCCAGTCGTTGGCGCGGCGGGAGGCGAAGATCTGGCGGTGCCCGGCTTCGTGGGCCAGGAAGCTCAGCTGGGTGCAGATGATGCCGAGGGCGGCCGCGATGAGGAGCTGGAACCAGCTGTCACCGATCAGCGCGAAGCCGAACCAGGTGGCGGTCATCAGGAGCACCAGGACGGAGAAGACTGTGATGTAGAAGCCGACGCGCCGCTCGAGCAGGCCTGCGGCTTTGACGCTTTTGAGGAGCTCGGAATAGCTCAGGACAACGGTGTTGGGCTGCCGAACACGTGGCTGCGGGCGCTCCGTAGTAGTTGTAGGGGTCATGGACTCGGGGCCTCGTAACTGTTACGGGCAACGCTGCAGCCGACATTCGGACCGCACGGTCAGGATCACCCTTCTTCAAGCATACGCTGGGGCTCGCAATGCGGGCATAATGAGCGCAGGTGGGAGCGTATGCATAAATATCGGCTTCTATGCATAGTCTTGCTGTATAGTCTTTTTCATGACTATTTCTGTTGCCGTTTCCGGTGCCAGCGGGTACGCCGGCGGTGAGGTGCTTCGCCTTCTGGCCGGACACCCCGACGTCACTATCGGCGCCATCACAGCACACAGCAACGCCGGTTCCAGACTAGGGGAATTGCAGCCGCATCTCCACGGTCTGGCGAGCCGGATCCTGGAGGACACCACCGTGGAGAACCTCTCGGGCCACGATGTTGTGTTCCTGGCGCTTCCGCACGGAGCCTCGGCGGAAATCGCCGCCCAGCTCCCCGCAGGAACGGTAGTGATCGACGCCGGGGCGGATCACCGCCTGGAGGATGCCGCCGCCTGGGAAAAGTTCTACGGTTCCGAGCACGCCGGGACGTGGCCATACGGACTCCCCGAACTGCCGGGACAGCGTGAAAAGCTGAAGGAAGCTAAGCGGATCGCCGTTCCGGGTTGCTACCCGACGTCGGCCCTGCTGGCTCTTACGCCCGGGTTCGCCGGCAGCCTGCTCCAGCCCGACGACGTCGTGATTGTTTCCGCTTCCGGCACCTCGGGCGCCGGGAAAGCCGCAAAAGTGAACCTCATCGGTTCCGAAGTCATGGGCTCGATGAGCCCCTACGGTGTGGGCGGCGGCCACCGGCACACCCCGGAGATCGAGCAGGGGCTGGGCAACGCCGCAGGTGAGCCCGTGACAGTGTCCTTCACACCCACCCTTGCTCCGATGAGCCGGGGCATCCTCACCACGGCCACCGCCCGGGTAAAGCCCGGCGTCACTGCAGCAGAGCTGCGCAGTGCCTGGGAGGAAGCGTACGACGACGAGCCCTTCGTGCACCTGCTCCCCGAGGGCCAGTGGCCCGCCACGAAGTCCGTGCAGGGCTCCAACCACGCCGTGATGCAGCTGGCGTTCGACGCGCACACCGGCCGCGTTATTGTCACTTGCGCCATCGACAACCTCACCAAGGGGACGGCCGGCGGCGCCGTGCAGTCCATGAATATCGCCCTTGGCCTGGCGGAAACTGCCGGCCTCAACCTGCAGGGAGTTGCCCCGTGAGCGTCACCGCCTCCAAAGGATTCCGCGCTGCCGGCGTCAAAGCCGGCCTGAAGGCGTCCGGGAATCCTGATCTTGCCCTGGTAGTCAATGATGGGCCGTCGAAGGCCGCGGCCGCCGTGTTCACCTCAAACCGTGTTGCGGCGGCGCCCGTCCACTGGTCGCGCGAAGTCGTGAAGGACGGCCGCGTCGACGCCGTGATCCTTAACTCCGGCGGCGCCAACGCCTGCACCGGCCCGCAGGGTTTCCAGAACACCCACACCACCGCAGAAAAGACTGCCGAAGCCCTGGGCGTCTCGGCCACCGACATCTTTGTCTGCTCCACCGGGCTGATCGGCGAGCAGTTGCCCATGGACAAGATCCTTGCCGGGATCGGTTCCGCCACCGCCGCTCTGGCTGCCGACGGCGGCCCGGCTGCGGCCACGGCGATCATGACCACGGATTCCGTGTCCAAGGAAGCCGTGTTCACCGGCAAGGACGCCGAAGGCAACGAATACACCATCGGCGGCATGGCCAAGGGCGCCGGCATGCTGGCTCCCGGGCTGGCCACCATGCTGGTGGTCATCACCACCGATGCGGACGTCCAGCCGGAAATGCTCGACGTCGTGCTCCGCGACGCCACCAGGGTCACCTTTGACCGGGCGGACTCGGACGGCTGCATGTCCACCAACGACACTGTGGTGCTGCTGGCCTCGGGCGCTTCGGGGGCAGTGCCCTCCGCCCGCGGGTTCGGTGCCGGCCTGACGCAGGTCTGCGCCGAACTGGCCCGCAAGCTGATTGGCGATGCCGAAGGCGCCAGCCACGACATCGCCATCCGCACGTTCAACGCCGCCAGCGAAAAGGACGCCGAGATCGTGAGCCGTGCCGTGGCCCGTTCCAACCTCTTCAAGACGGCCATCTTCGGCAAGGACCCGAACTGGGGCCGCGTGCTGTCCGCCGTGGGCACCACCGACGCCGCGTTCGAGCCGGACCAGCTGAACGTGTCCATGAACGGCGTCCAGATCTGCAGGAACGGCAGCATCGGCGAGGACCGCAGCCTGGTGGACCTGGAGCCGCGGGAGGTCCTCGTTGAGATCGACCTGCAGGCCGGCGACGCCGAAGCCACGATCTGGACCAACGACCTCACGCACGACTACGTCCACGAAAACAGCGCCTACTCCAGCTAGGCAAAGCACCGACCTTCCGGGGAGACAGCAGCAGCATGAACACCCAGACACGCGAGACGACGTCCATGAGTGATGCCCAGGACAAGGCCGGCACGTTGATCGAGGCCCTGCCCTGGATCCAGCGCTTTGCCGGCACCACCATGGTGATCAAGTACGGCGGCAACGCCATGGTCAACGAGGAACTCCGCCGGGCGTTCGCCGAGGATGTCGTGTTCCTGCACCACGTGGGCATCCACCCGGTGGTGGTGCACGGCGGAGGTCCCCAGATCAACGCCATGCTCAGCCGCCTCGGCATCGAGTCCGAGTTCAAAGGCGGCCTGCGCGTTACCACCCCCGAGGCCATGGACGTGGTCCGCATGGTGCTGACCGGCCAGGTGGGCCGCGAACTCGTGGGCCTGATCAACTCCCACGGCCCGTACGCCGTCGGCATGTCCGGTGAAGACGGCGGACTGCTCCGTGCCGTCCGCACCGGAACCGTCGTGGACGGCGAGGACGTGGACCTGGGCCTTGTCGGGGAAGTCGTGGGCGTCAATCCCGAGGGGATCGTGGACATCCTCGCGGCCGGCAGGATCCCGGTGATCTCCACTGTGGCCCCGGAAATAGCCGACGACGGATCCACCACCGGGCAGGTGCTCAACGTCAACGCGGACACCGCGGCGGCCGCCGTTGCGTCTGCCCTGGGTGCCTCCAAGCTGGTCATTTTGACCGACGTCGAGGGCCTTTACGCGAACTGGCCGGACAAGTCGTCGCTGATCTCGTCCCTCACGGCCTCTGAACTGAGGGAGATGCTGCCGAGGCTTGAATCGGGCATGATCCCCAAAATGGCCGCCTGCCTGAAGGCCGTTGACGACGGCGTGGAGCGTGCACACATTGTGGACGGGCGCCTGCCGCACTCCATGCTGCTGGAAACATTCACCACCGCCGGAATCGGCACGCAGGTGGTCCCGGACGAGGAAACGAACGTATGAGCCAGATAGAAAAATCCCCGGTGGTTGAACTGGTCGAAACCAAAGGCCACCCGACCGGAGCCGAGTGGCTGAACCGGTATTCCTCGTCCCTCATGGGCGTCTTCGGGACGCCCCAGCGTGTCCTGGTCCGCGGCGCCGGCTGCCTGGTCTGGGACGCCGACGGCAAGGAGTACCTCGACCTGCTCGGCGGCATTGCCGTGAACGCCATGGGCCACGCCCACCCGTTCGTGACGTCGGTGATCTCCAGCCAGCTCGCCACCCTGGGCCACGTGTCCAACTTCTTCACCAGCCCCACGCAGATCGCGCTGGCCGAGAAACTGCTCGAACTGGCCAAGGCACCGGCGGGATCCAAAGTGTTCTTCGCGAACTCCGGCACCGAAGCCGTGGAGGCCGCCTTCAAGCTGGCGCGCCGCAACTCCGGAGCCGAAGTGTCAGCCGGCCCCGGCGAAACAGTCAAACGGCGCACCAAGATCATCGCGCTCGAGGGTGCCTTCCACGGCCGCACCATGGGCGCCCTGGCGTTGACCGCCAAGGCCGCCTACCGGGCGCCGTTCGAACCCCTGCCCGGCGGTGTTGTCCACATCCCGTTCGGGGACGTCGACGCACTGGTCGAGGAAATCGATGAAACCACTGCGGCTGTCTTCCTGGAGCCGATCCAGGGCGAAGCCGGCGTCCGGCCGCTGCCCGCCGGTTACCTCAAGGCCGCCCGCGAAGCGACCACGAAGGCAGGCGCACTGCTGATCCTCGATGAGGTCCAGACCGGCATCGGCCGTACCGGCAAGTGGCTGGCGAGCGAAGACGCGGGGATCGTCCCGGACGCAGTGACGCTCGCCAAGGGCCTGGGCGGCGGTTTCCCGATCGGGGCACTGATTACCTTCGGCCCGGAAGCGTCCTCGCTCCTCACCGCAGGCCTGCACGGCACCACCTTCGGCGGGAACCCGGTGGCCACCGCCGCCGCGCTGGCCACGCTGCACGCGATCGAGAGCCAGCGCGTCCTGGACAACGTCCGTGCAGTGGGGGAGCGCCTCCGCTCGAAGCTGGCGGCAATCGACGGCGTCACGGAAGTCCGCGGCGAAGGCCTCCTGATCGGCTTTGACTTGGACGCGGACATCGCCCCCGCTGTCGTGACCGCCGGACTGGACGCCGGGTTCATCGTCAACAGCCCCGGTCCGCGCACCATCCGCCTCGCCCCGCCGCTGATCCTGACGGCTGAACAGGCCGACAGCTTCATCCAGGCACTGCCCACGCTCCTCCAGACTGCAAAGGATGCCCAGTGACCAGCTCCGCAACCACCCGTCACTTCCTCAAGGACACCGACCTCACCCCGGCAGAACAGGCCGAGGTCCTGGACCTCGCCGTCCGCATGAAAGCGGCGCCCTACAGCGTCCAGCCGTTCGCGGCCGAAGGCAACGGACGCAAAACGGTCGCGGTCATCTTCGACAAGACGTCCACCCGGACCCGCGTTTCCTTCGCCACCGGCGTGGCGGACATGGGCGGAAACGCCCTCATCATCAACCCGGGCGAGGCGCAGATCGGCCACAAGGAATCAGTGGAGGACACCGCCAAGGTCCTGGAGCGCATGGTCGCCACCATCGTCTGGCGCACCGGTGCACACTCCGGGCTGGTGGCCATGGCCGAAAACTCCAAAGTGCCTGTCATCAACGCCCTGTGCGACGACTACCACCCCTGCCAGCTGCTGGCCGACCTGCTGGCTGTCAAAGAACACAAGGGCGAGCTCAAGGGCCTCACTATGAGCTACCTCGGCGACTCCGCCAACAACATGGCCAACTCCTACCTGCTGGCTGGCGTGACCGCCGGAATGCACGTGCGCATCGCCGGCCCGGACGGCTACCTGCCGGCCGCGGACATTGTCGCTGCCGCAGAGGAGCGGGCCGCGGAGACTGGCGGTTCGGTGCTCATCACGACGGATGCCGCGGAAGCTCTCAAGGGGGCCGACGTCGTCGCCACGGACACCTGGGTTTCCATGGGCCAGGAGGCCGAAAAGGAAGCCAGGCTTCAATTGTTCCGGGACTATTCCGTCGACGAAGCGGCGATGCAGCTGGCGGCGCCGGACGCCGTCGTGCTTCACTGCCTGCCGGCGTACCGGGGCTATGAGATCTCCGCAGGAGTCATCGACGGTCCGCAGTCGATCGTCTGGGACGAGGCCGAAAACCGCCTCCACGCCCAGAAGGCGCTGATGGCGTGGCTTATGCACCGGTCCGGCCTGGCCTTCGTGGACGGTCTTTCCCCCGTTGAAGGCACCGGGGAGAGCACGTTCTAGTGTCCACCAACCCGCCGGGGGCACAGGGCGCGAGCCCTGCCACCAAAACGGCCAGGCTGGCGCGGATCACCGCGATCCTGACCGGCGAGTCAGTACGTTCGCAGGCCGAACTTGCCGCGTTGCTGGCGGACGACGGCGTCCAGGTTACCCAGGCCACGCTGTCCCGCGACCTCGTGGAGCTCGGAGCCGTCCGGGTCCGCGGTAAGGACGGCGTGCTCGTGTACGCCGTTCCCGGGGAGGGCGGCGAGCGTGCAGCCAAGGCCGGCGTCACCCAGGAGATCCTGGATGCCCGGCTTGCCCGGCTGTGCGGGGAACTGCTCGTGACAGCCGAGGCATCGGCGAACATCGTGGTGCTCCGGACCCCTCCGGGCGCGGCGAACTTCCTGGCCCTGGCCATCGACCACTCGGTGATGCCGTCCATCCTGGGGAGCATTGCCGGCGACGACACCGTGCTGCTGGTCACACGGGACCCGCTGGGCGGAGCGGACGTGGCCGCCCGCTTCCTGCAGTTCGCCGAAGAAGCGGGCCAATAAGCTTGAAGACAACCAAGAACCAACAACTAAGGAGCATTTGAAGTGACTGAGCGTATTGTGCTGGCCTACTCCGGTGGCCTGGATACTTCCGTAGCGATCGGCTGGATCGGTGAAGCCACCGGTGCAGAGGTCATTGCCGTGGCCGTCGACGTCGGACAAGGCGGCGAGTCGCTGGAGACCATCCGCCAGCGTGCCCTGGGCTGCGGCGCCGTCGAAGCCTACGTGGCCGATGCGTCCGACGAGTTCGCCAACGAGTACTGCATGCCCACGCTGAAGGCCAACGCCCTTTACCAGGGCCACTACCCGCTGGTTTCCGCGATTTCCCGCCCGGTGATCGTCAAGCACCTGGTTAAGGCGGCCCGCGAGTTCGGCGCCACCACCGTGGCCCATGGCTGCACGGGCAAGGGCAACGACCAGGTCCGTTTTGAGGTCGGCATCCAGACCCTCGGCCCGGACCTGAAGTGCATCGCACCGGTCCGCGACCTCGCCCTGACCCGCGACAAGGCCATCGCCTTCGCCGAGGAAAAGGGACTGCCGATCGAGACCACCAAGAAGAACCCGTACTCGATCGACCAGAACGTCTGGGGCCGCGCCGTCGAGACCGGCTACCTCGAGGACATCTGGAACGCCCCCACCAAGGACATCTACGACTACACCGCCACCCCGGAATTCCCGCCGGCACCGGATGAAGTCACCATCTCCTTCGAGGCCGGCGTGCCGGTCGCGATCGACGGCGTGAAGGTCACCCCGCTGCAGGCCATCAAGGAACTGAACCGCCGCGCGGGCGCGCAGGGCGTGGGCCGGATCGACGTCGTCGAAGACCGCCTCGTCGGCATCAAGTCCCGTGAGATCTACGAAGCGCCGGGTGCCATGGCGCTGATCACCGCGCACAAGCACCTCGAGGACATCACCGTGGAGCGCGAACAGGCCCGCTTCAAGGCCACCGTCGGGCAGCGCTGGTCTGAGCTGGTCTACGACGGCCAGTGGTTCTCCCCGCTCAAGCGCTCCCTGGACGCGTTCATCGAGGACACCCAGAAGTACGTTTCCGGTGACATCCGCATGACGCTGCACGGCGGCCAGGCAGTCGTCAACGGGCGTCGCTCCGAGACCTCCCTCTACGACTTCGACCTTGCCACCTACGACACCGGCGACACCTTCGACCAGTCGATGGCGCGCGGCTTCATCGAGCTGTGGGGCATGTCCGCCAAGGTTGCCTCCGGCCGCGACATCCGCGTCGCCGGAAAGTAGCCCCTGTGGCAGAGCAAAAGTCCGAAGCCACCAACACGGGCGCTCTATGGGGCGGCCGGTTCGCCGGCGGCCCCGCCGACGCCCTGGCGGCGCTGAGCAAGTCCACGCACTTTGACTGGCGGCTGGCCCGTTACGACATTGCCGGGTCCAAGGCGCACGCCCGCGTGCTGCACAAGGCCGGCCTGCTGGACGATGCCGAGCTCGAGGGCATGCTGGACGCCCTGAGCCGGCTGGATGCGGACGTCGCCTCCGGTGCCTACCTGCCCGCCGAATCCGATGAGGACGTGCACGGCTCGCTGGAACGCGGACTGATCGAGCGCGCCGGCACCCAGCTCGGCGGGAAGCTCCGCGCGGGCCGGTCCCGCAACGACCAGGTGGCCACGCTGGGGCGGATGTTCCTGCGCGACCACGCACGGATCATCGCCCGCGGTGTGCTCGCCACGATCGATGCCCTCGTGGAGCAGGCCAAGGCGCACCAGGGCGTGGCCATGCCGGGACGCACGCACCTCCAGCATGCGCAGCCGGTGCTGCTCAGCCACCACTTGCTGGCCCACGCCTGGGCTCTCCTGCGGGATGTGCAGCGCCTTCAGGACTGGGACAAGCGGGCAGGCGTTTCGCCCTACGGTTCAGGTGCGCTTGCGGGCTCATCGCTGGGCCTGGACCCCGAGGCAGTGGCGGCGGAACTCGGCTTCTTCTCCGCGACGCACAACTCGATCGACGGCACCGCCTCGCGCGACGTCTTCGCCGAGTTCGCCTGGGTTACTGCCATGATCGGTGTGGACCTCTCGCGGGTGTCGGAGGAAGTGATCCTGTGGGCCACCAAGGAGTTCTCCTTCGTGACCCTGCATGATTCCTACTCCACCGGCTCCTCGATCATGCCGCAGAAGAAAAACCCTGACGTTGCCGAGCTCGCCCGCGGAAAGGCCGGCCGGCTGATCGGCAACCTGACCGGGCTGCTGGCCACGCTCAAGGGCCTGCCGCTCGCCTACAACCGCGACCTGCAGGAAGACAAGGAGCCGGTCTTCGACGCCGCCGACACGCTGGAGGTCCTGCTTCCGGCCGTCTCCGGCATGATTGCGACGCTGAAGTTCAACACCGAACGGATGGAATCGCTGGCTCCGCAGGGCTTCGCGCTGGCCACGGACATTGCCGAATGGCTCGTCCGGCAGGGCGTTCCGTTCCGTGAAGCGCACGAACTCTCCGGTGCGGCTGTCAAGCAGGCCGAAAGCCGCGGGGTTGAACTATGGGACCTGACGGACGCGGAATACGCGGCCATCTCGGAGCACCTGACGCCGGAGGTCCGCACGGTCCTGTCCACTGAAGGTTCGCTCAACAGCCGCAACTCCCAGGGCGGGACGGCACCTGCCGCCGTCGAGCGCCAGCTCATCGCACTGGAAGCCGAGCTGACCGGTGTGCGGGAGTACGCCGGCTAACAGCCACATGCTCTCTCACTTATTGCAGCTCTATCTGACCGGCGCTCCCTCACTTTCCTCAAGAAAGTGAGGGAGCGTTGCCGGTGGTCATGCAGGAAGTAAGAGGGCGTTGTGCGTTTATGGTGGGTGCATGAGCGAATCCTTCCGCCAGTACCTTCGTGCCCTGCCGGACTTCCCCGAGGACCTTCCCGATTTTGATCCGGCGGCTGCCCCGGCCGACCCGGCCCGGCTGTTCCGGCAATGGCTGGCCGAGGCGCTGGCCGCCGGAGAGGCCCAGCCGCATGCCTGCAGCCTGGCTACGGTCGGGACCGGCACCCAGCCCTCGTCACGGATGGTGATCCTTAAGGACATTGACGACGACGGCTGGCACATCGCGACGTCCCGCACCTCACGCAAGGGTAAGGAACTCGCAGCCACCCCGAAGGCGGCCCTGAACTTCTACTGGCCGCTGCAGGGCCGGCAGGTCCGCGTGGCCGGCGGCGTTGTGGAGCTGTCCGCAGAAGCCTCGGCAGCGGACTGGGCGGCCAGGCCGGCGGCGGATGGCAGCGACAATCCGGACTGGCAGCTCTACGCCGTGCGGCCGGACGAGGTTGAGTTCTGGCAGGCCCGCCACGACCGCCGCCACGTGCGCCACCGCTACGGTGCCGGGCGCGGACCGCGTTAAGGGCCATTAACTGTCCGCTACGATGGCGGGTATGACCGCAATCACACCGGACGCGCTGCTCGCCGAACTCCACAAAGCTGCCGACGTCGTTGCCTCCCAGGCCGGCAAACTCGCCGAAGAAGACGTGGCGGCACCGTCATTGCTGCCGGACTGGACCCGGGGCCATGTCCTCGCGCACCTGGCCGGCATTTCGAATGCCATGGCCCGGCAACTTGAATTCGCCGGCCGCGGCGAGACAGTGGAATTATACGACGGCGGCTTTGAAGGCCGCACCAAAGCCATCGAAATGGCCGCCGGCCACACCCTGGCCCAGCACCGTGCCGATCTGGATGCTGCGCTTGAACGTGCACTGCGGGCCTTCGATTCCTTGGACACGGGCGGCTGGCAGGTGCCGATTTCCTACCGTGGGGGAGTGGTGCTGGACGGCGGCCTGGCCCTCTGGCGGGAACTCGTGATCCATGCCTCGGACTTGAACACCGGACGCGGCCCGGAAGCCTGGGGCCGGTCCTTCTGCGAGCACTTGTTCGATTTCCTGGGAGCCCGCGTGCCGGCGGGCCAGCGGTTCGTGCTGCAGCCCCTCGGCCTTCCACCGGTGACCATCGGCACCGGAAGCCGGTCCACCGTCATCAGCGGAATGCTCACGGACATCGCGGCCTGGCTCGCAGGGCGCGAACCCTCGCTGGGCAGCCTGCGTGCGTCTGCTGCGGCGGACGGTGTGGATCTTCCCGAACTCCTGCCCTGGCCCGCAGGCGTTCCGGCCAGCAAGTAGGTCGCCGGGCTCCGTCAGCGTTTCTCGCGTCCCAACAGGCTTTCCTTGACGGCGAGCCCCCACCTGAATCCGCCCAGCGTGCCGTCCGTCCGCACTATGCGGTGGCAGGGTACGAACAAGGCTGCCGCGTTGAAGGCGCAGGCACTCGCCGCGGCCCGGACAGCCTTCGGGTTCCCGGAGAGCTCGGCGTACTCCGTGTAAGTCACCGGGCGTCCGGGGCTCACCGTCCGGAGGACATCCCAGGCATGGCTGCGGAACGGGCCCGATTTCTGCAGGACCGGCACCCGCATCGCCGGTTCCGGATCGCCGGCATAGAAGGCAACCACGGCATCCGAGATATTGCCCAGTTCCAGGACCGGGACTAATTCATCAGGCAGCAGTTCCGGATGGATCTGTCCGGTCAGCTGCGCAGGCTCCGCAGTCCAGCCGGATGCCAGGACGGCGCCGTCACGGGCAATGATGGTAAAAGGACCGTCCGGAGTGGACATCGTCAGCAGTTGGGCTTTCATTTGTTCGCTTTCGTGGGTTAAATCCTGTGGCTTAACTCTTCAGGGTTAAATTGCTGGAACGGCGGGCACGGCCTTCCTGGTCGGCCGTTGCTTGGCGCGTGTGGCGGCCGCATGCCAAAGGTGCATGGTGGCGTACGATCGCCAGGGGCTCACTTCGGTGAAGTCAGGTGTCGCCCGGCCCGGTGCTTCGCCACCCGCCGGTGAACCGGCCTCGAGGGCGAGGATTCCGTTGCGTACGGCGGCATCGTTGGCCAGGAACACATCAGGTGCGCCGATCACTCGCATGGCGAGGTAACCCACGGTCCAGGGTCCCACCCCGGGCAGCGGCAGGAGCTTGGACTCCAGGCTCGCGAGGTCGTCGCCGTAGCCGAAGTCGAGCCCTCCGGCGGCCATGGCACCGGCGACATGCCGGACCGCATCGATGCGCCGTTGCGGTCCACGCAGCAGGCTGATACCCGGATCGGCGATCTGGGCCGGTGTGGGGAAAAGACGGTAAAGGCCGTCTTCAGGCGTGAGGGTTTCGCTTCCGCAGGCGGACAGCTGCGTCAGGGCTGTCCGGGCGGCTGCGACCGTAATTTGCTGGCCGATCATCGCGCGGATGAGCAATTCCTGCGGATCCACCGCCCCGGGCATCCGCATGCCCGGACACGCTTTGACGGCCGTAGCCAGCCGCGGGTCGGCTTCCAGCGCGCTGTCGATGGCCACGGGGTCGGCGTCGAGATCCAGGAGCCGCCGAACCCGGCTCAGCAGGGACGGCAGGTCCCGGAGGTCCACCGCCCCGATGGTGAGGACGAGAGGCCGTCCCGGGGTACCGGCGTCGTACTTGACGCTGAAGCGGGCATCAGCGTGGGGGAGCCGCAACGTCCTCGCATAGGAGGTTGCGGTGCCGGCCTCGATCCCGGGAATCGACCGAACAGCGAGGAAGGCAAAGACTCCGGGATCAAACGGTTCACGGTAGGGAAGGTTCAGTGTGAGTGCCGTTGTTGCGGCCGGTGTCCTGTGGTGGCGTGCGGTGCCCCTCAGGGCAGTCGGCGTCATATCGAAGACCTCGCCGATTGTCTCGTTGAACTGGCGGACGCTGCTGAACCCTGCTGCGAACGCCACGTCGGCCAGCTTCATCTGTGTGGATACCAGAAGCGTCCGGGCGGTCTGTGCCCTGCTCGCCCGGGCCAGCGACAGCGGACCCGCCCCCAGTTCGTGGCTGAGGATCCGGTTGAGCTGCCGCGACGAGTAGCCGAGCCTCGATGCGAGGCCCTCCACGCCCTCGCGGTTGATGACGCCGTCATTGATGAGACGCATGGCCCGGCCGGCGATGTCTGAGCGGAGGTTCCACGCCGGCGTGCCCGGAACGGCTTCCGGCAGGCAACGCTTACAGGCCCGGTACCCGGCATCGTGGGCTGCGGCCGAAGTTTCGTAGAACGTGACGTTCTCCGCTTTCGGTGTCCGGGCCGGGCAGGAGGGGCGGCAGTAGATGCCTGTGGTCCGGACGGCAGTGTAGAACTGCCCGTCGAAACGGGTGTCGCGGGCATCGATTGCCCGGTACCGCTGCCAGAAGTCCATGGCTCCATCCTGTCAGCTGCCGGAACCGCGTGCTAGCGGAAATCGGACATGGCCGTGGGGATGTGTTTGTTAAAGTCGAAGCATGAGCTCCAGCCCTCCGCGCACCGGACACGAACATGCCGTGCGGCAGTTGCTCTCCGGGGACGCCCGGCAGGTCGCGCCCCTGGTGCTTGGCGCCGTGCTCACGCATTACAGTCCTGAAGGTGCGGTTTCCGTGCGGATCACCGAAGTGGAGGCCTACCTCGGCCCCCAGGACTCCCCGCACCCGGATCCCGGGTCCCACACGTTCCGCGGACAGACCGGCCGCAACACACCCATGTTCGGACCCGCCGGTCACCTGTACGTCTACTTCACCTACGGAATGCATTATTGCGCGAACATTGTTTGCGGTCCGCCCGGAACGGCCTCGGCCCTGCTCCTGCGGGGCGGGGAAATAGTGGACGGTGAGGATCTGGCACGGACCAGGCGTCCGACGTCGAAATCATCCAAGGACCTGGCCAGCGGACCCGCACGGCTGGCCACGGCACTGGGACTAACCACGGCGGACAGCGGGCGGGACGCGCTCGGTGAACCGTTCCGGCTGGAATTGCCGGTGGCGCGGGCACGCGACATCAGTACGGGCCCGCGGGTGGGGGTTTCGGGTGCCGGCGGCAGCCACGCGTACCCGTGGCGGTACTGGCTGACCGGTGACCCCACGGTCTCGCGCTACAAGGCCGCGAAGGCCCGCCGGGCCTAGGCAAACGCCGCTCTTCGGACGGCTGCCGCGTGGCCGCTGACCGCCCGGATCGTGAAGAATGGCCGCCACCGGCATAGGGTGGATGCGTGAATCAAAGCGAGCCGGGCCAAGCCAGAAGAAGCGTTCCCGTGGACCAGCTGATCAACAGCCTCTGCGCCACGGTGCCGGACTACCCCAAGCCCGGAATCATCTTCAAGGACCTGACTCCGGTCTTTGCCAACGCTGCTGCCCTTCGTGCCGTGGTGGATGCGCTGGTCGAGCCGTTCAAAGGGCAGTTCGACGCCGTGGCCGGGGTGGAAGCCCGGGGCTTCCTGCTTGCGGCCGCCGCCGCTTACGCCACCGACACGGGCGTGATCACTGTGCGAAAGGCCGGGAAACTCCCCCGCAAGGTGGTCGCGGAAGACTATGAACTGGAATACGGCACCGCAACCCTCGAGTTGCATACCACCGACCTGCCGGCCGGGAGCCGTGTGCTGATTCTCGACGACGTGCTCGCCACCGGCGGTACGCTCGGCGCCGCCACGCGGCTGTTCGAACGCTGCGGCGTCCACGTTGCCGGTGTGGGCGTGGTCATGGAGCTCGGCGAACTGCGCGGACGTTCGGCACTTAGCGGCCACCGTGTCCGCTCGCTCATCCGCCTCTAAGGCCTGCGCCGGTCCCTGCAACGCTGCCGGCCTTGCGGCGGGCGCCGCGCGGAAGCGGGGCTCAGGAAACCGTGCCACTGAAATGTTTCAGACGCGTTCATCAAAATGGTTGTAGAATGGACGGTCTGTCTTTTGCGATAGGGGAAAGTCTCGATGCTCGACGCTGATTTGGCCCATGAACGGGACTATGTTGCCGGACTGTATGCCCGCCTTGATGAGCTGCGCGAGGAAAAGCGCACTCAACTTGCCCAGGTCCGCCGTGCCGGTGCCGTGGGAACCATGCAAAATGTTTCCGAAAGGGACGCTTTTGCGGCGCTCTATGAGGACCGCCTGGCCCAGCTGGATGCTGTGGATGACCGGCTGGTTTTTGGCCGGCTGGACCTGGACTCGGGGGAAGCGCAGTACATCGGCCGTATCGGCCTGACAACTGACGACCTCCAGCGGCTCATGGTTGACTGGCGCGCGCCCGAGGCCGGGCACTTCTACCAGGCCACTGCCTTCGACCGGCAGGGCGTGCGCCGCCGGCGCCATTTGATTCTTCAGGGCCGCGAAGTCAAAGCCATCGAAGACGACGTCCTCGATGCCGACATGCTGGCCGACAACGAATCGCTGCAGGGCGAGGGCGCGCTGCTGGCTGCCCTCAACTCCAAGCGCACCGGCCGCATGTCCGACATCGTGGGCACCATCCAGTCGGAACAGGACCGGATCATCCGCTCGTCGATCTCCGGCGCCGTCGTCGTCCAGGGCGGCCCCGGAACGGGCAAGACGGCGGTTGCGCTGCACCGCGCCGCATACCTCCTCTATACCCACCGCGACCGGCTCAAGACCGCAGGCGTGCTCCTGGTGGGTCCGTCGTCGTCGTTCATGAAGTACATTGAGCGCGTCCTGCCGTCACTAGGCGAGACTGGCGTGGTCATGGCGAGCGTCGGCCGGCTCATGCCCGGCATCAACGCCGTGCCCGAACAGGAAGCAAACGTCGCTGCCCTTAAGGGCAGGCTGGAGATGGCCGAGGTGGTTGCCAACGCCGTTTCCAACCGGCAGCGCATTCCGGCTGAGAACAGGATCCTTGAAGTCGACGGCCGCAAGCTGGTGCTCACACCCCGCCAGGTGCGGCGGGCACGGGAAAAAGCCCGTGCCACCCACAAGCCGCACAACGAGGCGCGCCTGACGTTCGTGAAGATCCTGCTCCGCGAGCTCACCGAGCAGATGACCGAACTGGTCGAGGCCGGCAGCATCGGCAACAACGCCGACCGTTCCTATCTCGCCGAGGACGTCCGCACTGCACGCGATGTCCGGATCGCACTGAATCTGTGCTGGATGCCGATGACCCCGGAAAAGCTCATCTCGGAGCTGTTCAGTAAGCCGGCCATTCTGGAAGCGTGCACGCCCCAGCTCACCGACGCTGAACGCGCCCTCCTCAGCCGCCCTGCAGACAGTCCCTGGACCGAGGCCGACGTGCCGCTGCTGGATGAGGCCGCCGAACTGCTGGGCGAGCTTGATCCCGCAGCCGGCCGGGGACTGGCACAGCAGGAGCACGACCGTGCCCGGGACATCGCCAACGCCAAGCAGACCCTGGTGAACATGGAAACGGCCGGGGTCGATGTGCTGATGACGGCCGAGGAACTTGTGGACCAGAACCAGGAACGCGAAGCACGGCTCACCGCCGCGGAGCGGGCCACCAGCGACCGCACGTGGGCCTTCGGTCACATCGTTGTCGACGAGGCGCAGGAACTGTCTCCGATGCAGTGGCGGCTGTTGGTGCGGCGTTGCCCGCTCAAGTCGTTCACGATCGTGGGGGACATCGCCCAGACGAGTTCCGTGGCGGGTGCCAAGTCCTGGCAGAGCGCGCTGGAGCCGATGTTCGGCGACCGCTGGCAGCTCGAGGAACTGACGGTCAACTACCGCACGCCCTCGCAGATCGCGGAGGCGGCGGCCCGGATGGCCACAGCTGCCGGCCTGGTGATCTCTGCTCCCAAGGCAGTCCGCGAAGGCCGCTGGTCGCCGATTATCGACCGCGTCGACGACGGGGCAGTGGTCAGCAGGCTCGTGGAGGTCCTTCCGGATGAGCTGGACGCGCTCGACGGCGGCCTGCTTGCGGTCATTGCCGACGGCGACCTGCTGCCGCAGGCTGCTGCTGCCCTGCGCGCGGCCTACGGCCGCCGCGTCGGTACCGGCGCCGGCAGCTACGAACAGGACATTGTGGTCATCAGCCCGCGGGAAGCCAAGGGCCTGGAGTTCGACGGCGTTGTGGTGCTGGAGCCGTCCATGATGCTCAACCAGGAGCACGGACGCGTCGGGGACCTCTACGTGGCCATGACCCGGCCCACCCAGCGGCTGCGGCTGATCGCAGCTGCACCGGTGCCTGCAGGCATCGAACGATAATCCCGGTGGCGGGAAGGCCGGATTACCGCAGCCTCCCGCCAGCGCCCCGAGCGCTGTCACGCAGCGCTTGGGGCCGGGCAATCCTGCTAACTTAGATCACGTGTCCCAACTAAATGATCTCGAGTCCCAGCAGAACGATCCGACCTTTGCCAACATCTGGCAAGAGCTCAACTGGCGCGGCCTGGTCCACGTTTCCACTGATGAAGTGGAACTGGAGAAGCTGCTCGCCGGGGACCCGATCACTTATTACTGCGGGTTCGATCCCACCGCACCCAGCCTGCACCTTGGTAACCTCGTGCAGTTGCTCCTGATGCGCCGCCTTCAGCTCGCCGGCCACAAGCCGTTGGGCCTGGTTGGCGGATCCACCGGCCTGATCGGTGATCCGCGTCCGACGGCGGAACGGACCTTGAACACCAAGGACACCGTCTCCGAATGGGTCGGATACCTCCAGGCCCAAGTCCGCCGCTTCCTGAGCTTTGAAGGCGACAATGCCGCCAGGATGGTCAACAACCTCGACTGGACCGCCCCGCTCAGCGCCATCGACTTCCTTCGCGAAATCGGCAAGCACTTCCGGGTCGGCACCATGCTCCGCAAGGATGCCGTTGCCTCCCGCCTCAGTTCGGATGAAGGTATCAGCTACACCGAGTTCAGTTACCAGATCCTGCAGGGCATGGACTACCTCCAGCTCTTCCGTGACTACGGCTGTGTCCTGGAGACCGGCGGCTCGGACCAGTGGGGCAACCTCACCAGCGGTACCGAACTCATCCGCAAGGTGGAGGGCAAACACGTGCATGCGCTTGGCACGCCGCTTATCACTAATTCGGACGGTACAAAGTTCGGAAAGAGCGAAGGCAACGCCATCTGGCTTGATGCGGAGATGTGCAGCCCCTACGCCTTCTACCAGTTCTGGCTCAACACCGCCGACGCCGATGTTGCTGCGCGGCTGAAGGTGTTCACCTTCCTCACCCGCGCTGAGATCGAAGAGCTGGAAGTCTCCATTGCCGAGCGTCCCTTTGCCCGCGAAGGCCAGCGCCGGCTTGCGTTCGAAGTGACCTCGCTGGTCCACGGCGTGGAGGCTACGGAGAAGGTCATCGCCGCCTCCGCCGCACTCTTCGGCGGCGGCGATCTCGCCGCCCTGGACGAGCAGACCCTGTCGGCCGCGACCGCCGAACTGCCCTCGGCGCGTGTTGACTCGGACGGCATGGGCATTGTGGACCTGCTCGTGGCCTCGGGGCTCTCGGACAGTAAGTCGGCTGCCCGCCGGACAGTCGGTGAAGGCGGCGCCTATGTTAACAACACCAAGGTCACCGATCCTGATGCAGTCATTCCGGGCAGTGAACTCCTGCACGGGCGCTACCTTCTCCTGCGCCGCGGGAAGAAAAACCTGGCCACCGTGGAAGTGGCAGCTTCCTAGAACAGGCGCTTCCAGAAGGTCATGTACACGCTCCTTTCCGGCCGATTTGCGCGGCCGGGGAGGAGCGTGTAATGTTTTCTGAGTCGCCGCCGCTGAGTGGTGACAAACCCCCTACAAATGAGAAGCAATTCTTCATGCGCAAGGCGCACATATGAAAAGTTGCTTCACATTTTGCTGGGCGGATTCACTCCACCAAGTGAATTCCGGGAGAATAACCGGATTTGCAAAGTGGAAATGAATGAAATAAGCTAGAAACATCGCAGCGAAGAAATAATAACAAAGAATTCACTGGAATTCAAATATTTGTTTGAAAAGTATTCGAATGTGTCTGTTGTTTGAGAACTCAATAGTGTGCCAAGTTTGTTGATACCAATTTATTTTATGGATTGGTTGAATTGATCGGGCCCGCCACCCCGTG
>NZ_JBHVYH010000010.1:0-130057 GCF_042880995.1 Arthrobacter sp. NPDC058288
CGGACAGTTGAGGCCCTTGAGCAAGGGCCTCAACTGTCCGTTCGCGCCTAATGGTTCTTCCGTTGCCGGGCCGCCGCCCCGGATTTCGGGGTGCCTGTTGCGGAGGGCGTGGCAGCCCGGCGAACGGAAATCTTTTCGGTTACCGCAGGATCAGGCGGCGACGAGTTCCGCGTCCTCCACAGGTTCCTCGGAACGGTCCCGGGCCTCGTGCAGGAAGCGGGCGTAGGCCGGCAGCGTCAGGAACGTGGGGAATGCGTCGGCCAGGGTGACTTCCTCGAAGATGTCCCGTGCGTCGGCAAAGCGGTCGCCCTCGAAGCGTTCCAGCCTGGCGAATTCCTCGTCCAGGAGGTCCTCCACCCACTCGCGGGTAATGATTTCGCCGTGGTCGGTGATGGCGCGGGAGAAGATCCACTGCCATAGCTGCGAGCGGGAGATTTCAGCGGTGGCGGCGTCCTCCATCAGGTTGTGGATGGCCACGGCACCGTTTCCGCGCAGCCAGGACTCGATGTAGCGGATGCCCACCTCGATGTTATTCCGGATGCCCTGCTCGGTGATGGTGCCTTTTGTGGAGGCGATGTCCAGCAGCGCGCGGTCGTCCGGGATGACATCCTCGCGGAGGCGGTCCAGCTGGTTGGGCTTTTCGCCGAGAACGGCGTCGAACACTTCGCGGCAGACGGGAACCAGGTCCGGGTGCGCCACCCAGGAACCGTCAAAGCCGTCATTGGCCTCGCGGGTCTTGTCCGCGCGGACCTTTTCGAAGGCGATGGCGTTGGCTTCTTCGTCCTTGCGGTTGGGGACGGCCGCGGCCATGCCGCCGATCGCCATGGCGCCGCGCTTGTGGCAGGCGCGGACCAGCTGCTCCGTGTAGGCGCGCATGAAGGGGGCCGTCATGGTCACCTGCACGCGGTCCGGCAGGACGAAACGCGGGCCGCGGGTGCGGAAGTTCTTGATCATGGAGAAGATGTAGTCCCAGCGGCCGGCGTTCAGGCCCGCCGCGTGGTCGCGGAGTTCGTAGAGGATCTCTTCCATTTCGAAGGAGGCCGTGATGGTCTCGATCAGCACGGTCGCGCGGATGGTGCCCTGCGGGATGCCCAACAGGTCCTGGGCGAGGATGAAGATGTCGTTCCACAGGCGTGCTTCGAGGTGGTTCTCGATCTTCGGCAGGTAGAAGTACGGGCCCTTGCCCTGGGCGAGCAGGCGGCGGGCGTTGTGGAAGAAGTACAGGCCGAAGTCCACGATGCCGCCGGCGATGGGTTCGCCGTCGATGAGCATGTGCTTTTCGGGCAGGTGCCAGCCGCGGGGACGGACCACGATGGTGGGCAGTTCGCCGGCCGGGCGGAGCTTGTAGTCCTTGCCCTCGGGGGAGGTGAAGTCGATCCGGCGTTCCAGCGCGTCCGTCAGGTTGAGCTGGCCCTGGATGACGTTGCGCCACGACGGCGTGGAGGAGTCTTCCATGTCCGCCAGCCACACCTTGGCGCCGGAGTTCAGTGCGTTGATGGTCATCTTCTTGTCCACCGGGCCGGTGATTTCGACACGGCGGTCCTCCAGGCCCGGAGCAGGCGGGGCAACGCGCCAGTTCGGATCATTGCGCACGGACTCGGTCTCGCGGAGGAACCGCGGGTCCTGGCCCTTGGCGATCTGCTGGCGGCGGTCCCGGCGGCCCTGCAGCAGCTCCTGCCGCCGCTCCGTGGTGGCCCGGTGCAGCTTGGCCACAAACGCCAAAGCATCCGGAGTAAGAACCTCGCCCTGCCGGCAAATCGGCTGTGCGGTCAGCGTGATCCCGTTGATGGTGAAGTTGTCAGTGAAGCTGTTCATTTCGGTCTCCTGGTGCAAGGCCCAACTGAGTCGCAGTAGGTGTCGTTTTGAGCCTTCAAAACGACACCTACTGCTATCTAGTTGGGGAAGAATTAGTGGAACTGGCCCTCTTCGGTCGATCCGACCAAGGCGAGGGTGGATGCGTTCGGGTTGAGCGCAGTTGCGATGTCGTCGAAGTAGCCGGTGCCGACTTCGCGCTGGTGCTTGGTCGCGGTGTAGCCGCGGGACTCGGAGGCGAATTCCTTTTCCTGCAGCTCGACGTAGGCGCTCATGCCTTCACGGGCGTAGCCGTGGGCGAGGTCGAACATCGAGTAGTTCAGGGCGTGGAATCCGGCCAGGGTGATGAACTGGAACGTGAAGCCCATGGCGCCGAGTTCACGCTGGAACTTGGCGATGGTGGCGTCGTCCAGGTGCTTGCGCCAGTTGAATGACGGCGAGCAGTTGTAGGAGAGCATCTGGTCCGGGAACTCGGCCTTGACGGCTTCGGCGAACTTCTTGGCAAGTTCGAGGTCCGGGGTGCCCGTCTCCATCCAGATGAGGTCGGAGTACGGGGCATAGGCCTTGGCGCGGGCGATGCAGGGTTCGATGCCGTTGCGGACCTTGTAGAAGCCTTCCGGGGTGCGGACCGGCTGTCCGCCTTCGCGGAGGATGAATTCCTGGTCGCGCTCGTCGACGTCGGAGGTGATCAGGGTTGCTGCCTCGGCGTCGGTGCGGGCGATGACCACGGACGGCGTGCCGGCGACGTCGGCGGCCAGGCGGGCCGCGTTCAGGGTGCGCACGTGCTGCTGGGTGGGGATGAGCACCTTGCCGCCGAGGTGGCCGCACTTCTTCTCCGAAGCGAGCTGGTCCTCCCAGTGAACGCCTGAGGCGCCGGCCTGGATCATGGATTTCATGAGTTCGTAGGCGTTCAGCGGGCCGCCGAAGCCGGCCTCGGCGTCAGCCACGATCGGCACCATCCAGTCCTCGACGGTCTGGATGCCTTCGGAGAACTCGATCTGGTCGGCGCGGAGGAGGGCGTTGTTGATGCGGCGGACCACCGTGGGAACGGAGTTGGCCGGGTAGAGCGACTGGTCCGGGTAGGTGTGGCCGGAGTTGTTGGCGTCCGCGGCAACCTGCCAGCCGGAGAGGTAGATGGCGCGGAGCCCGGCCTTGACCTGCTGCACGGCCTGGTTGCCGGTCAGGGCGCCGAGGGCGTTGGTGTAGCCGCCGGTCTTGTGCTCTTCGGTCAGCTGCTTCCACAGCTTCTCGGAGCCGCGGCGGGCCAGGGTGTGCTCTTCGGAGACGCGGCCGCGGAGGCGGACGACATCCGTTGCCTTGTAGTCACGGGTCACACCTTCCCAGCGCGGGTTGGCGGCCCACTCGAGCTCCAGTGCGGCGGCCTGCTGCTCGGGCGTCTGCTGGGTGGGCTCAAATGCTGCAGTCATCTTTGTCTCCTTGTTTGTGCTCCGGGGTGTCCTGGCCGGCCCCGCCCTGCGCCTTTGCAGTGGGGGACCGGCTGGACCGGTGCGGTGTTTCTTTCCGTGAGATCTACTTTTCTGCACTTTCAAGAGGGTTACTAGATGAAAACCATGGAAAGAAATGCGTTTCTTCGCGTATGCTCAATAAATGTCGCCTACGAGCTGGAACCGCAAAGCTGCCACCCCGCCGTCGTCCCCTGCCACCCCCGAACTGGACGTCATCAGCCTGGGCCGCCGCGTCCGCCACCTGCGAAAAGCAGCGGCAATGACACTCGATGACCTCAGTGCCGCCGTCGGGACCGCGCCAAGCCAGCTGAGCCTGATCGAGAACGGGAAGCGGGAGCCCAAACTGGGGCTGCTGCAGCAGCTGGCAGCCGCGCTGAATGTCAGCATCGACCAGCTGCTCGGAGCGGAGCCGCCCAACCGGCGGGCGGCCCTGGAGATTGAGCTGGAGCGTTACCAGCGCAGCCCCCTCTACGAGTCCCTGAACCTGCCCAAAATCCGCATCAGCTCGCGGCTTCCGATGGATGTGCTGGAGTCCATGGTGGGCCTGCAGCATGAGCTGGAGCGCAGGCTCAACGAACAGGTGGCGACGCCGGAGGAGGCCCGCCGCGCCAACGCGGAGCTGCGGGCCATGATGCGCGAACGCAACAACTACTTCCCTGAATATGAGGCGGAGGCGCAGAAGGTCCTGGCGTCGGTGGGGCACAAGAACGGCCCCCTGTCCCATCACGTCATTGCCGACATCGCCGGGCACCTCGGTTTCAGCCTCCACCATGTGGGCGATCTGCCGCATTCCACCCGCTCCGTGACGGATCTTAAGAATCGCCGAATTTACCTGACGCAGAATCAGCGCTCGGATCATGACCCCCGTTCGGTGCTGCTGCAGGCGCTGGGCCACTACGTCCTGGGCCATCAGACGCCGTCGAACTACGGGGACTTCCTGATGCAGCGCGTGGCCACGAACTACTTCGCCGCCGCGCTGATGCTGCCCGAGCAGGCCACCGTGGAGTTCCTGCAGAAAGCCAAGCAGGCCAAGGAAATCGCCGTGGAGGACATCCGCGACGCCTTTGCGGTGTCCTACGAGACCGCAGCGCACCGGTTCACCAACCTGGCCACCCAGCACTTGGACATCCGCACGCACTTCCAGAAGACGCACAAGAGCGGCATCATCTACAAGGCGTACGAGAACGACGGCGTGACGTTCCCGCAGGATCATACCGGCGCCATTGAAGGCCAGCCGTCGTGCAAGAACTGGACGTCGCGGGTGGTGTTTGATGTGCCGGACAAGTTCAGCGCGTACAACCAGTACACGGATACACCGGCGGGGACCTACTGGTGCACGGCACGGACCGAGCGTTCGGCCAACGGCGAATTCTCACTCTCCGTAGGCGTCCCCTACGCGCAGGTGAAGTGGTTCCGCGGCCGGGACACGACCGAACGGTCCAAGTCCACCTGCCCGGACGAGAACTGCTGCCGCCGTCCGCCGGTCTCGCTGACGTCCGAGTGGGCGGGCAACGCCTGGCCGTCGGCGCGGGCGCACTCACACCTGCTCGCCGCGATGCCGCCGGGAGCCTTCCCCGGCGTGGACGAGACCGAGGTCTACTCGTTCCTGCAGGCGCACTCGGGGAGCTGAACAAACCCCGGGAGGCGTGGGGGCCCTACCCGTGCAGGTCCCGATAGGCGGCAGCGGCTGCCGGGTGCAACGGCAGCCCGGCCGTGTTGATCAGGGATTCCGGGCTCAGGAACTGGACTCCCAGGCTGGAACGGGGGATTAGTTCCTCGGCATGGTCCACCAGCAGTTCGACGGTTCTCTTCACCGTCCGCTCGTCCAGGTCACTGCGGCACAGGAGCAGGTTCGCCACACCCACCGCCCAGACAGCCGGAATGCCTTCGTAGGCGCCTTCCGGAATCAGCACCCGGTCGTAGAACGCGCCGTACTTGGTCCGCAGCACCGGCAGCAGGGGCGAGAGGTCCAGGAATCCGAGCCCCACCTCTTGGTGGGTGGCGGCAATGGCGGCCGTAGGCACACCGCCGGACCAGAACAGCGCGTCAACCGATCCGTCCTGCAGCGCCGCAAGCCCCGCATTGAGTCCGAGGTTCAGAACGGTGACCGTCTTGTCGGCCCCGGCAGTGGGCGTGCCGCCCACAGCCACGGATGCCAGCCCGGCGGCCTCCAACAGGCGAGGAGTGGTGAGTGACGTCCCTGAACCGGGCTCGCCGACAGCAACGGTCCTGCCAGCCAGTTCCGTGAGGCCACGTATGCCGCTGGTCTTCCGGACGACGCAGTGGACGTAGTTTTCGTACACCCTTCCCAAAGCCGTGATGCGAATGTCCGACGTGCCATTCGCCGGCATCTTCTGCGCGGCGGCATCCGCCAGCGCGACGGCGAAGGTCGCTTGCCCGGTCAGGAGCTGCTGCAGGTTGTCCAGGCTGCCCCCGGTGGTCAGGGCTGAGGCGCTGCCGGCCACGTCGTGGCGCTGGAGCGACTCTGCCAGCAGCGTTGCGAATTCAAGGTAGAAGCCTCCAGACTCACCGCCGGCAACCGTCACGGTGCGCGGCTTGTCCTCAGCCGTGCAGGCGTTGAGGGCCGGGACGAACAGCCCGGCCAGCGCGGCAGCCAGACCGGCCTTGAAGGCTGATCTCCGTGACGGAAGGGCTTCGCTCAGCTCAGCCATGCCGGTCATGAAAGGGCCTCCGGCTCCTGGAATGCCGCGGCACGCGGAAATTCGATGCGAGCGATCAGGCCATGCGGTGAAGCCTCCGCCAGCAGCAGGCGGCCCCCGTTGGCTGCCGCCAGTTTGTCCACAATGGTCATGCCCAAGCCGTTGCCGCGGATTTCCCGGTGCTGCGGGGAGCGCCAAAACCGGCTTGTGGCAGCAGCCCGTTCCTCAGCGGAAAGCCCGGGGCCGGCGTCGGAGACCTCTACGGCAACCGCGTCCGGGCGTACGCGGACGGCCACGGATATCCGGGCGCCGGCGGCGTATTTGATGGCGTTGTTGATCAGTTCCCCCACCATCTGGGCCAGTTCTGCGGCATTGCAGGCGATGTGCACCGCCGGGTCCGGCGGACCCTCCAGCAGGATCGATGAGCCGTTGCGCCGCGCCGCAGGTCCTGCCCGTTCGGTTTCTTCCTGCAGCACAGGGTATGGGTCAATGAGGGCGGGGAGCCCGTGCGAAGCGGGACCCGGGCCTCCGGCGGAATCTTCGAAAGCCCGGTGCTCGGCCGTCGCCAGCTTCAAGACCCCGTCCAGGATCCCCTCCACTCGTTCGAGTTCCGCCAGGACTCCGGCCGCCGCATTGTGTTCCCGGGCTGTCTGCAGTTCAAGCTGCAGCAGGTCGATCCTCAAGCGCAGGGCGCCGACGGGATTGCGCAACTGATGGGACGTGTCGGCGATCAGCTGGCGCTGGGATTCGATGCTGTCACTGACGGTCCGGGCCATCCTGGTGAAGGAACGGCTCAGTTCCCGCAGTTCCGGTGGTCCGTCCTCAGGGAGCTGACCGGCCCGGCCTGTTGCCTCGAGTTCCGTTACCGCCGAATTAAGGCGGTGTACCGGACGCAGCACCCAGCGCGTCACGCGGGCCGCGCCGAGGAGGAGCACTGCGGCGAGGGCGGCCGCCGCCACTCCGACGAGAAGCCACCGTTCCCGCAGTTTCTGCCGGGCAGCATCCAGGTTGACCTCCAGGACCGCCTCGCCAAGAACCTGGCTCGCGCTGCCGAACGAGCGTGAGATTACCTGGGAGCCGGTTCCGAAAGGCTGGATCGGACTGAGGGTGGTGTCGCTAAGGTTCAGCTTTGCCCGGGCAACAGCATCACGGACGTCTGCCCTGTCCTCGCTCAGGCCCCCCGAGCGCAGGGTGCCCTGCTGGAGGCCGATCAGCACCCCCTCACCGTAGAGTTCCGAGTATCTGTCCATCTCCGCCTGCAGCTGCGTGGATTCCCCGTCGGTCGCGGCGTCGAACGCCACCTGCGCCAGCCTGTTGAGGGCGGCTGCCCTGTTGATCTGGAGTTCCTGGGTGAGCTCCCGGCTGGCGGAGGTCAGGAGGGCGGTGGAAGCGAAGATGACGATCAGGACGGACAGCACGCTCAGGATTCCGAGGACACGCAGCTTCACGCAGGATCCGCCTCGACCCTATAGCCCACTCCGCGCACGTTGATGATGAACCCGGGGAGTTGGAGCTTGGCCCGCAGGCCCGTCAGATGCACGTCAAGGGATCGGGAGGAGGCCAGGAAGGCGTCCCCCCACAGCGCATCCAGGATCTGCTCCCTGGTGACCACTGAGCCTGCATGGCCGGCCAGGAGGGCGAGGAGGTCGAATTCAGTGGCGGTCAGAGGCAGAACCCTGGGGCCGATGGAGGCCACGCGCCGTTCGAGGTCCACCTCGAGTTCCCCCAGCACAATGCTCCGCTGCCTGCTGTCCCTTGCGCGGCCCGCACGCCTTGTCACGGCTTCGATGCGGGCCAGCAGCTCCACCAGTTTCACCGGCTTGACGAGGTAGTCATCAGCACCTGACCGCAGGCCAAGGACCACGCTGCGCTCGTCGTCACGGGCGGTGAGGATCAGGATCGGAACCGGTGTGACCTGGCGAAGCTTCCGCAGCACGTCGAGGCCGTCCATGTCCGGAAGTCCCAGGTCCAGCAGGATGACCTCGAACCGCCGGTGTTCCAGGAGCGCATCGGCCCCGCGGGCAACCCGGAAGGAGGTGTGTCCGGCGGATACCACCGCCGCATCGAGGGCGGATGCCATCGCGTCGTCGTCCTCGACGATGAGCACATCCATTGCCTGTTCCTGTTCGTTGACGGGGCAGCTGCTATCTGCCCGCTGTGGAGATTATCCCTTGTCCCGGCGAAACCTAAGGAAGTGTTAGGAATTCCCGCTCCACGTTGGTTGTGGGGTGGATCACCCATAACTTGGATGGGTCCTCGCTTTCGGAGGACCGTCAATGTCGAGGAGGAACCATGAGCAATGTTGCCATGGACAGCACAAAAGTACGCCCGGAACGGTTGCCGGGAGCACCGTCAAGCGAGGTTCAGCGATGAGCACCCAGCAAGCAGAAGTCCGGAGTGAGTCAGCCCAGACCCGCCGCGCCGTGAGCAACATCCTCAAGGGCTCCGCCGGCAACCTGGTGGAGTGGTACGACCTCTACGTCTACACAGTCTTTGCCGCCTACTTCCAGTCCCATTTCTTCAATTCCAAGGACGAGCTGCAGGCCGGCCTGGAAGCGATGGCCGTCTTTTCGACGTCGTTCCTCATGCGCCCCATCGGCGCCTGGTTCTTCGGCCGCTACGCGGACCGCAAGGGCCGCAAGGCCGCGCTGACGCTCAGCGTGACGCTGATGTCCGCCGGATCCTTCGCCATTGCGATCCTCCCCACCACGCAGCAGATCGGCGTCTGGGCCTTGTTGCTGCTGATCCTGGTGCGCCTCATCCAGGGCTTCTCCGTGGGCGGCGAATACGGCACCAGCGCCACCTACATGTCCGAGGCCGCCACGTCCAAGCGCCGCGGCTTCTTCTCGAGCTTCCAGTACGTCACCCTGATCGGCGGCCAGATGATGGCCCTGCTGGTCCTCGTCATCCTGCAGAACGTCATGCCGAAGGGCGACCTGACTGAATGGGGCTGGCGCATTCCCTTTGCCATCGGCGGCGTAGCTGCGCTGGTGGTCCTGTGGCTGCGGCGCTCGATGGAGGAAACCGTATCGGCGGAGCAGGTCGAAGCTGCCAAGATCCCGGCTGTTGCGGGCGTGGCACAGCCTGGCACCATGAAGCTGCTGTTCACGCAGTACTGGAAGCCGCTGCTGATCTGCATCGGCGTCACCCTCGGCGGCACCGTGGCGTTCTACACGTACACCAACTTCATCCTGAAGTTCATGAACGATACGTCAGGCATTGCCAAGACCGACACCTCGGTCATCAACTTCTGGGCCCTCTTCATCTTCATGCTGCTCCAGCCCGTCTACGGCATCATCTCGGACAAGGTGGGCCGCAAGCCGCTGTTGCTGTGGTTCGGCATCACCGGCGTCCTCTTCACCTGGCCGCTGCTCTCCACCCTGGCCGGCACCAAGGACCCGTTCACGGCGTTCCTGCTCATGATGGGCGGCCTGCTGATCGTTGGCGGCTACACGTCCATCAATGCACTCGTGAAGGCGGAGCTGTTCCCCGCGTCCATCCGCGCGCTCGGCGTCGGGCTGGGCTACGCGATCGCCAACTCGCTCTTCGGCGGAACCGTCCCGCTGATCGGCGCCGCATTCCAGAAGGCCGAGCGGGTGGATCTGTTCTTCACCTATGTCACGGTGGCCATCGCCATCTCACTGGTGGTCTACATCTTCGCGTTGAAGAACAAGAAGTCCACCCATCTGGATCACGAACAGGGCCACGCCTGGTCGCAGACCCGCAAGGACGACGACAAGGACAAGGACCTCCTCAACGTCTGATCCCGGTAGTACGGCGGCGGTAAGAGTACGACGGCGGGTGCCCACCCGCCGTCGTCCCCTCACCACCCCAGGACGCTCTCTCAGATCCTGCAGGAAAAACCCGGACGCTCTCTCACTTTCTTGTGGAAAGTGAGAGAGCGTCTCGGGTTTTCTTGGATTAATTGAGAGAGCGTTCAGCTGGGAGCGGGTCCCCGGGGCGGCGGGCCGCCGTCGTTGGCTGAGAAGCCGGCGGCTTGGAACCTGGGAGGCACCCCAAGGTGGGCGGACTATATTGGCCCTGTCAGCTCATCGGACCCGATCGCGGGAGTGTGCACTCATGGCCAAGGAACTCGCCACCCAGCTCGTTGAACAACTGCAGGCTGCCGGTGTGCAGCGAATCTACGGCATCGTGGGCGACAGCCTCAACCCGATTGTCGACGCCGTCCGCAAGACGGGCGGCTCCCAGCAGGGCGGCATCGACTGGATCCACGTCCGGCACGAGGAAGCGGCCGCATTCGCCGCTGCTGCGGAAGCCCAGCTGACCGGAAAGCTGGCCGTGTGTGCCGGCTCGTGCGGGCCCGGCAACTTGCACCTGATCAACGGCCTGTACGACGCCAACCGCTCCGGGGCGCCCGTCCTGGCCATCGCCTCGCATATTCCGAGCAAGCAGATCGGCAGCGGCTACTTCCAGGAAACCCACCCGGACCGGCTCTTCAACGAGTGCTCGGTCTATTCGGAACTCGTCAGCACTGCAGAGCAGGCGCCGCGTGTCATGCACAGCGCCATCCAGCACGCCGTCGGCCTCGGGGGAGTCGCCGTCGTTACCCTTCCCGGCGACATCGCCGGTCTGGAGGCCACCGGCGAAACGCCGCTGCCCGCGACTTTCCGGCGCGCCACGCTCACTCCGGACGCCGCGAGCGTCCGGGAACTCGCCGATGCCATCAACGCGGCGGACAAGGTCGCCATCTTTGCCGGCGCGGGAACGCAGGGCGCCCACGATGAAGTGGTGGCCCTCGCGGAACTCATCGGGGCCCCGATCGGCCACTCGCTGCGGGGCAAGGACTTCATGCAGTACGACAACCCCTACGACATCGGCATGACCGGGCTGCTGGGGTACGGCGCCGCGGCGGAGGGCATCGAAGACGCAGACCTGCTGATCCTGCTCGGCACCGACTTTCCGTACGACCAGTTCCTTCCGGGCACCCGGACCGCCCAGGTGGACCGGGCCGCGCACAAGCTGGGGAGGAGGACCGACGTCGACATCGCCGTCCATGGCGACGTGCTGCCCACGCTCTCCGCATTGAAACCTTTGCTGACTCCCAAGAAGAGCCGCCGCTTCCTCAGCCAGATGCTCAAGAAGCACGACCGGCTCATGAACAAGGCCGTGGGCGCCTACACCCGCAAAGTGGAAAAGAAGCAGCCCATCCACCCGGAGTATGCGGCCTCGATACTGGACCAGGTGGCGGCGGAGAACGCCATTTTCACCGCGGACACCGGTATGTGCAACGTCTGGACTGCGCGCTACATCAACCCGCTGGGCACGCGCAGGCTGATCGGATCGTACCTGCACGGCTCCATGGCCAACGCCCTGCCGCACGCGATCGGCGCGCAGCTGGCCTATCCCGGCCGTCAGGTCATTTCGGTGTCCGGTGACGGCGGCTTGTCCATGCTGCTGGGCGAGTTGATCACGGTCGCGGCGCACCGGCTGCCGGTGAACGTGGTGGTCTTCAACAACTCCACGCTGGGCATGGTCAAGCTGGAGATGCTCGTTGACGGGCTGCCCGATTTCGGCGTGGACGTGCCCGACGCCGACTACGCCGCGGTTGCCCGCGCGCTGGGCTTCCACGCTTTCCGCGTCACCGATCCAGCCCGGATCGAGGACGCCTACCGGGAGGCGTTCGCCCACCCCGGGCCGTCGCTGGTGGAGCTCATCACGGATCCGAAGGCGTTGTCCATCCCGCCAAAAATCACCGGCTCGCAGGTCCTTGGCTTCGCAACTGCCATGTCGAAGGTGGTCCTGAACCGCGGCGCCGGCGAAGCCGTCAGCATGGCCCGCAGCAACCTGCGGAATATTCCGCGGCGCTAGGTCGACGACGACGACGACGGGCGGCGGCCGTCGTCCGCTCGCTATGTGGGTGGAGAGCCGCCGCGCTCAGCCGCCAGCAGGGCAGCGGTTCGTTCAATCAGTCCGTAAGGAACCGGCTTGCCCAGCGGGAATTTCAACGTTCCCTTGGCTGAGCGGTACGGGTCGATGTCAGCCTGGAAAGCGGGGTCGCCTGACGGCACCGGATACACCGAAATATGGTGCGCCCAGCCCGCGAAATACACCACGTATTTGCCGTTCAAGGTGATGGTGGGGATGCCGTAGCTGATCATCTCGCCGGACTCCGGGACAGCCGCGTGGCACGTGCGCCGGATCTCCTCAAAGATGCCCTGCACCTCGTCAGGGAACGACGCGATGTACTCCTCGACGGTGTTGAATTGCTGCGCCATCTAGCGGTCCTCCGTCATGTCACGAGGATACGCCGGTGCCGGAAGTGAGAGAGCGTTGCTGAAATCGTTGCAAAAACTGCGGGCCGCGTGGGAGGGCGAGACCAAAACGACGGCAAACCGTGACCCTGCGGGCATCGTGCTGCAGCGGGCAGGCTGGTTGACTGAAGGGGACAGGCGGATTCCCGCCGAGTGCCGGCATGGCATTTCCAAGGGGGAAACATGAAAACGTTCCGCGTGGCCCGGCTCGCGACGGCAGGTGCGCTGGCGGCGCTCACCGCGTGCTCGGCGTCGACTCCGGAGATCCTGAAGGCCGACGGCGTGCAGCGGGTAGCGGTGGACGGCGCGGCGTACGCCGCTGAACTGCGCTCCTTCCGCACATCCGCTTTCGGGCTCGGCGAAGCCCTGCTGGCCGACGGCGGCGACGGCGCCCACGGGAACGTGGTGTCCTCGCCCGGGAGCCTGCTGATAGCCCTCGCCATGCTCCGCGCCGGTGCTTCGGGCGAGACGGCCGCGGAGATGGACGCTGTCCTGAAACTTCCCGCGGAGAACCGCGACGAGGCGATGAACGCGCTGCTGAGCTCACTCGAGAAGTTCGACGGCGACCCCGGCGCGGTGGATGAGGACAACCCGCCGCGGAAACCCGTGATGCATGCCGCCAACGGACTGTTCGTGGACAAGGACGTCCCCACGGGCGAGGCATTCCTGGACACCCTGGCCCGGCACTACGGAACCGGTGTGTATCCCGTGGACTTCAGCAACGAGGGTGCAACGAAGTCAGCCATCGATGCCTGGGTGAACAGGAACACAGGCGGCCGGATCAAGGAAGCCCCCGCAAAGTACGATCCGGACAACTCGTTCAGCCTGCTCAATTCCCTGTACTTCGCGTCCGCCTGGAGCGCGCCTTTCGACCCGAATGACACCTCGGATCTGCCCTTCACCACGGCCACCGGCGAGGAAATCGAAGCACCGGCAATGCACAACGAGCTGGAGATGAAGTACGCCGAAGGGGCCGGGTGGCAGGCCGTGGACCTGCCTTACGCCGACGGTTTCGTCATGCGCCTGGTACTACCGGACCGGGGCGCCGAGGCCACATTCGGTGCCGCAGCGCTCACGGACATCGCGGACACGCTGGACAGCGCACCGCTGGAAACCGTGCAGATCCAGCTGCCCCGCTGGGACCACAAGTGCAGCTTCGACCTGCGCAAGGTCTTTGAATCGCTCGGCCTCCGTAAGACCCTCACCACCACCGAGGACTTCAACAACATCCAACCCAAGATGATGATCACCCAGGCCGCGCAGGCAGCCAACATCACTGTTGCCGAAAAGGGCACCGTCGCCGCGGCGGTTACGCAGATCAACGGAGCTGTCACCAGTGCGCCGCCGCAGCCAGAACGGACCATCACCTTCGACCGGCCGTTCCACTACCAGATCGTGCACATGGAATCCGGGCTGCCGCTCTTCATGGGGACGGTGGCCGACCCCCGCTCGTAACACCACGCCAACACAACGCTCTCTCACATCCTGCGGCTTACAACACGACGCTCTCTCACTTTCTTGAGGAAAGTGAGAGAGCGTCGTGGATTTTCGCACAAGAAGTGAGAGAGGGTTGTGAAGGGCCGGCGGGGGTTAGCGCGGGCCGCCCTGCCAGAGGGCATCGAACGGGGCGCCCGAGGCCACCCGGTTGCGGATCCCGGCGGTCACAAAAGCCTTCGCCGTCCGTGCAGCCTCAAGCGGGGTGGCACCCTTGGCCAGCTCTGCCGTCACTGCGGCGGCGAGGGAACAACCGGCACCGGACACAGCTACTTCGCCCACCTTGGGGGCGGAGAGAATTTCCAGGGTGTCGCCGTCGTAGTAGACGTCGACGGCGTCGGGCCCGGCCAGGCGCACGCCGCCCTTGGCCAGCACCGTGGCGCCGCTCAGCTCGTGAATGCGGATGGCGGCGGCTGTGAGGGACTCGACATCGGTGATTTCCAGGCCGGACAGCGACTCGGCCTCGAAATGGTTGGGTGTGACAAACGTGGCCAGCGGCAGGATCTGCGCCTTCAGTGCCTGGTCCGTGTCCAGTGCATGGCCCGGTTCCTGGCCCTTGCAGATCAGCACCGGGTCCAGCACCACGTTGGCGAAGCCGCCGTCAGCCAGCACGGACGCCACGGTCGAAATAGTGGCAGGGCTGCCCAGCATGCCGATCTTCACAGTGTCCAGCACGGACGGCGCGCCGGACGCGGCGCCGTACGCCGCCGTCGTCGCCTCCAGCTGGTCCGCGATGACCTGCTGGTCCACCGGGACAAAACGGTGGTTCCAGTTGTCGTTCGGGTTGAAGGAAACGATGCAGGTCAGGTTGGCGATGCCAAAGACACCCAGTTCCTGGAACGTCTTCAGGTCCGCCTGTGCACCGGCACCGCCCGTCGCCTCGGAACCGGCAATGGCCAGGGCGACGGCGGGATAGGTGTCAGCAGCAACAGAAGTCATCCACCCATACTGCCACTGGGCCCAAGAACGCCGCATTGTGCGGATGACCAATATGACTAAACCAGGCCTGCTACGGGACGTCGGGTGCGTATGCCGGCGGCCCGCCGTCGTCGTACTGCCTGGCAAGCTTCCATACAGCAAGGCGGCCCACCGCAGCCGACGTTCCCATCGCAGCCGCTGCGAACAAGTCCGGCGGAGAGCCGAACCCTCCAAACGGGGCTCCCAAGGCAACGCCTAGCAGCCCGAAGGCGGCCACGTGAAGCCACTGCCTGCTGACCGGCCGCATCAGCAGGCCAAGCGGCAAGGCCAAGGCCCAGCCGATGACTACCGCGGGGATGGCACCGACCACGAGGGCCGCGATCAGCAGGAAGGGGAAGTCTACGGCGCTCGGGGGCAGGAACAGAGTGCGTACGCTAAAGACCAGGCAGAACGTCACATGCGTCACGAGGATGCCGAGCCACACCGCGCCCGGCCCCAGCACCACGCGCTGCGGCCGGCTCATGCCCGCCGCCCGGTAATCTCCTGGAGGGCCCTGCCCAGCTCGGCATACCGGAAGGCGAACCCGGCGTCCAGCAGTTTCCGCGGCTGGACCCAGCGGCTCTTGAGGACCAGTTCCGTCTCGGTGCGGATCATCACGGCGCCGAGCTCCAGCAGCCAGCCGGGCGTCGGCAGGCCGAACGGCACACCATAGGCACGGCGTACCAGGCGCATCAGTTCCCGGTTGTCCACGACCTCGGGTGAGGCCACGTTGACTGGTCCCGTCAGGTCCGTCCGCTGGTGCACAAACAGCGCGCTGCGGTAGAGGTCCTCCACATGGACCCAGCTGAACTTCTGGCTGCCGCTGCCCATGTGCCCGCCGAGTCCAAGCCTCGCGAGAGCCGCGAAGGGCCGCATCACCCCGCCTCCCGGACCGAACACGATGGAGATCCGGAGCGGGACCTTGCGCGTGAGGGGCGTTTTGGCGGCGGCCAGGGCGGACTCCCAGGCCCGGGCGACCTCAACGGAGAACCCGTGGCCCAGCTCGCCGTCGTGCTCCGACTGGGGCGAGTCTTCCGCGTGGCGGTAGATGGTGCCGGTGCTGGCGTTGAGCCAGGTCGCCGGGGGAGCGGAACAGCGGGCCACGGCGCGGCCTAGTTCCGCCGTCGTGGACACCCGGGAGTCCAGGATTTGCGCCTTGTTCCGTTGGCTGTAGCGGCAGTCCACCGAACGTCCGGCGAGGTTCACCAGCAGTTCGGCGCCGTCAAGTGCCCGGGTGAGTCCGTCGTCGTCGCCCCAGCGGACTGTGTCAGCGCCGGTGCGGCCGACGGCGCGCACCTGCCAGCCGTCCTGCTCGAAGCGCGTCCGAAAATAGCCGCCGATGAAGCCGGAAGCGCCGGCCAGGACCACGGTCTTTCTGTTGTTCATGATTCCCCCCAATGATCGTTGCTGGCTCTGGTTGCCGCCGTCGTTGGTGCCCGGCTAGTCCCGGACGCTTCGGCTCAGGCTGAGGACATCGTCCAGGACCTTGCTGACGCCGGGAATCCTGGCGAGGGAAAGCCCGCGTGCAATCAGCGGCGCCACACCGTCGATCAGCTTCCGGGTGCGGCGGCGGTCCTCGGACGAGTCGTAGACCCAGAAGAGTGCCACACCCATGTAGCCGAGCCACAGCAGTTCCGGAAGGTCCGCGCGGAATTTCCTCGGAACCGCCGGGCTTGCGCCCTCCACGATGTGCCGGAAGATGGCCAGCGAGGCGTCGCGGGCGGCCGAGGACTCGCCGGAGAACGGGTTAACGGGCGACGCCGGCCGGATCGCCGTGGCAATGAATTCGGCACCGAAGCGGTGGTACGGCTCCATAACGTCGAGTCCGGCGTGCAGCGTCGCCTTGAGCCTGCCACTGAGGTCCTTGATGCCCTCGACGGCTTCGGCAGCCTTCGCCGCGTGCTCGGCCTGGACCTGGACGTAGAGCTCCTGAACCAGTTCGTCCTTGGATGCGAAGTAGTAATAGGCGTTCCCCACGGACACTCCGGCCTCGGTGGCGATGGCGCGCATGGTGGTCTTCTCGAAGCCGACCTCGCGGAACATGCGCAGGGCCACGTCCGCCACCAACTGCCGGGTCTGTTCGCTCTTGCTTGCCATGGGATAGCCGTCTTCCAGTTTTTGAACGTGTTCAAGCAGTGTGCCACGAAAACTGAACGTGTTCAAATCTGTTGCTGAATCCGCTGAAGTGGACCCTCCATCACCCGGTGGTGCGACAATGGAACACGGTTTCGGCGGCAGCACGCTGCGGGAACCTCTCCCAGTGCTAATACAGCCGGCCGCCGCAGCGGATCTCCTCCGCTACTTTTCCGGGCAGCCGCGCGAACCACTCCGAATGGATCACCCATGACTTCCGCCAAGACTTTCCCCGCCTCCGCGGCGCCGAAATTCGCCTCGATCGGTTCCCCCTATTTCGGCATCCTGCTGGCCGTCATGGCGGTGGTGCTGATCCTGTCCAACATCGGGGCATCAAAGGGCGTGGCGATCGGCCCGATCATCACCGACGGCGGCTTCTTCCTCTTTCCGCTGGCCTACATCCTGGGCGACGTCATCAGCGAGGTCTACGGGTTCAAGGTGGCGCGCAAGGCAATCATCACCACGTTTGCGCTGTCCGTGTTCGCCTCAGCCTGCTACTGGGTGATCATCGCGCTTCCCGGCTTTGACGACGAGTACGGTGCCTCCAAGCAGGCCGCACTCGAAGGTGCGCTGGGACCGGTTCCGCAGATCGTGCTGGCTTCCCTGCTGGCGTTCCTGGCCGGCCAGACCATCAACTCCTGGATCCTGGTGAAAATGAAGGCCCGCACGGGCGAGAAATCCCTGTGGGCAAGGATCATGGGCTCGTCAGTGGCCGGTGAGTTCGTGGACACCCTCATCTTCTGCAGCATTGCGGCGTCCGTCATCGGCATCACGGACGCCGGCAGCTTCGTCAACTACGTGCTGGTGGGCTTCCTTTACAAGACCCTGGTGGAGTTCCTCTTTGTCCCCGTGACTGCGTCCGCCATCGGCTGGATCAAGAAGCGCGAACCGAGCTACGGCGCGTAGCGGCCCCGGAGCCGCCCGCGCCGGTAATGCCAGCGGCAGCCAGCGGCGTCAGCCCTTCAGCGTGGAGTCGAGGAGGGCCCGCAGCTCGCGGTAGTGGCGCTCCGTGGCCTCGGCGTGGAATGCAGAGGTGTCGGCCATCGAATAGCCGTGGGAGGCCCCGGAGTAGATCTCGTTCGTAGCCTCGAGGCCCGCGGTGCGGAGCACCTCGCCCAGGCGCGCCACGGCGTCGGCATCCATGCTCTGATCATGATCGGCGTGGCCGAACACGAACCGGGCCGAGGCGTTGCCGAGTCCCAGATGGGGACTGTCAGCTGCGTCTGTGGCAAGTCCGCCGCCGTGGAAACCCGCGCATGCTGCGACCACCTCAGGATGGGCGGTGGCCGTGCGCACCGCGAGCCGGGCACCCATGCAGTAGCCGAAGGTGCCGATCGGGCCCGGTGCGACGCCGTCGAGTGTTCGCAGCGCGGCAACCCACGCGTCAATGTCCGGCTGCGCCTTGTCCGTAGTGAGGCGTCCGACCCGCGGGAACGCCGCTTTGCCGGCGGCAGCCCGGCCCTCCGGGGTGGTCATGTCCGTGCGCGGTTGGATTTCCGCGGCCGTCCCTTCGCGGTAGAAGGCGTTCGGCGCAAGGACTACGTAACCCCAGTCAGCTATGCGCTGCGCCATCTCCTGGATGCGGGGACGCAGACCGAAGGCGTCCATGTAGAGGATGACACCCGGCCACGGGCCCGGGCCGTTGGAGGGGCGGGCGACAAGGGCCTCGGCTGTTCCGTCTGCGGCTGGGATCTCGATGAGCATCCGGCCAGCCTATCCGAAGGGCCTAGGAGTAGTACCGGCCCAGGGTCTCGGCCTTGAAGTCGAAGAAGTTGCCGGCCTCGATGGCGAGCCGGGCGTCGTCCACCATCTTCACCACGAAGCGCTCGTTGTGGATTGAGATCAGCGTGGCCGAGACCATCTCCTTGGCCTTGAACAGGTGGTGGATGTAGGCCCGGGAGTAGTTCAGGCAGGCGTAGCAGTCGCAGCCTTCCTGCAGCGGGCCGAAGTCGCGCTTGTACTTGGCGCCGGAGAGGTTGAACCGACCCTCCGGGTGGTAGAACGCGGAATTCCGGGCCACCCGGGTGGGGGAGACACAGTCGAAGGTGTCTGCGCCGTTCTCGATCGCGGTGAAGATGTCATCCGGCTCGGAGATGCCCAGCAGGTGCCGCGGCTTGTTCTCCGGCAGTTCCTCGTTGCACCACCGCACGATCGTGCCCAGGTTCTCTTTCTCGAGCGCCCCGCCGATGCCGAAGCCGTCGAAGTTCATGGCGCCGAGGTCCCGGCAGGCCTGGCGGCGCAGGTCCTCGTACTGGGCGCCCTGGATCACACCGAACAGCGCCTGGTACGGCTTCCCCGCGCGGGACGCGGTCAGCCGGAAGTGCTCGGTGATGCAGCGTTCGGCCCAGCGCCGGGTGCGCTCCAGGGACTCCTCCTGGTAGCCGCGGGAATTCTGCAGGGTGGTCAACTCATCGAAGGCGAACATGATGTCCGCGCCGATCTGATGCTGGACGTTCATGGAGATTTCGGGGCTGAAGCGGTGCCTGTCCCCGTTGAGGTGGCTCTTGAACCACACGCCTTCCTCGTCCACGTGCGCCAGCCGTTCCTTGCCGGGCGCCACGGCGTCGTCCGGCCCGGAAGTGTCCACCGACTTCATGTCGATGACTTTCTTGAAGCCGGAGCCGAGGCTCATCACCTGGAAACCGCCGGAGTCCGTAAACGTGGGCCCGCGCCAATTCATGAAGGCTCCCAGGCCGCCGGCTTCGTCCAGGATCTCCGCCCCCGGCTGGAGGTACAGGTGGTAGGCGTTGGCCAGCACCGCCTGGGCGCCGAGTTCGGCGACGGACTCGGGCAACACCGATTTCACCGTGGCCTTGGTGCCCACGGCGATGAACGCCGGCGTCTGGATCTCGCCGTGCGGGGTGCTGATGGTACCGGTGCGGCCGAGGAACTCTCCGCCGTTGGCGGCCACCTGCTCCGGAGTCGGTGAGCACGTCTCGCTCAGCCGTTTGCCCACGGTGAAGGAGAACTCGGACTGCAGGGCTGCGGCGTCCGGCTCGACAGGCGGGAGTGACGGTTCAGTATTGTCAGTATTGGCTGGCACGGTTCAAGTGTGCCAGCTTGGCCTCGGGAAACTTAGCCGGCGGTCAGTGCACCGGGTCCGATGTGGGATAGTTCTCAGCCCGCCAGGTGTCCCAGCTGTTGCGGATTTCCTCCAGCCGGTGCGCTCCCAGATCGTAGGTGGACACGATCACCATGGACCCGCCGTCGGGCCTTATTTCGGCAATGGGCGGCTGGTCGGCAACGACCAGCAGGCCGTCGCCGTGCTCGGCGTAGCTGTGCACGGTGAGCCCCACCTGGTGGTTGGTCCGGTACCAGACCTTGCCGGAGATCTCCTCCCCGGTCGCAAGAGTCAGCGAATAGGGCTCGCCCGGCTTGGGGAGGTCCCCCAGGCCAAGCTTGTCGATTGCCGAACCTTCTCCTCCCGGAACGGAAAAGAACGCCGTGCGGCGTTTGCCGTGCGGGTGGTGTTCCAGTGCGAAGCGGAGCTGCTGGAGGAACGTCAGCCAGCTTTGGGTGATGTCCTCGTCCCAGGCAGCCCACTCGGAATTGTGGTCCAGGGCGGCCCGGGTCACGCTCACCTCGGTGCCGGCGGGGACGGGTTTCAGGGTGAACTCGTCCCCGCCGTCCACGGTGAGGCTGGTGTGGTCCCGGCCTTCCACCACGGTGTCCTTAAAGTAGATCTCGTTGATTTCGGCGGCAAGGTCGTCCGCCTCCCAGCCGTGCCACTGGGCAACTTTGGCCGGTTCACGCAGCATTGTCCAAACCTGCTGCGCATCGGAGTTGATCACAACGCTCAGATTGTTCGTCATGTGGCGAATCTACAACTCCCGGCGCCGCCCGGGTAGGGCCTAACGGGAACGGGTCAACGACCAGGGCCAACTGGCCTCAGGCCCGCACGGACTCCAGTTCGTTGCCGATCCGGCGTTCCAGTTCCTTCAGCCCGATGGTTTCCGAGCCGCCGTGCGCCCGCAGGAACATCAGGGCCTCCAGCCGCAGCAGCCGCCATTCGCGTTCGGCGTCCGGGTTCGAGTTGTCGATGGCCCGGAAGATTTCCTTGTCATACAGATTGGGTTCGTTCAGCGAGCGCTGGCGGACCTTGGCATTCATCCGGGCCTTGAACGGGTCCGTTTCCATCGCGTCCGGGGCGCGGAGGAGCTTCTCGTAGACCTCGGCACGTTCCTCCTGCCCGGTCTGGCGGCAGATGTAGCTGGACAGGGCAAGTGCCGCCTCGACGGACGTCCAGCGGCCCGGGTTGCCATCGAAGGGCAGCACGTTGAGCAGGTCTGCCACGGCGAGGGCACCTTCGGCATCCCTGAGTGCGACGAAAAGTTCGTGGGCGAGGTCGTTCAGGTCCTTGAGGCAGCTACCCGACTTGGTGTTGATGCCCTTGGCCAGGCGGTCGCTCAGCAGCATCACGCCCATCGCGTCCGGATGGGCGGACGCAACCGCCTCCACCACCGATTCGGGTGTTCCCGAAGGTTCCGGTATCAGCGCCAGCTCTTCCTCAGTCGGACCGGCCGCCGTGGCAGCCGCGGCCGGCGTGGTGGCGGGAAGGGGAGGTACGACGACGGCGGGAACCGCCGGCGCGGCGTCCTCCCCGGCGGAGTCTGCCCGGGCGGCGGGGGGTTCAACGAGCTTAAGCGGGGTGTCGGCGTCGGGCTCTTCGGAAACCGCCGTCTCTTCGCCGCCGTCGTTGACTGCGGTGCTGCCGGTGGAGGTTGCTTCCAAGGCCGCGCCGGTGCCCGCCACCAGCACTGTTGAGCCGGCGGCGATGCGGAGGATCCCGCCGCCGGTGAGCGTTGCGAGGACAACGGCCGGGGTGCCGAAGTCGTCGTCCTCAACGAGTACGCTCTGGACTTCGGCGGACCGTTCGCCGTCGGGTAGGAGCAGCAGGTGGCCGGTCTGCAGAGAGCCAGCCTGGAGCTCGCTGTAGTGCTGGGCGGCTGGGCGGTGGGTCATCGGGAGTCCTTAAGTTCTCTTGCGGTCCGCCCTACAGTCTACAAAGGAGCCTGCCTGAAATCGGGGACGCCCGGGATCCTTCGAGCGTCCCCGCTGACGCCGCGGGGCTTAGTTGCCGACTCCCGCGAACGCGAGTGCCTGCCGGACCAGCGCGCCGCGACCGCCGCTGAATTCCAGCTGCACGTCAGGGCTCAAGACCTCTTCGGGGGTCATCCAGGTGAGCTCCAAGGCGTCCTGGCGGGGCTCACATTCGCCCGTGACCGGAATGATGTAGGCCAGCGAAACGGCATGCTGGCGGTCGTCGGTGAACCCCGTGTGGGACGGCGCCGGGAAGTACTCGGCGACGGTGAACGGCACCGGGCTGATGGGCAGCTGCGGGAATGCCAGGGGGCCGAGGTCCTTCTCCATGTGACGGAGCAGGGCGGCGCGGATGGTTTCGCGGTACAGGACGCGGCCGGAGACGAGGGAGCGGATCATGGTTCCGTCCTCGTCGGCCTGCAGCAGCGTGCCGACTTCGTTCACGAACCCCAGCGGATCAAGGCGGACGGGTACGGCTTCCACGTAAACCATGGGAAGCCGGCCCCTGGCTTCGAAGAGGTCCTCATCGGACAGCCAGCCGGGATTCGGGTCAGGAGTGCGCACGTTCATGCTTAAGTTCTACCCCATCCCTGCCAGAACCCCGCGCTGGACCGCCCTTCAGTGACGGGAAGCAACCCAGAGCGCCTGGGCGTCCGCCGCTGCGGCGTCCGGATTGGCCACATGCAGAGTCCGCCCGAATGCCTCTTCCGTCATGGTCACTTTGATGCCCGCTGCGGCCAGACGGTCCCGCAGAACCGGCAGCTCGCCCGTGTACTCAAAGCCCAGACCCGGCCGGGCGGCGCCCTCGACGGGGCGCACCATCAGCACCCCGCCGTTCTTGGCGGTGAAATCCACGGTTTCGTCGTCATCCGGCACCGGCCGGAGCCGCGCGCCCATGTTCCGCAGGGTCTGTGCCGCCGCAGCGGCGTCCGGCGTGAACCAGACCTCGACGACGGCGAGTCCCGGATCGGCGTCCGCGCACTGGGCGCCGTGGGCGGCTTTGTCCGCGAAGAAGCTGAAACCGTCCTGGCCCGTGATCCGGCAGGAGGCGCCGTGATCCGCGTCGATAAGCTCGGCCGGGGTGGTCCCGTCCTCCACGGAGGCCAGGTTGGTCCGCCGGGCGAATTCGGCGAGGTCGCCCACCTCGACGCCGAACGACGTCGTGCCATCTTCGGCGGAGCCGGCTTCGGCGGGGTGCAGCGCCAGGCGGCCCGAACCGGCGTCGTACTCTTTCCAGGGACCGTCGTCGACGGTCTTCACCATTCCCAGCGCCGTGAGGAGATGCTCCCAATGGTCCGGGCGGGAAGTGAAATGGATGGGGCGGACACGCAGCATTGGATCTCCAAGGAGTAGGAATGACGGTGGCAATGCCATGATGCCACGCCTTGTTTAAGGAAAGCCGGAGGGCAGAATGTTGCCATGGCCATCGAACTTGAGGAACTGCTGGTGAAGGACGCTGCCGAATGGCGCAGTTGGCTGGAGCAGCACCACGACACGAGCCCGGGGGTTTGGCTGGTGCTGCACAAGAAGGGCGGCAACACCACCGAGCTGGACTATGAAGCGGCACTGCAGGAGGCCCTGTGCTTCGGGTGGATCGACGGACAGGGAAAAAGGCGCGACGACGACAGTTCCTTCCAGCGGATGACGCGCCGCGGACCGAAGAGCGTGTGGTCGGCGCGGAACGTGGAACGCATCGGAAAGCTCGAAGCAGCAGGCAGGATGACGGAGGCCGGCCGGGCCGCGGTCGAGGCCGCCAAAGCGGATGGCCGCTGGGAAGCTGCGTATACCGGGCAGGCGTCCGCGGAAGTGCCTGCGGACCTTGCGGCTGCCATCGCCGCCGAACCGCGGGCGCAGGCCATGTTCGACGTGCTGACCTCGGTGAACCGCTTTGCCTTGATCTACCGCACCAACTCGGTCAAGCAGGCCGCCACCCGGGAACGGAAGATTGCCGGGTTCGTGGAGATGCTGGCACGCGGCGAGACTCCGTATCCGCAGAAGAAGCGCCCCGCCGGGTAACGTGCAACCTCCCGCGGGTCAGGCGCTGGCGTCCTCGTCCACGGGGAAGGCCACGGCCTCGCCCACCACGCGCAGGCAGAGCTCCATGCCCGGCCGCGCGATGGAGGCGTTCCAGTGCCGGATGGTGATCACTTCGCCGCCGCCCGGGAATCGGTGGTCCGGGACGGCCCCGGCTGCCAGTTCCGGGGGCACGGCCAGCTTCAGGCGCACGGTGGTTTCCGGGCCGAAGTAGTCCGTGTCGACCACCACACCGCGGATGGGGCCGTCTTCGGCGATGCGGATCTGCTCGGGCCGCAGCATGAGCTGCACGCGGCCCTGGGCCGGGGGCCTGCGCACCGGAATGCCGCCGAGCGAGCACGTGGCCAGCGAGCCCTCCATCCACGCGTCCAGGATGACGGCGTCGCCCAGGAACTCCGCCGTGGCACGGTCCGCCGGGCGGGTGTAGACCACGAAAGGATTGCCGATCTGGGCCAGCCTGCCCCCGCGCATCACGGCCACCTGGTCGGCGAAGGAGAGCGCTTCGGCTTGGTCGTGCGTGACTAGGATGGTGGTCACACCGGCTTCATTGAGGACCTTGGCCACGGCGCGGCGGGTGGCCACGCGGAGGCCTGCGTCCAGGGCGGAGAAGGGTTCGTCCAGCAGCATCAGCTCCGGCTCGCGGGCCAGGGCGCGGGCCAGTGCCACGCGCTGTTGCTGACCGCCGGACAGCTGGTGCGGCCGGCGCTTGGCCATGGACGGATCGAGGGACACCATTTCCAGGAGTTCGGCGACCCGGGCCGCGACCTCGCGACGCCCGCCGGAGAGGCGGCTGGCGCTGAGGCCGAAGGAGATGTTCTGGCCCACGGTGAGGTGCGGGAACAGGGCTCCGTCCTGGGCGACGTAGCCGACGTGGCGTTTGTGCGCGGGCACCCAGAAACCGTCGCCCGCCACCTTGGCGCCGTTGAGGGAGATGCTGCCGGTGTCGGGATGCTCGAAGCCCGCAATGAGGCGCAGCAGGGTGGTTTTGCCCGAGCCGGACGGGCCCACGATTGCGGTGGTTCCGCCCTTGGCCACGGACAGGTTGACGCCCTTGAGGACCGCCTGGGAACCAAAATTCTTGGTGACGGCCTCGATCTCCAGATGGCTGTTGGTGCTGGGCGCCACGGACGGGGCTATCCGTGGTTCCGGAAGCCTGGAGGGGGATTGTTCTGTCACTGGCCGGCCACTTTCTTGGACTGCTGGAAGAGGAGGTAGGTCATGGGGGCGGAGATGAGGATCATCAGCAGCGCATACGGTGCCGCGCCGGCGTAATCGATCTCGCTGCTTTTGCTCCAAAATTCCGTGGCAAGGGTCCGTGTGCCATTGGGGGAGAGCAGCAGGGTGGCCGTCAGTTCGTTGACGATTGCTAGGAACACAAGGGCGGCCCCGCCTGCCGCAGCGGGCGCCGTGAGCCGCAGCGTGACGCGTATGAAGGACACCAGCGGCGGCTTGCCCAGCGCCTGCGCGGCTTCGTCGAGTTCCTTGGGCGCCTGGGACAGGCCGGCCCGGATGTTCACCAGCGCGCGGGGCAGGAACAACAGCACATACGCGGCAATGAGGAGCACGGTGGTCTGGTAGAAGCCCGGGGCAACCCTGATGCTCACGGTCACGAAGGCCAGGCCCACCACGATGCCCGGCATGGAACTGGTGACGTAGTTGGACAGCTCCAAAGCCTTGCTGAACCAGCTGGGGTGCCGCACGGCAAGGTAGGCCATGGGGAACGCCACCACGGTGGTGGCTAGCGCACCCGCCAGCCCGTAGCCCATGGTCTGTATCAGGGCCGGAAGGAATTCGTCGGCTACCCAAATATCGCCCCCGCCTGCGACGATCCAGCGCAGGACAAACGTCAGCGGCAACCCGAACGCCAACGCCGTAAGTCCGGCCAGGAAAAGCTGGGCCGGAGCCTGGTAGACGTGCAGGGGAAGCCGCAGCGCCCTGGCCTGCGCGCCGGAGCCCACACGGGCGTATCGGGCGGTGCCGCGGCTCCGCACCTCCACCAGGAGCAGGATGAGGCAGAAGAAGACGAGCACGCTGGCCAGCATGTTCCCGGCCGTGCCGTTGAACGTGGACTGGTACTGAACCATGATCGCGGTGGTGAACGTGTCAAAGCGGATCATCGCAAAGGCACCGTATTCAGCCAGCAGGTGCAGCGAGACCAGCAGCGCGCCGCCGGTCATGGCGATTCGGAGCTGCGGGAGGACCACCCGGAAGAAGGTGCGCCACGCGCCCAGGCCCAAGGAGGCCGCGGACTGCTCGATCGCGGGGTCAAGCCTGCTGAGGGTGGCTGCGGCGGGGATGTAGACGAGCGGGAAATAGGACAGCGTGGCGATCAGGACACCGGACCAGAGGCCGCCCATGGACGGCACGGCGGAAACCCAGGCGTAGCTGTTGACGAAGGCGGGGATGGCCAGCGGCGCGGCCAGCAGCACGGCCCACCACTTGTGGCCGCGGAGGGTGGTCCGTTCCACCAGCCAGGCCCCGCCCACCCCCAGAACCACGCAGAGCGGCACGGTGATTGCCATCAGCAGCACCGTGTTGAGGAGAAGCTCGCCGACGCGCTCACGGAAGATCAGCCCGACGGCGGTGTCCCAGCCCGTAGCGACCGTCATGACGATCACGTACCCCAGGGGGATCAGCGAAAACAGGGCAATGAGAATGGCGATGAGGGATACTGCGGAAACGCCGAAAGGCGGGCGGGGGCGCTTGCCCCTACCCGCCGTCGTCGTGCTTCCGGAAGTTTCCGGTGCCGCTAGGTCAGTTTCCACTGAGTTACAGGAGTCCTGCCTTGGTCATCAGTTCGGTGACCTTTTCGGAGTTGAGCTTGGCCGGGTCAACAGTGGGTGCCTGCAGGTCCTTCAGCGGGACCAGCTTCTCGTTGGCCGGGACATCGGATGCAATGGCGTACTCGAAGGAGGTGCCCTTCTGGAGGACTTCCTGGCCCTTCTTGCCGGTGATGAACTTCAGGAATGCCTGGGCAGCCGCCGCGTTCTTGGAGGTCTTCAGCACGCCGCCGCCGGAGACGGAGACGAATGCGCCCGGGTCCTGGTTCTTGAAGTAGTACGGAGTGACGTTCTTGGAGTTCTCGCCCGTCTTCGCCTGGTCGCCGTAGTAGTAGTAGTGGTAGATCAGGGCGGCGTCCACTTCACCGGCGTTGACGGCCTTCATGGCTGTGCTGTTGCCCTTGTACGCCTTGTAGTTCTCCTTCATGCCCTTGAGCCATTCCTCGGCCGCGGCTTCGCCCTTGAGCTCAACCAAGGCCGAAACGATGGCCTGGAAGTCTGCGCCGGACGGCGAGGCGGCCCACTTGCCCTTCCACTCCGGCTTGGCCAGGTCCAGCATGGACTTCGGCAGCTTGTCCTCACTCAACTTGGCCTTGTCATAGACCAGGACCGTGGAGCGGGCGGCGATGCCGGTCCACTTGTTGGTGGAGGGGCGGAACTCGGCGGGCACCTGGCCAACGGTGGCCTTGTCCACGTCCGCGAAGAGGCCAGCGTTCTCAACCTGCGCCATTGCGGGCGAGTTTTCCGTGAGGAACACGTCGGCCGGTGAGGCGGCGCCTTCCTGGATGATCTGGTTCGACATCTCGGTGTCATCGCCCTGGCGGAGGGTGACCTTGACGCCGGTTTCCGCGGTGAAAGCGTCAACCCATTCCTTGGTCAGGCTTTCGTGCTGGGCGTTGTAGACGGTGATTTCGCCGGAGACCTTGCCATCGGCCGCGGCGGTGCTGGCAGCGGGGGTGGAACTTCCGGAGCCGCAGGCGGCGAGGCCGAGGGCTGCGGTGGCGGCGAGTGCGATTCCTGCCAGCGCGTTGGTGCGGATCTTCATTGGGGGCTTCTTTCTGGAAAAAACTCTCGGTGGACCGGAGTCCGCATGAGGGGGAAGTTAGGGCATGCTCACTGCAAAAAACTGTAGGTTAGCCAAACCTAAGGAACCAAGCCGAAGCAGGCTTAAGTGATCAGGATCACATCAATTACGGAACTTTTACGTGACTTAATTACCGCCGCCCGGAGGGTGGGGGCGTTCGATTGTCAGGTCGGTGCCCCAGGCCGGGTGCCCTGGGGCACCGACCTGGGGCACCGCGGCGGCCTCCAGCACCATCCAGGCCTGGAGCTGGGTGGAAAGTTCGACGACGGCACCCGCCGGATAGGACCGGGCCGCCGGTGTCTCGGGGAACACCGGGAACACCACGTGCGCGCCATGGCGAGCCAGCGGTTCCTGCGGATCCACGGCGCGGCGGCCCTCCCAGAGCGCCTGCGCGGTCTCCGCAACCAGGGCAGCCGCAGTGGCGCGCGTCCGGTCGGGCAGCCGCCCGTCCGCTGCCGCGAGCGCAAGGTACCGCGCCAGGATTCCGGTAAACAGGCCGCCGTCGCCTGATCCGTCGCAACGGAGCACAGCGGCTGTCCTGCCGGACTCGAGGGCGGCGGGGCGGGTGAGGTTGCGGGACACGGCGCCCACCAGGTCGGCGGCCCGGTCAAGGTTCCCCCGGCCGCCGAGCTCCAGCAGCGCCCCGAGGACCGGGCCCTGGTTGTAGGTGTAAATGGCGGCTTCCAGCACCACTTCGCCGCCCGCGCCGATCCGCAGCCCGTCCTGGTACATGCCCTGGGCGGGGTCGAACAGCTTGGCGTGCAGCCAGTCCACCAGGGCCTGGGCCTTGACGGCATTACCGGTGCGGGCATAGTAGAGCGCCACCGGAGCCGTGGCGGGCGTGTTCTTGAAGTCCCTTTTCTTGCTCCAGAAGGTGCCGCCGCCAAGGTCATCCGTGGAGGCGGAATCGAACTGCAGCGTGAGGCTTTGCCGGATGCGGGCGTTGCGCCGGCTGCCCGGCTTTCGGCTGTCTTCGGCGAGTTTCTCCAGCCGGAGGGTGGACAGCGCGAGCCAGGCCATGTCGTCGTAGTAGCTGTTGACGACCGTAAGGAAGTTGCGCAGCCGGATGCCGGTGACCAGCTGCGAGGCCAGCCGTCCGGCACTGGGCCGGCTCCCGCCGTCGAACCTTGCCCCCCGCGCCAGCTCACGGCGGCCGGCGTCCACGAGGCAGTCCACGTAATGCGCCTGCCACCAGTAGTGCCAGGGGCGCATGAGGTTCTTCAGCCGGCTGGACGGACGTTCGATCGCCGCGATATGCGTTCCGGGCAGGAAGAATAGCCGCTGCCCGAACATCCGGGTCACGGACCGGGCGGCCTCGTCGGCGCGGGCGGACCAGTCCGCGGGCGCGACGGCGTCTGGGGAGGTCATGCTGCCAGCCTAGCGGTGAGTCCGGCCGCCATGCCTCGGGGACGGCCGCCGAACGTGCGGTTTCCGTCCATTCCAGTTAACATTCATTAACTAGCGTTATGGCGGGTTCGGTTCCACATCAAGGAGGATGCATGGACATCAAAGGTACTGTCGCGCTCATTACAGGCGGAGCCTCCGGGCTAGGTGCCGCAACGGCGCGCCGACTGTTCGACGCCGGGGCATCGGTGGTGCTGGTGGACCTGCCGTCGTCGCCCGGCGAAGCGTACGCAGCGGAACTGAACGCTACCGGCGGGGCCGGTGCAGGCGGCCCCGGACCCGGCGGGGTCGGGACTGCCGCCGGCGAGGCTGCCGGCGAGGCGAACGCGTCCAGAGCTTCCGTGCGAACCGCCGTGTTTGTCCCGGCCGACGTGACCAACGAAAACCAGGTCCAGGCCGCCGTCGACGCCGCCGTCGCCCTGGGGCCGCTGCGTATTGTGGTGAACTGCGCCGGGATCGCCACCCCGGGGAAAGTCCTTGGCCGCGAGGGCGTGCTGCCGCTGGACACCTTCAACCGCGTCATCCAGATCAACCTCGTGGGCACCTTCAACGTAATCCGCCTCGCGGCCGCCGCCATGGCCGCCACCGAGGCCGCCGTGACCGAGCTGGGCGGACCTGAGCGCGGGGTCATCATCAACACCGCGTCCGTGGCCGCGTTCGACGGGCAGATCGGCCAGCCCGCCTACGCTGCATCCAAGGGTGCCGTGGCGGCCATGACCCTGCCGATTGCCCGTGAATTGGCCCGGTCCCTGATCCGCGTGGTCACCATTGCGCCGGGCATCTTCGAGACACCCATGATGGCCGGGCTGCCGCAGGAAGCCCAGGATTCGCTGGGGAAGCAAGTCCCGCACCCGTCCCGCCTGGGCCGGCCGGCCGAATACGCCAACCTGGCCGCGCATATCGTGGACAACGCCATGCTCAACGGCGAAACCATCCGCCTCGACGGCGCCATCCGGATGGGACCGAAGTGACCCCGGCGTCGATCCCGGTGCAGCCCGCGCCGGCGGGCCTGGCGGATTCGCTACCCACGGCCGACTTTTTCGGGTTCGAATCACTGCTCAGCGACCGGGAGCGGCGGAAGCTGGAGGAACTGCGCGCATTCCTGGCCGCCGAGATCGCGCCGTTCGCCACAGAGTGGTGGAACAACGCCGAATTTCCCGCCCACATCCTGCCCAAGCTGGCCGCCCTCGAATTGAGCGCCCCGGCCCAGCGCGGCTACAGCCACCTGTTCGCGGGCCTGGTCATTGCCGAGATCACCAGGGTGGACACGTCCATCGCCACGTTCTTCCTGGTGCACCATGACCTCTTCGTGGAATCCCTCTATGGGTTCGGCTCCGACGAGCAGAAGGCCCGCCTTCTCGACGACGCCGCAAGCCTCCGCACCACCGGCGCCTTTGCGCTGACCGAGCCGGAGCACGGGTCCGATGTGGCCGGCGGAATGGAAACGCGGGCGCGGCGCGTTCCCGGGGGAGCGGACGACGGCGGCGACTGCTGGATCCTCAACGGCGCCAAACGCTGGATCGGCAACGGGACGTTCTGCGACTACATGCTCGTGTGGGCCCGGGACGAGGCCGACGGCGCCATCCGGGGATTCATCGTGGACGCGGCCCTCCCGGGCGTCCGCCGGAGCCGGATCGAAAACAAGATCGCCCTGCGCACGGTGCAGAACGCGGACATTGTCTTCCGGGATGTCCGGGTCGCGGAGGCAGACCGATTCGCCGGGATCGGAAGCTTCGAGGACACCAACGAACTGCTCCGCGGGTCCCGGATCATGGTGGCGTGGCAGGCGGTGGGCCAGCAGCTGGCGGCGTTCGACGTTGCCCGGCAGCACGCCGTCGAACGCCAGCAGTTCGGACGTCCGCTAGCCAAATTCCAGCTCATCCAGCAGCAGCTGGTGACCATGCTCGGCAATGCGGTGGCCAGCATGGGCATGATGGTGCGCATCGCGCAGCTCCAGCAGGACGGGGCGGCGGAGATGGCGCAGGTGGCGCTGGCGAAGTCGTACACGAGCGCCCGGATGCGCGAAACCGTGGCCATGGGACGCTCCATCCTGGGCGGTAACGGGATTGTGTCGGATTTCCGGATGGCCAAGATCTTCGCCGATGCGGAGGCGATTTACACCTACGAGGGCTCGTTCGAGATCAACACGCTGATCGTGGGCCGCGCCGTCACCGGAGTGTCCGCCATCGTGTAGCCCTGATGAGCGCGAACGGACACTTGGGGCCCTCGGAGGGTGGGCCTCAAGTGTCCGTTCGCGCTCAGCCGGCAGGGCTTATCTGTCCGTTCGCGCTCAGCCGGCGATCATCGGGTCCTTCTCGCCGGCTTCGATCCGGTAGTCCAGGCTGTTGTTCTTCACCGGCATGGGGCAGGTCCCGTAGGGCGTGAAGGCGCTCGGGTAGTTGATGGCGCGGTTGAAGTCCAGGACCACTGAGCCGTCCGGCCGGGGCCGCGCCGTGGACACCTTGCGCCACTCGTCCGTCGAGTCCCCGTTGGTTTCGTCGTGGAACGTGACGGTCAGGGCTCCGAGCTTCTCCTCTTCCGCCTGCAGGTGGAACTCGTGGTCCTTGCCGGGAAGCCGGAACACCAGCTCACCGACTGTGCGGTGCACGCCGTCCACCAGCGGGTTGGCGGTGCCGATGGGAACATCCACGGGCTCCGGATACGGGTGGAACTCGGCGTCGATCACCAGGTCGGGGCGGTACCCAAAGGTGGGCACGCCGTCGAACTCCGTAAACACCGGCGACCGGGAATCGCGGGTTCGGATTGCGTACTTGTCCGCGCGCATGGCCAGTTCCACCACCACCTGCCTGCCGTCGTCGCCGCCGAACTGGACCCACATCAGCGACTCCTCATCCGCCAGCGCGGCGGAAATGGTGCCGTCCACGGCTTGGCCCGTTGCCACCAGCGTCAGTCCGTCGGCCGCCGCAGCGGTGAGGAACGCCGTCGTCCCGTCCGTTGACCAGAGACCAGGGACGAGGTCGACGGCGGCGGGCCGGCTTTCCAGCCACTGGAACGATGTGAGGGTCAGCCAGCCGTGCTCGCTGGCCAGCGCCTTGTTGCGGTTGGAGCGGAACCGGTTCCAGCGTTCCAGTTGCGCGTCAGTGGAAGTATTCATGGTTCCTCGTTCGTTGTGCCTGGTCCCGGTTACAGGGCGCGGTCTGGTTGGTTCGGGGTGGACAGGGTGGCGGCTATCAGCTGTGAGGCAGCCTCCCGGGCTGTTTGTGCGGCTTCCGGGTCGCCGTCCAGCACGCCGCTTGCCAGGCCCCCGTCCAGAATCAGCGAGAGGCTTCGTGCAAGCCGGTCCGGTCGCGCGGCGCCTGCCTCGGCGGCCAGCCCCTCCATCCACGCCAGAACGGCCTTCTTATGGGCAACCGTGCGTTCATGAACCCGCGTCCCGGACGCTGACTCGGCGGCGGCGTTGATGAAGGCGCAGCCCCGGTATCCGTCGCGGCGGCACGCGGAAGCGAGGGCGTCGAACAGCCCGGCCAGCTGCGCCGCAGGGTCCGGACCCGCGGCCTCCGCCGCAGCGTGGAGCTGGGCCGTCCAGATGGCATCCACCTTGTCCAAATAGGCGAGGATCAGTTCGTCCTTGGCGGGAAAGTACTTGTAGAACGTGGCCTTGGAGATTCCGGATTCCGCGATGATGGTGTCGATGCCCGCAGCGCGCAGGCCGTGGGCGTAGAAGAGCCTGAAAGCGGTGGCCAGGATCTTCTCCCTGGCTGGTCCGGCCGGCGTTCGGACAGCCTGCGCTATGGGTGCTGGCGGCGTCATGACTCCATGGTACACAGACCAGTCTGTCTGCGCCTGCCGCTAGGGGTTTCCCGCCTTCGAAGCCTTTGATGATTGCTTGTCGTAGACAGATCTGTCTGATAGCGTCTTTGCCACTAGTAGACGGACCTGTCTACCCGTGCGCCTCACTACTGAGACGCATCATTGAGACGCACTATTGAGACCAGAATGAGGACGCCATGAAAATTGCAGTACTGGGAACCGGCACGGTCGGCAGGACCATGGCCGGGGCGTTGGCAGGTCTCGGCCATGAAGTAGCTATCGGGACCCGCGATCCGCAGGCCACGCTTGCACGCACGGAGCCGGATGCCATGGGTGCACCGCCCTTCAGCCAGTGGCTTCCGGAGCACCCCCACGTCCACCTGGCTGCGTTCGCCGATGTCGCAGCAGGTGCCGAGCTGGTGGTCAACGCCACCGAGGGGGCGAGCTCCATTGCCGCCCTCACCGCGGCTGGAACGGAAAACCTTGCCGGGAAGATCCTGGTGGATATCGCCAATCCGCTCGACTTCTCGCACGGAATGCCCCCTACGCTTAACCCGGTCAACACGGACAGCCTGGGAGAGCAGATCCAGCGGACGTTCCCGGAAACGAAGGTTGTTAAGACCCTCAATACGATGAACGCCAGCCTGATGGTCGACCCCGGGCGTGCGGCCGGAGGCGACCACTCCGTGTTTGTCTCCGGCAACGAAGCTGCGGCCAAATCCGAGGTGACCACGCTCCTCAAGAGCCTCGGGCACCAGGACGTCATTGACCTGGGTGATATCACCACGGCACGGGGCTCTGAGATGCTCTTGCCGGTCTGGCTGCGGCTCTGGGGCGCACTGGGAACGGCAAACTTCAACTTCAAGATCGCACGCTAGGCCGCCGACGCCCTTTCTCCGGTCAGGGTCCATCGGCAGCTTCCAGACCCTCCGCGGCGCCTCATAAAACAGGCGTCGCGGCGGCGTCAAGGGCGCGAACACTATCTGAGACAAATTCACAGGCCGCAACAGTGCCGGGTAACATCCCATAGGAACACGTAACCCGGCTCACAGTATCCAGCGCAGTGTACGAGCCAAGTCCGAACCCTCGAAAGATAGTTTCCATGGCTGACACTGCAGTAAATCCAGGCACCCATTCCGCAGGCACTGACGTTGCCAGCACCGATCTTGCGTCCGAGCTCCGGGCGGACGTCCGGCGCGTGTCCACGCTGCTGGGCGAATCGCTGGTCCGCCAGCACGGCCCCGAGCTCCTCGACCTCGTGGAGCAGGTCCGCCTCCTGACGAAGGAATCCAAGGAGGCCGCGCGCGGAGGCGCGGACGCCACCGGTCCCTGGAGCTCGCACGACGTCGTCGCCCAGGTCCGCGAACTGCTCGGCTCCCTGCCCATTGACCAGGCCACCGACCTGGTCCGCGCCTTTGCGTTCTACTTCCACCTGGCCAACGCCGCCGAGCAGGTCCACCGGGTCCGTGGCCTGCGGACCCGGCAGGAAAAGGACGGCTGGCTGGCCAAAGCCGTGGAGGAGATCTCCGGCCAGGCAGGGCCGGCCGTGCTCCAGGAAGTGGTCAACGAACTGGATGTCCGCCCCATTTTCACAGCCCACCCCACGGAAGCGTCCCGGCGCTCCGTCCTGGACAAGATCCGTAGGCTGTCAGATGTCCTGGCAGTTTCCACCGAGGAAGGCACCTCCGCCCGCCGCCGCCAGGACCGCCAGCTGGCCGAAGTGATCGACCAGATGTGGCAGACGGACGAGCTCCGCCAGGTCCGGCCCACCCCCGTGGACGAGGCCCGCAATGCCATCTACTACCTGAACAGCATCCTCACCGACGCCATGCCCGAAATGCTCTCGGACCTCTCCGAATTGCTGGCGGAGCACGGCGTCACGCTGCCCTCGCAGAAGGCCCCCATCCGCTTCGGCTCCTGGATCGGCGGCGACCGCGACGGCAACCCGAACGTCACCGCCGGCGTCACCCGAGAGATCCTGCAGATCCAGAACCAGCATGCCGTCCGGATCAGCATTGCCATGATCGACGAGCTCATCGCCATCCTGTCCAACTCCACGGCGCTGGCCGGGGCGGACCAGGAGCTCCTGGACTCGATCGCTACGGACCTCAAGAACCTCCCGGGCCTGGACCGCCGGGTCCTGGAACTCAACGCCCAGGAGCCCTACCGGCTTAAGCTCACCTGCATCAAGGCAAAGCTCCTCAACACGGCCAAGCGCGTGGCGGCCGGCTCCTCGCACGAGCCCGGCCGGGACTACACCTCAACCGCCGGCGTCCTCGCCGAGCTCGGGCTGCTGGAGAAATCACTCCGAAACCACCACGCCGGCCTGGCCGCCGACGGTGCACTCGCGCGGGTACGCCGCGCCATCGCCTCCTTCGGGCTGCACCTGGCCACCTTGGACATCCGCGAGCACGCCGACCACCACCACGACGCGGTCGGGCAGCTCATGGACCGCCTGGGCGGCCCCGGTGTGCGCTACTCCGAACTCAGCCGCGCCGAGCGGCTCGAAGTGCTGGGGGCGGAACTGGGCTCCCGCCGTCCGCTGTCCGGCCACCCGATCAAGCTCGACGGCGTCGCAGACGGCACCTACGACGTCTTCCGTGAGATCCGCCGCGCCCTGAAGACCTACGGCCCGGACGTCATCGAGACGTACATCATCTCCATGACCCGCGGCGCCGATGACGTCCTGGCCGCTGCCGTGCTGGCCCGCGAAGCAGGGCTCGTCAGCCTCTTCGGTGACGCGCCGTACGCCAGGATCGGCTTTGCCCCGCTGCTGGAAACGGTGGAGGAGCTGCGGGCCTCGGCCGAGATCGTGGACCAGCTGCTGTCCGATCCCTCCTACCGGGAACTCGTCCGGCTGCGCGGCGACGTACAGGAAATCATGCTTGGCTACTCGGACTCCAACAAGGAATCCGGCGTGATGACCAGCCAGTGGGAAATCCACAAGACCCAGCGGAAGCTGCGCGACGTCGCCGCCAAGCACGGAGTCCGCGTCCGGCTCTTCCATGGCCGCGGCGGCTCGGTGGGCCGTGGCGGCGGACCCACGTACGACGCGATCATGGCCCAGCCGAACGGCGTCCTCGAAGGTGAAATCAAGTTCACCGAGCAGGGTGAGGTCATCTCGGACAAATACTCGCTGCCGGAGCTGGCACGCGAAAACCTGGAGCTTTCCCTCGCGGCCGTCATGCAGGGTTCCGCGCTGCACCGCACCCCGCGTACATCCGAGGACCAGCGCGAGCGTTACGGCCACGTCATGGAAACCATTTCCGATGCCGCGTTCGCACGCTACCGCTCGCTCATCGACGATCCGGACCTGCCGGCGTACTTCATGGCCTCCACGCCCGTGGAACAGCTCGGCTCCCTCAACATCGGCTCGCGTCCGTCCAAGCGTCCGGACTCCGGCGCCGGTCTGGGCGGCCTTCGCGCCATCCCGTGGGTGTTCGGCTGGACGCAGTCGCGTCAGATCGTGCCGGGCTGGTTCGGCGTCGGCTCCGGTCTGAAGGCCGCCCGCGAAGCCGGCAACACGGAGCAGCTCACGGAGATGATGGACCGCTGGCACTTCTTCCGCTCGGTCCTGTCCAACGTGGAAATGACGCTGGCAAAGACGGACATGGACATTGCCGGCTACTACGTGTCCACCCTCGTCCCCGAAGAGCTGCACCACCTGTTCCGGGCCATCCGGGAGGAATACGACCTCACCGTCGCCGAGATCCAGAAACTCACCGGCGAGCACGTGCTCCTCGACGCGCAGCCCACCCTCAAGCGTTCCCTGGAGATCCGCGACCAGTACCTCGATCCCATCAGTTACCTCCAGGTGGAACTGATGCGCCGCATGCGAGCGGAAGGTTCCGAAGGGGAGAGCATGTCCGGGGCCGAGATAGACGAGCGCCTCCAGCGGGCCATGCTCATCACGGTCAACGGCGTAGCAGCGGGCCTCCGCAACACCGGGTAGCCCCCCTCGACTCCGGAGCGGTGAGCGCGAACGGGCAGATAAGGCCCTGCGGACGAGGATCTGCGGGCGTTATCTGCCCGTTCGCGCTGACGTTAGGGTGGATTCCATGCCTTCGTTCCAGACCAGACTCAAGATCACCGGGCTGAAGCCCGGCAACGCTCCCGAGGCCGTGATGGCCGCCGCCGTCGAAGCCCTTGGAACAAGGCACCATGTGGAGTCCAACCAGCTCCAGATCGCCGGCGGAGTGCCGGAACTGAACCTCCGCTTCCTGGTGGAGCCGACCGAGTACACCGGTGAGAACAGCCAGGCGCGGGAATCTGCAGCGATGATGCGCGACGCCGTCGAACGCGTGGCGGTGACCGGCGCACTCCTGGTGCTCCGCCGCAGCCGCGGCCGCTGGGCTCCCGTCTAAGCGGGATCGCCGGGTTCATCCACGGGGGACCGGCTGCCGCGGCGGCGGGTAACAATCATGCCCACCACGCCGCCGATCACCAGTCCGACCGCGACGCCGATCAGCGAGCTCGCCCAGAACGGCAGCCTGGTGGCGGAGCCGGTGAAGTAACCGAGCCCCGTGAGCCAGGTGCCCCAGAGAACTCCGCCCAATGCGGCACAAAAGCTGAACGCCCGGGTGGTGACGTCGGCAATGCCGGCGGCGGCCGACGTCGCCAGTCGCCCGCCCGGGATGAACCGGACGCCGATGATGGCGCCGTACGTGGTGGAACGGCCCGCTTTCGCGATGGCGGCGTGGATGCCGCTGTGGAATTTGCGGCCCCACCGCCACCGGTCCAGGACATGGCTGAGGCGGCGCTTGAACAGCTGGAACACCACAACGTCGCCGATCCACGACGCCAACGCGGCAAGGATTCCCACGAGCAGGAAGTTGGCGCGGCCTTCTGCGGCGAGCGCCCCGCCGGTGATCACCACCATCTCGGAGGGGATGGGCGGGAAGATGGCGTCGCCAAGGACGATGGGGATGATCCAGAAGTAGATCGCGGCGCCCCAAGTGTCAGCGTTGGCTAGGTCCATGGGCACAAGGTATCTTATTTTCGCGTCTCGGGACTTCCGGTCCCGGCCCGGACTGCGCCGGTATTACGCCGGGGCTTCGCTGAGCCGAAGCCGGCTGCGGTACTCCACCGGATGCCCGGTGATGGGGTCTACAAAACTGATCCCGCGGGCCAGCAGCTGGAGCGGCTTGGTGTAGTCGTCCGGTGCCTTGTCCAGCAGCTCGGGGTAGAAGGCGTCGTTCACGATCCCCAGGCCGAGCGATGCCATGTGCACCCTAAGCTGGTGGGTCTTCCCCGAGTGCGGCTCAAGGCGGTACAGCGCCCGCCGTTCCGGGGCCCCCGCCGAAGTCGGTTCACTTGCGTGAGTGCCGGCGTCGAACGTTTTCATCAGTTCAATGCGGGTTTCCGCATTGGGTTCGCCGTCCACCACCTCGGCCAGCAGGTAGCTGCGGGACTTGGTCATGCGGTTCCGGACCACCATGGGGAAGTCGACGGCGGGGTACCCGGCGGCCGGTTCCGCGGCGGACACGCACTCGTACTCCTTCTGGACCTGGCGCTTCTCAAAGAGGACCTGGTACTTGCCGCGGGTTCCGGGGTTGGTGGAGAGCAGGAGGATGCCGGCCGTCATCCGGTCCAGGCGGTGCATGGGGATCAGGTCCGGGAGGTCCAGCTGGTTCCGAAGCCGTACCAGGGCCGACTCCTGGATGTAGGTGCCGCCCGGAGTGGTGGGCAGGAAGTGGGGCTTGTCCACCACAAGGATGTGGTCGTCCTGGTGCAGGATGCTGAGTTCAACGGGAAGCCGCGTCTCCGGCGGGAGGGTGCGGTAGTACCAGATGAAGGTGTGGTCCTTGAGCCTGGTGCGCCTATCCAGCGGGATGCCGCCCTCGCCCACGATCTCGCCGGCGTCGAAACGGTCCTCGATGCCCTGCGGGTCGATGTGGCCCCACCGGTGCATCATGTAGTCCATCGCGGTGTCCCACGGCCCCTCGTCCGGGAGGCGCAGGCGGGTCGCGTTCACGCCGTCGCGTACGGGGAGGGGGGATTGCATCACCGGTCCATTCTACTTTGCGCGGGGGCGCCCCTTCATTTCCGGCAAACCCGCGACCGACGGTAAAAAAGTTCTTGACAAATAAAGTTGTCGGTATCGATACTTAAACCATGTTGGATATCGAAGTGATCGAGGACCCGGCCGCAGCGGAGGCCTCGCTGGACCCCATCCGGACCCGCATCCTTCAGGAGCTGGCGGAACCCGGCTCGGCCACGCAGCTCGCCGCCAAGGTGGGGCTGCCGCGCCAGAAGGTGAACTACCACCTCAAAGCGCTGGAGCGGCATGGCCTGGTGGAGCTTGTGGAGGAGCGGCGCAAGGGCAACGTCACGGAGCGCGTGCTGCAGGCCACCGCGGCGTCGTACTTGATTTCCCCTGCGGCACTGGCCTCCGTGGCGCCGGATCCGCACCGTTTCGCGGACCGCTTCTCCGCCTTCTGGCTGCTGGCGCTCGCCGGGCGCATGGTCCAGGAAGTGGGCAAGCTCATCGCAGGGGCGGCGGCCGCGCGGCAGAAACTCGCGACGTTCGCGATCGACGGCGAGATCACCTTCCGCACCGCAGCAGACCGTGCCGCCTTTGCCGAAGAGCTCGGCGTTGCGGTCACCCGTCTCGTGGACAAATACCACGACGACGGCGGCGCGGGCGGGCGGAAGCACCGGCTCGTTGTCGCGCTTCATCCGGCACTCAAGGAGCCGGCACTCAAGGAACCGGCACCCGATGAACCACGCAAAACCACCCCGTTCGGGGAACAAGGAACAGGAGCAGGGCAATGACTGACAACCGCAAATTCGAGATTGTTTACGACACCGACCTGCCGGGCACCCCGGAGCGGGTCTGGGAAGCCGTCACCAAGGGCACTCCAGCGTGGATGTTCCCCACTGACCAGTGGCCGGATGTCAAGACCGTGGAGGAGTATCCCCACCACCTGGTGTCCCGCATGGACGGACCGGACGGCTGGTTCAACCAGCTCGAGCATGTCCTGGAACCGCTCGACGGCGGCCGGGCAAGGCTGCATTACGTCCACAGCGGCATCTTCGCGGACAACTGGGACGAGCAGTACGACGGCGCCAGCAAGCACACGGAGTTCTACCTCCACACGCTGGGCCAGTACCTGCAGTATTTCGACGGCCGCCCGGTGGTCTTCACGGACATCCAGGGCCCCGCGGCCTCGCAGGTGCCGGACGGCTTCGTGCAGTTGAAGAAGGCGCTTGGCGTGGACGCCGCGTCGCAGGGTGACACGTTTGATGTGGAGCTCGACGGCGTGGGGCGGCTCACGGGGCAGGTGGACTTCTCCAACGAGAACTTCCTGGGCCTGCGGACAGCGGACACCATGTACCGGTTCTTTGGCCGCAACGCCTTCGGGGCGCCGGTGGGAATGACCGTCCACGACTTCAGCGGCCGCGATGATTCAGGGGCTACGGCCAAGGCCTGGGACGGCTACCTGGGGAAGGTCTACGCGTAGTCCCCGGACCGAGGGCCCGGCTGGGCCGGGTCCGGACGCCCTGCTCAGCGACGCGCAAAATGCCTGGCGACGCGCAAAATGCCTGGCGCTACCGGAATACCGGCGCGTCAGGCATTTTGCGCGTCATGAATTGATGTCCGCAGCGCCGGGTTGGCTGCTGCCGGACCGCATCCAGCACTGACCCCGCCCGCGGCCCTGGTCCGGCGCCGACCCTGCTCCGTGGTACGGCCCGGTCAGGCGATGGCGACGGCGGGCGTGCGGCGGAGGCTGCGGCGGAGCCGGGGTGCGGCGTCGAGCTTGTCCTGGGCTGAACGCAGGGCGCGCACCGCCGTCTCCAATTGCCCAGGCGGAAGCGTGAAGGGGAGGCGCAGGTAGTGCTCGAAAGCCCCGCCAACGCCGAACCTCGGGCCGGCTGCCAGCCTCACGCCGAAGTCGGGGCCGAGGACCGTCAGTGCGGTGCTGATCGGTGCGGGGAGCCGGCACCAGACGCTCAATCCGCCGTCGGGCCGCTCCGGCTCCCAGCCGGGGAGTATGCCGCCCAGCAGCTCAAGCAGCGCCGCCCGGTTCTCGCGGAGCGCTGCCAGCCGGGCCGGAAGCGGCTCGTCGAGCGACCGGACCAGGTGTGCTGCCGCCAGCTGTTCCACCACGGGACCGCCCAGGTCCATGGTGGTACGGGCCGCTGCGAAGCGCTGAATCAGCGAACTGCCAGCCCGGATCCAGCCGGTCCGCAGGCCGGCCCAATGCGACTTGCTGAGGGAGCCGATGGTGACCACTGCCGGACTGAAAGCGGCCATCGGGGAGGTGTCCATGGCGTCGAGATTGAGTTCCCGCAGGGTCTCGTCCACCACCAGCACTGTTCCCGCGGCTGCTGCGGCCCGGACAAGGCGGCGGCGCTGGGCATCGGACATCAGCCGGCCCGTCGGGTTATGGAAGTCCGGCACCACGTAGGCCATCTTCGGCCGCTGCTGCATCATGGCGGTTTCCATTCCGGCCACGTCCCAGCCGCGCCCGTGCGGGAGCACGACCGGCACCGGCCGGCAGCCGCTGGCGCGGACGGCATCAAGCGCGTGCGGGTAGGTGGGGTGGTCCACCAGAACTTTGTCCTGCCGGCCGGCCAGGGTCCGGAGCACGATATTCAGGGCATGCTGTGCCCCGGATGTCACCAGGATCTGGTCCGCCGTGGTGGGGGCCCCGGCCGCCGTGTACCGCGCAGCGATCGCCTCCCGCAGCGGTGCGATGCCGATGGCGTCATAGCCGAACCCCGGAAGCAGTGCAGGGAGCTCCGTCAGCGCGGCGGCAAAGGCCCGATGCACCACTTCGCCGCTGGCCGGCAGGGATGCGTAGGCGAGGTCGAGCAGGCCCGGCGGCGCTGCCAGTCCCGGCGCGCCGGCCAGCGCATTAGGGCTGATCAGCTCGGCGGCTGCCGGACCCCCCGCGCCCGCGGGCAGCTGGCGGGGAATGCAGGTCCTGCCGCGGCTGCCCTGGCGGCTGCTCAGGAACCCCTGCTCACGGAGGCTGGCGTAGGCAGCTGTCACCGTGGTCCGGCTGATACCCAGGGTTTCGGCCAGGGCGCGCTCGCTGGGCAGTGCCATGTCCAGCGGGACGCGTCCGTCCAGGATCAGGAGGCGCACGACGTCGGCCAACTCACGGTAGGCGGGCCCCGCGCCGCGGTGCCATCCGCCCAGGAGGCGCACCAAGGCAGTGGGGTTAAGGGAGCCGGACATGTAGCCAGTATCTCAAACTGGCTATGGATTACAAGGCCAGTTCTGGCGGAGGATGAATCCCATGATGACCCGAAGACTCCTTCAACTGTTCACCGGCCTGGCCATGTACGGGATCTCGCTGGCCATGTTCATCCGTGCCGGCCTTGGCCTTGACCCCTGGGATGTCTTCCATCAAGGCCTGGCCGGGAAGACCGGGCTCTCCATCGGAGCGGTGGTGGTGATCGTGAGCTTCCTCGTCCTGCTCCTCTGGATTCCGTTGCGGCAGTGGCCCGGCTTCGGCACCTTGTGCAACGCCGTGCTGGTGGGTGTTTTCGCGGATGTGGGACTCGCGCTGATTCCTGAGTTCTCGCATCTGGGCGGACAGATCGGCATGCTGGCGGGGGCTGTGCTGCTGAACGGCATCGCCTCGGCCTGCTACATTGGCGCCCGGTTCGGGCCCGGCGCCCGCGACGGGCTGATGACCGGCCTGGCGCGGCGGACGGGGTGGTCGGTGCGGACGTCCCGGACGGGCATCGAAATCGTGGTCCTGGCTACGGGATGGCTGCTGGGCGGATCCGTGGGCGTGGGCACGGTGGTGTATGCTCTGGCCATCGGTCCGCTGGTGCAGTTGCTGCTGCCGCGGTTCACGGTGCCGGAGGCCCGCCCGGTCGCGCTTCCGCTGGAGTCAGGCGCCGATCATGAAATTCCTGCCGGCGGCGGCTGGCAGGTGGGGCAGAAGTAGACGTCCCGCTCTTCGGTGCCCGAACCTTTGGCGAGGACACCGTGCCGGATGGGCGTTCCGCATTTGAGGCACGGCTGGTGCTCGCGGCGGTATACCCAGTACCCAGGTCTCCCGGCCATCCGCCCGACGGGCATTCCGCGCGAGTTGAGGACGGTGGTGCGGCGCCCCGGTCCCAGGTTGGCCTCCAGCAGCTGCTTGGCCGTAGCCATCATGGCGGGCAGGTCCGTCACGTCGGAGACGGGTGCCGCGGGATGGATGCCGGACAGGAAGCAGGCCTCGCAGCGGTAGATGTTGCCGATGCCGGCGAGGTTGCGCTGGTCCAGGAGGGCCACGCCGATGGGAACGTCAGGGGCAGCGAGCAGCCGCCGTTCAGCCTCCGCCATGTCCCAGTCCGGACCCAGCAGATCCGGCCCGAGATGACCGACGACGGAGTCCTCGTCAGCTGTGCGGACCACTTCCAGGATGCCGAGGGAAAACCCGACGGCGTCTGCCGTGGCGGTTCGCAGCACGCACCGGGCGGTGAACCCCGGCTTCCGCCACCGGCCGCCGGGCGGATAGACCTGCCAGGCGCCTTCCATCTTCAAGTGGGAGTGGATGGTCAGCCGTTCCTCCGCCGGACCTCGAAGCCGCATGAGGAGGTGTTTGCCGCGGGGCACCACCTCATCCACGGTCCAGCCCGCCAGCTTCAGGGTGGCGAACCGGGGCACCCGGAAGTCTGAGGCTGTGAGCTGCTGCCCGGCCAAAGCGGCGTGGAGCTGGGCCGCCGCCCGCCAGACGGAATCGCCTTCAGGCACGGATCCTCAGCCCCTTCGGAGTCGAATAGGCGCCGGCGTGGGTCAGGGCAGCGGCAGCGGGAGTGTCCAGGATGCCGTGGCCGTTGACCTTCTCCATGATGAGCTTGTCCACGGCGCCGCGCTTGACCACGCCCACCAGGGCTTCCGCCGCGGCGGCCAGCACGTCCGGGTTTTCATCGAATGCGAGCAGCGTCTTGCCGCCGCGCTCCACGTACAGGGTCAACGCGCCGTCGACCATCACCACCAGGGCTCCGGCCTTCCTGCCCGGACGATGGCCGCTGCCGGCTTCGACACTCAGCGCGGGCCAGGGCAGAGCCGCACCGTACGGGTTGGCGGGGTCCGTCGCGGCAAGCGCCAGGGCAACGGGCTCCGGCTTGGCCAGCTGGGAGTCTTCGGAGTAGGACCGCAACCGGTCCACGGTGGCCGGAACGGCAAACTGCGCGGCGCCGAGGTGCTCGATGAAGTAACCCCGGCGGCATCGTCCGGCCTCTTCCAGCCTGGCGAGGACTTTGTACATCAGGCCGAATCCGCCCAGGATGTTCTCCGCCATGACGGAGCCGCGGGTCACCACACCGTAGCGGTCCAGCAGAAGCTCCGCCGTGGCGCGGGCATGGATGGTGGGGTCCAGTTCCGGCAACGGCAGCGCGGACCACCGGCCGGCCGCCAGCGGCGGTGTAGGGGCGGCGCCGGTCACCGAGCCGTAGCGTCCGCCGGTCAGCCCGGCAGATCCCATCAGGCCCGTTCCGTGAGCCCGTCCCAGCCTGCTCATGCGGGGTGCGCGCGCCCGCGGGGCCCGGGCAACCTGCCGGTGCGCCGTGTGGCCGCCGGCGATCATGGCCCGGACCGGAGCGAAGGTGTCGCCGGTGATGCGGCCGGCCCACGCCAGGTCCCACAAAGCGGACACCACGTCCTGGTCGCTCAGCACGGAGTCCATGCCGCCGGCAATGTCGGTCAGCTGGCGGAAGAAGTACCCGCCGCCGTTGTTCTGCAGATGCTCCAGCAGCCGCTGCTGCGCGTCCCCGGGCTGGTAGTCCGGCGCGGGGTTCAGCGTGAGTTCGGCCGAGTCCGCGAGGTGCAGGCTCACCCAGCCGTCATTGCCGGGCAGCGCACCGGCGCCGGACCAGAGGACCTCGCCTGCGGCCATCAGCTCGTCCAGCATCGCCGGCTGGTAGTCGCTGACGCGGCTTGCCAGGACCAGCGGTTCCCACGCCGACGCCGGAACGGGCACGCCGGAGAGCTGGTCGACGGCGGTGATGATGCCGTCCAGCCCGCGCAGGGCGGACTGGCCCCGGCCGCGCCCCGGGATCCGGACGTTCTGCCAGGCCGGGAGGAATCGTCCGTAGGCGCCGGCATCCACCGGCTCCACTTCGGCCCGGAGCGCCGCCAGCGACCGGCGGCGCAGCTTCCGCAGCACCTCGGCGTCGCACCATTCACTGGTGCCGGCCAGGGGCGTGACGGAGGCGGCGGGCGCCGCAGGGGCATCCGCGCCGCCCGGCTCCGTCGTTTCGGGCGCGGACGCCTGCTGGGGCGGTGTGGCATGCGGGCGGAATTCGCCTTCCACCACGCGGCCGTCCGCGGCGAGCCGCTTGAGGGCGGTGCCGACGACGGCGACGCCGAGTCCCAGCCGGGCCGCGGCTTCCGTTGCGGTGAAGGGCCCGTGGGTGCGGGCGTAGCGGGAGACAAGGTCGCCAAGGGGGTCGGCCACCGGCTCGATGAACGCCAGGGGCACACCCATGGGCAGGGGCACCCCGATGGCGTCACGCAGGCGGGCCGCATCCTCCACGGCTGCAAAACGTTCGACGCCGCCGATGTTCACCCGGAGGGCGCGGTTGGCCCGTTGCAGGGCGGCAAGGTGGGCAACGGCATCGGCCAGGAGGGTTTCGGCAGGCTCAACCACCGGGGCAGGCTCAAGCTCCGCGGCAGGTTCAACCACGGGTTCGGCAGGTTCCAGCCGCGCGGCCACTTCCCCCGGGGTCAGCGGACCGAGCAGCCTGAGCAGGTCCGCGACGCCTTCCATGCCGCGCACCCTCCGGTCCGGGGCGAGGCGCTGCAGCTCCCGTTCGGTGGCTTCAATGACCTTGGCGTCCAGAAGCTCGCGCAGCTCCACCCGGCCCAGGAGCTCATTGAGCAGCGTTGAATCCAGGGCGAGTGCGGCTGCCCGGCGCTCGGCGAGCGGCGAGTCGCCCTCGTAGAGGAACTGGGCCACGTAGCCGAAGAGCAGGGACTTGGCGAACGGCGACGGCTGCTGCGTGGTGGTCTGCAGGATCCGCAGCTCGCGCCGCTCAATGGACGCCGCAATGTCCTTCAGCGCCGGGAGGTCGTAAACGTCCTGCAGGCACTCGCGCACCGTTTCCAGCACTATCGGGAACGTGGGGTACTTCCGGGCCACGTCCAGCAACTGCGCGGAGCGCTGGCGCTGCTGCCACAGGGGCTGGCGCTTTCCCGGGTTCTGCCGGGGCAGCAGCAGGGCCCGGGCGGCGCATTCACGGAAACGGGAGGCGAAGAGGGCGCTGCCGCCGACCTCCGCCGTCACGATCTGTTCGAGTTCCTCCGGGTCGAACAGGAACAGCTCGGCCCCGGGCGGCTCGTCCTCCATCATGGGCACCCGCAGTACGATGCCGTCGTCGGCGGCCATCGCGGAGCCGTCCATCCCGTAGCGCTGGTGCAGCCGCTGCCCCACGGCGAGGGCCCAGGGCGCGTGCACCGGCATGCCGAAGGGGCTGTGCAGCACCACGCGCCAGTCGCCCAGTTCGTCATGGAACCGCTCCACCACCAGGGTGGTGTCGCTGGGGACAACTTCTGTGGCCAACTTCTGTTCGGCCAGGTACTGGATCAGGTTGTTCGCGGCAAAATCATCAAGCCCGCTGGCCTTGCAGCGTTCCGTGGCAGGGCCGACGTCGGACGCTGAAAGTTCGCGCACAAAGGCGCCCAGGGCCCGGCCCAGGTCCACGGGCCGGCCCAGCGAATCGCCCTTCCAGAAGGGGAGTTTGCCCGGCTGGCCGAAGGCCGGGGAAACGAGGACACGGTCGTGCGTGATGTCCTCGATCTTCCAGCTCGTCGCGCCCAGGGCGAAGACGTCCCCTACGCGGGATTCGTAGACCATTTCCTCGTCGAGTTCACCCACGCGGCGGCCGCCCTTGGCGGCGGAGGCGCCGGGGCTGGCGGCCTTTCCGTCGGCGGACGGCGACGCCGAGCCTTCCACCTCGGTGCCGATGATGTAGACACCGAAAAGCCCGCGGTCCGGGATGGTGCCCCCGGAGGTCACGGCCAGCCGCTGCGCCCCGGGGCGGCCTTCGATGGTGCCGGCGTTGCGGTCCCAGATGATCCTGGGCCGGAGCTCAGCGAATTCGTCGGACGGGTAGCGGCCTGCCAGCAGGTCCAGGGTGGCCTCGAACGCCGAGCGGGGGAGGGACGCGAACGGGGCGGACCGGCGGACCGTGGCGAACCATTCCTCCACATCGATGGAGCCCAGCGCCGTGGCGGCCACGGTCTGCTGCGCCAGGATGTCCAGCGGGTTGGCAGGAACACTGAGCCGTTCGATCTTGCCGCCCAGCATGCGTTCCACGGTGATGGCCGTATGCACGAGGTCGGCACGGTGCTTGGGGAACAGCACACCCTGCGACACCTCGCCCACCTGGTGCCCGGCGCGGCCCACCCGCTGCAGGCCGCTGGCGACGGACGGCGGCGACTCCACCTGGACCACCAGGTCAACCGCGCCCATATCGATGCCAAGCTCAAGGGAGGACGTGGCAACAACGCACCGCAGCCGGCCCGACTTGAGGTCGTCCTCAATCAGCGCCCGCTGGTCCTTCGACACGGAGCCGTGGTGTGCCCGAGCCAGCACCGGGTCGGCGCCTGCGGTACTCCCGGCCTGTGCCATCATGTGAGCCGGGGTCGCCGTGGACGTCGGTGTGCCGCCCGCCGGCCCGCCGGCCGGCACCCTCTCAAAGTCCGGGGACCCGGCGCCGAACTCTCCCCAGCTGCCGCCCGCGGCCACCAGTTGGCGTTCGGCGTAGATTTCGTTGAGGCGCGCGGTCAGGCGTTCTGCGAGGCGGCGGGAGTTGGCGAACACGATGGTGGACTGGTTGGCCATCACCAGGTCCACGATCTTCTCTTCCACATGCGGCCAGATGGAGGCCTGCGGCTGCAGCCCTGAGGCAGGCCCGGAGTCGAAGGCGCCGGCGGCGCCCTGAAGATCGGACATGTCCTCCACCGGCACGGAAACTGTCAGGTCCCAGTTCTTTTTTGATGGCGGGGCAACGATTTCCACCGGCGCGGAACCGGCCAGGAACTGTGCCACGAGTTCGCGGGGCTCCACTGTGGCCGAGAGGCCGATCCGCTGCGCCGGTTTGGGCAGGAGGGCGTCCAGGCGTTCCAGTGACACGGCCAGGTGCGCGCCGCGCTTGGTGCTGGCGACGGCGTGGACCTCGTCCACGATGATGGTGTCCACCTCGGCCAGGGTTTCCCGGGCTTTGGACGTAAGCATCAGGAAGAGGGATTCGGGCGTGGTGATGAGGATGTCCGGCGGGTGGCTTAGCAGCGCGCGGCGGTCCGCCGTCGTCGTATCTCCCGAACGGACGCCCACCGTGATCAGCGGAGCGGGCAGTCCCAGCCGCTTTGCTGTCTGGGTGATGCCGATGAGAGGCGCGCGGAGGTTGCGTTCGACGTCGACGCCAAGCGCCTTGAGAGGCGAGATGTACAGGACGCGGGTTTTCCGCTTGGGCGTCTTTGGCTTCCTGCCTTTGGCGGCCGGGTCCAGGCCCGGCAGGGCTTCCGGCTCGGCGGGAGCGGATGACTGGAGGCGGTCCAGCGCCCAGAGGAACGCTGCGAGCGTTTTGCCGGAGCCCGTCGGGGCGACCACCAGTGCATGGGACCCGGACGAAATAGCGTTCCAGGCGCCGTTTTGTGCGGGCGTGGGTGCGGAAAACGCGCCGAGGAACCATTCCCTGGTGGCCTGGCTGAACCGGTCCATGGTCCGCGCGGAAGCACGCCCGGCGGCCGGCGTTCCTGATGGTTTGTCGCCTGGCGGCATGCCGCCAGCGGACTCCTTCCCCTGCATTCCTCCATCATGCCCTACGGCACCGACACTGTTGGCCGCGCCTGCAGGGTCAGTCAAGCTGACGCAAATTTCGGACGGCGGGTCCTTCCAACACCGTGCCGTCGCTGCTGAAGCGGGAGCCGTGCAGCGGGCAGTCCCAGGACTTTTCGCTGTCGTTCCAGCGCACGATTCCGCCCAGATGCGTGCAGGCGGCGGACAGTTGGCATCGGACGCCGTCGACGGTGGACACGGCTACGGGTTTCCGGCCGCGACGGGTCACTCGGCCTGCCCCCTCAGGCGGTGGCTCGCGCGACTCATCCAGGCGCTTGAGTCCCACCTGCCCCCAGTCCCGTGCCACGGTGGCCGCAACGGCAGCATTAAGGGAGACCGCGGAGGCGGCCCCGGCCGGGGACGTGACCCGGTGGTCGATGATGCTGGCCCAGGGGAGCCGCGTGCCGAGGATGTCGGCGGTGATGTCCAGTGCCGCACCCACGGCGTTGGTCATGCCCCATTTGTTGTAGCCAGTGGCGAAATAGACCCGGCCCTGCCCCCGCGGGAGCTTGCCGAAGAACGGCATCAAGTTGGTGGCCTGGTAGTCCTGCGCGGACCAGGAGTGGGTGAGGCTGGCCCCCGGGAACTGGGCCGTTGTCCATTCAACCAGGGTGTCGAGGTAGGCCTGCGCTGACCTGGCGCGGCCCACAGGGTGACCGTTGCCGCCCACCAGGATCAGCCGGCGGCCGTCGCCGGGGTAGTCGCGCAGGGAACGGACCGGCTGCTCAACCGAAAGGAACATGCCGTCCGGCACGGCGGTTGTCCCAGGCAGTTCGAATGACGCCGCATAGGACCGCAGGGCCTTGAGCTTGGCGAAATAGAGCCCGCGGTCCAGGACCGGCGTGCCGGTGGCGAGCACCACCTCCCGGGCGTGAACGGGGCCGTGATCGGTCTGGACTACCGCCGGCCCCGGCCCCGTCAGTCCCCGGAGCCCGTTCAGCCGCACGCCGGAGACGATTTGTCCGCCATGCGAGCGGACGTCGTCCACGAGGGCGTCGATGACTTCCAGGGGATGAATCTGGGCCTGTCCGCGAAGACGGACGGCACCTTTGACAAGGAAAGGCAGTCCGGGATCGGTGACGTACTCGGCCTCAATCCCGGCGGCCCGGGCAGCGGCCAATTCGAGGCGGAGGGTTTCGGTTCCGTCCGTGGAGGTGGCGTAGGTGTAGGCATCGCGATGCTGGAACGGCACACTCCGCTCTGCCAGGTACCGGAGCAGCCATGCCTGGCCTTCGCGGTTCATCTCGACGTAGGCACCCACCACTTTCTCTGAATACTGCTGGCGCAATGCCGACAGCACGGTTCCCTGCAGCAGGGAAACCTTCGCCGTGGTGTTGCCGGTGGTGACGGCGCCCGGGCTCCGGGCTTCGACAACCAGCACTTTCTTGCCGGACCGGGCCAGCAGCAAAGCGGCCACCAGCCCGGTCAGCCCGGCCCCTGCCACCACGGTGTCAACCGTGCTGCGGGGATGGAACTGGTCGCTGCGGAAGGAGTGGTTACGGTCCAACCAAAGCGAGGTCACAGTCCTGCCTGCCTTTCCCGGTCCCCGAAGACCCATGCCGTGGCGTTAGCAGGGGACTCCGAAGGGGTTCATAAGTAGACTTATCATGTCATGAGCAGCGTGACCGGGGAACAGGAGCGGCACCATGAAAACATCCGAAGCCGCCAGGGCCCGATTCGGTTTGCGGAAGAACGTCCAGAAGTCATCACTTATCGCGGGGGCGGCGGTATTTGTGCTGGGCGTGCTGGGTTTCATCCCGGGCATCACCGCAAACTACGGCACGCTGGCGTTTGCCGGACACGGCTCGGAGGCCATGCTCCTTGGCGTCTTCCAAGTGTCCGTCCTCCACAACATCATCCACTTGCTGTCAGGAGTGGCAGGTGTGCTGATGTCACGGCGTCCGTTGCCGGCCCGGAATTTCCTCATCGGCGCGGGGGTCGCCTACATGGTCCTTTGGACCGTCGGGCAGTTCCTGGCAATGGACTCGCCCGTGAACATCCTTCCCGTGAACAGCGCAGACAACTGGCTGCACCTCCTTCTGGGCATGGCGCTGATCGGGTTCGGGGTTGCGTTCTCCCGCGATGCGCCCGCAAAGCTGCGGGAATCCCGGGCGTAGGTTCGGGGAGTCCCGGCAGGCCCTACCGGGCGTGGAATGCCCCGATGGTCAGCAGCTCGATCGCATCGTTGCTGCACGCGGTCCGGGGTTCGGCGAGGAACAGCGAGGCGGTCTCCTCCGGCGGATAGATCCGGTAGCCGGCAGCTTCCGTAGGCGTGCAGTCGGTGTAATTTCCTGCCTGCGTGTAGCGCATGTCCGCGGCTCCGGCCTGCCCCGGAGCAAGCAGGACGTCCGCAACGGGCGAGGACCCGTCCTGCCGGGCGGGGGCACCGATGGGGGCGCCGTTGGCGTCTGCGGTGAGGGACACTCCCGGGAAGCCCCGCAGAAGGCAGGGTTCGGTCCCGGAGTTGGTAAGGATGAGCTTGGAATAGACGCTGCCGGCGGCGCCGCCACCTGAGGAATCCGATGAAACCGTCAGGTTGGCTGCCTTGCACCGCGACGGTCCCGCGGACGACGGCGACGTCGCGGACGAGGACGACGCCGGAGTGCTGGCCGCCTGGCTGCCGGCCGGGGTGGACGTGGCGGGCGGGGCGCTGGAAGTGGAAGCGCCCGCGGAGGTTCCCTGGGGCTGCGGCTGGCTGGGCCCGCATGCGGTGAGCAGGAAGGCGGCGGCCGCAACCGCCGTCGCGATGGCAAGTCCGTTTTTGATTGGCTGAGACCTCATGGGTCACACTTTATGCCCGCCGTTGCCTGAGTCAACGATGCCACGACCGCTGCAGCGGATTGATGCCCGGATTGTGATTTCCGGGCACCAATCCGGTGCGCTACTTTCCGGGTTCCGAGGGGGTTCCTGAAGCGGCGGCTGCGGCGGGTTTCCGGCTGCGCATCAGCGCCACCCCGCCCAGGGCGAGTCCTCCGACGCCGGCCACCAGGCCCGCCCAGCTGCGTGCCTGGGATCCGTCGTCCGCGCCGGAGCCCGTCACCGAGGAGGCCTGGGCGGTGTCTGCCGCGGTGTCTGTCGACGCCGACGCATGGCTGCCGTGTCCGTCCGCCGCGTCCGCCGCGGCGGCCGTGACGGTGAGCGAGGGCGCAGGCGCCTTGAGCGAGTGCGGGTCCTGGCCGTCCTTGGCGATCTCGGACCAGTCCGTCTGCCCCTGCTCGCAGTTCTGCAGGGTGGGGAAATGGAGGGTCTTGCCGGCGGCGTCGGGGAGCTTGACCGAGAGCACCAGGGCGTCCCGCAGCTCGGGGTTCAGCGGAGCCTTGGCGGTGTAGACAATCTTGCTGGTCCGCTTGGTGATGGTGGCGCCGTCGGCCAGCTTTTTCGGTTCGGGCAGCTGCTCCACCACTTTCTCCACGGTCCAGTTCGGGTTCACCGTGGGCTGGGCGTCGTTGAGCTCGTCGGGCAGCGTGATGGTCACCTTGGTGGTGCCCGATTCGTCGCAGCCGTGCGGGATCCCGAAGGTGAGCAGTGCGTAGGAGTTGGCGTCGGTCTTGTCCGGGGTGACGCCGACGTGCGCTGAGGCAGCCGTGACGCCGGCCAGCATGAGGGCCGCGGTGCCGCCGGCGGCTGCCGTTGCGGAGAGGGCACGGCGGAAGGACAGGGGTGAGGACTTTTTCAAAGGAAGTGCCTTTCAAGGTGCACGACGCGCCAAAGGCGGTGCACAGGAGTATGGAGGAGTGTCCGGCGACGGGCGGGGGACCGCCGGGAACGGCGGAGCAGCGGGCAGCAGGGGCCGGACGGGTGTCAGGAAAGTACGACGGCGGCGGGTGGGCCCCGCAGGCTGTCAGCCCTGAGGTTGCGCCAGGGGAGGGGAGCTGAATCCTCCGGCCAGCCAACGGCGGCGGGAGCCGCGACGACGTCGGGCATTGTCGCCCGGGGGAGCCGGACGAGCGGCCGGAGCCACGCCGCGAGCGACCACAGCGCAGCTTCGCCTTTGGCCAGCAGCAGCGCGCACGCGAGGGTGGCCAGGGCGTGTCCGCCCAGCATCAGGCCGGCAGCCCAGCCTGATTCGTAGTGGTGCAGGTGGGTGGCCGCGCTGCCGGCGGCGTCCAGCGGGAGGCCTGGGAACGCCGCTGGCGCGGGGTGGTGCCCCGCCGTTCCTGCCGGTCCCGTTCCTGCCGGGGAGCTGAAGGCGCTGAAAGCCTCATGGAGGACCAGCTGACCGGTGCCCAGGAGCGCGGCCATCGCGGGGAAATTCAATTTGCGCCGGGTGGCCGCAGTGGCCGCCATGCCGGTGAGGGCCAGGACCGCCGCCATGATGCCGGGCGCCGGCAGGGCACCGCCGCCAACCACGTGGGCTGCTGCTGCAAGGGTCACGATCATCGCGGCGACCATGGCCGCGCGGAGGGAATGGAAAGGAGTCCGGGCGTGGTGAGTGCGCACGGAGTCCTCCCTTGGGGTCGGTTCGTTGCCGGCTTCGTTCCGCGCGCCCTGGCCGCAACGCTGGCGCGGGACAGGACGACGGATCCCTGTCATTCTAGCCGGGAAATGGCGGCCGGCCGGCTAGTCCGTTTCGGGCCCCGAGCAGTAGTGGCAGTCATCCTCGCAGTGGGTGGTGACGGAGCCGGCCTGCTGCGCTGCGTCGGTTGTCGCCGTCACGAGTTGCTCCCCGCCAGCTGGTAGCCGTCGCCCGCATGGAAGAGCCGCCTGCGGCCAAGGCTGGTCTTGATCCACACGACATCACCGTCCGCAGTGCGGTCGTCCACCTGCCCGGTGTATTCGATCCGGCCGTTGCGGCTCAGCTGCACGCTGTCGCCCACCTGCACGTCGTCCCAGCCTGTAGTGCTGGTCACCGATTTGTTCTGCGAAGTCACGTATTGTCCCCGTTGTCCGTTCCTGAAGCCTGCTTGATTCCCGGTGCCGGCAACTGGTGGTCAGCGCCGATATGACTCATCTAAGCCGCCGGGCGGCGGTGTGTTCAATGGATGAAGTGCCGATGCTGGGCGGAATGAACTGTGCAGGCGCCCAGCAGTCCCTTTGCCGTGTCCTGAGCCCGGCCTAGACTGCTGGCATCAGCAGCCACCAACCCGAGGAGATAACCATGGACTACGCAGGTACGGGCAATGAGAAAGCCGTTGCGGCCGGAGAGCTTAATCGGACGCACGTCGGGCACACGGTCAGCTTCCAGCCGGATGAGTTCACGCTGGTGTTCGGCAGGATCGGCGCCATTGCCCGGAAGGAGGGCGGAGTGACCATTGCCCTGGACGGGGTTGACGGGGCCGGCGGGCTGCAATCGCACTACAGCCTGCCCCCGACGCAGAATGTGTACGTCCAGCCGGACATGCTGACCAACACGGAGTCCACCATCAAGGATCTCTTTGGCAAGGTCCAGGAAAACCTGCGGGGTAGCAGCCACAAAGGCGACCAGCGCCCGGACGTGCCGTAAGGCCCGGGCGCCCCGCAAGGCCCGGGCGCCCCGTATGGTCAGCGGTGCGTTATAGAGGGCCGTCCATGGCGTCGGGGAACGACGCGTGGAGTGCCGCAAGCAGCCTGTCGAAGACCTTATCCTCGGGGCCGGTGCCTTCAACGCTCAGGAGGATCCCGCGCTCTGAGTAGGCCGCGGCCACCGGCTCCGTCTCGCGGTAGTAGAGCTTAAGGCGGTGCCGGATGACCTCCTCGGTATCGTCGGTGCGACCGGTCACGGTGGCGCGGTGAAGCAGGCGGCGGGCAAGTTCGGCGTTGTCAACCGTTAGTTGGAGTGCGACGTCCAGGGCATGTCCCTCGGCGGCAAGCATGATGTCGAGTTCAGCCAGCTGCGAGGTGTTGCGCGGATAGCCGTCCAAGAGGAAACCGTCCCGGACATCGGCCTGGGCAAGGCGGTCGCGGACCATGCGGTTCGTGAGGTCGTCGGGGACGAGGTTGCCCGCGTCCAGGTGAGCCTTGACGTCGCGACCCAGCGGCGTCAGGTCCTTTACATGATCGCGGAAGACCTCGCCGGTGGACACTCCGTTGATGCCGAGGCGCTGTGACAACCGTTCGGCCTGGGTTCCTTTGCCGCACCCCGGAGGGCCCATAATCAGCATTCGCATCGTTGAGACCGCTCCCCGGGTGCCGTTGACAGGTGTCCCCCCTATGGTGTCCGCCCGGAGGCCGCAGCACAAGGGACGGCCTCAAGCCAGGAAGGGGATGCTGTCGAACCCGGCCCGATGACCAAACGGCCTGTCAGTGGCCTGCTGACCGCTTATGCGGGGTTCACGCCACGCTGCGGGTTTCATAGGTCAGTCTTTTTGTCCCAGCTCCAAGAGATTTATGTCGACGTTGCCGGTTCCGGGTTTCGGTGAGCCGCGGCGCTTCCGGAGTTGGGTAGCGCGGTATTCATCGCGTGAGAGGTTGAATGCATAGGGAGTGAAAAACCCTGAGATGCCGATGATCCACAACGCGCCCCATTCAGGTCCGGCTCCCTCCCACAAAGGGCGCTGGAACAGCCAGCAGCCCACGATGAACATGCAGGCCGAAAAGACCGCGAGAATCCCCATACCCCACCAGGTGCTGACCTGGGCTTGGCCGCGGCCGGGCGTAAAACCAATCTCATCACCTGGGTAGCTGTGCAGCTCGCCGGTGCTGGTCGTGCGGAGAACACGCTTCTCACCGGCAGCGACAGCCTTCTTGTGCTCTGCGTAGACGGCATCGTTGCGCCGCTCCCGCTCACGGTCGTAAACCATGGTCGGTCCTTTCCGGTGCAAGGTATCCCGGCTCTCCAGGGAAGGGGTGGGTGCTGTGAGGGAAATTCTCCCGGGTGATCGCCAGGGTTCCCGGGTGCTCCTCGAACCATCTGCGCGCTTGATCGTCGGTCACCGCGTACATAGGCTTTGGTAGCCCTTTGGCCTTCCGGAGCTTGCGGGCACGCCACTCATCGCGGAGTGCCCTGATGCTAAGGAGCCAGCCGCCGGTGAACAGGGCCGTACATAGCAGCGAACCAACAATGGTTATCAGGCCCATCCCCATGTTTCCCGGGTCCGGGAAGGATATGAGTAGGGCAATGAGCCCGAAAACTGCACCCAGCGGGGCCAGGATGGCCGGGATCGTCATCAGCACGGTGACGATGCTAAGCCCTGTGAAGGTCCTGGCGCGGTAGTTGCCGCCTGACGGGTGGTTGCCTCCGAGGCCCCACTCTTCCGGGGTGTAGGCGTGGATGATCGTCTTGTTGTTCCACCCCTCAATTCCGGGCCCGTACCAATATTTGGGTACGTCTGGAAGCTGTTTGGGTTGAGTGCCGGCCAAAGGTCTGTTTGTCCCTTCTCACAAAGTGGGCGATGGCCCGTGAGCCGTGGAGATCGCTGTTTGGGCGCGTAGCCCTCACACTAGCGAAGAATGAGGCCCCCGACGGCCACCGCCTCGGACGGGAAGGATGACCCGGAATTTGGCTGGGCGTAGGGTGGAAGTTGGACGAAAGGAACACTTCATGAAGAAAATCCTCATGGTACTGACCAGCGTTTCCGAGATCGGCGATACGGGAGAGAAGACCGGCTACAACGTGGCCGAGGCTGCACATCCCTGGAAAGTCTTCAAGGATTCCGGGCATTTCGTCGACTTCGCGTCCATCAAAGGCGGCCAGCCCCCGCGCGACGAGGTGGACTCGAACGATCCCGTCCAGGTCGCCTTCACGGAGGACGAGACCACCCGCGCGGGTCTCTACAACACAGCCCGCGTCGACGTCGTTGATCCCGACCAGTACGACGCCGTCTATCTTGTGGGCGGCCACGGCACCATGTGGGACTTCCCGGACAGCGAAGGCCTGCAGAACCTGGTGGCCAGCGTCTACAACGCCGGCGGTTTGGTGGGCGCGGTCTGCCACGGACCGGCCGGACTGCTGAACGTGGAATTGGAGAACGGGTTCCGCCTCGTCGAGGGCCGCAAGGTGGCCGCCTTCACCAACGACGAGGAGGTTGCAGCAGGGAAGGACAAAGTCATCCCGTTCTTCCTGGCAGACCGCCTCGAGGAACAGGGCGCCACCCACGTCTCCGCTGATGTCTTTGAGGAGAAGGTGGTGGTTGACGAGCGGCTGGTCACCGGCCAGAACCCCGCCTCAGCCGCCGGCGTGGCCAAGGAAATGGAGAAGCTCTTCGCAGAGGTCATCCACCAGGAAAAAGCCGAGGAGCAGCACGAAGCGGAGGCTCTGCGCGCCGAGAAGGATGCAGAGAAGAACGCCAAGAAGGCTGCTGCAGAAGCAGAGCACTAACGCCCCTGCTTCAAGCCCGCTTGCTGAACGTACCGCTCCACGCCGCTGGGCGCTGCTGCCAGCACCCGTGCGATATTTTGTGGTCCCTACTTATTCTCTTGCCGCTCTGCACGGCCCACCCACGCCTGCGGAGCTAGCTGACGCGGAGCTAGCTGACGCGGCGGTAGCGGATGTGGGTGGCCAGCGGTGAGTGAAGCACCTCGGCGGGTTCAAAGCCGAAGGACTCAATCCCGTCGAAGATGCGCTCGCCCGAACCCAGCAGAACCGGTGCGATGTCGAGGGTGAGCTCGTCGATCACGCCTGCGATCAGTGCCTGTCGGACGGTCGAGGCCCCGCCAGCGATGTCGACGCCCTTGTCCCCGGCAGCCTGGCAGGCTGCGGAGTAGGCCGCGTCGAAGCCCTCGGTGACGAAGTGGAAGGTCGTCCCCCCGTCCATCTGGATCGGGTCATGTGCGTGATGGGTCAGCACGAACACCGGCGCGTGGTACGGCGGTTCAGCTCCCCACCACCCGGTCCATTCCTCATCCCAGTCCCCGCGGATCGGGCCGAACATGTTCCGACCCATCACATACGCGCCCCGCGGGCGCATGAGCCACTCGTTCGCGACCTTGTCGGCATCATTGGCTCGCGGGTCGCCGATATGCCAGCGGTGCAGCTCCAGCCCCCGCTTGCCCAGCGGGTCCTCGCGGCTCTGTTTTGGCCCGGCGACGAAGCCATCCAACGAGATCGACATGTGGCAGGTGGTGTCCGGCACCGCGAACCTCCTGAGTGAATGCGACTTGCTTACGGTCGCCTGTGGGTTCTGGGGATCGTAGCACGTGCCGGCATAATCGCCGCTCCATTTGGGAAGGAGTGACGGTCTTCCATGCCGGCATGGTGAAGTATTTATCGTTTGTCGTTACTTTCGGACTCGCAGCTGCCGGAATGGCAGTCTCGGCGATCGTGGCTGTCTACTCCGGGCTTGGGAGCGCGTCGCTTCTGACGGTGCCTCTCACGAACCTGGTGACGCCTGCGCTGGGTGAGGGCAACAGTCAAGTCCTCCAGGCCGCGTATGCCACAGCCGATGTGCAGCCGGCCAGCCTCACTTCGACCGAACGCTCTTTGCTGATCGGATCAGGACTCCTGGGTGGTCTTGCCGGTCTGTTGTCCGCAGCGACTCTCGGCATCTCGGGCCTGGCCGTGATGACCTGGGGGCTCCTGGGTCCGTTCATGGACGCCATCGCCTATCACTCGGTCCTCGATCGCATTGCGTTGCTTCCGGAACGAGGAACAGGAGCTTTCTTCCTCATGGAACTCGACGTGTGGCCGATCGCGGTTGGACTCGGCGCTGCCGCTCTCGCGAGCATGTTCGAGACGGGCCGGCGTCAGCAGCTGGAACTGGACGGGCTGATCTGATGGCTCCCGCACCAGATGAAGAGCAGCGGATACATTGCAGGCTCGACGAGCTGCTCGCGGCCCGTGGCATGACCTTGACCGAGCTCAGCCAGCGGGTGGGTGTCAGCTTGGTCAATCTGTCTGTGCTGAAGAATGACCGGGCGCGTGCGATCCGTTTTTCCACTCTGACCGCGATCTGTGATGTCCTGGACTGTGCGGTGGGTGACCTGCTGATAGTGAGGCCCTCGTAGGGGCGTGGTTTCCTGCAATGCTGGGCCGCATTCAGGCTTCTGCGAGGCGAACATTGGGCCAGGTTCGTTCTGTCCATCGTGACCGTCTTGTCGCTTGGAGGTGCCTTCAGTGTCGTACCAACACCTCTGGTTTTTACCGGTTTGGTCCTGACTCTTGCCGGTGCGGTGCTGATGTGGACGCCGGCATCCAGAACGTATTTTCGACGTAGTTCGGCCGCCGACTAAACTAAGCGACCCAGAATCGGCAGGGTGCGGGAGGCTCGGCCGCCACGGTGACGAATCGATCGTGGGTTGCGCAATGTTCCCGGGCTGCGGAGCGCAGGGCGTCGCGAGAATTGCGTTACTGCAGCACCTTTCCGGGGCAAAGCAAAAGGCCCTTGGTCCCTTCTAAACAAAGAAACCAAGGGCCTCGCTATCTCGCGGTGACGGTGGGATTTGAACCCACGTTGGCTTTGACACCAAACAACATTTCGAGTGTTGCACCTTCGGCCGCTCGGACACGTCACCAACCTGAATAGGTTACCGGAGCATGGCTCGCTTCCCCAAAACGAGGGCGCGCCGAAGGCGGAAGTCTTCCCCGCACCCGGTGCGGGGACTAGATTCGTAAGCAAGATGATCAATCCCCAGCAGCAATCCGAACACCGTCCCCAAGCCCGGGCCTATTGGACTGTCGGCCACGAAAAGGGCGAGCTCCGCACGGAAGAGCTGCCTGCGCCCGGCCCCGGCGAGGCTCTGGTCCGCGCCCTGTATTCGGGAATCAGCAAAGGCACTGAAACCGTGGTCCACTGCGGCAATGTGCCACCACGGGTTGCCGAACAAATGCGGGCGCCCCTGCAGGAGGGTTCCTTCCCGTCGCCGGTGAAGTTCGGCTACCTCTCGGTTGGAACAGTGGAACACGGCCCGGAGGGCTGGGTGGGCCGCACGGTGTTCTGCCTGCACCCGCACCAGGACCGCTACATTGTTCCGGTCGAGTCGCTGACCGTGGTCCCGGAGAACGTCCCGGCCCGGAGGGCGGTTCTCACCGGAACCGTCGAAACGGCTGTCAACGCCCTATGGGAAGCCGGTCCACGGCTGGGTGACCGCGTCGCGGTCGTCGGCGCGGGCCTGGTGGGCGGCATGGTGGCCAGCCTCCTGCGGACGTTCCCGCTGCAGCGGCTCCAGCTGGTGGACGTCGATCCGGCGAAGGGGGCGTTCGCCGATGCCCTCGGAGTCGAATTCAGCCACCCGGACGACGCCCTGGCCGACTGTGACATCGTGTTCCATTGTTCTGCGTCCCAGGAAGGCCTCGAACGCAGCCTTCAGCTGGTAGGCGACGAAGGCGACGTCATCGAAATGTCCTGGTACGCCGACCGCAAGGTGACCATTCCGCTGGGGGAGGACTTCCACGCCCGCCGGCTCTCCATCCGCGCGAGCCAGGTGGGGGTGGTGGCACGCGCCCGCCGCCACCGCAGGACCACCGCCGACCGGCTGGCGCTCGCTGTGTCCCTGCTCAGCGATCCCGTCTACGACATGTTCCTCACTGGGGCGTCGCCGTTTGCGGAACTTCCCGCCGTCGTTCACCAGCTGGCCGAGGGCAGCCTGGACGCCCTGTGCCACGTCATCGAGTACCCTTCCGACCACCCCGCCAAAGACAAGAGGTAGCCCTTGTTCAGCCTGACCGTCCGCCGCCACTTCATGATTGCCCACAGCCTTCCCCGGGAAGCCTTCGGACCGGCCCAAGGCCTGCACGGTGCCACCTTCGTGGCCGAGGTGACCTTCCGCCGTCGTGCGCTGAACGACGACGCAATCGTCTTGGACATCGGCGCCGCCGGCGGACTCATCGAAGAAGTGCTGGCCGGCCTGAACTACAAGAACCTGGACGAGCACCCCGATTTTGCCGGGAAGCTGAGCACCACCGAGGCATTGGCGCAATACATCGCAGAGGCCGTTGCGGCCAAGGTCCGTATCGGCGAGGACGGGCGGGAGCTTGCGGGACTGGCTGTAACGCTTCGGGAGAACCCGGACGCGTGGGCGTCGTTCTCACTCGACTTCGACGCCGAGTAGCGCCTTCCATGACTAAGCCGGGCGGCCCGGCGGTCCGGCTGATCGTTCCGGGCAATGTGCGGCACAACTCAGGCGGCAACGCCTACAACGCTGCACTGGCCCGGGGGCTCAGGGCCCTGGGGGCGGAGGTGGACATCTGCCGCGTTGACGGCAACTGGCCGGTGGGCAGCGAGGAAGAACGACGGCGGCTGGCAGAGTTACTGCTCGACGGCGTGGACCACCGCGGTTCCAGCGGCCGTGAGACGTCCCGTACGCCGGTGACCATCGTGGACGGCCTGGTGGCGCTGGGTGCGCCGAACGCCCTGGAAGAGGCCGCGGCCGCGGGGCGGCCCGCCTGGATCCTGGTTCACATGCAGTTGGCGGAGCACCGGGATCTGGAAGGGCGCGCCCTCGCTGCCGCGGCGGGCGTCATCTGCGCCAGTTCGACGGCGGCCGCCGAGATCCGGGAGCGGCACAATCCACCACGGCACAGTTCGGCCGGGGGCAGCACAATGCCGATCCACGTGGCGCTGCCCGGCACGGCTGCCGCACCGCCGGCAGCCGGATCCAACCCGCCGCACTTCCTGGCCGTGGCAGCCCTCCTGCCGAATAAGGATCAGATCCTGCTGCTCAAGGCGCTCGCCGGAATCAGGGACCTGCCCTGGACCGCATCCCTGGTGGGCTCCGACTCTGCAGACCCGGCCTACGCGGAGGCCGTCAGGAGCGCAATCACCGGACTGGCGCTGGGGGGCCGGGTCTCGGTCCAGGGCGAGCTGAGGGGACAGGCCCTGGACGCGGAATGGGACCGTGCGGATCTCAGCCTGCTCATCTCGCAGGCCGAAACCTACGGGATGGTGGTCACTGAGTCGCTCGCCCGCGGCATCCCGGTGGTGGTAAGGGACGGCACCGGCGCCGTCGAGGCGCTCGCGGCCGGGTCACAGGCTGTGGCAGAAGCTCCCGACGGCGGCGGGACAGCCGCCCTGCCGGGCACCGCCGTCGTGCGCGGTACGGACCCCGCGCCGCTGGAAGCCGTGCTGCGCCACTGGCTCAGCACGCCGGAGCTGCGCCTGCGCTGGCGTGAAGCGGCCCTGGCTGCGCGGAACCGGTTGCCGGGCTGGGATGTCACGGCCGGAACCGTGCTGGACCTCATTGCAGCGGCTGGCTGAGTTGCCGATGACCGGCGAAGAACTCCCGGAGCAGCGTGGCACACTCCTGCTCGCGGACTCCGGCGTAGACCTCCACCCAGTGGTTGAGGCGGCGCTCGCGGAGAATGTCGAACACCGAACCGGCCGCCCCTGCCTTCTCGTCCCACGCTCCGAACACCACGCGGGGAATCCGGGCCAGGACAACAGCGCCTGCGCACATGGCACAGGGCTCCAGCGTCACCACGAGCGTGCAGTCCGCCAACCGCCAGCCGTCACCCGGGCCGCCATTCGCACGTCCCAGCGACTGCAGCCGGGCGGCCGCTTCACGGATCGCCACCATCTCGGCGTGCGCCGTGGGATCACCGTGCGCTTCCCGTTCGTTCCTCCCGGTACCCAGGACGTCGCCGTCGGGCCCGATGACGACGGCGCCGATGGGCACGTCCCCGGTGCCCAAGGCGCGCTGAGCCTCGGCGAGGGCAAGGCCCATCCATTCGGCATGGCGGGGATCCGGGGAAGTCATGGCTCAATGATAGTTTCGAAGATGAGGAAGGCGCAGGCGACGTATGAGCCCGGGAGACGACGTGAAGACCTTGACTGACCGCATTACCGACCGGTGGGGGCGGTGGGTGGTGCCGTACGCCGCCCTCTGGATCACCATGCTAATTGGCGGCGTGATCGTCGTGACGCTGGCGTTCCTCGGCGCCGAAGTCTACGACAACGTGGTGGACGACGCCGGCCTCGCCAACCTGGACAAGCCCGCGCTGGCGCTGTCCGAAGACCTCCGGACCCCCTGGCTCAATTCCGCCGTCACCGCCTTCACCAACATTGGCGGCGGGATCGGCATGCCCATCGTCGGCAGCATACTGACGGCCTGGCTGACATGGGCGGGGCGCACCTGGCGGCCCCTCATCCTGGTGGGCGGCGCCGCTGCTGCTTCGGTCACTGCAACCACCTTCGGCAAGAAGCTCTTTGGCCGCACCCGTCCGGACCATGCGGACGCTGTTCCGCCCTACGAGGATTCGCCGTCGTTCCCCAGCGGGCACACGCTCAACACCACCGTCGTCATCGGGCTGATTGTCTACCTGGCCTGCCTGCAGATCCAGCGGACCGTTGCGCGGGTGTCCATGATCACGGCCGGTTCGCTCTTCATCATCGCCATGGGACTAAGCAGGGTGTTCCTCGGCCACCACTGGCTGACGGACGTCATCGCCGGGTGGCTCCTTGGCCTCGCCTGGGTGGGAATCGTGATCCTGGCCCACAGGCTCTTCCACGTGATGCGGCACCGCGAGCACGCCGGTCCCGCCCCGACGTTCGACCACCCCGTGCTCCGGGAAGAACTTGCGGCCCACCATGCCGCACACCGTGCCGAGGACCACCCGGAGGGCACGGACAGCCCCGGGCAGGCCCGCGGCCCTCGGGGCGGGGACACCACCTCCGGGTGATAGTTTTGACCCATGCGCACACTCGTCGTGGACCACCCGCTGGTCGCTCACAAGCTTACCGTTCTGCGGGACAAAAACACTCCTTCCCCGGTCTTCCGGCAGCTCACCGAGGAGCTCGTCACACTCCTCGCCTATGAGGCCACGCGGGACGTCCGCACCGAGCCCGTCACCATCGAAACACCGGTCAGCACCACGATCGGCACCGCGTTCACCAAGCCCACGCCGCTGGTGGTTCCCATCCTCCGCGCCGGACTGGGCATGCTCGAAGGCATGACCAAGCTGGTACCCACGGCCGAGGTCGGCTTCCTGGGAATGGCACGCGACGAGGAAACCCTGGACATCATCACGTACGCGGAGCGCCTCCCCGAGGACCTGACGGACCGGCAGATCTTCGTCCTGGACCCCATGCTCGCCACTGGCGGCACGCTGCGCGAAGCCATCAAGTTCCTGTTCAAGCGCGGCGCCTCGGACGTGACGTGCATCTGCCTGCTCGCCGCGCCCGAGGGCCTGGCCAAGCTGGAGGAAGAACTCTCGGACGCCAACGTGACCATTGTCCTGGCCTCCATTGACGAAAAGCTCAACGAGAAGTCCTACATCGTTCCCGGACTCGGCGACGCCGGGGACCGCCTCTACGGCATCGCAGGCTAGCTGGGCCGGCTGATTCTTCACTCCTTGGCTGCGGGCCGGGGGCTGCGTTCCGGAACCCAGCCCCCGGCCCGCACCCGCGTTCTCGGGAAGCGGTTGCCCTCTTCCGGATTCCGGTGGCCGCGGCTAGCCTGTGGCCCATGGACTGGAAACTTGAACTGGTGTTTGTGCCTGTGTCCGACGTGGACCGTGCCAAGGATTTTTACGTCAACAAGGTGGGCTTCAACGCGGACTACGATGAACGTCCCATGGAGGGCATCCGTTTCGTCCAGCTGACCCCGCCGGGCTCCGGCTGTTCGATCGCCATCGGCGAAGGCCTCAACGACGCTCCGCCGGGTACCGCTCCCGGCCTGCAACTTGTGGTGAGCGACATCCAAGCCGCGCACAAGCAGCTGAAGGACAACGGCGTTGACGTCAGCGACGTCGACGTCCAGGACTGGGGCCACTTCGTCCACTTCGCCGACCCCGATGGCAACAAATGGGCCGTCCAGTACATCCCCCACCGCCCGAACGGCTAGGTCACGGAATCCCGCCGCTGCCCCGGGTGGGGCAGGATGGAAGGATGAGCTTTCGCCCCGATGCCCCCGCCCCGGTTTCCGCGGGACTATCCGCCAGCACCATCATCACCCGTGCCGTCCTTTTCGACATGGACGGCACCCTGGTCGATTCCACAGCTGTTGTGGAGCAGGTGTGGGGCGAATTTGCCGCCCGTTACGGCCTGGACATTGCCGAGATCCTCCGCACCTCACACGGCGTCCAGGCGGGGGACACAGTGCGGCGGTTTGCGCCCGTCGGCACTGACGTTGCGGCCCTGACCGCGGAACTCGGCGCCATGGAGCGGGTGCGGACCGAGGGCATTGTGGCGTTGCCCGGGGCGGCCGAACTGCTGCGCAGCCTCCCGGCGGATGCCGTGGCGCTGGTGACTTCCGCCGACCGGATCCTGGCCGATATCCGGATGGGCGCCGCGAAACTTGCCATGCCGGCCACAGCCGTCACGGCCGACCTCGTCACCCGCGGCAAGCCGCACCCGGAAGGTTACCTCCGCGCCGCCGAACTGCTTGGCGTGGAGCCGGCCGATGCCCTGGTCTTTGAGGATGCCCCGGCAGGCATTGCGGCCGGAGTCGCCGCCGGGATCCGGACTGTTGCCATCGGGCCCAACACCGGTCCGTTGCCGGACGGCGTTATGCACATCGCCGACTACTCCGCTGTGTCCGTCACAACGGACGTGGACGACGCCGGCATCAGGACGATTTCCTTCCGGTTCTGACCCCAGCCCGGTTCCCGGTCCAGTAGTGTCGTTCGGGACGGCTGACTCTATCTTGGGGGGATAGGATGACCGAGATTCCGATTGACGGCGCCAGGGGCACTGTCGAGCTGCGCAACGGCGTCTTGCATGTGCGTTGGATTCCAGGGCTGGCCATTTGCGAGGAAGCCGCGGTGGCCGTGATGTCCGCGGTCAATGAGCTGAGCCGCGGGCGTCCGTTTCCGATGCTGGTGGACATGGCTGCGACGGAGTCCATGAGCCGCGGCGCCCGGCGCGTTTTTGCCCGTCCCAGCACGGTGGCCAGGGTGGCGCTCCTCGGGGCGTCCCCGGTGGACCGGGCATTGGCCAATTTCTTCCTCAGCATTCATTCTCCTGCCGCTCCGACGCGGTATTTCACCTGCCCGGAGGAAGCCATGCGGTGGCTCCGGCTCCCGTAGCCGTCATCGCGGCGGTGGAACACACGGCGCGAGTTGGGCCCGCAGTTCCGGAACCGGAATACGGCCGGTCGTCAGGTCGCGGCTGAGGCGGACCATGCCGCGAAGATCGGCGAGCGCGGTCTGGAAAAGGTCCACACCGGCGTCGCCACCGTCGGTCCAGTCCACCGGGACCTCGTGTACGCGGAGACCGCATCTTTCGGCCAGGACCAGCAGCTCGGTGTCAAAGAACCATGCGGTGTCAGCCGTATGCGGCAGGATGTGCCGGGCAACATCTGCGCGGATAGCCTTGAAGCCGCACTGCGCGTCGCTGAAATGCGCACCCATCAGCGCATGCAGCAGAACGTTGTACCCGCGGGAGATGAACCCCCGCCACGGTCCGCGGACAACGCGGGAAGTTCGTGCCAGCCGGGATCCGATCGCCAGGTCCGAATGCCCGGAAAGAAGCGGGGCGACCAGGGGAGCGAGCGCAGCGAGGTCGGTGGAAAGACTCACGTCCATGTAGGCCAGCACGGGTGACGGCGAGGCCAGCCACACGGTGCGGAGCGCGTTGCCGCGGCCTTTGGAGGTGAGTCGGACCACGGTGACCTCGCGTAGTTCCCGGGCCACACGCTCGGCGGTCTTGAGCGTGCCGTCGGTGCTGGAATTGTCCGCCACCGTAATCCGGAACGGGTAGGGAAACGTATCGGCCAGGTACAAGTGGAGCTGCCGCAGGGATTGCTCCAGACCCTGTTCCTCGTTATAGACCGGGATGACTACATCCAGCACCGGCAGAGCGGTTCCTGTGGTGCCGGTCATGCGCGTATCAACGGGCGCCCGGCGGACGTGACCCTGCCGGGGGAACGTCGGGGCGGGAGGACCCGGCCGGGCGTCGGCGGCGGCCCGGGGTTGCGGGGGCGGCAGGGATCCCGTGGCCAGGTCTGTGGGCGTCATGGTTCAACTATGGTGCGGCCGCATATGAAGGATTTAGGCCAAAGCTGTGCAGCTGCTGTGGGTTTTACCGTCAACGGGAACAGGAACGGTGGCGCCGGTGACATTTCCCTGCCTCCAGGGGGAGGTAATCACGCCTATACGGCCGGAGGCCCCGAATCCAGTAGTAGATTCGGGGCCTCCGGTTTTACGAAGCAAGTTGGCCAGGCGCCGGTTTAGTACCAGTTGTTGGCGTAGTGGAAGTTCAGGGCGCCGCAGGGGGAGCCGTACCGTTCCTTCACGTAGTTCAAGCCCCAGTTGATCTGGGTGCGGAAGTTGGTCAGGTAGTCGGACCCGGCACTGGCCATCTTTTCGGCCGGCAGCGACTGGACAATGCCGTAGGCGCCGCTGCTGGCGTTCGTGGCAGTGGTCTTCCAATCCGATTCCTTGGTCCAGAGCGTGGTGAGGCATTGCATCTGGTCAGCCGCCCAGCCGTACGTTCCGAGCTGCGAGGCGGCATATGCCTGGGCTGCTGCGGGATCGTCAACTGCTACGGGCGGTGCCGGGGCGGGAGCCGGTTCAGGGGCCGCTGCAGGTGCAGGAGCTTCCGGCGCCTTCTCCGCCGGCTTCTCTTCCGACGATTGCGCGGTCACGCTGACAGAGGCCGGTGCGGGCATGGCGGAAACGAGGATCTTTTCGAACGCGAGCTTCGGTTCCGCGTCGGCAGTTGCCGCAGTGGTTCCTGCGCCCGTTGCCGATGTTGCGGGGGCTACGGGTTCGGAAGCCTGGCCGGCGGCACCGACGCCAATCAGCACAGCACAGGCCGTGGTTACAACTGCGGCCCGGCGGCCGGAGCCCTGCAGGCTGGCCGCGAACCGGGACAGCGGAGATGCCTTGGCAGCTGGTTCGGCGCGGTGGCGTGAGCGTTGCGCAGACGCTGCGGACTTGCGGGAAGCGGGCTCAGGACGTACTTCTGGCGTGGATTTAGTCATGGTTGCCTCTCGATGCCGGCGGAGTTAGCTGTCGGGTTCGGATGAGGTCATCCGGCCGCACGGAACTTCACGTGTCGGCTTCACCCCAAGGGCGGCTATGCAGAATGCCCGGAGACCTGGGTCCCCCGCCTCTGCCTGATCATGAGGAAATCCGGGTAGCGGCAGAGTTTGGCGTCCATCCGGATATGCGGCCGGAACGGTGGCCGCACTCTAAAAACCGTACAGGAGTCCGGCGCTTAAGTCACATTTCGGTAACGAGGATCACGACGGCGGCGCGTTGGCTTGCGCTTATGCCGGGTGCTGCAGGCCCGTCCGTGGCGGAGTTAAGCTTCCGGTGATTCTCCCGGGAGGCGCAGCGCGAATTCGGTGCGTCCCGGGCGCGAGTTGACCTCCACGGTTCCGCCGTGCGCCTCCACGATCGACTGCACGATCGACAGGCCAAGTCCGCTTGTTCCCTCGGAAGCCGCGGCGCCCGAGCCGCCGGAACCCGAGGCGGAGCCTGCCGGGCTGGTTCGCGCGGCGTCCGCCCGGGCAAAGCGCGCGAAAACCCTGTCCACAAATTCGGGCGGGATCCCTGCACCGTTGTCCGTGACGGTCACCACGGCGCTGCCGTCAGCCGACCGCATCACTCTGGTGACCACGGTGGTGCCCGGTTCCGTGTGCTTGCGGGCGTTGGAGAGCAGGTTGGCCATCACCTGGTGCAGCTGCTTGGCATCCCCGCGGACCACCACGGGCTCCTCCGGGAGCTCCAGTTGCCAGATGCGGTCCGGGGCCATGACCTTCTCATCGCTGACGGTCTCCACCGCGAGCTGCGTCAGGTCCACGTCGCTGATTTTCAGCGGCTGGCCTTCGTCGAGCCGGGCCAGCAGCAGGAGGTCCTCCACCAGGGTGGTCATGCGTTCGGACTGGCTCTGCACCCTGGCGAGGGATTTTTGGCCGTCCGGGGTGAAGTCTTCGGTCATCCGCATGAGTTCCGTGTAGCCGCGGATGGCGGTCAGCGGCGTGCGCAGCTCGTGCGATGCATCGGCCACGAACTGGCGCACCTTCGTTTCGCTTTGCTGCCGGGCCTCGAGTGCCTTGGACACGTTGTCCAGCATGAGGTTGAGGGCGTGGCCCACGCTGCCCACTTCCGTTCCGGGATGCGCGTTCGACGGCGGGACGCGGACTGCGAGGGCCACCTCGCCGGCGTCGAGCGGCAGTTGCGAAACCTGCGTGGCGACTTCGGACAGCTGTTCGAGGGGTTTCATGGTGCGCCGGATCAGCACCGTTCCGGCAAGGCCGATGAGGACCAGGCCGCCCATCGAGACGATCACCATCGTCCATACCAAAGAGTTGAGCGTGTTCTGTTTTTCGTTGAGGGGGAGTCCGGTGACAATCACGTCCCCGTACGGGGCCTCCACCGCCACCAGGCGGTAGGAGCCGTTGGACAGGGCCCGATCGACGGGTGTTCCGTCGTGCTGGAGTGCCAAAAGAATCTGGTTATCCTCGGGCGAGAGGGACGCCACGGTGGCGTCTTTGGCGAGGAACCCGGCGCTGCTGACATTCCCGTTATCGATGCGCGCGATGAGGGTACCCACACCTTGGCCCGGTCCTTCGAACCCGTCCTGCCTGCCGGACGGGTTGCTGGGCCGTGGCCGTCCTGCCTCGTTCGAGAGCCTTGAGGCCTGCCCCAGCCGTTCATCGAGCTGCCTGGTCAGGAAGGAATCCATGGAGGCATAGCTGAAGAGGCCAATCGCGCCGCAGATGGCCACCAGCAGCGCCATGGCCACCAGGACCAGCCGGGTGCGCAGGTGCCAGGTTGACGGATCAAGCCACCGGCGGCGGTCTCTGCGGATTTCGCCGGAAAGTGTGGGCACCGCTCAATCCGCCGGTTTGATGACGTAGCCCGCGCCGCGGACGGTGTGGATCATGGGCGGGTGCTTGGCATCCACCTTCTTGCGCAAGTAGGAGATGTAGAGCTCCACGATGTTGGCTTGGCCGCCAAAGTCGTAGTCCCACACCCGGTCCAGGATCTGTGCCTTGCTGACCACCCGCTTGGGGTTCTCCATGAGGTAGCGGAGGAGTTCGAACTGGGTGGCGGTCAGCTGTAGTTCCTCCCCGGCCCGGGTCACTTCGCGCGTGTCAACGTTGAGGACAAGATCGCCCACCACCAGTTCGGCGGTGTCCATGGCGGCCACCCCGGAGCGCTGGACCAGCCGGTGCAGGCGGAGGAGCACCTCTTCCATGCTGAAGGGCTTGGTGACATAGTCGTCCCCGCCGGCCGCCAGGCCGAGGATGCGGTCCTGGACGGCGTCCTTTGCCGTCAGGAAGAGCGCTGGCACCTCCGGCGCGAAGGCGCGGATCCTGGTGAGCAGCTCGACGCCGTCGAAACCGGGGAGCATCACATCCAGCACCAGCACGTCCGGGCGGAAGTCCTTGGCGAGCTTGACGGCTTCGGGACCGTCGCCTGCGACGGCAACGGACCAGCCTGCCATCCGCAGGCCCATGCTCATGAGCTCGGAGAGGCTGGGTTCGTCGTCAACCACCAGGGCGCGGATGGGGGAACCGTCCGGGTGGGTGAGCTGGGGAAGGTTGTTGGTCATGGAGTGCGAAGTGGCCATGGGACAACTCTCCGATCTGCGGTTTAGCCGGCGCTATGGGGATCCTGTGCGCTGGCTGTGAATCCCAGCCTAGCGAGCTGAACGCGGTGGTGGGCCCTCCTTGGGCTGCCCGGCGCGGATCGGCTGAATCGCCGGACTGAAACCGGCATCGGAAACGTCACAGCTTGACCTCTTGCCCTGCACAGGCCCCGCACAGGAACGCTTCCGAGGCTGGAGTGGACAAAGCCCCCTGCCCGAGGAGTACGCCATGAACAACCACCACAGCACGCCGGTTCCGGAAAACGATTCTGAGAAGACTCCGGAAGACCAGCCGATCCCGGCGGGCGGTCGTGTGAACTTCCCCGTGAACAGCCCCGCCAACGGCGGGCAGGCCTCCGGATGGGGAGTGCCGCCGTCGGACGCTGCCTCCGGCGCGCTGCCGGAGACGGGGTGGGGACCGTCCCGTCCGTCCGGTAGTTGGGGTGCGCCGCCGCCTGCCGGCTTTCCGGACGACCCCGCAGGCCGCTCGAAGCCGTGGACCGTCAAACGCGGAGTGGCGGTCGCCGGCGCCGCGGCCGTTCTCGCCGGGGGAGTCGGCGTGGGCATCTACGCGCTGACTTCGAGCTCGGCGGCGGCTGGCAACCCGGCCGATGCAGGCGCACTGCAGGAGACTTCACCAGGCGGCCGCGGCGGAGCGCAGGGAGGTTTTGCCGACGGCGGGATGCCGCCACAGGGCGGCCCCGGAAACTTTGCCCCGGAGGGCCTGGGCGGAATGGGCACCGGAGTCTCCGCTGCCGTCCACTCCGAGTACGTGACCCTCGAGGAGGGCGCCTACGTCACCAAAGTGGAACAGCAGGGAACGGTCACTGCGGTGAGTTCGGGCTCCGTCACGGTCAAAAGCACGGACGGGTTCAGCCGCACCTATTCACTCGGTTCGGACGTTACGGTGAGCAATCAGCAACAAAGGCGTCAACAGTCCGGCGCTTCGGCCACCAGCCAGCCCACCGTGGCGGACATCGTGTCCGGTGCGATGGTAAGGATCGTCGCGGGAAAGGACGGCGACAGCTTCCCCGCGGAGTCCGTTCAGATGGTTGCGGCGACGCTCACCGGCCAATCCAACTGAGCCCGCCTGCGGGGCCGTGGGGCTGAATGGCAGGAATTTTTTCGGTCTAGCCCCGCCGGGCGCTGGACATGTGCACCGCCCGGGCCTCGTATTTCAGCAATTCCACGCTGGCTGAATTTTCGCACCGAAAAAAGGGGTTTGGAAGAAGACTATTCGGTAATCGAGCGAATCCGATCGATCGTTCTGAAAAACACCTGTTATATTATTGGCATTTCAGAATCGTGATTTGGGCCACAATGCGGGATTTCGTCTCACGATGCGGACAGAAGCGTCCATTGTTACTTGCAAGTTTTCATTGTTACGTTGCACACTTCAATTGTGAACAAGAACTCAACAGCACCTGCAGCCGCAGAATCCTGGACCAGCCCACCCGCTGGCGAAGACATGCGCTGTTGTCGAATGCACGCCTAACTTTCCCACCCCGAGAAGTTTTTAGGCATTCGCCCCAAGCCCAGCGTCGGGCGCCCCTCCCCAGATCTCATTGCGGGGAAAGACAGCATTCGAGCCGCGATGACGGCCATTCACATTGAGGTAAGCATTCCATGTCAGTTGCATCTGGATACGTCCACATCTCCGTCCGAAACGCCAACAAGGGCGGCCAGCCCTCGGGCCTCCGCCAGGGTTTCGGTGCCCGCCCGGCGTTCGCCCCGGCAGCCCCCGGCAACAGCTTCCCGGCCCCCGGCTACGCGCCCCAGGGCTATAACCCGAACTCCTATGGCCAGCTGCGCGCAGTTCCTGCCGCCGAAGCCGCCCCGCAGACGGCCCCCACCCCCGTGATTGCACCGGCCAACGGCAGCGCCGTCCGCCCCGTCGCAAACGAAAACGTAGCCCGTGGATTTGTCCTCTACATGGGCATCGATGAGGAGACCGCGGCAGCAGCCGGAACCTCCATCGCGAAACTTGCCCAGGAAATCCGCGCCTACGCCCAGTCGCTCGTCTCCGGTGCGGAGAGCTACGCCGCGGTGGCTGTAGCCCCCGCCAGCGCCCCGGGTTCCGCGCTCGACGTCGTACGGTCCACCTTCGGCGACCCCACCGTCAACTCCCGGCAGCGCGCCGAAACCACCCGGCTGCCGCAGCCTCAGGATCCCCGGCCTTCCGGCGTCCTGATCGACCTGGCCCGCCGCGAAGTCCACCTCGACGGCGACTCCCTGAACCTCACGTTCAAGGAGTTCGAACTCCTCAACTACCTCGTCGAAAACGGCACCCGCACCGTGGGCCGCGACGAACTGCTCGAGGGCCTGTGGCGCAACGCCGAAGAGGTCCCCAACGAGCGCACCATCGACGTCCACATCCGCCGCCTCCGCTCCAAGCTGGGCCGCCTCGCCAACACCGTCCGCACGGTTCGCGGCCAAGGCTACCGGTTCTACGAGCACCCGGAGGTTGTCGTCTGGGCCGCTCCGGAATACTCCATCTAGCCTCAAACCCCGCGCAAAGCGTCCGTTCCCTTTCTTTGGGGGCGGGCGCTTTCGCTTTCGCGGCGCAATCCCTCGGCGCCTGCGCTCGTTCCTCACGCAACAACGGCGCTTTCCAGATGTGCCGCTACGCTTCAGCGCCCTTGACCCAGGTGAAAGGGCCGCCTTTCCGCGGGTGGGCTCTCGGAGCATTGTGCTTCCGCGGCTTAGTTCCTATGGCCCTGTTGGCTTGGGGTGGTGCGGCGTAGTCTCTGATCGTCCATCCGACTACCAGGAGGAACTATGTCTGTAGCACGCATTACTACGCTGAGCTCGAATTCCAAAACCTCGTTTGACGCGGCCATCAAAGAGGGGATCGAGCGTGCCAACAAGACCCTTCGGGGTGTCACGGGCGCGTGGGTTAAGGAACAGAAAGTCGAAATCGCCGACGGCGCCGTCGTCGCGTGGCACGTTGTGCTTGAAGTGACCTTCGTACTGGAGGACTGAACCCTGTGCAGGGCGGCCATGACCTGAGGGGCAGGGCCGCCGCACTAGGATTGGGACATGAGCGAGCATCACATCAGGCGTTTGGTCCTCATGCGGCACTCCAAGGCGGACTGGCCCGGAGGCGTGCCCGATCATGAGCGCCCGCTGGAGGAACGCGGGCACCGTGAGGCTCCGCTGGCCGGGAAATGGCTGCTCAAGCACGGGGTGGTTCCCGATTTCATCCTGTGCTCCAGCGCGCTGCGTACACGGCAGACGTGCACCTGGGTATGCGCGGAACTGGGGGACAAAGCCCCGACGCCGAAACTTGAGGACGGCCTCTACGGAGCGTCCGCGCTGCGCATGCTGAAGGTCATCAACCACGTCCCGGATACCGTGACGACGCTGATGGTGATCTCCCATATGCCCGGCGTCCAGGATCTTGCCATGCACCTGGCGTCGCGCGATTCCAACCACGATGCCTATATGGACGCCGCCACCCGGTTTCCCACCAGCGGCCTGACTGTGCTGGAAACCGACAAAACCTGGGCGGAACTGGACGGCCAGGATGCACGGCTCACGCACTTCAAGGTGCCCCGGGCGCACTAAGGGGCATTGGGCAAGTGCGGCAGCCGTTGCGGACCTGACCCTTGACCCTCCTTCCGCCGTGTTCATGGTCAGCGCGGGGTTTGTGATGTTTACTGGAGATATTCGTCAGCGGCCCCGGGTAGAAGGAGATCATCGTGGACTCAGGACAGCTTGTGGGGATCATTATCGGCGTTGTTGTGGTGATTGCGATCATCGCAGCGGTGCTCTTCTTCAACCGGCGCCGCAAGGTGGAAGCGGACAGGAACCGGGCCGCGGAAATGCGTGAAAAAGCCAAGGCCGACGAGCTCGGAGCACGGGACCGCGAGGCCAAAGCCGCCCGTGCCGAGGCCGACGCCAAGCAGGCCGAGGTCGAGGCAGAGCGCCTGCGCCGGGACGCCCGCGAAAAGCAGGCGGAAGCCGAGCGCGTACGGGCCGCATCGCAGGAGCAGCTTCGCAAGGCCGATGAGGTTGATCCGGACGTCGTCACAGCCGATCGCCATGACGCTGATCGTCGCGCAGCTGACCGGCACGAGGCCGACGGGCACGGTGAGGCCGTGCCTGCCCAGCCGCAGACGCGTGCAGAAGCCGGAACCCGCGGACGCGGGGACAACGTGCCGGCGGCAACCCCTGGCACGGCAACCCCTGGCACGGCAGCACCCGGCCACGCTGAACCCGTCACGACTGAATCGGACGCACCACGCGAGCGCGGCGTCACCGAGCGCGATGCCGCCCACCATGATGCCGCCGAGCACGACGCTGCACCTGATCGCGGCGAGGACGGGGCTCCGCGAGAGCGCCCGCGGAATCTTTGACACCGGGTCCTTTGGCGTCACAGCCCTGAACCGGCAGCCCGGAGCGTGAACCTTCGCCATTCCGCCCTTGCGGTCCTCGTGGCCGTCCTGTGGGGCGCCAATTTCGTCGCGATCGACCTTGGCCTGCACGCCAACGGCGCCGAAGTGCCGCCGCTCCTCTTTGTGGCCATGCGCTTCGTCCTGGTGGTCTTTCCGTGGATCTTTTTCATCCGTAAGCCGGACGTCAGCTGGCGGGCGGTCGTCGGCGTCGGCCTCTTCATGAGCGCCGGACAGTTCGGTCTCCTCTACCTGGCCATGGCGCTGGGCATGCCCGCCGGGCTCGCCTCGCTGGTCCTGCAGGCCCAGGTGCTGCTGACTGTTCTCCTCGCTGCCGGAATTCTGGGTGAGCGTCCCAGCGTGAGGCAGTTCGCCGGCGTCGTCCTCGGAGTCGCTGGACTCGCGGTGGTGGCAGTCGGCCGCAGCATGGTGGCCCCGGTCCTTCCCTTGCTCATCGTCCTCGCTGCAGCCCTGTCCTGGGCGGCCGGGAACATCGTCGCCCGGCAGGCCAAAGCCTCGTCCGGCCTGGGCCTGGTGGTGTGGTCCGGCGCAGTGGTACCGCTGCCGCTGATCGGCCTGTCCCTGTTGATCGACGGGCCGGCCGCCGTGGGCGGCGCCCTTGCAGGCTTGCAGGTGGTCACCATCCTGAGCGCGATCTACACGGCGGTCCTCGGATCCCTGGTGGGCTACGGAATCTGGAACCGGCTCCTGGGAATCTATCCGTCGTCCGCGGTGGTCCCCTTTACGCTGCTTGTCCCGGTGGTGGGAATGACGACGGCGTGGCTGGTCCTGGGCGAGGTGCCTTCACCGGCCGAGGTGGCAGGCGGAATCCTGCTGCTGGGCGGAGTGGCAATCGCCGTCCTCCGGCCGGGGCGGCAGGGAGCCACGCCAGGCCAGAGGCGATGGCACGCTCAACGGCGCGATGTGGCCTTCGCCGGGGACGTGGGGGATGGTTTAGCCGCCAGCTTGGGCGCGGCGGACTTGGGAGCAGGCCGGGCCGCACGAGGAACCGTTGGTTTGGCCGAGGACGGCGCGGGCCGCTTGGCCGCGGGCGCACGCACCGCCCCGGAGCGCGACGCCGGAACACGCCCGTAGGTGGTCCCGGCGGCAGGTCGTTGCGCCGGTCTGGCCGTAGGGCGCCTTGCGCCGGATGCGGGCTTGCGCCGCCCGGATTCATTGCGGCCGGACCGGCTGCGTCCCGACCGGAGCCGCTTTCCGGCCGGCCATACCGCCCCGGCGAACACAACCAGCAGCGTCCCCGCGCCGGACACTGCGGCGAGGTAGAAGTAGATATCGGAGTCCCGGGTTGTCACCGCCGCACCCAGCGCATCCGGCTCCGCAGTGAACGCCAGGCCCCACATGCGCAGGAACGCGATGGTGAACCCGATGAACAGGCTGGTGCCGATGCCGCCCGTCAGCAGGGCAAGGTGGCGTCCCCGTGCCACCACCTGGACGACGCAGGCAAGGTAGCCCACGGCCACAGCCCCGAGGAACGCGAACAACACCGCCTCTTCGAGCGTTATCGCGGTCAGCACCAGAAGGCCTGCGGCGGCACACGCCGCTGCGATAGCTATTCTTCCGCTGTTACCCATGTGGCGCATGTGACTAATCTTCCCCGACGCGGGCTACTTCCGGACGTAGCCACGCATAATTGCCATGATGGCCGCCACGCTTTGTTCGCGGGTGCGTTCGGGGTTGTAGGTCTGGCGGTCCAGTCCCACCACGAAGCACGCGCCGAAGATGGCAGTCTCCAGGCTGCCCCGGGAGATGGACTCGTCGACGGGATACCTTGCGGCGACGCCCTCGATCGCGCCGCCGATCACTGCGAGCAGGCGGCCCCGGAGCTCCGCAAAGGTGTCCTGCCATTCGCTGGGGGTCCGCCAGTTTTCGCTGACCCAGAGCCTGGCGAAGGACGGGTACTCCGCCATGAAGTCCATCGCCTGGCCGATCATCTCGTCCATGGCGGCCAGCGGATCGGCGGAGGAGTCCTGCACGCTCAACAGCCGGGCGTGCAGGATGTCCACCCCGTGGCGCAGGAGCTGGGCGATCAGGTCGGACTTGCTGCCGAAGTTGTAATACACGGTCCCCTTGGAGACGCCGGCCGCGGCGGCGATCTCATCCACGGTGACGCCGGCCGCGCCGCGCTCGCCGATCAGCTCCATGGAAGCGTCGAACAGCTTCTGCTTGGTGGCATTGGTACGGGCCGGGCGGAGCTTCTTTTCGCCGGCGTCCTGCATGCTCATACGGCGATCTCCGGTTTCAGGGACTTCAAGGTCCAGAACTTGTGCTTGTGGACGGCCAGCGTTGACAGCCCGGCCCCCAGCACAGTGTAGCCAAGCAGGCGGGCCACGGTGGGCAGGATCATGGACAGGTCCGCGCCGTAGATCAGGTGCCGCATGCCGGTCACCACGTAGCCCATGGGGAGGATTTCGTGCACCACGTGCAGGGGCTGGGGGGTGGTTTGCCAGGGGAACGTGCCACCCGAGGACACCAGCTGGAGCACCAGCAGGATCAGCACCACCAGCTTTCCGGGGGAGCCAAGCAAGGCGACGATGCCCTGGATGATGGAACTGAAGGCCATTGCGGCCGCCAGCATGAACAGCCACATCAGCACCGGATGCGCGGGATTGAGGCCCAGCGCCACGTCCACCACCAGGGTGAGCAGGCTGGCCTGGACCACGGAGACGGCCAGGAACGGCAGCCAGCCGCCGAGGGCGATCTTCCACGACGGCGCATTGGAAGCCAGCGCCCGCTGGGTGACGGGACGCATGGCCTGGATCAGCATGAAGATGCCGATCCAGAGCGCCAGGGTCAGGAAGAACGGAGCCAGGCCGGCCCCGTAGGACCCTGCTTTGGCCTGTGAGACGTTGCTGACGGCCACGGGGTCGGCCATGACCTTCGACAGGCTGTTCTTCTGGGCGTCATCGGGATTGGGCACCTGGCCCGCGCCCTTGGCCAGCTCGGAGGCGAGGGTCCCGGCGCCGCTGGCGGCCGTTGCGGCGCCGTCCTCAAGTTGCGCCGCGCCGCCGTCGAGCGTCCTGGCGCCTTCGGCGAGCTTTGCGGTGCCGTCGACGGCGCTTTGTTCGCCGGCGGCCAAAGCGGAAGTCCCGGTGTGCAGCCGGTCCGCGCCCGCGGACGCCTGCCCGATGGCGCCGGTCAGGGCGGGTGTGGCCGCCGCGAGCCTGGCGGCACCGGCGCTCACCGCGGCCGAACCGTCCGCGAGCTGCTGGATTTGTGCGGCGTCGGACTGGATCTTTGCCTTGGCGTCCGCCACCGGACCGGATGCAGCAGCTGCGTCAAAGTCCTTGAGGATGCTGTCCGCCTGCGCCTGGGTAATGATGCCGGCAGCCATCAGCCTGCCGTTGGACTCCACTACGCGGTTCCGCAGTCCCTGGTCCGCGGCGTCCAGCTGTCCGACGACGTCCTGCACCTTGGTGTTCAGCGTGGCGTTTCCGGCCGCAACCTGCGCCGCGCCGTCGGCCAGCTTCTGCGAATCGGCCGGCAGGGACGCCGTCTTGTCCCTGAGCTGGCCGAGCCCGTCGCTGAGCTGTGCTGCGCCGTCGTCCAGCTGGTTGGCGCCGTCGCGCAGCTTGAGCTGGCCGGTGTAGAGTTCGCCGGCGCCGCTGCTGAGCTGCGTGGTGCCCTGGTGCAGGGTGACGGTGCCGTCGTGGAGTTTGCTGACGCCGTCGGAAAGCTGGCCTGCGCCGTCAGCCGCTTTGACCATCTGCGTGTGGATGGTGCCGAAGCCGGTCAGCAGCTGGTTGGCGGTTTCCTCGCCCACTTCCTTGGCCACGCTCGAGTGGACCGCAGTGGTCAGCTTGTCCACGATGGTGCTGAGCAAGTAATTATTGGCGTCGTTGGTGGTCACGTTCAACATGGCCTGGTTGGCGGCGTCGAAGCTGCCGGGGGACACCAGGTTGGCGGAGAAATCCTTCGGAATCTTCAGCGCGAAGGCATACCTGCCGCTGCTGACTCCCTGGTCGGCCTGTTCGGAGGAATCCACGGACTGCCAGTTGAACACGTGGCCGTCGATGAGGCTGTCCGCCACCTTCCGGCCCGCCTGCAGTTGCGTTCCGTCGCTGGAGGTGGCTCCGGTGTCCTCCACCACGAGCGCCGCGTCGATCTGGTCCAGGTTGCTGTACGGATCCCAGTTGGCGTACAGGTACACGGCCCCGTACAGCAGGGGCACCATGGTCAGGGCAAGGATGGTCAGCTTGGGCAGCAGCCCGCCGGTCATGCGCTTGAGTTCGGAGCGGGCCAGCCGCAGCACAGTCACTTTGCGTCCTCCGTTTCGGTTTCGGGGCTGGAGTTTTTGTCCACATCAAGGGACTTCGGGGCCGTTTTGCCCGCGTTATCTGGACAAAAACTCTTGTCGAGGGGAGGGCGGGGGACGGCGTTGCCGATCTCGCCGGCCGGCCCCGTCCAGTTGTCCGGGAGGGCAGCGACGGTTGCGACGACGGCGAGGGGCCGGCCGCCGTCGTACGCCAGCTCCTGGAGCCGCGGCAGCCAGTCCGCGGGGTCCGCGCTGTGGCGGTCGGGGGAATCGACCACGAGGAGGTCGGTGTGCGGGTTGGCGAGCGAGAGGGCGGTGAGCAGTTCAATGCGCCTGGCCGGTGCCAGCTGTTCCGCCCACAGGCCGGCGATGTCCTCGAAGCGATTGACCTTGAGCCACGGCGTGCTGAGCAGGGCGCCGCGGTAGCGCCGCGGGATCAGGGCGAGGTCCTCCGTGACGAGGTCCCGCACGCTCAGGTGCTGTTCGGGCTCATTGACCCCGGGGGAGTCCACGAGTGAGCTGGCTGCGCGAAGGCGCTTCGTCTTCGCCGTGCCGTCCCAGAGGAGCTCACCGGAGGACGGTTTCATCCGCCCGCTCAGGGTGAGTGCCAGCGCGGTCCTCTGGTCCTGGCGGACGCCGGAAACCAATACCAGCTCGCCGCGCCGTGCCTGGAGTGAAGTGGGCGGGAGCAAATCATCCCGCCGGCCTTTCACATGAAGCTGTCGAACCGAGAGCATGGAAGCCTTTCGCAGTGGGTGTCTGCATCAAGGCTAACTAAACTGACCAGTCAGTTCAAATAGCGGGGTTGAAGTGTGATCAACCAGTCAGAGGCCGTACTCCTCAAGCAGCCGCAGCCACACCTCGCTGACCGTGGGATAGGACGGCACCGCGTGCCACAGCCGGTCCAGGGGCACCTCGCCCACCACGGCGATGGTGGCGGCATGGAGGAGCTCGGCAACGTCCGGCCCCGCGAAGGTGGCCCCAAGAAGCACCTTCCTATCCTCGTCCACCACCAGCTGGGCCCACCCCTCGTAATGCTCGGAATGCAGTGAGGATCCGGCCACGCTGATGGGGAGCTCCACCGAGGACGCGTTGTAGCCATCCTTCCGCGCCTGCTCCACCGACCGGCCCACGCTGGCCAGCTCGGGATCCGTGAACACCACGTTGGGCACGGCGTGATCGTTGGCCGTCTGTGCGAAGCGGCTCCATGGCTTCGGTGAACCCTGCAGCTCGCCTTTGGCCCGCGCCGCGATGGCATCTCCGGTGGCACGCGCCGAGTACTTGCCCTGATGCGTCAGCATGACTTTGCCTGCTGCGTCCCCCACGGCGTAAAGCCAGTTCGCGTCGTTGTCCTGGCCGGCGCCGTCCATGCCCTCAACCAGGCCCGTGGTATCCGTGCGAAGCGGCGGCACTTTGCCATCCACGGCGCCAAGCCCCACGGCTTCCAGCCCCAGCCCGTCCAGCGCGGGATGGCGGCCGGTGGCGACGAGGAGCCGCTCAGCCCTGATGCTGTCGCCGTCGGCCAGGGACAGCGTGAACGAGCCGTCCTCGTTGCTGCTGACCCGTTCCGTGCCGGTGTTGAGGCGGACGTCCACGCCGTCGGCCCGGAGGCCGGCCAGCACCAGATTTGTGGCATGCTTCGGGTACATACTGAGTATCTCGCCGCGGGCCACGAGGGTTACGGCGGAACCCAGACGGGCAAAGGCCTGCGCCAGTTCGGTGCCGGCCACCCCGCCGCCGAGGACCGCCAGGCTGGTTGGCACGCTGCGTGCGGACGTGGCCTCGCGGGTGGTCCAGTAGTCCAGCTCCGCCAGGCCGGCAACCGGCGGCGCCGCCGGTGCCGATCCGGTGGAAAGTACGACGGCGTGCCTCGCCGAGAGCAGGTAGCTGACGCCGTCCCGCCCGGCTACTTCGACGGCCCGCGGGCCGGTGAGGCGGCCGCGGCCGCGGATCAGTTCGATTCCCGTGTCCTCCACCCATTTGACCTGGCCGTCATCCTGCCAGTTGGAGGTGAAGTAATCCCGGCGTTTCAGGACCGCGGCGGCATCCAAGGTACGCGTGACCGCCTCCTCGGCGCCAGGGACCGTTTGCGCGCCATGGAGGGCGGTCCCGGGGCGCAGCAGGGCCTTGGATGGCATGCAGGCCCAGTAGGAGCACTCGCCGCCCACCAGCTCAGCCTCAACCAGGACCGCGGTGAGTCCGCCTTGGACCACCCGGTCCGCGACGTTTTCCCCCACGGCTCCGGCACCGATCACAATGACATCGAATTCGCGTTCAACTCTGGCCGTCATGGCACCAGACTACGCCCGGCGGAGGCGCGGCCCGAGGCAAGGAGCCCCAGGAAGCGGCCACGGGAATCGGGTCCGTGTTTGGCGCGGGTGCTTAACAGAAGATGGGACATCCAATATTGTTTGCTGTGACCCACTCCGTACGGTGGTTCACGACTCTCGGTTAGGGGAACCCATGACTACATCAGGTGTCGCTTCGCAGGCGCGCTTCAGCGCCCAGGCGCGGCTCCGCGCTCTCCAGGCGGACATCATGGACCTCATCCTGGAGCGTGAACTTGAAGCAGGTGATCCGCTCCCCACCGAAAACGAACTGGCTCTGGCCCTGGGCGTGGGACGCAACACCCTCCGTGAGTCGCTCAAAGTCCTCCAGGCGCTCGGCGTGGTTGAGATTCGGCACGGGTTCGGCATGTTTGTGGCACCCAGCAACTTTGATGCCCTGGCTGACGGCCTGACCTTCCGCGGCCGGCTGTCGCTGCGCCACAAGGGCGGGGAGGCCCTGGAACTGGTGGACGTCAGGCAGGCGCTCGAGTCAGGCCTGATCGGGAGCGCCATGGACACCATGACACCCGGCCAACTGGCCGCCGTTGAGGAATCCGTGGTCCGGATGGAGGAGCTGGCTGCCGCGGGGGAGACGTTTGTGGAAGCGGACGCAGAGTTTCACCGGCGCCTGTTCGAGCCGCTCAACAACACCCTGCTGATCAGCCTGCTCGCCGTTTTCTGGAAGGTGTACCGGCAGATCCACCTGGAGGTCGGGGCCGGCACAGAGGACCTCACGGAGACGGCAGCTGTCCACCGACGCATTTACGAGGCCGTGGCGGACGGGGACAAAGCGCTGGCTGCTGAACGGCTGAACCGCCACTTCGACGGCATCCGGCGCCGCATCTACGACGCAATAAACGAATAAGCCTGGCCCGGGTGGCGGCCCAACGCTGCGGGGCCGCCACCAAAGTTGGCTCGCCTGCCAGGCGGCGTGGTCCGGAGGCGGTGCCACGCTAAACAAACTGAAACAAAAAAAGATCCGCACCGGCGAACCGGTGCGGATCTTCTCTTCCTGTGCGCCCAAAGGGATTCGAACCCCTGACCTTCTGTTCCGTAGACAGACGCTCTATCCAGCTGAGCTATGGGCGCATTCTCGGCTCCGGGAGTTTTTCGTTCACCCCCGAACCTCGAATTACTTTACGCGAGTTGCCGCCGAGTTCCAAATCGAATCGCGTGTAATGTGCGTGACTAGACCGGTCTATGTGACCTTACTCACAAAATGTCCCGATTTGGCCTGCGCAGTTCCTTGATTTTCCGCGGTTTTTGCTTTTTAGCCGGCCGGACATCCCACGTCTGATCCAAAATATGCAGTGGTCTAGAGCCCTAGCATTTAGGACACACCACTGAACCCGAGGAAGGGAACCGCAATGGGCGATCTCGCACGACTGCCGCTGCTTGAGAAAGCACCCACAACACATGCTGGCCTGCTGGCATGGGTCGAAGAGGTTGCAGAACTTACCCAGCCGGACCGGATCCATTGGGTCGACGGTACGGAAGAGGAATACACCCGCCTCACGGACGAACTCGTCGACGCCGGAACGCTGACCAGGCTGAACCCGGAGCTGTTCCCGAACTCTTTCGCTGCATTCTCCGATCCCGCGGACGTGGCGCGCGTTGAAGAGCAGACCTTCATCTGCTCCGAGAACGAGCGGGATGCGGGCTTCACCAATAACTGGATGGCGCCGGCCGAGATGAAGCAGAAGCTTCGCGGCCTGTTTGCCGGTTCCATGCGCGGCCGCACCATGTACGTCATCCCGTTCGTCATGGGCCACCTTGACGCTGAGGACCCCAAGTTCGGCGTGGAGATCACTGACAGCGCCTACGTGGTTGCCTCCATGCGCATCATGGCCAACATCGGCACCGAAGTGCTGGATAAGATCACCGCCACAAACGCGTTCTTCGTTCCCGCACTGCACTCCCTGGGCGCCCCCTTGGCCCCCGGCCAGGCCGACGTCGCGTGGCCGTGCAACCCGGACAAGTGGATTGTCCACTTCCCGGAGGAGCGTTCCATCTGGTCGTTCGGCTCCGGCTACGGCGGAAACGCCCTCCTGGGCAAGAAGTGCTACGCCCTGCGCATCGCCTCTGTGATGGCCCGGGACGAGGGCTGGCTTGCGGAGCACATGCTTATCCTCAAGCTCACCTCGCCGGAGAAGAAGTCGTACTACATGTCCGCCGCCTTCCCCTCGGCCTGCGGCAAAACCAACCTCGCCCTGCTGGACCCCACCATCGAAGGCTGGGAGGTCGAGACCCTTGGTGACGACATCACCTGGATGCGGATCGGCAAGGAAGGCGAGCTGCGCGCCACGAACCCCGAAGCCGGCCTGTTCGGTGTCGCCCCGGGCACCGGCTGGGGCACCAACCCCAACGCCATGCGCGCCATCGCCAAGGGCCACAGCATCTTCACCAACGTCGCCCTCACGGACGACGGCGGTGTCTGGTGGGAGGGCATGACCGAGGAAACCCCGGCGCACCTGACCGACTGGCAGGGCAACTCCTGGACGCCGGATTCGGACAAGCCGGCCGCCCACCCGAATTCCCGCTTCTGCACCCCGATCTCGCAGATCGACATGCTGGCCGAGGAGTACTACAGCCCCGAAGGCGTGGAGCTCTCAGCCATCCTCTTCGGCGGCCGCCGCAAGACCACCGTTCCGCTGGTGACCCAGGCCCGCAGCTGGACCAACGGCATCTTCATGGGCTCCACGCTTTCCTCCGAGACCACGGCCGCAGCTGCCGGGCAGGTCGGCGTGCTGCGCCGCGACCCGATGGCCATGCTGCCGTTCATCGGCTACGACGCAGGCGACTACCTGAAGCACTGGATCAGCGTCTCGGGCAAGGCCAACCCAGAGCGCCTGCCGCACATCTTCCTGGTCAACTGGTTCCGCCGCACGGCCGACGGCGACTTCGCCTGGCCCGGTTTCGGCGACAACGCCCGTGTCCTCAAGTGGGCCATCGAGCGCCTCGAAGGCAAGGCTGACGCCATTGAGACCCCGATCGGCTTCGTGCCAGCGGGCCATTCGCTGGACCTGACCGGCCTGGACCTGACCCACGCCCACGTGGAAGACGCCGTCCGCGTCGACCGCGAGGAGTGGGACGCCGAACTGGCCTCCATTGAGGAGTGGTACGCGAAGTTCGGTGACTCCCTGCCGGAGGCGCTGCGCTCCGAGCTTGAAGCCCTGAAGGAACGCATGGCGGACCACAGCTAGCAAGCCGGCAACGAACATAACGACGGCGGCGCCGCACCTCTTCCCAAAGGTGCGGCGCCGCCGTCGTACTTTGCGCGAACGGACACTTAAGCCCCTAAGGCGCGAACGGACACTTAAGCCCCGGGGCTCAAGTGTCCGTTCGCGCTTCTGCTGCTAGGAAGCCAGCCAGATGTCCGGGCCGAAGACTTCGTAGTGGATCTTGGTGGCCGGGATGCCCGCGTTGATGGCCTCGTTGCGGATGTGCTTCATGAACGGCAGCGGCCCGCAGAGGTACAGCGACGCATTGGCCGGCAGGTCCACTTCGCGCAGCGACATGAAGCCCTCCCTGGTTCCGGCGACCGGCCGCTCGAGCCAGAGCTGGAGGTCGGCGCCGTCGAGGCGTTCGACGTCGTCCGTCATCTGGCTGCGCAGGGCCCAGCTGTCGAGGTCGCTTTCCGCGTGCAGGACCAGGACCTGGCGGTCCGAGCCGGAGTCGGCGAGCGAGCGCAGGATGGAGGCGGTGGGAGTGCAGCCGATGCCGGCGGAGGCCAGGACGACGGGGCCGTCACCTTCCTTGAGGGTGATTTCACCGTAGGGGTTGGAGATTTCCAGGATGTCGCCCACCTGGACGTTGTTGTGCAGGACGGGGGAGACCTCGCCGCCGTCGTCCTTCTTGGTGGTGAAGATGCGGCTTGTGCCGGCCTCGCCCGACAGCGAATACTGGCGGACCTGGCGGAGGCCGTCCGGGAGCTGGACCTTCACGCTCACGTACTGTCCCGCGAGGGCCGGGGTGACGGGGGTGTCGTCGGCAGGTTCCAGTGTGAACGTCATGGAGCCGGTGCCGGCGGCGGTCTTGGCGGCGACCCGCCACGGGCTCCACATCACGCCGTTGGCCTGTGCGGCATAGAGGCCCTTTTCGAGCTTGATCAGCGCATCCGCCATGAGCCAGTAGACCTCGGTCCAGGCTTCGGCGATTTCCGGGGTGATGACCTCGGCAAGGTCCTCGGCGATGGCGGCGAAGAGGTGCTCGTAGACCACCTGGTACTGCGGTTCGGTGATGCCGAGGGAGGCGTGGCGGTGGGCGATGCGCGCTAGCACGGTCTCCGGAAGAGTGCCGGGGTTGTTCACCAGGTGGGTGGCGAAAGCGGCGATGCTTCCGGCCAGGGCCTGCTGCTGGTTGCCGTTGCGCTGGTTGGAGCGGCTGAAGAGCCCGTCCAGCAGTTCCGGATGTGCTGCGAAGAGTCGGGCGTAAAACTTGGGGGTGATTTCACCGATCCGGGAACCGACCAAGGGGAGGGTGGCCTCGATGACGGGGAAGGACTTGTCCGAGAGCATGTTGACTCCTGAGGTAGTGGCCCGGGGTCTTCAACCGGACCGATAAAAAATACCTGTATTTCAAATACAAGTATTTATACCTAAGTTCTACACGCCGTAGAAAAGATTTCCAAATCGGAAGGAGCCTCAGAGCCCGGGGCGGAGGCCGATTGCCTGGAAGACCGGCGCCATCTGGCGCGTGCCCGGAAGCGTGGACACCACAATGTCGTCAAGCTCGCGGTAAAAAGCCTCCCGCGCCCGCGCAAGGGCGCCGCGAAGCCGGCATTCATTGATGAGCGGGCAGTCGCCATTCAGCGAATGGCAGTCAGCCGGATCTGCACGGGTGTTCAGCTGCCGCAGGAGCTGGCCCACGGTGGCCCGGCGTCCGGCCTCGTTGAGCCGGGAACCGCCGTTGCGGCCCCGCTCGACGTCGATCACGCCGAGTTCGCGGAGCTTGGCCATGGCCTTGCTGACATGGTTGTAGGGAGTGCCTACGGCGTCCGCGATGCTCTGCGTGGTGAGCAGGCTGCCATCGGGGGCGGCCGCGAGCACCATCATGGCGCGCAGGCTTACGTCCGCGAACGCGTTGATCTTCATGTCAGCAACCCACTGGAGGTCTAGTCCACCCAGATGGAGGGCTCGTTGGAATCAGCTGCGAGCTGCCCGAACTCCCATTCGCGGGACTCGGCATTGGCTTCGTAAGGCAGGACCGCGGCGAAAACGGAACCGTCACGGTGCTCGGCCGCGACGTGGATGGCGTCGGTGTCCTCTTCCAGCAGGGTGATGTCGCAGACCACCGCGGCGGCACGGAAGTCGTCGCGGTTCTGCCGGAGCAGTTCGGTGAGGTCGCTGATCATCGCGTCGGCGTCGAAGCCGTCCTCCGAGCCGTCCTCGGCGTCAGCCGGCGTGACGGCGACGAGGCGCACCTCGCCGTCGTTCTCCACCACCAGCGCGAACGGCAGGAAACCGCCGTTGCGTCCCAGCTGCTCCTGTGCAGCCCCCACGCCGGTGCCCAGCAGGTTTTCCAGGTCGGTGGCCGTAGCTTCGGGCACAGAATCCCGCCAGGACGTTCCGGAAAGTTCAGTCATGCGGGCCGCCTAGCCGTTGACCAGGGCCAGCACGCGGTCGCGGATGCGTTCCATGGTGGCCCGGTCCGTGGCCTCGGTGTTCAGGCGGAGGAACGGTTCGGTGTTGGACGGACGCAGGTTGAACCACCAGCTGCCGTCGCGGGCCGTGAACGTGCTGCCGTCCAGCGTGTCGATCTCGACGTCTTCGCCGGCAAAATCGGCGCGGACCCGCTCCACGGCGCCCGCTTTGTCTTCGATTTCGGAGTTGATTTCCCCGGAGGAGACGTACGGCTCGTACTCGTGGCCGAGCTCGGACAGCGGGAGGTCCTGTTCGCCGAGGGCGGCCAGGACATGCATTGCGGCCAGCATGCCGGTGTCTGCATTCCAGAAATCGCGGAAGTAGAAGTGCGCCGAGTGCTCGCCGCCGAAGACGGCGCCTTCCTCGGCCATCTCGGCCTTGATGAACGAGTGGCCCACGCGTGTGCGCACCGCGCGGCCGCCGTCGTGCGCGACAAGCTCCGGAACGGCCCTGGAGGTCAGCAGGTTGTGGATGATGGTGGGGGTTTCCTCGCCCTGCGCCTTGGCGCGGGCAATCTCGCGGCGGGCCACCATTCCGGTGATGGCTGACGGAGAGACGGGGTTGCCCTTCTCGTCGATGACGAAGCAGCGGTCGGCGTCGCCATCGAACGCCAGCCCGATGTCCGCGCCGTGTTCCACGACGGCCGCCTGCAGGTCAAGCAGGTTTTCCGGCTCGAGCGGATTGGCAGGGTGGTTCGGGAAGGAGCCGTCCAGCTCGAAGTAGAGCGGAATGATGTCGAACGGCAGCTTGGGCAGGAGGGCGTCGCCGAGTACCGCAGGGGTGGTCAGGCCGGCCATGCCGTTGCCGGCGTCGACAACCACCTTCAGGGGGCGGGATCCCCGGAGGTCAACGAGCTTGCGGAGATATTCGGAGTAGTCCTTCAGGACATCGTGGACTCCGATCAGGCCGCGCTTGGCGGCGGCCGGGATGGATCCGGCGTGGAGGTAGTCCTCCGCGCGGGCCTGGATTTCCTTTAGTCCTGACTCCGAGGAGATGGGCTGGGCGCCGGCCTTGGACATCTTGATGCCGTTGTACTCGGCAGGATTGTGGCTGGCGGTGAACGTGGCACCTGCCGCGTTGAGCGCACCGCAGGCGTAGTAGAGCTCGTCGGTGGAAATCAGGTCCAGCAACTGGACGTTGGCGCCGCGGGTGGCGGCACCGTTGGCGAATGCCTTGCTGAACTCAGGGGAGGAGGGACGCATGTCGCCGCCCACCAGGACCGTCTGGCCCTCGAGCTTCAGGACGTCCACGAAGGCGGCGCCTACGGCTTCGACGATTTCGGCGGTAATGGACTCGCCCACAATGCCACGTACGTCGTAGGCCTTGAACGATGCCGAAAGGTCAAAAGTCTTTGTCTGGTCGCTAGTCACGCGTTCCATCTTACGTGGAAGCGCCAAGAGGCTGTGGAGGAGTGGTTGCGTTACGCAGCCGTGCCGGGCAGCGTGCGGTTAAGGCGGTGCAGGCCGGGACAGGGGCGCGGCTGTCCACATGGCCGGGCACCCGGCTTCGCGGCTGTCAGAGGGGGCTGGGATACTGAATCAATGGCCAATAACCAGAATGCTGCAGTCCTTTCCGCTTCCGCTGACCTCCCCGCTGGTGGAAAGGGGACCCGTGACCAGGCCCTGGAAGTGCTGCGGGGGCTGGTGGGGCACCCGGAAGCCAGCTTCCATGACGGCCAGTTCGAGGCCATTGAGGCACTGGTCGACGGCGGCCGCCGGGCCCTGGTGGTCCAGCGGACAGGCTGGGGAAAGTCGGCTGTCTACTTCGTGGCATCCCTGCTGCTCCGGCGCCGCGGTGCCGGCCCCACACTGATCGTGTCGCCGCTGCTGGCTCTGATGCGGGACCAGGTGGCGGCAGCGGCCAGGGCAGGCGTCCGCGCAGTTGCCATCAACTCCGCCAACCAGCTCGAATGGGACACTGTCCGCGAGCAGCTGGCCGCGGACGAGGTGGACGTGCTGCTCGTGTCCCCGGAACGGCTCACCAACCCTTCCTTCCGGGAGAACCAGCTTCCCGAACTGATCCGCCGTACCGGTCTCCTGGTGATCGACGAAGCACACTGCATCTCCGACTGGGGCCATGACTTCCGGCCGGACTACCGGCGCATCGCGGACCTCATCACCCAGCTGCCGGACACCGTGCCGGTGCTCGCCACCACTGCCACCGCCAACTCCCGGGTGGTCCACGACATCGAGGAGCAGCTGGGCGACGGCGTGCTCACCATCCGCGGAGCCCTGGGCCGTGAATCACTCCGGCTCGGCGTACTGCGCCTGCAGGACTCACGCGACCGGCTGGGCTGGCTCCTGACCCATCTGGCGGACCTGCCCGGCAGCGGCATCATCTACACCCTGACAGTTTCCGCGGCCGAGGACACCGCGCGGCTGCTCGCCGAAGCCGGCCATGAGGTCCTCGCCTACACAGGCCGGACTGATCCCGCGGACCGGGAACGGGCGGAACAGTTGCTCAAGGACAACCAGGTCAAGGCACTCGTGGCCACCTCGGCCCTGGGCATGGGCTTCGACAAACCTGACCTGGGCTTCGTGGTGCACCTCGGGGCTCCTTCATCGCCGGTGGCCTACTACCAGCAGGTGGGCCGTGCGGGGCGTGGCGCTGCAAACGCCGATGTCCTGCTGCTGCCCGGTGCGGAGGACCGGGACATCTGGCAGTACTTCGCCACGGCGTCCATGCCGTCGGAGGAAAAGGCGGCGGCAGTCCTGACCGCACTGGCCGAGGCCGGCGCGGCCGTGTCCACCGTGGCGCTCGAGGCCCGCGTGGACCTGCGCCGCACCCCGCTGGAACTGCTGCTCAAGGTCCTGTCCGTTGACGGTGCGGTGGAGCGGGTGGGCGGAGGCTGGCGCTCCACCGGCCGGCCCTGGACGTACGACGCCGAACGGTACCGCCGCATCGCCGAGGCCCGCGTGGACGAGCAGGATTCCATGGTGATCTACCAGGACACGGCCGGCTGCCGGATGGAGTACATCACCTCGGTCCTCGACGATGAAACAGCCCGTGCCTGCGGCCGCTGCGACAACTGCGCCGGGCGCTGGTTCCCGGCGGACATCTCAGCTTCGGCCACGGAAGCTGCCGGGCAGACGCTCAGCCGCGCCGGAGTGGCACTGGAACCGCGGCTACAGTGGCCCAGCGGCATGGACAGGCTCGGCGTGACCGTCAAGGGCAAGATCAAGCCGGATGAAAGCCTCGCCGAAGGACGGGCGCTGGCCCGGCTGACGGACCTCGGCTGGGGCGGGGCCCTGCGGGAAATCTTCGCCTCCGGTGCAGCGGACCGTGAAGTGGACCCCGCCATGCTCCAGGCCTGCGTGCAGGTGCTCCGGGAATGGGGCACCGGTAACGGACGCGACGCCGGCTGGAGCGGGGCAGGACGGCCCGCCGCCATCGTCAGCATCCCGTCCCGCAGCAAGCCCGCCCTGGTCGACTCCTTGGCGCGCGGAATTTCCGGCATTGGCCGGATACCGTACCTGGGCCAGCTGCAGCTGGAGCACGGCGGGCCCACCGGCGGGCGCGGCGGAAACAGCGCCTACCGGCTGGCCGGAGTCTGGGAACGTCTGGTGGTGGGACCTGAGCTGGAGGCGGCTTTGGCCGGTATCCAGGGGCAGAGCGTCATGCTGATTGACGACCTCACGGACAGCCGCTGGACGGTCACAGTTGCCGGCCGGGCATTACGCCGTGCCGGGGCGGGAGCAGTCCTTCCCCTCGTGCTGGGACAGGCCGGATAGGGTCCTCCCGCCGCTCCGCGTAAGGGGCGGACTTATTCTGGCACCGGGGCTGGCACGCCTATAGGATCGGCGGATGAGTCCAGGCCAGGAGCCATGAGCGAACCCCAAAGCAGCGCGTCGACGGTCCGGCAGGAATGGCAGCCCCGGCTGGCTTTGCTGGTGGCTGCGACCTTCTTTATGGAATTCCTCGACGGCACGGTCCTGACCACGGCCATCCCCAGCATCGCGGGAGACTTCGCCGTGGCTCCGGCGGACGTCAACATCACCATGACGGCCTACCTCATGACGGTGGCCATGGGCATTCCGGTCAGCGGTTGGCTTGCGGAGCGCGTGGGTGCCCGCCGCGTCTTCTGCGCCGCCATCGCCGTGTTCACCATTGCCTCGCTGCTGTGCGCGCTGAGCCAGGACCTGACCATGCTCACGGTCAGCCGCGTCCTGCAGGGCGCCGGCGGCGCGATGATGGTGCCGGTGGGGACCCTGGTAGTGCTGCGCCGGACACCCAAGGAGGACCTGCTCCGGGCCACGGCGTATCTTGTGTGGCCCGGACTGCTGGCACCGGTCCTTGCGCCGCTGGTGGGCGGCGCGCTGACCACGTTCCTGTCGTGGCACTGGATCTTCCTGATCAACGTTCCGTTGGGCCTGGCCGCGTTCATAGCAGCCCTTCGCCTTGTTCCCCAGGGTGCCGGGGACCAGTCGCGGCGCCTTGACTGGGTGGGACTGATCCTGACGACGGCCGGCGTGGGCGCCCTGGTGGTAGGGCTCGAACTTGCCACGGCGCACCCCTCCGGACCCGTCGGGGCCATCAGCGTGGCCGCCGGCTTCGTATCCATCGCCGCTGCGGTTCTGTGGCTGCGGCGCACCAGCAACCCGCTCTTCCAGCTGAATGTCTTTGGCACCCGTACGTTCCGCGCAACCTCCACCGGCGGGTTCGTGTACCGACTGACCATCAGCGCGGTTCCGTTCCTGCTGCCGCTGATGTTCCAGGACGGTTTTGGCTGGGATCCGCTCCATGCCGGCGCCATGGTGGCAGCGGTCTTCATCGGTAACATCGGCATCAAACCGGCAACCACCCCGCTCATCCGCAGATTCGGCTTCAAACCTGTCCTCGTCTTCGCTTCGCTCGCCTCGGCTGCCACTTTTGCCCTGTGCTCCCTGATCGACGCCGGAACCCCGGAACCGCTGATCTTCGCCCTGCTGGTCTGCAGCGGAGCGTTCCGCTCCATCGGATTCTCGGCCTACGCTTCGATCCAGTACGCCGACATCGTCCCGGGACAGCTGCCATCCGCCAACGCGATCTCGGCCACCCTCGTCCAGTTGGCGGCCGGGGCGGGCATCGCCGTCGGCGCCCTGTTCCTCAGGCTCTTCGCCGCCCCCGGCGCTTTCGGTGCCGACCCCGTTGCGCCCTACCGCGGGGCATTCCTGGCCATCACAGTGCTGATGCTGCTCAGCGCCGCTGACAGCCTGGCGCTGCACCGGCAGGCGGGCGCCGAAGTCAGCCGCGGGCGTTCGGCAGCGCCGAAAGCCGCCAACCCCTAGGCCGCAAAACCCCTAGGGCGCCGGGCCCCGGCGGCGCCTAGGACTCCAGCACCGCCATGGCGGCATTGTGGCCGCCTATGGCACTCACCGCCCCGCCGCGCCGCGCTCCGGAGCCGCACAACAGGATCCGGGGATCGTCGGTGGCCACACCCCAGCGCCGGGCGGGAGTGTCCAGCGGGTCATCGTCTTCCGCGAAAGGCCAGTCGAGGCCGCCGTGGAAGATGTTGCCGCGGGGCATGCCGACGGCGCGCTGGATATCCAGTGTGGTCTTGGTTTCGATGCATGGCGTTCCGCCGGAACCGGTCAGCAACAGGTCCTCGATCGGCTCCGCCAGCACTGAGTTGAGGGACTTTACGACGGCGGCCTGCAGCTTTGCCCGCATCGCCTCGTTGTTCTCCGCGGTGATGAGCCTGTCCGGCACATGCAGTCCGAAGACGGTCAGGGTATGGGCGCCGGAAGCCTGCAGTTCCGGTGAGAGGATGCTGGGATCGGTCAACGAATGGCAGTAGATTTCGCAGGGCAGCGGGTCCGGAACCGTTCCCTGCTCGGCGGCCAGGTAGGCCTCGTCCAACTGGTTCCAGGTCTCATTGATGTGGAAGGTGCCACCGAAGGCCGCCTCCGGGCTGACATTGCGGTCCAGTAACCGCGGCAGGCGTTTCAGCAGGATGTTCACCTTCACCTGGGAGCCCTCGCGCCGGTGGTTGGGGTTTGCGGGCTCCCCGGCGCCGCCGTCCCGCAGCCTGTGCAGCACCGCGGGAGCGACGTTGGACAGAACCCATTCAGCGGATGCCAAGCGTTCCCGGCCCTCGCTGCGGTAACCCACCAAGCCGCCGGGCCGGATGCCCGTGACCTCGGCGGACGTCATGATCGTGGCACCGGCCTCGCGGGCTGCCCGCTCCAGTTCGCCCGAAACGGCCCCCATACCGCCGATCGGCACATCCCAGTCACCGGTTCCGCCGCCCAGGAGGTGGTACAGGAAACAGATGTTCTGCTGCAGGTCGGCGCTGCCGGCCCGGGCGAACGTGCCGATCAGGGCGTCCGTCAGCACCACGCCGCGCACCAGGTCGTTGTGGAGCCCCCGCGTAATGGCTTCGCCAACGGGCCGCTCGATCACCGATTTCCACGCATCGCCGGCCCCGGCAGCCTCAGCGAGCTGCCTGGCAGCCGAACGGCTGGGCAACGGCGAAGCCATCGTGGGCCACAGCGCACCGGTGAGCTTCCGGCACTCCGCATAGAAGCGTTCAAAGGCCGCCGCCTCGCTGGCCGGGGCACCCACTGAAGCAAAGGACGCCGCCGTGGCCGCCGCGTCTCCGTTGTCGATCAGGAGGCCGCGGCCGGGGCTGGCCGGATCCGGCGTGTAGGAGGAGTAGCGGCGCCGGGCCAGCCTGATGCGCAGCCCCAGGTCATCAATGATCTCCTGCGGCAGCAGGCTCACCAGGTAGGAGTACCGCGAAAGCCGGGCGTCCACGCCGTCGAACGCCCGGGCAGATACGGCCGCGCCGCCGGCATGGTCGAGCTTTTCCAGCAGCAGGACGTCACGTCCGGCCCGGGCCAGGTAGGCGGCCGCCGCCAGCCCGTTGTGTCCGCCACCGACAATGACCACGTCATGATTGCTGCTGCTCACCATGGGCCTATCCTGCCACCCCGAAACAAGCCGGGAACGCAAAAGGCCCCGGTCCAAGGACCGGGGCCAAACGCGGAGACGGGGGGATTTGAACCCCCGGTGGAGTTGTGCCCCACACTTCATTAGCAGTGAAGCCCATTCGGCCGCTCTGGCACGTCTCCAATTGCTATTCCTAGCCCACCAAGGATACGCAGAACGGGCCATTCAGTGCAAAACGGCCCCATACCGTGAGGAATGCCGCCCTGAACAGGTCTGGCAGGGGGGGGGGGGGGGCGCCGCATGCGAATACGGCCGGGCTAGCTGCCGGAGCGGCCCGCCAGGGACCGCCACAGGAAATGCTGGCTCCGGCTCTGCAGTGCGGCCGCCTGGCGGTTATCGGAAGCGCCGGCGTGACCGCCCTCGAGGGCCTCGTGGAACCAGACATTGGGGATACCCATGGCCTGCATGCGTGCAGCCATCTTGCGTGCCTGCACGGGACCCACCCGGTCATCGGAGGTTGCAGTCCAGATGAAGGTTTCGGGGTAGTCCACGCCGTCGCGGAGGAGGTGGTAGGGCGAGAACGTCCGGATGAACTCCCAGTCCTCGGCCACGTCCGGGTCCCCGTATTCGGCGATCCAGGAGTGGCCTGCGGACAACTTGGTGTAGCGGCGCATGTCCAGCAGCGGCACGCCGCAGGAGACGGCACCGAACAGTTCCGGGTAGCGGGTCAACATGTTGCCCACCAGGAGCCCGCCGTTTGAGCCGCCCACGCAGCCAAGGCGTTCCCTGGAGGTGACTCCGCGGGAAATCAGGTCCCTGGCTACGGCCGCGAAGTCCTCGAACGCGCGGTGCCGGTTCTCCTGCAGCGCGGCCCGGTGCCACGAGGGGCCGTATTCGCCGCCGCCGCGGATGTTCGCCACAACGTACACTCCGCCGCGGGCGTGGGTCGGGCTGGATCCGCCGTCGCCGGCGGATCCAGCCGTGCCCTCGCCGGCGCCTTGGCCGGCGTCCGGTGCGTCTGTCCGGCGCTCCAGCCAGGCCCGGCCGATCGCGCCGCTGTAAGCGGGAGTGCGGGAAACTTCGAAGCCGCCGTAGCCGGACAGCTGCGTGGGGTTCTGGCCGTCGAGCACCAGGTCCTTGGATGCGACCTGGAAGTACGGGACCCGGGTACCGTCTTCCGAAACCGCGAAGTGCTGCTGGACCTCGTACGCCGCCTCGTCAAAGTAGGACGGCGAGGTGCGGACCACCTCGTGGGTGCTCACCACGGTACCGTCGCCGCTGCGGCGCAGGGTTCCCCGCGTGAGCGTGCTTGGCGTGGTGAAGCCGGTGGCAACGAGCCAGAAGTCGTTCCCTGCGCCGGGCGCCTCGCCTTCGGGGACCGCCACGTTGCCGCCGGTACCGTCGTCGTGCTCTTCGTCAACCTCCACGGCATCGTCTTCGTCGTCAACGGCGAAGGCGTTGACGTCGTGCAGCGGCGGGCAGGCGTCCAGGAGGGTGGCTGCCCAGGCGGATTGAATCCCGCCCTCGCTCCCCGTTCGCTCCGGATCCAGAACGCGGATCTCCGAGGACACATCCCGCAGCAGGTTCAACAGGAGGAAGTTGCGGGTCCAGCTCCAGGACTGCAGCGAGGTGTGCGCATCCGGGGTGAACAGGACGGCGAGTTCGCGGCTGCCGGCAAGGTAGTCCTCGAACTTCGCGGCGAGCAGCGAACCGGCCGGATACGTGGTTCCGTCGAGGTCCCAGTCGCCCTGCGGACGGAACAGCAGCCAATCACGGTGCACGCTCAGGTTCACGTCGGTGGGGGCGTCGATCGCGACCCACTGCCCGTCGCGCAGCACGGATGTGCTCTTGTTGAAGAAGCTGATCCAGTCCATCGCGAAGGTCCGCTCGTACCCCGGAGTGGAGTCATGGGCCACCAGAGCCATCATGTGGTCTTCGGGGATGTCGAAGATCCGTTCAGCCTCCGGAAGCGACCCGCCGCGGGCCAGCTTCACGGCGGTGCGCGCGTAGGACGAGGAAGTCCTGGGCATGCCTTCCGCGGTGGTGGACACCAGCAGCGTGTCCCGGTCCAGCCAGGAAGCATTGCCCTTCGCTGTGGGCAGGTCGAACCCTCCCGTCGCAGGGTCCACGAACGTCCGGCTCTCGACGTCGAACTCCCGGTAGCGGTTGGCGTCCCCGCCGTCGGGGGAGAGAGCCACTAGCGCCAGCCGGTGCGGTTCGCCGGGAGCTGGGCGGAGGAAATTGGCGCCGTGGAAGACCCACTCCTCGCCTTCGGCAGCGGCCAGGGCGTCGACGTCCAGGAGCACGTCCCACTCGGGCCGTCCGCTCTTGTAGCCTTCCCAGGACGTCCTGCGCCACAGCCCCTTGGGGTTCTGCCCGTCCCGCCAGAAGTTGTAATACCAGTCGCCGTGCTTGCCCACCATGGCGATCTTGTCCGTTGAGTCCAGCACCTCCAGGATGCGGCTCTCGAGCCTCGCGTAGTCGGCGTCTTCGAGCAGGTCCTCGGTGCGGGCGTTCTGTTCGCGGACCCACGCCAGCGGTTCCTCGCCGTAGATTTCCTCCAGCCAGATGTTTTCGTCGGTCGGTTCGGGCGCTTTGCCGGCGGCGGAAGGGGCGCCGGAGACGGGCGGGTGATCAGCTGCTGTGGTGGTCATGCGCCCTACGAAACAGCATCGGGGCGCAGCTAGCAAGTCACATGCGGATACTCTGGAGGGCGTGGGCACATCGCAAATCATCCGGACGGTACTAATAGGGGCCGGACCCCGCGGCACCAGTGTCCTGGAGCGCCTCCTCGCCAACTGGCGGCTCAGGAACGCCTCCGCTTCCGGGCACGACGGCGTTGCGGGCCTCCACATTGACGTCGTGGATCCCTACCCGGCCGGACCGGGCCACGTGTGGCAGCCCGGCCAGTCGCGGTTGTACCTGATGAACACCCAGTCGTTCTATCCCACGGTCATTCCCGAAGACCCTGAACTGGCCGCGCCGGTGGCCGGCTGCACCTTCGACCAGTGGCGGGAAGCGCAGCAGGACAGTCCCAAACCGTCGCTGACGGAGGACGAGCGGGCAGAACTTTCCGCTCTCGGCTCCCGGGATTTCCCGAGCCGCGCGCTGTACGGGCGTTACCTCAGCTCCACGATGGACGGGCTGCTCGCACACCTGCCGCAGGGCGTCACCGTGCAGTTCCACCGCACTACCGCCACGTCCGTCCGGCCGGCAGGTAACGGAACGTTCGACGTCGGACTCGGGGACGGCGGGTCGCTCACCGCCGGTTCCGTGGTGCTTGCCCTGGGGCACCTGGAGTCCCGGCTCAATGCCGAACAGCGCGAACTGCAGGCGGGTGCCGGCCAGCTGGGACTCCTGTACCTGCCGCCGGCCGTGCCTGCCGACGTCGACTGGTCCGTGGTGCCGGCCGGCCAGCCTGTGCTGGTCCGCGGGATGGGACTGAATTTTTTCGACGTCATGGGCCAGCTGACCGAAGGCCGCGGCGGGAAGTTCGTGGCTACGGAGGGTGACGGCACAGCGTTTCCAAGGCAGGGGAGAGCCGGGCTGGAGTACATCCCGTCCGGGGACGAGCCGTTGATCATTGCGGCCTCCCGGCGCGGGACCCCTTACCGTGCCAAGGCCAATCTGGCGGGGTATTATCCGTCCGGCGTGACGTTGCGGTACTGCACGGAAGCTGCCGTCGGACGGTTCGCTGCAGCCGGAATCACCCCCGGCTTCGACCACGACCTCTGGCCCCTCCTGCAGCGCGACGCGCTCTGGGCCTACTACTCCACCCTCGTCCGGACCCGGCCGGACGCCGTCACCGAGCCCGAGGGGTTCCTGGCCCTGCTCCAGGAGACAATGCGTCCCCACGCCCACAGCGTTTCCCACTGGGAAGCCGAGGTGGAGGTCCTGGTCGCCAGGCATGTGGCGCCGGACCAGCGCGTGGACCTGCCGGGCCTGGCGGCGCCCCTGGCCGGCCGCAGCTTCGCCTCTCAGGCGGAAGTGGACGCTGCCGTCGTCGAATACCTGCTTGATGACGCCCGGCGTTCGGCGCTGGGAGAGGACGACCCCGTGAAGATGGCCATCGGGGCGCTGCACCACGGCCGGGCGGTGCTAAAAACGGCGGTGGCCGACGGCGGCATCACCGATGAATCCTGGGTCGCCGGCCTGCGGGGGTGGTTTGAGGCGTTCGTCGAGGGGCTGGCCAGCGGGCCGCCGGCCATCCGGGCGGAGCAGCTCGCGGCGCTCGCCCGGGCCGGAGTGGTGAGTTTTGTAGGACCGGACCCCAAATTTTCGCTGGACCGCTCCGCCGGCACATTCAGTGCTGCCTCGCCGTGGGTCAAAGGCGTTGCCGTCCGAGCCCGCGCGATGATCGAGGCCCTTGCCCCCGGCAACAGGGTTTCCGTCAATGTGTCGCCGGTGCTGGAGCAGCTCCTGGCCGACGGCCTGGTGCGGCCCCGGCTGATGATGACGGCGGAGGGGGCTCCGGTGGAGACCTCAGGGCTTGACGTCAGCCCCCACCCCTACCGGCCGGTGGGTGCCAACGGATCCGTCACCGAAGGGCTCTATGTCCTGGGCCTGCAGTTGTCCGCAGCGCAGTGGGGCACGGCCATCGCCGCGGAGGCGCGGCCGCAGAACGGGCCGGTGTATCGCAGCGGCCAGCGGACCCTCCGCGACGCCGACGAAATAGCCCGCCACATCCTCGGCCTCTGAACCGGCCTCGGACCAACGCCCGCCCCGGGACGCTCTCTCACTTCCTGCCGCTGAACTCCCGACGCTCTCTCACATCCTGCCGCTGAACTCCCGACGCTCTCTCACTTCCTTCAACGCAGTGAGAGAGCGTTGCAGGAGGACCGGCAGGAAGTGAGAGAACGTTGCAGGAGGACCGGCAGGAAGTGAGAGAACGTCGCAGGGAAACGAAACATGCCCCGCCTCCGGAGCTGGGAACCGCAAGGGTTCCCAGGCCCGGCGACGGGGCATGTTCATTCTGTGTCAGGCTGCGAAACTAGCCCTTCAGGCAGTTCTGGTACTGGAGCCAGGCCAGGCCGTACTTGATCCAGCCCGCAAAGTCGTACCACTTGGTGGGTGCTACAGGTGCCGTGCAGACCGGCGGTACCGGGCCGCTATCGGCGACCTGGACTGAGGCCTTGACCATGGTCCCGGACTCAGCAGCGGTGAGCACCAGGGTGCCGGTGCCGGCAGCCGCGCCGGCCGGGACCTTCACGTCCACTGCCGCGGCTCCGCCGGACACTGGGATGGTGCCGAGCTGCGTCACGGTGCCGGCGGCGTCCGTAAAGGAGGCCGTCAGCGATGTGTTGACCGGGCTGCCCAGGGAGGTGAGGTCCAGCTTGGAAACCGCCAGCGTGATGGAGTCCCCGGCTTTGACCTCGGCGGCCGTGGTGTTCACGACAGCCACGGTACGGCGGGCAAAGTCCGGCGATACCGGGTTGTGCTCCTGCAGGTATTTGATCCAGGCATCCCGGTCCACCAGGCCCGAGTCCTTGGTGCCGGCACCTTCCTTGAAGATCCGGAAGTTGTCGCCGCCGGTTGCCAGGAAGCTGAAGGTGCCGATCCGGTAGGACTTGGCCGGGTCGATCAGCGAGCCGTCAACCCGGATGGACGTGACGCGGTCCCCTGCGGCGCGTGCAGCGTCGTAGGTGTAGTTGACATTCTTGGACAGCCCGAGCTGCTGGTAGGCGCGGCTCGGGACGGTGCCGTCCGGGTTGGTCTGCCACTGCTGTTCCAGGAGCGTTTTGAACTGGGCTCCCGTCAGGGACGTGGTCCAGAGGTTGTTCACGAACGGAAGCACGGCGTTAGCCTCCGCGTAGGTGATGGTTCCGTCCGGCGCGTAGTACAGCTCGTTGCGCAAGCCGCCGGGGTTTACGACGCCGATTTCGGCGGCGCCGAGGTCAGGCGCCTTGAGCGCGTCCACCAGTGAATCCGCCACAAGGTTGCCCAGCGTGGATTCGCTGGCGCGGTCGTCACGGGACGCCGGGCTGGTGGCCGTGGCGGGAGTGAAGGCGGTGGTGATATCAGCGGTGACCTTGCCGACCGGCTGGTTGCCGATCACAGCGGCGTCGGCGATTGCCTTATCAACGATCGCCTTGACGGCTGCCACCCGCGGGTACTTGGCCACGAGGTCTGCGGCCGTCTCCGCCGTTGTGGGCACGGTGCGCTTGACGTTGCCGGCCTTGTAGCCCGTAACCTGCATGGTCGCAGTGTCGACTGTCAGCTGAATCTGGCCGATGAACTCGCCGTAGCTGCCGGTCTGCACGATGGGGCGTGTCTTGCCGGTCGGCTGGCCGTTGGCATCGAGCACCGGTGCATCCCAGGCGTACTGCTTGTGGGTGTGACCGGTGAAGATCGCGTCCACCTCCGGAGAGGTTTCGTTGACCAGCTTGGCGAAGGGCCCTCCGGCAGCGACTTCCTGCTCCAAAGTGGAGCCGTCAGGGGTGCCGGAGCCGGCGCCGTCGTGGTCTTCCACGATGATGACGTCGGCGAGCTTTTCGGCGGTGATCTTCGCGGCAACGCGGTTGATCGCCGCCACCGGATCGCCGAATTCAAGGTCGGTGATGCCTGCAGGGGTGACCAGCGACGGCACTTCCTGGGTGACGGTGCCGATCACCGCCACCTTGACGCCGTTCATCTCCAGCACGGTGTATTCGGGCAGGGCCGGATCAGTGGTGCCCTTCTTGTACACGTTGGCACCGAGGTAGGGGAACTTCGCGTTTGTCCCGCCGGCGATGACGCGGTCGCGGAGGTCCGCCCAACCGCCGTCGAATTCGTGGTTGCCCACGGCTGACGTGCGCAGTTCCAGGGCGTTCAGCACGTCGATGGTCGGCTGGTCCTTGGCCACAGCGGACGCGAACAGCGAGGCCCCGATGTTGTCGCCCGCGGACAGGAATGCCGTGGCGCCGGGGGCGGCGGCCTCGCGGAGCTTTTCGATGGTGGCGGCAAACAGGACCGTGTTGGAATCAATGCGGCCGTGGAAATCGTTGATGCCCAGGAAGTTAAGGTCAACGCTCGGCGGTGTGACCGGCGCGGCCGGCAGATTCAGGCCCACCACCACGGGATCGTGGTCGCTGGCCCGGAACTGGTCCGGCGCATAGTAGTTGGTCACATTGTTGTTATACCGGCTGTACTCCAGCGCCACGGACTCCACGGAGTTGATGTTCCAGATGTCGGCACCGGTGACCACCGAGTTCGCACCCGGCGAGGCGAGGACGTGGTCCAAGGAGCCCACAAGGCCGCCGAACAAGTAGGAGTGCTTGGCTGAACCGTCGGCGTTACGGGCCTTCTCGTCCTGGTTGACGTAGCCCGCGGCCGTGAGGACGTTGATGGGGTCCTCCTTGGCGTAGGCGTTGAAGTCGCCCAGCAGGAAGACCTTGTCCGTGCCCTTTGAGGCCTGAAGATCGTTCGAGAATGCGAGGAGCGATTTGGCCTGCTCGGTGCGGGCAAGGTTTGAGGCGCCCTGGCCCTTGTCTGTGTCTTCAGGAGTGGCTGCGGAACCTTTGGATTTGAAGTGGTTGGCGATGGCGATGAACTTCTTGTCATCGGATGCGCCGACCGGCTTGAACACCTGGGCCAGTGGCTTGCGGGCACTGGCGAAAGCCACGGTGTCGTTGTGGATGATGGATTCGCCCACCGGTTCCGCAGCTGCCTTTTTGAAGATGAACGCGGTGCGGATCATGTCCTCGTCAGCCAGCGGGGGAGCGTTGGCGGGCGTGCGGACGTAGTCCCAGATCCCCGGGGCGGGAATGTTCAGGGCGTCCACCAGCTTGGCCAGGGCGTCGTCGCGGCCCTTGCCGAACTGAGCGGAGTTCTCAACCTCCATCAGGGACACGACGTCGGCGCCGGACTTGCCGATGGCCGCCACGATCTTGTCCTGCTGGCGCTTGAGGTTCTCGGCGTTGGCGGCACCGCGGGCGTCGCAGCCGCCGCGGACGGTGATGGGGTTGCCGTCGCGGTCCGTGTAGAACGTGCAGCCGGTGAGCATGTCACCGGTGGTGGGGAAGTAGTTCAGCACGTTGAAGGAGGCAATCTTCAGGTTGCCTCCGACGGCGGCGGGGGCTTCGGCGCGGGTGGCGCCGAAGGTTGCGGGCTGGACGATGCCGGCGTTTTCCGGCGTCAGGTGGGTCAGCGGCTGGAACTTCCAGGAGTTGTTGGCGTAGCTGAGCACCACATCTGTCCGGAACGTCACGGGGGACCCGACGCGGACGGGATCCGCGGTGGTCAGGTACGGCAGCACCTGCGCCTTGGTGGCGGCATCCTTCAGGAAATTGGTAGTGGCGCCGTCGTCGAGCTTGATGCCGCGGGCGGCGTTGGCCGCCACGGTTGCCGTGTATTCGGCGGAGCCGTACGGGGCGACGGAGGTGGGCTGCTCCAGCGGAGTGGTCCCGCCGGCCAGGCCGATTTCGCCGTACTGGTTCAGGGAGTAGTTGTCGGTGACAGTCACCGGCCCCTGCGGCGTCAGCAGCATGCCTTCGAGGGACTCGCGGAAGGCTTCGTCCGCCGGGAGGGCGAAGCCGGTGGACTTCACTTCCGGAGCTGCCTCGTTGAGCTTCTTAAGGCCGGCGGCATCCGCCACGTTGACCTGGGTCATCCCGTAGAACTCGGCCACGGCCCCGGTGATTTCGACGTAGTCGCCAATCGCGACGGAGCCCACCGTTGCGGGCGAGTAGACGAAGATCGCGTCCGACGCCGTGTGGTTGGCCGGCGTCAGGTCGCCGCCGGTTCCGGGGGTCTGGAGGTAGAAGCCGGCGAAGCCCCCGGTGGGGAAGGCCGCGGTGACCTTGCCGCGGGTGGTGACGGAAGCGCCGACGAACGGGCTGGCGGCGCCGGATCCTTGGATTTCCGCGATGGTCCTCGCGGCGGGTGCCGGCGGGGGATCCACCGGATCGGGATCAACCGGATCCGCGCTGCCCCCGGCTGGGGTCGGGGTGATGGCGGCGCTGAGCGTGAAGTCGGCGGAGTTGTTGTTGGTGTCCAGGCCGGCGCTGCGGTTCAGGCTCCTGACGTCAGTGTTGCTTCCGGGTGCGGTAGCGGCCTTGGTCTCGAACGTGTTGGAGGTGCCGTAGCCCAGCAGGTCCGCGACGTTGGCAGGCTCGATTACCGAGCCGACGGCCAGTGTGGTCACGGCGGCGGACTGCTTGGCCAGGACGATCGTGCCGCCCGCCCCCGCCGGGTTGAATCCGGTGGCGGTCACGTCTGCGGTGGGCAGATCGAGGCCGACGGTGCCGTTGCTGCCGCCCTTGAGCAGGTAGTACCCCTTGGCCGGGATGGTGCCGGTGAGGGGGGCCGTGCTGCTCGGCGCGGCCGCGCCCGTGCCCGAGCGGTATTGCAGGGACCAGCCGTCCAGGGTTACCGGTGCATCAGAGGTGTTGTATAGCTCTACAAACTTGTTTTTGTAGGCTGCTCCGGAGCTTCCGCCGCTGAGGTAAGCCTCGTTGATGACGACGGGGGAGGTGCCTGCAGCGGCCGGTGAGACCTCCACTGCAAACGCCGGGACGGCGGCCAGCGGAGCTGCAATGAGCCCCGCTGACACCGCTGTTCCCAGCGCAATTTTCCATGGTGTGCGTTTCATCCGCTCTAACTCTCATTAGGGTGCCCCGGGTAAGGGCTCGGTGGAATGTGTCCGGCGTTGTGGCGCGGACATTGGGCCCGGACTTTACTCCTGGTCAAGTAGTTTCCGGCACAGCAAAACAGAGTCGAATGAACGTGCAGTTGATTCAGCGTGCATTCTGCGAGACGTCCCCCAGCGAAACGTTCACTGCCGGCCGCGGGGCGGCATGGGCCCGGTCCCGGCAACAGTGTTTTTTGGATTTGTGCGTATGCCGGCCCACCCCATGTGCCGGACATGGCAAAAGAATACCGGCCAGTAGCTCCGATGGAAGCCGCTGGCCGGTATTTTTTAGATCAATTTACTTAATTGAAATGCGAGGACGTTTCAGGCCCCGGTGGTATCTCCTGATTCGGCCGGATCGCCCGCTCCCTGGTCGGTGTCCTGGCCGGTGTCGGCCACGATCTTGAACATCGCACCGGTGGGGTCGGCAAGGGTTGCCAGCCGGCCGAACGGGGTGTCGTCCGGCCCGTCGATCACTTGCGCGCCGAGGCTGACGGCTTTGTCGATCGAGGCGTCGGCGTCCTCCACGGCGAAGTAGACCTGCCAGTTGGACGGGACTTCGGCGGGCAGGTACGCGGAGGCATCCATGATGCCTGCCTTCGCCGCGTCTCCCGCCCCCAGGGTGGTGTAACGGAACTCCGGGGTGTCGCTCATGACGTCGGTGTCCCAGCCGAAGACGTCCTCGTAGAACTTGACGGCGGCGGGGTAGTCCTTGGTGTGAAGCTCGTGCCACGCAGGTGCGCCGGGCTCGGCCACAAGCTGGTAACCGGTCATTTCGCGCGGCTGCCAGATGCCGATGGCGGCGCCGGTGGCATCGCCGAAAATTGCCATGACCCCCTGTTCCGGTACGTCCATCGGGGGCATAAAGACCTGGCCGCCGTGCTCGGTGACGGCAGCAGCTGTGGCGGCTGCGTCGTCGGAACGCAGGTAGGTGGACCAGGCGTCGGGCATCCCGGCCTGGCTTTCGTCCTTCTGCATGATGCCCGCCACCGACTTGCCGTTCTTCGTGGCGGTGATGTAGCCGCCGTACTTCTCCTGGTCGCCGGCCTGGAAGTCCCAGCCGAACAGCCCGCCGTAGAACCGCCGGGCCTTCTCGGTGTCAGACGTCATGAGGTCGATCCAGCAGGGTGCTCCGGGAGTGATGTCAGGGCTGGGCATGGTGGCTCCTGTCGGTTTCCGCGGCAAACAAGGCTGCGGAGAAGGCTTGGTCAGTGACGACAAACCAGAGACTATTCCGGAGCGCCGACAGTTTCAATGGTCCCGGCCCGAACTTTCCCTTAACGGAAAATGCCCCGGGTCCTGATTCTTCAGGATCCGGGGCATTCTTCGCGGAAGGTAAGAGATTCGAACTCTTGGTACGGGGTTACCGCACACTGGTTTTCAAGACCAGCTCCTTCGGCCGCTCGGACAACCTTCCTTACCGAGTAGTGTTTCATAGGCAGTTGGCTGCGACAAAAACCGTCCGGAGTGTTTGCGGGCGGGCGCCGCCGCTGCAGACTATTTTTTGTGGCAGGAAGCAGCTAGGAATCGGGAGTTCACCATGAAGGCCGTCTACGTTAGCGAGGCCGGCGGGCCAGAGGTGCTCGAAGTTCGCGAGGTTCCGGCGCCGGTTCCCGGTCCCGGCGAGGTTCTGATCGACGTCGTCGCCGCCGGCCTCAACCGCGCCGACGTCCAGCAGCGCCGGGGTTTCTACCCGCCGCCGCCCGGGGCATCGGAGATCCTTGGCCTGGAAGTGTCCGGCCGGATAGCAGGCTTCGGCCCCGCCGTGTCCAAGCCGTTTTCCGTGGGGGACAGGGTGGTGGCGCTGCTCGCGGGCGGGGGCTACGCCCAGCAGGTGGCAGTCCCTGCCGAGCAGGTGCTGAGAATTCCCGACGGCGTGGACCTGGTCACCGCTGCCTCCCTCCCCGAAGTGGCGGCCACGGTGTACTCGAATTTGATTATGACGGCGCAGCTGCAGCCGGGTGAGACGGTGCTGATCCACGGCGCCACCGGAGGCATCGGCACCATGGCCATCCAGCTCGCCAAAGCCTTTGGCGCCACGGTGGCCGCAACAGCCGGAACTGCGGAGAAGGTTGGCACGGCCAAGGCCTTCCTCGGAGCGGACATCGCCATCAATTACACCGAAGAGGACTTTCCCGAGGCCCTCCGCGCACAAAACGGCGGACACGGTGCCGACGTCATCCTGGACGTGGTGGGCGCCAAGTATCTCGGGCAGAACGTTGACGCCCTGGCGGACTACGGCCGGCTCATCGTGATCGGGCTCCAGGGTGGCGCCAAGGCGGAACTGGACCTCGGGAAGCTCCTGAGTAAGCGGGCCGCCATCATCGGCACGGCTCTGCGTCCGCGTCCGGTCTCGGAGAAGGGCGTGATCATGAATGCCGTCCGCGAAGCTGTGTGGCCGCTCCTGGCCGACGGGCGCATCCGGCCGCTGGTGGCCCGGACCTTCCCGCTTGACCAGGTTCGCGCGGCCCACGAATACTTCGACTCAGGCGACCACGTGGGGAAGGTCCTGCTGGTCATGTAGCCGGACCATCCGGCGCGTGGATGAATACCCGGTATTGCCCCGAGGGCTGAATCACGCTAATGTAATTCCATACGCGGTATGCACGCGTCTTGGGGGCGCGTGTATGCCGTCGTCTTATGCGACATCAGGGGGCAGCATGTCCATTCGCCATAGTCTCCTCGCCCTGCTCCAGGACAAGCCCCGCTACGGGTACCAGTTGAGGGTCGAGTTTGAGGACCGCACCGGCTCCGCGTGGCCGCTGAACATCGGACAGGTCTACACCACGCTGGACCGGCTGGAACGGGACGGGCTGGTCAGGAATGACGGCGGCGACGGCGAGGGCCACGTTATCTACAGCATCACGGATGCCGGCCGGGGCGAAGTGACGGGCTGGTTCCAAGCCCCCGTTGGCCGCGGCAATCCTCCCAGGAACGAACTCGCCATCAAGCTCGCCCTCGCCGTGACCATTCCCGGCGTGGATGTCGCAGCTGTCATCCAGGCCCAGCGCGTCGCGTCAATGAAGGCGCTGCAGGACTATACCAAGTCCCGTCGGGACGCTTCAGCCAGCCAGCGCCGGGCCGACACCGCCTGGCTGCTCGTGCTGGATTCGCTGATCTTCCAGACCGAAGCCGAAGTCCGGTGGCTGGACCTCTGCGAGGCGCGGATGGCGCAACTGAATTCACCTTCCTCGTAGGCAGAGGCGAACCCGGGCCCGCAATCCACCGCCGCCCGCCTCCCGGGATTCCCGCCGCTCATCGCTGCCGTCCGACCGTTCGGCGAGGCGTTGAGGGCACTCCGTCCCAAAGCAGTATCCGTGCGTCCCCGGCGTTGGTATGGTGCGAAGGGGAGATCAATTTCAGCAGGGGTTCTCGAGGAGGAGACATGGGCAAAATGCCGGATGGCAAGGCGCGGACAGGATTATCAGGAGACGCGCTGGTGCCTGATCCAAAGCTCCCACCGACATCGGTGGACGAGGGGGTCCTCGAGGCCGAAGAGCGTAAATGGACACCTGCCAAAATCGCCATCTGGGCGGCAATCGCCCTGCTTGGCGGCGTTGCCTGGTTCATGCTGGCCATCATCCGCGGCGAAACAGTCAACGCGATCTGGTTTGTGTTCGCCTCTGTCTGTACGTACCTGATCGGCTACCGCTTCTACTCCAAGGTGATCGAACGGTACATCACCAGGCCGAACGACCGCCGCGCCACTCCGGCGGAGTACAAAGCGGATGGCAAGGACTACGTCCGCACGGACCGCAACGTCCTCTTCGGCCACCACTTTGCCGCCATCGCCGGCGCCGGGCCCCTGGTGGGCCCTGTACTTGCGGCCCAAATGGGCTACCTGCCCGGCACCATCTGGATCATCATCGGCGTCGTACTGGCCGGGGCAGTGCAGGACTACCTTGTGCTGTTCTTCTCCATGCGCCGCGGAGGCCGCTCGCTGGGCCAGATGGCCCGCGAGGAACTTGGCGTGATCGGCGGCACCGCCGCTCTCATCGCCACCCTGCTCATCATGGTGATCATCGTGGCCATCCTGGCCCTCGTCGTCGTGAATGCACTGGCCGAAAGCCCCTGGGGTGTCTTCTCCGTCGGCATGACAATCCCCATCGCCCTCTTTATGGGCGTTTACCTGCGCTTTCTTCGGCCCGGCAAGGTCCTGGAAGTGTCGCTGATCGGCTTCGTGCTGTTGATGGCTGCCATCATCGGCGGCGGCGCCGTGGCCGGAACCGAGTGGGGTGCAGCGTTCTTCACTCTGGACAAGGTCACCATCGCGTGGGGCCTGGTTGTTTACGGCTTCATCGCCGCCATCCTTCCGGTGTGGCTCCTGCTGGCCCCCCGGGATTACCTCTCCACGTTCATGAAGATCGGCGTGATCGTCATGCTGGCGCTGGCCATCATCGTGGTCCGCCCCGAAATCTCTGTTCCGGCCTTCAGCGAATTCGCGAGCCGGGAGAACGGGCCCGTGTTCCCCGGGGCATTGTTCCCGTTCCTGTTCGTCACGATTGCCTGCGGCGCGCTATCCGGGTTCCACGCCCTGATCGCCTCCGGCACCACCCCGAAGCTGATCGAAAAGGAACGCCAGGCGCGCATGATCGGCTACGGCGGCATGCTGATGGAGTCCTTCGTGGCCATCATGGCCCTCGTCGCGGCCATCTCCATCGACCGCGGGCTGTACTTCGCCATGAACTCCCCGGCGGCCCTGACCGGGGGCACGGTGCAAACGGCCGCCACCTGGGTAAACAGCCTGGGCCTGGCCGGTGTGAACCTCACCCCGGACCTCCTGGCCGAGACCGCCAGGAACGTCGGCGAGGAAAGCATTGTGTCGCGCACCGGCGGCGCACCCACGCTCGCCGTGGGCCTCGCCCACATCATGCAGCAGTTCATCGGCGGCACGGCGATGATGGCGTTCTGGTACCACTTCGCCATCATGTTCGAGGCGCTGTTCATCCTGACCGCCGTTGACGCGGGCACCCGCGTGGCCCGCTTCATGCTGCAGGATTCCATCGGCAACTTCATCCCCAAGTTCAAAGAACACTCATGGCGTCCGGGAGCCTGGCTCTGCACGGCCATCATGGTGGGTGCCTGGGGTGCGGTGCTGCTGATGGGCGTCACTGACCCGCTGGGCGGCATCAATACGCTGTTCCCGCTGTTCGGAATCGCAAACCAGCTGCTCGCCGCGATCGCCCTTTCCGTCTGCATGGCCATCGCGGCCAGGCGTGCCTCGTTCAAGTACCTGTGGATCGTGGCCCTTCCGCTGGCCTTTGCAGCGGTTGTCACTATTACTGCCAGCTTCCAGAAGATCTTCTCGCCGGTACCGGCGGTGGGTTACTTCGCCAACAACGCAGCCTTCGCGAAGGCCCTGGCCGACGGGAAGAAGGAATTCGGCACCGCCAAGACCGTCGCGGCCATGGAGGCCGTGGTCCGCAACACCATGATCCAGGGCTGGCTGTCGGTGATCTTCGTGGTGCTGAGCATCATCGTCATCGTCTCGGCGATCGTGGCAACCGCCAAGGCATTCCGCAATGCACGGGACGGGATCGACCACGCCGACCACGAGGACCCGGCAGTGCCCTCGCGGACCTACGCGCCGGCGGGATTCATTCCCACACCGGCCGAGCGGGAGCTCATGGCCGAATGGAACAAACTTCCCGCCGAGCTGCGGCTCGAAAAGTCCGCACACCACTGACAGGGAGACGGTCATGAACGCGATACTCGAAGGTTTTCGTGGCTTCGCCCGCTACTTCGGCGGGGTGATGGGTGCGGACGCCTACTCGAAGTACCTGGAGCACCATGCAGCCTCGGAACATGCGGAAGCTCCCATGACCGAGCGGGAGTTCTGGCGGGACCACACGGACCGCCAGGACAGCAACCCCCAGGGCCGCTGCTGTTGAACGGCTGCTGAGCACACTTGCGCCAGGGGCGCCGCCGGATCGTTAAGGTCCGACGGCGCCCCCTGCCTTTCCGGGGCATTGCCGGCACAGTCCGCGTCAACCGGGTTCATTGACTGGCGCCCGCGCTGGCGGCTCGTGAGAGTATGAACCCATGAGCGATCCGAACGACACTCAGCCTGCTGTTGAGGCCCCGGTAGAGGGCACCACCCTCGACGATGCGGCCCCGTCCGGTCCGGCGTTGACCCCAGAAGCCGGAACCCGGCCCAAGGGAAGCAGCCTCCAGGACCTGGTTGACGAGCCCGCCAAGGTGATGCGGATCGGCACCATGATCAAGCAGTTGCTGGATGAAGTGAAGTCCGCGCCCTTGGATGAAGCCGCGCGCGGCCGCCTCGCGGCGATCCACGAACGCTCCATCAAGGAACTCGAGGACGGGCTGGCGCCTGAACTCGTCGCCGAGCTGGAACGGATCAGCCTGCCGTTTCCGGAACAGGCCACGCCGTCCGATGCCGAGCTGCGCATTGCCCAGGCCCAGCTTGTCGGCTGGTTGGAGGGGCTGTTCCATGGCATCCAGACCGCCATCGCCGCCCAGCATGCCGCCCGAGAACATGCAGTGGCACAGCGGCAGCTTCGCCAGTTGCCGCCGGGCACGGTGATCGCGCCCGGCGTCGTGATCGGAGAGGACGGCGAGCCGCAGCGTGCCCGCGCACCGCATCCCGGCCCGGAGCGTGCAGGCGCGCCGGAGGACCCGGACCACGGTCCCGGCCAGTATCTCTAGGCTCGGCGTGGCATTTTTCGCGGCCGCCCGCCAAGGGCGCAAGGACGACGCCGAGCTCGGCAAAGGGCTGTGGCGCCGCGCCCACGACCGTTTTGTTCGCGGGCTTGACCGCTTCCATCAGGTCCTGGAAGGCGTGGAGGATGACCGGCTGTATGCCGAGCTAGTGGAGATCGCCAACGACCTTGCCGCCCTCTCGGTCCGGGTCCGGCAGGTGTGCGTCGAAGCCCAGCGGCGGTCACCCAGCGAAGGGCTGGACATCCCGGGAGCGTTGGCGGGCGTGCATCGCTCGCTGTCCAAGGCCGGCAACTCGCTCGCCACCACAGCGGAGGCGGCGGCGATGCTGCGCCTCGCCGTCGGTCCCGTGCCGGTAGGGGCGGCCTCGGTCCGCCGCCGGGCGGAGTCGGTCTTTGAACAGATTGCCGACGCCGAGCGGCGCCTTGCCGAGCAGCAGCCGGAATCGTAGGGGCCGGGGGGAACCGGCCCCGTGTGCCGGGAGGCAGGGCCGCTATTCCCGGTTAAGCGCCTAGCTTAGCCGGCCGTTTTTGCTGGCAGGGCCGTACCGACCTTGGCACTATGAGGTAATGACTTCTTCTCCTGAACTGACTTTCAACGACGGCAACACCATTCCCCAGCTTGGCTACGGAGTGTGGCAGGTCGAGGACGACGTAGCAGAAAAGGTAGTGGTCCAGGCTTTCGAGGCCGGATTCCGCCACATCGATACCGCCAAGATCTACGGCAACGAAGCAGGCGTGGGCCGCGCCATCGAGCGCTCCGGGCTGAAGCCTGAGGACATCTTCATCACCACCAAGCTGTGGAATGCCGACCAGGGATACGAGTCCACCCTTGCGGCCTTTGAGGCGTCCATGGAACGCCTGGGCCTCGAAACCCTGGACCTGTACCTGATCCACTGGCAGCAGCCGCAGCAGGACAAGTACGTGGACACCTGGAAGGCGCTGATCGAGCTTCAGAAGCGCGGCCGAGTGAAGTCCATCGGCGTTTCCAACTTCACCACCGAGGGACTCCAGCGGATCATCGACGAGACCGGCGTTGTCCCGGCCATCAACCAGGTTGAGCTGCACCCGTTCTTCAACCAGGCCGAACTGCGCGAATTCAACGCGTCCAAGGGCATCCTCACCCAGGCATGGTCGCCGCTGGGCCAGGGCGGCGAGCTCCTTGAGCACCCGGCCATCGCGGAGATCGCGGCCAAGCACAACGCCACACCCGCCCAGGTGGTCATTGCCTGGCACCTGGCCATCGGCAACGTGGTGATTCCGAAGTCCGTCACGGAGTCCCGGATCCGCGAGAACTATGCTGCCCTGGAAGTCACCTTGGACGAGGCGGACATCCAGGCCATCAACGGTCTGGACCGGACTGCTGAAGGCGCCGGCCGCATCGGCCCGGACCCGGCCGTTTCCGACTTCGCCTAAGCGTCGTCGGCAAGGCCCGGTGAATTAGTCCCGGTCAGGGGCCCCGCACTCACGCAGTGCGGGGCCCCCTGCGTTTCCTTAGGCTGCCAGCCGTCCCTGTTCCGCCGGAACGGCATCGATTACAGCCCAGCCGTCCTCGTCGGTGACGTTCCGGCTGGCAAAACGCTCCGCCTCCGGCAGGGTGTCGAATGCTTCCGTGCGGATCAATCCGCAGTCGGCATCGAAGTAGGTGACGTGGAATTCCCGGTGCGCCGCGGCGTCGCCGCCGAGGCGGCCCGGAGTGGTTGCCTGGCTGGTGCTGAGGTTTGTATCCATGAATCCAGTGTGCAACCGGCCTCTGACAGTAATGGCCACTCAGTCCGGCGTGTTGCGAAGCCGGAGTACTCTCTCCCGGGCGAGAACCTCCGCCCGCTGTTCCTTTTCCGCGGCGCGGGCCGCCAGCTGCATCCGGGCGGCGGCGGACGCCCGCTGTTTCCTTGCCAGCTCGAATTCCTCGTCCACCTTTGTGAGGCGTTCGCGGAGGCTGCGGGCTTCTTCGCCGAGCCGTGTCATCGCCTGGACGGCTTCCTCGAATTCCGCTGCACGGTCCCGGGCTTCCTCTGCCGCTGACCGGGCAGCCTCTTCCGCTTCGGCCAGGCGGGACGCGGCGCGTTCGACCGACGACGGCGTGGGAGCCGGACGCTTCGTCCCCACCGCCTTCAACCGCGGCTTTTCAGCGGAACGCGTCGCCGAAATGCGGTCCGGCGGAGCGGCCTCCACGCCCGGGCCGGCGTCCGACGGCGGCCCGGCCGGCAGCGCGGTGGCGCCGGGGACGGCCATGGCATCCCGGAGGTCCACCCGGTCCACGCCGTCCGCCGACAGTACCCGGAGCAGGCGGCCGCTCCGCACTGCTCCCGCAGCACCCTCGTCAACAGTGGCAGCCCGCAGCGTCGATTCGACCTCTGATGCGACGGCGGCGCTCACCTTGCGTCCCTGCTGTTCCGCCACTTCACGCACGGTTCCCATCACGCGGTTGAGGAGCTGGCGACGCTCCTGCGACAGCGTCCGGAGGGCGCCGGCGTCGAGGTCTTCCTGGGCGCTGCGCATGGCGGTTCCCAGCTCTGCCAGCTCCCGGAGCGATTCCGGGCGGTGCACAGCAAGCATGTTCACCGCCCAGGCAGCGGCGGACGGCTTGGGCAGGGCGCGGACGGCCTCGGCGAGGTCACGCCCGCTGTCCGCGGCAGCCGTCTTCGCCGCGGCTGTCCGGGCAGCCACGAATCCTTCGAGCGGCAGCCGATAGAGCGCGGAGGCAATTTCCACTAATTCCTGCTCTCCCATGCGAGCATCATAGGGGCCTTGTGGAGTAGTCAGTGCGTCAGCGCACCAAACCACAGGGGTATCAACGTCGTACTGGAGGACTTCGAATGATCGAAATTGCCGGGCTGCCCGCCCATATCCTGCTCATCCACGGCGTCGTCGTCCTGGCTCCGCTAGCAGGGTTGGCGGCCATCATCTACGGCGTGTGGCGGGCCGCGCGACGGCACCTGGCGTGGCCGCTGGGAGTGCTGTCCCTCGGGCTGGTCCCGTTGACGCTGCTGACCGCGCAGGCAGGTGAGCAGTTGGAAAAGGCCAGGCCGGCCTCGAACCTCATCCACGAACACGTTGAACAAGGCGACCTGCTGAAGTATCTGTCCGTGGCCTTCTTTGTGGTGGTCGCGATGATGCTGGCGGTCACCTACGAACCGTTTGCCCGGCGGCTGGACCTTATGGGGGCCCGGGGCCTCATGGCGCGCCTGGGGAGTAATCGTGCAGTTCGGACCGCCCTGCTGGCCGCCGGAGCCGTTGCCGGAGCGGTATTGATCTACCAGAGCATCATCACCGGTCACTCCGGTGCTGCGTCGGTGTGGGCGGGCCGGTAGGCCGGGGACGGGACGGGGCCCTTGGCCCCTTGCGCTGCCGTCCGCCGGTGAGCGAGCGTTGGCCATGTGGGTGACAGCGGGATGACTGATGATCCCCGCCAGGCGGTATCCCACGATGCCGGTCCCTGGCACCTCCGCGATGCTGCCGAGGCGGTGGCCGCTTATGGCGTTGACCCCGGTACCGGCCTGGCCTCGGACGAAGCCGCACGCCGGCTGGCGCGCGACGGTCCCAACGAACTCGAGTCCGCGCCGCCGCAACCGTGGTGGCGGCGGGTGCTGGCCCAGTTCCAGGATCCGCTGATCTACCTGTTGCTGGCAGCCATCGCAATTTCCGTCGTGGCCTGGGCGGTGGAAGGCGCACACGGCGTTCCGGTCGATGCCCTCGTGATCAGTGCCGTGGTCCTGTTCAATGCGGTTCTAGGATTCGTCCAGGAGAACAAGGCCGAGACCGCTGTCGCTGCACTGAAGGTCATGACCGCCGCCAACTCCACGGTCCTTCGCGACGGACAGCTGAAGACGGTGCCCTCCGCCGGGCTCGTTCGCGGTGACATCCTTGCGCTGGGCGAGGGCGACGCCGTCGGTGCGGATGCCCGCCTGCTCACCGCCACGTCGCTACGTGTCAGCGAAGCTTCCCTGACGGGAGAAAGCGAACCGGTCTTTAAGGATCCGGGTACGTTGGCCGGCAGTGTTCCGCTGGGGGACCGGTTGAACATGGTATTCAAAGGCACGGCCGTCGCCCAAGGCGTGGGCCGCGCAGTGGTGACGGGAACGGGCATGGACTCGGAGGTCGGCGCCATCGCCGGGATGCTGGAGCGGACGGTCGCCGAGCCCACGCCGCTCCAAAAGGAAATTGCGGGAGTGAGCCGGATGCTGGGCATCACGGTGATCGTCATCGCCGTCGTCGTGATGGCCACGGTGGTTGCGGTGAATGGAGTTGCCTCACTGGGCGATCTTGTGACCGTCCTGCTGCTCGGCGTATCGCTGGCCGTTGCGGCTGTCCCCGAGGGACTGCCCGCCATCCTTTCGGTAGTGCTGGCGCTGGGCGTCCAGCGCATGGCCCGCCACAACGCCGTCGTCAAGCAACTCCACTCGGTGGAAACTCTGGGCTCCGCCACGGTGATCGCCTCGGACAAGACCGGGACACTGACCAGGAATGAGATGACGGTGGGCCGGATTGTCACGGCCTCGGGCGAGGTGGAACTGACGGGGGTCGGGTACCGGCCGGAAGGCGGTGCCCGCCAGGACGGCCGTGACGATGTTGATCCGGCTGTGCTCTTTGAAGCCGGTCTGGTCCTTGCCGGCGGCACCTTCGCGAACAACGCACAGCTGAGGGAACACGACGGCGAATGGGAGATCCAGGGGGACCCGACCGAAGCCGCCTTCCTCGTCGCCGCCCGAAAGCTGGAAGGTGTCACCGAGCGCGTCGGTGAATATGAACGCCATGGCGAGGTCCCGTTCACCTCGGAGCGCAAGCTGATGTCCGCTGTGGCCCACCACAAGGAGCTGGGCACCGTGTCCCTCATCACCAAAGGTGCCCCTGACGTGCTGCTCGGGCGCTGTACCGGCCTGCAGGTGGGTGCGCGCATTGTCCCTCTGGACGACGGGCGCCGCGAAGAGGCGCTTGCTGCGGTGGATGCCTTGTCCGCGCAGGCCTTCCGGACGCTCGGCGTGGCCTATCGCCGTTACGGGGACGAGGACAGGCACGAACTCGAGGTGCTGGACGAAGCTGACGAAAGCACGCTCGTGTACCTCGGTGTGGTGGGCATCATCGACCCTCCCCGGGCGGAGGCGGCCGCCGCGGTGGCCGCAGCACAGCACGCCGGAATACGGGTGCTGATGATTACCGGAGACCATCCGCTTAGCGCGGCACGGATAGCCGGCGACCTGGGGATCGCGGGAACGGGGGAGCGGGCTGTCACCGGAGCCGAGCTTGATGCGCTGGACGAGGAAGGGCTGCGCGCCGTTACCGCTTCCGCCTCCGTCTATGCGCGGGTGGCCCCGCAGAACAAACTGCAGATCATTGATGCGCTCCAGGCGCAGGGCAACGTGGTGGCCATGACGGGGGACGGGGTCAACGATGCGCCGGCGCTCAAGTCGGCGGACATTGGCATCGCGATGGGCATTGCCGGGACCGAGGTGACCAAGGAAGCGTCCAAGATGATCCTGGCCGATGACAACTTCGCGACCATCGTCTCTGCCGTCCGGCAGGGCCGCATCATCTTCGAGAATATCGAAAAATTCCTTCGCTACCTCCTGTCCTCCAACATGGGAGAAGTGTTCACGGTGTTTCTCGGCGTTGTCTTCGCCGGTGCCCTGGGGCTGGCCGGGGCTCCGGGCGAAGCCGTTGCGCTGCCCCTGCTCGCCACCCAGATTCTGTGGATCAACCTGGTGACGGACTCCGGGCCGGCGCTCGCCATGGGCGTGGACCCGGAGATCGACGACGTCATGGCCCGCAGGCCCCGTCAGGCCACGGCGCGGATCATCGGGCGGCGTATGTGGTCCGGAATCCTGTCGGTGGGCTTTGTCATGGGGCTTGCCTCCCTGCTCAGCATCGACATGTTCCTGCCGGGCGGGCTGGTGGAAGGCGATGATTCCCTGCAGGTGGCACGCACCGCCGGGTTCACCACCCTGGTGTTTGCCCAGCTGTTTAACGCGTTCAATTCGCGTTCCGAGACCTCCAGCGCCTTTCACCGTCTGTTCGTCAACAAATGGCTGTGGGGCGCTGTCGCGGTGGCTGTTGTTCTCCAGGTCGCCGTGGTTGAAGTGCCGCTCCTGCAGCGGGCGTTCGGGACTGCGTCCATGGACGCATACCACTGGACGATGTGTGTCCTCCTGGCGTCCGCAGTGCTGGCTTTTGGCGAACTCCGGAAACTGTCATTCAGGCTCGGGGCCCGGCTCCGCAAAGGGGCGACGGCGTGACCGGACTACTGTGGCCGCCAGCAGAACCATCGCCACTGCCTGCAGGGCCGCCACGGCGGCAGTGAGCGCAGGACGGGAGCCGTACAGCGCGCCGTACAAGGCTCCGCCGGCGAGTGCGCCGCCTCCTTCGAACGCGGCAAAGACTCCGTAGGCCGTCCCCTGTCTTGCAGGCACCACCAGATCGGCTACCAGCGCCTTCACAGTTGAGTCCTGGATGCCCGTGGCGGCACCCCACACGAGGACTCCGGCCAGCACCGGTCCCATACTGGCGGAAAATGCCAGCACCGGGATGGAAGCAATCAGCACAGGCAGGACCAGGAGCACGGCACCGCCGGCGCGGTCGTAAGCGTATCCGCTGGCGAGGGCTCCCAGCGCCGCCGCCGCCATTGCGGCAGCGTAAACCAGCGGGACCGCCGACACAGGGACATCAACCGCGGCCGTCAGATGGAACGCGATGACACCGAAGGCCACCAGGCCGGCACTCCAGAAGAAGGCGGAGAGGGCGAAGACGAGGAACTCGCTGGAAAGGCGTTCCGCCGGCATGTCAGCATGTCCCAGGGCAGCCGGGGTGTCAGGCCCACCCGGCGCGTTCGGCGTCGCCTGCTGCTCCGCCGCTCGCTGTGGTTCCGGTACGCGGCCCCGCATCCGGAAAAGGAGGGCCATGGCGAGTGCCCCGGGAATAGCCAGGGCCGCAAAGGCCGGCCACAGGGATCCGGTGGCTACGATGACCGCGGAGGCGATCAGGGGCCCTGCAAATGCGCCGGCAAGGTCCAGCGACTTGTGAACGGCGAACCCCCGCCCGCGCCCCACAGGCCCGGCAACGGAGGCAAGCAGGACGGTCTTCGCAGGGCTGCGCACGGCCTTGCCGACTCGGTCGCCAATGATCAGAGCGGACGCCAGCATCAGCCCCGCGGCACCCGCAACGGGTGTAACAGCCAGCAAGGGAACACACCCGACGGTTAGGGCATAGCCGGCAATGGTGAACGTCCAGTATTTACCCGTGCCGTCTGCCCATGGGCCAAAGACCAGCCGGAGCCCCTGGGCTGCGGCCTCGGCAGCGCCGGTGACCAGCCCGACCGCCAGGGCGGAGGCACCCAGCTGGGCCAACAGGGGGCCGGCGAGAGGGCGCGCGCCGTCGGACACGGCGTCGACGGCCAGGCTGACCAGTCCGAATCCAAGCACCATTCGCCATGGCGAGCCCACAGGCGCCCGGCGGCCTGGAGCGGCCCGGTCAGAAGGATGCGGTTTCACAGCTCAAGGGTTTCGGACGGCCGGCAGGAAAACAATAGCTACTGCTTTTGCCGGGCGCCCTGTTGCCGGCCGCCTTTTGCCTGCCGCCGTCGACCGACCAGCGGATAAGATCACAGGGTGACGAACTCACCGAGTGGCGAACGCTACGTTGTCCGCCGGTGGTGGAGGAGCCGGGCACTGCCATGGGCCGCGTTGGTCGGAGTCTCCATCATCATGACGGGTATTTCCCTGGAACGGACCATGTTGTTCGCCTACGAGCCGGTACCCGAGTTTGTGGAGCGGCTGCGTGTCGGCAGGCTGTTCATGCTCGCGGGATCGGCAGCGTCCATCGCCGCCGCAGTCTGGTCCCAGATCCGGCAATATCCGCTCTGGGTAACGCTCTGCGTTGCGGCACCGGTGGCTTTGGTGGGCCTGGCCACGATGATCACCACGCCGCCATCGTTCATGCCGCAGATCTTTGGTCTGTTCGCACTCCCGGCAGCACTGGCAGGGCTCATCGGAGGGGTCACCTTCAAACGCCGGTGACGACCCGGCCTGCTTTGCAGGCAGGGCATCCACGTGCGGTCGATGAGGAATACTGATCTACGCATGTCTCCTTATGGAGAACACCGACCTCGGAAGGCCTCTGGAGCATCATGGACACCGAATCAGCACCAACGCGGCCACCCATCAAGGAGCCGCACTTCGGGCCACGCGTATCCATCGCAGGGATTATCATCGCCATCCTTTGGGTGATCACTTTCAACAGCCACCCTCCCCGGGAAGGCAGCGTGCTCACTAACGGAACCGTCGTCGACCAAGAGATCGCCTCCAAGGGCATCTGCTCACCGATCGCCGAGCTGATTGTCGACGGAGTTGCCTACCGGACTCGTCCAGGCCTCGGAGCCGAGCCCTGTGCCCACGAAATCGGCGATCCGATCGAGGTCGCGTACCACCCCGACGACATCAGCAGAACCCTGCAGATTCCCTACGATGACAAGGCCACGCGGCAAGTGAACGTCATTTCCTTGCCCGGCTGGATTCTTCTATTGGCCAGCGCAGTCTCACTTGTCAACAACATCAGGTACCGCCGGAGAGTGCGGTCGGCCCCGACCGTCTAGTCCCACGCTACGGAAGTTACCCCGAGGATTTTTATCACAATGACAATAATGCTGCTAAGGTAATTATTGTCAGCTTGATAACAATGATGGGAGCGACATGAACGCCCTGCTCGACTGGATGAACTCCGCAGCCATCCCCAACCTCCTCGGCAACCCCGTGAGCTGGATCGAGATCATCGGTTTCGTCACCGGCGCCGCCTGCGTTTACGGGGTCGCCCGGCAGAAACTGTGGAACTGGCCCATCGGCATCCTGAACAACCTGGCGTTCATCGTCCTGTTCTTGGGCGCCGGCCTCTACGGCGAAACCGTCCTGCAGGTCATCTTCGCCGCCGTCGCCATCTACGGCTGGTACAACTGGATCCGTGGCAACGCCGCCACCGACGGCACGAACGACCTTCCCATCCGGGATGCCAACCCCAAGGAGATGCTCCTCGGACTGGGCGCCACCGTGGCAGGTACGGCCGGGGTCGCCATGATCCTCACGCACGGCACCGACTCTGTAGTGCCCTGGCCGGACGCATTCGCCTTGACCGCCTCCCTGGTCGCCACGTACGGGCAGGCGAAGAAGATCTTTCAGCACTGGTACGTGTGGATCCTCATCGACGTTGTCTCCATTCCGCTGTATTTCAGCCGCGGCCTGACGCTCACTGCAATCCTCTATATCGGCTTCCTCGCCCTGTGCATCTACGGCCTCATTGACTGGAAGCGCACACGCACCCTGGAAGCCCCGGCCGCCTCTCCCGAGTCCGTCACGGCAGGAGCCTGAGATGTACAAGAACTCCATGGTCATCGGCAAGTTCTACCCGCCGCACGCCGGCCACGCCCACCTGATCAACACCGCCGCCGCACAGTCCGAGAACGTCTCGGTCCTGGTCCTGGGCAACCGCTTCGAGTCCATCACCGTCGCCGACCGGACCACCTGGCTGGCGGCCGAGTTCGAGGACATCGCCGGAGTGCACGTTATCGGGATGCCCAACGACTGTCCGGAAGACTACAACTCCGAGGAGATCTGGAAGGCGCAGAGCGAACTGATGCGCCTGGCCCTGAAGACCCTCGGGGTGACAGAAGTCGAGGCGGTGTTCAGCTCCGAAGAATACGGGGCCCAGCTCGCCCGGGCGTTCGGTGCCGAGCACGTCCTTGTGGACCAGTCACGGACCACCTTCCCGATCAGCGGGACACTCTGCCGGGATGACCTCGGGTCCGCCTGGCCCTACATTATCGGCCCTGCCCGGCAGGGCCTGGCCACCCGGATCATCCTCGTCGGTGCCGAATCCAGCGGTACCAGCACCTTGGCCAAGGCGCTCACCGAACACTACCGCCCACGGTTTCCCGGGCTCACAGATGTCCCCGAATACGGCCGCGACTACACGTACGAAAAGTTCGACGCCCTGCGCGCAAAGAAGCAGGAAGCCGTCCTTGAGGACATGGTCTGGACCGAGCAGGACTTTGGCCGCATCGCGACCCGGCAGAATGAGATGGAGAACGCCGCGGCCGATGCCTGTCCGCTGGTTATCGCCGACACCGACTCCCTGGCCACCACCCTCTGGGAACGGTTCTACATCGGCGAACGCAGCTACGGTTCGTACCTCGCCGCCAGCAACCTGCCGCCCCGGGACCTGTACCTGATCACCGATCACGAAGGTGTGGAATTCGAAGACGACGGCTGGCGCGAAGGCGAACACCGCCGGGCCGAAATGACCGAATGGTTCAAGGAGGCCCTGACCGCAGAAGGCCACTCCTGGATCCTGGTCAGCGGCGACCACGAACGCCGCAAGCAGACCGCCGTCGAGATCATCGAGCTCATCCTCATGCAACGGAGCAAATTCACCTCGCCTCCCTGGGCTACCCGCACCGTCCTGGAAGGAGCAACGGCATGAGCCGCAACTCGAAGGCCGAGAAGGAGTTCCTGGACAGCTACAAGCCCCAGGACTACCCGTCGATCGCACTGACGGCCGACCTGGTGGTCTTCGCGGTATCGGGGGGAGTGCTGCACACCGCGCTCGTCCGCCGCGGCGGCCACCCGTTCAAAGGCGCGCTGGCGCTTCCCGGCGGATTCGTCGGCCCCCTGGAATCCGCTGAACAGGCCGCCTACCGGGAGCTCGCCGAAGAAACCAGCCTGGATTTGGGGCAGCTGCCGGTGCACGTCGAGCAGCTGGCCACCTACACCAATCCGGACCGTGACCCCAGAATGCGGGTGGTCTCCGTGGCACATCTGGCATTACTGGCCACCGACGGCCAGGCCCTGCCGGAGATCTCCGCCGGCACTGACGCGTCATCCGCTGCCTGGCACCCGGTCCACGACGTGCTCGATAGCGGGAACCTCGCGTTCGACCACGCCGCCATCCTGCGCGACGGACTGGACCGGCTCGCCGGCAAAATGGAATACACCACCGTGGCCGCCCGGCTGCTGCCCGCCGAGTTCACCATGACCCAGCTCCGCACCGTCTACGACGCTGTGTGGAACACCACCCTGACAGCGGGGAACTTCACCCGGAAGATGATGCCCCAGCTCGAAGACACCGGCAGGAAGTCACAAGCGGCCACAGGCGCCCCGGCAGCTTTGTTCACCGCCAGCGACCAGCACATCCATCCACCGCTGACCAAACCCAGGGCGGGATGATTCAGCTTGGTATCAATGAGAATCGGTAGTCGTGCCGCCGCCGGCAGCCCCCGCTCCTGCGCCGGCCGTGGCGCCGGCACAGACGATAGAGGATGCTCAGGCTGTGGCTACCGGTCAGCGCTCGGACCAGTCCAACTTATGAAACGCAGAGAAGTCTGGGGGAGCGCCCTCATCGTCGCAGCGGCTCTGTGCACCTGGGCAGACCTTGTCATCAGTGAGGCGTACGGGGCCGCGGCCCGGAAGGGCCTGCTCCTCTACGTCGGCATCCCTGCGGACTCCATCGCGTCCTGGTTCCTGATCGTGGCGCTCCTGTCCGGCGCCGTTGGACTGTCTCTCCTGCTGCCGGCATTGATCTGCCGCATTACCAAAAGGGCACCACGGCGAATCATCGGCTGGACCATAGTGGCCGCGGCCGCGGCTGCCCTGCCGTGCGTCGGCCTGATCTTCATCTTCACGGCTCTGGGCGCATTCGGCATCGGGGACACCGTGAAGGTTACAGCCGCGGACGGGCAGTCCGTACTCATCAAACAGGACGGGTTCGACGGCGACAGCGTCGACGTCTACACCGAGCACGATGAGTTCCACTACAAGCAGGCCAAAAGCGCGCCCGAGCTTTCGGGCTGGCCCCGGGTCAAAGACCAGGACTGCCGGCTCGAATCCGCCGCGTACGTGCTGCAGTTGAGATGCGGAGTTAGGACAGTAACCCTCCACCCGGAAGGCGGCAGGTGATAGTCCTGGGCTTGATCGGCGCGGCCCTAACTACCGTGGGCATGCTTTCCTGGAAGCGGGTCCGAGCCGGGCTGCCGGTTATCCTCGGGCCCGCTGGCTGCGACCGATGAGCGGAACACGGCACAGGCGCCCTGGATCCCCCAATCCGTCCTTACCCGGTCAATCTTGCCCGCCCGGCAGCCTTCTTCATCGAGCGTTCGGGCTTAACCAGTAAAAAACCCCGCAAACCCCTAGAACTAGGGGTCATACGGGGTTCTTCCCGAGCTTCCTATCAGAATCGAACTGATGACCTTTTCATTACGAGTGAAACGCTCTACCGACTGAGCTAAGGAAGCACCGCATGAAATTCCCGGAAGAACCGGGCGGATCATGCAAGAGACAACTGTAATAGAGTCCCTTGCCCGGGTCAAAATGAGCCATTCATGTGCGCGCAGGATCGCTGTCTCCGACGTTGTCTGGATGTTCACCCGGCCGTCGGGGCGGGTTCAGCAGGGTGTCCGGGAGCGCCTGCATCGTGGAATGACCACATGCGGCCGCGTCGGCGGCCGCTTCTCAGCGAAGGGGCTTGGGCCATGATTCCGGACACAGCAGACGCATCCGCACGGGAAGTATGGGAAACCGCGCCGGCAGCGGCCCCCGCCCTGCCGGGCGCCGCCGAAAATGTCCGGCAGGAAGTCCGGCTGGCCGTGCTGGCGATGGTGGGAACAACAGTGTTCGACGGCGGCCTGCTGGAGCGTGCCATGACCCGCACCCTGGCTGACCAGGGTGTTGCGGAAGGGTCGGCGCAGTTTGAGCGCATGCTTCGGTACACCAGGGAGGCCGCGGGGATGTCGAAACTCGCTGTGTTCAGCCACCTGTTCGAGGATCGTTCGCGGGCCGCTGCGGCGTACACGTTCTTCGAGCGCAGCTGCGATGAACTTATAGCAGACGGCATCATCCGGGCCGTTCCCGGCGCCGAGGACGCCATAGGCTGGCTGCGCGAAGCCGGCGTCATGGTTTGCCTGGCCACCGGGTTCGGCCGCCACACGCAGAACATGGTGCTGGAAAGCCTTGGCTGGATGGGGCTGGCGGACCTGAGCCTCTGCCCGGCCGATGCTGGGCGGGGCAGACCCTATCCGGACATGATCCTGACGGCCGTCCTGGCGCTGGACCTGGATGATGTCCGCAAGGTTGCCGTTGTGGGTGACAGCTGCGCGGACATCGAATCGGGGCTGAGGGCCGGCGCCACCACGGTGGCCGGGGTCCTCACCGGGGCACACCGGGAGCCGGCGCTTCGCGCGGCGGGGGCCACCGCCGTCGTGCAGTCCGTCCGTGACGTGCCGCTGATTCTGGCGCCCCGGTCCGCCTAGCCCGCTAAGCCGGCGCGGCAGCCCGCCGGATTAGCACTGCGTGTTGTCCGCGGGTGCCTCGCCGGTCAGGAAGTAGCCGTCGACGGCGTCGGTGACGCAGCTGTTCGAGCGGCCGTACGCGGTGTGCCCTTCGCCCTTCCATGTCACCAGGGAAGCGTTGCCCAGCTGCTTTCGCAAGGCGCCGGCCCATTCCACCGGTGTCGCGGGATCACCGGTGGTGCCCACCACCACAATCGGTGCCGAGCCCGGGTACTCCACGGGTGCAGGGGTGCGGATGCTCTTGTAGGGCCAGTCCTGGCAGTTGGTGCCGCCGTATGCAAAGAAGTAGCCCAGGGTGGGGGATTCCTGCCGCAGCTTCTGCTCTTCGGCCCGCATGGCAGCCGGGTCCGTCACCATGGGGTAGTCCAGGCAGTTGATGGCGTTGAAGGCGAAGGCGCTGTTGGACGTGTACTTTCCGCTCGGATCGCGGTCGGCGCCGAAGTCGGCGAGCCGCAGCATGGGGGAGGGATCGCCCTTGAGGGCCGCGTCCAGCGCCTGGGTGAGCAGGGGCCAGTTGTCGTCGTTGTACAGGGGCAGGATGAGGCCGCTGACGAAGGCCGATCCGGTGACCAGCCTGCCGTCCTGGGCACGCTGCGGGTTGGCGTCCACGGCCTGCACCACGTCGCGGATCTGCTGGACACCGCTGTCCACGGTGCCGCTCAAGGGGCAGTCTTTGTCACCGAGGCACTTCTGCACGTATGCCCGGATGGCTTTCTCAAAGGCGCGGGCCTGGCCGCTGGTGAGCTCCTCGTTGCTGAGGGAAGGGTCCAGCGCACCGTCAAGCACCATGCGGCCCACGTTGTCCGGGAACAGCGACGCATAGGTGGATCCCAGGAAGGTGCCGTAGGAGTAACCCAGGTAGTTCAGCTTGGCGTCGTTGACCACGGCGCGCAGGATGTCCAGGTCCTTGGCGGCGCTGACGGTGTCCACGTGCGCCAGCACCGGGCCGGTCTTCTCGGCGCACTTGGCAGCCGTTGCCTTGTTGTCGGCCAGGGCGGCCGCCAGGCCGGCATCCGAGCTGAGGTCGTAGTTCTTTGCGCGGGACTCGTCGCGTTCCTGGTCAGTGAGGCAGGTGACCGGAGCTGACCGCTTCACTCCGCGGGGGTCGAAGCCCACCAGGTCGTACTTGGCGCGCACTTCGCTGGAAATGTTCGTGGCGCCGGCGTCCTTGACGAAGTCGTATCCGGAGCCGCCCGGGCCGCCCGGGTTGACCAGCAGGCTGCCGGTCTTTTTGCCCGTTGCCTTCATCTTGAGGGCCGCAATCTCGATGCTGTCGCCCTGGGGCTTGCTGTAGTCCACGGGAACTTTGATTTTGGCGCACTCAAGCTTGTCCTCGCAGGCCGTCCAGGACACCTCCTGGGAGTAGAAGTTCCGGAGCTCTTCGGGAGCCGCCTCGGCGATGGAAGGGTCGGCTTTGCCGGTGCTCCCGCCGGCCGATCCGCCGTCGGGCTGGCCTAAGAGGGTGCAGCCCGTCAACGCGAGCAACGCGGCCAGGGCGCCAGCAGCTGCCTTGGCCGCGGTCGATCCGGACCGTGACCGCAGGGGCAGACGTCGGGCAGGCTTCATGCAGGGCTCCTTGAGGGACTTGGCGTGGGCTCGGGGAAACATCGGGCGGCGTGAGGGGACTGGGAGGGACCGCACTAGATCAGGCTCGCGGCCATGGATTCGATGGCCAGCAGGGGTGCAACGTTGGTGGTGGTGATTCGTTGGCGCGCCTTGTTGATCGCATCCATCCGCGCCAGCGTTGCCTCCGGACCTGAACGGGCGGCAAACTCGGCCAGCTCGCTCCTGAGTTCAACGTTCACCAGTTCCACGGCGTTCCCCATCTGGATGATCAGCACGTCCCGGTAAAACGAGAGCAGGTCCGTGAGAGTCCGGTCAAGGGAATCAGTGATGGAGCGTTTTGCGCGCCGCTTCTGGTCATCCTCCAGCTGCTTGATCTGGCTTCTCATGGCGGGCGGCAGGGTGCCGCTCTCGGGAGCGCCGAGCGTTGCGAGGAGAGCCGCCTTCTCTTCGGCGTCGCGCACCTCGTTGGAGCTGTTGGCTTCCTCCGTGGCGATCTTCACCAGCTTTTCGGCCATCAGGACCGCCGCGGTGATTCCCCGCAGTCCCAGCGGGAAGCGGACGGTTTCCATTCGCCGTTCGCGGGCGTCGGCATCGCGGGCGAGCCGGCGGGCAATGCCGACGTGGCTCTGTGCCGCACGGGCGGCGCGTTCGGCGAGAGCCGGATCAACGCCGTCGCGCCTCACCAGCAGAGCAGCGACGTCGGCAGCCGGGGGGAGCCGCAGCGCCACCGGCCGGCAACGGGAACGGATGGTGACCAGGACGTCCGCCGGAGAAGGCGCACATAGCATCCACACGGTGCGGGGAGTAGGCTCCTCGATTGCCTTGAGCAGCACGTTCGTGGTCCGCTCCGCCATCCGGTCGGCGTCTTCGACCACAATGATCCGCCACCGTCCGGACGAGGGGCGGTTTCCGGCGGTGGACACCAGTTCCCGGGCTTCATCAATGGTTATGGTGACTTTTTCGGTGCGGACGAACGCCACATCCGAATGCGTTTCACCCAGGATCGTCAGGCAGGCCGCGCATTCACCGCAGCCGCGCCTGGTGACGTCTTCCTGGTCGCAGTTGAGGGCAGCGGCAAAGGCCTTGGCGGCGTTGGACCGGCCGGAGCCGGGCGGTCCGGTGAACAGCCACGCGTGGGTCAGTCCGTCGCCCTGGGCGGCCTGGCGGAGCTGGGCGACGACGGCGGGCTGGCCCTGCAGGTCATCCCAGACGGTCACGGGGCCACGCCTTCTGCAGTGACCTGCCTGGAAACACGCCGGGATCCCAACAGCGCTTCCACGCGGGCCAGAATGAGACCGGCCAGCTCGTCGACGGGCAGGTGTGCCTGAAGTACCAGGTAGCGGTCCGGCCGGTCGGCGGCAAGGTCGAGGAAAGCGGTGCGGATCTTGGCGTGGAATTCGTCGGCTTCGGATTCCATCCGGTCCTCTGCGGCGTCGCCCGCGGTCCGGCGGAGGCGGCCCACGGCGGGGTCGACGTCGAGCAGCACGGTAAGGTCCGGCTGCAGGCCCGAGGTGGCCCATTCGTTCAGGTCCCGCACCGCCGCGGTTCCGAGCTCCCGCCCGGCGCCCTGGTAGGCCACCGAGGAATCGATGTAACGGTCGGTAAGAACGATGTCGCCGCGGACCAGGGCGGGCAGGATGACCTGGTCCGCGTGGGCCGCGCGGGACGCGGCAAAAATGAGGGCTTCGGTGCGGGCGTCGATGTGGCCGTGGCCGTGGTCCAGCACGAGGGAGCGCAGCTTTTCTCCGATCGGCGTGCCGCCCGGTTCCCGCGTGCGCAGCACGTTAAAGCCGCGCGAATCAAGGGCCCCGGCCAGCGCTGCGGCCTGCGTGGACTTGCCTGCGCCGTCGCCGCCTTCGAAGGCGATGAACAATCCGGGGTTCTGGGTAGTCACATGACCAGCCTACCGACAATCACCGACACCGTAGGTGCCCGGCCGTAACGCCTTTCCTGCGTTGTGGGCCTCCCACGTACTCTGTGACCATGAGTCTTTCCGAACAGCAGGCTGCCGCGCTGTCGGCTGAAACGGTGGTTGTGGCCGCCGGCCGCCCGCCCCGCAAACGCGATGCGCCAGTCAACCCGCCCATCGTCCTGTCCTCCACCTATTTCGGGACCGGACCGCTCGCAGACGGCGACCGCGGCTACGGGCGATATTCAAACCCCACCTGGGACCCGTTCGAAGAAGCCCTGGGACAGCTCGAGGGGGCGTCCCTTCCGGGGCTGCTGTACGCCTCCGGGCTGGCTGCCGTCAGTTCGGCGCTGTCCCTCATCCCGGCCGGGGGAGTGCTGGTGATGCCCTCGCACAGCTATGCCGGTTCATTGGTGATGGCAACGGAACTCGCGGAGAAGGGGTTGTTTGAACTTCGCACCGTTGACATTGCGGACACCGACGCCGTGAAGGCACTGCTGGCTCCTGCGGAGGGCCGGCCCGCCAGCATGCTGTGGCTGGAAAGCCCCACGAACCCGATGCTCGGCATCGCGGACATCCGGGCACTGACCGCCGCCGCCCACGCGGCAGGTGCCATTGTTGTCACGGACAACACTTTTTCCACGCCCTTGGTCCAGCAGCCGCTGAGCCTGGGGTCCGACGTCGTCCTGCACTCCGTCACGAAATACCTGGCCGGGCATTCCGACGTCGTCCTCGGCGCCCTGGTGACCTCCGACGCTGCCATCCGCGCGACGCTGCTGCACCACCGCATCATCCACGGCGGGATCGCCGGACCGTTCGAGGCCTGGCTTGCACTGCGCGGACTGCGGACCCTGGCACTGCGCATCGAGCGCTCGCAGGCGTCGGCGGCCGTCCTCGCCGGGCGGCTGAGCAACCACCCCCGGATCGAGGGCATCCGGTTCCCGGGGCTGGAAACGGATCCCGGCCACGAACGCGCCAAATCACAGATGAAGGGCTTTGGCTCCGTCCTGTGCGTGCAGATCGCCCCCGCCGGCGGCCTCAATGGAGCCGACGCCGCGGATAAGCTGGTCCGCGCCCTGCACCTGTGGCTTCCCGCGACCTCGTTGGGCGGGGTTGAGTCGCTGATTGAACGACGACGGCGCCACGTGGCCGAGCCGGTCAGCGTACCGGACAACCTGGTCCGCCTGAGCGTCGGAATTGAAAACGTTGAAGACCTCTGGGCCGATTTGGAGCAGGCCCTGGACGCGTTGGGCGGCTAGGCTGGGGACGTGGACGGAAAACAGTTGATTATCTTCGTCGAGACCTGGGTCTATTTCATCCTTGCGCTCGTGGCTTTTGGTCTTGAAGCATGGGCGTTCTTTGATTGCCTGCGCCACAAGGCGAATGCCTTTGAGGCTGTTTCCAAGCGGACCAAGACGTTCTGGCTGGCATTGACGGGCGGCGCTGTGGCCATTGGCGGCCTTTCGCTCTTCGGCGGCGGAGGCGGCGGTTTCGGCACCCTGGGCCTGTTCGGGCTCGCGGCAGTCACCGCAGCGTCGGTGTACCTCGCCGACGTGCGGCCCGCAGTGAAGGACGCCGGCCGCGGCGGCAGCCGCAACATGGGGCCCTACGGCCCCTGGTAGCAGGCCGCCCCTCGTCAGGAGGTAGTGCCCCGGGCGGGCGCCACCGCGTCCCAACCGACGGTTAACTCGCCCAGCCGCCAGCGGGACGGCCCATCCTGGACCGACCAGCCGCCGTCGAGCATGGAACGGCACATAGCGGTCCACCGCTGCCTGTTCCCGAACGCGGCCAGCGGCGCTGCATCCAGCCAGGCCTTGTCCAGTGCCTGCAGGAAACCATGTATTTTCTCACCGGGCACGTTCCGGTGGATAAGCGCCTTCGGCAGCCGCTCTGCAATCTCCGAGGGCATTGTGAAGCCGCCGAAGCGCATGGAGATGCTCAGGCTCAGCGGCCCGCCGGCGTCCAGCGCCACCCACGTCACACGCCGTCCGATCTCGTCGCAGGTGCCGTCGATGAACAGCCCGCCGGGGCCGAGCCGGCCCCGGACCAGTGCCCAGATGGCCTCAACGTCCGCTTCCTCGTACTGCCGCAGGACGTTGAACGCCCGGACTATCACCGGGCGCCCGGGCACGGGAATCTCGAATCCGCCCACGTGGAAGCTCAGCCCGTCCCGTTCCAGGGCTTTGGCCGCCCGGACCCGCGCCGGCTCGATTTCTATCCCGGCCAAACGGACATCAGTGCGCACGGTGGACAAACGCTCGAACAGTTCGACGGCGGTGGCCGGCGAGGCGCCGTACCCGAGGTCGATGACGAGCGGATCAGCTGCCCGTCGCAGTCGCCAGGCCTGCGTCCCCGTGAGCCACCGGTCCAGGCGCCGCATCCGGTTGGGGTTGGTGGTGCCGCGGGTGACGTTGCCCACCGGTCTGCCGCCTCTGCCGACGGCGCTGCCTCCGACACTCCTGGCTCCGCTCCCGGTCCGGGCAGCGGCCACCCGTTCAGCTTTCTGCACCACCGGACAAGCCTAACGGTCCCGCCCCCGGCGGCCCGCCCCCATTACGCCCGCCCGATGTAACGCTCGGCGGTGCCGCCGCCTGCTCGGCTAGGATGAAAACCATGACTTACAAGCTGATTCTGCTGCGCCACGGCCACAGCGAATGGAACGCAAAGAACCTGTTCACCGGCTGGGTGGATGTTGACCTCAACGACCAGGGCCGCGAGGAAGCAGCACGCGGCGGAGAGCTCCTGGTTGAGAACAATGTTCTCCCGGATGTCCTCTACACCTCCCTCCTGAAGCGGGCCATCAATACGGCAAACATCGCCCTGGACAAGGCCGACCGTGGCTGGATCCCGGTCAAGCGCGACTGGCGCCTGAACGAACGCCACTACGGCGCCCTGCAGGGCAAGGACAAGGCCCAGACGCTGGCCGAATACGGCGAAGAGCAGTTCATGGAATGGCGCCGTTCCTACGACACCCCGCCGCCGCCCCTGGATGACAACAGCGAGTTCTCCCAGGCACACGACCCCCGCTATGCGGACCTGGGCGACGCCCTGCCGCGCACCGAGTGCCTGAAGGACGTCCTCATCCGCCTGATGCCCTATTGGGAATCGGACATCAAGGAAGACCTCAAGGCCGGCAAAACCGTCCTGGTCACCGCCCACGGCAACTCCCTGCGCGCCCTCGTCAAGCACCTTGACGGCATTAGCGACGAAGCCATCGCCGGCCTGAACATCCCCACCGGCATCCCGCTGGTCTACGACCTCGACGAGGACTTCAAGCCGCTCAACCCCGGCGGCACGTACCTCGACCCCGAGGCCGCTGCCGAGTCCATCAAGGCAGTCGCGAACCAGGGTAAGAAATAAGCGAACGACGGCGGGCCCGGGTCCAGGGGGGGGCGGGCCGGCGGGCGGGGTTGCGGGGTCCGGGGTTTTTTTTTCGAGTAT
>NZ_JBHVYH010000011.1:0-96403 GCF_042880995.1 Arthrobacter sp. NPDC058288
AAGGAGGTCGGCAGGGTGCCGGACTTGCGGCCGACCTCGGGTTTCTGGGACTGGCCGCGGACCAACCGCTCGGGGTCGTCGGGGGGTAAGTCCCGCCGTCGACCGCTTGCGTTTCGGTTGCTTCTTAGAGTGCGCCCTGCTGGGAAGTCCCGGCCGGGATCGGCACCAGGCGGGTCACCTCCACGGGTTCTGCCAGGAGCCCCTCGAGCGAAGCGTTGAGCCGTTTGACGGCATCGCCGGCGCCGTGGGCATCGAGCAGCTCGGCGCTTTCCCACTTTTCAATCATGACAATCTGCCCGTTAGGCGCTTCATGGATGGCGTACAGCAGGCAACCGGGTTCCTGATGCACCTCGGCGATGGCGGGGGAAAGGGCGGCGGCGACCTTGCTGAATGCCCCTTCCTTGGGTGTGAACACGGCGGTAACGATGACGGTCATCAATTTTCCTTAGCTGATAGGGGAGAGGGTGAGAGGTGAGCAACTGCTGCGTGGGACAAAGTCGGCCTTAACTTCAATCGTGCGGGGGGCCGCAGGGAGCCGTCCCTGCATCCTCCCCAGAACCAGCTCCAACGAGTGCACCGCGAGCATGTCGATCGGCTGGCGGATCACGCTCAACGGCGGGTTGGTCAGTTCTGTCCAGGGGTTGTCGTCAAAGACAATGACCGACAGGTCGTCAGGTATCCGCACGCCGATCTGGACAAGGCGTCGGACGGAGCTCAGAACCTGGGCGGTGTTGGCCACAATGAGGGCGGTGGGGCGGTCCGGCAGGGCCAGAAGAGACCCGACGGCGTCACCCCCGCCGTCTCCCCGGAACGCTACATCCCGGATGAGCTGGGGGTCCACGCTGATCGAAAAGTTGTTGTGCGCGGCTTTGTAGCCCTCGATCCTGGACCGCCCCGTCGAGGTGCTGACGGGCCCGGTAATGAGGCCAATACGCCTGTGCCCGAGGCCGAGCATGTGTTCGGTGGCGCGTCGGGCCGAATCTACGTTTTCGATGCTCACCAGGTCCACGTCCTCGAGTTCCGGAATGGTGCGGTCGACGAAGACAACATTCACACCCAGGGACTGGAGGCGTGCCCACTTCTCAATGTTTGCGCCGGTGGGCGTGGCAATGACTCCTCCGACGGAGCGGTCAAGGAGTGTGTCCAGGCTGTCGGCCTCAAGGTGGGGGTCTTCCTGGGTGGTCATCACCATCACCTGCACGCCGTGGCTGCGGGCCTCCCAGACGACGCGGTCGGCCAGTTGCGCAAAAAAGGGGTTGGCCAGGTCTGCTACCACCAGGCCAATTGTGGGGGTATGGCCGACGCTGAGTTCACGGGCTGCGGCGCGGGGCCGGTACCCGAGTTCATCAATGACCCGCAGCACCGTTTCGCGCTTGGCCGGCGCAACCGGGCCTGAGTCAGGGTTCAGGACCCGGGACACCACCGAGACTGAAACTCCGGCCGCCGACGCGACATCGCGAATAGTTGGCGCCTTCTTCACTTCTCCTCCTCGGTGAGGGTCCTGACCCGGCATGCGATCACCAGGGCTGTTCATTAGCCCTGTGATGCTCCCCGAGAAACCTTCGTTTGCGTTCCGGTGTGACTGTTGACACAGCCTATCACCGACTGGTACAAAAGTGGAACCGGTTCCACTCCGGTCCTAAAATTCCAGTTTGCGACGAAGAAGTTGCTCCGCCCATCCGGTGGAGGGCCCTTCTCGATGCGGAACGTCAATCAGAGAGATCCCCATGAACCTCCACAAGCTTCTTAGCGACCGCGAGCAGGATGGCCGTCCGATCCGAGTCGGACTCATCGGAGCCGGCCGCTACGGCACCATGTACCTGGCTCAGGCAAACAACATCCCGGGCATCCATGTGGTGGCGATCGCCGACATCAACGTCAAGCGCGCTGAAGGGGCGTTCGAGCTTGTGGGTTGGCCCAAGAGCCAGATCGCACCGGACATCGCCACTGCCCTCAAGGACCGCTCCACGACCATCGTGGCCAACGCGGACGAATTGTTCGACGTCGACATCGACGTCATTGTCGAAGCAACGGGCAACCCCATCGTCGGAGTGAAGCACGCACTGCGTGCCATTGAGACGAAGAAGCACATCATCATGGTCACGGTAGAGGCAGACGCACTGGCCGGGCCTGCCCTGGCCAGGCGGGCAGAAGCCGCCGGCGTGGTCTATTCGATGGCGTACGGTGACCAGCCCGCCCTCATCATGGAGCTCGTGGACTGGGCACGGACCAGCGGCTTCGACGTTGTCTGTGCCGGCAAGGGCGCAAAGTTCCTTGAGCACTATCACGAGATGAATCCTGACAATGTCTGGGAGAACTGGGAGTTCTCCAAGGAACTCACCGATTCCGGGCAACTTAACCCGAACATGCACACTTCCTTCCGTGACGGCACAAAAGCCTCCATCGAGATGGCCGCTGTTGCCAACGGCGCCGGACTGGTGCCCTCCGACACCGGGCTGACGTTTACGCCGGGCGATGTCGAGGAGATCGCCACCATCTGCCGTCCGGCAGACGCAGGGGGAGTCCTCGCCCACGAAGGAACCGTGGAGGTCATGTCCAGCGTCAAGCGCGACGGCACGTGGATCCCGCACAACACCCAGGAAGGCGTGTTCGTTGTGGTCAAGGCCACCAACGCCTACGTTTCCGGCTGCTTCACTGAGTACCCCTGGCACCCGGACCCCACCGGCCAGTACGCCGCGCTCTACCGTCCGTACCACTACGTGGGCCTCGAATTGAACATGTCCATCGCCAACGCGGCTCTCCGCGGGATCTCCACAGGTTCGCCGATCGGGTTCTTCGGCGACGTTGTTGCCACCGCGAAGAAGGACCTCAAGGCCGGCGAATTCCTCGACGGCGAAGGCGGGTACACGGTTTGGGGCCAGCTGGTTTCGGCCAAGCACTCCGTCGCAACCGGCGCCCTCCCGGTTGCTTTGGCCCACCACGTGGAGCTGCGGAACGACGTAGCCAAGGGCGGCATCGTTGGCTGGGACGACGTCATCATGGACGACTCCCTGGCCCAGGCCCTGGAGGTTCGCCGGGAAACCGAAGCACTCGTCGCGGAATTCGCACTCAACGCCTGACCCTCCCCGCAACAATCCGGGCGCGGCAATGAACTTCGGCCGACGTCGTTCACGCCTCCGGAACAAGACTCCTTCCAATGAAGAAAGGCATCACATGAAATCCAAGACCCGCGCCCTCACCGGAGTGCTGGCATGCACGCTCGCAGCCTCAGTCCTCGCCGGATGTGCCTCCGGGGCCTCCGGCGGGGCCGGAGCGCCGGTGGCCAAGATCCAGCTCTCCATCCCCGATCCGCTCACGTCCTCCGTCGGCGTCTCGGCCCAGCATTTCGCCGACCAGGTCAAGAAAACATCCAACGGGTCCGTGACCGTCACCGTAGTTCCCAACGGAACGAGCTTCAGCGGGGACCAGAACGCGGCTGTGACCCGCCTGCAGGGCGGATCCCTCGATGCGCTCATCCTGTCGACGTCCGTCTACGCCGCCGTCGTACCTGAAATGAACGCCATCAGCATTCCCTATCTCTTCAAGGACACCACCGAGGAAGCGGCGTTCCTGGCAGGCAAGCCGGGCCAGGCGCTGAAGGAAAAGCTCGCCGCCAAAGACACCGTCGCGCTGTCCTTCCTCACCCGTACCGGCCGCGAGATTACGAACTCAGTTCGCCCCATTGAGCAGCCTTCGGACCTGAAGGGACTGAAGATCAGGGTCCCCGGCAACCCGTTGTGGACCGATTACTTCAGCAAGCTCGGCGCCAGCCCCACCACCATGGCGTTCTCGGAGGTGTTCACGGGTTTGCAAACCGGAACGATCAACGGCCAGGAAAACCCGATTGAGGTGCCGTGGACCAACAAGTTCTCAGAAGTCCAGAAGTACGTTTCGATGACCAACCACATCAACGACGCCTGGGTGCTGGCCCTCTCCTCGAAGAAGTGGGACACCCTCACCGATGAGCAAAAGAAGGCCCTCACGGACGCCTCTGCGGAAACCGCCACCTTTAAGACCGGATACGACGCCGAGCAGTCCAAGAAACAGCTCGAGGAACTCACCGCCAAGGGCATGAAATCCAACGAGCTCAGCGCCTCCGGCCTGGAGGAATTCAAAGCCGTTTCGAAGAGCCTGTACCCGACCTTCTCGCAGCTGATCGGCAAGGACTTCTTCGATCAGGCCATCGCTTTCACCACCACCAAGTAGCAGCCGCCGGCCCGGGGAGCCGAATGCTCCCCGGGCCACCCGCACGGAAAAGCCCCCACTCTCAATGTCGACAGTCTGGAAGCCCATGAAAAACGTCACTACGCCCGAGGAACTCGAGGAGGTCCTCCCCTCGGACGCGGAAGAGATCCTCCACCACGGCCATGTCCCCCCGCGTTGGAGCGGTGCCCTGTGGCTCGACAAAACGCTCGAAGGGGTTGTGGGCGCTGCCATCCTCGCTGAGCTCGTCGTGATCCTGCTGAACATCATGGTCAGGGTCGTCACCGGCGATTCCGTGCTCTGGACCCAGGAAGTCTCCGAAATTGCGCTGCTGACCATCGCTTTCATCGGCGGCGCCATCGCATACCCCAAGGGTGCGCACATGTCCGTCCAGGCCCTCATCATGCGCCTCCCGGCTGCATGGAAGCCTTACCTGGCCGCCCTGGTCGACTGGCTGGTCTTCGTCATGAGCGCGGGGGCATTTGCGCTGTTCGTTCCCACCCTTGTCCAGCAGATCGAGGAAAAGACCCCGATCTTGCAGCTGCCCGTTTTCTGGGTCTCACTGCCCTTCTCCGTCGGCATGGTGCTGATCGCCTGGTTCGCCCTCCTCAAGCTGTGGCGCCAGGACCGCCGCCCGGCGCTCACTGCGGCCGGAATCGCGGCAGTACTCATTGTTCTTGTCCTTCTGGCCCAGCCGCTTTTCTACTACGCCACCCCCAACGTCCTTCTCGGCGTCGTTCTCCTGCTGTTGTTCATGCTGTTGTTCCTGGGCCTGCCCATCGCATTCGTCCTTGCACTGGCATCCGGCATCTACCTGTACCTCGGCGGCATTTCCGAGGTCAGCGCCATCCCCATCGGAATGGCGTCCGGAGCCAAGGGCTTTGTCCTTCTGGCAATCCCCTTCTTTATCCTCGCCGGCACGGTCATGAACTCCGCCGGGCTGACCCTCCCGCTGGCCAAGCTCGTCGACGCCCTGATCGGGCACCTGCGCGGCGGCCTGCTGCAGGTGGTCGTCGTCACCATGTACATCTTCTCCGGCATCTCCGGCTCCAAAGTGGCCGACGTCGCAGCAGTGGGCACCACGATGCGTGGCATGCTCGAAGAACGCAAATACCCCCGTGGCGAGGTCGTCGCGGTCCTGTCGGCCTCGGCCATCATGGGCGAAACCATCCCGCCGAGCATCGTGCTCCTGATCCTCGGGTCCATCACCACCATCTCCACCACCACGCTGTTCCTGGCCGGATTTGTTCCCGCAGCCTTCCTGGCCCTCTGTGTCATGGCGCTCGTCTTCTTCCGCGCCCGCAAACAGGGCGGCGTCGCCAGCCCCAAGTCGAGCTGGCGTGCACGCGGGTCGGCAACGTTCTTCGCAATTCCGACTCTCCTGCTGCCGGTCGGCATGGTGGTGGGCATCCTGAGCGGCTTCGCCACGCCCACGGAAGTGTCGTCCGTGGCGGTCGCCTACGCCTTCATCCTCGCCGCCGCGTACCGGCGCGGCAGCAAGCGGCTGCTCGGTGACACACTCCGGGAAACGACGACGACGGCGGGAATGGTGCTGTTCATCATCGCCGCCGCGTCCCCGCTGGCCCAGACCCTCGCCCTCGCCGGCGTCTCACAGCAGATCCACGACCTCATGTCGGGCCTCGGCGACTCACCCGTGCTCTTTATGCTGTTCACCGTCGTGCTGCTGATCATCATGGGGCAGCTCCTCGAAGGCCTCCCTGCGGTACTGATCTTCGCGCCCCTGCTCCTGCCGATCGCCGTCGACTTCGGCGTCAACCCCGTGCAGTACGCCATGGTCCTGATCATCTCCATGGGCATCGGCTCGTTCGCACCGCCGGCCGGCGTCGGCTTCTACGTCGCCTGCGCCACCGCCCACGAAACCGTCGAGAAGAGCCTCAAGCACTTCTGGCCCTACCTCATTGCCGTGTTCCTCGGGCTCCTCGTTCTTGCGGCGGTTCCCTGGTTCAGCACATTCCTTCCCGCCCTTGCCGGACTGATCCCCTTCTAAGCACATGACAGCACCCGCAATGAGTGAGAAAAGAATGCCCGGCTTCCGCAGCTCCGTGGCCCTCATCGGCACAGGACCGATGGGAGCCCCGATCGCCCGGAACATCATCGCCGGCCAGGTTCCCCTTACCCTCTGGAACCGCACTCCGGAAAAAGCCCGGGCGATTGGGGGAGGGACCGTCGCCGCCGCCCCGGCCGCCGCAGCGGCGGAAGTCGTGCTGACCGTAATGCCCGACCTGCCCCAGGTTGCAGCTCTGCTTCCAGGCGAAGACGGCCTGCTGAAAGGATGGAAGACCGCCGGCATCGAGCATCCCGTCCTGGTGATTCACGGAACGGTGTCACCGGTGGCGGTCGCAGAGTTCGCTGACGCCTGCCTGCGCACCTGGGGAGTGACCGTCGTGGACGCGCCCCTCAGCGGCGGAACCATCGGTGCCGAAGAGGGCCGGCTGAGCATCATGGTGGGCGGGCCGCCCGAGGTCGTGGAACGACTCACACCGCTCTTCGGGCTGTACAGTTCCACGGTCGTCCGGTTCGGCCGCGCCGGCGCGGGGTCAACGGTGAAGGCGTGCAACCAGATCGTGGTTGCCGCCACGGTAACGGCGCTGGCCGAAGCGATGGCCCTCGCAAGCGCCGCCGGACTGGACCTTGAGAAGGTGCAGACCATCCTGGCCGGCGGCCTTGCCAGCTCAGAGGTCCTACGGCAAAAGGGACATCGCTGGATTGACCAGGACTTCCAGGGTGGCGGTTCGGCGAAGAACCAGCTCAAAGACCTGGGGTTCATCACCGAGGTTGCCGGGCACGCAGGCCTCAAGCTTCCCTTAGCAGCGTGCCTGCACAGTTCCTTCGAACAGATGATCGCGGCCGGCGACGGTGACATGGACCATACCGGGATCTACCGGACCATCCTTTCCTAGTCTCCGGACAGGGGAACGGCGCCAAACGCAAACGGACGACGGCGGGAGGTCCCGCCGTCGTCCGCTGTCGAACAGGAGCTGGCTAGTCCTCGACGGTCACGCCGCGCCAGAACGCGATCCGGCCCTCGATCTGCTTCGCGCGAGGCTTTGGCTCCGGGTAGAACCAGGCCGCGTCCACGTTCAGCTTCCCGTCCACCTCCAGCGTGTGGTAGCTGGCCTGCCCCTTCCACGGGCACACGGAATACATGTCACTGTCCTTCAGGTACCCCGCATTCACTGCGTCGCGGGGGAAGTAATGGTTGCCCTCCACCACCACCGTGTCTGCGGATTCGGCGATGACTTTTCCGTTCCAGATAGCCCTGACCATGTGGTTCCGTCCTGTAGGTGCCGCCGGCGTCAGCGGACGGCACGTCGTAGGTATCCCAACGGCCCGGGCGGCGGAGTTGTTCCCCGGCGGGGAGCGGACGACGGCGGGAGGCGGCGCCGTCGTCCGCTCGCCGCATTCCTCCCGGTCAATCAGCTACCCGGCTGAATGCGGAAGAACAACCAGCCCGTCGGCGACGAGCCGGCCGTCGTGGATGACAGTGCGGTCGGTGCCGCGGTCCATGATGGTGCTCGTGATGGTCTCGCCGTCGACCAGGACGATGTCGGCCCGGTCTCCGGGAGCCATGCCCGGCCGGTCGGCGGGGCTGGTGAGTCGCTGGACAGTGCGGTCCATGATGGACGCGCCACCGATGGTGGCGATCGCCGCGCAGTGCTCGATCAGCCGGTCCTTGCGCAGCCGGTGGGTAAAGGCCAGCTGCCACGTGCGGTCGAGCATGTCGCAATTGCCGTATGGGCTCCAGTAGTCCCGCTGGCCGTCCTCGCCCAGACCGACGCGGATCCCCGCCTCGGTCATCCGGGCCAGGTCGAACTGCGTGCCGCCGCTTGCGGGGGCGACCGTCGCCCAGGCAACGTCGAGCTCGGCCATCTGCTCCACGAGCCGGGCGGTCACGTCGGGGTGGACGTTGGCCAGATCGTAGGCATGGGACAGTGAGACGCGTCCCTGCATGCCCAGCGCGCGGGTGCGTTCGAAGACAAGTTCCGCGCTGAAGACGCCCAGATGGCCAGGCTCGTGCAGGTGAATGTCGACGTCGACCCCGTATTTCTCAGCCAGGCCGAAGACAATGTCCAGGTGGCGGACCGGGTCGCGGTCCAGCTGGCAGGGGTCGATGCCGCCGATGGTCGTCGCCCCCGCACGGAGGGCCTCCTCGAGGAGCGGGACAGTGCCGTCCTCGAGCAGGAGGCCTGCCTGGGGGAATGCCATGACCTCTACGTTGGCGGCATGGGCGAAGCGCTCCTTGGCGGCCAGGACTGCCTCGAAGCGCTCAAGCTTGCAGTCCACATCGATCTGCGCGTAGGAACGTACGCGCGTTGTGCCCCGCGCAATCATCCGCTCCAGCGTTCCCGCCACGACATCCTTGTAGGGGATGGGGGTGTCACGCCAGTTTTCCCTGTCGTTGCACATCATGTTCCATACGCCGGGCGAGGCGGTGTGCTCCCGGAACGGCAGTCCGATCCGGGTCGAGTCAAGGTGGACGTGCACGTCTGTGAACGCCGGCATGGCAATCCGGCCGCGCCCGTCGATTGCCCTGCCGCCCGCGCCTGCTGATATTTCGCCGGTCCCCGCAGGGTGAACGGCCGCAATCCGCCCCTCGTGAACCTCGAGGTCTACTGCGTCCCCGCCCCAAGGGCGGACGTTGGTGATGAGCATGATTCATTCCTTTCAGGTGGGTTGGGGACGACGGTAGGGAAGGCACCGGTCCCGCAGGACCGGCGCCTTCCCTACCGCACCATGTACTAGAAGTGGAAGGCAACCTGTGCAATCGCTGCAGCGGCGACAAAGCTCGCCGTGAACGTCATCAGGGCGACGATGATGATCTTCCAGCTCAGTGAGCGCAGCGCCTTCACATCGCGGCCGAGCGACATGCCGATCAGGGCGATCATTGGCAGGCCGGCGAAGAGGACGCTGATGTGCTGCGTGGCGGAGGCGACGAAGGGACCGATGGGCAGGAACGTCGCGGAGGCAAGGGTGGCCAGAGCCAGGACCCAGATGCTGGATGGGACAACCGGGACGACCTTCGCGAGCACCAGCGCGATGGCCGTAAGGGCCAGGAGTATGAGCACGCCCACCACATCCAGCGGCCGTGCTGAACCGGTGCCAAGGGCGTTCAGCAGGATGCCGGCCACCCCGGTTGCGGCGAACGCGATAAGCCACGTCTTGGGAGTCCGCACAACTATGGGGTCCTCTTCGATTCCATTGACGTCCACGGTGTCGATGTCCGACACCGCATCGGACCCGGTCAATGCCCCGCCCCGGAGCCCCGGGGCTGAGCTGCCCGCTCGGGCACCAGCTGCAGCGCCACTGAGAATGCCGCGGCGGACACGGCGGCCGAGGTCGTCCCGCCCGAAGATGCGGGACCACATCTTGTAGAGCTTCTGGCACATCGGCAGCGCGATAAAGACACCTGCGTAGAAGCCAACGATGTTGGTGACGAGGTTGGACAGTGCTGCGAGGGCCATGATCTCCCCGGCCATCTCGGGGTAGAGGATGGACAGGGCGCCGACGCCCCCGAGCATCATGGAGGCGGAACCCAGTCCGAGGCCCAACGCGAGCGCCCGGGGATCAAAGAAGTCCAGTCCGCCGAGTAGACCGGCCAAGAGGGAGATGAACACGGCGCCAAATACACTGCCCAGCACCCACACCGCGAAAACTCCGCGGTATTCGGGGGAACGGACGCCGAAGCGCTGGATGGCGAAGGCAAGGTAGGACTCACGGTCGATCGACCAAGTGGCGCCGATTGCAGTGCGGCCCAATCCAAGGGCAACTGCGACCGGAAGGGCCAGGATCACTGTGCCCACCACGTGCCCGACCTCCTGCAGGAGTATCGCAGGACCGATGTCGGTGAACTTCGTCAGCGACGGTCCGATTTGAGTCCCGAGGCCCGCCAGGAAGAAAACAATGGATACGTCCATCAGGTGCGTGGACACCGCACGGGCACGCCCTCCGATCGGCCTCCATTTCTGGACTCCGAGGAATGCGCCGATGAGCACGGTCCACAGGATGGGCATCAGGACTATTGCGGCCGGACCGAGCTGGAACTTGTGAGTTCCGATCGTGATTGCCACGGCACAGACGGCGGTGGAGATCGCGATCATCGCGAGCCACTCGGCGGGGCGTGCACGGAAAGAGCGGGAGGGCGGCGCGTCCACTAAGGCGGACACAGAGCCGCCTGTGGTCTTTGCTTCATTGGGCATGACGCAGGCCTTTCCAAGGGGGAGTGAGGGATCGGATCAAAGACTTCTCGCATTTGCGGAATCATGCTTTGGTATACCAAGTGACTGTATACTCGTACCCATTGAGAGGCAAGTCACATTTTTCGAACACCGGCCAACCGGCCGGCCGCTGCCCAAGGAGGCACGTTGTACAAAAGAATCTCGGCCCGGTACGTTCTGGGCTTCGACGGAACACAGCACACGCTCATCGAGGACGGCGAAGTCGTCTTCGAAGGAGATTCCATCATCTTCGTGGGGCGCAACTACGACGGCCCGGTTGATGAGGACCGCGACTTCGGCCAGAGCCTGATCATGCCCGGCCTGATCGACCTGGATGCCCTCGCCGACATCGACCACCTCATCCTTGACTCGTGGCCCTCGCCTGATGTCGCAGCCGGCCATCTGTGGTCGGACGACTACTTCGCCAACCGTCGCCGGGACGTGTTCACGCCATCGGAGCGGGCCGGGGTCCGCGAGTTCGCATTGGCGCAGCTCGCCCTGCACGGCATCACGACGTACATGCCGATCGCGTCGGAGATCCACAGTTCCTGGGCTGAAGGCCTGGACGAGCTCGTCAACATGGCGGAGACCAGCCGGCGGATCGGACTGCGCGGCTACCTCGGGCCGGCCTATCGGTCCGGGGTCCATGTCACCACTGCCGCAGGCGACAGGGAGGTCCACTTCGACGAGGCGAAAGGGCTCGCCGGGCTCCGCGACGCAGAGCGTTTCCTGGACTATGCCGCCGGTCTCGAAGACCCGCTCGTCACGGGTGTCTTGCTGCCGTGCCGCATCGAGACCCTGTCCGAAGGCCTTATGCGGGAGACTGCCCGGATCGCCCGGGAGCGGGACGCGCTCGTCCGGCTGCACTGCCTCCAGTCCCCGCTAGAGGACGGGCTCCTGCGGCGTTCCGCCGGACGCGGCGTCCTGGAACTGCTCGAATCCACGGGCCTGTTCGGCACCCGGCTGCTCATCCCGCACGGTGTGGTGATTGACGCCAGGGACCCCGCCGCGTCGGCTTCCGGAGGCCCGCTGGACATGCTGGCCCGGCACGGCGTCAGCGTTGTCCATTGCCCGCTAACATCGTTTCGCTACCAGAAACAGCTTGTATCGTTCGACCGCTTCCGCAAGGCCGGAATCAACCTGTGCCTGGGTACTGACTCCTTCCCGCCGGACCTTGTGCGGGGCATGGACGTCGGCATGCACCTGACCCGGATGGTTGAGGAGAGGCCGGATGCCGGGACCCTGGCCGACTACTTCACCGCCGCGACCCTCGGCGGCGCACGAGCCCTCGGGCGGGCTGACCTGGGGAAGCTTGCCCCGGGCATGCAGGCCGACATCACGGTGGTCTCCCTGGGCCACTTCGGCGACGGCGTCGTCGAAGACCCGCTGCGCACCCTCGTGCTCAACGGGACGGCGCGCCAGGTGACCGACACCTTTGTTGCCGGGCGTCCCGTGGTGGTCGGCGGTGCCCTGCCCGGCGTCGACCTCGACGCGCTGCGGGCTGAGGCGCAGCGGCTGTTCGACGAGATGCGGGCCGCCTACTCGGAGCGGGACGTCCGGCGCCGTGCTTCCGATGAGCTGTTTCCGCCCACCTATCCGCACGCCGAAATTGCCAGTCCGGTTGTTGTCCCGTAGGGGCTGGAGCCACAAACTCTTCACCTGGCTCGCTCTTGGCTTGGTATACCAAAGGCGATATGGTGGGGACATACGAGGGTTACCAGCTCATTGTGGGGAAAGCTCCTCCGCCCTCAGTAAAACCATGACTTTGACCTGCTGACATAAGCGCCCGCAGTGCCGCGGAGCGGCCCGTTCCATTGGAGAAAACAATGTGCCTGCACGATCACACCCCTGCCGCCCTGCCTCCCGCTGCGGTTCCACGCCGCGGCATCCTGGCTGGAGCGGCCGCCCTCGCTGGAATTTCGGTGGCAACCCTGGCTGCCCAGCTGGGAAGTGCCCCGGCCGCGCATGCAGGGGACAACACATCAAGCCCCGGCTACCCTGACCGCCCCGCTTCGCCCGCGCCCATGATCATCGAGGGCGGCACCATCGTGGACCCCAAAACGGGCAATGCCGTGGCAGACGGGGTCCTTGTGCTGGAAGGAGGCAAAGTAACAGCCGTCGGCAGCCGGGAGGAAACACGGCGGGCAGTAGCCGCACTCGCAGGACGCGCCCGCATCGTGGATGCCTCCGGGCGCTGGGTCCTTCCCGGCCTCATCGACGTGCATGTTCATGCCAACGCGCTGTCTGATGCGCGGGCCATCCTCCAGGGCGGAGCGACCAGCGTCAGGAGCGGTTCCACCAGCTTCTACCAGGACGTCGCCCTCGCCGCCTTGCCTGCCTGGGCGGCCGGCGCCTCGCCCCGGATGAGCCCGGCAGGGCTGTTCATTTCACCCGAGCTGGGGGACTCGCTCCTCGCAGACCCTGACCTTGCGCCGCTCGCGTCCCTGTCCGGGGGAGTCACGGAACCGGCGGACCTTGCCTACCTCACCCGCGTCAACCTGAAACGCGGCGCCCAAGTGATCAAGACCCGGGCCAACCCACGTGCAGGCTTGGCGGAACAAGACCCCCGCGAACTGGTCTACAACTATGAGCAGCTCTCTGCGGTGGTCAAGGCCGCAGGCAAAGCAGGGGTGCTGTGCCACGCCTACAGCGCGGAAGGGATCGACGGAGCAGTCCGGGCCGGTGTTCGGAGCATCGAGCACGGCGTCTTCGTCACCGAGGAGACCATCTCCCGGATGGCCCGCCGAGGGACCTACTTCACGCCAACAATGGATGCCATCACGGGTATGGCGGGCTCGCCCAATCCCATCCTCGCCGCCCGCGGCAAGGAATACACACCCATTATCAAAGCCGCCGTCAAAGCTGCCCACGAAGCCGGCGTGACGGTGGTTGCAGGGACGGACTCGTTCGGATCAGATGTCACCCCGATAGGCACGGAAGTGCGGCTTCTTGCCGAGGCCGGGCTTTCGCCCCTGGACGCGCTGAGGGCCGCGACAGTGAACGCCGCCGCCCTGCTCGGCTGGGGTGAGAGTGCAGGCCGTCTGGTGCGCGGTTCCTTTGCGGATGTCGTCATTGTTGACTCTGATCCTTTGGGCAACGCCTCGGCCCTGGAAGAAATCCGGGCTGTGGTGGCACAGGGAGTCCTTGTCCGGAATGACCTCTGATCGAGCGCCGTGGATAGCGGCGCCGCTGTCCTCTCCCGCCTTCCCCTGCCCGAGCGCACTCATTTTAGAAAGCCACCCATGACCCTGATACTTAAGGCCTCCGAGCTCCAGGCCCTGGCCAATATGCCCGCGACGATTGCCGCCGTCGAACGTGTCTTTGCCGGCCTCAGCCGGGGCACCGCCGTTCAGCCGGCTCCGGATTCCCTTCTCCTGCCGTCGTCTGACGCCAGGTTCCTGCCGATGGCCGCGCTGTCCAGCGCCGAGGAGCTGGCATCCGTCAAATTGCTGGCGGACATCCCGGCGAATCGGGAGTCCAGCCTGCCCACGCAGCGGTCCACGATCATGCTTGTCTCCCAGCTGACCGGCGAAACGCTGGCCATCCTGGACGGCAAAGTACCCACACGGGTCCGGACTGCCGCCGCCAGCGCCGTCGCGACCAAGCTCCTCGCAAGGCCAAGCAGCACCACCCTGGGGCTGGTCGGTGCAGGTGCCCTGGCGGTGGCACATGTGGAAGCCATGCTGGCCGTCCTCCCGATTGAAAACGTGGTGGTGTGGTCCCGTTCCGCGGACACCGTCGCCGCCTTCTGTGGCGAGATTGCCAAGCACGGCCTGAACGTCACGCGGGCGTCCAGCGTCCGGGAAGTTGTGGAGTCTGCCGATGTGCTGTGCACCCTCACGCCGGCGGTTGAGCCGCTGGTAAAAGGCGAGTGGTTCAAGCCCGGACTGCACGTGAACGCCGTCGGATCCCGTCCCCGTGCGGATCACCGGGAGATAGATTCGGAGGGCATGGTGAGGGCAAGGGTCTTCGTGGACAGCCTGGCCACGGCCAGGGCAAAATCCGGCGGGCTCATCATCCCGGTGGCCGAAGGTGTGATGAGCTTTGAGGACGTGGAAGCCGAGCTTGGTGACGTGGCCGCCGGGACGAGAGCAGGCCGCGTCAGTGATGAGGACGTAACCTTGTTCAATTCGGTGGGTATCGGTCTGCAGGACCTTGCCATCGGGCGGCTCCTGTACGACGCCGCGCTCAACAAGGGCGTTGGCACCCGGGTGGCGCTGAATAACTGAGAGGCTGCGGAAGCAAGACGCCGCAGCAATAACGGGAGGCATGAATGACGGTCCAAGCGGAATCTCCCGCGTCCTCGTCTGACACGGCCCGGGCGCGGATCCGGGAACTGATCATTTCAGGCGACTTCGCTCCAGGATCCCGGCTCAGGGAACGTGAGCTGTCCCAGACCCTGGCCGTTTCCCGGGTACCCGTCCGGGAAGCCCTCCAGCAGCTCGAAGCCGAAGGCTTCATTGACACGTCACCCCGGCGTGGTGCCACCGTCAAGCAGATCACCCTGCGCGACGTCAACGAACTCTTTGATGTGCGGCTCAGCCTGGAAGTCCTCGCCGCACGCCTCGCTGCCCAGGCCGCGGCAAAGGGTCAGTCCTCATCTCGGCTGCAGCACATGATGGACCAGGCGGAGGAAGCAACCCTGCGACACGACCATGCGCAGATACCGCTCAGCAATACGGCCCTGCATGCAGAGATTGTCGCGATGGGAGGCAACTCGCTGCTGGAGTACTCCATGAAGCCTCTGCTCGGCAGGATGCAATGGCTCTTCACCCTGACCGGGCATCGTGATCCGCAGGTGCAGTGCGCTGAGCACCTGAGCCTGTGCAAGGCCATTTACGACGGCAAGGCGGAGCTGGCGGCGGCGCTGGCCTTCGCCCATGTGGAGCTGGGCCGCGAGCCGTCGCTCCAAGGCCTGGCCGGGCGCCTGCCCGAGAGCTGACCAAACGAAAACGGACGACGGCGGGAGGTCCCGCCGTCGTCCGTTCACTTATGTCGAGAGCCTGGGGGAGTTTTTGTCCAGATAGCGCGAGTTGAGAACCCCGTAGGTCGCTGTATCTGGACAAAAACTCCGTATCAGTGCCAGAGTCCCAGCGCGAACTCCGCAATCACGGTGGAGAGCAGGAAGGATGCCGTGATGGCCACCAGGCCCACCGGGATGATCTTCCAGCCGATGTTCTTCAGCAGCGGGATGTCCTTGCCCAGCGACAGGCCCGCCAGCGTCAGCATGACCGTGGCGATGGACAGGAAGTCCACCGTTTTGACGGCGGCGTTGAGCGCCTCGGCCCCGAAGAACCAAGGGCTGGAGATGTACGCGCCGATGGTGGTGATGAAAACGATCGCCGAGATCTTCCGGGTGGCCTTCGCCAGGGCAATGCTGACCAGCACCAGGGCGAGCATGATGGCGTACCCGGCCACAATGGTCAGGCTGAACCCCTTGGCCGCCACCGAAGCCGTGGCAATGCCGAGGACCGTCAGGACCGACAGGGACAGCCACAGCGGAAGCTTGATGGCTGCCGAGGATTCGGCGACGCGCTCGCGGAACAAGCGGTTTTCCTCGGCCTGTGCTGCTTCGCGGTCGATGTCGGCGGCGCTGCGCTCGGCGGGGGCGCCTGCCGTGACGGCGGCGGCTTCGCGGGCTGTCTGCTTCCGGGTAAGGGCCTTGTAGAAGCGATCGGCCAGCGGCAGGGCAATATAGATGCCGACGTAGACGCCCAGGACCGTGGTGATCAGGTTGGACACGGCGGCCATGCCCAGGATGGCTTCCTGATCGGCCGGGTAGGCGGCGACGATGCTGGCCGCGGAGGCCGCCATCATGGATCCGGAACCCACGCCGGCGCCCATTGCCAGGGCCAGCGGATCGAAGATCTTCCAGTTGGCCACCAGCGAGGTGAGGAGTGTGATGAACACGGCCCCGAACAGGGTGCCGAAAACGTACATGGCCAGCACGCCGCGGTACTGGTCCGAATCCGGTCCGTACTTTTCCGAGACCATGGCGAACGACGGTTCCCGGTCCAGGGAGAAGGTGGCACCCACAGTTGCCTTGCCCATCCGGAGCAGGACGGCCAGGGGGAGTGCCAGCACGATGGTGCCCAGCAGGTGGCCTACCTCCTGGAGGAGCAGCGCCGGCCCGGCCTTGATGAGGCTGGGGAGGCTGGGGCCGATGTTGAACGCCAGCCGGGCCACCAGCAGCAGTACGGCGACGCCCACCAGGGCGGCGGCAACGCGCTGGAGGTCAAGGCCCAGCGGCTTGAATTTCTGGATGGAGACCAGCAGGCCCACAATGAGGCCCCACACCATGGGGAAGATGATGATGGCGCCGATTCCGACGTCGATCTTGGCCTGGCCGATGAACTGGACCGCGACGGCGATCACCAGGGCCAGGGCGGCAATGGGGATGGTCAGCTTGGTGCCGGCCTTATCTATCCGCGCTGTTTTGGTGGTGCTCATGATGTGCCTTCCTGGGTGAAAGTACGACGGCGGTACGCCGCTGTGATGAAGCGTTCTCTTTGGGCGGGGGTTGAGGCTGCAGCGGCGACGGTCCAGGCCAGCGCGGTGGCTGCCTCGAACATCACCCCGTACGCCTCCGGGGTGTCGGCAAGCGCGGCGAACGCATGCGAGTGGATGGGGACGTCGGCACCCGGGATGCTCAGCCACGGATGCAGCGACGGGATGACCTGGGAGATGTTGCCCATGTCGGTGGAGCCGCCGCTGAGGCCCGACGAACGGGAAATGTCCTTCCCGAACGCCTCCATCGCATCGGTCCAGTGCGCAGCCAGGGCATCGTCCTGGAGCAGGGGCTCGTAGAGGGGTTCAGCCGCTTCGATGGCCAGCGTTGTTCCGGTGGCCAGCGCCGCTCCCTCGAAACAGCGGCGGACGCGCTGGTGCAGCGCGTCGTATTCCGGCAGCGTGAAGGCCCGGCATTCAAACTGGACCACCGCCCGTTCCGGAATGATGTTGGTGACGTGTCCGGCCTCCGCAACGAAGCAGGCGATGCGGTGGTCGGCGGGGATCTGCTGGCGGAGCAGTCCAATCGCCACCTGGCTCAGCACGGCCGCGTCCGCGGCGTTCACGCCCAGGTGCGGGGCCGCTGCCGCGTGTGCGGCTTTGCCGGTGAACGTCGCCTTGTACCGGCCCACGGCCTGCGCGCTGGTGCCGGCCGGGTTGTAGGTCAGCCCGTCCTGGACGGGATGGACCATCAGCGCCAGGCCGACGCCGTCGAACGCACCCTGCTCCAGCATGAGCACCTTGCCGCCGCCATGCTCTTCGGCCGGGGTCCCGATGGCCTTCAGCGTGATGCCCAGCTCATCCACGTACGGTTGCAGGGCCAGCGCGGCGGCCACCGACGCGCCCGCGATCAGGTTGTGCCCGCAGGCGTGCCCGATGTCCGGGAGCGCATCGTATTCCACGCACAGCGCCACGGTGAGGTCGCCGCTGCCCGCGCTCGCGGTGAACGCTGTGGGCAGTCCGCCGGTGCCGCGTTCCACCTCGAAGCCGCCTTCGGCCAGCAGTGCCGCTGCCGCCTCGGCTGAGCGGACCTCCTCGAAGGAGATCTCCTGGAGGTCGTGGATCTCCCTGGCCAATTCCTGGACGCGGGGTTTCCAGTTTTCGACGCCGTCCGCGAGGGCGCCGCGGAGCGTCGCCAGAGCGGGGCTTGAGTCTGTCAGTTCCATGAGTATCTGCCTGCTCTCGTAGGACGCTTTAGTAGGACAGGGACGGGAAGGGGGAGCCTGCCGCCCGCGTGGGCACCCAGACCGCCTTCGTCTGGGTGTACTCGTCCAGGACGCCCGGGCCGGAGGAGCGGCCGTGGCCGGAATCGCCGAAGCCGCCGAATGGAACCGCCACGTGGATGGTCTTGTAGGAGTTGATCCAGAAGGTGCCGGCCTTCACCTCGCGGGCAATGTGGTGCGCGCGGGAAATGTCGGACGTCCACACCGCCCCGGCCAGGCCGAAGTTGGTGTTGTTGGCCCGGGCAATGGCCTCTGCTTCGGTGTCGAACGCGTCCGCGCCCACCACCGGGCCGAACACCTCCGTGGTTTCCAGGCGGTTCGCGGGCGTGACGCCGTCCAGCAGGGTCGGCATGACCCAGTGCCCGCCGGACAGCGCGGACCCGGCCAGGGCCTCCGGAAGCGCCGCCCCCGTGACCCGGCGGCCGCCGTCGTTCATTCCTGCCTCGATGAGGGAGTTGACGGTGGCGAACTGGCGGGCCGTGATGATCGGACCCACCTCGGTGTCCGCGCTGAGCGGGTCGCCCACCCGCAGCCGGGCGGCACGGTTGGCCACCAGCTCAATGAACTGTGCGTGCACGCTCCGTTCTACCAAGAGCCGCGACCCGGCCACGCAGGACTGCCCCGCACCGGAGAAGATCGCCGATATGGCGCCGTCCGCGGCACGGTCCAGGTCGGCGTCGGCGAACACCATGTTGGCGCTTTTGCCGCCGAGTTCCAGCAGGGCGGGAATCCCGGCCTGCGCAGCCGCAACAGCCACGTGTCGGCCGGTGGGGACCGAGCCGATGAAGCTGATCTTGCCCACGCGCCGGTCAGTGGTGAGGGCGGCGCCCACGGTCTGGCCCAGCCCTGCCGCCACGTTGAAGACGCCTGCCGGCAGCCCCGCTTCGTGCGCCAGCTGGGCGAGCCGGACCGAGGACGCCGGAGTGAATTCGCTGGGCTTGATGATCACGGCGTTGCCGGCGGCCAACGGTGCGGCGGAGTTCCATCCGGCCGTGAACAGCGGAGCGTTCCAGGGCGTGATGGCGACGACGACGCCCCATGGGACGCGTTCGGTGTAGGTGTGCCACGGGCCGGGGACCGGGATGGTGAGGCCCGTCAGCTTGTCCGCCCAGCCGGCGTAGTAGCCGAACATTTCAGCCACCTTGGCGGCTTCGACACGGGCGTCGCGGATGGGTTTGCCGGTGGTGGCGGATTCGAGGACGGCAAGTTCCTCCGCGTGGGCTTCCACGACGCGGCTCACGTTGCGCAGGATGGCTGCCCGTTCGAAGCCGTTCATCGCGCCCCAGGCCGCCGCGCCCGCCGTCGAACTTTCCAGGATGGCGTTGGCGCCCTCGGCGCCGGGGTCCGAGTAGCTGGTGAAGGCTTCGCCGGTGGCCGCCGCAGTGAGCGTGATGCTTTCCCCGCTGCCGGTGACAACGCGGCCGTCGAGGAAGGCGCCGAAGCCGGCCGGGAAGGCCGCGTCCAGGACGGCCCGGGCGGTGGCCGCCGAGGAGGAGGTAGGTGCTGTGATGATGCTCAAGGTGAATGGTCCTTCGGGGCTGGGGGTGCGGAGGCTTAGGCGACGGCGGGGGTGCCGTGTGTGGTGGACGGCGCGCCGGCCGGCGTGATGGCGGGGGCGACGGTCCTGGCGATTTCGGTGAAGTCGGCGCGGGGCCCGAGGGCGGCGAGGGCGTCCTGCCACTGCCCGGCCACGGCTGCCAGCAGGGCCGGGCTTTCGCCGATCTGGGCGGCGACCTCCACGGCGAGGGCGGCATCACGGGCCATCAAGCCGAGCGAGAAGCCGGAATCGTGCGTGCCGCTGAGAACCCAGTTGGGGTACATGTTCGCGGAGACTTTGCTGCCGCCCGAGGCGTCACTGATGCTGGCCGCCGCCTTGGCGGGATCGATGCCGTAGGCCTTGGCGACGCCGAGCGCCTCACCCACGGAGACCAGGTTGGCCGCCGCCAGGACGTTATTGAGGAGCTTGACCACGTTGCCGCTGCCAGGGCCGCCGATGTGGCTGTACTTGCCGCCGGTGAGGGCGAGCAGGACGGGTTCGGCGGCCTTCAGGGCGGCGTCTGTTGCGCCGACGAAGGCGCTCAGGGAGCCCGTTGCCGCACCATCGCGGCCACCGGAGACCGGAGCGTCCACGAAGGCCGCGCCCTGGGCGTCGGCGAGGTCTGCCATCTTCTTGCTGGTGGCGGGTTCGGAGGTGGTGGTGTCAATGATCGCCACGGTCCCCGGTTCGGCCAGGAGCCGGGGAACGGTGGTTTCCACGATGCTGGCTGCGGGCAGTGAGAGGACGGCGTAGGGGGTTCCGGCGACGTCCTCAAGGCTGGCGGTGGTGGCGATGCCGGTTTTGGCGGCGGCGGTCCGGGCGGCCTCGGAGGGGTCGAAGCCGGTGACGTCCCAGCCGGCTTTGTGCAGCGTGGCGGCCATGGCTCCGCCCATGGCTCCAAGGCCAATGACGGCTATGCGGGTGCTGGTGTTCATGAACTACTCCTGGAATATGCGTGGGGGCGTGAAGGGTGCGGGGGGTCAGTCGAGGTAGATGTCCAGGTCTTTCCAGAGCTGCTGGGTGCGGCGGATGGCGGCACGGCTGCGTTCGGGGTGAGCAGCCTCCATGCCCGCGAGCAGGCCATAGACCACTGAGTTTGCTGCGGTGACGGACTGGAAGAAGGAGATGCCTTCCGAGGCCACCACCAGGAGGTGGTCGGCAGCAGCGGCCAGGCGGCCGCGGCGCATGTCGCTGATGGCGACGACCGTGGCGCCCGCCTGCTTGGCGGCTTCGGCGGTGACGATGATCTGCCGGATGGAACGCCACATGTTGATGACCACCAGGACGTCCCCTTCACCAAGGGTGTTGGTGCTGGAGGCCAGGTGGACGCCGGCACGGTTCTCCAGCGTGATGGGGTAGCCCATGGTGGATCCCAAGTGGGCCATTACGCTGGCGGGACCGGCGAAAGAGCCAAGCCCGACGACGGTGATGGACTTGGCGGCGGCCATGGCCGCAATGGCGGCTTCGGCGTCGTCTCCCGTATTGGAGTCCAGCGTCAGGCGCAGGTTCTCGATGTCGTGGTTGAGCGCGTCGTGGAGGGGGCTGCGGTGTTCGCCGTGCTCCGTCAGGGTGTCCTCGGTGGAGATCATAACGAGGTACCGCGAGCGGAGTTCCCGCTGGAGATCGGGCCAGCCGCGGTAGCCCAGGTGCTGGGCCGTGCGGACCACCGTGGAGTTGTTGACGTCGGCCCGCTGGGCGATCTCGGCAATGTCCGCGTAGGAGGAGAGCTGCGGATTGCGGGCGATGACATCCACCACCCGGGTCTGCGCCTTGGAGAGCGGAACGTCCGGAAGGGCGTCGCCAAGCCACGCCTGGGAGACGTTTCCGGCGCCGCTGGCGCCTGCTCCGCTGGCTTCAAGATCGACCGCGTTGGTGTTCAAGTCCGGACCTCTTCTGTAACGCACATCACTCTGCAAGGCTGATTGCATCAAATGTACTATGCAATTTCGTTTGCGAACAGGCTTTTTGGTTTCCGGCTTGTAAATCCTCATTGTCGTGGCCGCAGAACGGGGCCACCATGATGTTATGGATGATGAAACACCCCAGAGGGATGAACCGAAAACCCAGGATCTGAACCTTCCCCAGGCTTTCCTCCTCCTGGCCACGAACGACACTGACGGCGCCCCCGGCGTGCCTGCGTACATCCTCAGGACCACCGTGGCCGGGGCAATATTGGCGGAACTGGAACTGGTCGGCGCGATCGGCCTGCAGGGGAAGCACGTGAGGGCCACCGGCACCGGGCCGCGCACGGACTTCCAGCATCAGCTGGAGCTCATCCGCCACAAATCACGGCCCCACACCCCCAAGCGGTGGGTTTCCATGCTGGAGGGGCGCGCCGAAGTACAGCGCGCCTACGAGGGGATGGCGTCGCAGGGCGTCGTGGACCAGGTCGGCGAAAAGCATCTTGGCCTGTTCCGGACCATGCGGTACCCGGAGAAGGACCACGGTCCCGAGGCGGCGCTGTTGAACAAGATCCGCGCCGCGCTCGAGGGTAAGCCATCCGATGCGAGGACGACTGCCCTCATCGCCCTGCTCGAGGCGGCCGGACTGCTCGACAAGATGTTTCCGGAAGCGGATCGGGACCTGCCAAGAAAGCTGGCGAAGGGCTATTGGCCGGCCCGTGCCGTGGCCGACGAACTGCGCATGATCAGGATGGCGGAAGCCGAGGCCATGACCTAGGCAGGCGCTATTCGCCTGCAGGCCGGAACAACTCGACGACGTTCCCGGCCGGATCCACGAGCAGGATCTGCTGGCCGACGGAGGATCCGCCCCGATCCACCCCTTTCCGCCGGAAGCGCACAGGGTTAGGATGCCGTGTGACCTTCACCCACGGCTACGCGGACAACAACGGCCTTCGCATGTATTACGAGGTCCACGGGGAGGCGGTGCCGGGCCGGCCGCCGCTGCTCCTCATCCCGGGCGGTGGCTCCACCATCGGCACGAACTTCAGCGAACTCATCCCGCTGCTGGCCGAACACCGTGAAGTTATCGCCGTGGACGAAGAGGGCCACGGCCGCACCCAGCCCACCAGCCGCCCGCTTACTGCGGAGAACTCCGCCGGAGACATCCTCGCCGTCCTGGGCCACCTCACGGTGGAAACCGTCGATGTGCTGGGATTCAGCGCCGGCGGGCATACCGCGATCGCGCTGGCACTCGCGCGTCCCGCCGCTGTCCGGCGGTTGATCATAGCCTCCACCTTTGCGAGCCGCGACGCGGTGCCGGACGAGTTCTGGGACGGGATGGCGAATGCCACGCTCGACGACATGCCCGACACCTACAAGGACGCCGACCGCCTGCTCAACCCCGAGCCCGGCCACCTCGAACGGCTCTTCGAGCTGGACCACCGGCGCATCACGGACTTCCCCGGTTGGTCCGACGACGAACTGGGCACCATCACCGCGCCCACGCTGGTGGTGTGCGGCGACCGGGATATCGTCACCGCCGCGTACGCCGACCGGATGGCTGGTGCCATCCCCGGCTCCCGCCTGCTGGTCGTCCCCGGCGGCCATGGCGACTACCTCGGCGAGCAGGCCGCCAGTGGCGGGGACCTGCGGACATTGCACGCCACCGTCCCGTTCCTGCTGCGGTTCCTCGACGGGTAGCGCTTAACGACTCAGTCCTGTTCTGCGCCGGCTGGATTGGCGAGCGTTATTTCGGTGTTGATAATGACCACGGAGCACTGGAATTGCGCGCTGCAGGTTCGCAGGTAGACCGAGGCTGCGGCGGTCCCTTCGTTGAACGCCATCATATTTGGAATGACCCGGATGGTGACTGTTTGGGATTGCTTGGTGCAGCTGAGCTGATCGCTTCCGCCGCCGCCGGCGAGCCGTCCGTCGCTGACTCTTTGGGTAACTTGGACCACGGGTAGTGCGATGATCAACGCCGGGTCGGTATCGCACACGAAGGTGACGGGAACATCCACGGCGGCGCCGTCGGCAACGAGGATTCCCGGGCCCGCGCTCACGAGCGTGGCGGGGGCCGCCTGCGCGGGGGTGGCTATGGTCATGAGGGTTGCTGCAAGAGCGGCGGCGAGGCAGCTTCTAGTGCCTAACATCAGGTTCTCCCTTGAATGGAAGCGTGGCGTCCTGCGTTCCGCATGATCGGCCAGTGCGGTGACCGGGCGCTTTATATGTACGGGGCATAGCCCCTGACGACAGCGCCGTTCCGGGGCCGCCTGATGCGGCTTAGAGTCCGGTTTGCCGTACATTACTCACGACCTGCCTGCGTGACAATAGCCATTGCAAAGCCTGCCCGATGCCGTCGACAACGCACGAGTTCGTACTATTAAACGGTGCGGGCCGGAAACGGCGGAGAACAACCTGGATTAGTGCGCTGGCCGTGTTGGGCGCATGGCTCCCGGGAGTCATACCAGTGGTTCAGGTGGCCCGCACCCGCTGGAGCCCCCAGGTCATCTTCCGGATCGCCTCGCTCTGGAGCCCGCTCAGCGCGGCAAGCTCATACTCGTCCATGACTCCCAGCTGCCGCGCCGCGGCCAGGAGCTTCAGCCGCCGGCCCTCCAGGTGCGCCTTCGACTCCTCGAGTTCGGCCAGTTCGGATTTCAACCGGCTGATCTCCGCAAGCTGCTGCTCAGCCGGCAGCCCTGACGGCGCCAGGTCATCAGAGGACAAGCCGATGGTCCGCACTGCCCAGCGGGAGAGCCCTGCGGCCTTGGCAAGGCCGGTCATCTTCACGCCGTCACACAACGCCTGGGCGATGTGCTGGTTCAAACGGACCGAGAGCGCCCGCATGCTGCTGGCATTGAAGGATATCCGTTGCCGGTCCTCCCTGAGGAGTTGCCGGAGCTCTTCCGCCCGGGCAGCAGCCGCATCTGGCTTCCGCCGCCCCCGGTAACGGTAGTAACCGCCGTCGGCCGGGTGCAGGACAGGGCTGTGCAAAACAGGGCTGGGCAGAACGGCCACATGCACTCCTCGGTTCGGAAACACGTCAGTTGGCGCCGGCGGAAAGAACCCCAATCGGGCCAGCATACGTAGAACGCTAGAGACAACGGTCCGCCCGCGGAAATACCAATACTGCGTGGAGCCATAACCTAAAAATGTGGGCACAGGCCATAAGAGACGCTTATCCGTCCACGCACTTTAGGTCTTATCCAGACGCGCCAGGATTCCCTAGGGTCGAAGGAAGCGAGTACCGCTCCCTCCTGAATCCGTAGGAAGAGACCATGCCTAAATTTGAACCTGCATCACGGGTGTCCCGCATCAAGTCCTCCGCCAGCGTGGCCGCCGCGGCCCGTGTGCGTGAGCTGAAGGCAGAAGGGCGCCGGATCCTGGACCTGACGGTCGGCGAGCCTGACTTCGACACCCCGGAGCACATCAAGGCGGCCGCCATTGAGGCGATCACCCGCGGGGAGACCAAATACACCTCCGTCACCGGAACCCCCGCCCTGCAGAAGGCGATCCTCCAGACCCTCGAGCTGCGTTCCGGCACCCATTACACCCCGGCCGAGATCACCATTGGCGGCGGCGCCAAGCAGGTGATCTTCACAGCCTTCATGGCCACCCTGGACGCCGGCGACGAAGTGGTGGTGCCCGCGCCGTACTGGGTCTCGTACCCGGACATGGTGCTCGCGAACGAGGGCACGCCCGTGGTGGTTGCCTGCGGTGAGGAGGCGGGGTTCAAGCTCACCCCCGGGGCGCTGGCTGGCGCCCTCACCGGGCGGACCAAATGGGTCATCCTGAACACACCGTCGAACCCCACCGGCGCCGTCTATTCCCCGGCCGAACTGCGCGCGCTCGCGGACGTCCTGGCCGGCTTCCCGCACGTGAACATCCTGACGGACGAGATCTATGACCAGATCTACTTCGGCACCGGCAAGCTCTCCAGCCTGGTGGAGGTGGCTCCGGAACTGAAGGACCGAATCCTGGCGGTCAACGGTGTGTCCAAGGCCTACGCCATGACCGGCTGGCGCCTGGGGTACGCGGCCGGACCCGCCCCGCTGATCGCCGCAATCAACAAGCTCCAGTCGCAGATCTCGTCCTGCCCGTCCTCCGTCAGCCAGGCCGCCGGCGCCGCGGCGCTCACGGGCGACCAGGGTTTCGTGCAGGAAAGCCGTGAAATCTACCGCGCCCGGCGCGATGCGGCAGTCGCCGCGCTGAATGCCATCGACGGACTGTCATGCACGACGCCGGAAGGCGCCTTCTACGCGTACGTCAACTGCGCGGGGGTCATCGGGAAGACGACCACCGACGGGCAGGTCATCGCAAACGACGAGGACTTCACCCTCTACCTCCTTGAAGCGGCCTCCGTCGCCGTGATCCAGGGATCGGCCTATGGACTGGGCCCCTACTTCCGCATCTCCTACGCCACCAGCCTCGACGTCATCGAAGAGTCCATCGCGGCTATCGACAAGGCCGTCCAGGCCCTCAACTGATCCACACCCACCGAAGGAAAACGCCGTGATCCACGTCAAGACCACCATCGAACGACCCGAAGCCGACGCAGTCAGCCGCCTCGCCAAGTTCTCGTCCGCCACCATCCACGAGGCACAGGGACGCAAGGGCGCCCTCAGCTCCAGGATCAAGCCGATCGACCGGAGCATGTCCTTCTGCGGCCCCGCCGTCACCGTGCGCTGCGCCCCCAGGGACAACCTCATGTTGCAGGTGGCGATCCACTACGCCGAGGCCGGGGACGTCATCCTGGCCGCGGCGGGGGAGTACGAGGAAGCCGGAACGTTCGGCGACGTCCTCGGCAATGCCATGAAGGCCAAGGGCCTCGCCGGCCTGGTGACCGACTCGGGCGTCCGCGACACCCAGGACCTCATCGAACTGGGACTGCCCGTCTTCTCCGGCAGTGTCTCCATCAAGGGCACCGTCAAGGAAACGATCGGCCCCATCAACCACCCCGTGGTCTTCGGCGACGAGATCATCTACCCCGGCGACGTGCTCCGCGGCGACGCGGACGGCGTGGTGGTGGTCCGGAAGGACGAAATCGAGGACGTCATCCGCCTCTCGCAGGAACGCGACGACGCCGAGCGCGAACTCATCAGCCTCTACCAGGCCGGCGGAACCACCATCGAGCTGTGCAACCTCACCGAGGTCCTCAAAGCCAAGGGGCTGCTCGTCGAAGAGGCCTAGCCGCTCGCACAAGCCGCGGCAGCACCGCCGTCGTACGGGAATTCCCGTACGGCGGCACTGGCGTTCCCGCTGCGCCTTTGGCGGCAGTAACCCTACCGGGCCGGAAGCTGATGGGTGGGCGGGCCAAACACGGCGTCCTCCAGATACCACACGGTGGATCCGCCGCTGCCGGCCGGCATGATGCTGCCTTCGAAAACAAAGACAGGCGCCACCGAGCGGTCCTCAGGGCGCCAAAAACCATTTGCAGGGCAGTGGAAACCCGTTTTGGCCATCAGCCCGGGGTTTGTGTCGGAATTCCTGCGCATGCTGCTGATTTTTTTCACGGCTCGCTCCCAATTAATTCTCCATAAATGCAACCGCCGCAATTTATCGGCCTGATGACAATTTTAGGATTAGGAGCCCTCGGATACTAAGACGAATGATAAGTGCCCTAATAAGCAGATGCTATGGCAGGGCTATCGCGCATATTTATTGCTCAGCATTTCCTGAAGCATTTCCTTCAGCACCAGGAGGACCGCCGACGCCGCCTCGGAAAGCGGATCATGATCCGGGGTGCATAGCGCGATCTTGCACTGCAGTGCCGGATCCACAATCCGCAGGACGTGGAAGTCCTCCTCGTGGAAGAGCGCGTCCGCCGCTGACTTGGGCATGATCGTGGCACCCAGGTCGGCCCGCAGGAGGCGCGCCAGGGACGGCACGGACTCCACCTCACCAACGAGCTTGAGGGTGAGTCCCTTGCTGGTGAGGCCGGCCTCCACAGCCTGGCGGAGCGTGTGGATCTTCTCGGGCAGGAAGAGCCCGAAGCGCGCCACTTCCGCCAGCGAGATTTCACCGTTTTCGGATGCCACGTCTGACCTGCCGGCGTTGACCACAAAGTGCAGGTCTTCGACAATCATGGTGGTGAACTGGACGCCGCGGATAGGCCCCGGCTCGTAAATGAGGGCCATGTCGAGCCGGCCGTTCTTGATCGCTTCACTCAGCACACCGCCGTAGATCTCCGTGACATGCAGGACGATTTCCGGGTAGCGGCGGCCCACCTCGCTGATGATCCTCGGTGTCAGGCTTGAGGCCATGCTGTAGGGGGCGATGGCGATGGACACGCGCCCGGACGGGGCGGCGCCCGACGCGGCGACGTCCTGGCGTGCCTGTTCCACAAGCCGCAGGATCGACTGGGCATGCCGGTACAAGGTGTGCCCCGCGGCCGTAGGCTTGACGCCCTGCTTGCTGCGGATCAGGAGCCGCTGCTTGAGGTCCGTTTCCAGTGCCGAAACCTGCTGGCTCAGGGCAGGCTGTGCCACATGCAGCGCCGCCGCTGCCTTGGTGATGCTTCCCGAATCCACAATCTGGACGAAGTACGCAAGCTTCCGCGTATCCATGGCCGTCTTCTCTCTTCGCGGCGTCCTGAACCCAGGAAGGGTCATAACCGGATGCTATGGAGGGATACGCAACAGGTCTTTGTGTGATCCACATCTCTGACACTAGGTTGAACCCAGAACGCTATTTCATTCATCGAACATTCTACCCCTCCGGTGGATATGCAAATTAACGATGACCCCAGACGCATTTTGCATGCTAATGGGTTTTACCGGAATAGACGTTTTCTTTTACATTTCCGAAATGTGCACTCCCTAGCGTCGGAACATCAGGATCCGCCACCAACAGCCCGGATTCTTCTTTATGAGAAAGAGATGACAAATGCGAGCAACCATCAAAGGCAAGATCACAGCCGTGGCCGCGCTGTCCGCTGCGGCACTGGTACTTTCCGGCTGCGGGGGCGGCGCCGGAGCAGCCAGCAACGACAGCGCCACGTCAGGCGAAGTGAACCTGATCGCCTACTCGGGCGTATGGCAGGACCAGTACACCGCCGCAGTCATCGAGCCCTTCAAGGCCAAGTATCCGAACATCAAGATCAATTACGCCTCCAAGCGGTCCTCGGCTGAGATGCTCAGCGCCCTGCAGGGCCAGAAGAACAACCCGGCGACCGACGTCGCCATCATGGACAACTCCGTTTCCACCACCGGCAACAAGCAGGGCCTCTTCGAGAAGGTGGACGCCGCCGGCGTCCCGAACCTCGCCAACGTCCCGGAAAAGTTCCGCAACAAGGACGGGTACGGCCCGGTGGCCATGCTCGACGCCGTGGGCCTGGTCTATGACACTGCCACCTTCCCGAAGGCTCCCGAGAGCTGGGACGTACTGTGGGACCCCGCGTACGCCGGAAAGATCAACGTCAACGCCCCGCCGTCGCTGCTGGGCCTGTCCCTGACGGCCATCACCGCCAAAATGGCGGGGGAGGACTACACCAAGGGCATTGACGCCGCAGTGACCCGCCTCAAGGAGATGGCCCCGGGCGTGCAGACCTTCGCACCCAACCCGGACGAATACCAGAACGTCATCACGGGCCAGACCGTCCTTGGCCTCGGCCAGAATGCCCGCGGCCAGTTCTACAGCGACCAGAGCAACAAGAAGATGGGCGTTACCTTCCCGAAGGAAGGCACCGTCTACCAGATCAACACCATCAACGTGGTGAAGGATGCGCCGCACTCCGCCGCAGCCAAGACGTTCGTGGACTACGCCCTGTCCGCCGAGGCGCAGACCGCGTTCGCCAAAGCACTCTTCTACGCCCCCTCCGTCAGCAATGCAGAACTGCCGGCAGACGTGAAGGACCGCGTGGTCCCCACGGACGGGTCACTGAACATCGTCCCGCTGGATGTGGAATTCCTGTCCTCCGCCCGGGACAAGTGGACCGACATCTGGAAGCGCCAGATCATCACCAAGTAACCGCGAGCCGGTGCCCCTCCCCAACTTCACTTCAGGAGAACTGAACCCGTGACTGAACCAAAACTGTCGATCGTAGATCTGACCAAAAGATATGCAGCAGGTCTTGAACCCGCCGTCGACCGCCTGAACATGGAAGTTGAGGAGGGGCACCTGGTGGCGCTCCTCGGCCCGTCCGGCTGCGGCAAGACCACCACCCTGCGGATGGTGGCCGGCCTCATGGACCCGACGGCCGGCTCCATTGTGGTGGACGGCAAGGAAATCACCCACACACCGGTCAACAAGCGGGGGATGGGCATGGTGTTCCAGTCCTACGCCCTCTTCCCGCACATGAACGTGGAGCAAAACGTGGCCTTCGGCCTGGAAATGCGCCAAACGCCGAAATCCGAGCAAAAAGCCCGTGTTGCGGCGGCGCTCGATATGGTCCAGCTCGGCCACCTCGGAAAGCGGCAGACCAAGGAACTCTCCGGCGGCCAGCAGCAGCGCATCGCCCTGGCCCGGGCCCTCGTTGTGGAGCCCACGCTTCTCCTTCTCGATGAACCGCTGTCCAACCTGGACGCCAAGCTCCGCGAAACCATGCGCACCGAGATCAGGTCCATCCAGCAGCGCACCAGGGCCACCACGCTCTTCGTCACGCACGACCAGGACGAGGCCCTGGACATGGCCGACCGGATCGCCGTGATGAACGGCGGCCTGATCGAACAGTTCGGTTCGCCCACCGACGTGTACGAACGCCCCCGCACGCACTTCGTGGCCAACTTCATCGGCCAGGCCAACTTCCTCACCGCCCGGGTGGGCGCTGAAACCGGACGGGCCAGCCTCGCCGGCGAAAGCTACTACAAGGTGGACGTCGACGGCCTGGGCCAGTTCGGCGCCGTCGGCGAAGCGGGCCTCTCAGGTAGCACCCACGAAGTGGTGATCCGCCCGCACCGGCTCACCGTGGCCCTGCGCCCCGGAACGGACCAGGCACCCGTCGCGGGAACCATCGAACGGGTGAGCTACACCGGCGATGCCCTGGCGGTGGCCGTCCGCGTGGGCGACCAGCAGCTGCAGGCACAGCTGCTGACCTCCAGCGGCGACCTGCCCCGCGCCGGGGACGCAGCGTACCTGTCATGGGCGCCCGAGGACGCCTACCTCCTGCCCGCGCCTGCGCCTGCGTCTGCGGCAAGGCTGGCGGCATGACTCTCCTGCAAACGCCGGTTGCCGCGGAAAAGCGGCCAGCCCAGGACGAGGGCCTGCTGGAAAAAGCCACCGAACGGCGCAACCGGCGCACCTACCTCGCCCTGCTCCTGCCCGGGCTCCTGGGCCTGCTGGTCAGCTTCGTGTTCCCGCTCGCCTACATGATCCGGATGTCCTTCAACAAGGGCGCCCCGGACGGCGTCATCGTTGAGACGTTCACACTGGACACCTACATCCAACCCCTGACCGACCCGTACTACTGGCGCGTCACCCTGGACACGTTCCAGATGGGCGTGACCGTGGGCATCCTCTGCGTCCTGGTGTCCTACCCGGTGGCCCTCTTCCTGGCCCGCAGCACCAGCAAGTACCGCGGGCTGCTCATCGCCATCGCCATCGCCCCGCTGCTGACCTCGGCCGTGGTGCGCACCTATGGATGGATGGTGATCCTCGGAACCAACGGCCTCATCAACTCCTCCCTCGAGGGCCTGGGCCTGATCGACACACCCCTGAAGCTCACCAACAACATGACCGGTGTGACCATCGGGCTGGTGGAGATCTTCATGCCCTACGCGATCCTGGCCATGATCTCCGGCTTCGGCCGGCTCAGCCCCCAGCTCGAGGAAGCAGCCGGCTCCCTGGGCGCCAGCAAGTTCAAGGTGTTCACCCGGGTCACGCTCCCGCTGAGCCTGCCCGGCCTCCTGACGGCGTTCCTGCTGGTCTTTGTGCTCGCCATCAGCACCTTCATCACCCCGCGGCTCCTGGGGGGAGGCAGCGTGCAGGTCCTGGCCACCGAAATCTATGACCAGACCACCGGCCTGCTCAACTGGCCCTTCGCCGCCGCCCTGTCCGTCATCCTGCTGGTGCTTTTCGGCCTGATCATCGCCGTTTACCAGCGCCTCACCAAAAAGATCGGAGGCTGACCGTGAGCGACGTCCGGATATTCAAGCCGCGCTTCAACCCCGCCAAGCCGGCCTTCGGGCTGCTGGTGTTCCTGCTGTACCTGTTCCTGCTGGCACCGCTGCTGATCGTCTGCGTGGTTTCCTTCGCCTCGAACCAGTACCTGTCCTTCCCGCCGGAAGGGCTGACCCTGAAGTGGTACGAGATGCTCCCGCAGGAGAGCACGTTCATGGAGGGCATGAAGGTCAGCCTCATCGTGGCCGTCATCGTCACGCTGATTGTCCTGGCGCTGGGCGTGCCGGCCGCGCTGGCGCTGGACAGGTTCGACTTCAAGGCCAAGGCAGCCGTGCAGTCGTTCTTCCTCTCGCCGCTGCTGATTCCCAGCATCGTGCTGGCCCTGGGCATGGTGCTGCTGTTCGGTCCGCTGGGGCTGACCAACACCTACGCCGGCATCATCATCGGCCACGTGGCCATCACCATCCCGTTCGTCATCCGCACCACCCTGATGAGCCTGGCCACCACCGACACGTCCTGTGAAGCGGCCGCACGCGTCCTCGGCGCAGACTCATGGACGGTCTTCCGCCGGGTGACCCTGCCCATCATCCAGCCGGGCGTTATTGCCGGCGGTGTCATTGCGTTCATCGTCTCCTTCGATGAAGCCGTCATCTCCCTTTTCGTGGCTGAATCCGGGCTGCCCACCTTGCCGGTGCAGGTGCTCAGGTACGTGGAAAACTCGGCAGACGCCGCCGTTGCGGCCCTGTCCGTCATCCTCATCCTGATATCCCTCGCGGTAGTAGTGGTGGTGGAACGCGTCATGGGCCTCCGCAAAGCCCTCCGCTGAGCACTCCTGTCATAACCGCCAGCTATCCCGTGACACCGATTACGTCTTTGTGTGATCAAACTCGCGGTGTCAGACTTTTTTGCAGAAGCCGGTCAAAACGGCACACCGAACCACACCCACCCAGGAAGGCACTCAATGGGACCCATCGTTGATCTCGTCGCAGATCTCGGAGAAGGCTTCGGCGCCTACTCAATGGGCGACGACGCGGCCCTGCTCGAAGTGGTTTCCAGCGCCAACATCGCCTGCGGCTTCCATGCCGGGGACCCGGACATCATGCACGCGACCGTGGCCGAATGCGTCCGCCGCGGCGTCAGCATCGGGGCGCACCCGAGCTTCCCCGACCTCCGCGGCTTCGGCCGCCGCGCCATGGACCTGACCGCGGACGAGGTCCGCAACGACGTCGTCTACCAGTTCGGCGCACTGAGCGCCTTCGCCGCCTATCACGGCGCCGGCGTCGCCCACCTTGCACCGCACGGCCGCCTCGGGAACCTCGTGGCCACCCGCGCCGACTATGCCGACGCAGTGGCCGACGCCGCCGCCCGTATCAACCCGGACCTCATCGTCCTGGCCCAGGACGGCGAGTTGGCCACCGCGGCGGCCGCGCGGCGGCTCCCGGTGGCCATCGTGGGCATCGCAGACCGCGCCTACGAGGCGGACGGCACACTGGTGCCGCGCAGCCGCCCCGGCGCCGTCATCCATGATCCTTCGGCCATCGTGGACCGCACCGTCCGGATGGTCTGCGAAGGGCTTATTTCCACCGTGGCAGGCACCGACCTGCCCATCGCCGCCGACACGGTCCTGTTGCACGGCGACACCCCTGGCGCGGTGAAGCTGGCCCGGCAGGTACGCGCCGAACTCGAAAGTGCCGGAGTGACGATTGCCCCGCTGGCACAGGTCCTTGGCGCCAAAGTGAAGACCGCCTGACATGGCAGCCACCCCAATCCCAACTCCGGTGGAGGTTTACGAATCAGGGGACGCCTCACTGCGCGTCGTCGCTTCCTCTCCGGACACCGAAGCCAACTGGACCACCGTGCATGCCCTCGCCGAATGGCTTGAGGAAGCCGGCGCCGACGGCGTCCACGGCGCTGTGCCGACGTACGACTCACTGCTCGTGGAATTCGACCCCGGGGTCACCTCGGCACGCCAGGTCCGAGCCTTTGTACTGATGGGCCTGCGCCAGCTCGATTTCATCGGTGCGCCGTCCCGGGCTCCCCGCACGTTCGAGGTCCCCGTGGTCTACGGCGGGGAGTACGGTCCGGACCTGGAGCGGGTTGCCGCCCATGAGCAGCTGTCGATCCAGGAGGTTATTGCCCTCCATACGGCCAAGTCCTACGTGATCCGCTGCCTCGGTGCCCCGGCCGGCTCGCCCATGATGGACGGGCCCGATTTCCCGCTTCCGGTCCCGCGGCTGAAGGACCCCCGCCTGTCCGTCCCGGCAGGTGCCGTTTCCGTTGCGGGCCGTCAGGCAGTCATCGCCCCGGCGGCGGCACCCGGCGGATGGTGCGTCATCGGCCAGACACCCCTGGCCGTTCTCGACGCCGCCAGCGAACCGCTCGTCCCGTATGTTCCCGGCGACGTGGTCAGGTTCCACCAGATCCAGCCCGAAGAGTTCGCCAGCCTCGCCGGCTTGAAACTGGAGGCGGCACGATGAACGGCTCGTTGATCATCCAGCAGCCCGGCAACTCGGTGGTCACCGACCTGGGGCGCTTCCGGGGACCCCGGTTCGGGCTGCCCGTGAACGGCGCCCTGGACCAGTTCTCCGCCCGCGCAGCGAACATCCTCGCCGCCAACGCCGACAACGCACCGCTGCTGGAGGTCACCGCCCTGGACTTCCGGATGCGCGCCACCACCGACATCCTCATCGCCGTCACCGGAGCACCCCTGCACCTCACGGTGGGCGGGCGCGAATGCCCGCAGTGGGAACCGGTGTCCGTCCGGGCCGGTGAAACGGTGGCGCTGCGCCGGATCACCGGCGGCCTGCGGGCCTACGTTGCCGTTCACGGCTCGGTGGAGGCGCCCGTCCTTCTCGGCAGCTGCGCCCCGGACACCGTCGTCGGATTCGGCCTGCGGCTGTCAGAAGGCACCGAACTGAAGACCTCACGAAGCGTCGGACCGATCCGGCAGCCGTACTTCGACCTGCCGCTGTTCCGGCTGGGTCTGACCCGGCCCGAATTCAGCAGCCGGGCGGTTGTGGAAGTCACGGACGGCCCGGACGTGGACGAGTTCGGGGATACCGCCGACCTTCTCTACAACACCGAGTACACCGTCAGCGGCCGGAGCAACCACATCGGCCTGCGCCTCGGCGGCGCGCTTCCCGAACGCCAGTCCACAGCGGAAGTGCTGTCCCGCGGCGTTCCGGTGGGGGCTATCGAAGTGCCGTCCCGGGAGGAACTCCTGGTGCTGCACCGCGGACGCGGAGTCACCGCCGGCTATCCCGTGCTCGCGGTGGTCACCAGCCGCTCACTGGACGTCCTTGCCCAGGCAAGGCCCGGGCACACCATAACTTTCCGCAAGACCACCGTCCCGGAAGCAACAGCCAAGCATCGGGCCGCGCTGCGGGAACTGGAAACCCTCCGGTCCACAGTCAGCACCGTCTTCTCCCTCCTGGGCATCGGCAGGCAGCCCGGCTGGCCGGAACTCGTACCGGCAGCAGGCAGCTGAGAAACACCGATGGCCCCGTCTTTTCGCACAAGATTTAGGTTAGGAATGAACATGTCAACATCAATGCGCGAGACCACCCCGCAGCAGGACCGGCTCAGTGCCAGGCAAACCCGGAAAGTCATTACCGCCGGGTGCGTGGGGATTTTCGTCGAACTCTACGACAACGGCATCTTCGCTTTCATGGCCGGCACCCTTGCCCTCGTCTTCCTGGCACCCGGCAACCCGGACAACGCCCTGTTGTTCGTCTTTGCGGGATACGCCGTATCATTCTTCGTGCGGCCGCTCGGCGCCGTGGTCTGCGGCTACCTGGGCGACCGGATCGGGCGGCAGAAGCTCCTGGTCTTCGTCATCCTGCTGATCAGCGTTGCGACGGCGGGCATCGGCCTGCTGCCCGCCTACGCGGCCATCGGCGTCGCGGCCCCCGTGCTCCTGGTGTTGCTCCGCATGCTGCAGGGCTTCTCCGTTGGCGGAGAAGCCGCCGGCGCCATGACCTTCCTCGCCGAGCACGCACCCGAAGGCAAGCGCGGCGTGATCACGTCCTACGCCCAGATCGCCTCCTTCGCCGCCCTGCTCACCGGCACGCTCGTCGCGTTCTCCATGTCTCCTTGGCTCACCCAGGCAGCGATTGACGGCGGCGGCTTCGGCGCGTTCGCCTGGCGCATCCCGTTCCTGGTGGCCATCCCCATGGGCATCATTGGCTGGTACATCCGCAAGGCGATCAGCGACACCCCCAACTTTGAAAAGCTCAAGGAAGAAGGCGGGCTGTCCGAGAACCCGCTGAAGGAAGCGTTTGCCTCGGCCGAACACCGCCGGGCAATGCTGCTGGCCCTCTTCATCCCGCTCATGAACGGCTCCGGCTACTACGTCCTGTTCTCTTACATGCCCACTTTCCTCAAGGGCAAGCAGCTCAACTTCACCATCGGCGAAGCCCTCCTGGTCACTGCCTGCAGCCTGGTGGTCATCTGCATCGCTATCCCCTTCATGGGCGCCCTCTCGGACCGCGTCGGCCGCAAAAAAGTCATCGCCGGCTCCGCGATCGCCATGGCCGTCCTCGGCATTCCCTCCTACGCGCTCATCGCCACCGGCCAGATGGCACTGGCCATCCTCGGCGCCTGCATCATGGCCGTCGTCTTCGCCGGCCACACCGCAGTGATCCACATCCTGATCGTGGAACTCTTCCCCACCCGGGTCCGCTACTCGGCCTACGGACTGGGCTACAACATCTCGTCGGCACTCTTCGGAGGCACGGCACCGCTGCTGATGACCTGGCTGATCTCATCCACCGGCAACATCTACATGCCAGCGTTCTATGCCGTCATCACTGCGCTGGGCACCCTTGCCGCCGTCAGCACGGTCAAGGACCGGGCGCACCTGCCGCTCCGCGACGCCTGACCACCCGCTTCATCACTGCACCTGCATTACTGCACCGCAATCCACCAGGAGACTTCCATGCCTTTTTCAGATTATTCAACTGCCGTCGTCACCGGTGCTTCCACCGGAATGGGCGCCGCGATCGCCGAACGCCTTACCAAGCGCGGACTCACCGTCCATGCCCTCGCCCGCAACGAGGACCGCCTGAAGGAACTGGCGGACAAGACCGGCGCAGTCCCGCACGTCGTCGACCTGACCGACACCGCGGCGCTGGCCGCCGTCGTCGGTGATCTTGAGGTGGACGTCCTGGTGAACTGTGCCGGTGTATCCCGGCCGGGCAACATCCTGGACTCCAGCGAGGGCGACATCGACGAACTCATTGACGTGAACCTGCGCGGCCTGCTCCAGCTGACCAGGCTGGTGCTGCCGGGCATGGTGGAACGGGACCGCGGGCACGTCATCAACATCAGCTCCATCGCGGGCCTCTATAACTTCTATGGCCACACCGTTTACCACGCGACCAAGGCAGCGGTCCACCAGGTATCCCGGCAGTTGCGCAACGACACCGTGGGCAAGCGCATCCGAGTCACCGAGATCTGCCCGGGCCGGGTGGAAACGGAGATCTTCGGCCGCAACATGGGCGGCACTCCGGAAGCCATGGAAGAGGCGTGGAAGACGTACTACGAGGGCTACGAATCGCTGACCACGGACGACATCGTCAACGCGATGGACTACGCGATCGAAACGCCCAGGCACGTGAACGTGGGCATGCTCGAACTCATGCCCACCTTCCAGGTCCCCGGCGGCCTCACCTTCGACCGGCGCTAACCGCCCGCGCCCGCTTCATTACTCCCCACGATTGATAGGTTCTTCGATGCAAACAGTCCGCACCGTCAGCTTCCCCGACCCGAAACTGCTGGCCGATCTCTCACCCCTGCCCGAAGGGCTGAGGGGAGTGGTGTGGGACCTGAAGACGGATCCCGACGGCGGGACGCCGGGTGAGATCGACGGCGTCATCCTCCCGTACATCGACGCGTCCGCCGTACTGGGTTCCCTTGCCAAGGTCGACGACCTGAAGTTCGTGCAGACGCAGTCCACCGGCTACGACGGCGTCATCGAGGCTGCCGGGCCGGCGGCCGGCGTGGCCAACGCCTCCGGCGTCCACGCCGCGGCCACCGCCGAACTGGCCGTGGGACTGATCCTTGCGAAGCTGCGCGGCATCGACCAGGCGGTCCGGGACCAGCAGTACGGCCTGTGGCGGCCGGAGCGGCGCCAATCCCTGGCGGACCGGCGCGTGCTGCTGGTGGGAGTCGGCGGGATCGGGCACGAAATCTCCCGTCGCCTGGAACCCTTCGAAGTCACTGTCACCCGGGTGGGCAGTGCAGCCCGCACTGACGAACACGGCGAGGTGCACGCCTCCGCGGACCTGCCCGCGCTCGCCGCCACGCACGACATCCTGGTCACGGTGCTGCCCCTGAACCCGCAGACCCACCAGTTGATCGGCGAAGAGGTCCTCGCCGCCCTCCCGGACGGCGCACTTGTGGTGAACGTGGGCCGCGGCTCCGTGGTGGACACGGCTGCCCTGACCAAGGAAGTCCTGTCCGGCCGCCTGCAGTGCGCGCTCGACGTCGTTGATCCCGAGCCGCTGCCCCAGGACCACCCGCTGTGGTCCACTCCGAACGCCCTGATCACCCCTCACATCGGCGGCAATGCATCGGCGTTCCAGCCGAGGATCCTGAAGCTCCTGCGGCAGCAGCTTGAAGCCCTTGCGGCGGGACAGGCTCCCGCCAACCTGGTGCAGGCCGGTCCTTTCGCATGAATGCACTTTTTGACCTGACGGGGCGTGTTGCCCTGGTGACGGGTTCGAGCCGGGGGATCGGCAATGCCCTGGCGCGGGCGCTGGCGGACGCCGGCGCGACGGTGGTGCTGAACGGCATCAATCCTGAACGGCTGAAAGCTGCTGAGGCTGCGATGGCCGCGGAGTATGCGCCGGGGCGGGTGCACAGTTGCGCGTTCGATGTCACCAGCGATACTGAGGCTGCGCGGGGTGTTGCGTGGGTGGAGGAGAACGTGGGGCCGCTGGAGATCCTGGTGAACAATGCCGGGATCCAGCACCGGGTGCCGATGCTGGATTTGGATGTCGCGGACTGGGAGCGGGTGATTTCCACGGACCTGACGAGCGCGTTTTTGGTGGGGCGGGAAGCGGCGCGGCACATGATTCCGCGCGGGCGGGGGAAGATCATCAACATCTGTTCGGTGCAGGCCGATCTCGCCCGCCCGACCATCGCCCCGTATATCGCGGCGAAGGGCGGGCTGCGGAACCTGACCCGGGCCATGACCGCGGAGTGGGCGGCCTCGGGCCTGCAGATCAACGGGATCGCCCCGGGCTACATCCATACCGAGATGACGCAGAACCTGGTCGATGACGAGGACTTCAACGCCTGGATCCTGGGCCGGACCCCGGCGAACCGGTGGGGGACGGTGCAGGACCTGGCCGGGCCCGCGGTGTGGCTGGCCTCGGACGGTTCGGACTTCGTGAACGGCCAGACCATCTTCATCGACGGCGGAATGACGGTGGTGGTCTGATGTCGATGTCACCGGAGTCCGTCAGCGCAGCCCTTCCCGTCGGAGCCCTTCCCGTCTCGGGCCCGGCGGTTGTTGCCCATGCCGCGGGCGATCTGCGGATCGACGACGTGCCTGTCCCGGCCCCGGCTGCCGGTGAAGCGGTGGTGGAAGTGGCATTCGGCGGCATCTGCGGCTCGGACCTGCACTACTGGCTGCACGGTGCGGCCGGTGAATCGATCCTGAAGGCGCCCCTGGTTCTGGGCCACGAGATTTCCGGGACCGTGGTCCGCGCCGCGGCGGACGGCACCGGCCCGGCCGCGGGGACCGCCGTCGCCGTTCATCCGGCCACACCCGGACCCGGCGCGGCGCGGTATCCGGCGGACCGGCCCAACCTGTCCCCGGGCTGCACCTATCTGGGCAGCGCCGCCCGTTACCCGCACACCGACGGGGCGTTCAGCCGGTACGTGAACCTGCCGGTACGGATGCTGCGCGCGCTGCCGGAGGGACTTAGCCTGCGCACGGCCGCGCTGATCGAGCCCGCCTCCGTGGCATGGCACGCGGTGTCCCGCGCCGGGGACGTCGCCGGGAAGACTGCCCTGGTGATCGGCAGCGGCCCCATCGGCGCGCTGGCCGTCGCGGTCCTGAAACGGGCCGGCGCGGCCCGGATCGTGGCCGTGGACATGCATCCCAAGCCGTTGGAGATCGCTGCGGCCGTGGGCGCGGACGAGGTCCTCGCCGCCGGCGACGCGGAAGCGATCGCCGCCGTCGAGGCCGACGTCGTGATTGAATCCTCCGGCAACCACCACGGACTGGCATCAGCCATCCAGGGCGCGACCCGCGGCGGCACGGTGGTGATGGTGGGCCTGCTGCCCACCGGGCCCCAGCCCGTCCTGATCTCCCTGGCCATCACGCGCGAACTGGAGCTCAAGGGTTCCTTCCGCTTCAACGACGAGATCGACGACGTCATCGCGGCCCTCGCCGACGGCACCCTGCAGATCGATCCGGTGATTACGCATGAGTACCCGGTGGAGGCAGCCCTCGAGGCGTTCGGCGTCGCCCGGAACTCCGCCGAATCCGGCAAGGTGCTCCTGAGCTTCGGGGCCGCAGCGTGACCGCCAGGTCTAGTACCTAGGCCGGGCCGCGCAGGCGTTCCATTTCGCGGCGGTCCTTCTTGGTGGGCCGCCCGGTTCCGCGGTCGCGCTGCGGAAGACCGAGTGCGGGCGCCACCGGCCTGGGCGGGGTGTGGTCGGTGAAGCAGTGTGCGGCTGCCTCGGCGCCCACTCGTTTGGCGATCAGCCGCCGGACCTCAAGGATCCGTTCGTAACCCGGCTGGCGGACCCGGACGGTGTCGCCCGGAACCAGCGACTGCGAGGCCTTGGCGGGGTTTCCGTTGAGCCGGACGTGCCCGGCCCGGCAGGCGGCAGTGGCCGCAGAGCGGGTCTTGTAGGCACGGATGGCCCACAGCCAGGCATCAATACGGACTGTGGCGGGGGCTGACGGAAGGCTGCTCATGACTGCAGCCGAGTATAGCGGGACGCGATCGTCCAGCGACCGTCCAGCAGCAGGCGTGACCTATCCTTCGCAATCCTTGCAGTACTTCATTCCGTCCTTTTCGCGGGCCAGCTGGCTGCGGTGATGGACCAGGAAGCACGACATGCAGGTGAACTCGTCTTTCTGGACAGGGATGACCTGCACCAGGAGTTCCTCATGGGACAGGTCAGCTCCCGGGAGCTCGAAGGAGTCGGCAAGGTCGGACTCGTCCACGTCGATCTGGGACGTTTGCGTAGCAGAGCGCTCTGGCTTGAGAACGTCGGCCGCTTCGTTTGCCTCGTCCTCGGTGGACACCCTGGGCGCGTCGTAGTCGGTTGCCATGAGCCGGTCTCTCCCTGGAGAAGACGAAGACGGCGTCTGTGTACCGTCCGAAGAAAACACATCTTAGCCACTCCGGCGGGAACATAAAAGGGCTTCCGCTGCGGCACCAAACGTCAGCGGACGACGGCGGGAAGTCCCGTCGTCGTCCGCTGGGGGAGGAGGTCAGCTTTGTACCCGCTGCCGGTAATGCCGCGGGGTTTCCCCGGCATCGTTGAGGAAATGCCGGTTGAAGTTGGACAGGTTGGAGAAGCCGACTTCGTAGCAGATCTCGGAAATTGCTTTGTCGCTGCGCTCCAGCAGGCGCCGTGCGTGCGCCAGCCGGAGCTTGCGGACCAGGTCGCTGAAGTTCTGCCCGGTGGCGCGCTTGAAGTATTTCGAGAAGGTGGGCTCAGGCATTCCCACCAGGGCTGCGGCCTCGGACATCTTGACGTTTCCGGCGTGGTTGCTGAACACGTACTCCAGGATGATGTCCACCACGGCCGCGGCCTGGCCGTCCAGCTGCGGCCGGAACCACTCATCGGCAAGATACCGCCGCTCTTCCGCAGGTGCATGGGCAAGGACAGCAAACAGTTCAAAGAGGTGATGAAGCCGTTCCAGTCCGGAGGAGGTGCCCATCGCCTCAATGGACGCGGCAGCCTTCCCGGCGGAGCGGCCCAGGAACTCAATCCCGCGTGCGGACTGTTCCAGCAGGGGCTTGACCTCCGCCATCTCCGGGACCAGGGCCGCGGTCTGCTCGACCCATTTTCCGTCGAACTGGATGACGGCGTCCCGGTTCGCCAGCACTTCGCCTGGCTCAAGGTCGCTGACCCAGTCGTGCGGCAGGCCGGAGCCGACCAGGGACACGTGGCCTGCCTCGAAGGTGCCGATGTGGTCTCCCACGATGAACTTCCCGGTGCCCTTCCGGATCAGGTGGATCTCGTACTCGGGATGGTAGTTCCACCGGGCCACGGGGCTGGGGTAGTCGTGCTGGTGCCAACGGACCGAGTGGTTGGGATCGGGCGGGATGACCTCCCTGTTGGCCCGCATCCCCAGCAGCCTTTCGGCCAGCCTGGCGGTGGCTCCGTCGGTGGGGTCGGCGGCACTCATGGTGGTTCTCCATGGGATCGGTGGTTATGAAAAATGGACGGCGGGCAGGAGCCTTTCCCCTAGGTTAGCCCCTGCCGGAGGCGAACAGCCGGGAACCGTCGGGAAAATAAGTATCAGAAACTGGCAACCAGGGCGCTAGTTGTGCGCTACCGCACACGCCTAAAGTTGAGGAACATCAGCGCGGCACCACGGATACCCGATGGCAGGCCCCGCCCCGGTCCGATACCTCGACGCAGCAGTCGAAGTACAGCGGCTGCACCCCCTGAAGTACAAAGGAGTCCTTAATGCGCCCAAAAACCCGCGTTGCCGCTTTGGCAGCTGGCGCCCTGTGCGTCGCCCTGAGCGCCACGGCCTGTGCCGGTGCTGGCGGAGGCAATTCCGCTGGTGACCCGAACAGCATCAACGTCCTGATGGTGAACAACCCCCAGATGGAGGACCTCCAGCGGCTCACCGCGGAGAATTTCACCAAGGAGACCGGCGTCAAGGTCAACTACACGATCCTGCCCGAGAACGACGTCCGCGCCAAGATCAGCCAGGAGTTCTCCAGCCAGGCCGGCCAGTACGACGTTGCCTCCCTGTCCAACTACGAGATTCCGTTCTATTCCGCCAACGGCTGGCTCGCACCGCTGGACAACGTGGCCAAGGACCCCGGGTTCAACCAGGAGGACATCCTGCCGGCCTACACGGCATCCCTCACCGGCAGGGACAGCAAGCTCTACGGTGAACCATTTTACGGCGAATCGTCCTTCCTGATGTACCGGAAGGACATATTGGACGCCAAGGGCCTGAGCATGCCGGAGAAGCCCACTTGGGACGAGGTGGCTGACATCGCGGCAAAGGTGGACGGCGCGGCCCCGGGAATGAAGGGTATCTGCCTGCGTGGACAGCCCGGCTGGGGCCAGGTCTTCGCGCCGCTGACCACCGTGGTGAACACCTTCGGCGGCACCTGGTTCGACAAGGACTGGAACGCCCAGGTCAACAGCCCGGAATTCACCGCAGCCACCGAGTTCTACACCAAACTGGTCCGCGAGCACGGTGAATTGGGCGCCGCCCAGGCCGGCTTCACCGAGTGCCTGAACAACATGAGCCAGAGCAAGGTGGCCATGTGGTACGACGCCACCTCCGCCGCCGGGGCACTGGAAGCCGCGGCGTCACCCGTCAAGGGGAAGATCGGCTACGCCCAGGCCCCCGTGAAGGAAACCAAGTCCTCCGGCTGGTTGTGGACCTGGTCCTGGGCCGTGCAGGCCGCCTCCAAGAAGCAGGATGCCGCCGGGAAGTTCATCGCCTGGGCCAGTTCCAAAGAGTACGAGGAACTCGTGGCGTCCAAGCTCGGCTGGGCGAAGGTCCCCTCCGGCAAGCGCATCTCCACCTACGAGAATGCCGAATTCCAGAAGGCAGCCCCGTTCTTCGAGGCCGAACGCTTCGCCATTGAAAACGCCGACCCGAAGAACCCCGGCGCCCAGGAGCGGCCCGCCGTCGGCATCCAGTTCGTGGGCATTCCGGAGTTCGCTGCGCTGGGCACCAACGTCTCACAGGGTGTCAGTTCCGTCATCGCCGGCCAGGGTTCTGTGGCTGACGCGCTGGCCAAGGGCCAGGAAGCCGCCCAAAAAATCGGCAATAAGTACAAGTAGCACCAACCAAACCGCAGGAGAATCCCATGACTACCGCAACGGCGCGTATCTCCCGATCGGGACACACCGCAGCCAAACCATCCAGGAACGCCAAGTCGCGTGAACGCGCCCTGGCCTGGGCACGGCGCGCGCCGCTGCTCCCGGCCCTGGTCTTCCTCATCGTCGTCACCCAGCTCCCGTTCGTGGTGACGCTGATCATCTCGTTCCTGAACTGGAACAGCCTCAGCCCGGACAAGACGGCATTCGCCGGCCTGGAAAACTACATCACGGTCCTCACCGACCCGGACCTGCGCCAGGCGATCTTCACCACCATCCTCCTTACCGTCGCCGTCGTCCTGGCGAGCCTGCTCATCGGCCTGGGCCTGGCGCTGCTGCTGGACAAGAAGTTCATTGGCCGCGGACTGGCACGCACCTTGCTGATCGCGCCGTTCCTGGTGGTCCCCGTGGCCGCCGCCCTCATCTGGAAGCATGCTCTCCTCAACCCCGCGTACGGGCTGATCAACGGCATCCTGACCTGGATCTGGTCCCTCTTCGGCAGCGTCACGCCGCCCCAGCTGGACCTGCTCTCCCAGGCACCCCTGATGGCGGTCATCGTCTCCCTGGTCTGGCAATGGACCCCGTTTATGATGCTCATCCTGCTCGCCGGCCTGCAGTCACGGCCCATGGACACCGTGGAAGCGGCCCAGATGGACGGCGCCACGTCGTGGGCGATCTTCCGGCACCTCACGCTGCCGCACCTGCGCCAGTACCTGGAGCTCGGCGGCCTGCTCGGCGCGATCTACATCGTGCAGAACTTCGACGCCGTCTTCACCCTCACCGCAGGGGGACTGGGCACGGCGAACCTGCCGTACGCCATCTACCAGACGTTCTATTTCGCCAACGAATACGGCCTGGCATCAGCCGCCGGCGTCGTGGTGGTCATCGGCACCATCATCGTGGCGACCTTCGCACTCCGCACCGTCTTTTCACTCTTCAAGAAGGAGGCAGCACGATGAGCACCCTCACCCCGGCCGCACCCAGTAAATCCCTTTCCGGACCGACCGCCCTGAACGCCGGTTCACGCCGGCGCGGCAAATCCCGGATGGACCCCACCCGCAACAACACCGCCGCCGGCTTCGCGGCCTGGCTGCTCGCCCTGCTCTTCGCCGCCCCGGTCGTGTGGATGATCCTCACGTCCTTCCACTCCGAAACGGACGCGGCCACCAACCCGCCGTCGATCGCCGCGAACCTGACCCTGGACGCCTACAAGGAGTTCTTCGGGGAAACGTCCGGCGTCAGCCCGTGGCCTTCCCTGATCAACTCCGCCACCGCCTCCATCCTGTCCACGGTCCTCGTCCTGGTCCTGGCCATCCCCGCGGCCTACGCCCTGTCCATCCGGCCGGTGAAGAAGTGGACCGACGTGATGTTCTTCTTCCTCTCCACCAAGATGATGCCCGTGGTGGCCGCGATCCTGCCGCTCTACCTCTTCGCCCGGACCGTCGGAGCCCTGGACAACATCTGGTTCCTGATCCTGATGTACACCTCCATGAACCTCCCCATCGCGGTCTGGATGATGCGCTCATTCCTTGCAGAAGTACCGGTGGAAATGCTGGAAGCCGCCCAGATCGACGGCGCCAACCTTCTGCTGACCCTCCGCAAGATCATCGCCCCCGTTGCGATGCCCGGCATCGCCGCGACCGCCCTGATCTGCTTCATCTTCAGCTGGAATGAACTGCTCCTGGCCCGGGTCCTGACCGGTGTGGTGGCAGGCACCGCCCCGGTCTTCCTGACAGGCTTCGTCTCGGGCCAGGGCCTCTTCCTCGCCAAGGTCTGCGCCGCAGCCGTCGTCATTTCGCTCCCGGTGCTGTTCGCCGGCTTTGCCGCCCAGGACAAGCTCGTCCAGGGACTCTCCCTCGGCGCCGTGAAATAGCCCGCCGTCCCTTCGATTCCCAGAGGATTACCCAGATGACAACACCAACCGCCCAGTCCGTCTCGCAGGGGCACGCCCAATTGCCCGCCACCATGCGTGCCGCCATCCTCAAGCGCCAGGGCGACATGGCCCTGGAGACCCTGCCCGTCCCGCAGCTCGACGCCGACCAGGTCCTGGTCCAGGTCGCCGCCGTCGGCGTCTGCGGCAGCGACGTCCACTACTACGAGCACGGCCGGATCGGCCCCTACGTGGTGGACCACGCGCTGATCCTGGGCCACGAACTCTCCGGCCGGATCGCCGCCGTCGGCAGTTCCGTTGACCCTGCCCGCGTCGGCCAGCGGGTCGCCGTCGAACCCCAGCGCCCCTGCCGCACCTGCAAGCAGTGCAAGGCCGGCCGCTACAACCTGTGCCCGGACATCGAGTTCTACGCCACCCCGCCGATCGACGGCGCGTTCGCCGAATACGTGACCATCCAGAGCGACTTCGCCTACGACATCCCGGACAGCGTCAGCGATGAGGCGGCGGCCCTGATCGAACCCCTCTCGGTAGGGCTCTGGGCCTGCGAACGTGCCGAGATCAAGCCGGGCAGCCGGGTCCTGATCGCCGGTGCCGGTCCGATCGGCATCATCGCCGCCCAAGCCGCCCGTGCGTTCGGCGCCACCGAAATCTATATCAGCGACATCGCCGAAGACCGGCTCGCGTTCGCCCTGGAACACGGGGCAACCCACGCGCTGAACGCGAAGACGGACAGCGCGGAGGGACTCGACGTCGATGCCTTCATTGACGCTTCCGGCGCACCCCAGGCTGTCCGGTCCGGCATCAAGGCCGTGGGGCCGGCCGGGCGGGTCATCCTTGTGGGGCTCGGGGCTGGCGACGTCGAACTCCCCGTCTCGTACATCCAGAACCGGGAGATCTGGCTCTCCGGAGTGTTCCGCTACACCAACACCTGGCCGCTGGCCATCCAGCTGATCGCCGACGGGAAAGTGGACCTGGACATCCTGGTGACCGGCAGGTTCGCCCTCGCCGACTCCGAGGAGGCGCTCAAGGCCGGCAAGCAGCCCGGGCAGCTCAAAGCCGTGGTCTACCCGGGCCGCTGACCATGATCACCGTCATTGGCGAATCCCTCGTCGACATCATCAGCGACCCGCGCCGGTCGGGCTCCACCCACGCAGGGCCCACCCGGGAACACCCGGGCGGGAGCCCGCTTAACGTGTCGGTGGGGGTTGCCCGGCTCGGCCCGGCGACGAACCTCGTGACGCACTACGCCGATGACCGGTACGGGCTCATGATCGAAGAGCACCTGCACTCCAACGGAGTCGCGGTGATCAGGGGCGGCAGCGCACCAACGTCAACCGCGACCGCCACGCTCAATCCTGGCGGCGCAGCGACGTACGTCTTCGACATCAGCTGGGACATCAACGGGGCGTCGCTTCCTGCCCTGGCCGCCGTCGAGGGGTCCGTCCACGTCCACACGGGGTCGATCGCAGCTGTGCTCCCGCCGGGGGACCAGGCCACGCTTGCCCTCGTGAAGGCGGCCCGGGAGAACGCGACCGTCAGCTATGACCCGAACTGCCGGCCGGGGATCAGTCCCGATGTGGCGGCGGCACGCGCGCAGGCGGAAGCCTTCGTGGCCGCCAGCGACGTGGTCAAGGCCAGCGATGAGGACCTGTCCTGGCTCTACCCGGACAGGTCGCCGGAGGAGTCGCTGGCAGCCTGGCTCGAGTCCGGACCGTCCCTAGTGGCCCTCACTCGCGGCGCGGACGGTCCGGTTCTCATGACCCGGAGCGGCAGCGTGGAACTGGCCGCCGAACCCATCACGGTGGCGGACACCGTCGGGGCCGGAGACTCGTTCATGGCCGGTCTTATCTGCGGCCTCGCCCAGCTGGACGCGCTGGGTGCTCCCGCACGGTCACGCCTGCAGGACATCACCCCGGGTGAACTGCACGCCCTGGCCGTCTATGCGAACAGGTCCGCTGCCATCACCTGTTCACGGCCGGGCGCCAATCCGCCCACGTCAGCAGAACTGGGTTCCTTGACCGGCTCCCTCACTGCATCGGAAGGTTAGCTACGACCGCACCGGCCTGACCGCCGGGATCGTCCACTTCGGCGTGGGCGGATTCCACCGCGCCCATCAGGCCATGAACCTGGACCGGCTGATGAACGCCGGCAAGGCTCACGACTGGGCCGTCTGCGGCGTCGGCGTCCTGCCCGGCGATGCCCGCATGAAGCAGGTGATGGACAGCCAAGGCTGCCTGTACACCCTGGTGGTGAAGAACCCGGACGGAACCCGGGAAGGGCGGGTCATCGGTTCGATCATCGAGTACCTCTTCGCTGACAGTCACCGAGGGCGGCTACAACTTCCACCATGTCACGGGCGACTCCGACGCCGGCAACCCTGACGTGGTCCACGACCTCCAACCCGGAGCTGCACCCAGGACGACCTTCGGACTCGTCACCGAAGCGCTCGCCAGCATGGTGGACCGCATCACCTCCGTAACCACCGACGCCGACCGTGAGGCAATCGCCGAGGAATTCGACGTCGAGGACGCGTGGCCCGTGGTGTGTGAACCGTTCGAACAGTGGGTCCTTGAGGACCAGCTAGGCCCACGAGGTGGCCCAGGACAGTTTGTTCGCGCAATTCCTGCTGGATTACATGGACAAGGAAGCCACCCCGACGCTCCAGCCCGTCCCCGGCATCGACCTTGACGCCTACAAGCGGACTCTCATTGAGCGGTTCTCCAACGAGCATGTGCCGGACACCCTGGCCAGGCTATGCGCGGAAAGTTCGGACCGGATCCCCAAATGGCTGGTCCCGGTGATCCGCATTAACCTCGAAAAGGGCGGGGAGATCCGCCGGGCCGCGGCGATCGTTGCCAGCTGGGCCAGGTATGACGAGGGAACCGACGAACAGGGAAACCCCATCGACGTTGTCGACCGGTTGAAAGAGCCTCTCATGGCGGCCGCCGCCCGGCAGCGCGATGAACCGCTCGCGTTTATCTCCAACCGTGAAGTCTTCGGCGATTTGGTGGACAACCCTGTCTTCGTTGCCACCTACCTCCGGGCACTGGGCGATCTCCACCGCGCCGGTGCCCGGGGAACGCTGGAATCCCTGCGGTCCCGTTCGTAGGTCAACGCAAACGGACGACGGCGGGAGGTCCCGCCGTCGTCATTACGTTCGTGGTGGAATGAAGTGGCATCTCAACCTTCGGCTCAGCACTGCTGTCACTGTGCTGTCCGCGCAGGACCCCGGCCGGCGAATGGGTTCAGAAGGCGTCGGCCTCCGAATTGAGATCCCGGTCGCGGGTTTCCGGAGCGAAGAATCCGGCCACCCATCCGATCGCGGCGTAGATCATCAGGATGCCGGCGACCGGGACCCAGCCCGGCCCGGTAGCAGCAACGACGGCGGCGGCCATAATGGGCCCCAGCCCGCCGGAAAGGACGGCGCCAATCTCCTTGACTGTCGTCATAAAGGAGAAGCGGCGCTTGGACCCGAACATCTCCACCAACCAAGTGGACTCCACGCCGTACATGTTAGGCAGCGGACCGCCGACGAAGATGACGAAGACGAGGGCCACCAGCACGGGGTTCCGGGTTTCAATCATCAGCATCGCGGGGATGGTGAAGGCGAACTGGAAGCCGGAGAGCCAGAGCCAGACCCTGCGCCGGCCGAACCGGTCCGTGAGCTTGCCGGTCAGCAGAACTGTGGCGACGCCCAGGATCGAGCCGAGCGTCACGCCGGTCGTGACCAGGTTGGCGTCCATTTTCACCACTGACACCGTCCAGCCGATAAGGAAGCCCTTGACGAGGTAGACCGAGCCGTTCTCACCGAGCTTGATGCCCAGTGAGACCAGGAATGACTTCTTGGCGTCCGCCGCGTCACGCCAGACGCTTTGCTGCCTGGTCTCGGCGCGCGCCGCCTCGCGCCGGGCCTTGACCGCCTCGAAGACCGGCGATTCGCTGATGCTGCGCCGCAGGTACAGCGCCACCAGGGTGGTGCCCACGCTCAGCAGGAAGGGAATGCGCCACCCCCAGGCAAGGAATTCTTCCTTCGGCATCTGCGATAGCAGCAGCCACAGGCCGCTGGCCAGAAGCACACCGGTCGCTGTCCCCAGTGCCACCACAGCGCCGTAGAAACCGCGTTTGCCGATGGGGGCGGATTCAACCAGCAGCAGCGAGGCCCCGGACAATTCGGCGCCCGCACCGAAGCCCTGGATGAGCCGCAGAAGCACGAGGAGGATGGGGGCGACAATGCCGATCTGGGCGAAAGTGGGGAGCAGACCCATCCCCAGGGTGGCGATCCCCATCATCCCGACGGTAATGACCAGAACAGTTTTCCGCCCGTACTTGTCCCCGAGATAGCCGAAGTAGATCCCGCCCAGAGGCCTGACAAGGAACCCGGAACCGAAGGCGGCAAAGCTGGCCATCAGTGCCATGGCCGGGTCTGTGTTGGGGAAGAAGAGCGGTCCGAAGACCAGCGCTGCTGCCAGCGTGTAGAGCGTGAAATCCATGTACTCCAAGGCAGAGCCCAGGAAGGATGAGATCGAGGTGCGGCGCAGTTCGGCCGGTGACACTTCCGGATGCAGGGCAGTGCCCTGAGTGCTCGCCTCGGCGTATTTCAGGTTTGGGTTTTCAGTGACCACGGAGTTTCTCCTCGTGAAGAGCCTGCACGCAGGCTCGGCCGTAACGTCGTTGTTCGGATGGTGGTGCAAGGTGATATCGGAGTTGCTTCAGCTCCGGAGCAGGGAGACAGTCTCCGCGATGCAGGCCGGTTTTTCGGAACCTTCCAACTCGACGAGGTGCTGGAACTGCAACTGCCGGCCGTGTGCCGTTTCGGTCACCGAGGCCAGTGTCAACCTGTCCCTGATTCGCGAGTTCACCCTGGCCGGCGCCGGAAACCTGACCCGGTTCAGGCCATAGTTGATGATCATCGCCGCCCCTTGGACCTGGTAGACCTGGCTGGCCAGATACGGCAGCATTGACAGGCTGAGATACCCATGGGCCACCGTGGCGCCGAACGGTCCAGCAGCGGCCCGCCCCGGATCGGTATGGATCCACTGCTGGTCCAGGGTGGCATCGGCAAAGGCCTGGATCTGGGATTGGTCCAAGGTGTGCCAGCCGCTCACCCCGATTTCCTGCCCTGTCATGTTTGCCAGCTCGGCGGCGTCCTCGAACAGTCTCATCTAAACCCTTTCCAGCAGCATGGCCACGCCTTGGCCCAGGCCGACGCACATTGTGGCCAGGCCTCGGGCGGCGTTTTCGCGCTCCATCCGGCCCAGCAGCGTAACGACGATACGGGATCCGGAGGAGCCCAGCGGATGTCCGAGGGCGATCGCGCCGCCGTCGTTGTTGACCGTGCCGGCATCCATCCCGAGCAGCCGCATGCAGGCCAGTGACTGCGCTGCAAAGGCCTCGTTGAGTTCGACCGCGCCTACGCTGTCCAGGCTCCAGCCTGCCTTGGCCAGCGCCTTCCGGGTGGCCGGGACCGGGCCGATGCCCATCACTTCCGGGGCGACTCCGGCGGCCTGGCTTGTGACAATGCGCGCCCGCGGCGTCAGGCCATAGCGTGCCACGGCTTCGCCGCTGGCGACCACGACTGCGGAGGCGCCGTCGTTGAGCGAACTGAAGTTGCCCGCGGTTACGATCCCGCCGGGCTTCACGATAGGCCGGAGGCCGGCCAGCGCGTCGGCGGTAGACCCGCGCCGGGGCCCCTCGTCGGTGTCCACGAGCGTTACTTCCCCGCGCCGGCCGGTGACCGGGACGGGGACGATTTCGTCACTGAAGCGTCCGGCGTCGATCGCGGCCACGGCCGCTTCGTGCGAGCGCAGCGCGAAGCTGTCCGCGTCGGCGCGGGAGATCCCTTCGCGGCTGGCCACTTCTTCAGCGGTTTCGGGCATCGATTGCCGGGCATTGGTGTCCATCCGCGGGTTCACGAAGCGCGCACCGATCGAGGTGTCCGCCAGCTCCCCAGGTTTGGCGAAGGCCTTCTCCGGCTTAGCCAGCACCCACGGAGCGCGGGTCATGGACTCGACGCCGCCAGCAACCACGAGGTCGGCGTCGCCGTTGCGCACCGACTGGGCCGCCATGCTGATGGCTGTCAGACCTGAGGCGCACAGCCGGTTGACCGTGACAGCGGGGACGGCGTCGGGCAGCCCGGCCAGCAGCACCGCCATTCGGGCAATGTTCCGGTTGTCCTCCCCGGCCTGGTTTACGCAGCCCAGGATGACCTCGTCAAGGCTGGCAGGATCGACGCCGGCCCGGGCCACGGCGGCCTGCAGAACGAGTGCGGCCAGATCGTCGGGCCGGATCGTGGCGAGAACGCCCCCGTGACGGCCCACCGGGGTGCGGACGCCGCCGACCAGGAATGCCTCGGGCATCAGCGGGCCCCGCCGTTGATGTAGAGCGTCTGGCCGGAGACGTAAGAGGAATCGTCGCCGGCGAAGAAGGCCACGGCGGCGGCCACTTCCTCCGGCTGGCCCACGCGGCCCAGCGGGGTGCGGGCTGCCACCGCCTCCTGGTGTTCAGCCGGGCTGCTGCCCACGCGCTCGGCCGTTGCCGCGGTCATCGAGGTGGCGATATAGCCGGGGGCCACGGCGTTCACTGTGATGTTGAAGGGGCCGAGTTCGATGGCGAGTGTCGCCGTGAGACCCTGGATGCCGGCCTTCGCGGCGGCATAGTTGGCCTGGCCCCGGTTGCCCAGCGCGCTGCGGCTGCTCAGCGAGACGATTTTCCCGTACTTCGCGGGCACCATGTACCGCTGGGCGGCACGGGAGCACAGGTAGGCGCTCGTGAGGTTGGTGGTCAGGACCGAGTCCCAGTCCGGCCGGTCCATCTTGAAGAACAGGTTGTCGCGGGTAATGCCCGCGTTGTTGACCAGGATGTCCAGCCTTCCGAACTCCCGGTGAATTTCATCGAAGACCCGGTCCACGGTCGCCTCATCCGTGACGTCGCAGCCGGCAGCGACGGCTCTACCGCCGGTCGCGAGCACCCGCGGGTGCTCCGAGATCCGCTGCGCAGTGTCCTTGGCACCGTCCTCGTTGAGGTCCAGGACGATGACGGTAGCGCCTCCGGTGGCCAGCTTCAGCGCAGTGGCGGCGCCGATGCCCTGCGCACCGCCGGTGACAACTGCCACCCGGTTGGTGAAATTGCTCATGGTGTTTCCTTTGCTTGCGTGGAATGTGACTGATGACTGTGTGGCGGCTGCCCGGCCCGGACCTAGCTGAAAGCGGAGAGGCCGGTGATCTCGCGGCCCACGAGGAGGGACTGGATGGAGTCGGTGCCCTCGTAAGTGGAGACGACTTCCATGTCGGTCATGTGCCGCGCGACGTGGTTCTCCAGTAGCACGCCGTTGCCGCCGAGCATGTCCCGCGCCTCGGAACAGATCCATCGCGCCTTCTGCGCCGTGTGCATCTTGGCCAGCGAGGCCATTGGTCCGGTCATCCGGCCGTCCTCAGCCAGGACGGCGAGCCGGAAACATATCAGTTGCATGGCCGTCAGTTCGGCGAGCATGTTGGCCAGTTTGTTCTGGACAAGCTGGAAGCTGCCGATCGGTTTGCCGAACTGTTGCCGGGTTTTCGCGTAGTCCACCGCGATCTCGTAGGCTGCCATGGCGTGGCCGAGGGATTCCCAGGACGCTCCGCTGCGAGTGGACGTGAGTACACGGGTGACGTCCTTGAAGGAGCGGCAGCCAGTGAGCCGGTTGTCCGCTGGCACCCTGAGGTTGTTGAGGGTGATGTCCGGCTGGAGAATCGCCCGCTTGCCGATCTTGCCGGTGATGACATCAGTGGAGTACCCGTCCGGATAGCTGCCGTCGTCGTTGCGCTCCATCACGAACGCCTTGACCTTGGCATCCTCTTCGTCCCGGGCGAAGATGATGACGACGTCGGCCATGCTGGCGTTGCCGATCCACCGCTTGCGGCCGGTGATGATGTAGCTGTCACCGTCCCGCCGGGCGCTGGTCTCCAGGGCCACGGAATCGGAACCGTGATCAGGTTCGGTCAGGGCGAAGGCGCCTATCTTATCCAGCGTCGCCATGGCGGGGAGCCAGCGCTGCTTTTGCTCTTCGCTGCCAAGCATGTTGATGGTTCCCATCGCCAGGCCGGACTGCACACCGAGGAAAGTGTTCACGGAACCGTCGCCGCGGGAGACTTCTGCGGCGACGATCCCTGCGGCAAGCCGGCTCAGGCCGGGGCAGCCGTAGCCGGTGATAGTGGTTCCCACGATGCCGAGGGCGGCGAGTTTGGGAATCATCTCGAACGGGAACTCGGCCCGTTCCCAGTAGCCGTTGATGACGGGCAGCAGGTCTTTGTCGACGAAGCTGCGGACCTTCAGCCGGAGGGCCCGGTCCTCAGCGGTGAGGAAATCGTCCATGAGGTAGAAGTCGGTGCCTTGTTCGGCCATGTGCGGTGTCATTGGGTCAGCTCCAGGGGTGTGTCATCGGGAATCTGCGGTTGACGGGGTTCCGTGCTTGCTTGCGTGGGCTGGTATTGGGCGAGCCAGCGGCGTTCGTGTTCCGCCAGCGGCCGTGCCGTGCCGGTCTCCGGCCAGACTGAAACAATCACGGTCCTGCCGTCCACGGCGACTGCGCCGTTCTGAGCGCCGCTGAATGCGAGGCTGAAGGAGCTGGTACCGATCCTGCTGACCGTGAGTTCAACGTCAAGGTCTTCGCCGTGGTGGACCGGCCTCCGATAGTTCAGTTCGAGGGCAGCCACCACCGTGGGGGTCGCTCCTGCGGAGCGGCTTCCCGGCAGGGTGGCCCGCCACTGGATCCTCGACTCCTCCAGCAGTGTCACGACGGCGGCATGATTGACGTGTCCATTGAGATCCTGATCCGACCATCGCGGGCGGATCCGGGTCCGGTATGCCTCAGGCATGGGCTAACGCCTTCTGGTGCAGCAGCCAGTTGCGGACCAACTCGGAGCTTTCGTTGAGCTCCGGTGGGGCCAGCGCATAGTCCACGGGAGTGCGGGAGTACTCGACCGGATGCCGCACCGTCGGAATCTTTCGCGACCCGCTGCCGGCCAACACCACCGGTTGCAGTCCCAGTTGTTCGGCGAACTCGATGCCGCCGCCTACGTCCTGGATCGGCGCGCACGGCAGCCCGGCGGCAGAGAGCTCGCTGAACCACCGCGCGGCGGACTGAGTGGCCAGCCGCGCGTGGAGGATGTCCCGGAGTTCATCACGGTGCGCATTGCGTTCTCGGGTCTTGGCGAACTTCGGGTCCCGGGCCACTTCAGGGATCGCCAGCGCCCCGCACAGCCGGACGAACTGGGCATCGTTACCGGTCGCGACGATGAGCATGCCGTCGCCTGTCTGCATCGGCGCGTACGGGTACATGCTGGGGTGCTCATTACCCATGCGGGTCGGCACCACGCCACCCGTGACGTATGCCGCGGACTGGTTTACCATGCCAGACAAAGCCGAGGACAGGAGGTTCAGCTCCACCAACTGGCCCTCGCCGGTCTGGTCTTTATGGTGCAGGGCTCCGAGGATGCCGATGGCCGCATGCAGGCCGGTAATGACGTCAAAGAGGGCGATGCCGGCCCGGTAAGGCTGCGTGTCCTGGTCCCCGGTCAGACTCATCATCCCCGAGGCGGCCTGCACAAGTAAGTCATATCCCGGAATGTGCGCACCGGCCCCGGTGCCGAACCCGGTGATGGAGGCATAGATTATATCCGGCTTCAGCTCCGCGGCGGCGGCATAGTCCAGACCCAGCCGCGCCATGTTGCCGGGCTTAAAGTTCTCGATCATCACGTCGGCGGAGCGGATGAGTGAACGCGCCACGTCCAAGTCCTGCGGATCTTTTAGGTCCAGGGCGATGGAGTGCTTGTTGCGGTTCACCGCCAGGAAGAAGGTGGCCTCGCCGTCTCGGACCGGGGGCATGTAGGTCCGGGTGTCGTCGCCGTCAAGGCCTTCGACCTTGATCACAGTGGCGCCCATGTCAGCCAAGAGCATGGTGGCGTAAGGGCCGGCCAAAACCCGGCTGAAATCCGCGACGACGACGCCGGCCAGGGGCCCGGTGCCTTCGCGGCCCAGGACGTCAACGCCTGGCCGGATTCCGCCTTCGGCAGGACGATTGGGCCCTTCAGCCGCCGCTTCACTGCTCGGTTGTGTCATTTAAATCCTCCGGTGTGTGGTCTGCATCACCACCTTTGCAAGCGGATTGATTCGCGTCCAATACGCATTAGGTGTGGGAGTGATACCCCACCGCCATCAATGCCTATTTCGCAGCGGTGGGTATCTTGGGCATATGAACAATGACGTTGACCTGAGCGGGAGCTGACCGGGGCCATGGAAATACAACAGATTCGCATCTTCCTCGCCCTGGCTGAGGAGTTGCACTTCGGCAGGGCCGCGCTCCGGCTCCACATGGCCCAGCCGCCCCTGAGCCGGTCCATCCAGCGACTGGAGCACGAACTTAAGGCGCCTCTCTTTATTCGGAGCACCCGGACGGTCCGGCTCACGCCGGAGGGGGAGGCGTTGCTGGCGCCGGCCCGAGACATACTGGAAGCCTGCCGCCGTTCGGCCCTCGCGGTCGCATCGGTGGGCCGCGGCGAAACCGGGCGGGTGCGGGTCGCTTTCGCCGGCGTGTCCTCACACGTGATGGTGGGCAAGCTCGCCAAGCGCGTCCGGGAGACGCATCCCGGAATCGATTTTGAACTGTCCAGCTCCAACTTCGCCCTGCCGGCCATGGACAAGGTCTTGAGCGGCGCCATGGAAGTAGGTCTGGGGCGATGGAACTTCATCCCGGCGGTCCTGGAGTCCCGGATCGTGGCCAGCGAGCGGCTGGTGGTGGCCCTGTATGACAACCATCCCCTGAGCGACCGCGCTTCACTGCACATGGCGGACCTTGCAGATCAGCCGTTCGTCACCCTGCCAGAGCACCCTGGGGCGATCCTCCACGACCATCTTCGGAGGCTGTCAAGCGCGGCCGGATTCGCCGCCGAAATTGTGCAGGTCGCCCCGGATTCCCACACGCTCATGGCACTCGTGGCGGCCGAAATCGGCGTTGCCCTGACGGTCTCGTCTGTCCCGGAAAACTTCAGCCACCCCGGGGTCACTTTCCTGCCATTGGACGACCCGGCCGATGTCATCCAGCTGCGACTGGTTTGGCGAAAAGACAACACCAGCCCGGCGCTGAGAGAGGTCCTTCGACTCTCGGAAGACGTCTTGCCGTCGCCGGGCAACGCCGCTTATTGATGCGTCCAGGACATCAGTGGTCGCAGAATACGGTATTGGATCTTACGCAATCCAGCTGGCACAGTGGTCGGAGATCGCCAGCCCTTAGAGCCAGCGCCGCCCCCAGCGGCCCAGCACATGCCAGGAGAACACACTGTGACCGTATCCGAAACCACCCTGGTGCACGACGACGTGCTGAACCTGGACAGCCTGCTCAGCCCGGCTGAGCTGCAACTGCGCAGCACTGTCCGGGAGTTTGTGAACGAACGCATCCGCCCCAATATCGCCGGCTGGTACGAGGATGCACACTTCCCCCTGGAACTCGTCCCCGAACTCGGGAACCTCGGGGTCCTTGGGATGCATCTGGAGGGCTACGGCTGCCCGGGCCGCAGCGCAGTCGAATACGGTCTCGCCGCAATGGAACTGGAAGCAGGGGACTCCGGACTCCGGACCTTCGTTAGCGTCCAGGGCTCCCTTGCTATGAGTGCCATCCACAAGTGGGGGTCCGAGGAGCAGAAGAAAGAGCACCTCCCGGCGATGGCTCGGGGAGAAAGGATCGGTTGCTTCGGGCTTACCGAACCTAGCGCCGGCTCCGACCCGTCCAGCATGGCTACCTTCGCGGTTCCCGACGGAAGCGGCGGCTGGGTCATCAACGGTGCCAAACGCTGGATTGGGCTTGCCTCTGTGGCCCAGATCGCGGTCATCTGGGCCAATACCAGTGAGGGCGTCCGCGGCTTCATCGTGCCCACGGACACGCCCGGTTTCACCGCGACACCCATCGGCTCGAAGCTGTCGATGCGTGCCTCCATCCAATGCGACATCACCCTGGACGACGTCCGGCTCCCGGGCGCGGCGCTGCTTCCGCGCGCCCGGGGGCTGAGCGGCCCGTTCTCCTGCCTCAACGAAGCCCGCTACGGCATCATCTGGGGTGCCATGGGTGCGGCAAGGGACTCATATGAAACCGCCCTCGCGTACTCGCAGGAGCGACTGCAGTTCGGCAAGCCCCTCTCCGGGTACCAGCTCACCCAGGAGAAGCTCGTCAATATGCTGCTGGAAATCCAGAAGGGCACGCTTCTTGCCCTGCACACCGGGCGGCTCAAGGACGCCGGCGCCTTGGAGCCGGTCCAGATCTCAGTCGGCAAGCTGAACAATGTCCGCGAGGCCATCGCCATCTGCCGGGAGGCCCGCACGCTCCTCGGCGGGAACGGCATCACGCTGGACTACTCGCCGCTTCGGCATGCCAACAACCTCGAATCCGTGCGCACCTATGAAGGCACGGACGAAGTCCATACGCTGATCCTGGGCCAACGCATCACGGGCATCTCTGCGTTCCGCCAAGGGTGACCGGCCGCGGCTGCTCTCAGCGGGGTACACATGGACCGCACGCGCAGTGTCGGTGTGACGGGTTATCACCAGGGGGCTGGTTGGGGCGTTGACGAGCGGCCTGGCGGCTAATGCGGCACCAGTTCATCGCCGTGGCTCCTGGGCCGGTGTCGGTCGCGCGAACTTGTTAAGAGTCCGGCGATGCCCCTGATGAGTCCGACCGTAAGTGTTTTCACTGCGAGGAGGACAATTCCAATGGCTCCCGTCACCAGCAATAGCAGGAGAAACAGGATCAGGATTGGCAGCAGTAGGACAACTATCCCCGCTATTGCTGCCATGTAAATGAGTGCGTACCCGGCAAGCGTGGTCGGATCCACTGGACTTCCTGTCGACAGCCGGATTATTTGCTCCGGTGCGTGCTGCCTGTTCCCGTTGCAGCCTGGGGTGGTGCGGTCTGGACGATATACGACGTCGGCCGCTTTGGGGGAGGCCGTCCGTGCAAGAAAGGGTGCCGCCCGCGTCGGGGTGGCACCCTTCCTCTCGGCGGCGGACTATTCCTTGAAGGCGTCCTTGACCTTCTCGCCGGCCTGCTTCAGATCGGCTTTCGCCTGGTCAGCCTGGCCTTCGGCCTTCAGGCCCGGATCGTTCCTGGCCTCGCCTGCCGCTTCCTTGCCTTTGCCGCCAAGCTTCTCGGCAGCATTGTCAATCTTGTCTCCCAGACCCATGGTGTTACTCCCTCCGGTGTGGTCGCCGCCGGCGATCCGCCAGCGGCCTACAACTTCATCGTAAACCCGATCAAGCCCAAATAGTAAGCATGCTGACTGGATTGCCGCGCACGTGCCGATGCAGCCTGGTTGCAACCTTCGAAGTCCTAGCATGGGGGCACGCTTTCAACCACGGTGCAGCGAAAGGTTAACCGAATGACGAGAATGTTGATTATCGGACCGCCCGGCTCCGGCAAGGGAACGCAGGCGGAGCGCATTTCGGAGCGCCTGGGCGTTGCTGCGATCTCCACGGGGGACATCTTCCGCGCCCATGTGAAGGGCGGGACGCCGCTTGGCATCGAAGCGCGGAAGTACATGGACGCCGGCGATTTCGTGCCGGACAGCGTCACCAATGAGATGGTGCGCAGCCGTCTCAGCCAGGACGACGTCGAAACCGGCTTCCTCCTGGACGGCTACCCCCGTACTGCCGCCCAGGTTGACCACCTCGACGGGGTGCTGGCCGCGCGAGAGCTGACGCTCGACGTCGTCCTGCAGTTGACCGCCGACGATGAGGAACTGGTCAAGCGTCTCCTGGGCCGCGCCGAGGACACCGGCCGGAGCGACGACAACGAAGCCGTCATCCGCCACCGGTTGGACCTGTACCACCGGCAGACCGAGCCCGTGGTGGCTGCGTATGGCAGGCGTGCCATTTTGGCCCGGGTCAACGGCATCGGCGGCATCGAGGAAGTCACCGCCAGGGTAATGGGCGCCATCGGGAACCCAAGCAGGGTCTCGGCAGCGAGCGACCGGTGATCCGGACCGGGAACCTTTCATAGCCGAGCACCCTGTCTTGTAGGGAAAGCGGCACCAAGCGCAAGCGGTCGACGGCGGGATTTCCCGCCGTCGACCGCTTGCGTTGCGCCTTGGGGCAGGCAGCGCGCCGCTACTACAGAATCACGATTAACCCTTGACGGTGTGATCTACGTCGCGTAGATTGTTCAACAGTTCGGATTGTTCAACGATCCAACGATCGCTCGAATTTCGACTCCCGCAGCCCCTCGCGGTAGCCGCGCACCTGCCCTAATGCCCCGCTTGCAACTCCGCGAGCCGGACAAAAGGCGCCCCAGCACCATCCGCCCGCACGCGGATGACATCCACACTTTTCATGGAGGATACACATGGCCACTCCATCAGTAATGGCCCCCGGTGACCCGAAACCCGTTATTGGGCGCAAGAGCATGTACAAGGCATTCGCGGCCAGCCTGACCGGAACGGCGCTGGAGTTCTACGACTTCGCCGTCTACTCGGCCGCGGCCGCGATCGTTTTCCCGTTGATCTTCTTCCCGGCCTCGGACCCGGTCACGGGCACACTGCTGGCTTTCTCCACGTACGCCGTAGGCTACATTTCCCGGCCGGTCGGCGGCATCATCTTCGGACGGCTCGGGGATGAGATCGGCCGCAAGAAGATCCTGGTCATCACGCTGATGCTTATCGGCGTGGCCACGTTCCTCATCGGCCTGCTGCCCACGTACGACAACATCGGTGTCATCGCCCCCGCCATCCTGGTCTTCCTCCGCTTCGCCCAGGGTGTGGGCGTCGGCGGCGAATGGGGTGGAGCAGTGCTGCTCTCCAGCGAATTCGGCGACCCCAACCGCCGCGGATTCTGGGCATCCGCCGCGCAGATCGGCCCGCCCGCCGGCAACCTGATGGCCAACGGCGCACTGGCCGTGCTGACCCTGACCCTGTCTGAGCAGGCCTTCCTCGACTACGGCTGGCGGATCGCGTTCCTCATCTCGGCGCTGCTGGTGGCCTTCGGGCTCTGGATCCGGCTCAAACTTGAGGACACCCCCATCTTCAAGGCCATGGAAGCCAGGGGAGACAAGCCCAAGGCCCCGATCCGGGAAGTCCTGACCACCCAGCGCCGGCCCCTCATCGCAGCCATGCTCAGCCGGATCGGCCCGGACGTCACCTACGCCTTGTGCACGGTCTTCACCCTCACCTACGGCATCCAGGAGCTCGGCTTCGACCGCGGACAGGTCCTGGTGGCTGTGCTCATCGGTTCAGCCCTCCAGCTCTTCACCATGCCGCTTGCCGGCGCGATCTCGGACCGCATCAACCGCCGGCTGGTCTACGGCATCGCAGCAGTGGCGGCCGCAGTGTGGGCGTACTTGTTCTTCATCGTCCTCGAAGGACGGTCCCCGGTCATGCTGATCGTGGGAACGGTCCTGGGCCTGCTCTGCCACTCGTTTATGTACGGGCCACAGGCAGCCTTCGTGGTTGAACAGTTCTCGCCGCGGCTCCGCTCCACCGGCAGTTCGCTGGCCTACACCTTCGCGGGCATCATCGGCGGCGCCATCGCACCCTTCATGTTCACGCTGCTGCTGAGCACTTTCCACAGCTGGGTCCCCGTTGCCATGTACCTCAGCGTCGCGTGCCTGTTGACCCTGGTGGGCCTGGCACTGGGGCGGGACTCCAACGTTGCCGAGGACGAGGAGTACCTGCAGTCCACGGTGGAACCCGCTGAGGCCGTGGCCCGATGAACCAGGCCACCGCCCTCCTGGCGCCCTCCGATGCACGCCTGAAATTCCGCAACGGCCTGGTCACTCCCACCTCCGGATGGAGCGACGGCTACACCCAGGCGAACCTGATTGCAGTCGCCGCCGACTACGCCGATGAATTCATCGAATTCTGCCGGCTCAACCCCAAGGCCTGCCCCGTCATCGACATCATTCCGGCGGGACGCCACGAAAGCGTCCTCGCCGCGGGGTCGGACATCCGCAGCGACATCCCCGCCTACCGCGTATGGGTGGACGGCGAACTTGCCGAAGAGGTTTCCGATGTGACATCGGTCTGGCGCGGGGACATGGTGGGCGTCCTCATCGGCTGCAGCTTCACCTTTGAAGCCGCTCTGGCCAGCGAGGGCATCCCGCTGCGGCACACCGAAACCGGCCGGAACGTGCCCATGTACCGCACGAACATTGAGTGCGCCCCTGCGGGACGCATCCACGGTCCGATGGTGGTCTCCATGCGTCCAATGCTGCCGGGTATGGTCGACACGGCCATCCGGGTGACGTCGGAAGTGCCGAAGGTCCACGGCGGTCCGGTTCACGTCGGATCTCCCGCAGACCTCGGCATCGCCGACATCAACCGCCCAGACTTTGGAGACCCGGTGGAGATCCTGCCGGGGGAAGTGCCGGTCTTCTGGGCCTGCGGCGTGACACCGCAGAGCGCCGTGATGGCATCCAGGCCTTCCTTTGCCATCAGCCACGCCCCCGGGCACATGTTCATCACAGATATTCCCGAGAGCAACTACCGGCAACCGGCAGGAGTGTCATTGTGAAGAAGAGGCTTCCCGTTGCCGAGGCACGGGCCCGCAGGATCATCAGCCTGACCGCACCGCGGCGCCAGGCCACAGGGACGCACTGCGAACTGACCGGCATCTGGCAGAGTCCGGCAGGAACAAGCGTCACGCTGTTCGAGGGCCAGCTCCTCCCGAGCGATGCCGGCCGGCCCTGCATCTGGACCTACGCTGGCCTCCCGGCCAGCAAAGCCGGATCCGGCGACGCCCGCCGCGCAGCGCCGGAGCGCCACAGGCTGTAAAGACACCAAACGGCAAGCGGACGACGACGGGACCTCCCGCCGTCGTCCGCTTGCGTTGCGTTGGGTGCGGGTCCGCTACGGCAGCCGCGACGCTCGCAGCAGTGAGGGCGTGCCGGCGCTTTCGGGGTCGAGGGGCACGGGGCTGACCAGCACAGCCGGGCCGCGGTGCAGGATGCCGCCTGAAACCACCTGGCAGCGTACGCCACCCCGCCCGCGCATGGCCTTGTGCGCGCCGGGAGCGAGCATCTGGTCCATCCAGGCGCAGGGCTGGGCGGGCCGCCCGGCCTTCAGCCGAACCAAATCCCCCCGCGATTCCAGCGCAAACTCCCCGCCCAGCAACGGCGACAGGTGGGCGCCCCTGAGGATGACGTTGCGCCGCGTCAGCAACGGGTCAAACGGCGCCGCCCCCAGCTCCGCGGCCATTGCCTCGAGTGCCTCAACGGCGAAAAGGGTGACGGCGGCATCCATGTGGGCGGCCTTGCCGAAGAACCTGTCGCCCACGATGCCCTTGCCGGCCACCATCTCCACCTGGTCGGCGTCGGCGGTCGGGACGTCAGCCGCCCCCTCGCGGGCGCGGCCAAAGTAGGCATGCGCCGGCGACACCAGAAGATGCAGGACCTCGACGTTGTACCTGTAGCTAGCGGTCATGCCTTAAAGCTATCCTCCACCGGAGGGCAGCCGCAGGGTGACAGCCCGCTGGCAAGTACTGACAGGCCCTCCCACAATGCCGAGCGGGCCAATAGCGTTGACGGCATGACTTCGGATGAACAGGACAGGGCGGAGATCCTGGAGAACTACCGTGCCCAGCTGGAGGCCATGACGGACGGCGACACCGAGGAATTGGGGGCGCTGCTCACAGAGGACTTCTCGTTGACGCACATGACGGGTTACTTCCAGCCCAAACAGGAATGGCTGGCCCAGATGCGCGCGGGGCAATTTGTCTACCACGATGCCCGGGAGAAGGACGTGTCCCTCCACATCGCCGGGGACACTGCCCGGCTGGTGGGCCGGATTATTACTGACGCGACTGTCTACGGTTCACGGGCCAAATGGCCGCTGCAACTCACCATGGATTTCGTCCGCGTGGGAGGCGAGTGGCTCGCGTCGCGCTCGGTGGCCACCACCTGGTAGGTCCGGGGCGGCATAAAGAAACGGCGAATGGATGACGGCGGGATGATCCCGCCGTCATCCCTACGTCACAGCCGTAGTGATCCGGCCCGCGACGTTCCGTCGTATCCTCCGCCGGGGGCCTTGAGGCCGTAAATGGTGCCGATCGTCGGTGCGACGTCAGCTGTCCGCGCCGGCTCCGAGGACACCGTTCCCGGGACCACAAGCGGGCTCCCGCCCGAGATGAAGAATGGAATGGGCTCGGTGGCAGGATGCCCGTGGTTTCCCGGGATGGGGTTGGAAGCCACATACGGGTCGGAGAAACGCCAGCCTGCGCGGCAGTACGCCACGAGGTCGCCGGCCTCGACCCCCAGACGCAGGTCCTCCGGTTTATGGACGGACAGGACGCCTTCATGCGCACTGACCAGCTGCTCGACGGCGGCCAGGCCCGCGGTCCGGTCGGTTTCAGGGCCGGTCCAGTAGAGCAGGTCCGCCCCGCCGTTCTGGGCGATTTTGACGTTGGATTGCAGCTCCGGGCGGGCCTGCAGGATCAGGTCGACTGAAACCACGTTCGTGGGGATGGACCAGTCCATGGAGTGGTCGGCGAGCACCATCACCACGCTGGACTCCCACTTTCCCGTGCCTTTGAGGTGGTCGATGAAACGCCCCACTTGCAGGTCCGTGTCCGCGAGGGCGGCTTCCCGTGCAGCGCGCAGCGTGGTGCCGGAAAGGTCGGAGTGGCCAACGCGGTCAATGTCGCCGAGGTTCGTGAACACGAAGTCCGGGTCCGGCCCGCCCACCATCGCGAGCAGCGCGTCCATCGTGGCGGCATCGGGCGCGTGACCGGTGACCGGCAACAGCGGCTGCGGTTCCCAGCGGTAGCTGGCGCGGGTGCCGAAGATGCCGTAAAGGTACTTCTTGCTGAGCACCGATCCGGTGGTGAGCCCGCGCTCCTGCAAGCGGTCCAGAAGGGTAGGGAAGTGCAGGTCCGTGGACCGGTCGAGGTCGCGGACCACACCCTCGGCCCTGTCGTAGATTGCGTTGGCCGGAACGCCTGAACGATCCGGCCGGACCCCGGTCATCATCATCACGTGGTTGGGAATGGTCTCCATGACAGGCAGGGACCGGGCCGCCGGGAAATTCGTTCCCGCCGCGCGCAGGCCAGCCAGCCTGGGAGTCAGGGTGGCAGTGATCTCGTCCGGGCGGCAGCCGTCCACCACGAGCACGTAGCACCGGGTCCGTCCCGCCGCCGGTGCGGCCCACGCCGTTCCTGGCGCGGCGGAAAGAACGACGGCGGCACCGCCGGCAGCGGCGAGCTGCAGGAACTGCCGGCGTCCCGGCGTCGGGCGTGGGGGTGTTGAACGGCTCACTGGAGTCCTCCCTGGATTGGCGTGACTTTGCCGGTGTTGGCTTGAACGTTGAACGATGTGGACAGTGTGGATCCGGAGCTTGCCGAGGTGCGTTCGGCCAGGACGTACCAGTCCATCCGGACTCCTGCAGGCGTTACGTCCAGGACCGAGTAGCCGTGCGAGTCGAAATCAAGGTATTTCACGTGCGGGTTCGCCGCCTTGATGGCGTTCTCGACGGCGACGGATCCGGTCCGGGGTGGGACGTTGAGGATGTCATCGAGGTTGTCGCTCGTGACGGACGTGCAGACCAGTTCCGCGGCCACGGAATCGCCGGTGGCCGGGTAGCTGGCTGGATCCGCGGGGATGTCGCAGGCCCAGCCGGAGTGGATGTCGCCGGTGAGGAACACAGTGTCCTTGACGGCGTTATCCCGCAGGTGGCGGACCACGCGGTTGCGGTCCGCCTCGTAGCCGTCCCACTGGTCCACGTTGTAGGGCACGCCGCTGATGCTCGTGCCGCCCATCAGCTTTTGCACACCGGCCAATTCGGCCGTGCTCAGGGTGGAAGGAACCCGGACGGGTGCGATCATGACCGGGTTGCCCACGAGTTTCCACTGCGGGCCGGCGGATTTCAGGTTGCCCAGAAGCCAGTCCATCTGGACGGCGCCGGTGATGGTGCGGGCGGGGTCGCTGACCGCAGCGTCTGTTCCGTTGGCGGCCTGCTGGTCCCGGTAGCTACGCAGGTCCAGCATGGACAGGCTGGCCAACGAACCGAAGTCGAGCCGCCGGTAAATCTGTCCGCCCGGTTCGTAGCGCACGGGCATCCATTCGGCGTAGGCCTGGTGCGCGGCGGAAAACCGCGCGCTCCAGGCCCCTTCGGCGCCTTCAGTGTGGTTCTCCGCGCCGCCCTTCCAGGCGTCGTTGGCCGATTCGTGGTCATCCCAGGTGACGATAAAAGGTGCGGCAGCGTGCAGGGCCTGCAGGTCGGTGTCGGTCTTGTACTGCGCGTGGCGGCGGCGGTAGTGGGCCAGCTGGGTCATCTCGTGGGCAGGCTCGTGGGGGCGGACCACCACGTCACGCGCCTGGTATTCGCCCGGCCCATACTCGTAGAGGTAGTCGCCGAGGTGGAGTACGGCGTCGAGATCCCCGCGGCCGGCAAGGTGGCGGTAGGAGGAGAAATAGCCCGCCTGCCAGTTGGCGCAGGACACCACGCCGAACTTCAGCCGGTCCACTGGAGCACCGGCAGCCGGCGCCGTGCGGGTGCGTCCCGCCCGGGACACCGCCGAGCCAAGGGTGAAGCGGTACCAGTAGCTCGTGCCGGGGGCGAGCCGGCCCGCGATGACCTTGACCGTATGGTCGCGGGACGCGCCTGTATTGGCCGTACCCCGCGCCACGATCTTCTTGAAGCCGGCGTCTGCCGCGACCTCCCAGCCCACGGACACGTCCGGGCCCAACCCGCTTCCGGGTAGCGCATCAGGCGACGGCGTGACCCGGGTCCAGAGCAGCACGCTGTCTGGCATCGGGTCACCGGAGGCAACACCATGACCGAAGGCTCCCGCGCCGGCTGCGTTGGCAGGGGCGCCAGCGGTGCCGGTCAATGCGGTGCCTGCAGCTCCTCCCGCAGCCACCACCACAGCAGAACGCAGTACTTGACGACGAGTAAAGTTGTTCATGGTTCCAGTATTCCTACCCGCGAGTAGCGGATTGGGCTTTCCCGGCCCCGGTTTCCCAACTGTTTGCCCACCGTTTGTCCGCTGGCCAAAGACGCACGCCGGCCGTAAGTGATTGAATCCGGGTCACCCCAGCAGGTCGTCCTCGTAGCACCATCGCCAGTCTTCGCCCGGCTCGATGCTCCGCATCACCGGGTGGCCGGTGGCCTCGAAGTGCCTGGACGCATGCGTTCCGGGGGAGGAGTCGCAGCACCCCACGTTGCCGCAGGCCAGGCACATCCTGAGGTGGACCGTCGTCGTACCTTCCCGGCGGCAGTCCGCGCAGGACGGCTCGCGCGGAACCTCCGGATTCGGCGCGGACTCGAGGTGTCCGCACACTCCGCCCGGCCTCGCGATGCCTTCCCCGCCGCCCTCGCCGGAAGCGTCCACCTCATCCAACGACACGTCCAGCATGGATTCCTCAACGTCCAGCCGTTCAAGGACCTCGCTGAGTACTTCGTGTGCGTACTCGCCGCCGCGCCGCAACTCCAGCACCTTCGCCCGTTCAGCGTCCAGCATGGCAAGCCGCAGCTGGGCATAGCGCTGGCTGGGGGTCGCAGCCTCCGACGTCGGCCGGCCCAGCCGCTCCCAGGCCGCCAACCCGCGCTCCTGGGTCCGCCGTTTCAGCATTGCCACTACCTCCGGCGGGTCATCGTCGGTGCGCAGTTCCTGCAGCCGCTGCACCCCCGCCGCAGTGGCCAGCTGCATCAGGGACGCCTGGTTCAAGGCGTCCTCGCGCTGGTCCGGACCCTGCACGCCGAGCAGCCGCACCAGTGCCGGCAGGGTAAAGCCCTGCAGCGTGAGGGTTCCGCCAACCACCACCATCGCAGCCAGGATCAGCACCGGCCGGTGCTCGAGTTCCGCGGGCAGCACCAGCACCGCGGCCAGCGTCACCACCCCGCGCATCCCCGCCCAGGACACGATCGCGGCGAACTGCCAGGGCGGCGCAGGGTCGTTTCGCCGCACAGCCGGAATCAGCCGGGGCAGGTAGGTCGCCGGGAAGACCCACACCGGCCGCAGCAGCAGCACCGCCAGCAGGATCACGGCGCAGCCGGCCCAGATCCGGCCGGCACCGAGCGAGTCGTCCTGGACCCCCTCGATGATGGTCCGCACCTGCAGCCCGATCAGCACGAACACGGAGTTTTCCAGCAGGAACTGCACCGTGTTCCAGTTGCTGCGCTGGCTCAAACGGGCCGCGCCGTTGGGCATGGACGGCGCCTTGGTGCCCATCACCAGCCCGGTGACGACGACTGCGAGCACTCCGGAGGCGTGGATCGCCTCGGCCGGGAGGTACGCGACGAAGGGTGCCATCAGCGACGTCGAGGTGTTGATCGCGACGTTCCGGATCCGCTTGCGGAGCTCGGTCAGCACATAGGCCGCGGCCAGGCCCACCACCAGCCCGCCGCCGGCCGCGAGCAGGAAGCCGCCGGCGATCCCGGCCGCGGACACTGACCCGGCGATCGCCGCGATGGCGGCGCGGAGGCAGACCAGTGCGGTGGCGTCGTTGACCAGGGATTCACCCTCAAGGATGGTGACGATCCGGCGCGGCATCCCCACCTTCCGGGCGATCGCGGTCGCTGCCACGGCGTCGGGCGGCGCGACGACGGCCCCGAGGGCGATCGCGGCAGCCAGCGGGATCTCCGGGAAGAGCCACCAGACCACCAGGCCCACGGCCACCGTGCCGAAGATGACGTAGCCCACTGAGAGCAGCGCGATGGCGCGGCGGTTGGAGCCGAAATCGAACAGCGAGGTCCGCAGGGCTGCAGCATAGAGCAGCGGCGGCAACAGGCCCACCAGGACCAGTTCCGGATTCAGTTCGATGTGCGGGACAAAGGGGACGAAGGAACCCGCGACGCCGGCCAGCACCAGCAGCAGGGGAACAGACACGTTGAGTTTCCGGCCCAGAGCACTGCCGGCGCAAACAACGGCCACGAGAACCAGCAGTCCCAGGGCGATCTCCATGGGGCCATTCTGTCAGGCGACAGAGAGGGCAGGACGGTGTAGAGACATTTTCCGTTCACGGCGCCGACACCGTTCGGTCCTCGCGCGTTATTCCGTGGCGGGCACGCTTTCCACGCACCCTCGTTCAGCGCGTGAGCGCCTGAGCCCAACCCGTTGAGCCGCACCAAGGAGAACCTCTGTGCTCATGAAAACCGCCGTCACCGCCGTTGTGGCGTTCATGTCCCTGACCGGGATCGCCGCCCCGTCGGCTGCCGCCGCCCGCGCGGGCGATGACCCTTCCAGCCAGCAGGCATTCAGCTTCGGTGTCATCGGTGACATCCCGTACGGCGACGCCGAGATCGCCAAGTTCCCTTCCCGCATCCAGGACATCAACGCTGACCGCGGCCTGGATTTTGTGGCCCACGTGGGTGATATCAAGAACGGGACTTCCGTGTGTTCGGACGAGTATTTCGCGTACATCCGCTCCGGGTTCGACTCCTTCGAACATCCGCTGGTCTACACGCCCGGTGACAACGAGTGGGTGGACTGCCACCGGGGGAACAACGGGGCGTACAACCCCCTGGAGAGGCTGGACAAGCTTCGGGAGGTGTTCTTCGACGCCCCGGGAAAAACCCTCGGCCGGACGATGCCCGTCACGAGCCAGGAAGCACTCGGGCTGCCGGAGAACGTCCGGTTCACCAAGAACCGCGTGGCATTTTCCGTGGTGAACATCCAGGGCAGCAACAACTCGCTCCTGCCGTGGACCGGCATCGGTGAAACGGCAGTCACCCCCGGGCAGCAGGCCGAGGTGGACCACCGGACGAAAGCCGTCCTGGAACAGGTCAGGGACACCTTCAGCGACGCGGCCCGGCGCAACGACAGGGCTGTGGTCCTCATGACGCAGGCCGACATGTTCGACCCTTCACTGCTCGACGCAGCCGCCGCCAACCCGGACTCGGTCTCGGGCTTCCGCGAGATCGTCAGGACGATTACCGAGGAAACGAACCGTTTCGACGGACCGGTCTACCTCATCAACGGCGACAGCCACGTCTACGCCGAAAACCAGCCCCTTGCCGAAGGCTCGCCCTGGCTGAAGATCTACGGCCAGCAAGCGGCGGATGACCTGCAGCGCATCACCGTTGACGGCTCGGCCAACGCCACGAACTACGTGAGGTTCACCGTGGCGGCAAACAGCGCGCGCGGCGCCGGCGTCCTGTCCTGGGAAAAGGTCCCCTTCAAGGAGTAGACGGGGCGATAATGAAGGCCCCGGACCGGAAGGCCCCTTCATGGAAATGGCAAAGCCCACTGAGGCTGACAAAGAGCAGTTCAGGTTGCTGATGGGCGGCCTGCCGGGCATCGACATCAAACCGATGTTCGGGAACCTCGGCGCCTTCGTCAACGGAAACATGTTCGCGGGGCTTTACGGCTCCACCCTGGGCCTGAAGCTCGCTGACGCTGACCGTGGCGAGTTGATGGCGAGCCGGGAAACCCTGCCGTTCATCTCGGCCGAACGGCCCATGGGCGGCTATGTGGGGCTTCCGGTCCAAGGCCCGCCCGAAGAGATCGAGCCGTGGCTGGCCCGGGCACTCGCCTATGTCGCCGGGCTGCCGCCCAAAGCGCCGAAGAGTCCCAAGCCGAAAAAACAATGAACGACGACGGCGGGACGTCCCGCCGTCGTACCCTGCCCTTTGAGTCCGCGTCACCTCAGGAAACGCTGTCCTGCAGACGCTGAACGAGGGCGTCAAGGATGGGAAGCTGGCCCTTTACGAGCTTGCTGCGCGCCTCCGCCTCGTTGAACCAGCGGGCGTCGTCGATCTCGGGGTAGTGCTTGATGATGCCGGACCCCCTCGGCCATTCCAGCGGGAATGTGTTGCTCACGATCTGTTCGGGCTGGAAGTCCCACTCGGCTGCGAAGACGGTGATGACCTTGCCTGACGGCTGCCGGAAGGCGCCCAGTTCGAAGTAGTCGGCTGGCGGTGCCGGGTTGCCCATCTCCTCTGCGAACTCGCGCCGGGCCGCCGTCAGGGCGTCCTCATCCTCCGGGTATTCGCCCTTCGGGACGGACCACGCATGCTCGTCCTTGCGGGCCCAAAAAGGTCCGCCCATGTGGGCTATCCAGACTTCCAGCCGGGCAGCGGGATCCCCGCGGTACAGCAATATGCCTGCGCTTCGAACCGTCATGGCGCCTCCTGTTCCAAGGCTATACGCGGCGGCACCGAGGGTCGGCTCTCGGGTAGTGTGTGGGCATGGTGCGTGGACTTGCCGACATGGGAGCAGAGGGCGTCCTGCTGGCCGGGGCAGGGCGGGCAATCCTGCTGCAGATCGCGAACCCTGCGGTGGGTTACGGGGTGGCAGAGCACAGCAACTTCGCTGAGCGTCCGCTCGACAGGCTTCGCGCCACCCTCACCTACGTGTATGCCATTGTCTACGGGACCGAGGAGCAGGTGGCAGCCGTGCGCCGCAGCGTGAACCGCGCCCACGGCCCCGTCCGCCGCAAGCCCGGCGCCGGCTCCGCGGGCTACAGCGCCTTCGATGCGCACGCCCAGCTGTGGGTGGTGGCAACCCTGTACGACACGGCCGTCACTGTTTACGAGAGAATCTACGGAGCGCTGGACGACGAAGCCGCGGACCTCATGTACCGGGACTACGCGAGGCTCGGCACCGCCCTCCAGCTTCCCGCGGAGCTGTGGCCGGCCGACCGCGAGGCGTTCGGGAGCTACTGGAGGACGTCGCTTGAGGGGCTGCAAGCCGACGACGTCACATCATGCGTTGGCCGCAGCCTGCTCTATCCGGATGACCCCTTGCTGTGGCAGCGCCTTGCCATGCCGCTGGCCCGCTTCATCACCGCAGGCCTCCTGCCGGACAAGCTCCGACGGGGCTTCGGACTGCCGTGGAGTGAGCGTCACGGCCGCTGGTTCGACCGCACCATGCGGTGGTCCGCCATGGTCTACCCGCGGCTGCCGCGGCGGGTCCGCCACTGGCCCAAGAACTACTGCCTGGGCCGCCTCGGCGCAGCATAGGAACGGGTATCAGTGCGGAGTGCCGGCCCGTTCGAAAACCTGCTGGATGATGGTGGCCGCGGCGTCGGTGGCAGCCTGGACATCGCCCTCCCCGAGCGGCCGCCAGTTCATGGTCGCAACCTCCACTGAGTCTGTTCCCCTCCGGGCGCCGAGACGGACATACCAGCGGCCGGGATCCTTCGCGTCCTGGTAGCTGAAGGCGTAGCTTGATTCGGCGTCGAGCTTCACGTCCAAGTGCCTTACTGACGTCCAGGAGACGGCGCCCTGGCCTAAAACGTTGGCCTGGATTGCGGTGCAGTCAGCGACGGCGGACGTTCGGGTGTCGAAAGGCGGGGACGGCTGGACCGATGTGCCCGTGCTGATGGCGGTGATGCCGAGCGCGATCCCTTTGTCCTCGGTGGAGGCAATGGCTTTGGCCATGGTGGCGCCGGGTGCCAGCGATTCCCAATACGTGGCGTCGTCGTAAGAGCAGCCGGTCGGCGACGGGAGCGGCGAGGAACCTGATGTCCTCGTGATCACCCGTGCCTCGGTGGGGCTCACATAGAACTTCGTGGCCGACGGTCCCGGCACGCCGGCGAGCATCTGGGTGAGCTCTTCCGGGGTACGGGCGCCGGCCGGATTCGGCTGCGGGGAGCTGGGCGGGTTCTTCACGGCCTCATCGATCAATTCGCGGGCAAAGGCGGCCATGGAGTCCATGGCGCGTCCCGTCGCTTCTGGACTCACTGGCCAGAGCGTGAGTGCCATGTCGATCGAGAGGGTCCCCTCCAGCACCTGCATCCCGGCCATTCCGATGTCCGCCGCGCCCAGGCCCTTCGCCTTCTGGACGGTCCCGTATGCCTCTTGGCCAACAGGTGGCGGGTCCACGAGCTGGACCACATACGTAGTGGTGTAGGGGGCGCCGCCGCCGGGGGCTGAAACTGTGATAGCCCGCTCGAAGTCCGTGCACCCCGATGCTAGGTCATCGATGCCGTTGAAGTCCCCCGCAACCAGCTTCCCGTGCGGCGCACTCCTCACCGTAAACGTGATGGTGGACGTCGGGGACTGCTGGGGGCCAAGCGGCAGGGTGCCCGCCGCAAAAGCTATTTCAGAGTCCGTCCGCCGCGGATCGGTCTCCCCGGTGGCGGGCAGCCGGAACGCACCGCACTGCTCCGGGGTGGTGACGCTGGTGCTGCCGGGACGCTGCATCGTCTCGGCCGTGCTGCGGAGTGTTCGGGTATCGACCACCATCCCCTGCAGGTTCCGTGACTGCACCACCGTGGTGGCAATGTCCACGAGCTGCTGGTCGCTGTATGCGTCTTCCAGCTGAGCGGATGCGGTTGGTGATGCCGATGGCGAGGACGACGCCGGCACACCGCTCGGCGATTCGCTGCCAGGCGTCGGGCCGCCAGGCGCCGGAGAGCACCCCGCAAGGACCAGCGCCACCGCCGTGCCGGCCACCCAGCCGCGCCAGCGGCGGCGAACGGCCCTAGAGCCCGGCATTGGAGAACACCTTGCCGAAGAAGGTGGCCAGACCGTCCGCGGTGGCCTGGGCTTCAGCCTGCGAGGACGTCCTGGTATCGGCCTCCACCGACAACGTCCCCTTGCGCGCGCCGGCCCTGACGTGCCATTCGCCCGTTCCATCCGGCAACTGGTAGGCGAGGGCGTAGCTTGAGTCGGCGGCAATGGTTGTGTCCAGCTTCGAAACGGCCGACCACTCGCGCGAGCCCCCGCCAACACCGACCTCTTGGATAGTAGTGCACTCCCCGAGTGCAGCGGCCCGGGTGTCAAAGGGATAAGGCGGCGCCGCCGTCGTCGTCATGCTGATCACGCTGAACTCGGTGTAATCCATCTTGCTGGCACCCTGGATCTGCCCCTGGCCGAGGACCGCGCCCGGGAGCGAGCCGTAATATGCTTCGTCGTTGAAGGTGCAGGGACCCGCAGGTCCCTGCGTCGACGGGGCGGCACTGAAGCCGGGCACCGGGCCGAGGACTGAAGCGCCGGGCATGGTCACCGGACCGCCGTCCGGCCCGGTGACTCCCTTGAGGAGTGCAACGACATCGTCAGCCGAACGGGAGTTCGGCGGTACCGGGGCTCCTGTGGGCGGCTTCTTCACGGCCTGGTCGATGAGCTCCTTCGCCAGGCCGGCCATGGAGTCGAGGGCCGGTTTGGCCGCGGACTCGGAGTCGAGCGCGGCCACCGAGAGATCCAGGTGGATGGAAAGTGTCCCGGCAAGGACCCGCAGGCCGACCGTTCCGACACCCCCTGGCCCCATCGGCTTCGTCTGCCTCAAGCCGTATTCTCTCTCCCCGACCGGCCCCTCGCTGACCAGGGGAGCGGCCAGCAGTTGGAGCGTGTACGTTGAGGTCTGGCCGGACTCCGTTGTTGCAACGTCAAACTGGCTGCAGCGGGATGCCAGATCGTCCGTGTAGCCGAAATCAGCCTTGGCGATCGCATCCTTTTCCGCGCTGCGGAGCGTGAACATTATGGTGGTAGTGGGCCCCGACTGCCCGCCGATTGGCATGACACCGTCAGCAAAATTGACGCTCTTGTCCGCCCACCGAACGAAGGGGTTTTGAGGGGCGAAGGCGATACATTCGCTGGGGGTTGTCTCGGTGCTGACCTCGGGGAACGTGCCGCTGGAGGCTCCGCTTCGATGGCGTGCGGAGTCCTGGGCCGGGGGGAACTGCAGGTTCCGGTTCTGTCCGACTCCGTTGATGATTGCCGCTAGGTCCTGGTCCGTGAAGACCGCCTCCGGAAAGCCGGTTGCTGCAGGGCTGCCCGACGAGGCAACGGACGGCGCAGACGGTGTCCCGTTCGATGGAATCCCACCCGGCGTCCCGCCTCCGGATGAGCACCCCGCCAGAGCCAGCAGGGCGAGCGCGGCGCAAGCTACCCACCGTTCGCCCGTCCCGAACTCACCGCCGCTTTCGATTCCACAAACGGGCATCACCGGCCTCCTGTTCCAGAAGCCAAGGCTATGATTCAGCAGGCATACCCACTAGGGTATTAGGGCCTCAGGCGCGGCCCTTGGGTAGTCCAGGAAGCCGATGCGGGTGTGCGGCCGCATATTCGGGTGGCGGCTACTCGTGACGGGCCATGGGAGGATCCCTAGAATCCAGTCACCGGCAGGTGCCGGCAAACCCGGACCGCGGAGGGCAGCAGGCAAGGGGCATGACCCGCCCAGCAGGAATCCCTGCTCCTGCCGCAGCTATGCGGTTCTTTCATTCGGAAGGAAGCGCGTTATGGGAATTCTCGGTTTTCTCCTGCTCGGTTTGATCGCGGGAGCTATCGCAAAGGCCATACTTCCCGGCAGGCAAGGCGGCGGCTGGGTCGTCACGATGGTTCTGGGTGTGGTTGGCGCCATCCTTGGAGGATGGATCGGCTCGCTGGTCTTCGGCGGCGGCCTCGCTGAGTTCTTCGATCTCAGGACCTGGCTGCTGGCTATTCTGGGCGCCGTGATTGTGCTGGGCATCTACGGCGCCGTGACGCGTCGGAGCAGGGCCTGACCGCGCGGTCCGTGAGGCCGCACACCGAAGCAGACCGAGACAGACGACGGCGGTTCCTCCCCGCCGTCGTCCCCTCGCTGATGCCTGCCGCAGGGGGCCTATGCCTCCAGGTAGCCGCCGCTGGCCCAGCGGCGCAGGGCCGCCGTCTCGGCGTCGTCGAACTCCATCAGCGCCACACGGCAGAGCTCCTCCACGTTCTCGGTCCAGGCCGCTGCCAGCCCTTCCGCCGTCGCATTCTCATTGAGCTGGTAATTGACGTAGCCCAGACCCTGAATCACAAAATTCACCGCACCGCGGGACACCGGCTGGCCGGCGGTGACGCAGTCATCCCGGACGAGCCGCGAGAGCTCGTTGCGGTTGACCGGCAGTTCGCGAAGCCGTGCCGCCAAAGCCTGGAACAGCTGCCGGAACTGCGCCTCGGAGAGCGCGGGCACGTCCGTCACCCTGGTGACCCGTTCCTCGATGCCGGGCTCGACGTCCGCATCCGCGGGCAGGTCGTCACTGGAAAACCTCTGAGCGTCCCAGACCCAGCCGCCCCGTGAGGGGGAGTATTCAACGCCGTTGCCGATCTGGGCCACCCACGTCCCGAATTTCCCGTATCCGCCCCAGTCTGTCTTCAGGGAAGGATCCGCCGTGAGTGCGCGGTGGGCCACCATCGCCCCGACAACAGGGCCGGGGGCAGCCCGGACGAAATCGCAGACCTCCCGGACCGCGGCGGAGGCGGTCTTCGACTTCGTCTTGGGTTTTGCCTTGGCGGCTGCCTGTTCCCGCGGCTGCTGAACAGAGGCGACGGCGTGGATTGGCTCTGCGGTAGTGCCGTTGAGGATCGCCACGAAGTCGTGGGACTCCACCACGCTGTCAGCCATCTCGCGGTACGCGAAGGCCACGGCACCGGCGGCGATGACCGTGGTCATCTTGTCCGCCGCCCGGAAACGCTGGATGAGTGACGTGAAGTCAGCATCCGCCGAGGCGATGAAGAACTCGTCAATGCCTGCGCTACCGGACAATGCGTCCATCGCGTCCAGTACCAGGTTGATGTCGGTGCTGGACTTCCCGCGCTGGGTCAGCGACGGGCAGTCGATCACACGGAAGCCCGCGCGGGTCCAGTACGTCCGGTACTTCGAATACACCACCGGGTTCAGGTAGCAGTTTCGGATCAGGAAGCGGCGGGAGTTTTCGGCTGAGCCACCGGCGGACAAGGCATCCGCCCAGTGTTTTGGATCCTCGGCGAACCGCTTCGCGGCCAGGGGATCGAGGGCCAGCAAGCCGGTGTAGACGTTGTCGAAGTCGACAAACATGGCCGCCCGGATTCCGGGCCGTCGGATGGGGGACGGCGACTCTTTCATCTGCCCAGTGTGCCAGCACGCCGGGAAACCCGCAGCCGCCTCATTCACGACACGCTCTCCATGGCCCCGTCGACACGGCGTATCATTTCTGCGGAGCCTTTCTGGCTACGGTATCGGCGCGGACAGTCCAGAGGACAAGGGCGAACCGGTGGTTGCGGCGGAGGGTAGGGATGGACGGGGCGGGTTTGGATCACATCGACCAGAAGATCCTTGCGGAACTCACAAAGAACGCCCGGGTGTCCCATGCCGAACTGGCCGGCAGGGTGCTTTTGTCCCGGAACGCCGTGCGGCAGCGTGTTGACCGCCTGGAGCGGCAGGGCCACATCCAGGGCTACACGATTGTGGCGGGCAGCGTGGGCCAGAGCATGGTTTCCGCTTTCCTCATGATTTACCGCAAGGACCGCATGCGCGGTGCCGACGTCCTGGCAGCATTGCGGACCATTCCCGAAGTGGTCCTCTGCGATGTCCTCAGCGGCGACTTTGACCTGCTGGTGAGGCTGGAAGCGCGCTCGCTGGACAGGGTCCAGGAGATCTGGGAGCAGATTGCCGCCCTCCCCGGCGTGGGCGACACCGTGACCGCACTGACCCTGTCCAACGTCATCCGCCGGCGGGGAACCGACGGGCACGGGACAGCCGAACCCTAGGCCTGCTGTCTCGCTAGTTTCTGATGCAGACCACCTTGGGCTGTGTCATCTCCTCATGGGCGAACCGGACTCCTTCGCGGCCCATGCTGCCGTACTTGGACCCGCCGAACGGCATGCCGTCGAACCTGTAATCGGAGGAGTCATTGATCATCACGCCGCCTGCGTCCAGATCCCGCGCCGCACCCATGGCCGACGCGAGCGAGCGGGTGAAGATGCCCGCGTGCAGGCTGAACTCGATGGAGTTCGCCAGTTCGATGGCTTCGTCGTAGGTGCTGAACACCTTGAGCATGACCACGGGTCCGAAGACTTCCTCCTGCCAGAGTCGGCAATCCTCAGAGACGGACTCCAGGACCGTGGGCAGCAGCACATTTCCCTCCGCCCGGTTGCCTGCCAGGAGCGTTGCGCCGGCATCAACGGCCCCGCGGATCTTGAGCTGGACCTCGCGCACCGCACCGGGCGTAATCATGGGGCCAACATCGGTCCGCTCCTCGGCCGGGTCACCTGCCATCAGCTTGCTGGTGGCAGCCAGGAACTTCCCACGGAATTCGCCGTAGACGGACTGGTGGACCAGGATCCTCTGCACTCCCACGCAGTTTTGCCCCGCAGCCCAGAACGCGCCGGATACACAGGAGTCCACCGCATGGTCCACGTCCGCATCGTCCAGGACTATCACCGGCGCGTTGCCGCCCAGGTCCATGGCGAGTTTCTTCAGCCCGGCCGTGCGGGCGATTGCCTCACCCGTGGCGAACCCGCCCGTAAAGGAAACCATCCGCACGTCCCGGGTCCTGATGATGGCAGCGGCAACGTCCCTCCCGCCATGGACCACCGTCAGGACCTCCGGCGGCAGGCCGGCGTCGTACAGGGCGTCAGCCAGCAACTGTGCGGACAACGGCGTGAGTGCTGACGGCTTGAGCACGACGGCGTTGCCCCCTGCGATCGCCGGGCCCACCTTGTGGGCCACCAGGTTGAGGGGATCGTTGAACGGAGTGATGGCCGCAATGATCCCCAGCGGCTCCCGTGTGAACCAGCCGGTCCGGTCCTCTGATCCGGCGTAGGCGTCGAAGGGTATGACCTCGCCGGCGGCACGTGTTGCTTCCTCTGCGGATAGCCGGAGGGTGTTGACGGCCCGGTGCACCTCCTTACGCGCCTGGCGGATGGTCTTCCCGGCCTCCGCCACGATGGTCTGGGCGAAGGCTTCGCTCCTGCGCTCGATGTCGGAAGCGGCCGTGGACAGGATGGCAGAGCGGGCATGGCGGGACAGGGACTTCGCCGCCACGGCGCCCGAGCGTGCCGTGGCCATCACTTCTTCAACAGCACTGACATCGGTGACGGGGACGGCTCCCACAACCCTGCCGTCGTAGGGACTGCTCACTTCGTGGAGCCGGGGAGCGCGGACGACCTGCAGGATGGTGGCCTCAGACATGAGCCAGTCCTTCCGCCATCTTGTGGATGGCGATGATGTCGGAGAGCAGCGCGTAGGCCGTCTCAATGCGTCCGGCGCCGGGACCGGAAACCGTCACGGGGCCCAGCAGGTCGGTGTCGAACGAAACCGCGTTCGTGGCGCCCGAGATGCCGGCAAGGCTGTGCGCCACATCAACGGCGCGCGGTGCAACGCGTGCCGCGATGCCGCCGTCGGGAGTCCGCCTGGCGGATCCGATCAGCTTCCAGCGCCGGCCGGCCGAAGCGGCTGCCCGGATATCTTCCGGCGTCAGCGCGGAGATTCCCTCCCGGTGGACGTCCTCCAGCTGAAGGTTCCCGCCAAGCAGTTCGTTGGCGAGGATCAGCACCTTCAGTTGCACGTCGAAACCCTCGAGGTCCGCGGCGGGATTCGCCTCGGCGTAACCCAGCTCCTGGGCCTCCCGGACAGCCTCGCCAAGTTCAAGACCGGCTTCCATGCGCCCCAGGACGTAGTTGCTGGTGCCGTTCATGATCCCTTCGAAACCGTTCAGCTGCAGGCCGCCGAACATCTGCTTGGCAAGCCGGATCACCGGAGTGCCGCTCATGACGGCACCTTCAAACTCGAAGCGGACACCATGCCGCTCCGCCAGGGCTGCCAGTTCCCGGCCCCGCAGCGCCGCGGGTCCCTTGTTGGTGGTGCACACGCTCTTGCCCGACTCCAGTGCCCAGCGGACATGCGACACCCCGGGCTCACCGTCGCCGGGATTGGTGAAGGTGGCCTCGCAGATGATGTCCGCTGTGCTGGTGCGGATCACACCCTCGTTATCCGGCTCCGCGGAGCCGCCGTGGCGGGCAAAGGTTTCGCCGTCGCCGCCCAGCGCCAGGGCCATGGACAGATCAATACCGCCGGCGTCCACAAGGGACCCGAGGCGCAGATCCGTGATGGCTACTACCCGCAGGCCGAAGCCCAGCTCGGCGCGGAGTGCTTCCCCGCGGGCGGCGATCAGCTCAGCAAGGCTGCGGTTCACTCCGCCGAAGCCAATCAGTGCAAGGTCATAGGTGGTCATGCCGTGTCCTTCTTTCGGAATTGCTAGGTGTTTCCATGCTCAGGGCGCGCCGTGTCCGTCCCGCCATGTGATTCCGCCCAAAGGACGACGCAAAGTGACCAAGGATGACGCCATACGTATCGTCGGCCCTTAACAATCGTGCAATATATGCATCTAGGAATGTTTTTAAAGATCAAAAAGGCGTTTTGGTGTTACTTTCATCACGGTGGTTGGGTTTGCCGGTCTGGTCCCCAACGCCCTCCGAGGCTTTCCGGTGCATCCATCCCGTTCGCACCTCGACTACTCTCCCGGGAGCAATTCATGGAACTTTCTTCCACAACCCGCTTGGATCCGCAGGCTTCTTCATTAGCTGAATCGGGACCCGCTGAATCAGGGCGCGGACCGGCGCCGGGGCTCCAGCGATCCATGGGCCCGCGGCACCTGGTGATGATCGCCATGGGCGGCGTCATCGGGTCGGGCCTCTTCCTCAGTTCGGGCTACACGATCTCCCAGGCCGGCCCGCTGGGCGCGGTTCTGGCGTATCTCGTAGGCGCCTTCGTCGTGTACCTCGTTATGGCCTGCCTCGGCGAGCTGGCCATCGCCTATCCGGTCTCGGGCGCATTCCACATCTACGCTGCCAGGTCCATCGGTCCGGCCACCGGTTTCACCACGGCCTGGCTGTACTGGCTGTGCTGGGCCGTTGCCCTGGGATCCGAATTCACCGCGGCCGGCCTGCTTATGCAGCGCTGGTTCCCGGGAATCGAGGTGTGGGTCTGGTGCGTCGTCTTCGCGTCCATACTGTTTGCCCTCAATGCCGTCTCATCGCGGTTCTTCGGCGAATCCGAGTTCTGGTTTTCCATCATCAAGGTGGGCGCCATCGTCGTCCTGATTGCCTTTGGCGGCGCCGCGCTTGTCGGGTTCCACCCGCTGGCCGGCGGCTCCCACCCGTTCCTGCTCGAGAACTTCAACACCTCGGGCGGACTGTTCCCCAACGGCTTTTCCGGAGTCCTGGTGACTGCCCTGGCGGTCTTCTACGCGTTCTCCGGTTCGGAGCTCATCGGCGTCGCAGCGGGCGAAACGGCCAACCCCGAGACCAGCATTCCCAAGGCAATGCGGACCACGGTGTTCCGCCTGCTGATCTTTTTCGTGGGGGCCATCGCTGTCATCGCCGCCACCATCCCCTTTGACCAAGTGGGCCTGGACGAGAGCCCCTTCGTCACCGTCTTTTCCTCCATCGGCATTCCCTACGCTGCGGACATCATGAACTTCGTCATCATCACCGCACTGCTCTCCGCCGGAAACAGCGGCCTGTTCTCCTGCGCAAGGATGCTCTTTTCCCTGTCCGAGGAAGGGCACGCGCCGAAGGCCTTCCGTAAGCTGACCAAGCGCGGGATTCCCCTCATCGCCCTTTGTGTCAGCATGGTCGGCGGGCTGGCCTCGCTCATCAGCAGTGTGGTCGCTCCGGAATCGGTGTATCTCGCGCTGGTGTCCGTCGCCGGGTTCGCTGTGGTGGGGGTCTGGATGTCCATCACGGCGTCACACTTCTTCCACCGGCGGGCCTTCGTGCAGAACGGCGGGAACATCGACGACCTCGCCTACAAGGCCCCGCTGTTCCCTGTCGTTCCGATCCTTGCCTTCGCGCTGTGCCTCATCTCGCTGATCGGCATCGCCTTCGACCCGAACCAGGTCGCAGCCCTGTACTTCGGCATTCCGTTCGTGGGCGCCTGCTACGCCTTCTTCTACTACAAGTACGGACGGCGGCAGCAGCTCGCCCGGTAGCCTGCTGCGGCAGTGCTGCTGCAACCCCCCGGCCCGGCGGCCGAACCAGTGTTCGGCCGCCGGCGCTGTGTGAGAATGGGCGTTGAAGTCCACCAGAGGGAGCGGTTCAGCTTGGAATTGTCGGAAGCGTCATCGCTGGGCCAGGGCCTTCGCATTGTCCGGCTGATCGTCGACCGCGAGAAGCGTGGCAGGGGATTGCTGGGGGTATCGCAGCTCGCAGCCGAGCTCGAGATGGACCAAAGCCGCGTTTCCCGGCTTACCCAGGAGTTGTGCGAGCTGGCCATTCTGGAGCGGGTGGAGCGCGGACCGTTCCGTGCCGGTCCGGCCTTCTTCCAGCTTGCGGCCAGCCTTAATGTCGGCTGGATCGGGCAGGCCAAGCGCGAACTGGAACTCTTCGTGGCGGAGTTCGGGCTGCGGGCCCGGCTGTCCGTCCGGGACGGTGTGCGCGTGATCCTCCTCAGGACGTCGAGCAATGACGGCGTGCTGGGAAGCTTTGTTAAACCGGGCATGGTCACACCCGTCTGGTGCACAGGATCAGGCCGTGCCCTCCTCTGGGACCACACGGCCGCCGAGGTCGAGACGCTTCTTCAGGGCATGGACTTCATCGGAGTGGGCGGCCCCCGGGCGGCCCACTCGGTGCCGGAACTGTGCGAACTGATGGAGCACGACCGTCCGCAGGGCTTCATCAGGGCGGCCGAGGAGTTTGAGCACGATGTCCACGAGCTGGCCGTGCCCGTGCGGGATCCGGACGGGCGGGTCAGTGCAGCGCTCTCGGTCCTGGGCAGCCGTGCCGCCGTTGAACTCCGGGCCGGGGAAATAGCCGAGGCGCTGCACTCGGCCGCAAAGCGCCTCGCAGCGGTGGGTGCAGACGGCGCCCGAGTCAGCTAGGACGGCCCAGGGCCGCTTCGAGCCGCGCGCCCCACTTCAGCGCCGCGGCGGCAATCTCGTCGCGCTTCGGCTCCAGCCGTGCCTTCGACCCGACCACCTGCAACGCGGCAATGGTCTCGCCGCGGAAGTCGCGTATGGGGACGGCCACGGAGTACAGGTGAGGCTCCGCCTCTTCATCCACCACGGAATATCCGCGCTTCCGCGCCCCGGCCAGGCGAACAAGGAAGTCCTCGACATCGGCGGGAGTGTTGGGGCCATGGCGCACGAATTCGGTATGGCTGAAGACGGCCCGGACCTCGGCGTCGCTGGAGTCCCACAGCAGCGCCTGGCCGGCGTCGCTGCAGTACGCGGGGTAGGGCCGGCCGATCCACGAGCCCACCATCGTGCTGTTCGGCGGGACATGCTCACCGATGGTTACGGTGCTGTCCCCATTGAGGACGCCCAGGAAGCAGCCTTCGCCGGTATCCTCGACCAGCCCCTCCAGCGCGGTCAATCCCTCGGTCCGGAGCCTCTGCTCCGTAAGCAACTGCGCATCCGTGTAGAGGCTCCAGTCCAGCGAATACTCCCGGTGCCCGCCACGGAGCAGGAAGTTCTCCTGCTGGGCGGCCTTCAGTCCGCGGGAGACCTGGCTTCGGTCCTTGCCGAGATCGGCGGCGATGTCCCCGACAGTCGCGCCCCGCGCCCCGCTCTTGTGGCGGGACCCGACGGCGAAGACGACTTGCATTCCTCGGCCCATGCTGGAGATCTTCGACATGGATCCGATCTTAGTTCCTGGCGCCGGAGGGACGGGGGCCGCCTTCAGTGGATCGCGAAGACCCGGGCCGGGAATCCGCTTCCGCCTTGCGGCTTCGGCCAGGTAGCTACCAGTACAGCCCCCGATTCCGGCAGGCCATCCAGATTGGCAAGCAACTCTATCTGCCAGCAGTCCTGGGAAAGGATGTAGGTTTCCAGGCTGAAGTCCTGGTTCGACGTCGCCTTGCCCGGGTCCGTGTCGGTCTGCTCGTGACCGATCGCCGTGATGTTCCGCTCGCCGACCAGGAAGGACAGCACCTCCCGGGACCAGCCCGGAGTGTGGCTGACGCCGTCCGAATCCCGGTTGGCCATGGCCTCCGGGTCCGGCCAGCGGTTGCTCCAGCCGGTCCGGAGCGCCACGAACGCGCCCGCCGGAATCCTTCCATTGCGCTCCTCCCATGCACTGACGTCAGCCAGGGTGGGCGTCGCGTCAGCGTCGCCCGCGGCTTGTGCGCTGATGTCCAGCACCACCAGGGGCAGCACCATCTCATCCACGGGAATGTTGTCCAGCGTGCGGCCGCCACGGATGAAGTGCGACGGCGGGTCGACGTGGGTGCCCCACTGGCCGACGATGGAGTAGACATGGGCCGTGAAGCCGTCGCCGTTTTCCAGGTCGAACAGGGCCGTCCTGGTCTCGTCCGGAAAGGCAGGGAAGTGCGGCTGGCCGGGATGGAAGGCGTGCGTCAGATCGGTGAACGACCGGCCGGACAGCAACGCCTGGAATCCTTCCCAGAGCCCGGTGGTCTGAACTGTCATGACGCCCGCCCGAGTGCCGGACGGACAGACGCTGCCGTGGAAACCCGGACAGGCTCCGAGAGTTCGATGACGGGCACCTCCCACGGGTGGACTTCGATCATGCGCTCCACGAGACGGCTGACGGCCTCGTCGGACAGATCGGCGTCCAGATACGTGGTCAGGACAAAGGTGGGCGAAAACGTTCTTTCGTCTGCGCGGCCGAAGGTGGGATTTGCCCCGGCCGAGGCCGTGAACCCCTCGAATCCGAGGCTCGATTCGAAGACATGCCGGTAGTTCCCGAAGTCCCCGAGATCGGGGCAGGCCTCCAGTGTGTCGAAAAGTGACGAGAGTCCCGGATCCGCCTTCAGGACCTCCACGTCACCCTCCACCAGCCGCCTCAGGGAACCTGCGCCAATGGGCCAGTGGACGCGGAGTTTGCGCACGCTTTTCATTCCAATATCCATGCGGTGATGCCTCTTCCTTCGATCGTCAGGAGCCGTCCGGGCGGCCTTTGAATCATCCTGACAGACTGTGATGGGCAGCACAAGCATATTTACTTGTATATGATGCACATCGAATGACATTGTCCCGTCCACGAAAGCGAAGCGATTCCCTTGAACACCCCCGCCACCCCGCTGCTTTTCGCCCTCTACGAACAGGCAAGCGTCGGTTGCGGCGGCGCCCCGAGCCTCTGGACGCACCCGCTGGATGACCGCCTGGCGGTAAATTCCCTGGACCGCTGGCGGGATGTGGCCGTGACTGCGGAGCAGGCCAACCTTGATGCGCTGTTCTTCGCCGACGTGCTGGGCCTCTACGACGTCTACGGCGGATCTGCCGACGCCGCCCTGGGCTGGGCCGTGGAAGCGCCGGCGAATGACCCGTTCATCTACGTCCCTGCCCTGGCAGCACTGACGGAGCGGCTCTCCTTCGTCATCACGGCCTCGACCACCTATGAGCACCCGTTCTCCCTGGGCCGCCGCTTCGGCACCCTGGACCACCTCAGCAACGGCCGGATCGGCTGGAACATCGTCACGTCCTACCTTTCCAGCGCGGCCAGGAACTTCGGCATGGACGAGATGCTCAAGCACGCGGACCGGTACGGCCGCGCCGATGAGTTCATGGATGTGTTCTACAAACTGCTGGAAGGCAGCTGGGCGGGCGACGCCGTCGTCGCAAGCAAGAGCGAAAAGGTGTACGCGCGTGCCGGTGCCGTCCAACCGATCAACCACGACGGCGAGCATTTCCGCGTGGACGGACCGTCGCTGACGTCCCCGTCGCCGCAGCGGACCCCCGTCCTGTTCCAGGCGGGGTGGTCGCCGCGGGGCCGCGAATTCGCCGCCAAGCATGCCGAAGTGATCCTGCTGCCCAAGAAGGACCCGCAGGAAATCGCCGCGGGACTGGCGGACATCGACCGCCGGGCGCAGGCGGGCGGCCGCCCCGCCGGCGAGGTCCGCTCCATGGCGCTCGCCCGGATCATCACCGCGCCCACGGCGATCGAAGCGCAGGAAAAGTACGAGGAACTGCAGCGCAACTACCACCTGGAGGCGCAGTTGGTCAGCTATGCCGGCGACACCGGGATCGACCTCAGCAAGTACGCCGACGACGAGCCGCTGGCCACGGCATCCAACGGACTCACTTCCTATGTGGTCAAGGGGGCGCCGCAGGACCGGCCGCTGACCGCCGGGGATGTGCGGCGCAAATTCTCCGAGGTCACGCGCGGAACGGACCTGCTGTTCATCGGCACGCCGGATGATGTCGCCTCGCAGATCCAGGAGCACTCGGCGGTGTCCGGGCTGGATGGCTACATGATCAACCCGCTGGTCAGTCCGGGTTCCCTGAACGACTTTGCCGAACTGGTGGTGCCGGAGCTTGCCAGCAGGGGTCTCTACGACACGGAACCGAAGAAGGGCACCCTGCGCTCCAGGCTCCGCGCCGACGGCGCCGACCTGATGGCCGCTTCCAGTTACGGGGCAGGTTTCCGCCAGCGCTAACCCATTGACACCCATGCATGGCGGTCGTATTCTACAACCAAATGGTTGTAGATCAGATGGGTGAAGCCGAACTCGACCGCCTCTTCCAGGCGCTCGCCGACGCCACCCGCCGCGACATAGTGCGGCGCGTGACGGTGGGCGAGTACTCGGTTTCCGGCCTGGCCGCCCTCTACGCCATGAGTTTCGCCGCAGTTCAGAAGCATGTCGCGGTGTTGGAGCGCGCTTCCCTGGTCACGAAGCAGAAGCGCGGAAGGGAGCAGATCGTGCGGGGCAACCATGAAGGCCTGCAGAACGCCCGGCGGCTGCTTGATGAGTACGAGGCGATCTGGCGGCAGCGTGCCGAGCGGATCGCGGACATTCTCGCTGAAGAACAAAAAGGGGTTCCGCAATGACTGTTATCAGTTCCACCAAGAATCTTGAAGCACTGAGCTTCACCCTCGTCACCGAGTTCGACGCCGACGTCAAGCGCGTCTGGCAGCTCTGGGAAGACCCGCGGCAGCTCGAACGCTGGTGGGGTCCGCCCACCTGGCCGGCCACGTTCGAACAGCTCGACTTCCAGCCCGGAGGCAACGCCGCGTATTACATGACCGGGCCGGACGGCACCAAGGCACGCGGCTGGTGGCGCTTCACCTCCATACAGGCTCCGAACCGCCTGGAGCTCGACGACGGTTTTGCCGACGAAAACGGCGAGCACGTTGAGGCCGTGGGCATCACCCGCATGGTGGTGCTCCTCGAGGACATCGACGACCGCACCCGAATGACCGTCCATTCCACCTTCGAGTCCGAAGAACAGATGCAGCAGATGGTGGACATGGGCATGGAGGAAGGCATGAAGGAAGCAGCCGGGCAGATCGATGCCCTCCTCGCCGAGCACTCCCACGCCTGACAGGGGCCGGACCGTGGCTAACTGTTAAGGCTGGCAACGCAAGCGGACGACGGCGGGACATCCCGCCGTCGTCCGCTTGCGTTGTGTTGGTCCTGACTTACTGAACGGCGGCTTTACTAGACAGCGGCGCCCTGGGCGGCGCTGCGGTTCAGGCTCACCGTGAAGGTGTTCGGCCCGCTGAGGGTGACGGCAACATCGTTCCGGTGGGCGTTGGCCTTTGTGGAAATGTCGTGCACCAGGGCGTCCAGCGTGTGGTCGATCGCGGAGCGGTCCCAGATCTTAAGGGTCACGGAGTGATTGGTTTCGAACGTCATTATTCGGTGCCTCATTCATCAATTTGGTCATGGGCTTCGCGTCGGCGCGGAGCCCGGGACGGGTCTATCCATGAACGCTCAGAGGCCATGCTCAGCTCGGCGAGCTCACTGGTTTGGCCTCGTTGCGTCCACCAGGTTGGGTTGTTCCAAGCCGCTGCATTTCCTGCGCCTGAGCACGGAAACAAGGGCTGGCGCGGCTGTGAAATCGCATTCTCAACCGTCCTTTCCATGATGCATGGAGGGGTGGCGGCGGCTCAAGCCAGGATCCGTTCATTGCGCGTGAGACTCATCACAAGCCCCCGGGTGTGGCTGTCCGCGGGGCGGGGCGGAGCGCTTCCATTGACAAGTGTACGTCGTACACCTATCGTCGATCGCAAGAGGTGTACGCCGTACACCAGCCCTGCGAAGGACCGGCCATGTCAACCGTAACCATCACCCCCGCCGCATCCGTCCGGCGCCCCCGGCGTCATTGGCCCGTGCCCGCCGGCCTGATCCTGCTCAGCCTCATTCCGGTCATCTTCGGGGCACTTCGGCTCAGTGAATTGACGTCCGGTGCGGCGGTTACGCCGCAGAATGCGCGGTTCTTCGCCTCTCCTGTCCCGGTGGTGACACACATTGTCAGCGTCACCGTCTACTCCCTGCTCGGAGCGTTCCAGTTCGTTCCCTCGCTCCGCGGCAGGCGCGGCTGGCACCGCATCGCCGGCTACGTGCTCATCCCGGCCGGCCTGCTCGCGGCGCTCTCCGGGCTGTGGATGTCCGTCTTCTACCCACTCCCGGATGGTTACACCGATGTCCCGCTCCGGCTCTTCTTCGGCTCGGCCATGCTGGTGAGCATCGTCCTGGGGATCCTCGCCATCAGGCGCCGGGACTTCGCGGGACACAGCGCCTGGATGACGCGCGGTTACGCTATCGCCGTCGGCGCGGGAACCCAGGCGTTTGTGGGTATTGCGTGGCTGCTGTTGGTCGGCCCCAGCGATGTGCCCACGCGGGCAGTGCTGCTGGGAGCGGGGTGGCTGATCAACATGGCGGTGGCCGAGTACGTCATCCACCGCCGCGCCCGGCGGGCGGCGGGCAGGGTCCGCCGGACGGTCAGTACGCCTTCACCCGCTGTTCCACGATGAGGTGAATGAGCGCGAAGGTCCCGTCCCGGTCGATGGCACGGAACGCCGCGTCGAGGGCGGCCGGCACGTCTTCGTCACGGGTGACCGTGATGCCGAATCCGCCGAAGGCCCTGGCCATGAGGCCGAAGTCGGGATTCTTCAGCTGGGTCCCCGACACTCTTGAGGGGTAGTGCCGTTCCTGGTGGGTGCGGATGGTGCCGTATTCCTGGTTGTCCATCACGATGATGAGCGGGGTGGCCCCGTATTGGGCTGCCGTGGCCAACTCCTGCCCGTTCATCAAGAACTCGCCATCGCCCGCGATGGTCACCACCCGGCGTTGCGGACTGGCCAGCGAGGCCGCGATGGCGGACGGGATGGAGTAGCCCATGGAGCCGTTCCTGGCGCTGATCATGGAGGCGTAACGGCGGGTGGGGAAGTACCGGTGCGCCCAGTTGGTGTGCTCGCCTGCCCCGAACGTCACCATGGCGTCCTCAGGCAGCCGCGGGACGAGGTTGGCCATCAGGGTGTCCATCCTGGCGGGCCCTTCAGCCGGCGCGGCCGGCGGCAGGGCGGCAAAGGAGGCCTGTTCGGCGCGCATCCTGGCCGTCCAGGCTTTCCATTCATCCTTGACGGGCAGGTCGATGCCCAGCAGATCGCGGACGAAGGCATCCGGCTTCGCCACGATCTGCCGTGAGACGGGCCCCGACCGGCCGCGCAGGGAGGGGTCGATGGTCACCAGGAAGTTCTGCTTGTTCCAGTCCTGGCGGCAGACAAAACCGTCCGTGATGACGTCCCCGGGCACCGTACCGACAAAGACGAGCAGGTCGGTTTCCTCCAGGAGGTCATACGTGGGGCGGGGGCGTCCGTAGCCGATCGGGCCCACATACGACGGCGAATCGAAGGAGACCGTACCCTGCGTGCGCCATTCCGCGGCGGCCGGGATGTGGTGCTTTTCGAGCCAGCCGGTGAGCTGGGCGGCCGCTTCCTGGGTCCAGTCGTTGCCGCCGGTGACAAACAGCGGCTTCCTGGACAGTGCAAGGGCGCCAGCGAGTGCTTCGGCATCCGTGGTGCTCATGCCGCCCGCAGCCACGGGGATGGCCGGGTGCAGCGCCGGATCGATCTGCTGCCGGATGATGTCTTCCGGCAGGCCCACCACGACGGGCCCGGGCCGCCCGCTCATCGCTGCAAACATGGCTTCCGCAACGATCTCGGACGCACGCTCGGCGTGGTCCAGCACCATGACGCGCTTCGCCCCGGTGTCGAACCAGGCCTTGATGTCGAATTCCTGGAACGCTTCGCGGTCACGGTGCGCAAACGGAATGAGCCCCACGAAGAGCAGCATGGGGGTGGAATCCTGCCAGGCGGTGTGCAGCCCCACGTGGGCGTTGGCCGCGCCGGGTCCGCGGGTCACCATGGCTACCCCCGGGAGCTGGTTCATCTTGCCGTCGGCTTCGGCCATGTACGCGGCGCCTCCTTCATGGCGGCAGACCACCGTGTCGATGCCGGAGCCGTGCAGCCCGTCCAGCACGTCCAGGAAACTTTCGCCGGGAACAACGTAGGTGCGTTCCACCCCGTGGGCCGCGAGGGAGTCCACAATCACGTGCCCGGCGGATTTCAGGGTCCCGGAGCCTGCCTTACTGCCGCGGGGGCTCTGTGTTCCGGGGTCAGCCGCGGAGGCCGTCTGTACCGCGAGGTGATTAATAGTGCCGGCGTCGACGGACCTGATGTCAGTTGCTGTCATGGTGGATGCGGATTCCGTTGTCATCTCTGCTTGTCTTCTGGGGTTGGGTGTTGGTTTACGTGCGTTGGGTGGAGGCTGCGGTGGGCGCCTAGTCGGTTTCCGGTCCGGTGCAGAAGAAGCAGCCGTCCTCGCAACTGTCCGTCGTCTGGTTTTCCGTTGGCGCCCCGCTGGGTTGGGGGCTTAGCAGGTCTTGTCGGTTCATGGCGGGCTTTCGTCGGTTGTTGGTGGTTGGGGACTGCGGGTGTTTTGACTATCGAATGGGGGTCCTGTTGGCCACCACGGGCGCTGCGCCCGTGTATCCGTTCCGGACCTCGGCGATCTCATGGATCCGCTTCCGGCAGGAGTACCACCCCGCCACCATCAGCGCGCAGGCCACGACGGTCACCAGCAAAGTAAGCGGGGAATCGATGAACACCATGACCAGCACGCCCAGCAGGAACAGCAGGCTGAGGTAGCCCGTGTAGGGCGCACCGAACATCCGGAAGGCCGGACGCTCCACCCAGCCCTTGTCCGCCCAGCGTTTCAGCTGGATCTGGCACACCACGATGGTTGCCCATGTGACAACGATGCCCACCGAGGCCACGTTCAGCACGATTTCGAAGGCCTGTGCCGGGACGAGGTAGTTCAGCGGTACGCCCAGCAGCGAAACCACCGCAGTGAGGGCGATGCCGCCGTACGGAACGCCTGCCTTGTTCATGCGGGCAGCGAACCTGGGGGCGGAGCCGGCCATGGACATGGAACGCAGGATCCGGCCGGTGGAGTAGAGGCCGGCATTGAGGGAGGACAGGGCGGCCGTGAGGACCACCAGGTTCATGATGACGTCCACGCCCTCGATGCCCAGCGAGCCGAAGAACGTCACGAACGGGCTGACGCCCTTCTCGTACGACGTGTAGGGAAGCAGCAGCGCCAGCAGGAGGACGGACCCGACGTAGAACACCGCGATGCGGAACACCACTGAGTTGATGGCCTTGGGCATGATTTTCTCCGGGTTCTCGGTTTCACCGGCGGCGGTTCCCACGAGCTCGATGGAGGCGTAGGCGAACAGCACACCCTGCATCAGGATGATCATGGGCAGCAGGCCGGTGGGGAAGATGCCTCCGTTGTCCGAGATCAGGCTCAGTCCGACGTCCTGCCCGTCCACCGGCGTGCCGAAGATGACAAAGTACGTGCCGATGATGAGGAATGCCCCCAGTGCTGCCACCTTGATGAGGGCGAACCAGAACTCCAGCTCGCCGAAGACCTTCACCGAAACGAGGTTGAGGCAGAGAACTACGACCAGCGCGATCAGGGCCCAGGTCCACTGCGGCACCGCGCCCATCCACGGGACGTACTTGCCGAAGAAGTTCATGTAGAGCGCCACGGCGGTGATGTCCACGATGGTGGTGGTGGCCCAGTTGATCCAGTAGAACCATCCGGAGATGAAGGCGGCCTTCTCACCGAAGAACTCCCGGGCGTAGGACACGAACGAGCCTGAGGACGGCCGGTGCAGCACCAGCTCGCCCAGCGCACGGAGGATCAGGAAAGCGAAGAATCCGCAGACGGCATAGGCGATCACCAGGGAGGGGCCGGCCGCGTTGAGGCGGCCGCCGGCGCCAAGGAACAGGCCGGTGCCGATCGCGCCGCCGATCGCGATCATCTGGATCTGCCGCGCCTTGAGGCCCTTGTGGTAGCCGGCGTCTTCCGCGTGGATGAGGGAATCGGGTGCGTGGGCGTGGCCGCCGTCGGCCTCGTACAAAGCAACCTCGCCATTGGGGTTGTTGGACATGGGTGTTCCTTTCGACCTGTCAAAGATCTAAATGGGGGGTTCTAGCGGGAGTTATCGGAAAAAGCCGGAGAGCGGGTCAGAACACGGACCAGCCGGTGCGGTCGGCCAGGTCCGCGAGGGCCGCTGTACCGGCCAGGGAGTTGCCTTTGGAATCCAGCCGGGGGCTCCAGACGCAGATGGCCCCTTCGCCGGGCACGATCGCCAGGATGCCGCCGCCCACACCGCTCTTCCCCGGAAGTCCCACGCGATAGGCAAATTCGCCGGCCGCGTCATACATGCCACACGTGAGCATGATGGAGCTGATGCGTTTGGCCTCGCTCCGGGAGACGACAGTGCCCTGCGCGCCCCGGCCGTCCTGCGCGAGGAAGAGCGCGGCCTTCGCCGTCTCCACGCAGGTCATCATGATGGAGCACTGCCTGACATAGTTCTCCACTACCGCCTGCGCCGGGCGCCGCAGGTTGCCGAAGTCCTTCAGGAAGTGCGCCAATGCAAGGTTGCGGCTGCTGTTGGTGAGCTCGCTCTTCGCGGCATCCTCGTCGATGAACGGGCCCTGCCCGCCAATGCGGCGGCCCGCTTCCCGGGAGAGGAAGCGCAGGAGGTGTTCGGCGGCGTCGGGATATCCCTCCATGAGATGGTCGGTGACCACCAGGGCGCCCGAGTTGATAAACGGGTTCCGGGGGATCCCGTGCTCCACTTCAAGCTGCACCAGGGAGTTGAAGGACGTGCCGGACGGTTCGCGAAGGACCCTGGACCAGAGCGCGCCGGGGTCATCCGCGCTGAGAGCCAGGGCCAGCGTGAAGACCTTGGAGATGCTCTGGATGGAGAAGGGAACATCGGCGTCGCCGGCGCTGAACACGTCCCCGGCCGAGGTGGCCACTGCAATGCCGAAGCGGCTGAACGGCGGGTGCGAGAGATGGGGGATGCCTGCGGGAACTGATCCTTCTTCACTCCGCGGCCGGTGGTTTCGCACGATGTCGTCCAGTACCAGGTCGAGGGGCGGCGAGTCGAGTGCTGTCGTCATGGGTTGTCCGGGTGCTCCTTATGATGCTTGCCGGCCCACTCCTGGATGTGGAGCAGGGCGACCAATGAATGGCGGGGATCGGTGAAGTTCAGGCCGGTCACGCGGCTGGCCTTGCTGATCCGGTAATAGACGGTGTTCTTGTGCAGCTTCATGCGCCTGGAGCATTCGCTGACGTCCAGGGACGCCTCGAAATACACCCGAAGGGTCTCGGCCAGTTCCCCGTCATCGCGGAGGAGGGACCAGAGGCTGCGGTGGCGGAAAGCCGAAGCGGTGAAGTTCTCCAGGGCTTCCTGGAAGAGGATGTCCACTTCGAAATCGTCCACGGTGGCCACGCCGGCGGTCCGGGAGCGCCGCATGCAGCCGAGGAGTGCCTCCGTTTTGGCGGTCACCGAGTGGATGGACAGCAAATCAGGGGCGACGGGACCAACGGCAGCGAAGGGACTGATGCCCAGGTGCTTTCCGGCGTCCCGCACGATGGCTTCGGCGAGGCTCCGCAGTCCGGCTTCGGCGTTGGCGGACTGGAGTGCCGGGATGATCACCGCGGTATCGCCGTTGAACTGTCCCACGACAGCTGACTGTTTGTAGGCGGCTGCATGGATGGAGGCGAGGTTGGCGAGTTCCCCGTGTTTGAGCGCTGCATCGTCGGCCTGCGCATCAGTTGCTGACATTCCGATCAGAATGAGCGCTGCGGGGCGATCCGCCGGGATCTTCTCGCTGTGGGCGCTCGCCGCGGCTTCTGCCGGACCGGAGAGGATCCGCGCAATCCTGTCCTGGCGCATGTGCACGGACTGCTGGTTGCGGTAGCGGATCAGCTCGGCCGATGCCCGTGCTGCGGACCCCGTGAGGACGTAGTCGACGTCGGGCCCGAAACCGCCTCCGGTTTCCTGCAGCCAGATGTACCCCATGATGCGGTCGCCGGCGAACAGCGTGATCGCTATGCGCTCCCTGAGTCCGTCCTGTGGCCGGGCCGGAACCCTGACCGGCAGGCGTGTCCGGTGCAGTTCGCGGTAGGCGCCGAGGTCCTTGAGGAGGAGTTCGTATTTCCGCGGACCGCGGCGGGCAAGGATCGATGCCTTACGGAGTTCGTCGATGTCATTCGTCACCGTGGAGTACGCCAGGACCTTGTTGGCGGCGTCTTCGATGACCACGTGGCTGGACGTCAGGCGTGCCGTCGTCTGCGCGATGGCGAACAGGTCTTCTTCCAGCAGCGTCAGCACTTCGCTCTGGTAGCTGCGCGGCGTGATGCGGTCCTTGGCGATGGACAGGAGCCGGTCCCAATCGGCGGCGGGGTCCACCAGGAGAAGGCCTGTTCCTGCCGCGCGGAGCAGCTCTTCGGCTTCCTCAAGTTCACCCGGACTGCCCTTGACGGCAATCACCAGGGGCGGATTCTTCAGGAGACGCCGCAGCGCGGGCAAAGCGGAGCGCCCGCGAACCCCGATCAGCAGGACAAAGGCGGCGCCGCCGTCGGACGTCTCGTCGTCGGAGTCAACGATCAGGAAACGTTCAATCGGGGAATCCGCACGGGACGGCCGGAGGATGAGGCTGGCGAAACCCAGGGGGAGATCCGACAGGATGTCGTCCACTGTAGCTGCGGCCATGGGCTTCCTTCTGCGTTGATACCCCGCCGGACGGCTCTGTCCGGTCACCCCATGCTATCCAGGGCATTTCGCGGAAAATATGGATGCCGGACTAAATCCGGCGCTGCGTTTTAGGTCCCCGTACCAAGGCGCTGCCGGCCGGGGGAGCGGACAAGGAACGTCGGCTCTTGCGGCACGCCGCTTAACGCACAGCGGACGACGGCGGGTGGTCCCGCCGTCGTCCGATTGCTTAGTGGCCGGCGCCGCCGGTCAGGAATCCGGCTCTGTTTTTCCAGGGGCGAGGGCGTAGAAGGGCGTGAACCGGCCCCTTTCGCCGGGGGCGATGTTAGAGCGGACGATCGAAGCGCTCTCAAGGGCGGCCAGATGGTGCCTTACGGAGTCGCGGCAGGAGGCGATGCCGTTACTGATATCGGCTACTTTGCTAGCGCCATTGCTTGCCAGGTAGTCGATGATTTGTGCCCTGATCGGTGTTCTCCGCGTCCTTGCCGTCCGCTCGAGGGTTTGCACGTCCTTCGGGCGCTGCAGCTCAAAATCAGCGGTCATTGGCTATGGCCTTTCATTCGGTGGGGTGGTGGGAATTGGTTGGAACGAGGGTGGCCGGACGAGGTCCGTTAGTGCATCGAAACGCGCGCAGGCTCCCTGCTGAATTCAGCGTCCAGCGCGTCGGGGGACGTTCCGGAGGAAGGCGCCGCTTCGGGGCGGGAGGCGGACCTGTCGTGTTTCTGGCCGATGACCGCGGTGGCGATGGCATTTCCCAGGATGTTGGTGGCAGTGCGGCCCATGTCCAGGAGCTGGTCGATCACCAGCAGCACGCCAATGCCGGCGGCGGGGATACCGAAGCCGGGGACCACGGCGGCGACCACGACGAGTGACCCGCGGGGCACGCCGGCCATGCCTTTGCTGCTGAGGAGGAGCATGGCGGTCATCGCGATCTGCTGGCCAAGGTCCATGTCGATGCCGTAGGCGTTGATCAGGAAGACCGAGGCAAAGGTCATGTACATCATGGAGCCGTCCACGTTGAACGAGTAACCCAGGGGCAGCACGAAGCCGGTGGTGCGCTTTTCGATGCCGAACTTGGTCAGGCCTTCGATGAGCTTGGGCAGTGCGGCTTCGCTGCTGGAGGTGGCGAACGCGATCACCATGGGTTCACGCACAATCCGGACCAGGCGGAAGGCCGCCCGCCCCAAGAAAGCGACCGCGACGGCGATCATGATCGCCCAGAGCGCGGAGAGGGAAACGTAGAAGCCGCCGATGAATGAGGCGTAGGTGGCAAACGCATCCAGGCCCTTGGCCGTGAAGGCTGCCGCAATGCCGGCAAAAACGCCCACCGGGGCCGCCATCATCACATATCCGGTGACCTTCAGCATGACGCCCATCAGTTCGTCGATGGCATCCGCTATGGAGGAGCGGCCTTTCTTCCGGAGGTTCAGCAGGGCGATGCCGAAGAGAGCGCCGAAGACCAGGATCTGAAGCGGGTTGTTTTCGGTCAGTGCAGCGAAGACGCTCGTGGGGATGATGTGGGTAACAAACGCCTGGTAATCGAGGGGCTTCGTTTCCATCCCCGCATCACCGCCCGGCATCAGGTTGAGCCCGTCACCGACGTTGAGCACGTGGGCGGTGATGAAACCGAAGGCGCCCACCAGGACGGAGGCGGACAGGAACCAGACCATGGAGCGCCCGAAGAGCTTGCCGACGCCGGCGGATTTGGCCGCCCCCGCGATGCCGGAGACGAGGGTGGCGAAGATCAGCGGGGCAATGATCATTTTGATGAGGTTCAGGAACATGTGCGTCACGGTGTCGAGGACCGCCACGACGGACCCGCGTGTGTCCGCCGGCAGCAGCCAGTGGAAGAGCAGCCCGCTGAGGATTCCGAAGACGAGTGCGGCCAGGATCCACATCGTTGATTTGTTTTTCATAGTCAGTCCTTGGGTAGGGGACGGGGACATTTGGGCACGGCGGTGTGCCCCTGCTCCCGTGGTCGGGTGGGGTGTGGCTCGGGTTGGGGGGCCCACGGACTCCGGGTTCCCTGACCGAGCTTGCGAGGTTAGGGGGCGGTTGGGGACTACTTGCTGAGGTTGGCGAGGCGTTGGGGGCTGAGGAGGTCTTCGAGTTGCTCGGCGGTGAGCAGGTTGTGTTCGAGGACGAGTTCGGCGACGCCTTTGCCGGTGGTGAGGGCTTCCTGCGCGATGGCGGTGGCGGTGGTGTAGCCGAGGTGGGGGTTCAGGGCGGTGACGAGGCCGATGGATTGTTCCACGGTTTGGCGGAGGTGTTCGGTGTTGGCGGTGATGCCCCGGATGCAGCGTGCGGTGAGGGTGCGGCAGGCGGCTTCGAGGTGGGAGATGCTCTTGTGGAGGCTGTGGACGAT
>NZ_JBHVYH010000012.1:0-58693 GCF_042880995.1 Arthrobacter sp. NPDC058288
GGCGCCGCCCTGGATGACGTCGACGACGAACTGGTCGTTGAGTTTGCCGTTCATGACGTCGGTGCAGGCGGCTTCGATGGCGTGGGCGCGTTCGGGGTCGAGGAGGCCGAGTTCGTGGTTGGTGCGGGCGGCTGCGAGTTTCACGGCGGCGAGGCCGCGGACCAGGTGCATGTTGGAGGAGAGCGGCTGGCCGGTGATGGGGAAGTTCTCCACGGCCCGGAGCGTGTGGACACCCCAGTACACGGCGGCGGGAACGTCCCGGTCACCCAGGAGATCGTGCTCGGAACGGAAGGCGGCGGCTGATGCGGTTTCGGTCATGGCTATCCTCGGGAGGCGTGGCTGGGGTGGTTAGTTGGCGGGGCGGGCTGCTACGTTGCCGGGATGAAGGCGGTGGCCGTCAGCTGCCCGACGGGGCGGCCGCCGCCCAGGACGGCTGCCGTGGCGATGCCCGCCAGCGGCGAGGTGTCGACGTCGAGCGCTTCCAGTACGCGGACGGTGACCGGCATGCGGGCGCGGTCCCCGCCGTCGGAAATTTTCACGGCCACGGCGCGGCCGTCCGGGAGGCCCACCAGCTGGACCCCTTCGAAACCGTCCTTGGCTACTGCGCCGGGGAGCAGGCGCATCAGTTCGGTGACATCGCGGCCTTCGCCCGCCACCATCTCGGGGTGCCGGATGATGGCGCGGCCGACGGCGGCTTCCGGACTTCCGGGATCGGTTACCACCGCGGCGGCAAGGCGGCCGAAGGCCCGGGCCATGCCTCGGAGGGTGAGGGCGAACAGGGGAGTGCCGCAGCCGTCGGTGCTGGTGCGCTCAGCTTCTTCGCCGGTCAGTTCCCGGACGGTGGCGGCCACGAGCTGCTGCAGCGGGTGTTCAGGATCCAGGTAGCCGCGGACCGGCCAGCCGTTGATGACGCAGGTTGCGGCCATGGCGGCGTGTTTGCCGGAACAATTCTGAGTGATCTGCGTGGCGGTGCCGCCGTTGCGGAGCCATTCTTCGCGTTCGTCCGGGCCGTACGGGAGGTCGGTGCTGTTCTCCAGCGCGTCGTCCGTTAGCCCGTGCATCTCCAGGATGCGGAGGGCGCCGTCGCGGTGCATGGCTGCTCCGGAATGGCTGGCTGCGGTGAGGGCCAGGAGGTCCGCGGGCAAGTCCAGGCCGGCGCGGACCATGGCCACGGCCTGCAGCGGCTTGAGTGATGAGCGCGGGTAGAAGCGAGCTAAGGGGTCACCCGCCGAGACCAGCGCGCGGACGCCGCCGTCAGCAGTCTGGTCCGGGGCGGTGGCGATCACCGAACCGTAGTGGATGCTCTCGACGAGCCCGTCGCGGGTCTGCACGGCCAGGGGAACGTGCTGCGGCAAGGCTGTGAGGTCCGGGGCCGGAGCCAGGGCATGGACGGGCAAGGCAGGGGAGAGCATGGAGTCCTTGGGATCGGTGACGGGCGTTGGGTGTGTGTTGCGTTTATTGGCTGAGGATGGAGTCGAGGGCTTCGCCCACGGCCTGCAGGTGATCCTGCATGGCGGAGCTGGCCTCGGCGGCATTGCCGGATTCGATGGCGGCCAGGATCCGCTGGTGTTCCTGGTCGGAGGCGTGCTGGCGGTCGGCCACCATGTTGAGGGTTTCGGACTGGTGCGCCAGGGCGTCTCGGATGTCGGAGACCACGTTTTCGAACACCTTGTTGTGGCTGGCCCGGGCGATGGCTGCATGGAAGCTGGAGTCAAGGGCCACCCAGGCTTCGGGGTCGTCCTCGGCGGCCATGGCGGCCACGATATCCCGCAGGCCTTCCAGTTCTTCGGCCGTCCGGCGCTCGGCTGCCAGGCCGGCGGCCGGGACTTCGATGTGCGGGCGGGCTTCGGTGAGGTCCAGGGCCGAGTACTGGCCGAGGACCAGGTCCTTGGCTACCCGGTTGGCCACCACAAACGTGCCGCGGCCGGTTTTGGTGGTGGTGAGGCCCAGGGCGTTGCAGGAGCGCAGCGCTTCACGGACCACGGAACGGCTCACCCCGTACTGCTGGGAGAGTGTGGCTTCGGAGCTCAGTTTGGCGCCGATTCCGAGCTTGCCGGACTCGATGTCGGTGCGGAGGACGTTGAAGACGGCTTCGGCTGCGCTAAGGCGGGCGAGGGGCTGTCCTGCTGTCCGGCTGTCTGACAGGTTCACGCTTAAAATATGGCACGGGTCACACGGGGTGTCAACTGTGGATCGGACCGCCCCGGAACTGTTGATTGTATATGCGGTACGTTCGTACCTATTCCGCCCTTTACGCAGACCGTCCCGGCCCCTAGACTTGGATTCTGAAGTGAATCGGTACGTTCGTACCTATCAGGAGGTCCGGAATGGCCGATATGTTCGCTGACAGGCTTGCCGCCGAAGTAAAGGCACGACGTGCAGCACTGCGCCTGACCCAGCACGACCTTGCCCACCTCGCAGGGGTATCCGAGCGTTTCGTCCGTTTTGTGGAACAGGGGAAGCGCAGCGTTCAGCTGGACTCGCTCCTGGCTGTGCTCGAAACGCTTGGCCTGGAGCTTCAGCTGGCCACGCGGACACGCCCCGCGGCCCGCGCCATTGACGGTCCGCGCGTCCCTGACGGCCCACGCGCCGCCGACGGCGGCCCCGCTTCGTCCAGACCGCTGGGGGAGAACCGGTCATGAGGCACCGCGTGGCCGATGTCTACAAGGCAGGTGTGCTGGCCGCCCGGCTGGAGCGGCACGACGGCGGGACCAAATTCAGCTACCTGCCGGCGTACCTCGCGGCGGGAGGTCCCGCCGTCGCCAGTTCCCTGCCGCTGAGCACCCAGCCGGTGCTGTCAGCGGCGGGGGCCGCGCCACCGTACTTCACCGGCCTCCTGCCGGAGGGCAGGCGGCTGAATGCGCTGCGGCGATCGGTGAAGACCAGCGTGGATGACGAACTCTCGCTCCTGATCGCCGCCGGGGCCAACCCCGTGGGCGATGTGCAGATCGTTGGCCATGGTGAGCCGCTGGACCCGGACGAACACGCCGTCGAGCTGAACCCGAAGGCGCCGGTCGATTTCGACGCACTGCTGGGCGATTCCGGCCTGATTGACCCCGTGGCCCTCGCGGGCGTGCAGGACAAGCTCTCCGCCGGGATGATCTCCATGCCGGTGGCCAGCGCAGGCAGGCGCTACATTCTCAAGCTCAATGCTCCGGAGTTCCCGCATGTAGTGGAGAACGAGCTGGTGATGTTCCGTTATGCCGCCAAACTGCGGATTCCGCTGAGCAAGGTCCGGCTGATCCGGGATGTCGAAGGCCGGCCGGGGCTCCTGGTGGAGCGGTTCGACCGGATCCCGCTGGCGGGCGGTGCGCCCGGGGCGGTGCAGCGGCTCGCCGTCGAGGACGGCGCCCAGGTGCTGGGGCTGTATCCCGCGGACAAGTACAACGTGGCGTACGGGCAGGTGTGCCGCGCCCTGGCGGAGTACTGCGCGGCACCGCTGCCGGCACTGCGGAACCTGGCCATCCAGGCGGCGTTCGCGTGGCTGAGCGGGAATGGCGATCTGCACGCCAAGAATGTGTCGATGGTGCAGCTGCCGTCGGGGGAGTGGTCCATCGCGCCGGTCTATGACATCCCCTCCACAGTGGTTTACGGGGACAAAACGCTCGCACTGACCTTGGACGGCAAACGCACCGGGATCTCGCGGAAGCACTTCCTGGGATGGGCCGCCGGCCTGGGGCTGGCGGAACGCGCCGCCGTGCAGGTGCTGGAGCTGGGACTGAGGGCGTCGGGTCCGCTGGTGGCCGACCTTGAGGCGGGTACGGCTTTTGCCGGAACGAACGACGGCGGCGCCTCACCGTTTTCGCCGATGGTCACCAGGCAGTGGCTCAGGGAGCTCAAGCACCGGCGCAGGCTGCTGGAAGCGTAGGAAGTGACTAGAGGTGCTGGATCCCGGCGCGCTGCATCGCGTCCCGGTAGATCTCAACGCTCTTGCTCAGCAGTTCTTCCTGCTTGTTGGCGGAAACCGCGAAGGCCCGGCCGCCGAGGGCGCTGGCCTTGTAGATCTTGATTCCGGAGTTCTTCAGGGACTGGTGGTACGTCTTCTCGAAGAGGGTCAGGAAAGTCTGGGCGTCCGTGCCGTGGGCGATGATGGCCGAGACGCGCCTGTTGATCTTCAGGAACTGGCGGAAGGGCCGGAGTCCGTCCGTCTTTTCCTGGACGTTGAGGGCGGAGGGCAGATCGGGGTCCCGCACCCAGGGGTAGGCATTCCACGGCATGACGTAGCGGGGGTCGAGCTCCACGATTTCGTAGATCGACGTGGCCCGCCGGGCTGCTTCATCGTCGTTGAAATGGGATACGAAGCCCGATTCGGTGCCCTTGCCTGGGCTGACATGGAGACTGACGATCCTGCACTCGTCCTCGTCATGGACGGGGTCAATGTACGGGACGATGGATCCCGGCTTCTTTTCCATGAGTTCGTCGCAAAGCTGGGTTACAGCAGCGATGTTCGGTTCCTGCAGCAGGGCCTTTTTTTCGTCCCAGTCAATCGTCACGATTTCTCCCTCAGCACAAGGCGTCCAGAATCAGGCGTCTGGTTCCACTCTACGCTTTTGGCCGGGGTTGATGTTCTGCGGATTTCCGGAACCAGCCGATTCCGCACCGCTTCCGGCCTCCACGGCAAGAGGCTCCCGACCTATTTCCTGCCGGACCGTACGGGCGTACGCTTAAAGCGCCTGCAGGTAACCGTTCAGATAACGCGGGCCGTTCGGGACATGCGAATGTCCGGGCCGTCTCATAGCGAGATCGCGAAGGTACCTGCAGGTCTTTGCTGTTTAAGGCGGTCTTTTGCGATTCAGGCGCGGTGATTCAGGCGCGCGTCAGCGCTCTGATTAGCGCGCGCGTCAGCCGGATAACCCGCCGCCCCTCACGCAGCTGCCGCGGCCCTTGTCCTGACGTGCTTGAGCGCCTTGGCCCGGTGCCTGAGTTCACGGCGGTGGCGGGATGCTGCTCTTTCGGGAGGCTCATGTCCCGGCAACGGCGGGGCTGTGGACTGGTAGCCGTGCCCGGTGGGCGTTGTCAGTTGGAGCGTGTGCCGGGGTCCAGGCAGGGGACGGGAGCGCCAGCCGGGGGCTTCCTTGATGTGGTTGCAGGCTTCACAGAGCCCTGCCCCGTTGACTCGAGTGGTGGTTCCGCCGCTGTGCCACGGCAGGACGTGATCCAGATGCCTGATCGGAGCGTCGCAAAATGGCGTGCGGCAGGTGTGGTCGCGGACCTGGATGAAGCGGCGCAGTCCTGACGGAAAGAGGCGTGCCCGGGAGTCCATCGCCACGAGATCACCGCTGCCCGGGGCGGTGTAGAGCCGCCGCAGCCATACGTTCAGGGAACGTCCGTGGCCCTGGCCTTGGGCAGCGACCTCCCGCGCCCACCCCGCCGGGACGATGCCGTAACCCGGAAGCCGGGCCGGTTCACTGCCTCCCTGAAACAGTGTGCGGTCGGTCATGACCAGCTGGATCTCTACCCCGCTGATTCCGCCTGCCGTTCCCGTGACGCGTTCCACCAGCGCATCAGCCATCAGTTGGCCGCGGGAACGTGCATCTCCGTCGGATCGGAACGTGTCCGCCTGCCTGGTGAGGGCCGCGTGGACGGCCACGCCCTCGGCAACCGGGAGGAATGCCGTCACGTAGCACATGGTGTCCGGCGCGGGACGAAGACTGACATGGCGCTCCGCGGCAGCGTGGCTGGCGCGGTCCGTAACGGACCTCGGATCGCGCCGATAGGCGGCTGACCGCGCCGCGGCAATAACGGCACGGTCGCCTGCCCCGCTGAACCTCCCGACGTCGGACGCCAACTCCTCGTCAACGGCGCTGCGGTCAGCCGCGGACAGGCAGGCAGTCTCACGCACCAGAAGTGTGGCTCGCCATTCATTGAGCTGGCCCGACTGCAGGCCGGCAAGGGTGTGCGGCATCTCGGTGACGAGCGCCTTCGCCAGGCCCAGGAGTCGACTGCCTTTGGCCGGTGATTCCCGCCGGGCGAGAGCGACCTGCGCAGCGACACCGGCACCGAGCTGCTCGGTGGGGACGCCAGCACTGGCCTGCTCTCTGCGCTGCTTTAGGTCGAACGCGACCGCGATCCGGGCCTGCCGCGCGGCGGCAGCGGATTTCAGATCCTCAAGTTCACGGAGCTGGTCGATCATCCCTGCGCTGTCCGCGGCCGGCCGCGTGTCAGCCAGTGTGCGGATCATTTCCCTGACCGACACACCGCCCCTTGTATTCGAGACCCGCCCAGGTCCCTGACTGCCGTCCATGCATTAAGTTTCCCCGCGACCACCGACATTTAAGTGGTCATGGGCAAGGGGCGTCGCCTCCGGTCCCGGGACCCGAGGCGACGCCCCTTGCTTGCGCTCCTAGTGCTGGCCCAGGCCGCCTGCCGCAGGCGGAAGGCCGCCGTCGCGGTTTTCTTCGTCCCTGCGCTCGGCGGCGCTTCTAGTGTCGCTGTCGGCGGTCTCATCCGAGTCGCCTTCGAAATCGACCAGGCCGTTGGTCTGGTCGAACGGCTTGGCGATCCGGTCATCGCTCAACGCGGAACCGGAACCGGAGCCGGAACCGGAGACCGTGCCGGGCGCCTCCGCAGGCTCCACATAGCCGGAAGCATCGGTGGCCGGAACGGCCGATACCGGGGTCTCGGAAACGGGAGTCGTGGTGCGCGCGGGCTCCGCGTCCTTGTCCCGCATGCTCGCGGCCACGCCTGCCGCCGCGGCCGCGGCAACTCCCACGCCCGCAGCGACTTTTCCGGAGACGCCGGCCTTGCCGGAATCGCCGCGTGAAGCCACTGCCGCCTCCACTCCGGGAGTGCCTGTCGTGGCGCCCTCGTTGACAGTTCCCCGCCAGGCGCCGCTCGCGTAGCCCTCGTCCTCGATGAAGTCCTTGAACCTCTTCAGGTCTCCCTCAACCTGCCGGTCGACGACGTGGAGCTTGTCTCCGATGGTCTCCACGATGCCGTGCGGCTCGTATTCGAGCGACAGCTGCACCGAGGTCTGGCCGCCGCCTACGTCTTCGAACGTCACAGCCCCTGCATTTGTCGCGCCCTCAGTCGCAGCCCACGCGACCTTACGGTCCGGGACCTGCTCCAGGATTTTCGCCTCCCACTGCCGGCGCACACCCGCAATCTCAGCCACCCATTGAAGGCGGTCGTCGCTGAGCTGCGTCACGCTCTTCACGCCACCCATGAAGTGCGGAAATTCCTCAAACTGGGTCCACTGGTTGTACGCCGTGCTTGCCGGGACGTTGACCAGAATGCGTTTCTCGACCTTCGTGCTCATGGTGTCTCCTTTGACTAGGACGGTTTGTACGTTGCCTGGCGATCACGATGGTTTTCGCCAACTAATCAGTATGCTTACTATAACTTTGATGCAGCCATCCGGCTAGAGTTTCTTTGGCGGCCTCCGCCGTTCCACGAGTTCACGAGCCAAGGAACCCCCACCATGCAGGTCACCAAACGGGCGCTCCGGGAAGACGGTTTCGCCGGCTTCAGGACCTTCGCTGACGTCGAGGTCAACCGGATTCCGCAGGCACCGGGGATCTTCGCTGTCCTCCAGCCCGACGGATTCCAGGTGCAGTTCCTGGCGAAAAGCACGGCCGGGGTGTTCAAGAAAAAGGACCCATCGCTCCCCGCGGCAGACCTCGCCGCTGAATGGGTGGACGGCGCGGAGGTCCTCTACGTCGGAAAGGCAGGACCGGGGAGCAAGGGCAACCGCGGCCTGCGCCGGCAGATCCAGGAATTCCTGGACTTTGGCAACGGCAAGCCGCCCGGACACTGGGACGGGCGGCTCATCTGGCAACTCGCAAACGCCAGGTCGCTGCTCATCGCGTGGAAAGAGCTGCCCGCCGGCGGACTGAACGAGGCTGAGGCCAAGTATCACGCAAACTTTCGCGAGGCATACGGCCGCCTGCCCTACGCCAACCTGGTGCAGGCCCGGGTCAAGGGCTAGGCATGCGCCGCATTCGCGCCGTAAGTTGCTGAGGGCGCAGCCGGAGAACGACGACGGCGGGCGGCGCTTTGGGGCCTCAAGTGTCCGTTCGCGCTGGTCAGGCTTCGGACGCAACCGTCCCGCCGTCGTCGTAGGTGAACTTTCCGGCAACCAGCGTCGCCGCCACCGGCATCGACGCGAACACCTGGTCTGAAACGGCGAGCGGGTCATCGTTGAGCACGGCGAGGTCCGCGGGGTCGCCCACCCGGATACGGCTCCTTCCCCGGGCGGACGCCGCCAGGGCTTCCTCCCGGGTGATTGCCTGCTCCGGGTGCCAGGGTTCGCGCCCGTCCGGTCCTGACCGGGTGGTGGCGGCCGACATCGCGGTCCAAGGATCCAGGGGTGCCACCGGAGCATCCGAACCCAGCGCCAGCGTGGCCCCGGCAGCCAGCAGCGACCGCAGCGGGAACGCCCGGTCGGTGCGGTCGCCCCAGTTGGCGTCGGCGGCGTCGCGGTCGTCGAGGGCATGCGCCGGCTGGACGCTCGCTGTGAGGCCCAGCCGGCCAAAGCGGGCGAAGTCCTCCTGCCGGACAAACTGGGCATGTTCGATCCGTCCCCGGATGCCGGCGGCCTCGAAGGCGTCCAGCGCCACCTGGTTCGCGGCGTCGCCGATCGCGTGGACTGCGGGAACGAAGCCGGCGTCCCTGGCCCGGACCAGCAGCGCCAGCAGCTCCGGCCCGCTGACGGTGAGCAGGCCCCGCCCGCCGTGCGGATAGGGGTCCACGCAGTAGGCGGTGCGGGTGTTGAGCGAGCCGTCGATCAGCACCTTGAGCGGCCCTACCCGGAGCAGGCCGTTCCCGCCGGGGATGTCCTGCCCTGTCCGCATGGCCTCGCGCCGGGCACGGTCCAGGTCCTCCGGATAGACGCCCGCCTCCACCCGCAGGAAGCCGAAACCGCCGCTGACCCGCCGCAGCCACACATCGCGGTTCCAGGTCATCTCGAAGTCCACGATCCCCACCACCCCGCGGGCGGCGGCTTTCCGTGCAGCCGCGCCCACCCAGCCGTCCACCACCGCGTCAGGCAGCCGGCCGAGCTCCCGGGTCAGGGCAAACGCCGGTTCCTCCCGCAGCAGGCCGCCGGCGCCCACCTCCACCCCGTAGCGTTTCGCGGCAGCACTGTTCAGCCAGACGCAGTGGAGGTCATGGCTGATCAGCGCTGCAGGCACTCCGTGAGTCACGGCGTCGAGCATCGCCAGGCTGGGAACGTCCGCCCAGACGGCGTCGCGGAAGCCGACGCCCACCAGCGTGGGGATGCCGCCGCCGTCGTTCTCGCCTTGCACCCCAACGCCGGGGCGGCTGCCGGCGATACGGGAACGGACGACCTCGACGGCGTCACCCGCGGACGCGGCGTGCGACAGATCGATCCGGTTGGCGGCCATGGCCCACTGCGTCATATGCACATGCTCATCCCACAGGCCCGGAATGGCGTACCGGCCGCCGAAGTCAACGGTGCGGGCGCCGCTACGGTGTTCACCCGCCGCCGTTATCCGGGTGACAACGCCGCGGGAAATGTGAATGTCCGAACAGTCCGTCCCCCCTGGCTGCCGGACGGAGGCAATGACAAGGTCAGGTGCAGCGGATGCAGCGGGTTCAGGCATACGGACAGGCTACTAAGAGTTTCCCTCTGCGCGGCTCCTGATCCCGTGGAGCATCCGCCGGGACATGACGAAACTGGCAACCTCCACCACCTCAACGAGGCACCGCGCCCACCACTGCCGGTAGGCGTACCGTTCCCGCACCACCAAACGCGTGGTGCCGCCAGGCTGAGGCTGCAGGACGAACGCCCAGGTGAAGTCGAACGGCCCGGGCGGGGATCCGGGAGGAACGCGAAGTACCAGCGCGTTGCCCCGCTCCACCAACCCCACCTCCAGGTCCGCGGAAGCAGCCGGTGCCAGGTGAAAGCGGTCGCCTGCCTTGATGTCCTGCCACTCAGGGTGGATGCGGTCGGCACTGTGGATGTCCAGGCCGATGAGGTTTTCCAGGAAATCGTAGCTGTAGAGTCCACCGCGTCCCTGCCCCATCTGCGCCAGCCAGGGCCACACGTCATTCGCCGGAGCCTTGATGGTGACGGCCCGCGTGGACTGCAGATCCGCCGTAGACAGGAGATCGTCGCCCGGCAGGCCGCCGTCGGCTTCGGCGTCTGTGGCACCCCAGCGCAACTGAAAGCGCCGGAACACGAAGGCCGATGCCACCAGCCAGGCGAACACTGCGGGCTTGGAAATTTGCTTCAGGGTCCGTGGCTTCGTCATCGGGCAATTCTCCAGAGCGCCGGTTCCCCTGTCACGGGCCATAAGCCCCGGGCCGGCACTGCGGCCAGCCCGCGCAGGCCGCCTTATAGGGGTCTTTCGTCCCTTACCGGCGCTGTGCGGGACCGCCATCCTTGATGTGGGGCATCTCACGCCTGCGTTACTCACGCACGCACCTTGGGGAGGGAAATGCTTCGCCGATCAACACCAGGTCTCGCTACATCATTGGGGAAGGGCTGGCGCCATGCGCCTCCCGGACATAGCAGGAGACCCGGCTTTATGAATCAGCACGCCCGAACTGTCCTGGGTACTCGACCCTCCGTCCCGTCCCGTCATGGGGCCCCATCCACCACGCACTATGAGCACTCTGACCATCGGCTGAAGGTGGTGGTCCGCATTGAAGCGGACCTGACGGCCGCCAATATCGAAGTCCGTGGCGTTGTGACGGGGGCCAACCTCCGAGCGCTGTATGTCGTGGCGCGGCGAACCACTTCACTGCTGCACGGCAAAGAACTCACCATCGATCTCTCCCACGCCCGGGTCACCGATACGGTCCTTGAACAACTCCACGAATGCGCCCGCCTGTCCCGGCTGGCATCGGGAGTGGATCATTCGGTGGTCGCGTGCCGCGTGAAGATTGTTGACCCCGGCTTTATCCACAGAGTCAAGGAGTACGCATGAAAGCGCTCGTCTACGGCGGCCCCGGCGAAAAGTCATGGACCGACGTCCCGGATCCCGCCATCCAGGACCCCAGCGACGTGATCGTCAAGGTGGACACCACCACCATCTGTGGAACGGATCTGCACATCCTCAAGGGGGACGTGCCTGCGGTGCAGAAGGGCAGGATCCTGGGGCACGAAGGCGTGGGAACCATCACCGAGGTGGGCTCCTCGGTCACCAGCCTGAAAGTCGGGGACCGTGTCATCATCTCCTGCATCAAGTCCTGCGGACACTGCGCCAACTGCAAGACCGGCCTTTATTCGCACTGCATGGGCGAGGAAGGGTCAGCGGGTATCGGCTGGGTCTTCGGTCACCTGATTGACGGCACGCAGGCCGAATTCGTGCGCGTCCCGTACGCGGAGAACTCCCTGCACCTTCTCCCTGAAGGAGTCAGCGACGACCAGGCCGTGATGCTCTCCGACATCCTGCCCACCGGCTTTGAGATCGGCGTGCAGTACGGGCGGGTCAAGCCGGGGGACACCGTGGCGGTTGTGGGCGCGGGACCGGTCGGGTTGGCAGCTATCGCCACCGCCGGGCTGTACGGCGCGGCCACCATCATCGCGGTCGACCTGGACGCGAACCGGCTGGAAAAGTCCCGCGAGTTCGGCGCCACCGACGTCGTGCTCTCCGGCGACGCCGACTGGAAGGAACAAGTCCTTGCGCTCACGGATGGTCAGGGCGTGGATGTGGCCATCGAAGCGGTGGGCATTCCGGCGACCTTCACCATGTGCACGGACATTGTCCGTCCCGGCGGCAACGTGGCCAATGTGGGCGTGCATGGCAAGTCCGTCGAACTCCATGTGGAGGACCTCTGGATCCAGAACATCAACATCAGCATGGGCCTGGTCAATGCCAACACCACGCCCATGCTCCTCAAGCTGGTGGCCCAGAAGAAGGTTCCGGCCGAGAAATTCGCCACCCACCACTTCACGTTCGACCAGTTCATGGAGGCATACGACACCTTCGCCCGCGCCGCCGAAACCAAGGCCCTCAAAGTCGTGATCACGGCGTGAAAGCGTCCCGCTCGCTCAAAAGAGCGGGCGGACAAAGCCCCGGGGGGCCAAGCAAGAGGCAAGAAAGGACTGCGACCATGAAACCAGGCCGGATAGTCATGCTGGTGCTCGGCACCCTCGCCGCCCTGATGGGGCTTGGGCTGCTGACTGGCGCCGGCTTCGTCGGATGGGTCAACTTCCAGCAGCGCGACAACGGATATCTGACCACGCCCACCGAGCGCTACGATGTGGCCACCCGGGCCATCACCTCGCCCGGCCTGGACGTCCTGGTGGACGAGGAACTGCCGGACGTCCTGCCGGTGGACAGCGCCGGCCGCCTGCTGTTGCGGGGAACGGCGGCATCCGGCAAACAGATCTTTATCGGCATCGGACCCCAGGAAGACGTGGCCCGGTACCTCGACAACGTCCGGCATTCCGAAATCACCGAGTTGAAGTCCTACCCGTTCCGCGTCCAGTACCGTGAGGTCCCCGGGGACGCCGTACCGGCTGCCCCTGGCGCCCAGTCATTCTGGTCCACGTCCGCGCAGGGCACCGGAACCCAGCAGATTGAGTGGGACCTGCGCAGCGGCCGCTGGGCAGTGGTGGTCATGAACGCCGACGGCGCCGCTCCGGTTTCCGTGGACCTGCAGGCAGGCGTCCGGTCCGATCTGCTCTGGCCGGTCTTCATCGGCCTCCTGATCGGCGGCATTGTCCTGCTGGCGGTGGGTGTGCCGCTGATTGTGGCCGGCGCCGCCGGGCTCGGCAGGCACGGCCCGCCGCCGCATTACCCGGCGGCCGCGCCCCCGGGTCCCGGGTCCGTGCCGGTTGGCCCGGACGCGCATGCCCCGTACCCCACAGCCCCGGGGACCGCGACCCCTTACCCCACAGCAGCTGCGGTGATACCGCCCGGAGGCCGCAGTACGCCGCTTCCCACGGACCCGCAGCCCTCGGACACCTCCCGGTACCCCGTGCGGCTGAATGGCTACCTCGACCCCGGGCTCTCCCGCGGCATGTGGCTGATCAAGTGGTTCCTGGCCATCCCGCACTACATCGTGCTGTTCTTCCTCTGGTTCGCCTTCTTCGTAACCACCATCGTGGCCGGCTTTGCCATCCTGTTCACCGGCCGCTATCCGCGCTCGCTGTTCAATTTCAACGTCGGCGTCCTGCGGTGGAACTGGCGGGTAGCCTTCTATGCCTACGCCGCGATCGGGACGGACCGCTATCCGCCCTTCACGCTGGCGCGGACCGACTACCCTGCAGATTTCGACGTCGAGTACCCCGAACACCTTTCCCGCGGCCTGGTGCTGGTCAAGTGGTGGCTGTTGGCCCTTCCCCAACTCCTGATCGTGGCCGCCTTCTCAGGTGCGGCAAGCACCTGGGGCGAGCGGCGTACATGGGTGGACGGAAGATGGGTCGATGGTACCTGGGTTGACGGAACCTGGGTGGGATACCAGGGCGGCGGCGGAATCTCGCTGATCGGCCTGCTGGTGATCGTGGCCGGATTCAGCCTGCTGTTTACGGGGCGCTTCGGCCGGAGGCTTTTTGACCTGCTGATCGGCCTGAACCGCTGGACCCACCGCGTTATTGCTTACGTGGCGCTGATGCGGGACGAGTACCCGCCTTTCCGCCTCGACATGGGGCCGGCGGACCCGGCCGACGCTCCGCCGGCAGGCTATCTGCCGCCTCCGGTGCCCGCCTCACAGTACGTTGTGCCTCCTGGCCCTCCGGCGCCCCCGCATGGGGGCTCCCTGGCCACGGAAGCGCCCCCGGCCACGGAACCGCCTCCGGTGCCCCCGCGCGCGGAGCCTCCGAGGGTCTGACCCTGCTATGGAAGGCCAGCAGCGCGATTGTGGACTACTGAGCCCTCGCCCCGCCGTCCCGGTCACGTTCCGACAGGAGCTGCCGCAGTTCCCGGAGGATTTCCAACTGCTGGTTGTTGATGGCCGTGAGCTTCTGGATTTCGTCTTCCGCCTGCAAATCGGTGTCGTAATCGTGCTGGGCCATGGCGGCCGCGATCGCATCCTGCCGCTTGGCGGCAATGAGCAGGATGGCACCTTGCAGGCCGGCCAGCATGGACAGGAACAAGTTCAGCAGGATGTAGGGGTAGGGATCCCAGGCTCTGTCGGCAAGGGCCAACGAATTTACGAGTGCCCACACCACCATGGACAGGATGAAGAGTCCCACGAACGGCCAGCTGCCCATGCCGTTGCGCAGGACGTCGGCGGCGCGCTGTCCCCTGCTCAGCCCCGCCTTGTGCTCGGCGTGCCACGTGTTCTTGTGCTCGGTCATGTGCCCAGCGTAGGCGCTGGAGCACGCGCGGCCGGGGCTCCTAGGCCACCAGGTTGTCCGCGGCGGTGTCCATGTGTTCGCGGATGGTCTTGCGGGCCAGGGAGGCGTCCCCGGTTTCGATGGCGGCCACGATGTCGTGGTGCCGGTCCACACTCATGTTCGAGACACCCTTTTCCAGCCCGGCAAACATGATGGACATCCGGATGGAGCCCTCCAGCGATTCCCACGAATGGAGCAGCGTCTCGTTGCCGGTCAGGCGGCACAGGGTGCGGTGGAACTCGAGGTCTGACTCGATCCGCTCTTCCAGGGTGCCCTTGGTGGCGGCTTCCATGGCGCCGATGGCCTCGCGTAGCGAACCGATCACATGCTGGCGGTCCGGCAGCTCACACAGCGTGCGGGCAGCCAGCGATTCCAGCGCCGCCCGCACGGAATAGATGTCCCGGATTTCCTTGGCATCTAGGTGCCGGACGGAGAGGCGGCCCCGCGGGCCCGCTGACAGCAGGCCTTCTTGCTCAAGCTGCCGCAACGCCTCCCGCAGGGTCCCCCGGCTGATCTGGAGCATGTCCGAGAGTTCGGTTTCCACCAAGTGCCGGCCGGGTTCCAGCTCACCGCTGGTGATGGCGGTGCGCAGCGCGGAGAGGGCCTGCTCGCGGAGGCTTTTCTTCTGCAGTCCCAGCAGGGGTGCTGTTGCTCCGGCCATTGTGGCACTTCCTCAATGTCAGGGGTCGACTGTTTACAGTCGGTTGGTTAACTGTTGATGTTACGGCAGAAGCGCGGAGCGGTGTTGTAACCGGGTCCGCGCTTCCGCCGGTCGTTCCGGCTAGCCCAGCTCCGCGAGCACTTTCGCCACGATCCGCTGTACCGAGAGGCCGTAGCGCTCGTGCAGGGTGGGCAAAGCGCCGGCATCGAGGAACTCGTCCGGCAGTGCCACGGGCACCACCCGCTTGCCCAGTCCCGCTGTGACGACGGCGGACGCGACTGTTTCGAACAGCCCGCCGATCACGCTGTGGTTTTCCAGTGTCACTGCGAGACGGTCGGTGTTGATCTCGGCGAGGACGGTCGCGGCGTCGAACGGTTTGATGGTGGGCGTGTGCACGACGGCGACGTCCACGTTGTGTTCGGCCAGTGCCTTCGCCGCCTGCAGCGCCCGCATGGTCATCAGCCCGCTGGAGATAAATACGACGTCGTTCCCGCCGCGCAGTACCTTCGCCTTGCCGAGCTCGAACGTGTAGCCGTATTCGTCCAGCACGGTGGGCACGTTGCCGCGCAGCAGCCGCAGGTATGTGGGGCCCTCGCTGGCCGCGAGCTGGGGCACGGCCTGTTCGATGTCGATCGAGTCGCAGGGGTCCACGATGGTCAGGTTGGGCATGCCGCGGAAGATGGCCATGTCCTCGGTGGCCTGGTGGCTGGGGCCGTAGCCCGTGGTCAGGCCCGGGAGGCCGCCCACGATATTGACGTTCAGGTTGGGCTCGGCGCTGTCCAGGCAGAGGAAGTCGTAGGCCCGGCGGGCGGCGAACACGGAGTAGGTGGACGCGAAGGGGACCAAACCTGTCTCGGCGAGCCCTGCTGCGGCACCGAAGAGCAACTGCTCGGCCATGCCCATCTGGAAGAACCGTTCCGGGAAGGCCTGCGCGAAGATGTGCATGTCAGTGTATTTGCCCAGGTCGGCGGTGAGGCCGACGATCTTGTCGTTCTCCTGCGCGGCCTTCACCAGTGCATGTCCGAACGGGGCGGAGGCGGTCTTCTGGCCGGGGTCGGCGAAGGACGCGATCATGGCAGAGGTCTTTAGCTTCGGGGCGGTGCCCTTTACGGCGGCTACTGTGCTCATCGTCCGATGGTCCCTTCGAATCCTGCGGTCAGTTGTTCGCGGCATTGCTGCCATTCGTGTTCCTCGATGCGCATGAAGTGCGCCTTTTCGCGCTCCTCCAGCAGCGGAACACCGCGGCCCACCTTTGTGTCGCACAGGATCACGGAAGGACGCCCGACGGCGGCCGCCTGGGCGGCTGCGTTGTCGAACGCCGCCAGCAGCGCACCGACGTCGTTCCCGTCCACCCGCTGGGTGAACCAGCCGAAGGATTCCCATTTCTCGGTGACGGGTTCCGTGCGGAGCACGGTGTCCGTCTTCCCGTCCGCCTGGAGGGCATTGATGTCCACCATGGCGGTTAGGTTGCCGAGCTGGTGGTGGTGCGCGCCCATGGCGGCTTCCCAGGTGGAGCCTTCGTCCAGTTCTCCGTCGGAAAGGAAGTTGTAGATCCTCGCCCCGGAGCCCTGGTACCTCAGCCCCAGTGCCATGCCGACGGCGATGGTGAGGCCGTGACCCAGCGAACCTCCGGAGATTTCCATTCCCGGTGTGTAGGTGGACATCCCGGACATCGGCAACCGGGAATCGTCCGAGCCGTAGGTCTCAAGTTCCTCCACCGGGACGATCCCAGCTTCGGCCAGGGCTGCGTAGTGTCCGATCGCGTAGTGCCCGGTGGAGAGCAGGAAGCGGTCCCGCGCCTCCCATTCCGGATCCTCGGGCCGGAAGCGAAGCTGGTCGGAGTACACCGCGGCCAGCATGTCCGCCGCGCCGAGCGCCTGGCCCACATAGCCCTGGCCCTGGACCTCCCCCATGTTCAGGGCGTGGTGCCGGATGCGGTAGGCGGCAGCGCTGACGCTGGCGATGCGTTCGGTGGTGGGGGTCGTGGTTTCCGGGGTGGCAGTCATGTGAGCTTCTCCTGCGGTGGTGGTCATCAGGCGTCTACTGACTGCGGGGTGCTTTTGGTGGCCTCGTCCGCCAGCTGGCGCTCACGCTTTCCCCAGGTTTCGCGGGTGGCGACGGCGGCCCACAGGCCGATGGCGGCGTAGGTGCCGAAGAGCAATGCCGGCCCCATCCAGCCGAAGCTGACGAACAGGAGCGTGGTGATGAAGGGGGTGAAGCCGGAGACCATCGCGGAGATCTGGTAGGCCAGCGAGGCGCCGGAGGCGCGGGTTTTGGCCTGGAAGAGCTCCGGGAACCAGGCACCCTGGGCGCCGGCCAGTGAGTTCTGGCATACAGCGTAGGAGATAACCAGGGTGGCGATGACGAAGATGAAGAGGCCGGTATTGACCAGCAGGAACATCGGCACGGCGAACAGCACGGCGAAGGCACAGGACCAGATGTACAGCGGGCGGCGTCCGATCCTGTCCGTCAGCCGGGCCCAAGCCTGCGTGGCGAAGATGCCGATTGCGGACGCGATGCACAGGGCTACCAGCGTCTGGGTCTTGTCGGCCAGGTGCTGGCTGTTGAGGTAGGAAATCATGTAGGTGATGGAGACGGCATAGCCGGCGGTCTCGGCGATGCGCAGGCCGATGCCCTTGACGATGTTGCGCCAGTCGGTCTTGAGGACCTCGACGATGGGGGACTTCACGATGGCCCCGCTGTCCTTGACCTCGTCAAAGACGGGGGATTCGGGGACCTTGGAGCGGATGATCAGGCCGACGACCACCAGGACGATGCTGGCGAGGAAGGGAATGCGCCAGGCGAGTTCGCCGCCGAGGTTCACGCTGACGAGGAACACCAGGTTGGCGAGCAGCAGGCCCACCGGGAAGCCGGCCTGGACGATGCCGGTGTATTTGCCCTTGGCTTTCCAGGGCGCGTGCTCGTAGCTCATCAGGATGGCACCGCCCCATTCAGCGCCGAAGGCGAGGCCCTGGACGATGCGGACGAAGACCAGCAGGGCGGGGGCCAGTAGGCCCACCTGGCTGTAGGTGGGGAGCAAGCCGATCAAGAACGTGGCAACGCCCATGAGGATCAGCGAAGCCACCAGGACGGGCTTGCGGCCGAGCTTGTCGCCCAGGTGGCCGCCGATGATACCGCCGATGGGGCGTGCCGCGAACCCGACGCCGAGGGTGGCGAAAGCGGCCAGTGTGCCGGTCACGGGATCGCCGGTGGGGAAGAACGCCGTTCCGAAGTACAGGGCGGCGGCGGTGCCGAACCCGATGAAGTCGTAGGTCTCGATAACGGCGCCGACGCCGGAACCGATGGCGACGCGCTTAGCGTCCTTGGTGCCATGCACGTGGCCGCGCATTTTCAGAGCCTCATTGCTCATTCCTGAATCCCTTTCGAAGAGCGGGCAACGTTTCCGCATCGCCGCTGTCGACTGTTAACAAATGATATGCCAGTGTGACCCCGGTCATGCTGCAATGTCAACAGTCAATGTTGGAAGTTGACTGTCAACAATAAAAGCACCTACAGTGATTCACATCACCCCGCTCGTTCAGAGGATCAATGAAGATGTTCAACGCCCGACTCGGCTGCTCGTCCATCAGCTTCCGCCACCAGGACCTGGGCACGGCCCTGCGGACCATCGGCGGCCTGGGCTTCGAAGAAATCGACCTCGGCGCCCTCCCCGGCGTCTGCGACCACGTCCCGTATGAACTGGATGCGGACGCCGTCGCGGCTGTCGGCGCGGAGGTTGCGGCCTCCGGGCTGAGGGTCCGTTCGGTCAACGGGGACATCGGGGACCTCAACGCAGTGCTCGACGCCGGCGGCAGAGCCGCCCGCGAACGGCACTTGGAGGCGTTGCTCACCCTTACGGCCAACACCGGCGCGAAGGCGCTGGTGCTTCCGTGCGGCGCCCTGGGCCACGAACCGGTCCGGAGTGTTGACGAGGACCTGGACACCATCGCTGCCCAGCTCATCCATGCCGGACAGCGTGCCGCTGAATTCGGCGTCGAACTCTGGACCGAATCCCTGCACTTCCTGAGGTTCTGCTGGAACCTGGAGCGCGCCGAACTGCTGGCGCACCGGCTTGCCGGCTCCGGCGTCGGAATCGTCATGGACTTCAGCCACATCGTCGCCGCCGGCGAGGACCCGCTGGAATACCTCGAACGCCATAACGGCCGGATCTCCCACGTGCATATCAGGGATGCCGTGCCGGGCAATATCAACCTGAGCATCGGAAACGGCCAGGCGGACTTCGACGGCGGGCTGCGCTCGCTCGCGGCGCACGGCTACACCGGCCACTTCTCGCTGGAACTGGAAACCCGGGACGTCACCCACGACGAACGCCCGGCGGCCGCCGCAAAGGCAGCCAGCTTCATCTCGGACCTCATCTGACCATCAAACACACAACACCCACCATTCAAGGAGCATCATGAACACCATCCAGCGCACCGCCGTCCTCACCGGGGCCACCTCGGACCGCGGCATCGGCATCACCACCGCACGCCGCTACGCCAGCCAGGGCTGGGCGGTGGTGATCCTGGACCTCGACGGCGAGAAGTCCGCCAAGGTCGCCGCCGAAATCGGCAACGAGTTCAACGTCCCCGCCTTCGGCCACGAAATTGACGTCGCCAATGAGGGCTCCGTCAACGCCGCCTATGCAGCCGTCGCAGCAGAAGTCAGCAGAGGCAACCTTCCCCCGGTGGGCGCCCTGGCCAACATCGCCGGCATCACCTCCCCGGTCCCGTTCCTGGAGACCACCCTGGAACTCTGGCACAAGGTGATGGACGTCAACGCCACCGGAACGTACCTGGTCACCAAGGCCTTCCTGCCGGACATGATCGCCGGCGGCTGGGGCCGGATCGTGAACATGTCCTCCGTCTCCGCCCAGCGCGGCGGCGGAGTCTTCGGCAAGGTTCCCTACTCCGCCGCCAAAGCCGCCATCCTGGGCTTCACCAAGGCACTCGCCCGCGAAATAGGCGCTACCGGGGTGACCGTCAACGCCATCACCCCGGGTGCCGTGGACACCAATATCCGCGTGGGCAGCACCGAGGAGCAGGAGGCCGCCATCAACGCCGGCATCCCGCTGGGCCGCAACGCCACCACCGAGGAAATCGCCGCCGTCATCACGTTCCTGTCCTCCGAGGAATCCGCGTACCTCACCGGAACCACCATCGACATCAACGGCGGAAGCCACATCCACTAGCAGTCGCGCCATTTAGAAGACCGAGCGCAGCCTGGAGAGCCCATCATGACCCGAATTTTCAACGATCCGTCCGACTTCGCCGAGGAAGCCCTCGCCGGTTTCTGCGATGTCCACGCCGACCTGGTCCGCCAGATTCCCGGTGGGGCCGTGCGCCGCCACCGCCCCGCCAAGCCCAAGGTGGCCGTCCTCGCCGGCGGGGGCTCCGGCCACTACCCGGCCTTCGCCGGCCTGATCGGCACCGGACTGGCCGACGGCGCCGTGGTGGGCAACATCTTCACCTCGCCGTCCGCGCAGCAGGCCTACGCCGTGGCGAAGGCAGCGGACTCCGGCGCCGGTGTGGTGTTCACCTACGGCAACTATGCCGGGGACGTGCTGAACTTCGGGATGGCCAGTGAACGGCTCGCCGCAGAGGGAATCCAGGTGGAAAACGTCCTGGTGACGGACGACGTTGCCAGCGCCCCGCCGTCGGAAGCGGAGAAACGCCGCGGCATCGCGGGTGACTTCACGGTCTTCAAGATCATGGGTGCGGCGGCCGAAGCAGGTGCGGACCTGGCCGACGTCGTGCGTCTTGGCCGGAAGGCCAACAGCCTGACCCGCACCATCGGCAGCGCCTTCCATGGCTGCACCTTTCCCGGCGCCGAGGCTCCGCTGTTTACCCTCGAGGACCGTCAGATGGGCCTGGGCCTGGGCATCCACGGCGAACCCGGCCTGTTCGACACCGAGCTGCCGCCCGCCAAGGAGCTGGGCCAGGAACTCGTCTCCCGGCTGCTGGCCGAGACCCCGCCTGCCGCGGGCGACCGCATCGCCGTCATCCTCAACGGCCTGGGTTCCACCAAGCATGAGGAGCTGTTTGTCCTCTGGCTCACCGTTGCCCCGCTGCTCCGTGCCGCCGGCTACACGCTGGTCATGCCGGAGGTGGGCGAACTGGTCACCAGCCTGGACATGTCCGGGGTTTCGCTGACTATCACCTGGCTGGACGAGGAACTCGAGCCGCTGTGGACCGCCCCGGCTGAAACGCCGGCCTACCGGCGGGGCAACGCGGCACTGCAGTCCGGTGACCGGATGGCGGAGGAAGCGTCCGACGGCGCCGCCGCACCTGATGCCTTCGAGGCCACCGAAGAGTCGCGCGGCTACGCGGCCAGCTGCCTGGCGGCGCTCGCTGCCGCCCGTGATTCGCTCCACCGGGCAGAAGCGCGGCTCGGTGACATGGACGCCGTCGCAGGCGACGGAGACCACGGCCGGGGGATGGTCCGCGGCATCGATGCCGCCGTGGCCGCGGCCGAGGAGGCCGCTGCGCGCGGAGCAGGAGCGGGTGCGGTCCTTGCCGCCGCCGGTGACGCCTGGGCCGACAGGGCCGGCGGAACCTCCGGCGTGCTGTGGGGTGCCGGCCTGCGGTCCTTCGGCGAAGCCCTCGGCAACCGCCTGGCCCCGGGACCTTCGGAGCTGGCCGCGGCTGTCGCGGCGTTCTCGGCACGGATTACCGGCCTCGGCAAAGCGGACATCGGAGATAAGACCATGGTGGACGCCCTGCTGCCCTTCACCGAGACGTTCAGCCGGCTGGTGGCCGATGGCGGCAGCCAGGCGGCTGCATCGACCGAAGCGGCATGGGCCGAAGCTGCCGCGGTGTCCACTGGAGCAGCGGAGGCCACCGCCTCCCTGCGTCCGCTGAAGGGCCGCGCCCGGCCGCTTGCCGAAAAGAGCGTTGGTACGGCGGACCCCGGTGCCACGTCCCTGGCCATGATCTTCACCGTCATGGGAGCGCACCTCGCAGCGCCGGTTCCATCCCGCCAGCCCGCTGGAACACGATCATGACCGTGGAAGGACCCGCCATGGGTATTCGACTCATCCTGGGCGCCGACGAAGCCGGCGTGGATTACAAGGACCGGATCATGGAGGACCTGCGGAAGGATCCCCGGGTCAGCGAAATCATCGACATCGGCGTCAACCGCAGTGACGCTCCCGAGCAATTCACCACCCCCTACCCGTATGTGGGGATTGCCGCCGGGGAAATGATCAGGGACGGCCTGGCGGACCGGGCCATCCTTTTCTGCGGTACGGGCATTGGCGTAGCCATCGCCGCGAACAAGGTGGAAGGAATCCGGGCAGCTACGGCCCATGATTCCTTCTCGGTGGAACGCTCGGTGCTGTCCAACGACTGCCAGGTGCTCACCATGGGCCAGCGCGTGGTGGGTGTGGAGCTTGCCCGCAGGCTGGCCCGGGAGTGGCTGGGCTACACCTTCGATCCCGCGTCCGCCTCTGCGGGCAAGGTCAAAGTACTGACCGACTTCGAAGGCTGCTGACGCGGGGTCGGGCTACTCGACGTTCACCTTCACGCGCTGCACCACGTTGTTCCCCATGCCCTGGTAGTTCCAGACCTGTTCCAGCGGCTGCGTTGATCCCGTGGCGTCGGTGGCGCGGCAGGCGAGTTCATGCTCGCCCCGGTCCGCCACCCACGGCAGCGTCCATTCGCACCAGGCAAACGGCCCCGCCGGGTGGCCCAGGTGCGCGGTCACCCATTTCCCGTCAATCCCCACCTCCACGCGGACCACGGAGCCTTCGCCGGACCAGGCCCGGCCCTGGAGCATCACCGGACCGGCCGACAGGACCCTGCTGCGTGTGAAGAAGTCCGGGATACCCGGCGGAATCATCAGCGAACGCACCTTGATCCGCGAGACCGGAGTGCCGGCGTCGTCCGCGTCCTTCTGGTAGCGGTACGCCACCGACTGCTGGAATCCCTCGAACGGGTGGGTCAGCACCTGGATGGACTCGAGCCACTTCACGCTGGCCATGCCGTACCAGCCAGGGACCACAAGCCGCAGCGGGTAGCCGTGTTGCGGCGGCAGTTCCCGCCCGTTCATCTCATAGGCCAGCACGACGTCGGGGCGCAGGGCCTCCTTGATGGGCAGGCTGCGCGCATACGTCTGCCGGACCCCGCCCTGGATGCCGGCGTCGGCGCCGGTGAACACCACTTCGACGGCGTCTTCGTCCACGCCGGCCTGGGCCAGCAGGTACGCCAGCGGAACACCGGTCCACTCCGCGGTTCCTACGCCCTCGAGCCGCCACGGCTGGCTCAGCGGCCGCGGGTGCAGCAGCGAACGGCCGTTGCCGGCGCACTCCAGCGTCACCGGAATGCTGATGGTCGGGTCCCGCCGGAGCGCCCGGAGGCTGATTTCGACGGCCCGCTGCACGGCACCGCCGATCCTCAGATGCCAGGAATCCGCGTCGATGAACGGGATGTCGAAGTGCGTCAGCACGTAGTGCAGCCCCGGCGGCGTGGTGTCCTCCCGCAAGGCCTCCAGCGGCATCGAATGGTTCCTGACGGCAAGCTGCAGTTCCTCTGCGGTGAGCGGGCCGTGGGTGGGTTCTCCTGCGTGCGCCGCGGGCTTCAGGGACTGACGGCGACGGGAAATCTGCTTCGTCATGGCACTGGTCTACGCCGACGCCGCCGGTGCGTCAAGGGCGGGCCCACGCAGCAATGCCGGGCTCCCCGACCGGGGAGCCCGGCATTCGCGAATGCCTTCGAGCCTGCTAGCGGTTGACGACGGCGGGTGAGCCGGCGGCAACGTACTCCGCGTTGGTAGCCGGAACCAGGCCGGCCGGTGAATCGTAGTAGAGGGCAGTGCTGTTGGTTAGCTTCACAAAACTGCTGCCTGGAATAAGGGTGCTCGTTTGCGGCGTGGGCATCCCGTAGCCCTGCCACTGCGCAAAGTCCAGGTGGCTGCCCTTATAGGTGCTTCCCACCAGGTAGATGGCACCACTCCATGAATTCTTCACGAAACGGCCCGTTCCGATGTCGGAGAATGTCCGTTTCGCCGAGGGGATGGCCATCCATTCGGCGTAGGTGAGTTCGTGGACGTTGCCGGACGGGGATTTGAGGAAGATCGTGGGCAGGTTGCTGTATTTTGTGGCGGCGGAACCGCCGACGAATCCGGCGATCCCCGGAGTGGGATAACCGGCGGCACTCCAGGCAGCGAAACTCAGGGCGGACACTTTGGCGTCGTATTCGGCCTGCCCGGCTGCTGTTGCCTCGACCTTGTAGATGGTGGGCTCCCACGAATACTTCACGTACCGCACCGGCAGGCTGACAGCGGGTGATCCGGCGCTGGTCCACTGTGCCTGCGACGCCGTGGTTTCCCCGGCCGGGCTGAAGTAGTACAGGGCGGAGTCATTGAACTTGCCGAAGAAATACGTTCCGGCCAGGAGCTTGTAGCTCACCGGAGCGGGCTGGCCGTAGGCAGTCCAGTCGGCGTAGCTCAGGGCCTTGCCCTTGTTGGTGCTGTCCACGGCGTAGATGGTGGTGCTCCAGCTGTTCTTGACAAAGCTGACGGCGGGCAGCGTGGCGTACGCGGGGAATCCCAGGTCCGAGTACTCGCTCCAGGTCAACGACTTGAAGGAGCCGTCGGGACGTTTGCCATAAATGCTCGGTGAATCGACGTGTTTGAAGTAGGAGGAATAGGGGCTCTTGCCCCGGATCGTGATGGTGGCTGCGCTGCTCGTGATGGAGTCTATGGTGATCGTGGTGCCTGCGGCAGTGGTGAACCTGCCCCCTTGCCACGCCAGGTTCGGGTGGTACCAGCCGTCATAGGGTTTCGTGTTGGGCATGAGGATCATTGACGCTGCCGGATCGGACGGATCGGCCTTCAGGATCTGCACGCCCTGGTTGCCTGACACCGCAGTGATGGTGTCGTAACCCACAGGCATGCGAAGTTCCACGTAATAGACCTCGTTGCTGATGGGGTCGGTGAACTTCAGCGCACGGTTGTCACCGGTGCCGGCCCAGGGCGTCACTTTGAAGCTCTTGGCACCCAGGATGGTACCGGCATCGCGGATCTCATAGCCGTTGCCGAACGAGCCGAGGTCGTAGTGGTAGGAGTCGATCGTGGGAAGGGCGGCGCGGGTGGGACCCATGACGGACGTGTCATTGCCATAGGCACGTGACCAGCAGTTGCCGTTGTCCAACCGGCCGAACGATGCCGTCGAGTCGGAACTTCCGTCGGAGCACTGGATGCTGTTGGCGTGATCCAGGCCGAAGACATGGCCGAACTCGTGGGTCATGACAGTATTCGTGTAGGTCCCCGGGTAGGGCATTAGGACGCGCCCGCTGGTGGCTCCGCCGGACCAGCCGGCGCCAAGGTTTCCGCCCTGGCCGTAAACCACCACGTCGTTTCTGGGCATGAAGATCACCAGGCTGGTGTTGGCGGTTTCGTTCCAGCCAAGTTCCTTGGTGACCCGATCCAGGATGTCGTCGAAGTTCCAGTCCGAGCGTGCGCTGGTCTTGAACCCTTTGACGACGTCAACAATGGACAGCGACAGCCGGCCGCCGGACATTCCATTCCAGTAACTGCTGGCTGCGCCGATCGAGTTTTTAGCGGCGTCCACGTTGATGGCGTCGGTTTCCGCGGTGGTCTTATCCGCGGTCTGGATGGTGACGAGCGATACCTTGACGTTGCCGGCGCGGGGGAGCCATTCCGTGGTGAGGGATCCGGACGAGCCCCCCGAAGGCGCTGTCCGGATGAAGTCGACGGGCGCTGGCGGCGGCGACGGCGGTGCATCTATGGCCTGTGCCGGGGCAACGGCTACGAGGCTTCCCGGGACCAGCAAAGTCAGTAAAGTCAGAGCCCGCAGAACCGCGGAAGTTGTAAAGCGCATTGGATCCCCAAAAAGTGCGTGCTGTAGCAACATGCCCCGACCGAATGGCGGGTGAGCAAAGCCTAAACCGTTATTGGGGTTTTGAGAATAACAACAGCCACTTTAATGAACTCAAACAACATGGTTAACATGCTGCGGGCGGGCGCTAGAGGTGATGCGCCTCCTCGAGGAAGTCCGCGAGCCCCTGGGCTTCCCTGCCCGTAAGGCCGTGAACGTCCGACGTCGGGCCTGCCAGTTCGCCGTTGGCTATGGCCGTGTACGTGCTCACCCAGGCGTCCAGCTGCCAGGCGGGTGCGCCGTAGGACGCACGGGAGGCATAGGCCTCCTCGACGGTTTCATTGTGGTAGCTGACGGTCCGCCCGGTGCCAGCGGTGATAAGCTCCGCTGCCCGCTGCAGGGAAATGTCCTCCGGCCCCGTCAGGTCATAGGTGCGGCCGACGTGTACCGCCGGGTCGCCCAGCACCGCCGCGGCGCACCGGGCGATGTCCGCGCGGCTCACGGCAGCCATGACGCCGTCGCCCGCCGGGCCGCGGATGACGCCGTCCTCTCCGGTGAGTAGCGGCAGGAAGTCGAGGTAGAAGTTGTCCCGCAGGAGCGTGTACTTCATCCCGGAGGCCTTGATCCGCTCCTCGGTGGCGTAATGATCCCTGCCCAGCGTGAACGTGCAGTCCGGGGATGCCCCGAAGAAGGATGTGTACACCACATGCTCAACCCCGGCCGCGGCCGCCGCGTCAACGAACGCGAAATGCGTCTGGAGCCTGTCCTCAGCCTCCGCGGCGGACACCATGAACAGCGTTTTCACGCCTGCCAGGGAGGTTTTCGCCAGCACCGGATCGGCATACGTCGAGACCACCGGCACCGCGCCCGGAAGACCAGGCGCCCGTGCGGCATCGCGGACCAGCAGCCGCTGCGGCAGCCCGGCTTCGGCGAGGATCCTGGCGACGAGTCCGCCGAGCTGTCCGGTGGATCCGGTGACCGCCAGATCGGGAAGGTTCCCGGCCGGCGGCGGAGCCGTCCCTGTGCCCCCGGCACTTTCCGCGGCCGCCACGGCTACGCCTCCCGGGACGCGGGCGACTTGGTCTGGGCCGGGTCCCGTTCGGCCAGGGACCCGATGGCGTCGTCGATCTTGTCCATAATGGCCTGGTCCAGTTTGACGCCGGCGGCTGCCACGTTGCCGGCAATCTGCTCGGGACGGGACGCGCCCATGATTGCCGAGGCCACATTCTTGTTCTGCAGCACCCACGCGATGCTCAGCTGGGCCATGGTCAGCCCGGCCTCCTCCGCGATCGGTTTGAGCTGCTGAACTCCGCTCAGGACCTCGTCGGACATCCAGCGTTCGATCATCCGGGCGCCGCCCTTGGTGTCCGTGGCGCGGCTTCCCTCCGGGGCCGGTTTCCCCGGCCGGTACTTGCCGCTCAACACGCCCTGGGCCATGGGGGACCAGACGATCTGGGACAGGCCCAGCTCTTCGGATGTAGGCACCACTTCGGCTTCGATGACCCGCCACAGCATGGAGTACTGAGGCTGGTTGGAGATCAGCTGGAAGCCGAGGTCCTTGGCGAGGGCGTGGCCGTCCCTGATCTGGTCGGCCGTCCATTCGCTGACGCCGATGTACAGTGCCTTGCCCTGCCGGACAATGTCCGCGAACGCCTGCATGGTCTCTTCCAGCGGCGTCTCGAAGTCATAGCGGTGGGCCTGGTAAAGGTCCACGTAGTCGGTCTGGAGGCGCGTCAGGGAACCGTTGATGGACTCCATGATGTGTTTGCGCGACAGTCCCACATCGTTGTGGCCCTTTGGTCCGGTGGGGCCGAACACCTTCGTGAAGATCTCCAGGGACTCACGGCGCTCGTCCTTCAACGCCTCGCCCAGTACTTTCTCCGCCGCCGTGTTGGCGTAGACGTCGGCGGTGTCGAACGTGCTGATTCCCGCGTCCAGCGCAGCCCGCACGCACTGGGTGGCCACATCGTTCTCCACCTGGGAGCCGTGGGTGAGCCAGTTGCCGAAAGTGATTTCGGAGATCTTGAAGCCGCTGTTGCCGAGGTATCTGAATTCCATGGTTTTCACCGTAGCCCACTTGGTTGCTCAGGGTAAGGGCTTTCCGCCAGCTACCTTCGCCGGAGCTCCGCGTACTCCAGGGAGGGGACCACGGCGCCGGCGTCCCGCTCCACGAAGTTGGTTCCCGGGGGCACGAGCTCGTCAATGGCATCCAGCACGGATTCGTCCAGCACCGTGTCCGCGGCCTTCAGGTAGGCGTGCAGGTGCTCCTCACTCCGCGGTCCAACGATGACGCTGCTGACAGCCGGGTGGTTCAGGGCAAAGCCGACTGCCAGGTCCACCAGCGGAAGCTCCAGCTTGTCCGCCAGCCTGGCCAGGGAATCCGCGGCGTGCAGCTTGCGCTCGCTCGCCGGACCGGAAATGTCGTACCGCCCGGGAAGCGAGTGGACGCGTATGGGCGGCTTGCCGGCATCCAGGACAAAGCTCCCGGACAACCAGCCGCCGGCCAGCGGACCGTAGGCCAGCACGCCGAGCCCGTACTGTTGGGCGATCGGCAGGACATCGCGCTCGGTGCCCCGGACCAGCATGGAATAGGGAACCTGGTTGGCGACGGGCGGGATGAGGTGGTTGGTGGTTGCCAGCCATTGGGCCTCCACCAGCTGCGCCGGGGTGAACACTGACGTTCCGTAGTAGAGGATCTTGCCTTGGCGGATGAGGTCGTTCAGTGCCGTGATGGTTTCCAGGACGTCGGTGTTGTAGTCAGGACGGTGCGCCTGGTACAGGTCGATCCGGTCCGTCTGCAGGCGGCGGAGGCTGCCCTCCACCGCTTGCATGATCCAGCGCCTCGAGTTGCCGGAATGGGCCGGGTTGGCGCTCATCTGGCCGTGGAATTTGGTGGCAATGAAGACGTCGTCGCGGCGCCCCTTCAGGGCACGGCCCACCACCTGTTCGCTTTGCCCCCGCGAGTAGACGTCCGCCGTGTCCACGGCAGTGATCCCGGCGTCCAGGGCAGCGTTGATGATGCGGATGCTTTCGTCGGCGCCCGTGGGAGCATAGCCGGGCGCGGTTCCGCCGACGCCCGCCGCTGCGCCCTCGCCGAAGTTCATGGTCCCCAAAGTGAGCGGGCTGATCAATGTGCCGCTGCGCCCGAATACCCGTAGCTGGTTGAGGCTCATTCCCGGTTTCCTCACGCTTGACTCCCACGGCCCATTGCTGTGGATCGTCACGAGGCTACACAAAATCGGCCGGGCAAAGGCCCCTGGCGAAGCACTTCTTAGTCTTGCGTAGTCCGGGGTAACGCAGCGGACATCAATGACGAATTGTGAATTAGCCGGCGCGTCGGTGCTCAGCCGGCGGGATGCCCTTGAGCGCGCCGGGATGGCCGGCCAGGGAAACCAGTGAGCCGGTGTCCAGCATGGCCATTCGTCCCGGTGCCGGCGGTTTCTCGAAGGAGCGCGGGATGGCCTTGACGGTGGCGTGCTGATCCGTGGCGGACTCCACCAGGGGAGCGACCGCCCTGACGTCTTCCACCGGAACATCCGGGCTGGGGAGATCACGCACAGTGACCTTCACCTCGGGCGGTGCCGAGGCCTGGGCCCGTGCTGCAGCGCGGGCGTCTGCCCGGGCGACGGCCGCAGCCCAGTCTCCGGCCAGGGCGGGAGTCTCCCGGCGGGGAGTGCTGGTGGCCGTCGGGCGTTCCTTCGCGCTGCGCAGTTTCGTTTTAAGTGCGGTGGGCCCAAGGGCTGCCTTCAGGCTGAACGCCCGGCGCGGCACGCGGCCGGCGCTTTTCGCAGGGGACCTGGCGGGGCGGCGGCCGAACAACGCCATGACAGTGACACCCACCAGCCGGCCCAGCCCTGCAATCAGCAAGGTGGCCACAAAGACCAGGAAGAGACCAATGAACATGACGAAGGCCACACCAAGGGTGCCGAAAAAGGTCAGGTTCAGGGCAATGGTGGTGGGATCTTCCATTTACCTCTCCTCACGGCCTGCAGCGCCTGTGTACGGCAGTAACTACCCGCCGATAAGCACCCCCTTAACAATACGGACTTTTGCGGGGCAACACGCCCGGATCGAAGGCCGCCACGGGGTTGTGTCGAAGCTGTTATCGGATATGACACAGCCCGGTCCGGTCTGTTCCGGGCATATAGTCGGAGGCAATCAATGGACGCCCCCAGCCATCTGAAAGGACTATCCGTGCCCCACCCCGGAAACTGCCCCTGCCTGTCCGGTGAGCAGTACGCGGACTGCTGCGGCCGGTTCCACCGCGGCGACGCCGAGGCCCCCACGGCGGAACAGCTGATGCGCTCCCGGTACAGCGCCTTCTCCATGCAGGATGCCGACTACCTGCTCCGTACCTGGCATCCGGATACCAGGCCTGCGGAACTCGAACTGGATCCGGCCATGGAATGGCGCCGGCTGGACATTGTTTCCACAGTCCGCGGCGGACCGCTTGATTCGGAAGGGACCGTTGAGTTCGCGGCCCACTTCCGGCACGACGGCGAGCGGGGAGTCCACCACGAAACCAGCCGGTTCCTGCGCGTGGACCGCCGCTGGTACTACGTTGACGAGGCTACTCCTTAGCGGTCCGCGTCAGCTTCAACCGGAGTGAATCCGGCCCGGTCCACCTTGCGGTGGAACCGCATGCCGGCCATGCCGCCCACCACGGCCCCGATCAGCGCAACCACGGCCACCACGACGGCGGCGGTGATTCCAGTGGTGGTCAGCTGACCTTCATTGACCGGGATCCGCGGGAAGCTGTTCAGGTTGGCCAGGATATTGAACCGCTCGCCGGCGATCATGGCCAGCAGCGCAACGAGGATTGCGAAGATCACGGCCCAGACCCACACCATGAACCCCTGCTTGGCGCCGTTGAAGCGGGCCATGCGGCCGGCCACGTAGCCGCCACAGTAGTAGGCCACAAAGAGGATGACCAGGAGCACGATGATCCCCACCAGGCCCACGGTCTGGTCGGCCGAGGCCTGGTTCACGGCCTCGTTGACGTCCGTGCTGGTGGCGAGCCCCACTGCGGTCCCGGCCGCTGCGACGAGGGCCGTCAGCAAAACGGCCGTTCCCGTTGCCGCCAGCCAGCCAAAGAAGGCCGAACCTATCTTGATCCCGCCGAACTGCTCCTTCTCGCGGGCAACCACGGTCTCGCGGGTGGCGGCATTCGGGTCGGCAACCACAGCGGATTCGGCTGTAACAGGCACCGCGTAGGCGCGGGTGTCGGCGTCGAGGCCCGTGCCGGCGTCGTAATTGCCGCTGGTACGCGGAGCGTCAGCGTAGCTGCGGCGGCCTTCCAGCCTGTCTTCCACTCCGTTCCGGTCTGCCCGGGTGGCGTCGATGCCGTCCGTCCGGTCGACACGGGCACGGCGCGGCTGTCTGTCTTCGGATCCTGCTGTGCTGCTCATCAGGCGTTCTCGCTTTCATCGATTGGACCGGGTCCACTGATTGGGCCGGCCACCGCTATGCGGAGACGTGCATGGTGCTCTCATCACCACCTAACCACGGCATGCCGGCGGTAGCAAGGATGCTTAGTATTTCGGGTGGGGCGGAAAATAGCGTGAATCAGCGGTATTTGCGGTGCAGGTTCTCCTTCAGGGATTGTCGCGGGGACGCGTCGGCGATCCATGGACCGGTGCCTTCGGACTGGTCCAGGACTCCTGCTTCCAGCCAGGTGTAGTCGCCGGCGAGAACCCTCTCCGTGAGCGCGCGGTCGGCGTCGTCCGTATTCCGCCAGAGCTGGTCGAAGTATTCGTCAACGCGGACCCGCGCCTGTTCGCAATAGGCTTCGGCGAGTTCATAGGCAGTGGCGGCCTGCTCGGGTGCGGTGTGGAGCATGCCTTCAGCCCGCGAACAGCAGGCCGCCATGGCGAACAGCTCGGCGCCGATGTCCACGATCCGACCCAGGAACGCCTGCTTGTGCTCCAGCTTGGCCTGCCAGCGGCCCATCCCGTAAAACGTCTGGCGGGCCAGCCGCCGCGAGGACCGCTCCACGAAGCGGAGCTGCTTGGCCAGCCGGCCGAACTCCGTGTAGGACCGCGGGTCCATCCCGGCACCGGCCACCAGCTTGGGCAGCCACTTCGCGTAGAAACCAGAAGCGCCGACGGCGGCCCTCGCCTTGTCGGACAGGCTGGCATCCGCGGAGGCAAGGTCCCCGGCGGCGGCGAGGTGCGCATCCACCGCCTCGCGGGCAATCAGGAGCCTCATGATTTCCGAGGACCCCTCGAAGATGCGGTTGATCCGGAGGTCGCGGAGCTGCTGTTCGGCCGGTACGGCGCGTTCCCCGCGCGCCTCCAGCGAATCCGCCGTTTCGAAGCCGCGGCCGCCACGGATCTGGACCAGCTCGTCAGCTATGCGGCAGCTGATCTCGGTGGACCAGAGCTTGGCCAGGGCGGCCTCGATCCGGACGTCCTTCTGGCCGGCGTCGGCCATTTCGGCGGACAGTTCAAACACGGCGTCCAGGGCGAAGGCGCTGGCCGCGATGAAGGCGATCTTCTTGCCCACCGCTTCATGCTTGCCGACGGGCCGGCCCCACTGGGTGCGTGCGTTGGACCATTCGCGGGCGATCTTCAGGCTCCAGCGACCGGACGCCACACAGAGGGCGGGAATGGACAACCTTCCCGTGTTGAGGGTGGTGAGGGCGATCTTCAGGCCCTGGCCTTCCCGCCCGAGCCGGTTGGCCGCGGGCACCCGCACCTGGTGGAAACGCGTCACCCCGTTTTCGATGCCCCGCAATCCCATAAAGGCATTGCGGTTTTCCACCGTAATGCCGGGGGAGTCCATTTCCACCACGAAGGCGCTGATGCCGCCCTTGTGGACGGTGCCGTCGGAATCCCTGTGCTCAGGGACCAGGGCCATCACCACCACCAGTTCGGCGATCACGCCGTTGGTGGTCCATAGTTTGACGCCGTCCAGAACGTAGGCGTCGCCGTCGTCCGTGGGAACTGCGGTGCTGCCCATCCGGGCGGGGTCGCTCCCTACATCGGGCTCCGTCAGCAGGAATGCCGTGATGGCGCCTGCGGCGCAGCGGGGGAGGTATTCCTGCTTCTGCTCCGCAGTGCCGAACACCTTGACGGGCTCAGGGACGCCGATGGACTGGTGTGCGGAGAGCAGCGCCCCGAGGCTGGGGTGCACCGAGCCGAGCAGGGCCAGCGCGCGGCCGTAGTACACAAGGGAGAGGCCCAGGCCGCCATATTCGCGCGGGATCTTCATGCCGAAGACGCCCAGCCCTGCCAGGCCCGCGATGTATTCGTCCGGGATTTTCGCGTTACGCTCGATCACCCGGCCGGACATGGTCCTGGAGTAGGCGGTGAGTCGGCTCATGAACTCTTCGCCGCGTTCCACGTCCTCGGCCCTGGCTTCGGGCCAAGGGTGGATCAGGGAGAGATCGAAGCTTCCAAGGTACAAGCCCTTGGCGAAGCTGGGCCGGTCCCAGGAGGTTTCGCGGGCGGCCTCGGTGATGGCCCGGGCATCGGCTTCGGTGGCTTCCGGCCCGATCTTGTCGGGTGCTACGGGAACATCGGCGGCGGGACTGTCAGTGGCAGAGCTCACGGGGCATCTCCTCTAACCGGGGTGGCCGGCTCGAGCCCTGGGTCCGCCTCGGGTGGAGAACCCTTCAGCTGTCCCTCAATGCTACCCGCGGGTAGGTTCCCGTGCTAGGGGCGGGCTGGCCCTGAAAATCCCCGGGGAGCTCCACGGCGGAGGCATGGTGCACCATCCGGTCCCACAGGTGGTTGATGCCGTGGACCAATCCCACGAGGGTGCCGGCAACAATGAACCAGGCCAACCGGCCCACGCCCACGAGCACCATGGCCAGGAATCCGGCCGTCATCATGAAGCCCACGATCAGCATTCCAAACGCCAGCGTTCCGATGAACACGAACGTGCCTGTTTCAACTGCACTGAGATCGAATTGCATGGTTCCCCCTGCGTCATTGCCTGGATGGATCAACTGGATGGATCAAGTAGCACGAGCGTAGGGTGCGGGCGGCGCCGTCAGCCAGACTCAGGGCACCGTGGCGGAGGGGTTGATACGGGATCGAAATGCTACCGGTGCGTAGGTCACGGCGCGGTCACTGAAACCCCACCAGTAACACGCGTAACAGGCCGACAGTGCCTGGGAGCTGAAGGAAGGCGGTGCCGGACCTGCCGCCCGGGGCACTGCGTTAACCTTGTAGTTGGCAGTTTTCGGGTTTTCCGCTGCCCGACGAGTCCTGTGGCAGCTGAAGGAGAGTGCGTGTCCCGATCCGCCCCGTCCTCCGCGGACGCGATCAGCGCCCGGCTCCGGGACCTTGAGCTCCTCACCAAGGGACCTGCCTGGGCACTCACCCGGTCCGCGCCGTGGGTCATCGCAGTCCTGCAGGCCTCCTTCACCCGAACCCGTCCGCAGCTTCCGCTGGAAGAGTTCCATGCCGACGTCGACGCTTTCCTTGAGCAGCTCCGCCGGCAGGACCCTGGACTGGGCGGCATGGCCAACGGGAAGTCCTTCGGCGACGAATGGACCCGTAAGAGCTTCCTGACCCGCCGTAACCAGTCGGGGCAGATCGTCTACGAAGTCACCGAGCCCGCGGCCCGCGTCCTCGCGTTCCTGGACAGCCTCTCCAGCGAACGCTCCACCCTGAACGGTTCCCGGCTGGGGACGCTGCTGGGCGATGTCGAGAAACTTGCCAATGAGACCAACCCGGACCAGAGCGCCCGGCTGGAGTCCCTCGAAGACGAGATCGAGGAGCGGCAGCAGCTCATCCAGGACATCAGCTCCGGGGACTTCGACGGGTTGCTGGACGATGACGAAGCGGTGGAAGCCGCCGGAAACATCCTCGACCTCGCCGCCAGCCTGCCGGCGGACTACAAAAAGATGCGTGACCGGATCGAGGAACTGGTGGGCGAGCTCCGCAACCAGATCATCGAGGAATCCCTCAGCAAGGGCGCCACCATGGCGCAGGTTCTGGAGGCGGACAAGCGGCTCAGGCAGAGTCCTGAAGGCAGGACGTTCCGCTCGTTCACGGCATTCCTGGAGGACCCCCAGCAGCAGCTGCGGTTCCGTTCCGCGATCGGCGAGGTGCTCAGCCGCCAGTTCGCGGACGACCTCAGCCATGAGGACCGCGAAACACTCAAGAATCTGGTCGCTGAGCTGCGGACCCAGCACAGCCAGATCCAGCGGATCTACGGCAAGCTCAGCGAAAGCCTCAACACCTACGTCCAGAGCGACGATTTCCGCCAGTCCGTGCGTCTCCGGAAGGTGCTCCGCGAGGCTGAACAGGCCATCCGCTCGCTGCCCTACGAGCGGGAACGCCCCGGCCTGGTGCCCGGACCTGTGCTCTTTAACGCGGGTTTCGAATCCTTGTCGATGGTCAAGCTCTTCGACCCCGACGAGTTCGCCGCGCCGCCCAAGCTGGCCGACCCCATCGCCTTCAGCGACTCGGACCGCGTACGCTCGCCGCGCACCGGGAAGGCCAAGCCGGCAGCCATCCGCGCCGCGCTCGCCGGGGCGGCCACCCTGCCGGAGGCATGGGAGCAGCTTCCGCCGGAGGAACGCCACATCAATTCCATCCGGGCGCTGCTGTCCCACGCCCTGCACGACGGCGCCGGCTTCGACCGCGCCGGCTGGGACGCCATCGACTTCGAACAGATAGACGGCACCACCCGCAAGGCATTCCTGCCGGTGGTCACCCTCACAAAGGATTGACGATGACTGAAGAGATGACGACGACGGCGGATGCCGGCGTCGAGCCCGAAGTGCCGGTGGTCGAGCCCGTAGAGACCGCGGAAGCCCACCCCGCTCCCGAACACATCCACGGCGTCCCCTTCGCGGTCACGCCCAAGGACACCTTCGTCGACGGCGCAGCGCTGTTCCCGGGGGACACCGGCGTATTGCCGATGAAGGTCCGCCAGGCGCTGGTAAAGCTGCTGAAGGGCCCTTACGTCGACGGCGGCCGGGACGAGAAACTCTGGACTACACTGCTTGACAACCAGCTGATCCTGCGCAGCCGCCTGTCGGAGCTGTTCCTGACGCTGCAGCTTGACCACGAACGAAAGGTGGCAGTGCTGCGTCCGGTGGATCCCGATGCCATCGGCGGCAGCACCCGCTCCAGCATCCTGCGCCAGCAGCGTGCGCTTAGCCGGGTGGAAACCATCGTCCTGCTGCGACTACGGCTCCTGCTGGACCGCCACGTCACGGCCCAGACGGACCCCACCATCACGAGGGAAGAAATCGCCGAGCTGGTGGCCCACTACCAGCCGTCCGGCCAGCAGGATGCCCTGCGGGATTCCGACGTCGTCAACCGCGCCATCACCAAGCTCCTGGCCCGCCAACTCCTCCTCACCACCGGCCTCGAAGACGTCTACACCATCTCCAACGCCCTCCCGCTGGCCCTCCCCTTCGAAAACATCGGCGACATCCCCGCCCACATCGAGGCGCTGGTGGCGGCAACAGCAGACCCCGCAGGAACGGAGGCGCTGCTGGAACTGGACGGCGACCCGGTGGCTGAGCCTGTCGAAACCGATAACGAGGACACTGACGAAGCGGAGGACACCAAGTGAGCATCGCAACCATGCTGCCGATGGGCGAGCTCACCAACCCCGGCCAGATGCGGCTCGCGCTGGTGCAGGTGGTCAACTGGGGCACGTTCCACGGCGCCCACACGATGCACGTCGACCGCAACGGCACCCTGCTGACGGGCAACTCGGGCGTGGGCAAGTCCACGCTGTTTGACGCCATGCTGCGGGTGTTCGACGCCCGGCCGCGCTCCAACGAAGCCGCCGCGCAGCGCTCCGGTGCGGTGGAGGACAAGCGGACAACGTTCACGTACATGCGCGGCAAGGTGGGTGACAAGGCCGTTGGCGAGGGCTCGGCGAGCGCCTTCCAGCGCCCCGGCGCCACGTGGTCCGCCGTCGCCCTGACGTTCGATAACGCGGCCGGCACGAAGGTGACGGTATCGGCGCTTTTTGACCTGCCCAAGAACGGCACGGAGTCGAGTGTCGGCCGGTATTACCTGATCGACAACAAGCCGCTGGACCTTGCGGCGATCGAGGGGATCGCGGAGAAGCGCTTCACCAAGGCTGCGCTGGACACGATCTTCCCGGACGCTCAGGTCTTCGATGTGCACAAGGCGTTTGCCGAACGTTTCCGTCGCCTGCTGGGCATCAACTCGGACCAGGCACTGCCGCTGCTCCGCGTCATCCAGGCCGGCAAGGGCCTCGGCGGCAGCGTCAACACCTTCTTCCGGGACCAGGTGCTTGATGCGCCCGCCACGCTGGCCGCGGCCGACGACGTCGTCGAGGAATTCAGCAACCTGATGTCCATCAGGCAGCGGCTGGAGGACGTTCGGCAGCAGCGCGACCAGCTGGCTCCGGTGCCGGGCCTCAACAAGGAGTACGCGCAGTCCCTGCTGGATGCGAACCGCCTGCGGGAACTCGCCGGTGAAGAATTCGATGCCTACAAGCAGCAGTTGGCGGTCACGGTCCACGAAAAGGCCCTGGTCCGCTACAAGGAACTCGCGCAGGCCAAGGCCAGGGACCTTGCCGCAGAGCGCGCGGTCCGGGACGGCCTGGCCAAGGACCTGCGCCAGCTCGAGGCGGACTACAACAACCAGGGCGGCAACGCGATCTCGGCGATCGAGCAGTCGCTGGAGAATGCCCGGGTGGGGCTCAGGCTCCGCCAGCAGGTGGAGGAAGCCGCGCGGCAGGCGTTGGCCGATGCCGGCCTCGAGCTCGAGTGGACGGCCGAGGGCTTGGAACAGGCGCACACGCACGCCGCAGCCCGCTCGGCTGAACTGCAGGATGATTCCGAGGCGCTCAAAGAGCTGCGCTTCGAGGCGTTCGACGGCCACGCCACGAAGAAACGTGAGCTTGCGGCGGCCCAGCAGGAACTCGTCTCGCTGAAGACGCGCAAGTCCCTGCTCCCGCCGTCGAGCATTGAAAACCGGACCGCAATCGCGGCGGCAACCGGCGTGCCGGAGGAGCAGATGCCGTTCGGCGGCGAACTGATCGACGTCGCCGAGGGGCAGGAGCAATGGCGGCCCGCCGCCGAACGCGCCCTGCGGAACCTGGCCACCACGCTGCTGGTTCCCGGCGAGCACTTCGCCGCCGTCACCCGGTACCTCAACGACCACTCCGTCCGCGGAGCGCTCCGGGCGGTGGACGTGTCCAAGCCGCTCGCCGGCGGTGCCCTGGCCGTGGAGGACGCGGCCGACGGCGACCTGCTGGGCAAGCTGGACATCCTCACCACCGGGCCGGCGGCCGACGCCGGGCAGTGGATCCGCGAGCGGATCGCGGTCGACTTCGCCTACCCCTGCGTCGAGGACCCGGACGAACTGGCTGCCCTGGACAAGGGCCTAAGCCTGGGTGGCGTGGTCAAGCGCAACCGCCACACGGTGGAGAAGGACGACCGCTTCGCCAGCAGGCAGGACTACGTCCTCGGCTTCGACAACGCCTCGAAGCTGGAGTTGGTGGCCGCGCAGGTGGAGGACCTGCAGCAGGAACTGGCAAAGGCCGCCGAACTCGCGCAAAGCCGCGAAGAGTCGCACCAGGGGATGACCCGCCAGCTGGAGGCCCTGCGCCGGATCGCGGAGGACCACCGGCCGTGGGAGCAGGTTTCCGCGGCTGTGGCGGAGGACGAGCTGGGGAAGATCGAGCAGCGCCTCAAGGATGCGCTGGCCGCCCAGGCCGATCTGGAGCCGTTGCGGGCCAACATCGAGGCGGCCCGGCAGAAGCACCAGTCCAGCACCGAGACCGCCGCGGTCCTGCAGAGCGAATACAAGGCACTTGACCAGCAGCTCACCGCCGCGGATTCGCTGCTGGAAGCGGCGCGCAACCGCCTGCGCCAGGCGCCGCCGTCGGACGCCACCGTCGCCGCGCTGGAACTTTATTGTGCCGACTTCGGCGGCGTTGGCGACGTGAAGGAAATGCATGAGCTGGACAACCTGGCCAACCAGGTCCGGACCCGGCTCCTCGCCGAACTGCACGCTGCGGAGTCCCGCGGCCAGGCAACCTCGGAGCGCCTCACCCGTATCTTCGAAGGATTCGTCCGCGAATGGGGCACGGCGATCTCCGCGGACCACGGCACCTCGATCGGCGCCGCCGGGGAGTTCGAAGCCCGGTACCACGCGATTGTCAGCGACGGACTGCCGGCGCAGGAGGCCGAGTTCCGGCAGTTCTTCAACCAGCGCACGCACGAATCGTTCAGCACGCTGCTGCACCTGCTGGACGAGGAACGCCGGTCCATCACCAGCCGCATCCTGCCCCTGAACGGCATCCTGTCCGAGGTCAACTTCCACGAGGGCAGCTTCCTGGAACTCGACATCAAACAGACCCTGCCGCCCACCGCGAAGCAGTTCAAGGACGCCATCCAGAATGCGCTCAGGACGCGGCACACGCGGCCCTCGCGTGCTGCTGTTGGTCCCGCTTCGGGGGCCGAACCAGACGACGACGCCGAGCTCACCAGCCGCTACAAGTCGCTGGAAACGCTGGTGAAGCGGCTGGGTTCGCAGACGCCGGAGGACCGGCGCTGGCGCGCCGAGGTGCTGGACGTGCGGGGGCACCTGTTCATCCAGTGCAAGGAGCACCGCGAGGTAGGTGGAACGCCGTCACACGGAAAGGGCGGCGGGAAACGGACCGACGTGTTTATGCACGCGGACACCGGCTCCATGTCCGGCGGCGAGCGGCAGCGGTTCACGGCGTTCATCATGGCCGCGGCGCTGAGCTACCAGCTGGGCATCGCCGAGCAGGGCTTCACCACCTATGGCACCGTGATGATGGACGAAGCGTTCGTCCTGGCCTCGGAGGAATTCGCCGGAGCAGGTATCAAGGCGCTGCACGAATTCGGCTTCCAGCTGCTCCTTGCCGCGCCGGAGAACGTGATCGACCTGTCCCGGCACCTGGGCTCCGTCACGGAAATCCTGCGGGACAAGCGCACCAACCGCTCCGGCGTGCTCACAGCTCCGGTAATCGGGCCGCGGCCCGGTGCCGAGGGACAGTGGAGGTCCGAGGCGAACCCGGTGGACATCGTCCTGCGCTGACCCCGGCCGCCCATTAGGACGCTCTCTCACCTGGAGAGCTGAGGGAGCGTCCGTGGCTGAGGCGGACCTCGCTGCGTCGCTAGTGTCCCCGCACCCTGTCCAGGAACAGTTCCGTCCGCGCCATCAGTCCGTCGATCTGCCGACGTACGACGGCGGCAGGGTCCGGGTTGATTTCGTTGGCCGGTGGCTCAACGCGGACGTTGCCGCAGCACAGGAAATCGGCGCAGATCAGTGTCCCTATGGTGTTGCCGTTACGGCCTGACTGGCCGGCGCGTTTGGCAACCCACAACAGGACGTCGTCCTTCGAGAAGACGTCGCGGCACAGTTCGCACAGCACGGACCGGCTCTTCTTGGCTCCGCCCTCGGGAGCGCGGAGCATGATTCCCGTCAGCCCCTCGGCGCCCGGGACCACGAGGTAGCCGCGGAGCGGCATCTTGGCGTCCCGCCATCCCAAAAAGTCCAGGCTGTCCCAGTCCAGGGAGTCGAACTCCCGGGGGAGGGTGAGCTTGGCCGCCTCGGAACGGCTGGCGTTGATGAAGGATGAACGGATCTGCTGGGCAGTGATTTTTTGCATGACAATGAGCCTTCGAAAACGTAGGGTCCCCCACGGGGAATAGCGGTCTCTTGTCAGCTGAATCCGGGCGCACCAGAGGCCCAGTGAAGGATCTACCTGTCGGACTGCCAGATGCCGGTCCGGCGCGGGAATGCTGACGTCGCCATGGCCGCAAAGCAGGCCATGGCGGCCGCCCCGCTTCCCGCGGCTGCGATGACCTCAACGGTCTTCGGCATGCTCATTCCCCTCGTTGTGCAGGCGATCCGATCCTGACCGCCTGATGAGCGGGCGCAGGCGCCCGCTCCGCCATCCTCCCAAATGTGCGGCGCCTCGGCAACCGCGGACCCGGCGGGAAATGAGAGGACGTTACGGGCGGCCCTCGCCGCATGCGTCGACCTGCGCCTGCACGATCGCCCCGTAGTGCGCCACCAGGTCGTCGAAATCCCAGCCGTCGAATATGCCAAGCGTCCTGACCGCCTCGCCAAACCCGGTCATGAGCGCCACGACCGTGGACGCGTGGCGCCGGTCCGGCGTCGCATCTTTCAGGAGGGTGGCCATGGCCGCGAGGTACCGTTCGCGCGTTTCTGCGCGAGCGGCGTCGGGCGTCGGGGAGTCCTGGATGGTGAACGGAAGCATGGCCCACGGCTCTTTCAGCCCGCGCTCCCGGCGCATCAGCACGCGGAACACCAGCGTCGCACCCAACTCGGAGGCCGGGACATCGAGATCGGACAGCAGCGACTCGTCCGGCTTGGCGGCGGCAAACAGTTTCTCCTTGGAGCCGAAAAGCTTCATTACCAAGGCTGCGGAGACACCTGCGTCGGAGGCGATGTCGCGGACCGTCACGCCGCGGTAGCCCCGCTCGCCGAACAGCCTGCCGGCCGAATCCAGGACGGCGTCACGGCTGGACACCCCGGCCGCGCTCATGCGTCCACGAGCTGGCCGGCGGGGGCGTCCATCGCCAGGTCCGCCGTCACCGAGCGGTTGTCCACGGCCAGCTTCCGGGCCATGGCCTGGTGCGTCGCCGGGTTCAGCAGGGTCACGATATAGCGCCCGGCCAGGGGCAGTGGCAGCGAATAGCGCCCCTCCGAATCGGTGCGGACCGTTGCCACGTGTTCGCCGGAGGCCTGCAGCAGGGTTACCACCGCGTCCGTGAGGGCCGCGCCTCCCGCTGTGGCGGTTCCGGCGAGTTCCAGGCGGTTTTCCAGGTGGAAGTTCTGCTGGAGCGTGCGTCCGTCAAAGTTGAACACCTCCGCCATCGGCCCCCAGCCGGCGGCGTTGGCCACCATAAGGTACGTGCCCGCTCCGGGCAGCGCCACGGAATAGTTGCCGTCGCTGTCCACCCGGCTCCAGTCCACCGGTTCGCCGCTTGTTTGCAGGACGGTGACGACGGCGGGAGTGACCGGTCGTCGGTCGGCCGTCAGGACGCGTCCCTGCACCACCAGCTCGGCTGCGGCCGGCGCAGGGAGCGCTGCCTTGGGGGCAGCTGCGGCCCGCGGGATAAACACCGCAGCCACCATCGACGCCGTGGACGCCAGCGCAGCCATCCAGAAGACGTCCTTGAATGCTTCGAAGGACGGCAGCCGGGCAGATCCAACGGTGAGGGTCACTGAGGTGAGGACGGCGGCGACGGCTGCACTCGACGTCGAAGTTCCAATGGACCGGACCAGGCTGTTGAGGCCGTTGGCCGACGCGGTTTCCGTGATGGGCACGGCTCCCATGATCAGGGTGGGCATCGCGGCGTAGGCGATGGCGGTGCCGATGCTAACCACCGTGGAGCCGATGATCACCGAGGTGATGGAATCGAAGAAAAAGACGCGGCCCACATAACCCACCACCATGACCGCCGCGCCCGCGATCAGCGCAGACTTCCCGCCGAACCGCCGGATGATGCCGCCGGAAACGGGAGCGAAGACCACCATGGCCAGGCCTGACGGAACCATGCAGAGTCCGGCGGTGATCACGCTCAGCTGGAAACCGTAGCCGGTGGAGGCGGGGAGCTGGAGTTGCTGGGTGGTGAGCAGCATATTGGCGAACATGGCGAAGCCCACCAACAGGGATGCCAGGTTGGTCAGGAGAACAGGGCGCCGGCCGGAGGTGCGGAGGTCCACCATCGGCTGGCTGACCTTCAGCTCGTAGGGCAGCCACACGGCCAGGAGGATGGCGGCGGCGAGGAACAGAAGCAGCACCGGCTCGGAACCCCAGCCCCACGATCCGCCCTTGGAGATGGCCAGGAGCAACGCCGCCAGTGCCGCGGAAAGAACCACTGCGCCGAGGTAGTCGAACCGGCCGGGCGTGCGCACCTTTGATTCGGGAACCACCATGACGACGGCGGCGAGCAGCAGCGTGCCGGCACCACCGGAGACCCAGAAGATGGACTCCCAGCCCAGGCTTTCGTATAGCAGCCCGGCCAGCGGGAGGCCCAGGGCGCTGCCGATGCCCAGCGTGGCGCTCATCAGGGCGACGGCGGACCCCATCTTTTCCTTGGGCAGTTCGTCGCGCATGATGCTGATGCCTACGGGAATCAAGGCGGAGGAAAATCCCTGCAGTGCCCTGCCGACGATGAGCCAGAGGAAGCTTCCCCCCACCGCAGCCACAACGGAGCCTGCAACCATGATGGCGAGGCAGATCACCATCATTTTCCTTTTGCCGTACATGTCCGCGCTGCGGGACACGATCGGTGTTGCCACGGCGCTGGAGAGCAGGGTGGCGGTGACCAGCCAGGAGGCGTCGTCGGCCGTCACGCCGAGGATCCCGGGGAAATCCGGAAGGAGCGGCACCACGAGGGTCTGCATCAGCGCCACCACCGTGCCGCTCAGCGCGAGGACGGCCGTGATGGCGCCGGGGGACATGGATCTAGTGCGGGATGGGGGCATCAGGGCGGAACCTTCTGGGCGTGAGGCGGCCACAAGGGGGTGAACGCGCGTTTACTCGCCTTCCAGTGAACCATTGTTCACCCCGCACTCTCAAGGAATTAGAGCGTGTGAAGCCTCACTTTTGGCGCACGGCCCCGCTCCGATCCGGCGCGACGCCCCGATTGAAACAATTACGTTACGCAAACGTTCCGTAATTCACAGAAGGATAGGCTAGCCTTACTTGGGTTCGCATCATTGACCTAAGGAGTTCCGTGACTTCCCCCCTCTTCCCCGGCCCGGGCCGCAGCGGCCTGGCCGCCGGTCCGTCCCGCCGCGCGCTGCTCAAGACCGCCGGCAAGGCAACGGCCGTCCTGGCCGCCGCCGCCCTCTCGCTCACCGCCTGCTCCACCGGTCCGGCGGCATCCGGAACCGGCACTGCAGCGGCCAGCCAGTCCGCCAGCTCGCAGTTCCCCGTCACCATCAAGCACGTCTTCGGCGAGACCACCATCGAGTCCCAGCCGCAGCGCGTGGTCACGGTTTCCTGGGTCAACGACGACGTCGCACTCGCCCTGGGTGTTGTTCCCGTGGGTGTTCCCAAGAACGAATGGGGCGGCAACGCCAAGGGCTCCACGCCATGGAAGGACGCCAAGCTGGAGGAGCTGGGCGCGGGCTTCGGCACCGGGAAGGCACCGGCCCAGTTCTCCGAGGCTGACGGGATCAACTTCACCGAGATCGCCAAGCTCAACCCGGACGTCATTTTGGGCGCGTACTCCGGCCTGAACGAAGAGGACTACAAGAAGCTCAGCGGGATCGCCCCGGTGATCGCACATCCCGAAATCGCCTACGGCACCTCGTGGCAGGATTCCACCAGCATCATCGGCAAGGCCCTGGGCAAGGAGGCTGAAGCCACCAAGCTCGTCGCGGACACTGAAGCCACCATCAAGGACAAGGTCTCCAAGTACCCGCAGCTGGCCGACAAGAGCTTCATCTACGGCAACCTGGAGCCCGCCAAGAGCGACGGCGTCAATGTCTACACGGCCAACGACAACCGGCCGCGGTTCCTCTCCGAAATCGGCATGAAGCTGGCCCCGGTTGTGGAGGAGAACTCGAAGGGCTCGAAGGAGTTCTTCATCCCGTGGTCCGCTGAGAAGGCCAACGAGCTCGAATCGGACATCTTCGTGACGTGGGTTCCTGACTCCGCCACCACCGATTCCATCAAGTCGGACCCCCTGCTGGGCCAGATCCCGGCCATCAAGAACGGCGCCCTGGTTGCCGACTCGGACAACACGCTGACGCTGTCCATTTCGGCGTCATCGCCCCTGAGCCTGCCGTGGTCGCTGGACACGTTCCTGCCGCAACTGGCCAGCGCAGCGGACAAAGTGAAGTAAGCACCCCGCCATGACACCAAGTACGACGACGGCGCCCGCCGGCAGTGAGGCCACCTCACCTTCGGCTCCCGGCACCACGCGCGAACGGACACTTGAGGCCCCGCAAGCGGCCGGAGCTGCGGCCGGAAAAGGGCCGCAGATGCCCGTTCGGGCTCCCGGTAAACGGGCGGCGTGGCTGCTGGCCGCCGTCGTCGTACTTGTTTTTGTCGCGGCAGTATCGCTGGCCGTCGGCGCCCGCGGGCTTCCCCTTGACACCGTGTGGCAGGCGCTCACGCATTTCGATCCCGCCAACGGCGACCACGCCGTGGTCCACGCGCGCATTCCCCGCACAGCCCTGGGCCTCCTCGCCGGCGGCGCACTAGGACTGGCCGGCGCCGCCATGCAGGGCGTGGCCCGCAACCCGCTGGCGGACCCCGGCATTATGGGGGTCAATGCCGGAGCCGCGCTGGCCGTGGTCACCGGCATTTACCTTTTCGGGATCTCCTCGCTGACCGGCTACATCTGGTTCGCGTTCTTCGGTGCCGCAGCGGCTGCCGCCGTCGTCTACCTGGTCGCTTCGCTGGGCCGGGACGGTGCGACGCCGGTGAAGCTCGCCCTCGCGGGCGCCGCCCTGAGCGCCGGCCTGTACTCGCTCATGAACGTCATCCTCGTTTCGAGCCAGGACACCCTGGACCGGTTCCGGTTCTGGCAGGTGGGCGGAATCGCCGGGCGCGACTGGTCCGTGGTGCTGCCCGGCGTGCCGTTCCTTATTCTCGGCGCAGGCATCGTGCTGGCTACCGGCCGGATCCTCAACGGCCTTGCACTGGGAGACGATATCGCGCGCGGGCTCGGGCAGCGGGTCGGGCTTGTCCGCGGCGTCACCGCCCTGGGCATCGTGCTGCTGTGCGGAGGCGCCACGGCCCTCGCCGGGCCCATCGGCTTTGTGGGGCTCGTCATTCCGCACGCCGTCCGCTTCCTCACCGGCCCGGACTACCGCTGGATCCTGCCCTTTTCCCTCGTCCTGGCACCGGTGCTCCTGCTGTCCGCCGACATCCTGGGCCGCGTGGTCCTGCTGCCCGGCGAAGTGCCCGCGGGAATCATGACGGCCCTCGTGGGTGCTCCCGTCTTCGTATGGCTCGTCCGCCGCGGAAAGGGGGCGGGACTGTGAGCAAATCGGACCTCGCCCACGTGGGGCGCGAACTGGGAGACAACGCCCCCAGTGCCGAGCGCAGTACTGAGCGCGAACGGGCAGATAATGCCCTCAAAACCGCGGAAACAGGGCATTATCTGCCCGTTCGCGCTCCCGCCCTGAACCGGACCGCGGTGCTGGCGTTCGCCGTCGTGGTCCTCTTCGCCGTCAGCGTCCTGCTGGGCAGCTACACCGTCACGATCCCCGACTTCTTCAAAATCCTGCTCGCACACCTCACCGGCGGCCAGAAAGTCCCCGGTGCGAGCTTCATCGTGATGGAAAACAAGCTTCCCCGCGCGGTGAGCGGCACCATGATCGGCGCCGCATTCGGACTGGCCGGCGCCCTCTTCCAGACCATGCTCCGCAATCCGCTGGCCAGCCCGGACGTCATCGGCATCAGTTACGGGGCCAGCGCCGCCGCCGTCACGGCCATCGTTGTTTTCGGCGCGTCCGGGGCCGTGGTTTCCGGCGCCGCCCTCGCCGGCGCGCTGGGCGTCGCGGCGCTCATCTATGGCATCTCGCGTGGCGGGTCCCTGGGGTCCGAGTCTTTGGGATCCGGCGGCGGGAACAGCGGCAACGCGGCCGGCAGCCGGCTGATCCTGGCGGGCGTGGGCATCGCGGCCGCCCTTCACGCCATGGTGAGCTTCCTGATGACGCGGGCGGACATCCGCACCGCCGCCGACGCCCTGGTGTGGCTGAACGGCTCCCTCAATTCCGCCAGCTGGGACCGCGCCGGCATCCTCGCCCTTGCGCTGCTGGTCCTGGTCCCTGCCACGGCCGCACTCGCCGGCCCCCTGCGCATCCTGGAGCTCGGCGATGACACCGCCGCCGGGCTCGGCGTCAGGGTCGGCTTCACCCGGCTGGCCGTGGTGGTTGTGGCCGTGGCACTCGCCGCGGTGGCGACAGCGGCAGCCGGCCCCGTTGCGTTCGTCGCCTTCCTGGCCGGTCCCATCGCCCGACGCTTCACTGCCAAAGCCAGCCTCCCGGCGTCGGCCTTCGTCGGGGCACTGATCGTGCTGGCCGCGGACTACTTCGCCGCGAATATCGCACCTCTCCTGCTGGACGGCACCGTGCTGCCGGTAGGCGTGGTCACCGGCGCCCTGGGCGCCCCGTTCCTGCTGTGGCTGCTGGTCACTTCCAATCGAAAGGATGCCTGAGATGGCTGTTCTGCGCGCCACGAACCTCACCCTCAAGTACGCCCAGCGCACGGTGGTTGACGGGCTGCACGCCGAAATTCCCGAAGGCAAAGTGACCATGATCGTGGGCGCCAACGCCTGCGGCAAGTCCACCCTGCTTCGCGGACTCTCCCGGTTGCTGAAGCCCGCGGCCGGCACCGTGACGCTGGACGGCAAGGACATCCACAGCCGCTCCGCCCGGGACGTCGCCCGGACCCTGGGCCTCCTGCCCCAGCATCCCACCGCGCCGGACGGCATCACGGTCCGCGACCTGGTGGGACGCGGACGGTACCCGCACCAGGGCTTCTTCCGGAGTTGGAGCGCAGGCGACTTGTCGCAGCACGATCTCGCGGTGCAGCGCGCGATGGAGGCCACCGAAACGCTGGAACTCGCCGGGCGCAACGTGGACGAACTGTCCGGCGGCCAGCGCCAGCGCGTCTGGATCGCGATGGCGCTCGCACAGGAAACCGATGTGCTGCTCCTGGACGAACCCACCACGTACCTTGACCTGGCCCACCAGGTGGAAGTGCTGGACCTGATCACGGACCTCAACCGCAAGCGCGGCACCACCGTGGCCATCGTCCTGCACGACCTGAACCTCGCAGCCCGGTACGCGGACCATGTGATCGCCATGAAGGGCGGCAGGATCGTGGCCGAGGGCGCCTCCACCGACGTGGTCACCGAAGACCTGGTCCGGGACGTCTTCGGCCTGGACTCCCGGGTGCTTCCCGACCCCGTTTCCGGCACGCCGCTGATCATTCCGCTTGGCCGGCACCACACCGCTGCAACTGAACTGGAGTTCGTTTCATGAAGACCCGCGACATTGCCGGCACCGAACCCATGACCCTCGCGTTCGAGGTGACCGTCACCGCCGTACAGGAACTCAGCCCCAACTTCCGCCGCATCACCTTCGGCGGGTACTCGCTGCGTGACTTCGGCGTCCACGGCAGGACCCTGGATCTTAGGGTGAAGCTGATGATCCCGTCCCTCGCCGAGGACGGCACCAGGCTGCCGCTGCCCGTGTTCCGGATGGAACAGTCCGGCTGGTACCGGGAATGGCTGGCCATGGACCCGGCGACCCGTGGCTCCATGCGCACCTACACCGTCCGGCAGGAACGGCTCGACGCCGTCTACCCCGAGATCGACGTGGACTTCATGATGCACTTCGACTCAGCGGGCAACGGCGGCCCCGCGGCAAACTGGGCCCTGAACGCCAAACCGGGGGATGCGCTCACCATCATCGGTCCTAACAACCGGGCAGCGCACTGCGTCACGGCCGAGATCTACTCCGGCATCGAATGGCGTCCCGGACTGGCTCAGCGCGTGCTCCTCGCGGGCGACGAAACCGCGGTTCCCGCCATCAGCGCCGTCCTTGAAAGCCTCCCGTCGTACATGAGCGGGCACGCGTTCCTTGAGGTCCCCGCGGTCGGCGACTTCCTGGACCTGAAGTCGGAGGCCGACGTCGAAATCACCTGGCTGGCGCGCGGCGCCTCAATCGGCCGCTCGCGCCCGCACGGTGAACTGCTGCAGCAAGCAGTCCGCGCCGCCGTTCCCGAACCGGGCTGGGTGGGTATCAAAGCGGCCTCCAGCGGGGCCGGACCGGAACCGGAGGACGTGGACGTGGACCAGGAGATCCTCTGGGAAACGCCCGCGAGGATGGAATCCGCGGCCATCGCGGCAACGAAGAACCCCGGGATGCCCGCCGGCGCCATGCCGTTCTACGCCTGGATTGCCGGCGAAGCGGGGGTCATCAAGGAGATGCGGCGCTACCTGGTGCGCGACGTCGGGATCGACCGGAAGCAGGTCGCCTTCATGGGGTACTGGCGGCAGGGGAAAGCGGAGCTCTAGCGGCCTCGATTTCAGCGCCGGCGGTTGAGTGCGCCGTCTCTTACCTTGGGTTCACCTCCCCTTTCCCTACTGGTTTTGCTAAGTGGGTAGGGTGCCGGGATGGGTTCATTTCCTTTGCTTCCGGACAAGGACGGGCGACGGCGGTTTGTTGCCCTGGGGGATTCGTTCACCGAAGGCGTGGGGGACCGGAGCAAGCGGCTGCCTAACGGGGTGCGCGGCTGGGCGGACCGGGTGGCTGAAAAGCTGGCCAAAGCCGAACCCGGGTGGGAGTACGCCAACCTGGCCATCCGCAGCAAGAGGCTTCGTCACATCATCGAGGAACAGCTGGAACCGGCGCTCGCGATGGAGCCGACGCTGGTCACCCTGTACGCCGGCGGCAACGACATCCTCGACTTCGGCACCGACGTGGACGCGCTCATGGCCGAGTACGAGTCCCTCGTGGCCCGGCTTGCTGCCACGGGCGCCACGGTGGTGCTGTTCACCGGTTTCGACGTCAAGGTGTCGGCTGTCCTTGAGCCGTTGAGGAAACGCAACACCGCCTACAACCGCCGAGTCCGGGAAGTCGCTGCCAGGTACAACGCTGTGCTGGTGGACTATTGGTGCTTCGAGGCCTTCCACGACCGGCGGATGTGGGATTCGGACCGGTTGCATATGTCCAAGGCCGGCCACAAATACCTCGCCGCCCAGGTCCTGGACCATTTGGGGGTACCGCACAAGATCAGCCCGCTGGAGTGGGAACCGCCGGACAAGCTGAGCCTGCGGGAGTGGGAACAGCGGCAGCGGCGCTGGGTGCACGACTGGGTGTTGCCGCTTTTCGGCCGCAAGCTGCGCGGTGTGACCCTCGGGGACAGCCTCAGGCCGCGCTGGCCGGAGCCCGTGAAAGTTCCCCGGAAGGGCGGACTGAAGAAACTCCTTGAGAAGGGGCCGGAGGCGGCTGCCCCGGAGAGCTAGCTATCCAAGAGGTTTTCGTACCCGGGGGCAACCCTTCCGGCGTGGAATTCCTCGACGTCGAACTCGGCCACGCCGTTCGTGTAGAACGGGTCTTTGACCAGCGCGGCGTCAAGGTTTGCCCGGTCCGCATTGGACAGCAACAGCGCACCGGTGCGGGGGATCTTCCGGCCGGCCACAATGAAAATGCCCTGGTCGAAAGCGTCCTGCAGCCACTCAACGTGTGCTTTGAGGTGGAAATCGACGATCTCTTCGGGAACTTTGTAGGTCAGGGAGACTACGTACATGCGGTCAGCCTACCGGTTCCTGTTAAGGAAGCAGTTTCAATGCGCTGTTCCAGTTGTACTCGGGGTGGGCGTCGCTGGCTTGGAGCCCAATGATGAGCAACTGGAAGGCTTCCAGTTGCCGTGCCCGGCGCAACGGCCCTACGTCGACGGCGCGCAAACCGGAATCATTGATGAAGCCTGCCACCGCGGCCTTGGCTTCGGCTGAATCCCCGGCCAGCAGGACATCGAGGGTCTGCCCGGCCACCTCTCCGGCGGCCAGCGTGGAGGCGAAAACGGTGTTGAAGCCTTTCACCACGTTCGCGCCAGGAACCAGCGCCTGGATCTCCTCGGCCGCGGAGCTCCCGGCAGGCACGGTGAGGGAGTCGAGGGTTTCGTCGTTGACGGGATTGGAAATGTCCACGATCGTCTTGCCGTTGAGGGCCTCGCCGTAACGGCCGGCGATTTCCTTGGACACGTCAAAATGGGTGGCAAGGACAACGATGCTGCCTTCAATGTCCTGGCCGGTGGTCCCGGGGGTCGCGTTCGTTTCGGCCGCCAGGGCGGACGCGGCCAGTGCATCGCGGCTGAGGATCTGGATGCTGTGGCCGGCGCTGGCCGCTCGGGCGGCGATTCCTGCCGCCATGTTCCCCGTACCGATGATCGTGATGTCAGTCATGGTGCTTCCTTCGATCCGACGGCGGTTGATCGGGGCAGCCCGGGCTTGAACTGTCAATCAATTTTTCTCCTAGGATGTATCCATGACCGAACCGCGCTGGCTCAACGCCGACGAACGCCGTGCATGGCTGGCCCAGCTGAGCATCAACACCTTGCTGCCCGCGGCACTGGATACGAAATTGCACGCGGCCGGCAACCTTTCGCTCTTCGACTACAACGTACTCGCCATGCTCTCCGAAGCGGAAGGCCGTTTCCTTCCCATGAGCGAACTTGCCGCCCGGACCAGCGCCTCGCTGTCCCGTTTGTCGCATGTGGTCACCAAGCTCCAGAACCGGGGGTGGGTGGAACGCCGTCCGCATCCGCGGGATGCGCGCGTGACCACCGCCCACCTGACCGACGCCGGCATGGCCACCATTGTGGAGCTGGCGCCCGGGCACGTGGAAGCGGTCCGGACGCTGTTCCTTGATGCCCTGTCGGAGCGCGACGTCGCAGACCTGGCCCGCATCGGCGAGAAAATCGTGGGCCGCCTGGACGCCGACCACTGGATCCTGCGCGAGTCCTGACCGGCGGCGCATCCCGGGGCCGGCCACGCCCGTAGTGTTTGTTGCATGGAATCCCCTATCCAGAGCTACCTGCGCCAGGTCCACGCCGAGATCGCCAAGCTCCGGGACGGCAAGCCTTACAGCACCATTCCGGCCATGGCCGCGGTGGACCCGGACAAGTTCGGCATTGCGCTGGCCACGGTGGACGGCCAGGTCTATGAGGTGGGGGACTCCCGCGAAGAATTCACCATCCAGTCCATATCGAAGCCTTTCACTTACGGGCTGGCCCTGGAGGACCTCGGCAGCGATGCCGTGGATGCCAAGGTGGATGTTGAACCCTCCGGCGATTCCTTCAACGAGATCTCACTGGCCGAAGGGACGGGCCGCCCGGCGAACGCCATGATCAACGCCGGCGCCCTCACCGCTACGTCACTCATCAGCGGATCCGGCGGCCAGTCGAGCTTCAAACGGATCCTCAGCACGTACTCGGCGTTCGCGGGCCGTCAGCTGTCGGTCAACGAGAAGGTTTTCGAGTCCGAGTTGAAGCACGGCCACCGCAACACTGCGCTGGCGCACCTGCTGCGGTCCTTCAACATCATCGAGGACGACCCCGCGCCTGTCCTAGAGGACTATTTCCGCCAGTGCTCGGTCATGGTGAACACCTTCGACCTCGCCATCATGGCCGCCACCCTCGCGAACGGCGGAAAGAATCCGCTCACCCACAGGCAGGTTTTGGAGATCGGCCCGGTGGAGCGGGTGTTGTCGGTGATGATGACGTCCGGCATGTACGACGACGCCGGTGCCTGGATCAGCAGCGTGGGCATGCCCGGAAAGAGCGGTGTTGCCGGCGGGATTATCGCCGTCCTGCCGGGTCAGGTTGGGCTGGCTGTCTACTCCCCGCCGCTCGATGAGCACGGCGGCAGCGTCCGCGGCCTGGCGACTGCCCAGCGGCTGTCCCGGGATATGGAGCTGCACTTCGTCAGGGCGGCGCGCACCGGGCGTTCGGCCATCCTTGCTGCGTACGACGTCACCGAAACGCCGTCGGGCATCCGGCGAAATGCCGAAGCGTCCGACGTCCTCCGTGCCCACGGACACCGGGCCCGGGTGATCGAACTCAACGGTGACCTCCTCTTCGCCGGGAGCGAATCCATGGTGCGCGAGCTCAGCGGACTGGATGACGACGTCGAACTGGTGGTTCTGGACTTCCGCCGGACTGACCAGGTGAGCGAGGTGGCACTGCGCCTGCTCGAGGCGGCGCGCCGGGGCTTGTCCGGCGCGGGCCGCGAACTGGTGCTGATCGAAGCGGACGGCGCGGTGGCGGCCTCTCTCGGCGAACGGAACGGGCGCCCGGACAAGGCGGTACCCTCGTTTTCGACGCGGAGTGCCGCCGTCGAATTCTGTGAAAACCGGCTGCTGGGAAAGTACGGGGACCGGCTGCTGCTCCGGGACAACGTTCCGGTCACCGACTCGCCTGCGCTGGCGCCGCTCGATGAGGCGGACGCGCTGGCCCTGCAGGGCCTCATGACAGCACGGAAGTACGACGACGGCGACGTCATCCGCCGCATTGGCCTGCGGTTCGGCGGGGTCTACTTCATTACTTCCGGAAAGGTCAGCAGTACGTCGCCCGGGCCCACCTCCGACCGGGTCAAGCTCAACACCCTCAGCGCCGGCATGACGTTCGGCGAGCTGGCGCTGGGCAGCGGCAACCGGCAGGAAACGACGGTCAGGGCGGACGGACCCGTGGAGGTGATGGTGCTCAGTGCCGAGGCAATCTCCGAGCTGGAGTCCACAGATCCGAGGCTCGCCATCGCCCTGTGGAAAGCCCTGACCCGGGATGCGTACACACGGGTGGAACAGTACTTGCGCGAATCGGCCGTCCGGATCCGCGAGTAGCCGCCGCTTGGTTGCTCACGGCAACGGATGGCAGACTATCGATATGGATTTTGCCGCCCGCTATGTTGCCCTGGGAGATTCGTTTACGGAGGGTGTCGGCGACGACGATCCGGCACGCCCGAACGGGGTACGGGGCTGGGCGGACCGCGTGGCCGAGCAGCTTGGCGCAGCGGACCCGGCCTTTGGCTACGCGAACCTCGCGATCCGTGGCCGGAAGCTCCGCCAGATCATGGCGGAGCAAGTGGACGCCGCCGTCGAACTTAAACCCACGCTGGTGACCATCTACGCGGGGGCCAACGATATCCTCCGCCCCAAGATCGACATCGACGACCTGTTGGCGGAGTACGACGCCGGCATCCGCAAGCTGAGCGCCACGGGTGCCACCGTGGTGATGTTCACGGGTTTTGACGCCCGCGGTTCCAAGGTTTTCGGCACCATGCGCGGCCGTACGGCCATTTACAACGAGCTGGTGCGCGGTATTGCGGGCGACCACGGCGCCCTGCTGGTGGATTACTGGCGCTTCAGCGAATACTACGACTGGGGCATGTGGGCCAAGGACCGGATGCACATGTCCGCGGCCGGTCACGCGAACATGGCCAAGAGGGTGCTGACTGTCCTGGAACACGATCACTCCATCGATGTTCCCCCCATGACGCCCGTTCCGGAGCTGAGCCGGGCCGATGCCATCAGGGCGAACGCGCGCTGGGTACGGGAGTTTGCGGGGCCCTGGGTAGTCCGCCGGGTGACGGGAAAGTCCTCAGGTGACGGCCTCCAGCCGCGGTACAGCCAGCTCACCCGGCTCTAGCACCAGCGCCGGAAGCTACCGCCGGAAGCCCGGCGTCGCGAGCAGTTCGCCGCCCGCCCGCACGGCCAGTACTTCGATGTCCCACCCGTCCGTGGCGCGGTCCAGCATCGGCAGCCCGCCGGCCACGATCGCCGTCGCCAGCACATCAGCAGTCACGATGTCCGCTGCCGCCACGGAAACCTGGCGGAACACCGGCGCACCCGGTCCTGGACGGGCGCCACGCCCTGCTCCGCCGCCTGCGCCGGCAGCCCAGATGTGGTCTCCCCGCTCTGCGGAACCGGAAGTCGCCAGCGCCAGTTTCGACCCTGCAAAGCCGCCCAACGGGTAGCCGGCAATAAGGGTACGGCGGTCCTCCGGATCAACAATCCCGGCCCGCCACGGCTCGCCTTTCCCGGATTTGTGGGTGTCCGGCGCGGGGGATCCGCTGACCAGCACGTCGCCACCGGCGTTCAGGCACCAGTCGCGAAGGCCCAGTGCCAGCAGGGACGTGCCCGCCTCCTGGATCGCATATCCCTTGACAATCCCGGACAGGTCAAGGACGCCGTCGGGCCGTTCGGGGGTGAAGGCCCCCTCGGTCAGCAGCCGCCAGCCGACGGCGTCGCCGTAGAGGCGGCGCATCTCCTCGGACGCGTCCGGGAGCGCAATCTCAGTCCGTGCCAGCTGGCTGGCTTCCGAGTCCGGGCGGTAGAGGCTGAACGTATCGTCGAGTCCGGCGAAAAGCTGCTCGACGACGGCGGTGGCCGCTACCAGCTCCTCCGCGCCCGAGGCTGCGGGGAGAGTAAGGCTCACCACGGTTCCCATGCAGCTGAAGGTCCTTGCCCGCAGTGCCTGCCGCTCCTGCTCTTCCCCGACATCGGCAGGCTCCGGTACGGGCCGCCGGATTTCGGCGCCGGTCGGGTGATCAGAGGTTCGCTGCATCGATGGCCGCCTGGAGCGAGCTCAGGTAGGCGTCGCTGGTCACAGTGGCGCCTCCGATGGTCTGCACGTCCGCTGACTGGGCAGCGAGGACTTCGGCTTTGAGGAGTGGCGCCGCCCGGTTGCTGATCTGGATGGACTTGCGGTCGTCGTCGGTCAGGTGCAACGCCACAACGTCCTTGATGGAACCAGCGTTGACCGTGATCTGGACCTGGACGGCTCCGAAGCGCGTCTGCACCACGCTGCCGGCATAGGTTCCCCCGGCCTTTGCGGCGGCCCCGGTTGTGGGCTCCGCGGCGGTGCCCGCACCTGTGCCCGTGGATCCGGTGGCGGAGCTTGAGGCGCCTGAGCTTGAGCCCGGGGATCCGGTCGCACCGGCAGCGCCGGTGGTCCCGTTGGTTCCTGCCGATGTGCTGGCTGCGGCGCTCGGTGCCTCCGCCACATGGATGCCCGACTGCCACCCCGCAAGAAGGATGCCCGCAGAGGCAAGTGCTGCTGATACTGCTGCGCGTATTCTCACCAGTCAAACCTTTCGTAGTGGAGTTGGTCTTCCTTGACACCCGCGGCGCGGGCATCGGCAATAACGTTTCGGGCCCACGCCGCCGGCCCGCAGACATAGACGTCCGCGTTTGCGACATCGGGGGCGTAGTCGGACAGTCGATGGCCGGCCTGTGAGGCGCTGTCCGGGAGCCAGCTTCCCGTGTGACGGGCCGATCGGGCGCCGGTCAGGTGGAACAGGGTGGCTCCCCGGTCGCGGGCAAGTTCCAGGATCTCGTCGCCGAGGTACAGTTCCTGCTCGCTGCGGCCCCGGAGGATCACGGTCGCCTGACCTGGCGCGAAGGGCGTCGATTCCAAGAGGGCCCGGAGGGGTGTGATGCCGATCCCGGCGCCGATCATCACCACCCTGTCCCGGCACCTGGCCGCGGTGCTGAAGATTCCGTACGGTCCCTCCACGGCGACCTTCGTCCCGGGTTTCACGGCGGCTAGCTGGGCCGATCCGCGGCCAAGGTTGCGGACGGTGATCCTCAGCAGGCCGCGCCCTGACGCATCGAACTGCAGTGGTTCGGCGGAGAGGCTGAACGGGTGGGGGTGCCACCACAGGCCCGGGGCCAGGAACCGCCAGATGAAGAACCTGCCCCCGGTTCCGGCCAGTTCGTCAAGGTGCAGCCCATGCATCTCGATGCTGACCACGCCGGGTGCCACCTGCACCACGCGGCTGACCGTGAGCTGATGCCGGAACGTCGCAACGACGGGCTCAAGCACGCGATAGTGCAGGAGCGCGGCGCCGGTTGCGATGCACACCGCCAGCCAGTACCAGCGCTGCCAGGTGCCCTCGGCGAACAGCCCGCCCACACTGAACTGGTGGGGCAGCGAGGTTGCGACGGCGGCATAGGTCAGCAGGTGCACCGCGTACCAGAATTCGTAGGGAAAGCGCCTGCGGACGGCCACCAGGGAGGTCACCACTACGGCGATGAACAGAGCCATGGAAATATAGGCGAGCCACATGTCCGGCACGAGCACCCAGAGGGACACGGCTTCACTGACGGGATCCAGGCCCTCGGCCATTCCGTAGCCGATGGCGATCAGGAGTCCATGTGCCAGTAGGAGGTAGAGCGACGGCTTCCCCAGCTTCCGGTGGAATTCCAGGGCACGGTCGTGGCCAACTGACTGATCAATGAGGGGGATCCGTGCCGCCAGCAGCAGCATCAGAAGGACCAGGTCCATGCCGGCCAGCCCGGCCACAATGCCCAATGCGGTGAAGGCTCCGGCGGGTGTCGAGAATCCGGTTGCACCGCCGTCGGCCAGCCACAGCGCTACGGCGGCCGCAACGGAGGCCCAGGCGGACGTTGTCAGCAGGTCGGCGCGGAAGAGGCGCCGGCGGTGCTGGGCTGTAAATGTGCCCGGACCCTTACTTGTGCCCCGGGAACTGGCGGGCATAGCCGGCAGGAGTTGTGTGTTCATGCTTCAACATTGCGGCCGAATCCTTTCATTCTGCTGTGAATAGTCTTCGGCGCCGATGTGACTTGGAAACGGTGAGGCAGCCGGGCTTATACACCCCGAGAGGGGCAAGGACAGCTACCCGATTGGCCTTTAATTAGTCAAGCTCGTAGACTTGGTAGGCGCTAGGTGGCGCGGAGCGTGTGCAATTGCTCCGGTTGGCGGGATCTGTCCTCAATATCGACAGTCCTCAAGGCCGGTAGTTAGGGGCTCAAGTTGCGCGCACTCCTGTATTCGCCCAGCATCCCGGTACTTCGCAGTGGATTCCTCTGCCCGGTATTCGTGGCCAATCATGTTCGCCCGTAATGCGGAAAACAGCCGGCTTTGTCGACTGTCCACGCCTGCGGACCATCGAATGTGTGAAAGCTGGATGCGGACGCCGCCTGTCGCACGGGACGCGGAACGCTGCGGACCGTTTCATTTATTTCATGAGGAGAGTCGTCATGGCAGCACACTGCCAGGTGACCGGAGCCGAGCCGGGCTTTGGACACAGCATTTCGCACTCGCACCGTCGCAACAAGCGTCGGTTCGACCCGAACATCCAGAAGAAGCGCTACTGGGTTCCGTCCCTGCGCCGTAATGTCACCCTGCAGGTCTCTGCACGTGGCATCAAGACCATCGACGTGCGTGGCATCGACGTTGTCGTAGCCGCCATCCTGGCACGAGGAGTGAAGCTCTAGTGGCTAAGGACAAGGACGTACGTCCGATCATCAAGCTCAAGTCGACCGCTGGCACGGGTTACACCTACGTCACGCGCAAGAACCGTCGTAACGACCCGGACCGCATGGTTCTGAAGAAGTACGACCCCCGCATCCGTAAGCACGTCGAATTCCGAGAGGAGCGCTAAGCACTATGGCTAAGAAGTCAATGATCGCTAAGAACGAACAGCGTAAAGTCATCGTCGAGCGCTATGCTGCAAAGCGCCTCGAACTGAAGAAGGCCCTGGTTGACCCCAACTCAACCGACGAAGCACGCGAAGCTGCACGCCTCGGCCTGCAGAAGCTGCCCCGCAACGCCTCCCCGGTACGTCTGCGTAACCGCGACATCATCGATGGCCGCCCGCGCGGTACCTTCCAGAAGTTCGGTATCTCCCGTGTTCGCTTCCGCGACATGGCTCACCGCGGTGAGCTCCCGGGCATCACCAAGTCTTCCTGGTAAACCAACACTGCTGCTAAACCAGCACTGCTGATTCCAGTGGTCTAAGAAGGGCCGGCAACCTTACGGTTGCCGGCCCTTCTTGCGTTTAACGCTTCTCCTTCCCATGAGGTCGGGTACGGTGACGCAGCACACAGAATCCGGGCACGACGCCGGCGGCCGTGGAAGCACCGTAAAGGGCCCTTCCGGCCCGGATTGGCGGGCTTCAGCACCGCGTGCGGGGAGGGTTTGCGGTGGGGGCAAAGTAGGTGTATTGTTTTCTAAGTCGCCGAGAGGGGGCCGGCGAGATGCCGGTTACCGAAGGCGGCCAAAACCCCTTCTAAACAGCCTGAAAAATGGTTCGTCACTTGGCGTGCTGCTTGATGGTGGGGATGGTCTCGATGACCGGCAGAGCGCGGAAACGCTGATTTGCTTTGAGTCTTGAGTTCAGGTAAGTTTGGGAAGTTGCTCCGGAGCGATCCACGGCTGGGATGTTGTGGTGGTGCCGGGTGTGTCTGTTGTTTGAGAACTCAATAGTGTGCCAAGTTTGTTGATACCAATTTATTTTATGGATTGGTTGAATTGACTGGACCCGCCACCCCGTGGTGTGGTCTGGTTTTTACAGCTGGTTTCAAATTTTGTGCAGCTGGCACGTCCCGTTTTCCCGGGGGTGTTGGTTGTGTCTGTTTTTGTTTTACTTCAACGGAGAGTTTGATCCTGGCTCAGGATGAACGCTGGCGGCGTGCTTAACACATGCAAGTCGAACGAT
>NZ_JBHVYH010000013.1:0-56237 GCF_042880995.1 Arthrobacter sp. NPDC058288
GCATCTGCGCATAAGGGTCACCGGGCGGGAGCAGCCGCACCCCCTTCGGCGCCGGCGCGGACCGCAGCGCGTCGAGATCCTCGGTGAGGATCCAGTGCCGAACGCGACGTCCACCGACGACGCGCCTCGCAGCGTCGCGACCTGCGCAGCCTCACCCTGTAGCGACACCCTGTCCCGTTCCGGCAACGAGCCGAACGTCGTGATGGTGAGGGCCAGCTTCCGGCCGCTCTTGCGTGACCGCCATGTGCCGGTGATTTTGCCGTCTGCGAGGACCGTTCCCGGTTGGCCGACCATCCTCCACACTTCCCGGTGGTACTTCCTGTCGACGATCGTTTCGCGGTCGCGCATCTGCGCATAAGGGTCACCGGGCGGGAGCAGCCGCACCCCCTTCGGCGCCGGCGCGGACCGCAGCGCGTCGAGATCCTCGGTGAGGATCCAGGACGCGCCGCCGAACTCGACCTGGGTCAGCTCGTCCCCGACCAGGTTCCACCAGGGGTCGGTATCACCGGCATGGATCCCCGCCCACGAGGCGAAGCCGCCGCGCGTCGAGGGTCCATAGCAGCGCAGGTAGCGGCGAAGCAGTTCGGCGCGAGCGAGTTCGGGGTCGATGTCCGGGATCGGATGGCCAAGCCACTCGTCGACCAGGACGAACGGGGCTTTGCTCCCCACTCGTGGCGCCAGGCAGACCACCCGCTGCAATGTGAGGATACGCACGCAGAAATGTACGACGCCTTCACCGAGCGGCTGCCCCGGGGCGTAGGGACCCTCTTCCTCCCAGATGTCGCGTTGCCGCTTCGGCAGCCTGCGGGCAATCCGCGTGGCGATCTCCGCGCCCAACTCGTTGATGGCGAGCCCCCGCCCGGATAGCACGTCATGGGTTTCCGCGCCGGCCAGCTCCACCGTCTCGCTCAGGCTCATACCCAGCTTGTCCAACGCCGGCTCCACGCCGACAACCAGACGGCGCATCGCTTCCTCGGCCGGCGGGAGGACTCCGGTGGTGAATACCGGCGCGTCCGTGGCCGGGAAGTAGAACGGTGATCCGCGCATGCACCAGGTCTGCAGCAGGCTCTTCTCCTTGGCGACGGCGTCGGCCACCTGTTCCTGTGTCAGGTTTCGCACCCTGGCGTGCAGGGCAAGGAGGGCCGACCCGGGCGGGCTGTTCTGAATCCCGCACTTGCCGGCCGCGTCCAGCAGACCGCCTTCGCCCAACCGTTCGTCGAGATGATGGGCGGCCAGGCGGAACGCGATGACGTCGCCCTTCGAAACCCTGTCAGCCACTGGCACATAGTATCGCCGCCGCCGGCCGCCGGGGGAGGTTCATTGCCGCAGCAGGGCGCTGACTACGGTGCGTCGGCTCGTGAGCGCCGCAGGCTTGAGGGGCAGGCCGTCACGACTAGGCCGTGGCCGCCTTGCCCAACGCCGCAACGTGCACGGCGACGCCAAGATCCCGGATGTTCTCCTGCATTTCCCGGGGGAGCTGATCGTCGGTGACCACTGCGTCCAGCTTCTCGAGCGGAGCAACGTTGAACTTGGAGACGGTACCGAACTTAGTGCTGTCCGCCAGCAGGAAGCATGACGACGACGCCTCCAGTGCCGCCAGCTTAACTTCCACCTTGTCCATGGAAGGCGTGGTGACGCCGCGGGACATGTTCCAGGTGCCGGTGCTGAGGAAAAAGAGGTCGATGTTGATGGACTTGATGGTGTCCGCGGCGATGCGTCCGCAGCTGGACGCGCTGGACGGATCCACCACTCCGCCGGTGTGGATCGTCTCGACGTTCGGGTAGGCGAACAGGCTGGTGACAACGTAGAAGTCGTTGGTCACCACGGTGACGTTCTTGAGTCCGCCGAGATAAGGCACCACGGACTGGCACGTGGTGCCGGCATCGAGGAACACCACCATATCGTCCTCGACGTACTCCGCGGCGAGCTCCGCGATTGCCTGCTTGCGGGGGAGTTCCAGCTGGGCCCTGAATTCACGTTCCCGCGGCGGCTCCTGGCTGGTCCAGTCCGCGAGACGCACGCCGCCTTGGACGGAGACCACTTGGCCCAGGTCCTCCAGGGCGGTGATGTCCCGGCGGACGGTCATGTGGGAGACGTTCATGTAGTCGGTGAGGCTGCGGATGCTCAGGACACCCTCGCGCCTCAGCAGCCGAAGGATCTCCTGGTGGCGCTGCTCGGGGATCAGTGGTCGGGCTGTGGGACTCACGGGGGCTCCTTCGGGACGTGGACGTAACAAGCTTAACAACTTTTCACAGACTGTTCTCATTTGTGAATATTTGGGCTAATCTCTTAATTGATGTTAAACAAATTTGAGACCCTAGAGACCATCATCCGAACCGGTGCCTTGTTGATCGCCCGGCTGGATTCTGCCGATGAGGCCTACCGCGTTGCCGAGGCTGCCATCGACGGCGGAATCCGCGCCGTCGAGGTCCCGTTGACCGTTCCCGGTGCGCTCGGAGTCATTGAACGCCTCTCCGACAAATACGGTGACCAGGGAATTGTGGTGGGAGCCGGCACCGTGCTCGACGCCGAAGCAGCCTATGCTTCGGTGTCGGCAGGGGCGCGGCTGCTGGTCAGCCCGCAATTGAATCCCGCCATGATTGCCACCGCCAACCGGTACCAGGCCGTGACGGCCAGCGGTGCCTTCACCCCCACCGAAGTGCTCAACACACTTGAGGCCGGGGCTGACATCGTCAAGCTCTTCCCTGCCGAACTCGGCGGACCGGCTTATGTCAAGACAATCCTGGCACCACTGCCGCAGGCGCCCATCATGCCGTCCGGAGGTGTCACTCCGGCGAACGTCAGCGCATGGTTCGCTGCAGGAGTGACGGCAGTCGGCGTCGGCAGCTTTGTCACAAAAGCCGCCCAGAAAGACGGCGACTACAAGCTCGTATCCCAGGCAGCCCGAACGTTCCTCGCAGCCATAGACGCCGCCCGCCCCTAGGGCCCGATGCCCCGGACCGACAGCAAATGTCGCCAGAACACAAAGGAGTGAACTGCATGAGCCAAGCTTCAGCAGAAATCGATACGTCCCAGGACAAGCCGTTGAAGAGCGTGCGGATCAGGTGGTACCTGATTGCCCTGCTCGTCATTGGCGGGATTATCAACTATCTTGACCGCAACAACCTCAGCATCGCCAACACCACCATTGCCAAGGAATTTGGCCTCAACACCCTTCAGATGGGCCTGCTGCTTTCCGCGTTCTCCTGGCCCTACGCCATCGCGAACCTTCCCGCTGGTTACCTGGTGGACCGGTTCGGACCCAAGCGCATGTTCGCGTGGGCGGCGGGCCTTTGGTCCATCGTGTCCATGCTGTCCGCGTTGGCCAACTCCTTCGGGTTCCTGTACGCAGCCCGAGTTGCCCTGGGCATAGCCGAGTCACCGTTCTTCACGTCCGGGCTCAAGGTGGCCGACAAATGGTTCAACAAGACAGAGCGTGCACTCCCTGTATCAATCGTTAACACCGGATCACAGATCGCCAACGCGATTGCTCCGCCGCTGCTGACGTTCCTGATGCTCACCATGAGCTGGCGGGGGATGTTCGTCGTCATCGGTGCCTTGGGCATCGTCATTGCCCTGGTCTGGCTCCGGATCTACCGCGATCCGACGATGAAGGAGCAGTTCATCATTAAGGGTGCGGAGTTTGAGGAACAGCAGAAGCCGAAGGAAAAGCAGGCCGGCTGGGGCGAACTCCTCAAGCAGAAGAACACCTGGTTCATGGTCCTCGGCGCGTTCGGCATCTTTTACACCGTGTGGGTTTACCTCACATGGCTGCCCAGCTACCTTCAGACCGCGCGCGGCTTCAGCCTGAGCCAGATTGGATGGCTCGCGGGGTTGCCCTTCCTGTGCGGTGTCGTCGGCGTCCTGGCCGGAGGTATTCTGTCCGGCAAGCTCATCAAACGAGGAGTCCATACCGTCACGGCCCGCAAGATCCCCATCGTGGGCGGCGCGCTTGTGGCCGCTGCTGCGGTGCTTCCCGTGGCTTATGTCGAAAACACCGCGCTGGCCATCGTGCTGCTGTCGGTAGGCTACTTCGCAGCCCAGGTCCCCATCGGCGTGCTGTGGACCTTGGCCTCGGACATCGCGGAGTCCAACCAGGTGGCATCCCTGGGGGCCATCCAGAACTTCGGCGGCTTCCTCGGCGCTGCCGTAGCGCCGATCGTGACCGGATTTATCCTCAATGAGACAGGCGGCAACTATACGCTGGTGTTCCTGATCGGCGGCGTGCTGCTGATCGTCGGTGCCCTGTCCTACGGCATCTTTGTCAAGGACCGCCGCGCGGTCACCGCGGCGTAGCCGCGGCCAGGGCACAAGTTCTACGGTTCAAGGAAGAACAGGCAGTTGACTACCACCATCCCCAAAGTGTTCTTTGTGATTGGCCCGGCAGGCTCTGGAAAATCCAGTGTCAGCCTGCTCATCGCCCAGCGATTCGGGGCGGCGTACATCGACAAGGACACGGCCACCATCCGGTTCACCGAGCTGCTGCTCAAACTCAACAACTCGGATCCCAACGAGCGGGACAACAACGAGTTCTACCAGGGCACCATCATGCCGCTCGAGTACGCGTCCATCCTGGACCTCACCCGTGACAACCTGATGGCCGGGAACTCCGTCGTCCTGGACGCGCCGTTCGGGAAGTTTTTCCCGGATGACGACTATCTGTCCAAGGTCCGAGTCCAGCACCGGTGGCCGGAGGCGGAGCTGGTAGTGGTACATGTCAGGCTGGCCGGCGAAGCGCTCCGTCAGCGCCTGGTTGCCCGTGGCTACCCGCGGGACGAATGGAAGCTCGCCAACTGGGAAACATTCTGGGCCGGTGCGCAGGCAAATTCCTGCCAATGGAAGGAAGCCCGCCACCTGGACTTCGACAACAGCGCTGCGGCTGCGGACATCACCGACTTCGCAGCTGCGCTGGATTCCGGCGCCGCGTAAGGCACGACGCCGTAAAGGGAGAGGACGACGGCGGGAGGCCCCGCCGTCGTCCGCTTCGCGCTGCCATGACTACCGGCCGGTGTGGCCAGTCGACGCCGTCAGCTGCAAAGGCGGCCCGCCGGCGGGCCCGCGCCTCTGGCCCGCACCCGACATCTGTGCTGGACTGTTGTGGGTACCGCGCCTGCTTCGGGCGCCGCCCAGCAGTCGGCCAGCCGGCTCAGACCGGCCCAAAGAAGGGATCTGTCGCACGGCAACGTTCAAGATCGGCTACTTGGACGGCATCCTGTTCGTGTCCCCTGAATACAACCGCTCCATCCCCGGCGCACTCAAGAACGCCATCGACTGGGGATCGCGCCCTTGGGGAACCAACTCGTTCGCCCGCAAACCCACCGGCATCATCGGTGCTTCGCCCGGCAGTATCGGCACCGCTGTGATGCAGTCCTCCATGCGCGCCGTCCTCAGTTTCCTGGACGCGCCCCAGCTCAACGCCCCCGAGGCCTACCTGAAGTTCAATCCCGCCGATTTCGCCGACGACGGAACGGTCACCAACCAGGGCACCGCGGACTTCCTGCGCCACTACATGGAGGAGTACGGCGCGTTCGTGCAACGGGTGCTCGCCGCCAACGCCCCCGGCCACATCGGCGACCCCACACCCGACTCGGCCAAGCTCTCGCGCTAGCTGGCGCCCGGGCAATGATCACGGTCCCGCACGCCTTATTGAAACTCCCTCAGGGCCTCTGAATACTGGAAGGCAGGTTATTCAGGATCGGGGCGGTGTGGACATGACCAGCGAAGGAAACGGGGGTGCGTTCAGGCGCCGGGTGGAACGTGCCGCCGAGCTTCGCGCCGTCCGTGCAACCGGAATGTCGGCCCAGGAGGAGGCCGAGCTCGCTGCTGCCGAGGAAAAGGAACGGGAAAAGCGGCGGAAAGTCGATGACGCAAGGAGGGTTGAATACCTGATCCGGGACGCCATGGCCCAAGGGAAGTTCGACAACCTTAAGTACGCCGGCAAACCCATCCCGGGGCTGGGCGAAGGTTACGATCCCGACTGGTGGGTCAAGGGCCTCATCCAGCGCGAGAACATTACCGGCATGGCCCCGAAAGCCATTCTCCTGCGGACCGAGGACGCCGGGCTGGACGCCAGGCTCGATGCCCAGTACTCGGAAAAGCAGGTCCGCGACATCCTGCAGGACTTCAATAAGCGCGTGATCGACGCCCGCCGCCAGCTCCAGGGCGGTCCGCCTGTCATCACCAGCACCCGGGACGTGGATGCCGAGGTGGACCGCTGGCGCGAACGCCGTGCAGCCGTTGCCGCTGCGGCGCCGCCGCCACCGGAGCCTGAAGTGAAGCGCTCCTGGTGGCGGCGGATCTGGAACGGTGAAACCTGACGGTCAACCGCGAGCCGACGTCACTCGTAAAGGTCAGACGGTGCGCGGGGCCCGGGCCAGGTTCTCCGTGAGCTCTGCGGCAGTCTGGCGAACGACGTACGCGGGGCGGTCGCGCTCAACCCGCCAGCTTTCGGCCAGGGGACCGACGTTGACGGTGTCGAAGCCAAACTCGTCGTAGATCCGGGTCACGAGTTCGGCAGCCTCGGGGTAGTCGCTGGCCGTGGCAAGGGCGCGCCGGCCTTCGGTGCCGGCCGGCATTCCGTCACTGGTGATCTCTTTCGCCATGATGTGGTTGAAGCCCTTGGCCACCTTGGAGGTGGGGAGGTGCTTCTGCAGCAGCCCGGAGGTCGTCTCCTGGCCGCTGTCCAGTTCAGGGAAGCGCCCGTCCCGCTCCCAGTAGTAGTTGTTCGTGTCAATCACGATCTTGCCTTCCAGCGGCTGCACCGGAAGGTCCCCGATGCTCTTGAGCGGCACGGTGACGACGGCGAAATCGCCCGCCGCGGCCGCCTCCGCCGCAGTTGCGGCCCGCGCCCGCGGTCCCAGCTCCGCCACGAGGGCCGTCAGCGTTTCCGGGCCGCGCGAATTGCTGATGACCACCTCGTAGCCGAGTTCCGCGGCCTTGCGGGCAATCTGGCTGCCAATGTGTCCTGCACCGATGATTCCGATTGTTGTCATATCCGGGCCAACACTAACCCGGCACGGGATATTTCGGGGCTCGCCACAATTTGTAGCGTCTGGCACAAAGTTAGCGCCAGTCCTCTTCGAAATCCGGGTGATCTGCGTAGGGCAGCGCCAGTGCCTTCAGCGAACGCGTGGTCCATTCAATGGCCTCGGGAATCCATCGGGATTCCTCCTCGAACGGGTCGCTGACCATGGTGGCCAGGGCCGTCTGCCGGGCCGATTCGACGACCCGGATAACCCTCTTCTTCGCCTCGCACTCAAGCAAGAGCCGGTGCTCGTACCATTTTGCTGACTCGGAAACCGTGCGGTCGCTGAGAAGCTTGAGGGCCGCCGCCTCATCTTCCCTGATGCGCTCGGACAGGAACTCGACGATGTCCACAATCGTTCAGCCGCCGGCCGCCCCGTCCGTGAGGTCGGCGACTGTGACGTCACCGCCTTCGGCGGGGTCCTGGGAATGTACCCGGATGTCCCGGGGATCAGCGTTTTCGTCGCCCTCGGCCGGAGCTTCACTGTGGACACGCTCCGACACTCGCGGGTTTTCGCTCATGTCCGCTCCTTTGCTTGCTTTGTGCCGTGATCTCAAACTCCCGCTACTCATCATCTAGCTCCCGGAGCCATAGGGCTGTCAAGGACCTTTCCGCCCCTGCCGCCGCCACTGCAGTAGAGGACAATAAGTCCCATCGAAGGACGGCCAGCGAAGGAGCAGGACAGTGTCAGAGACGAACGGACCACGGCGCGCAGCGCAGCAGATGCAGGAAGCGGCCCGGTACCTGGCCCGTGCCGCCAGGAACCTGGACGCTCCCTCGGACAGCCACGAAATCCTCCGCAGCCTGACGGACACGCAGGGCTCCATCGCCCAGGCCATCCGCGAACTGGCCGCATGGCACCGGGCGGCGGCAGCAGGAACGCACTATTCCCGCCCGCACAATGAAAGCGCCCGCGGCGTGATGACGGCGGTGGCCGAGTTGGACATCGCGGCGCAGGAAGCCGACGCCCTGCAGGAAACCCTCAACCGGGCGCACGGCGGCAGCAGCGTGGTGAACTGGCTGGAAGAACCCGACCGTGAGGCACCGGGCCGCGACACCTGAGCGGCGGCTCCGCCACAGCTTGCACCGGAGTTCGCCGGCCGGCCGCTCACGCAAGCGGACGACGGCGGGAAGTCCCGCCGTCGTCCGCTGCTTTCGGTTCTGGGCCGCCGGGTGCGCCGCTACGCGTGCGCGTAGGTGAGGCAGTCGGCATTGTCCGCGCCGGGTCCCACATGGACCTCGGGCGCCTTGCACATCAGGTGGTCGTTATGGGCGCATTCCGAGCGCTGGCACGCTCCGACGTCGGCCAGGACCTTGGGCAGGCCGCCGTGGGTGCCGGTGTCGATGAAGGTGGCGCAGGATGCGTGGTCTTCGGTCCCGCCCACCGTGATGGCGGCGGCGCTGCAATGCGAATGGTCGTTGAAGGAACAGTTGGAAACACTGCAGTCTGCGACGTGCGTTGTCATAGGAAGATCCTCCGTGGTTCGGCTGCCCGGGCGGGCGGCTCCCTGCGTCCACGGTAGGCCTGTTCGGCCCGATCAAAAAGACCCAAACGCATGACCTAATTGCGGGACCTGCGGGCGCTTAGGCATTACGGCCTATGGTCCGGCGACGCGCCGCTCCCTAGAATTGAGGTAGGGCCGACGGCACGACTCCCGGCACGTCCGGGGGGCCTTCCCACAACCGCCGCCGGCCCCTCAACAGGGAGCACCAGGCCGCACCAGGCAAAGGCAGCTACACGAGGCTGTCTTCCTTTTCGTGCGGCTGGCCTCGCTGTGCCGTGGCCGTTTCCGGGGCCGGCACGGTCGCGTAGTGGTGGAAAGGGTTGAACCGGCTGCGGGACAGCTCGCCGAACGCGTAGGCGGTCTCGGCGTGCTCGGACAGGTCCACGCCCACGCTTTCGGCTTCCTCGCTGACGCGGAAACCCAGCGTCTTGTGGATGGCGAGGCCCAGGACGGTGGTCACCAGTCCGGACAGCAGCACCGTCACCAGGACGGCAACGGTCTGGGCCACCAGCTGGTGAAGTCCGCCGCCGTAGAAGAGGCCGCCGCCCTCGCCGTCCACCGGCAGTGCAATGAAGCCAAGGGCCAGCGTGCCGATGAGGCCGCCGCCGAGGTGGACGCCCACAACGTCGAGCGAGTCGTCAAGGCCGAACCGGTACTTCAGGTCCACGAAGATGGCGCAGAGGGCGCCCGCGGCGAGCCCCAGGCCGATGGCTGCAACCGGGCTGATGTTGGCGCAGGACGGCGTGATGGCCACCAGGCCGGCCACTACGCCGGACGCGGCGCCCAGCGAGGTGGGGTGTCCGTGGCGGATCTTTTCGGTGACGAGCCAGCTCAGCATGGCCGCGGCAGGGGCCACGAGGGTGTTGATCCAGATCAGCCCGGCCTGCTCCGCCGTGGTGGCTGCCCCGCCGTTGAAACCGAACCAGCCGAACCAGAGGATGGCGGCTCCGAGCATGATGAAGGGGATGTTGTGCGGGCGGTGGTTGGGGTCCTTGCCGAACCCCTGGCGCTTGCCCACGATGACGGCCAGGACAAGTGCTGCCACGCCGGAGCTGATTTCCACCACGGTGCCGCCGGCGAAGTCGATGACCTGCCCGAACACGGAGGTGATGGCTCCGTTGGCGCCCAGCAGTCCGCCGCCCCAGACCATGTAGGCCAGCGGGCAGTACACCAGGGTGATCCAGATGGGCACAAAGAGCGCCCAGGAGCTGAACTTGGCGCGGTCGGCGATGGCGCCGCTGATGAGGGCAACGGTGACCATGGCGAACGTGCCCGCGTAGGCTGCCTTGATGAGGTCCGGGGAGCCGATGAGGTTGGTGAGCCCGAAGTTGGCGAACGGGTTGCCGAAGAAGCCCAGCACGCCTTCCCCGCTGCTCATGGAATAGCCCCACAGCACCCAGATGACGCCGACGATGCCCGCCGAGATGAAGCTCATCATGATCATGTTGAGCGCCGCCTTGGCCCGGGTCATGCCGCCGTAAAAGAGGCCGAGGCCGGGCGTCATGATCAGCACAAGGGCCGTCGACACCAGCACCCAGACGTTTTCCGCAGTGATTTGCACCTGCGTGTCCCTTCTCATCAAGTCTTCCGTACGGGACCTCGAGTGATTCCGGGCCACGCCCCCGCTCAATGTTTCACGTTCCGTGTTTCCGATAATCGGGCGCTACGTTGCAGGAAAGTTACAGGAACGGAGCCTGCGTGAAGATCACGTGACCGCCATGTTTCGGACATGTTAACGGAAGGCCCTGGGCGGGGTGGTTGGGGGTTTTTGGCGAGGCACGTTTCGGCGAGATGACCGGCTGCTCACCACGGGCGGATGGGCCGTTGGTCAATGGGCCGGGCCGGCGTTAAACAGAGAACGACGGCGGGACGTCCCGCCGTCGTTCTCTGTTGCGTTACCGGGGTGACCCGGATGCGATATAGCGGCCGGCTAACCGGCCAGGCCGGCCACGCCGAAAATGGCGGCAGCGATCGCGAAGCCCATGACGCCGATCAGCGTTTCCATGACGGTCCAGGTCTTCAGGGTGGTCTTGACGTCCATGCCGAAGAATCGGCCCACCAGCCAGAAGCCGGAGTCGTTGACGTGCGAGACCACCACGGAACCGGCGGCCACGGCGATGACCAGGGCGGCCACCTGCATGCCGTTCATGCCCGCGAGGGCCACTGCGGGAGCGATCAGCCCGGCGGTGGTGGTCAGTGCCACCGTCGCGGAACCCTGCGCGATGCGCAGGATGGCCGAGATCAGGAAGCCGGCCAGCAGCAGGGGGATGCCGACGTCGCCCAGGACGCCGGCCAGGGCGGTGCCGATGCCGGAGGTGCGCAGCACGCCGCCGAACATGCCGCCGGCGCCGGTGATCAGGATGACGGAGCAGACCGGGCCGAGGGAGGATTCGAGCAGCTTCTCCAGGGTGGCGCCGCGGGAGCCGCGCAGCCTGCCCAGGACGAACATGGCCACCAGTACCGCGATCAGCAGTGCCACCGGCGTTTCACCGAGGGTGCGCAGGATCTGGTACCAGGCCTCGGTCTTTGCCGAGGCCGGAAGGACGCCGGAGGACGCCAGCGTGCTGAGGCCGGTGTTGAGGAAGATGAGGACCAGCGGAAGGAGCAGGACGCCCACCACCGTGCGGAAGCGCGGCGGGTTCTCTTCGGCGGCGGTGTCGGCGTGGCCGAGCAGTTCCGGGACCGGGAGGACCAGCTTCTTGCCCGTCCACAGGCCGAACAGGTAGGCCGTGATGTACCAGGTGGGGATTGCGGTGATGAGGCCGGCGATCAGGACCAGCCCGATGTTGGCGTCGAAGAAGGTTGCCGCGGAGACCGGGCCCGGGTGCGGGGGCAGGAAGATGTGCATTACCGAGAAGGCACCTGCGGCCGGCAGGCCGTAGCGCAGCACGCCGCCGCCAAGCCGGTGCGCCACCGCGAAGACTACGGGCAGCATGACCACCAGTCCCGCGTCGAAGAAGATGGGGAAGCCGAAGATCAGCGAGGCGAGGCCCAGCGCGAAGGGGGCGCGCTTCTCACCGAAGATGTTGATGAGGTAGTCGGCAAGCGCCTTCGCGCCGCCGCTGGTCTCAACGATGCGGCCGAGCATGGCACCCAGGCCAACCAGCAGGGCCACCGTGCCCAGCGTGCTGCCGAACCCGTTGACCAGCACCGGAACCACCTTGTCCGCCGGGATGCCGGTGGCGAAGGCGGTTGCCAGGCTGATGAGGATCAGGGCCAGCAACGCGTGCATGCGCAGCTTGATGATGAGGAACAGCAGCACCAGGATGGCGGCGCCGGCAATCAGCAGCAGGGGACCTGCGCCGAGGGTTTGAGTCCATCCTTCGATGGTCATGGTTCTCCTTTGAAACAGATGTGTTGGGGGGGGTGGAGCTATGGGGGGATTAGGGGGTCAGGAACCGCTGGGAGCGTTGTCCGCCGGCAGGTGAAGGGCGGACTTGATGGCCTGGACCAGGTCCTCGGGGGTGCGGGTGATGGCCAGCCGAAGGCTTCCGGCGGCGAGCTCCTCCGGCGTCAGCGGTTCCAGTGTGGCCAGCTGGCTGGGCAGGAGCGTCACGGGCATGAAGTGGCCCTCGCGTCCGCGCATGCGCTCGCCGAGCAGGGCGGGGTCGCCGTCGAGGTGGATGAAGACCACGGTGCCATCTGCTTCCGAGAGCAGCTGGCGGTAGCTGTGCTTGAGGGCGGAGCAGGTCAGGACCGTGCTCTTGCCTTCCGCGGCCTGGGCGGTCATCCAGTCGCGGATGGACCGCAGCCACGGCCAGCGGTCCTCGTCCTGCAGCGGGGTGCCGGCGTTCATCTTGGCGATGTTGGACTCGGGGTGGAACTGGTCCGCCTCGGCCATATCCCAGCCGAGGTCCCGGGAGAGGGCTCCGGCGATGGTGGATTTGCCGGCTCCGGCGACACCCATGACTACCAAATGCATGGCAGGAAACTTCATTGTTCTACCTCCGTAGAAGACATCGTTGGCTTCGGAATGAAGCTCAGGCCAGCAGCGGACGCTGGATAGGAAAATAAGATAGCACCATTCATCGTGATTAGTAGCATCTTTATGTAATACAGGTCATACCTTTGCCACTTTTTGGCCTAAACTGGAGGCCAGGCGCCACGGCGCAGAGGGAGGCTACAAAGATGTCGACGGCGACAGACGACCACGCGGACGCAAACGACGGGGACGCGGCCGTTCCGGCCCTGCACCTGCGGGTACTGGACGCCCTCGGCGAAGCCATTGTTTCCGGTGAGCTGGCCCCGGGCCGCCGGCTGACCCTGGACGACCTTCAGCAGCAGTACAAGATTTCCCGCACGCTGGCCCGGGACACCATGCGCGTCCTGGAATCGATGAATCTGGTGTACTCCCGCCGACGGGTGGGCATCGTGGTGCAGGACCCCGAACTCTGGAACGTCTTTGACCCCAAGCTGGTGCGGTGGCGGCTGGCATCCAGCCGCCGTGCCGAGCAGTACAGCAGCCTCACGGAACTCCGGATCGCCGTCGAACCCATTGCTGCGGCCGGTGCTGCGCGCCGTGCGGGCGCAGCGGAACGCCGCCAGCTGACGGCGCTGGCCGCGGAACTGAGACGGCTTGGCGAAGCCGGCGAGCTGGAGGCATTCCTCAAGGCGGACATCGCCTTCCACAGCCTGCTCCTGCACAGCAGCGGGAACGAAATGTTCAAGGCCCTGGATGGAATGGTGGCCGAAGTCCTGTCCAGCCGGACTAAACAGGGACTGATGCCCTTCAAGCCGCGTCCCGAAGCGCTGGCGGCCCACGAGGCCGTGGCGGCGGCGGTTGCCGGGGGCGATGCCGGCACGGCGGAGGCCGCCATGCACCACATCCTCGATGAGGTCCGCACCGCGATGGGGCTGCCGTAGCCTAGCGGGAGGGCGCCGGCGTCGGGTTGCTCATGGACGGCGGTGGTGGCGGGAAGGGATTGGCCGGATACAGCCCGGCCACCTCCATCATGTAGTTGGCCCACTGCGGACCGGCGAGCATGTAACCGTCCACAGACTTGTAGAAGTTGCCGTTGATGGTGACGTTCTGGCCCGCCCGTTGTTGGCCCTCCAGGGTGTCTCCAAAGAAGGACGCGGTGGCCAGGCCCGAGGTGTAGCCCGCCACCCAGGTGGCGCCGTTGTTGTTCGATGTTCCCGTTTTGGCCGCCACCGGCACCTTGCTCTGGACCTTCGGGTTGATGTAGACGCCCGAGCCCATTTTCAGTACGTCCTGGAGCACCGCGTTGACGCCGCGGGCCACCTCGGGCTTAACGGCGTTGCGGCATTGGGAGGATTCGGCCGGCAGGTGCCGGCCTGCCGGGTCGCTCACGTCCGCCATGGCGATCGGGGTGCAGTATCGGCCGTCATTGGCGAACGTGGCAAAGGCATTGGCCAGGTGAAGGGGAGCCACGCCGATGGCGCCCAGCAGGTTGCCGAGCTGGTGCATGTTGATCTGGGCGCCGTCCAGCCCGCTGTGGAGGCCCACCGCATCCACCATCTTCTGGATTCCGCAGAAGTCCAGCTGCGTGGCTTCGGCGAAAGTTGCCGTGTTGATGGAGTTGTACAGGCCGTAGTTGACCGGCATGGGCCGGTAGTAGCCGGGGTCGTTGTTCTGGAGATCGTCGGCCGCGCCCTCGGCTCTCTGGGCCGTGCTGTAGGCGCCCAGCACCTTTCCACAGCTGGACCGCCACGGGAAGCCGAGAGGATAGGTCCGACGCGACGCGTCGACCACCGCGTTCAGGGGTTTGCCCTCGTTCAGCCATTCAGCGAAGGTGAAGGGCTTCATGGTGGATCCGGGCTGGAACCCGCCGGCCCCGTTGAGGTCATTGCCGTTGGCGTCCCTGGAATCGACGTTGAAGTTCAGCTGGGTATCGAATTTCCCTTCCGCCGGAAGGAAGACCGTGTTCTGAGCCATGGCCAGGATCCTGCCGGACCCGGGCTGTATGGTCACCAGGGCAGCGCCCCATTTGTCCGGATTCGCTCCTGCGGTGGCGTCCACCTGGGCCTGGGCTGCGGCCTGTAGCCTGCTGTCCAACGTGGTGACGATGGTCAGGCCGCCGCGGTACAGCAGCCTCTCCCTGTCGTTGATGTCCGCTCCGTAGGCCGGGTTGTTAAGGATCAGGTGCGACACATAGTCACAGAAGTACGGTGCGATCACGGCGGCTGCGCAGCCCTGCCGGCCCGGGGTGATCTTCAGCTCCGCCCCGGCGGCCACGGCGGCATCGTGCTCGGCCTGGGTGATTTTGCCCTGCTCCAGCATGTTGCCCAGGACCTGGTTGCGGCGTTGCAGCGAGTTCTCCGGATGCACTGCAGGGTCGTAGAAGCTGGGGCTGTTCACCAGCCCGGCAAGAAGCGCCGCCTGCGGCAGGGTCAGGTCCTTGGCGGAAACACTGAAGAAGTGCCGCGCGGCGGCCTCGATTCCGTAGGCATCCCGGTTGAAGAACACAATGTTCAGGTAGCCTTCGAGGATTTGGTCCTTGGTGTATTTCTTCTCCAGTTCAATGGCGAGCTTCATCTCCCGAATCTTGTCGCCAACGCTCTTTTGGCCGCTGAGAATGACCTGCTCGCCTTGATCCGCCGAAAGATACGACTCGTTGATGACGTTGGTGACGTACTGCTGCGTCAGCGTGGATGCGCCCTGACGGCCGCCCTGGGTGACATTGAATGTCAGCGCGCGGAGGATGCCCTGGGGGTCAACGCCGCCATGTTCGTAGAAGCGGCTGTCCTCGATCGCGACGATCGCGTCCTTGATGAACGGCGACATCTGGTCGAGGGTGACGCGCACCCGGTTTTCCGCGTAGAAGGTGGCGATGGGCTGGCCGTCTGCGGTCACCATTTTGGTGGCCTGCGACGGGGGATCGACCGTGAGGTCACCGGGCAGGCTGTTGAAGAACGTGATCGAAGTGCTGACCGTCATGCCGGCCGCCGCGACGCTGGGTGCCACCAGGCTGGCGGCCAGGACGCCGCAGACGGCGCTCACGGCAATAAACCCGATCAGCCTTCCCAGGGCTGCGGCCAGACGGTAACCCCATCGCTTCTTCGGCGTCATTTTTCCAGCTATCACGCGTGCCAGTGCTTCAAGGCTACGCCGGGCCGCCGCCCGCCGGACAGAGTCCTACAGCCCTACTGCCGGAAGGGGCCGCTCAATAGCTGGCCGGGGTTTGGGGCGGCTTAACCACCGGCTCCGGAGGGATGTATTCGGCAGCGAGTGCCTCGGAGCCGCGGGCAAGGATGGCGACGTCGGCGCCCACCAGTACAAACGCGGCGCCGGCCGCCAGGTAGCTGCGGGCGGTGGCGGGGTTGAAAGCGTTCACGCCGGCCGGTTTGCCGGCCGCCTTGGCGGCAGCAATGCAATGTTCGACGGCGGCACGCACCTCGGGGTGTTCCTGCTGTCCCAGCACGCCCATGGAGGCGGCGAGGTCGGAGGGCCCCAGGAAGATGCCGTCCACGCCGTCGACCGCCAGGATGTTTTCCACTGCCGCGACGGCGGCTTCCGATTCGATCTGGACGGTGACACTGACGGTTTCGCTGGCGCGTGCGAGGTAGTCCGGGATGCGGTTCCAGCGCGAGGCGCGGGCCAGGGCTGAGCCCACCCCCCGGACGCCGTGCGGCGGGTAGCGGGTGGCACCCACCGCGGCTTCGGCCTCGGCGGCGGAGTTCACCATGGGGACCAGCAGGTTCTGGACGCCGAGGTCCAGGTACTGCTTGATCAGCACGGTGTCGTTGACCGGCGGCCGGACCATCGCCTGGACCGGGTAGCCGCGGACGGCCTGGAGCTGGGCCAGGATGGATTCGAGGCCGTTGGGGCTGTGCTCGGCGTCAATCAGCAGCCAGTCCAGCCCGGCCCCTGCGCACAACTCTGCAACCAGCGGGCTGCCGGAGCAGACCCACATGCCCGTCAGCGGGCGGTCCGATGCGGCAAGGGCGTCGCGGAACGTGGCGTCAGGGTCTACTCGAAGCGGCATGTGACGCTCCCCAGGGGTCCGTAGTCGGCGTGGACGGTGTCGCCCTTGTATACCCAGAGCGGGCGGGTGAAGGAGCCGGCCAGGATGATGTCCCCGGCCTTCATGCCGTCACCGTGGGCGGCGATCTTGTTGGCCAGCCAGTGCACTCCGTTGGCGGGGTGGTCCAGGACCCCCGCCGCCACGCCCGTTTCTTCAACGGTCTGGTTCTTGTAGAGGATGGCCGAGACCCAGCGGAGGTCCACGGCGTCGGGCTTCACCGGACGGCCGCCCACCACCATGGCGCCCATCGCGGCGTTGTCCGCGATGGTGTCCACGATGGTCCGGCCCTCCATTTCGATCCGGGAGTCCAGGATCTCGAGGGCCGGAACCACGTAGTCGGTGGCGTTCAGGACGTCGAAGATGGTGCAGCCGGGGCCTTTGAGCCCGTCTTTCAGGACGAACGCCAGCTCCACCTCCACCCGCGGATGCGTGTACCGGTCCCACTGCACCGAGCAGCCGGTTTCGAGGACCATGTCATCGAAAATGGCGCCGTAGTCCGGTTCGGTGATGCCGGTGGCGGCCTGCATCGCCTTGGATGTGAGCCCGATCTTGCGGCCCACGAGTTTCCGGCCGGCGTCCTCGTTGCGGTTCCGCCAGAGCTGCTGGACGGCGTAGGAGTCTTCCACCGTCATGTCCGGGTAGCGGGACGTCAGCCGCGGAACGGGCTTCCGGTTCCGGCCGGCTTCCAGCAGCTCGTCGGCGATGGCCTCGATCGTCTTGGCATCCAGCATGGCTAGACCTGGACCCCGAGCTTGAAGCCCGTCCGGTCGCCTTCGGGGGATCCGTCCTTGCGGGTGTAGGAGAAGCCGTCGGCACCCACGGTCACGGCCATCTCGCTCTTGTCCTCGCGTTCGATCACCGGCTGCGGGTTGCCGTCCAGGTCAAGGACGAGGGATGCTTCGGTGTACCAGGACGGGACCACGGGGTTGCCCCACCAGTCGCGGCGCTGGTTGTCGTGGACGTCCCAGGTGATGGTGGGGTTGTCCGGATCCCCGGTGTAGTAGTCCTGGGTGTAGATCTCGATGCGGTGGCCGTCCGGGTCCAGGATGTAGAGGTAGAAGGCGTTGGAGACGCCGTGCCGGCCGGGTCCGCGTTCGATCCGGTCGGAGATGCGCAGGGCGCCCATCTTGTCGCAGATCTGGATGATGTTGTGCTTCTCGTGGGTGGCGAACGCGACGTGGTGCATGCGCGGGCCGTTGCCGCCGGTCAGCGCAGTGTCGTGCACGGTCTGCTTGCGGTGCATCCACACCGCGTAGGAGACGCCGTCGGAGTCCTGGATGTCCTCGGAGACCCGGAAGCCGAGGTCCTCGAGGTACTTGCGGCCGCGGGGCACGTCCGGGGTGACCTGGTTGAAATGGTCCAGCCGGACCAGCTCGCCGGCGGAGTAGAGGTCGTAGCGCTGGGTGAGGCGCTCCACGTGCTCCACGTCGTAGAAGAATTCGTACGGGAAGCCGAGCGGATCCTCCACCCGCACGGAGTCGCCGATGCCCTTGGTGAAGCCCTCCTTGCGGCGTTCGGTGCGGCAGCCGAGCTCCTTGTAGTACGCCTCGGCGGCGTCCACCTCGGCGGGGGACTTCACCCGGTAGGCGAAGGCCGCGACGGCGGCGACGGGACCCTTGCGGAGCACCAGGTTGTGGTGGATGAACTCCTCGAGGGAGCGCAGGTAGATGTTGTTCTCGTCTTCCTCGGTGACATGCAGGCCCAGGAGGTCAACGTAGAACTCGCGGGATTTGGCGAGGTCCGTGACGACGATTTCCATGTACGCGCAGCGGACGATGTCAGGGGCCGGAACGGAGGGCTTGGGGATCACGTTGTGCTGTGAAACTTGGCTGTTCATGGTGTTCTCTCTTCGTTGAAAGGGGGCGGGTGGTCTTCGTGGGCCGGGACTAGGCGCCGAATTTGGGGGTGTGGACGGTGCCGAGGGTGATGTGCACGGCCTGCTGGTCGGTGTAGAAGTCGATGGAGCGGTAGCCGCCCTCGTGGCCCAGTCCGGAGGCCTTGACGCCGCCGAACGGGGTGCGGAGGTCGCGGACGTTGTGGCTGTTCAGCCAGACCATGCCGGCCTCGACGTTCTGGGAGAAGTTGTGCGCACGGGTGAGGTTCTGCGTCCAGATGTAGGCCGCCAGGCCGTACTTGGTGTTGTTCGCCAGGGCCAGGGCTTCGTCGTCGTTCTCGAACGGGGTGATGGCGACGACGGGGCCGAAGATTTCCTCCTGGAAGATCCGCGCGTCGGGGGCGACGTCGGCGAACACGGTGGGGGCGATGTAGTTGCCTTCCGGGAGGCCTTCGGGACGGCCGCCGCCAGCCAGCAGCCGGCCTTCGGACTTGCCGATCTCCACGTAGGAAGCCACCTTGGCGAAGTGCTCCGGGTGGACCAGGGCGCCCACCTGGGTCTTGGGGTCGTGCGGATCGCCGACGACGATATTCTTGGCGCGGGCGGCGTACTTTTCGCAGAACTCGTCGTAGATGGCGCGTTCGACGAGGATCCGGGAGCCCGCGGTGCAGCGCTCGCCGTTGAGGGAGAAGACGCCGAACAGGGCGGAGTCGATCGCGGCGTCGAGGTCTGCGTCGGCGAAAACGACGCAGGGGGACTTGCCGCCGAGCTCCATGGAGAGGCCCTTGAGGTTGGTCGCGGCGTTGCGGAAGATGGTCTGGCCGGTGGTGGTTTCGCCGGTGAAGGAGATCAGCGGGACATCCGGATGCTTGACCAGGGCGTCGCCGGCTTCCTCGCCGAGGCCGTTGACCAGGTTGAACACACCGTCGGGAAGGCCTGCATCCTTGAAGATCGTGGCCCACAGCGAAGCTGACAGCGGAGTGAATTCGGCCGGCTTGAGGACCACGGTGTTGCCGGTGGCCAGGGCCGGAGCGAGCTTCCAGGACTCGAGCATGAACGGAGTGTTCCAGGGGGTGATGAGGCCGGCGACGCCGATCGGTTTGCGGTTCACGTAGTTGATCTGCGAGCCGGGGACCTTCATGGCATCGTCGAACTGGGCCACGATCAGGTCCGCGAAGAAGCGGAAGTTCTCCGCCGCCCGGAGGGCCTGGCCTTTCGCCTGGGTGATGGGGAGGCCGGTGTCGAAGGTCTCGAGTTCGGCGAGGCGCTCCTCCTGGGCTTCGACGGCGTCGGCGATCTTGTTCAGGATGCGGGCGCGTTCGCGCGGCTTCATCTTCGGCCACGGGCCGTTCACGAAGGCTTCGCGGGCGGCGGCGACGGCCAGGTCGATGTCCTCTTTCTGCCCGGCGGCGGCGGTGGCGTAGTTGGTGTTGGAGACCGGGTCCAGGACGTCGAAGGTCTTGCCGCCCACGGAGTCAACGAATTCACCGTTGATGTAGTGCTGGATGTGGGTGGGAAGGTCCTGCGGGACGTAGTGGGTGGTTTCTGCGGCAGTGAACGTCATTGTTTTTCCTTACTGCTGTGCGGTCTGTTGTTGAGTGGAGGTGGCTTGCGCCAGATAGGCGTCCAGGGTGGCACTGCGGTGCAGGCGGGCCGCCTTTTCTATCTCGTCGGCCGTGGCGCCGGTTTCGATGAGCCGGAGCAGGGCCTCGTGTTCGTCCACGGAGTCGCGGGCACGGCCCGGGACGAAGCGGAATGTGGAGGACCGCAGCGACGCGAGCCGGTTCCAGCCCCGGTGGACGAGGTCCAGAATGTGCGGGTTGGGGCAGTGCTCGAACAGGACGCTGTGGAAGTCCTGGTTCAGCCGGGTGAAGCGGACGGGGTCGAAGTGCTCGAGGCATTCGCGCATTTCGTCGTTAACTGCCCGGGCCCGCGCCACGTCCGCCGACCCGATGAGCGGAGCCGAGAGCGCCGTGGCGGCACCTTCGACGATGCTCAGGGTCTGCATCGTATAGAGATACTCGGTGGGGTCGATGCCGGACACGGTGGCGCCGACGTTCCGCTCGAACGTGACCAGGCCTTCGGCTTCGAGCCGACGGATGGCTTCGCGGACCGGCACCACACTGACGCCGAGGTCCTCGGCGATTTTCGCCAGCACCAGCCGGTAGCCGGGGGAGTACGTCCCGTCCACGATCCGTGCCTTGACGGCGGCATAAGCCTGCTCGGACTTGCTTCGGGGGCCTGCAGCCGTGGCCGTCCCAGTCATTGGTTTTGTCCGTTTCCCGTTGCTTCCCATTCCTCGTACTTGAGGCGCCATTCCGCGTTCAGCGGGTAGAGGCCGTCCACGCTGTGGCCTTGCTGGACCATCTCGGCGATGAAGGCTTCCTCGCGTTCCTGGGCGATGGAATCCTCCGCGAGTTCTTCGGCGAGGGCCGGGGGGATCACCAGGATGCCGTCCGAGTCGGCAACGATGATGTCCCCGGGCTGCACGGTGGTGCCGCCGCAGGCGATGGTGATGTCGGTGTCCCAGGGGATGTGCCGGCGGCCCAGCACCGCCGGGTGCGGGTTGGAATAGTAGGTGGGCATGTCCATGGCGGCCACCGCGGAGAAATCCCGGACACCGCCGTCGGTGATGACGGCCGCGGCGCCGCGGACCTGGGCGCGGAGGGCCAGGATGTCGCCGATGGTGCCGGTTCCCTTCTCGCCGCGGGCCTCCATCACCAGGATCTCGCCCTCGTTCACGGAATCGATGGCCTTCTTCTGGGCGTTGAAGCCGCCGCCGTGGGTTTTGAAGAGGTCCTCGCGGTTGGGCACGTAGCGCAGGGTCCGGGCCAGGCCCACGATCCGCTTCTCCGGGCGGGTGGAGGTGAGGCCGTCGATGCTGACGTTGTTCAGGCCGCGCTTGCGCAGTTGGGAGGACAGAGTGGCGGTGCAGACACTTTCCAGCTTGGCCTTCAGTGCGGCGGTCAGCACAGGGGCCGGCGACTCCGGCACCTGGGCCGGGAGCCCGGCGGCTTCCCGCGAACCGTACGCTTCCTCCCGCTGGAGATCATCGGTCCTGGGCCGGGCACCGAAGTCCGCGAACGGCGTCGTGCCTTCCTCCACGCGGGTGACCAGCCGGCCGGTGGACAGGCCGCCGTCGGCAGCGTCCGCCGTCGTACTGGCGCTGACTTCAACGGTGCTGACTTCAACCTCGACGACGTCTCCCGGCTTGGCGACCGACGCTCCGGCGGGCGTGCCGGTCAGGATGATGTCGCCCTCCTCCAGGGTGAGCAGCTGGGAAAGGTCCGCGACGAGCCGGGCGAACGGGAAAAGGAGGTCCCCGGTTGTGTCGTCCTGGACCAGTTCGCCGTTATGCCAGGTGCGGATGCGGAGTTTGGCGGGGTCCACGGCGTCGGCCGCGATCAGCCCCGGGCCCACGGGAGTGAAGCCGTCGCCGCCCTTGGAGCGGAGGTTGGAGCCCTTGTCCGCGTAGCGCAGGTCGTAGACGCCGAGGTCGTTGCTGGCGGTGACCCACTCGACATGGCTCCAGGCGTCCTCGATGCCCACACGGCGGGCCGGCTTGCCGATGATCAGGGCGATCTCGCCTTCGTAGCCGAGGAGTTCACATCCGGCCGGGCGTTCCACCGTTGACGGGGCTTCTGCAGAGCCGGTTGCCAGCGAGGAGGATGGCTTCAGGAAGTAGGAGGGCTGCTCCGGAGTGCGGCCGCGCTGGGCTGCCCGGCTGGGGTAGTTGATATGCACCGCGATGACCTTGCGGGCCGCGGCCAGGATGTGGTCGGTGACCTGTTCCAAGAGTTACTCCTCATCGAGTACGAAATCGTATACGATAACTATTGCCCAGGAGGCGAGGAACGTCAACCCTTATGTTTTAGGGAGTTTTCCGGGCTGCTTGTAACGCAGCTCATACCTGCGTACAGTTTTGCATGAGCATTAGATTTCTATTATCGAACACTTAGTTCTAATATCGAATACCTTCGACGGCGATACGCCGCCACACAATGAAGTGAGGACCCCCGTGCAATTCCATCATCACGGTTACGTATCCGGCGACCCGCGAGTCCAGCCGGCAGCAGGCGCAGGCATCAATCGGCCCACTGAGCTTCCTGACGAGGTGGACGTCCTGATTGTCGGCACCGGCCCTGCCGGAATGCTGGCCGCCGCCCAGTTGTCACAGTTCCCGGGGGTTACCACCCGCATCGTAGAGCGCCGTGCCGGCAGGCTGCCCATCGGCCAGGCGGACGGCATCCAGGCCAGGAGCGTGGAGACCTTCCAGGCCTTCGGCTTCGCCGAGCGGATCATCGCCGAGGCCTACCGCATCACCGAAATGGCGTTCTGGAAGCCGGACCCGGCGGACCACTCGCGCATCGTTCGGGGAGCCCGCGCGGTGGACGACGAGATGGGGATCAGTGAGTTCCCGCACCTCATCGTTAACCAGGCCCGCGTACTGGACTACTTCGCGGAATTCATGGCGAACTCGCCCACCCGCATGGCGCCCGATTATGGTTTTGAGTTCCGGAGCCTGGAAGTCACCCGTGAGGGGGAGTACCCGGTCACCGTGACCCTGCTGCACACGGCCGGCCCCGACCAAGGCAAGGAAAAGGTTGTCCGGGCCAAGTATGTGATTGGTGCAGACGGCGCGCGCAGCAAGGTGCGGGATGCGATCGGCTGCACCCTCTCCGGTGACGCCGCCAACCACGCCTGGGGCGTGATGGACGTCCTTGCCGTGACGGACTTCCCGGACATCCGCACCAAGTGCGCAATCCAGTCCGGATCGGGCGGCAGCATCCTGCACATTCCCCGCGAGGGCGGCTTCCTCTTCCGCATGTATGTTGACCTCGGTGAGGTGGACCCGAACGATAAGGGCGCCGTGCGCAACACCTCGATCGAGGAGATCATCCGCAAGGCGAATGAGATCCTCCACCCCTACACACTCGACGTCCGCGACGTCGCCTGGCACAGCGTGTACGAGGTGGGCCACCGCCTCACCGACCGGTTCGACGACGTCCTCCCGGACCAGCGGGGCACCCGGACACCCCGCGTGTTCATCACCGGAGATGCCTGCCACACGCACAGCGCCAAGGCCGGCCAGGGTATGAACGTTTCCATGCAGGACGGATTTAACCTCGCGTGGAAACTCGGCCACGTCCTCGAGGGCCGCAGCCCGGAAAGCCTGCTGACCACCTACTCGGACGAACGGCAGGTCATCGCCAAGAACCTCATCGACTTCGACAAAGAGTGGTCCACGATGATGGCGAAGAAGCCCGAGGAGTTCGAGAGCCCGTCGGAGCTCGAGGACTTCTACGTCAGCACCGCCGAGTTCCCGGCCGGCTTCATGACCCAGTACGCCCCGTCGATGCTCACCGGCACCGCCGAACACCAGGACCTGGCCGCCGGCTTCCCCATCGGCAAGCGCTTCAAGTCCGCGCCGGTCGTGCGGGTCTGCGATACCAACCCCCTGCAGCTCGGGCACCACGCCACAGCGGACGGACGGTGGCGCATCTACGTCTTCGCCGACGCCGCAGCTCCGGCAACGGGACAGGAGGGTGCCCCCTCGGCGGTGGCCGACTTCGCCGAGTGGATCGCGACGGCGTCGGACTCGCCGCTGGCCGCCACGCCGTCGGGCGCCGACCTCGACGCATGGTTCGACGTGAAGGTGATCTACCAGCAGCCCCACATGGACATCGATATCAACGCAGTTCCGGCGGTGTTCAAGCCGCAGGTTGGCCCGTTCCAGCTGACGGATTACGAGAAGGTGTACGCTACCGATCCGAAGGCTGACATCTTCGAGTTGCGCGGCCTCGACCGCGGCGGCGTGGTCGTGGTGGTGCGCCCGGACCAGTACGTGGCCAACGTCCTGCCCCTGGCTGCGACGGCGGAACTCGGCGCGTTCTTCGCACCCCTCCTGGCGACCGGACGGGCCGCGGCAGTCTAGCCCCGGGCCTGTTGCCCCGCACATGGGAGTTTTTGTCCAGATAATGGGTCCAAAAGGCTGCCGAAGTCCCGTTATCTGGACAAAAACTCCATCCGCGCAGGACCGAAGCCCGGGCCTCAGCCGGCGACGGCCTGCCCGGTCCGGTAGTCGGCGGCGGCGTAGACGCCCAGGATGCGCACTTCCGTGGTGAAGAAGTCCAGTTCCTCGAGGGCCAGCCGGACGGGCAGGTCCTCGGGGTGGCCTTCGACGTCGGCCATGAACATGGTGGCAGCAAACTCGTTGCCCACCATGTAGCTTTCCAGCCGGGTCATGTTCACGCCGTTCGTGGCGAACCCGCCGAGGGCCTTGAAGAGCGCTGAGGGCACGTTGCGGACCCGGAACAGGAAGCTGGTCACGGCCGGTCCCGGCAACGCCTCCCGGGTGGGCAGTTCCTTTTCCGGCGCCAGGACCACGAACCGGGTGGTGTTGGAGGGGTCGTCCTCCACCCGCGAGGCGAGCACCTCCAGGCCGTAGATCTCGGCCGCGAGCGGGGGAGCGAGGGACAGCTTGGCAGGATCGTTCCACTCGCTCACCTCCCGGGCGGAGCCTGCGGTGTCCCCGGCAATGACAGGCTTCAGGCCGGCGCTCCGGATGAGGCGCCGGCACTGGCCCAGGGCGTGGATGTGGCTGTGGACCTCGGTGGCGCCTTCGATGGTGCTGCCGGGGATGCCCAGCAGGTCGAAGTGGATGGGCAGGAAGAACTCGCCCACGATCTGGAGGCGGGACTGGGGGAGCAGGACGTGGATGTCCGCCACCCGGCCCGCTATCGAGTTCTCTATCGGAATCATGGCCAGGTCGGCTTCACCGCCGGATACCAGCTCGAAGGCGTCCTCGAAGCTGGCGCACGGGATGCTTTCCAGCTCCGGGAACATCTGGGCGCACGCAATATTGGAATTAGCGCCGGGTTCACCTTGGTACGCAATTTTCTGGGTCACGAACCGTATGGTTTCACGCCCTGGCGGCTCCCACCCAACTGGCTCGCATTTAACGTCGCCATTCGCGCGTTTGACGACATTAACTGCCAGTCAGTTGGGTAAGACGGGAATGCTGGTGCCTCCGTCAGAGCGCCAGCCGCATCGACACCTGGTACCGGTCCGAGCGGTACGTCGAGATGGAGTACTCGATGGGCGTGCCCGGGTCTTCCTGGCCGGTGAACGAGCGGCGCCTGAAAAGGAGGACGGGGGCGCCCGGCTCGATGTCCAGCAGGGCCGCGGTCTCCTCCGGGGCGGCGGCCGCCTCGACGGTCTGTTCGACATGCTGCACCGGATGCCCGGAAGCAGCGAGGACGCGGTAGAGCGAGCCCGTCAGGTCCTCGGAGAGCAGGTCGGGCAGGAGCAGGGGCGGCAGCCAGGATTCGTCCACGCTGACGGGTGCCCCGTTTGCGAGGCGCAGCCTGCGGACCTGGTAGGCCGCCTGCCCCGGTGGCAGCCCCAGGTGCTCGGACGCCGCGGCGGGCGGCTCCGCCGTCGCGGCCGTGATGACCCGGGTGCTGGGTTCGAAGCCGGCAGCGCGCATGTCCTCATTGAAGGAGGCCAGGTGCAGGGTTGAACGAACCAGCCCGTGCGACACAAAGGTCCCTTTACCCTTAATCCGTACCAGCGCCCCGTCCTGGACGAGGTCCGAGATCGCCCGCCGCACCGTAATGCGCGAAACCCCGAACTGCTCCTCCAGTTGGCGTTCCCCCAGCAATGCGTCCCCCGGCCGCAAGCTGGTGGCCACGAGGTCCTGGAGCTGCCTGCGCACCCAGACGTGTTTGAGTTCCCCCGCCGTATCCATAGCTCTATTGTCCGGGCAGGTTGAACAGGTGTCCGCCCGCTTCCACGCGCCCGCCGGAGGCCGGCAGTTCAACGGCGTCCGGTTTGCTGTCCAGAATCACCACGGGGCTGCACATGCTGAGGTTCTTGGAGCGGACAAACGTGACATCAACGCTGATCATCGGGTCTCCGGCCCGGACCTGGTCCCCCTTCTGGGCCAGCACGCTGAAGCCTTCGCCCTTAAGGCCCACCGTATCGATGCCGACGTGGACCAGTACTGCCGGTCCGGACGCGTGCTGGACGATATAAGCGTGCGGCATGACCTTGATGACCCGGCCGTCCAGGGGAGCGACGGCGGTGAGCACACCGGCGTCGTCGTCCGGGATGACCGCGGCGCCTCCGCCCACGAGTCCCTTGGCGAACACGGGGTCCGGCACTTCGCTCAGCGGGATGAGCCGGCCGGGCAGGGGCGAAGCCACGCTGATGGCGTCGGCCGGCGCCGTACCCGTATCCGCCGTGCCCATATCCGCGGTGCTCATGTCAGCCGTGCTCACATCAGATCCTGGATGTCTTCTGCCAGGCTCTCCGCTTCGGGGCCCACTACCACCTGCACCACCGAGCCGGCCATCATGACGCCGTGGGCGCCGGCGGCCTTGAGGGCCGCTTCGTCCACCTTTCCGGCGTCCACCACTTCGGTGCGCAGGCGGGTGATGCACCCTTCGATCTCTTCGACGTTGTCGGCGCCGCCCAGGGCGGCGAGGATGATTTCTGCTTTGGACATGTCCACTCCTGTTGGTCGTTTTCGCGGTGAGTCCGGCCGGCCCTGAAGCTTTTTTCCTGCCTGAGGTTGACAACTAAGCCCGGTGCACTTCACAGTGATGATTGTCACTGGTTATAACCAGTTAGCAAAACTCTACTGAATCCCGCATCCCCGCACAAGCACCCCTTTTCGAAACGAGGAACCTCATGTCCACGGAAAATCCGTCCGCTTCAGCCGGGGCCGGCCCGCTGGCCCCACCGGCCCCGGGCAAGGCCAAGGGCAGCGGTAAGGCGTTGCAGAACATGCAGCGCTTCGGCCGCAGCCTCATGCTCCCCATCGCCGCCCTTCCCGCGGCCGCGCTCCTCCTGCGCCTGGGCCAGGACGACCTGCTGGGCAGGTTCGAATCCCTGACCACCGTTGCCCAGGTGATCGGCGCGGCCGGCGGGGCCCTGTTCGAGAACCTCCCGCTGCTCTTCGCCGTCGGCATATCCTTCGGCTTCGCCAAGAAGGGCGACGGTTCCACGGCGCTGGCCGCCGTCGTCGGCTTCCTGGTCCTGACCAACGTCTTCAAAGTCATGGCACCCATGGTGCTGGGCGCCGCCCCGGAGGGCGGCAAGGATCCCGTCATCAACTACGGGGTGCTGGCCGGCATCGTGATGGGCCTGACCACGGCCTGGCTGTGGCAGAAGTTCCACCGGACCACCCTGCCGGACTGGCTCGGGTTCTTCGCCGGGCGGAGGCTGGTGCCGATCCTGACTTCGTTCGCGGCCATCGTGATCGGCGTGGTCATGGCGCTCCTCTACCCCTTCTTCAACACGGGCCTGACCGCCGTGGGCAACGCTGTTGCGGACAACACGGTGGTGGGCAGCGGCATCTACGGCACGCTCAACCGGCTGCTCATCCCGCTGGGCCTGCACCACATCCTGAACTCGATTGTCTGGTTCATCATCGGCGACTACAACGGCGCCCACGGCGACCTCAACCGCTTCTTCGCCGGAGACCCTTCCGCCGGTGTGTTCATGACCGGGTTCTTCCCCATCATGATGTTCGCCCTGCCGGCGGCCGCCCTCGCCATCTGGCACGAAGCCAAGCCCTCGCAGAAGAAGATCGTGGGCGGCGTCATGCTCTCCACCGGCCTCACCGCCTTCCTCACCGGCATCACCGAACCGCTGGAATTCTCCTTCATGTTCGTGGCCTGGCCGCTCTACCTCGTCCACGCCGTCCTGACCGGAACCTCCATGATGCTGGTCAACTTCCTGGGCATCCACCACGGGTTCGGGTTCTCGGCCGGGGCCATCGACTACCTGCTCAACTTCGGCATCGCGCAGAATCCGCTCTGGCTGGTCCCCATCGGGCTGGGCTACGCGGCCGTGTACTACGTGGTGTTCCGCTTCGTGATCCGGCGCTGGAACCTGCGCACCATGGGGCGCGAAGACGAAACCGACGAGAACGGTTCGATGGCCAAAGCCGATGCAAGCTGAACCCGGCCTGCGGGGGCTGACTCACCCCGGGGCGGGAGGCGGCGACGGCGGCGGCCTGGGACTGCGGGGGCGCCTCGTCACCGGCCGTCAAGGGGACGGAGTGATCGACGACGGCACGGTGGTGATCGGCGGGGGACGCATCGTGTGGTGCGGCCCGACGGCGGAGCTGCCCGCCGGCGTCGACGTCGAAACAACACAGGTTCCCCTCATCCTGCCCGGACTCGTGGACGTGCACTGCCACGGCTCAGTGGGGCACACCTTCTCCGCGGATGCGGACGGCGCCCGCCGGGCGGCAGGTTTTCATGCCGGGCAGGGTACGACGTCGGTGCTCGCCTCGCTCGTTTCGGCGCCGTCCGGTGTGCTGCTTGAGCAGATCGTGGTGTTGCGGGAGCTGGTGCAGGACGGCACGCTGGCCGGACTGCACCTGGAAGGGCCGTTCATCGCCAGGAGCATGTGCGGAGCGCAGGACCCCGCGGCCATCATCGACGGTGACCCGGCGCTCCTGCGGCAGTGGCTCGAGGCGGGGCGGGGAACGGTGCGTTCGATCACGCTTGCGCCCGAAACGCCGCACTTTGCCGAACTGGTGGCCCTGTGCCGGGAGTACCGGGTGGTCCCGTCCCTTGGCCACACCGATGCCACGGCGGCCCGGACGCGGGAAGCGCTCGGGGGAGGGGACGGTGCCGGCGTGCCCGACGCCGGCCCCTGGTCCGCCACCCACCTGTTCAACCGGATGCCGGCGCTGGGCCACCGGGCGCCGGGGCCCATTCCGGTCCTGCTGCAGGAAGCCCGGCAGTCACCGGACCGGATGGTCGTGGAGCTGGTAGCCGACGGGGTGCACCTGGATCCGGAGATTGTCCGCATGGTCTTCAACCTGGTGGGACCGGGCTCGATAGCACTGATTACGGATGCCATGGCGGCGGCCGGAATGTCCGATGGCCACTACACGCTGGGCAGCCTGGACGTGCTGGTCCAGGACCGGGTGGCGCGGCTGGTTCCCGCGGCGGATGATGCCCGTCCCGGGGCGATTGCCGGGGCGACCAGCCTGCTGCTGGAAAACGTCCGCCGCTGCGTCGGGTGGGGCGTGCCGCTGGCCGACGCCGTCGCCGCGGCGTCGGCCACTCCTGCCCGACTGATGGGCCTGGACCAGCCAGGCGCCGCGCAGGTCGGATCCATCATTGCCGGGTACCGCGCCGACGTATTGGCCACCACCGAAGAACTCGAACTGCTGCAGGCCTACCGGGCCGGCGCACCACTAACGGAGGAAAGGAAAACGAGTGCAGATCATTCTGTGTGAGTCCACGGAGCATGTAGGAAGCAGGGCCGCCGACATCATCGACGCCAGGGTCCGGCAGGGCCCGGCCGTCCTGGGGCTGGCGACGGGAGGTTCGCCGAAATCCACGTACCAGGAACTCATCCGGCGGCACCGCGAGGAACAGCTGAGCTTCAGCCGGGTCACCGCGTTCACCCTGGATGAATACGCCGGGCTGCCGCCGGAGCACGAACAGAGCTACCACTCCACCATCCGGCGCGAATTCACCGACCACGTGGACCTGCCGCCGGAACAGCTCATCACCCCGCAGGGGACTGCGCCGGACCTCGTCGCCGAAGCCGAGCGCTACGACGCCGCCATCTCGGCCGCCGGCGGTGTGGACATCCAGATCCTCGGCATCGGAGCCAACGGCCACATCGGGTTCAACGAGCCCACCTCGTCGCTGGCCTCCCGCACCAGGGTGAAGACCCTGGCCGGAGCCACCCGTGCCGACAACGCCCGGTTCTTCCCGGACGGAGACGTTCCCCGGCTGTGCCTGACCCAGGGGCTGGGGACCATCCGCGAGGCCAGGCTGGCGGTCCTGGTGGCCATGGGGGAGAACAAAGCCGGGGCGGTCCAGGCCATGGTGGAAGGGCCGGTCAGCGCACACTGCCCGGCCTCGGTGCTGCAAATGCACCGCCGGGCGGTTGTCATCCTGGACCCCGCGGCCGCGTCCCGCCTGAGCCTGCTGGACTACTACCGCGACGCCCAGGAGTTCAACGACCAACTGGGCCAGACGCCCACCCGGCCGTGGCTGCAGCAGCCGGCAGTCTAGGAGTTTTTGTCCAGGTAGCGGGCGCAAAACGGGGCTCAAGTCCCTCTAAGTGGACAAAAACTCCTTCCTAGCCGTTGATGACCTGGGGGACCCCGAGGGCTTTCAGGCCTTCCACGCCGAACTCCAGGCCGTAGCCGGACTGCTTGGCGCCGCCGAACGGAACGCGGGGGTCCACGGCTCCGTGCTTGTTGATCCAGACCGTGCCGGCCTCGAGCCGGGTGGCCACGGCGCGCGCGGTGGCGGGGTCGGCGGACCAGACCGAGGCGCCCAGCCCGACGTCGAGCGCGTTCGCCATGGTGACCGCCTCATCCACGGTGCCGTACCGGATGATGGGCAGGGCCGGGCCGAACTGTTCCTCGGCCACCAGCGGGTTGCTGTTGTCGATGTCCGCCACGAGGGTGGCGGGGTAGAAATGGCCGGGCTGGTCCGGGTCCGGGTTGCCGCCGAGCAGGATCCGGGCGCCGGAGCCGCGGGCGGCTTCGACGAGGCGGGCCACGATGTCGTACTGCTGCCTGTTCTGCAGCGGGCCCAGGACGTTGTTTTCATCGAGGCCGTTGCCCATGGGCATCGCGGCGGCGAAGGCGGTGAGCTCCTCGCACACGGCTTCATACAGCGAATCATGGACGTACAGGCGCTTCAGCGCAGCACAGGTCTGGCCGGTGTTGATGAAGGCACCCCAGAAGAGGCCCTCGGCAATGGCCTTGGGATCGGCGTCGGGCAGCACGATTCCGGCGTCGTTCCCGCCGAGCTCCAAGGTGAGGCGCTTCACGGTGTCCGCGGAGGACCTGATGATCGCCTTGCCGGTGGCGGTGGAGCCGGTGAACATGACCTTGCCGACCGCGGGGTGCTCCGCCAGCCGGGCACCGACGTCGCGGCCGCCGGAAACGACCGTGAGGAGGCCTTCGGGGAGCTCCTCGTTGAGGACCCTGGCCAGCGCCAGGACGGACAGCGGCGTGTATTCGGAGGGCTTGACCACCACGGCGTTGCCCATGCGCAGGGCCGGCGCAACCTGCCAGACGGTGATCATCATGGGCCAGTTCCACGGGCCGATCGCGCCCACGACGCCGATGGGCCGGTAGTGCAGCTCCGCCCGGGTTTCGCCGTCGTCCACTACGGTTTCCGGTTCCGGCGGCGTGCCTGCGGCAACGCGCAGCCACGCGGCGCAGGCGCCCACCTCGAAGCGGGCGTTGGGTCCGTTGAGCGGTTTGCCTTGCTCCCGGGAGAGCAGCCGGGCGAGTTCTTCGGCGGAACGTTCGACGGCGTCGGCTGCCTTGAGGAGCGCGGCACTCCGGGCGTCGTGGCCCAGGGCGGCCCACGCAGGCTGGGCGGCTGACGCGGCGGCGATTGCCGCCTCGAGGTCCTGGACGCTGTGGACCGGTGCCTCGCCTACGGGTTCCCCGGTGGCGGGGTCCAGGATGGTCCGTGTTTCGCCGGCATCCGGGGTGATCGAGGCCAGCAGGGCATCGTAGGTTTCCATGGGGTACTCCACTTCGAGTAGGTCAGAGAACGCGGCCGGAACGGCCCGGAAGCGCTGCCTTAAGCGTGCTCCGGTAGGCGCCGCGGGTCTTGTGTATCCGCGAAGAACTGTTGTGCGGGAGCGAACATCAAGGGCACCCCGGCGCGTCATTGCGCTCAGGAACAACAACTGATCGCTGCACGACAAGCCGGGTCCGGCGGCAGGTGCCATGCTGGATTTCACGGTGCAGATCACGGGCACCTTTGCCCCCGCCCGGCACCTTTCCCACAAATTTCGCCCCGGCTCTTTTCCCCAGCACTCATGACCGTTAAGAAGGATCCAATGAGTATTTCGAACCCCGAATCCCGGACCGCAGAACCCGGTTCCCGCCAGGAACACTCCACCGCCCTGCGTGCAGGCAGCATCGGAGTCCTGGGCATCCTGTTCTTTGTCCTTTCCGCGCAGGCGCCCCTGACCGGCATCGTGGGAGCGGCACCGCTCGCGGCCGCACTCGGCAACGGAGCCGGCGCCCCGGGCGCCTACCTCGTGGTCGGCATTGTCATCGTCATCTTCGCCGTGGGCTTTGTGGCCATGAGCCGCAAGGTCCAGACCAACGGTGCCTTCTACGCCTACGTGACCGCAGCGTTCGGACGGAAGGTCGGCGCCGGTGCCGCATGGCTGGCCCTGCTGGCATATAGCACGGTGCAGGCGGCGATGTACGGGCTATACGGAGCGGCTTTCTCCGGCCTGCTGGCATCAGCCGGGATAACCGTTCCCTGGTGGCTGCCGGCCCTGGTCACCATGGCCGGCGTCCAGGTCCTCGGTTCCATGAACATCGAACTGGGCGCCCGCGTCCTGGCCGTACTGGTGGGCCTGGAGGTGGCGATCCTCCTGATGTTCGGATTCGCCGTGCTGTTCAAAGGCGGCGGCCCGGAAGGGTTGAACATCGCCGCATCATTCGCACCCGAAGCCATCGCCAGCGGAGCCCCCGGCGTGGCCATCATGTTCGCGGTGGCGTCCATGTTCGGCTTCGAATCCACGGCAATCTACTCCGCGGAAGCCAAGGACCCGCACAAGACGGTTGCACGGGCCACCTACCTGTCCGTGGGCATCATCGCCGTCTTCTTCTCCTTCATCACGTGGATGCTGGTCAGTTTCTACGGGCCGTCCCACGTGGTGGATGCCGCGGGCGCCGCCCTGGAATCCGGGGATGCCACATCGTTCGTGATCGGCCCCATCGTCGAAATGTTCGGACCCTGGGCCGGCATCACCGCCGGAGTCCTGCTGGTGACCTCGCTGCTGGCAGGCATCATTGCCTTCCACAACGGCATCAACCGTTACCTGCACTCGCTGGCCCTGCGCGGCTCCATGCCGGCAGTCATAGCCCGGACGAACAGGCACCGCGCCCCGGCTGCGGCGGCCTGGATCCAGACTGTAGTGGCTGCCCTGCTGGTGGCGCCGTTCGCCCTGCTGGGGCTGGACCCGGTGCTGACGCTGTTTTCGTGGTTCAGCGGCCTCGCCGTCGCGGCACTCCTGGTGCTGTACATGCTGTCCTCCCTCTCCGTGGTCGCCTATTTCCGCCGGGAAAAGGTGCCCGGCCAGCAATGGCAGACGTTGATCGCTCCGGTCCTCGCTTCCGCACTGCTGGCGTGGGTGCTCTACCTGGTGGTCAGCAACTTCACGTCCCTCATCGGTGGCAGCACCGAAACGGCCGTGGGCCTGCTGGTGGCTGTTCCCGCATTGTTCCTCGCCGGCGTGCTGGTGGAGATCCGGGTGGAGCGCCAGGTCCGGGCATCAGCGCCCGCGTTGGTCGGGTAGTCAGGTGGCGCCGGCCCGTGGCGGGCCGGCGCCGGCGGACAACGGTCAGAGGGTGGCCAACAGGTCCTGCATTTCCTTGATTTCCGCTTCCTGCGCCGTCACGATGTTTTTGCCGAGTTTGATTGCGTCGGCGTTCTTTCCCTGGGATGTTTCGGTCTTGGCCATCATCACGGCGCCCTGGTGGTGGGCGATCATCTGCTTCAGGAAGAGCTTGGCCGCTTCGGTGCCTTGGGCCGCTTCGAGCTGTTTGAGGTCATCCTCGCCCATCATGCCGTCCATGGTGTGGCCTGCGCCCATGGTCGTCGATTCGTTCCAGCCCTTAAGCCAGCCGGTCATCGTTTCGATCTCGGGTGCCTGGGCCGCCTTGATCCTGGTGGCCAGGCCGGTCACTGCAGCCGGGATGTCCTTCTTCTGGAGCATCATCTCGCTCATTTCCACGGCTTGTTCGTGGTGGGGAATCATTCCCTGCGCGAACATGGCGTCGGCGGCGTTGTGTTCGGCCGCGGCGGCAGGTGTGCTGCTGGACATCATTCCTGGGCCGTGGTCCATGCCCGGCATGGAGCTTCCTGTGGAGGCAGGGCTGGAGGTGGCGGCCGATCCGGAGGAACCGGTTGAGCATCCGGCGAGGGCCAGTGCCGCGGCAATGGCGGCGGCGGAAAGGGGCAGGAACTTCTTGTTCATCATGGGTATTCAGTCCTTCAAGACAGCGGGCGCGGAAGCGCCGCGGGAGTGTGTGCATCGGTGACGCGCATGACTCAGGGCAGAGTCAGGAGGGGGCGGGCGCCGGTCAGGTCACGGCTCCTGGCCCCCGTTTTACGTCCTGCTGATGCAGAGCTCGCCCGGTGATGGACTGCCCGGAAGGTAGGACCACCTGGCGCTGATCGTGGCGAGGGTCCCTGTGTTGGTGTCCCGGGCGATGACTCCGGTCCCTGGCAGCGGGGCGGCCAGGGAGCCCGTCTTCGCTGACGGGGTGCAGGATGCGGTCATGGGCTGCATGCCGGTGCAGGCGCCTGAGTCCGTGCACTGCACTGACCGGGTATCTGTCTGGCCCTTCGCCCCGGGCATATCCGGGGCAGCGGACGGTCCGGAAACATGTTCCACGGTGTGGCCGGCATGGGATGAGCCGTGCTGGGCGTTGACAGCGGCGCCCGCCGTGGCCGGAGAGTGCGCGGCATGGGTGGCCGTCATGACATGCATGCCGAAAATCCCGGCGATCAGGGCCAGGACGGCCGCGAAAAGGCCCGCGCGGCGAAGGAACACGATCGCGGCAGCATGTGCGCTCATGATGATCCTCCTTCCCGTATCGGGCTTTCCGTTCACGGCCTGTCGTGTTCAAGGCTACCGGCCCCGTGGCCGGGCACTGACCGGTACAACGATCCTGCACCGGATTCTGTTTCATGCCCCGGCATGCGTCGGTGATCAGGCCGGGATCTTCGGCCCTAGCGGCGAAATTCACACGGGGAACACACTGAGGGCACCACGTGAAGAACCTGGCGGAGGGCGGCACTCATGGACGGCGTTGGAGGATCCAGGAGCCGGCCGGTCACCTTGACGTATACCCCCTGGGGGTATAATTTTGAGGTAACCGGAAGACGACGTCGCGGGCGAAAGCCCCCACGCAGTGAAGGTCCGACAGTGGTGGATTCGCCCCGCTGTCCTCGTCGGACAACCCCTGCGAAAGGACGCACACCATGACCACTGAACCGCACCCATCCGGAGGAGAAGCGACCGTGTCTCTGAGGAGTACCGTCGTCGAAGTCCGGGGCTTGCACTGGGCTACCTCCAAAGCGGTGGTGGAACGCGTGCTGCTAAAGCGGCCCGGCGTTGTAGCCGTCGACGCGAACCCGGTCGCCCAGACAGCCACCGTGAGCTTTGATCCGTCCGTAACGTCGGTGGAGCAGATTTCCGGGTGGATCCGGGACTGCGGATACCACTGCCGGGGCGAATCGGTTCCCGACCACGTCTGCTATCCGATGGACGAAACCGTGCACGCGCCCGCGATGACGCATGGCGCCGCCACGAAGGCGGGCGCCGGCCACCCGCCGTCCGGGCATATTCATCCCGGGCAGGCCCAGCCGCCGGCGGACAGCCATGACGGCCACGGCCCGGGCGGACACGGTGAGGCGGCCCGGACTCCTCAGGACATGATGGGCCACGGCGGACACCATGCCGGCATGTCGATGGACGACATGGTCAAGGACATGCGCAACCGGTTCCTGGTCGCTGCCGTCCTGTCCGTTGGCGTGACGCTGTGGTCCCCGATGGGCCGGGACATGTTCGGCTTCACCGCTCCGACGCCGTTCGGGCTCCGTGACGACGTGATGGCCTTGATCCTGTCGCTGCCGGTCATCTTCTACTCGGCCTGGATCTTCTTCGACGGCGCCTACCGGGCGTTGAAGGCCCGCACCCTGGACATGATGGTCCTGGTCGCGATCGCGGTCGGCACCGGCTGGCTCTACAGTGTCTGGGTCACCCTCACCGGCGGCGGTGAAGTATTCTACGAAGCCGCCACGGTCCTTGCCGCTTTCGTGCTGCTGGGCCACTGGTTCGAGATGCGCGCACGCGGCGGGGCGAACGAGGCCATCCGTACGCTGCTCGAGCTTGCCCCGCCGGTCGCGGTCGTCATCCGCGACGGCGACACGGTCGAGATCCCCACCTCGGACGTTCAGACCGGGGACCTGCTGCTGATCCGGCCCGGGTCCAAGATCCCTGTTGACGGAGAGGTCGAGGACGGCCAGTCGGAGGTCGATGAGTCCATGGTTACGGGGGAAAGCCTTCCGGTGGCCAAGGCGGTCGGCTCCGGAGTGATCGGCGCGTCCATCAACACCACCGGCACCATGCGCGTCCGGGCCACCAAGGTCGGAGCCGACACCGCCCTGGCGCAGATCGTGGCCCTCGTCCAGGAAGCCCAGAACTCCAAGGCCCCGGGCCAGCGGCTGGCCGACAGGGCCGCGTTCTGGCTGGTCCTGGTCGCCCTCATCGGCGGGACCGTGACGTTCGCCGCCTGGCTGGCCCTCGGCGCCGGCGTCCAGGCGGCCCTGCTGTTCGCCATCACCGTTGTTGTGATCACGTGCCCCGACGCGCTGGGTCTCGCCACGCCGACCGCCATCATGGTGGGCACCGGACTCGGCGCCAAACGCGGCGTCCTGTTCAAGAACGCCACCGCCCTGGAAGTCTCAGCCCGGATCGACACGGTCGTGATGGACAAGACCGGCACCCTGACCAAGGGCGAACCGGAAGTGACCGACGTCGTCGTCGACGGAATAAGCGAAAACGAACTTCTGGCGCTGGCCGCCGCCGTGGAACAGGAATCCGAACACCCGCTCGCTGCGGCCGTGGTCCGGCACGCCCGGGAGCGCGGCGTCACCGCCCTTACGGCCTCGGATTTCCTGAACGTTCCAGGCCACGGGGCCGGCGCATCCGTGGACGGGCACCGGGTGCTCGTCGGCAACCGCAAGCTCATGGCCGACGAAGGCATCGGCCTGGGGCCGCTGGCTGCGGTGCGCGATAACCTTGCCGCCACGGGACGGACCGCCGTGCTCGTCGCCGTGGATGGAAGGGCTGCGGCGGTGATCGCTTTGGCGGACGCTGCGAGGGAAACCGCTGCGGCGGCAGTAGCGGCCCTGCATGAGGCCGGGATTGAAGTGGTCATGCTCACCGGGGACAATGAAGCGACCGCCCGAAGGATTGCCGGCCAGCTGGGTATCGACACCGTCATCGCCGAAGTGCTCCCCGGAGACAAATCAGCGAAGATCGCCGACCTTCAACAGGCGGGCAAGAAGGTCGCCATGGTCGGCGACGGCGTCAACGACGCCCCGGCCCTCGCCCAGGCCGACCTCGGCATTGCGATCGGCGCCGGCACCGACGTGGCCATCGAAACAGCCGACCTCGTGCTCATGCGCTCGGACCCGCTGGATGTGCCGATCGCCCTGCGGATCGGCAAGGGAACCCTCCGCAAAATGCGCCAGAACCTGGGCTGGGCCGTGGGGTACAACGCCATAGCACTTCCCATCGCAGCAGGGGTCTTCGCCTTCGCGGGGATCGTCCTCAGCCCTGAGATCGCGGCCCTGTCAATGTCCGGGTCCAGCTTCCTGGTCGCCGTCAACGCCCTCCTGCTCAAGAGGCTCCGGCTTCCGCGGCCGGAAACACCCGAGGCCACTGCCGAGCACGCTGACCGGCCGCTGGCCCCTGCCGGGAACCGCTAGCCCCCAGCCCCCAAGACATCGAAAGAGCCGACGACGGCGGCGCTCCGGCGCCCGCGCCGGGCCAGGCCGCCGGCCAGCAGCAGAAGCACCGTCAGGGCGCCGGCTGCGGCGGCTGCCGCAGCCGCTGCTTCGGGGCTGGCGGGCCAGCGGCCAGTGATGCCCATGAATGCCGGAACTGTTGCCGATGCCTGGCTGGTGAGGACCAGCGACCACCCGATGAGTGGCGTGAGGCGATGGAACCCCAGCGCCAACTGAAGGAAGAACAGCAACCACAAGTAGCTCCAGCACAGCCAGAGGACGGCCAGCAGCGGATCCTCTCCGGACCAGGCCGCGGCGAGCAGGAGCCCGCACAGGGTCACCATCCCGCAGAACCAGCCGAGTCCCCTGGACCCCAGCCCCAGCAGGAAATCAACACCAACGTACAAGTACGTCAGCCCGAACAGGAACATCCCGGACACCTCCAGCAGCAGGTTCGGCCCGACGGCGGCGGTGCCCGGACTGGCGGTGCCCAAATAGCTGATACCCAGGACAAGCTGGATGCTGCCGATGACCAGGCTGATCACGGCGGCGTCCCTGCGGGGGAGCAGCTTCAGTGCCGCGAGTCCGTTGATCAGGAGCGCGGCCCCGGAGAGAAGCAGGCAGATTTGCGCCATCAGACGGCCCTCCGGCACCGAAATCTTGCGCACACTTTTTTCGTTTCGTGGAATTGATATGTCACATTACGGAGATTAGTGCCTGACTATTCTGCGGGCTACTGAGAGCCGGTCGCAATCCGTTAGCTTGGAAAGGAAGCGCGCCGGACTGCCAGAATTTCCCTGCTGCCGTCCCGCGCGGCCGCGAGGTTAAGGAGAAATTCATGGATGCACGGCTCGAGGCCATCAGGGACACCGTCCTGGCCAGGAACCCGGGCGAAGCCGAGTTCCACCAGGCGGTGGTGGAGGTGTTCGAAAGCCTGGGCCCCGTCCACGACCGGCACCCTGAGTTCCTTGAAGCCGCCATCCTGGAAAGGCTCTGCGAGCCCGAACGGCAGATCATCTTCCGGGTCCCGTGGACCGACGACTCCGGCCGAGTGCAGATCAACCGCGGCTTCCGGGTGGAGTTCAACTCGGCCCTCGGCCCCTATAAGGGCGGCCTGCGTTTCCACCCGTCCGTCTATCTGGGCATCGTGAAGTTCCTCGGCTTCGAGCAGATCTTCAAGAACGCACTCACCGGCATGCCCATCGGCGGCGGCAAGGGCGGCTCGGACTTCGACCCCCGCGGACGCAGCGATGCCGAAGTGATGCGGTTCTGCCAGTCCTTCATGACCGAGCTGTACCGCCACATCGGCGAATACACGGACGTTCCGGCCGGCGACATCGGCGTCGGCGGGCGCGAAATCGGCTACCTCTTCGGCCAGTACAAGCGCATTACGAACCGCTACGAATCGGGCGTCCTAACCGGCAAAGGCATCTCCTGGGGTGGCTCGCTGGTCCGTCCCGAGGCCACCGGCTTCGGCACGGTGATCTTCACCGAGGAAATGCTGAAGACCCGCGGAATGTCCTTCGACGGGCAGCGCGTGGTGGTTTCCGGTTCCGGGAACGTGGCCATCAACGCCGTCGCCAAGGCCCAGTCGCTCGGCGCCACGGTGGTGGCCTGCTCCGACTCTTCCGGCTACATCGTGGACGAGGCGGGCATCGACGTCGGGCTTCTCCGCCAGGTCAAGGAAACGGAACGCGGACGCCTGAAAGACTACGCGCTGCGCCGTTCCGGCGTGGCCTATGTGGAGGCCGGTTCGGTCTGGGACGTCGACGCGACGGTGGCGCTGCCGTGCGCCACGCAGAATGAGCTCGACGGCGATGCTGCCGCGAGGCTGGTCCGCAACGGCCTGATCGCCATTGGCGAAGGCGCCAACATGCCGTCCACCCGCGAAGCCGTAGCGGTCTTCCAGGAAGCCGGCGTGCTGTTCGGACCGGGCAAGGCTGCCAACGCTGGCGGTGTGGCCACGTCCGCGCTGGAGATGCAGCAGAACGCGAGCCGTGACTCCTGGTCCTTCGAGCACACGGAACAGCGGCTCACGGACATCATGGTGGGGATCCACCACCGCTGCGCCTCGACGGCCGACGAATACGGGGAGCCCGGCAACTACGTGCTGGGCGCCAACATCGGCGGTTTCGTCAAGGTGGCCGACGCCATGCTTGCGCAGGGGCTGATCTAGGGGCCGGTCAGGCGCCGCGGCGCCAGTCGCTGGGGGATTCGCCGTAGGCGTCCCGGAACGTGCGGCTGAAATGCGCCGCGTCCAGGAACCCCCAGCGGGCGGCGACCGCGCCCACGGAGGTGCCGTGGTGCAGCGGATCCCTCAGGTCGCGGCGGATGCGTTCCAGGCGCTGGCTCCGGATCCAGCTGGCCACAGTTGCGCCCGACTCGTGGAAAATGTTGTGCAGGTGCCGGGTGGAAATGAAGTGCGCTGCCGCAATGCTGGCCGGCGAAAGCTGCGGATCGGCGAGGTTGGCCTCGATGTATTCCCGCACCGACGTGGCCAGCAGCAGCTGGGGCTTCATGCTGTCCCGGGCCATGTCCAGTTCCGAGTGAAGCATGGTTGACACGAGGTCCAGGGCGTTGGCGGCAAGCCGCGAGCCGCTGGGTCCGCTGAGGGCCTCGAGGCTCTCCGCCAGCTGGGCAATAAACGGGCCCACGATGCCGGTCAGCCCGTGCCCGCCCGCCAGCCGGACCGCGGAAAGCTGGCCCACGTAATCCGGGGGCAGGGACAGGGAGTCGTGCGGAAACATGACCACCATGACCCGGGCCTGCTCTTCGAACGCCAGGGTGTACGGACGGTTGGTGTCGTAAATGGCGAGGTCACCCGGGCGCAGCACTGCCTCGCGGTTGTCCTGGATGAGCAGCCCGGTACCCTCCAGCTGGAGGTTCAGCTTGAAATAGCGTTGGCCCGGCCGGGCCACCAGTGCAGGCGTGCGGTGGACGCTGTGGCCGGAGGCGGAGACCTCCACGATGCACAGCCGGTCCAGGGCCCTGGAACGCATCCGGCCGCGGAAGGTGTCGGGATGATCCGTCTCGGCGGCCAGCGGCACGAACGACTCCGCCACGAGGTGCCGCCAGTGGTCGAACGAGGTGGCCACGCTGGAGGTGAGTTCCTGGCCCGCGGGGCGGGCTGTAGTTGCAGACATGGATGTTCCTGACGCCGGATAGCCCTCTGAAAGTTGCTCCCCCAGACTGTGTCCTGCGACACAGTCATTTCAGGTTAGCGGCGATGGCGGTCGTTGTCATCTTTTTTCGCCCAGCGTCGAAAAAAGGATCAGGACCCTCCCTGAAGCAGGGCCAGGAATGCTTCCAGCTGGTCGCCCAGCGCCAGGTCCGTCTCGTTGTCCGGGGCAAGCGCGGCGGCTATCTGTGCGCCCAGCAGCATGTTCAGCAGATGGCCGGCAACTGCTGAATCGTCGACGGCGGCACCCACATCCCCCTGCGCCCTGGCCTCGGCCAGATATCCGAGGATCGCAGCGTGCCACTGCTCCATGGACTCGCGGTGGATGGCGGCTTTTTCCGGATCATTGATGGCCTTCTGCCAGAACGGGACCACGATCCGCGCTTCGTTGATGCGCTCTGAGTCCAGCGGCAGCACCTCCACGCAAAAGGCCCGGAGCGCCGGAATCCCCGCCTTGCCCGCAGTGACCTCCCGGATGCGCTCGTTGGTCCGATTGAACACGTGCCGGAACGCAAACGTCAGCAGCGTGTCCTTCGTGGGGAAGTAGGGCTTCAGCGCGCCATTGGCAAAGCCGGCCTCAAGGGCGATCTCCCGCATCGTGGCGCCCTCGATGCCCAGCCTGGCAATGATCCGCCAGGTCGCATCCACCAGCTCCAGCCGCCGTTCATCATGGTCAACAATCTTTGGCACTCTGGTGATCCCCCGGAACTTTTTTGTATCGAACCCTTGTGATCCATCTTACGGACCGCTTATTCTCTACAACTATAGAAAATAAAAATTCCGACCCCAACACGGTCCCGGACAAAGGCAGCGCTCATGACACTCGCACCAACTGACACGGCCGCCCCGTACCGCCTGGCCACCGGTGCTGAAATCACCGAAGTCCAGGGCATTCTCCGCGCCGGGGGACTCCTTGGTCCGGAAAAGCGCATCGCCTACCTCGGCCTGCTGGACCCGGCCCGGGGGAGCGCCAAGGACTCCGAGAACCGGCGCTTCCGCGTGTTTATCCACGATGTTTCCGGCGGCCGTCCCCTCGATGCGACGGTCTCTGTCACGCGCGGCGAGGTGACCTCCGCCGTCGAACTGGACACCGCCGTCGCCGGCGAACTGCCCGTACTGGAAGAGGAATTCGAGGTGGTCGAGGAACTCCTGGCCTCCGACGAACGGTGGCTGAAGGCCCTGGCGGACCGAAACCTGGACGTCAGCAAAGTCCGCGTTGCTCCGTTGTCCGCCGGGGTCTTCGAATACCCGGAGGAGAAGGGCCGGCGTATCCTCCGCGGGCTGGCCTTCGTGCAGGACTTCCCCGAGGACAGTGCCTGGGCGCATCCCGTCGACGGCCTGGTGGCCTATGTCGACGTCGTCAACAAGGAAGTCACGCAGGTCCTGGACACCGGCGTCGTCCCGATCCCGGCCGAGCACGGCAACTACACCGACCCCGGGCTCACCGGGCCGCTCCGCACCTCGCAAAAGCCGCTCCACATCACCCAGCCGGAGGGTCCCAGCTTCACAGTTACGGCCGGCAACCACGTCGAGTGGGAAAAGTGGAGCGTCGACGTCGGCTTCGATGTCCGCGAAGGTGTGGTGCTGCACAACCTCGCCTTCCAGGACGGCGCCCGCAAGCGGCCTATCATCAACCGTGCCTCCATCGCCGAGATGGTGGTTCCTTATGGAGACCCGTCGCCGATCCGGTCCTGGCAGAACTACTTCGACACCGGCGAATACCTGGTGGGCCAATACGCCAACTCGCTGGAACTGGGCTGCGACTGCCTCGGGGAGATCACCTACCTCAGCCCCGTGATCAGCGACGCGTTCGGCAACCCCCGCGAAATCCGCAATGGCATCTGCATGCACGAGGAGGACTGGGGCATCCTGGCCAAGCACAGCGACCTCTGGACGGGCATCAACTACACCCGCCGCAACCGCCGCCTGGTCATCTCCTTCTTCACCACCATCGGCAACTACGACTACGGCTTCTACTGGTACCTGTACCTGGACGGCACCATCGAATTCGAGGCCAAGGCCACCGGCGTCGTCTTCACCAGCGCCTTCCCCGAAGGCGGCTCCGCCAATATCTCCCAGCTCGCGCCCGGGCTCGGCGCTCCGTTCCACCAGCACCTCTTCAGTGCCCGCCTGGACATGGCGATCGACGGCTTCAGCAACCGGGTGGAGGAGGAGGACGTCGTCCGGCAGCCCATGGGGGAGGGCAACGAACGCGGCAACGCCTTCTCCCGGAAGCGGACCGTCCTGGCCCGGGAGTCCGAAGCCGTCCGGGAAGCCGACGCGCGCAGTGGCCGGACCTGGATCATCTCCAACCCGGAATCACATAACCGGCTGGGCGAACCGGTGGGCTACAAGCTGCATGCCCAGGGCCAGCCCACGCTCCTGGCGGATCCGGATTCCTCCATTGCCCGCAGGGCGGCGTTCGCCACCAAGGACCTGTGGGTGACCCGGTTCGCGGAGGACGAGCGGTACCCCACGGGCGACTTCGTGAACCAGCACTCCGGGGGAGCGGGACTGCCGGCCTACATCGCCCAGGACCGGGAGATCGACGGCCAGGACATCGTGGTGTGGCACACCTTCGGGCTGACCCACTTCCCCCGGATCGAGGACTGGCCCATCATGCCGGTTGACACGGTCGGCTTCAAGCTCCGGCCCGAAGGGTTCTTTGACCGCAGCCCCGTGCTGGATGTGCCGGCCAACCCGAACACCACGCCCGCCGCCGGCGGACACTGCCACGGCTAGGCAGGCGCCATGACCGCCCTGCTGGAATGGCGCCGCGCCGCTGGCTCCATGCTGAGTCCCCGGCCTGTGCTGCACATGCGCGCCGTTGCCGTGGCGACCATCGCGTCCTGCGTGGTGCACCTCTGGCTCGTTGCGGGGAACCATCACGGGATCTGGCTGAACCTGCTGATGCTGGCCATGGCGGGGGTGTGCCTTCCGTGCGCGGTCCACATCTGGCGCGACGGCAGGGCCGGCTCCCTGCGGCAGGTGATGGCGTGCGGGCTGGCGATGGCCGCCCTGCACGCCGCCCTGCTGCTGGGGGCCGGGCCCGGTGCCGGGGCGGCCGTCCACAGCCACGGCGTCTCCGGGATGCCGGCCGCGGAAGCCGGGGTTTCCGCGGCCGCGGGGATGCTCGCCATCATCGCCATGGAAATCATCACGGCGCTACTCGCCGCGACGCTGCTGGCCAGGCTCCGCGGCGCCCGCGGACGGGCTCGCCCATCCCTGCCGCAGCCCCTTAGCGCTCGGCCATGAGCTTGAGGTTTTCCAGCGTCTGCTGCCGGGCGCGTTCCTGTAGGTGCTCGATCACCACGTGGTCGGCGAACTTGCCGATCGCGCTGCCCGGCACGTTGTATTCGATCTCCAGCGAGACGAGCGTCCCGGCGCCCGCTGGTTCGTAGTCCCAGGTCTGCCAGCCTTTGAGCGGCCCCTCGAATTCAATCCGCACGTGCTTCCCGCCGGCGGGAGTCGGCTGGTTCTCCACAACGTGCGTGGTCACCGGAAACGGAACGCCGGCCATCAGGTAACTGTGCTAAACCACGGTGCCGGCCCCTCCGTCGCCCGTTACTTTCTTGGCCTCTCCGAGGTTGACCCACCAGGAGGCCCAGTGCTGCGGATCTGTCGCGATCTCCGTGACTCTCTCCACGGGTGCATCGATTGTAGTGTTCAGCTTGATGTGGCCCATCGGAACTCCTCTTGTGGCAAATGGCAACCGCGGTGTTGTTCCCCCGGCATCCAGCCAACCATCGGGCGGCGTAGGGCCGCAGAGGACAAGGTCCCGTCAGTGGACCGAATTGCCCAGTTCGCGGAGCGGGGTCTTGCTGGTCTCGCGGGCCCAGAAGGCGCCGGCGACGGCCAGGAGCGAGGACGCGGCCACGATCCAGGCGGCAGGTCCCCAGTTTGCCTTGTCCGCGCCCACGAGTGCGGTGCCGAGCAGCGGGGTGAAGCCGGCGCACAGGATGCCGATCTGCAGGCCGATGGCCATGCCCGAGTAGCGGACCTTCACGTTGAACAGCTCCGAGAACCAGGCCGGGTAGATGGCGTTGGACATGGCGTAGGTGCCGGCCGTGATCAGGGTGCTGGTCAGGAAAATCATGGGGACGTTGCCGGTGGAGATCACGGAGAAGTAAACGAAGATCATCGCGCCTGAACCGAGGACGCCGGCCATGAAGATCGGGCGGCGTCCGTACTTGTCGGAGAGCCAGGCCATGAGGGGCTGGGTTGCCACGGCCAGGATGTTGCCGGTGATGCTGACCCAGAGCATGGTTGAGGCGGGGACGCCGACGGACACTGCGTACGCCAGGCCGAAGGACTGCATAAAGGTGTTGGTGACGGTCTCGAAGGACATCAGGGCCACCTGGAAGAACTGGGCAGGGTGGGTCTTGAACATCTTGGCAAAGGGCAGTTTTACCAGCTCGCCGTGATCATGCTTTTCCTCGAACACCTCGGGTTCCTCCAGCGAACGGCGGACCAGGTACGCGACGATCAACACGATCAAAGACAGCCAGAACGGGATGCGCCAGCCCCAGGCCAGGCGGTCGGCTTCACTCATGGCAGCCACGGGGAGGAACGCCAGGGAGGCCAGGACGATGCCGGCGGAGATGCCGCTCATCGCAAAGCTGGCGAAGAAGCCGCGGCGGCCTTCCGGGGCTTCCTCAGTGGACAGCGCCGAGGCGCCGGCGGTTTCGGCCCCTGCGGAGAGGCCCTGCATGAGGCGCAGCAGCACCAGCAGGGCAGGGGCCCAGTAGCCGGCGGTGTTGAAGTCGGGCAGCACGCCGATGAGGAACGTGGCCGAACCCATCAGCACCAGCGTCAGCACCAGCGTGTTCTTGCGGCCGATCTTGTCGCCCAGGTGGCCGAAGACCACCGCGCCGAAGGGGCGTGCCACGTACGCCACACCGAAAGTGGCGAAGGAAGCGATCAGGGCGACGGTGGGGTCACCTGCCGGAAAGAAGATCTTCGAAAAGACCAGCGACGCAGCGGTGGCGTAAATGAAGAAGTCGTAGTACTCAAGGGCTCCGCCGAGAAACGCGGCGAGGGCTGCCTTCCTGGCCCGTTTGAGCTGGCGCTGCTCGGCTCCGATGCTTGCGCCTGTAGCTGTGTTTGTCATGGTGCTGGCCCTTCCGCGCTGAAAGACGGTTATTACTGGTCAATTTGTGCGCATTCCGAACAGCTGTGCGGTATGCGATTATAGAAATCGTAGCGCAGAGTGAGGTGCCTCACAACACCCCCGGCTCGGTCTCCAAAGCGAAAGGTGCCCCCATGGAAAACCACTCCCCGGCCCACCGGCTGTTCCTCATCGGTTCGGAAGCCTCGGCCGCCATGTCGCCCGGGCTCTGGGGCCCGGTCCTGGAACAGTTGGGCAGCAGCTGGACCTACGAGGCGTGGGACGTCCCGGCCGGACAGGACATGTCCGGCGTCCGCGCCTCGATGCTGGAGTCCGACGTCGTGGCCGCAAACGTGACGATGCCCCACAAACAGTGGGCGGCGGCGACGGCTGACACCGTCACCGAACAGGTCCGGGTCAGCGGAGCGTCCAACCTGCTGGTCCGCCAGGGCCGCCGCCTGAGTGCGCACAACACGGACATCACCGCCGTCGCCGAACTCCTGGGCGGCCGGCACCAGCGGCACGCCCTGATGCTGGGGGCGGGCGGCGCCGCCCGCGCAGCACTGGTCGCCCTGGCGGGCCTGGCGGAGCGTGTCACCGTGACGGACAAGGATCCGCGGGCATCGCAGCAGCTTTTGGACCTCGCCGCCAACCTGGGCATGGAGGCCACGGCCGTCACCTGGACTGAAGCCCGTGAGCATGCGCCGGGCGCTTCCCTGATCGTCAACGCGACGCCCCTCGGCAAAAGCCGTGCCGATGCTCCGGCATGGGGGCCTGCGGCGCTCTCGCCGGACGCCTTCGTCTATGACTTCGTCTATGCGGGCCACACGACTGCCACTATCGCCGCCGCGAGGGCGCAGGGTCTTCCATGCGCCGACGGCTGGGACCACCTGCGGGCCCAGGCGGCGGCCATGATCCCCGTCCTGGGACTGAAGCCGGAGACTGCAGCCCTCCTGGGCCGCGCCCTCACGGACATCCGGGCGGGGAACTGAACGCCGGCTGAAGCCCGGCTGACCCCGTGGAATCCGCCGCGCTGTATCCGGATATGATCGGAATAAGCCTGCGGCCAAGCGTCTGCAGATGCCGACATTGAGCTTCAGGGAGGGCAAACGATTCCATGGCGGAGCAACCCGAATACTTCGTGAAGTCGGTGGAAAAGGCGTTTGACGTGCTGCGCTCCTTCGCTCCCGACGAGCCCCGCCTGACCGTCTCGCAGGTCGCCGCAAAGTCGGACATGACCCGGGCCTCCGCCCGGAGGTTCCTGCTGACGCTGACTGACCTGGGCTACCTTCGCGCCGACGGACCGTATTTCGAACTGACGCCCCGTTCGCTGGACATCGGACAGTCCTTCCTGGCAAACCTGGCACTCCCGCGCATCGCCGAGCGGCACCTCAAATCCCTCGCCGCGGAGCTCAACGAAACAACATCCTTGTGCATTCTCGACGGCACCGACATCGTCTACGTCGCCTGCGTTCCGTCGCCCCGGCTCCTGAGTGTCTCCATCAGCGTGGGCACCCGGTTTCCCGCGTGGGCAACCTCCATGGGGCGCGTTCTGCTGGGTGGATTGTCCGGCGCGGAACTGAAATCGTACTTTGAGTCCGTCCAGCTGCAGCGGTTCACCGAGCGCTCGATCGGAAGCCTCGACCAGCTCCAGGCCGAGGTGGACCAGGCACGGACCAAGGGATGGTCCATGGTCTCGCAGGAACTGGAAGAGGGCCTCCGCGGTGTGGCTGTTCCGGTCTGGCGGGGCCACGAGGTGGTCGCCGCAGTCAACGTGTCCCTCCAGACGCACCGGGCGCCGGCGGAGGCCATCGAAAAAACGGTGGTGCCGCTATTGCAGGACGCCGCGCGGCAGATCGGCCACGACTACGGCGGCCGGGCGGCCACGCCGCTCACGACTGCAACCAAGGGATGACATGATCACACGCCACGACGTCGATGAAGCCGCCGGCAGGATTGCCGGGCTGGTGCGCCGCACTCCGGTGATCGAAGCGGACCCGGAGAGCTTCCCCGGGAAGGTCTGGCTCAAGTGCGAGTTCATGCAGCACACCGGTACGTTCAAGGCCCGGGGTGCGTTCAACCGTGTGCTGGCCTGCCGCGAGCGGGGCGAGCTCAAAGAGGACATCGGAATTGTCGTCGCCTCCGGCGGGAATGCCGGCCTCGCCAACGCCTATGCCGCAGCGCAGGCAGGCGTTCCGGCCACGGTCTTTGTCCCCGAGACCGCCCCGGCCATGAAGGTGAAGAAACTCCGGGAATCCGGGGCTTCCGTCATCCAGCGCGGCGCCGAATACGCCGTCGCCTACGACGCTGCCATCGCGTACGCTTCCGAGACCGGAGCCGTGTACTGCCACGCCTACGACCAACCTGAAATTGCCGCCGGTGCCGGCACAGTCGGCTCGGAGCTCCTGGAACAGCTGGGCGGCGTGGATACTGTGCTGGTGGCCGTGGGCGGCGGGGGCCTGATGGCCGGCGTCGCAGCCGCGGTCGAAGGCTTTGCCAAAGTGGTGGGGGTGGAGCCGGCAACAGCCCCTACCCTGCACGCCGCGCTGAAGGCCGGCGAGCCGGTGGATGTGGCCGTCTCGGGCATCGCCGCCGACTCGCTGGGGGCGCGCCGGATCGGACAGATCGGCTTCGATGTGGCGGTACGGACGGGCGTGGTAGGCGTGCTGGTGTCCGACGACGAGATTGTCGCCGCACGCTCGCGGCTGTGGGCCGACTACCGGATGGTGGTGGAGCACGGCGCGGCTGCTGCCTTTGCCGCCCTGACCTCCGGGGCCTATGTCCCGGCGGAGGGCGAGCGGGTGGCCGTGATCCTGTGCGGAGCGAACACGGACCCGTCCACGGTCTGAGCGTCGGCCGGATAGCCGCGGCGGCCTGACAGCCGGACCGGCCGCCGGTCAGGCCTCGGCGCCGGTCAGATCGCCGCGTGGCCTCCCGGCCGGGCCGCGATCCGTTTTGGTTCCTTGCGGTCGCGCCTTGCGTAGATGCGGGACCGCTGGCTGGACAGGGCCAGGATCAGCAGGATGTCCAGGGTGAGGCCGGGCAGGTTGGTCTGCAGGGTTATCCCGGGGCCGCCGTTGGCCACGTCAACCACCTGCAGGCCGATCGCCGCGGTACTCACGGCCATGGTGAGCGTGCGCGCCCAGTTCCGTCCCAGGAAAACGAACCAGGCGAGAAGCAGTTCCGCGACGGCAAAGAGGACCACGACGGCCGCGCCAAGGTAAAGCGCCAGCTGCGCCTGGTCCATGGTCAGGCCCGTCCCGGCGCCGCCGGAACCGGTGCCGGGTTGAAGGAGCGGCTCCAGGTGCGCGGCCGGGAAGAGAATGATGGACAGGGCCAGCGCTGCCGCGGCCAGTGCACGGCCGGCGACGAGGAGCGCCCCGAGGATGGTGGGGGCGGGCCGCCTGTTCCTGCTATCGCTCGCGAGCCGCGGCACGGCAAGTCCGGGCACCGGCGTTGCGCGCAGGTCAACGACAGGCAGGTCGCCGTCGGTGGCAATTTCATCGCCCCCGCCGTTGCGGCTGTGGTAGCCCGTGGAGAAGTCACGGATCACCCGGACGGTGGCTGCTGGATCGGCGTCGGAAATGGACGCCACGATGTGGTCCCGCTCATCGTCCGTGTGTTCGTCGATCTTGTGCGTGATCTGGAGGGTGAACAGCGAGAAGCCGACGCTGCGGTCATAGGTGCCGGCAGCCAGCCAGTCAGCGGCCACGCCACCGGGCAGCAGCCAGCCGGGCGGGCACCGCCAGAAGCGGACGTGGTGGCGCTTGCCCGGGTTTCCGTTCACCTCCTGCTGGTAGGCGAAGTCCTGTTGCCGGCCGAACAGGAAGAGCGGGCTGACCGGGGCCTCGAGGTAGCTGCGGCGCAGCACGGTGGAGGTGACGATCCGCCAGCTGCTGGCGAGGGTTACGTCGTCGGCGATGGTCCAGCCGGCCCGGCGCATCACGTGGTGCAGCTGGGCTTCGGAGCCGAGCAAGGCAACGTTCACCGGATCGCCGAGGAGGCCGTCGCTGGTGCGGGCGCGCCCGATGAAGTAATCGGGCACGTAGAGGCGGGTCAGGATCGAGTGGAGCCTGGGCAGCACGAGGTAGGCGAGCATGGCCCAGAAGATGAACATGAACCAGATCTGGCCCCAGCCCCACTGGAAGCTGAGCTCAAGGAGAAGATAGGTCAGCCAGGCGGCGGCGACACCACCGACCAGGAAGAAAATCCGGTCCCATGCGGTATCGACTGCTGAGCGGGTAACGTCCGCGGCAGGCACCCTCACCGCAGGCCTGGTCATGGGCAAAATAATACTGGAGCCGGTGGCTTGTTCCGTGGGCGCAGCGGCCCGGGCTGAGATGCATGGTGTTTCCCCCCGTGAGGCATGGCGGTCAGTCCAATGGAAGGGTGACCGTGATGCAGGTGCCCTTGCCGGGCGCGGTGTCTATGGTTGCGGTGCCGCCGGCTTCGTGGACTGCGATGGACATCAGCAGCAGCCCGAACCCCTGCGGCCGGTTGCCGCAGCTTTCAGTGCGGTCGAAGCCGGTGCCGTTGTCAGCCACGGTCAGCCGGATGCCGTGGTGCACCGCAGCGAGCCGGACGGTCAACTGGGTGGCGGCGGCGAATTTGAACGCGTTGCTCAGCGCTTCCTGGGCAGCGTGGTAAAGCAGCCCGGCACTGCCGGCCGGTATCTCGATGCCGTGGTGCGGCGTCTCCCACCGGACGGTGGTTCCCTGCTCCCGGAGCGGGGTGGCGAGCCGGTCGATGCAGCCGGCGAGCCCGAGTGCATGAAAATCCACCGGGGCCTGATCGGTAATGACGCCGTGGATCGCGGCGACTTCATTGACAGCTGGAGCCTTTTCCATGGCCAGTCCTGCTTCCTTGCAGCCTGTGATGCTTCCTTCTCACGGGTGCTGGGTTCCCGCCTGGATGTACGACTCAAGGGTGAACCGGCGGAATCATGAATGACGCGACTTTGACGCAATTTTGGCTCAAGTTCATAGGGATTCCTGTGGTCATCTCAAGAGATGCACAAGATTTGATTCCATCGCGATGCCGGATGTCGCGGCATGTGTAGGCTCATCACCAACCCCATAAGTCCAGATAGTGGAAATACCCATCCGTGGGGATTCTGCCGACGAATATGAGGGTGACTGACCGAAAGACTATGGGGGCATAGATGGAAGAACGCGGTATTGCCGTTGTTGTAGAGGATGACGACGACGTCAGGAATTCCCTCAGGGAAGTGCTGCTGCAATCCGGGTTCTCCGTGTACGCGACATCTTCGGGGTTTGAGGGGGTTGAAGCGGTCCGCCGGTACAACCCTGTGGTGGTCACCATGGACCTGGGGCTTCCGGACTTTGACGGCCTTGAGGCCTCCCGGCGCATCCGCACGTTCAGCGACGCCTACCTCGTCATCGTGACCGGCCGGGTGGACGAGGCCGACGCCATCATGGGTTTCGAAGCAGGGGCGGATGACTTCCTGACCAAGCCCTTCCGGCCGCGCGAGCTCCGCGCGAGGATCGCCGCCATGCTTCGCCGGCCCAGGCAGCCTGCCGAGGCGCCCATGGTGGCCGCCGGTGACCTGCGCGGAACCACTAACGCGCCTGCCGCGTCAACGCGTCCGGCCGGCCTGGTGCCAGCCGAACAGTGGCAGGGAGACCGTGGGGAGTCCGAGCTGGCCGAGTTCGAGCACAACGGGCTCACGCTCAGCGAGGGGACCAGGACCGCGGAGTTCGAAGGGCTGCGGGTTGAACTGACCCGGACGCAGTTCGACCTCCTCCTTGTCCTCCTGGAGAACGGACGCCTGGTCCAGACGAAGGCCGACCTGGTCCGCCGCCTGAGGAACGAACCCTACGACACCGGCTCCTACGTGAGCACCGCCGAAGAGCGCGCCGTCGAAGTCCACATGGGTAACCTGCGGAAACGGCTGCGGGACGATTCGCGCGCCCCCAGGTGGGTCGAAACCGTGCGGGGAATTGGTTACCGGCTGGCGCCGCAGATGGCTGCCGAATGACCTGACGGGCGCCTATTCTTAAGCTTGGCGGAGGGATGCACCATGACTCCCAAGCAACTGGTTCTGGTAATGGCTGCCACCGTGGGCGTCCTGGCCCTGGTGCTGATCTCGATCGACTGGGCACCGGCCGCCCTGCAGGATCCCGCCAGGACACTGGGTGTCCTCAACCCCCAGGGGGTCATCCGCTGGGGTGAGAACCCGGACAGGGCACCCTTCTCCATATTTGAACTCTCCCTGTTCATCGCCGTGGGGCTCGCCTTTGTCCTGGCCGGGGTGACAGCGTGGCAGACCCGGCCCAGCCGCAATCCCGGCCTGCTTCTGGTGCTCGCGGGGCTGTTGTGGCTGGCTGCGGGAGTGCGGCGGTCCAGTGACCCGGTGCTGTTCACGGCCGGTGTGGCGCTGACGCTCATGTACCAGCCACCGTTGCTGCAGCTTGCACTGAGCTTCCCCTCGGGAGTCCTGCGCTCGCGGGTGGAACGCGCGGCTGTCGTTTTCTTCTTTGCCGCCTGGGCGGTCATCGCAGTGGCGAGCTGGGCCTTCTTCGATCCGCGGCTGCACATCGCCGCGGGGGAGTCCACCTCCGGCAACCTGCTCCTGCTGTGGGACAGTCCGGAGCTGACCAGCGCCATCGGGGATGCCGCCCGCATTGTCCAGGTGGGCATAGGCGCGGCGATCGTAGCCGTGCTGGTTTCCCGCTGGCGCTCCGGTTCGCCGGCGTACAGGGCGGCGTTCCTGCCGCTGTGGCTGGCAGTGATCATCAAGACCGCCTCCACAGTCTGGGTGTCGCTCGCCGTGGTTCAGCTGACCGGCTCCCTCTCCAACGAGGCACTGCTCTGGCAGTATCCGGCGACGGCGATCGTCCCCTTCGCCGTCCTGTTGGGGCTGTGGCGCTACCGGTTCGCCCGCGGCGCCCTGAGCGAGCTGATGGTGGAAATCGGTATGGCGCCTGTCAGCGACCGGCTCATCCGCGCCCTGCGCAGGTCGGTCAGGGACCCCACCCTCAGCCTGTGGCGGTGGTCGCCCGCGCTGTCCGGATTCGTGGACGACGACGGCGTCCCCCGGGCGGTTCCGGAGGACGGATCCGGACGGGCCGCCATGGTGCTGGAGCGCAACGGCACACCCGTGGGGGCGCTGGTTTTCGACGAGGCCCTCCGGGACCAGCCGCAACTGATGGCCGCCGTGCGGAGCGCCACTTCCCTGGCCCTGGACAACCAGAACATGGAGCAGCAGCTGAGGGACCAGCTGATCGAGGTCCGGCGCTCCCGGGAACGGATTGTCACGGCCGGGGACGCCCGGCGTCGTGAGCTCGAGCGGGACCTTCACGACGGTGCGCAGCAGCGCCTCGTTGCCGTATCCATGGAGCTGGCAAGGGCGCGGCGGGCCGCGAGCCCGGCGGAGATGAAGGAACTGGTGGACCACGCCAGCGACGAGCTCGCCGTCGCCCTGGCTGAACTTCGTGAGCTGGCCAGGGGCGTCTACCCGCCGTCGTTGCGGGAAATGGGGCTGGACGGCTCGCTGACGGCGCTCGCCGAGCGCTCGGCGCTCCCCGTCGATCTGGACGTTGACCTGCCGCAGCGGCCCCCGCCCCAGGTGGAACTCGCGGCGTATTTCATCTGCGCGGAGGCCGTGACCAATGCGGCCAAGCACGCCCGCGCCTCCAACCTGCAAATCGGCGTCAAAGGCACCGACGCCGGACTCAGGCTCCACGTGACGGACAACGGGATCGGCGGGGCAAGCCCCGGAGCCGACGGCGGCCTGCTGGGTCTCGCCGACCGGGCGGCCGCCCTGGGCGGCTCACTGACCATCACCAGCCCCGACGGCCGCGGCACAACAGTTGCGGCATCCCTGCCGTTCTCGGCCGACCCGACGGAGGACCTGCCATGACACTGCGCGTCGCCATCGCGGACGACTCGGCGCTGCTCCGCCGCGGCCTGGCCGCGCTGCTCACCTCCGAAGGGCTGGAGGTGGCCTGCGAGGCTGCCGATGCCCCGGAGCTTCTGGCATGCGTTGCAGCTTTGGCGCCTGATGTCGCCGTGGTGGACATCCGGATGCCCCCCACTTTCACCACCGAAGGCATCCAGGCCGCAACGGCGATCCGGCGCGACCAGCCCGGAACGGGGGTTCTCTTGCTGTCCCAGTACGTGGAGACCGAAAACGCCATGCAGCTCCTGGGGAACGGAGCGAAAGGCCTGGGCTACCTCCTGAAGGAGCGGGTCTCGGACATCGACGAGTTCATCGACGCGCTGCACCGGGTGGCGGCCGGCGGCACCGCCGTCGACCCTGAACTGGTGGCACGCATGGTGGCCCGGCCGCATAACGGCCACCAGCGGGAGGACGAGCTCAGCAGCCGGGAGCGGGACGTCCTGGAGCTGATGGCCCAGGGGCGCACCAACCAGGCGATCGGGAAAACCTTGTTCCTGGGGGAGCGGACGGTGGAGGCACACATCCGCAGCATCTTCCTGAAGCTGGGCCTGCGCCCGGAACCCGAGGACCACCGCCGGGTCCTCGCCGTCCTCACGTACCTTCGCCAGCACTAGCAGTCCCGCAAACAGCAAACCGGCGGCCGTCCTTTCGGGACGGCCGCCGGTTCCGGTCAGCGGGATGCTGCTAGTTGGACATGGATGTGGTGCCGCTGCTCTTCCATCCTGTGAACGGCGACCAGACGCCACCGGCCCCCTCCTGGTGGCGGACCTTCTGGTACACCTCCTCATTGCCGATCTCCGTGTTGGGCAGGGTGCGGACGTTGTGGATGGTGACGATTCCGCTGTAATAGCCGACGGTGCGGCTGAAGCTCGAGTTGCCGAGGTGGTCGTCGCCGTTGGGCCAGTCGTCGCTTTCCCAGCGCTGCTGCTCGATGTAGACGGAACGGTCGTTGTAGCAGCGCACCTGGATCTGGTAGTCCACCAGCTTGGTGCCCGAGGAGTTGAAGCCGGCAAAGACCGGCTTCAGCGGCGTGACGGTGCAGGCGTAGTTGGTGGTGGCGGCCTGGGCGGGTGCGGCCAGGGCGACGCCGCCCGCAGCAAGCCCCAGCGTCATTGCTGAGACGAGTGCGACCTTGGCGCGGGAGTGACGGGACTTCGTTGTTCCGGCGGTGATGGACATTGTTGTTGCTCCTGTTGCGGTGATGGTGGTTTCGGCCAGGAATCCTTTCCTGATGCCGTGTTTCCATGGTGCGATCGGGGCACTGTCCGTGGCTTCCGTGCTAGCACTGTTTGTCCGGCACAGCATGATTGTCAGCTTGCTTATTATTTCCGGGGTTCCTAGTGTTAAACCCGTAAGGAATCCGGCACAAGGAGGACAGATGTCAGCGCACAATATTGCAGGCAAGAAGGTCGCGTTCCTGCTGACCGACGGCGTGGAGCAGGTGGAGTTGACCAGCCCCTGGAACGCTGTGAAGGAAGCCGGCGGTGAACCCACGCTGGTGGCGCCGAAGGCCGGGAAGCTGCAGGGTTACGACGGCACCGAAAAAGGCGAGACGTTCGACGTCGACATCACGGTGGCGGAAGCCAACGCCGCGGATTTCCACGCGCTGGTGATCCCCGGCGGAGTAGTCAACGCGGACCATCTTCGTGTGGACAAGGACGCCCAGGCCTTTGCCCGAGGCTTCTTTGAGCAGCACAAGCCGGTGGCCTCCATCTGCCACGGGCCCTGGCTTTTGATCGACGCCGGTGTGGTCCGTGGGCGCAAGCTCACCTCGTACCACACCCTGCAGACCGACCTGAAGAACGCCGGTGCTGAGTGGAGTGACGAGGAAGTGGTGGTGGACCAGGGGTTCGTGACCAGTAGGCACCCCGGTGACCTCAAGGCTTTCAACGACAAACTCCTCGAAGAAATCGAAGAAGGCGAGCACGCCGGCCAGACCGCCTGACCGTCGCGCAGCAACCGTCTGAGGACAAAAGGAGGGGCCCGACGGCGACGCGTTGGAGCGAGATTCCCATGGCAGCCGGCAGGGTGCCGTCCGCGATCAGATCGCCGGCCGCCCGGGCGATGGTGCCGGGGGAGGCGAGGATGTCGCGGTGCAGTACGCCGGTCGCGCTCAGCACCTGCCAGCTGAGC
>NZ_JBHVYH010000014.1:0-51913 GCF_042880995.1 Arthrobacter sp. NPDC058288
GGACACTTGAGGCCCCGCCGTGCGGGGCCTCAAGTGTCCGTTCGCGCTGTAAGGGCCTGGTTAGGCCAGGACCTGCCGCTTGGAGGAAATGACCCCGGTGTCGAAACCGGCAAGGTGGAGTCCGCCGTGGAAGCGTGCGTGCTCGATCTTGACGCACCGGTCCATGACGACGTCGAGCCCGGCAGCTTCCGCTTCCTTCGCCACGTCCTCATGCCAGGAACCGAGCTGCAGCCACAGCGTCTTGGCACCGGCGGCGATGGCTTCGTCAAGAACGCCGGGCAGGTCATCATGCTTGCGGAACACATCCACGATGTCGGGGCTCTCCGGGAGGTCGGCCAGGGACGCGTAGGTGGGCTGCCCCAGGATTTCCTTGACTACCGGGTTCACGAAGTACACCTTGTAACGGGTGGAGGACTGCAGGTAGGTTGCCACGAAGTAGCTGGCCCGGGACGGCTTGTCTGAGGCGCCCACAATGGCGATGGACTTCGCCTGCCGGAGTAATGCCAGCCGCTCCGGAGCGGTAGGACCTTCCCAGGTCCTGGTTTCTGCTGCGCTCATGCGTTTGCTCCGATCGTGCAGGTTTCGCCAGCGACGGTTTCGACAGGCTCAACCACCGTGGCGTTCTGCGCTTCAGCCAGCGCCTGGTCCAGGTCCCACAGAATGTCCTCGATGTCCTCCAGGCCCACGGAGATGCGGACCAGGTCCTCGGGGACGCCGGCGGATTCGAGCTGGGCCGGGCTCAGCTGCTGGTGGGTGGTGGAGCCGGGGTGGATCACGAGGGTGCGCGAGTCGCCGACGTTGGCCAGGTGCGAGGCCAGCTGGAGCGCTTCGATGAACTTCCGGCCCGCGGAACGGCCGCCCTTGACGCCGAAGGAGAACACCGATCCCGGGCCCAGCGGCAGGTACTTCCGCGCCCGCTCGAAGTGCGGGTGGGACGGCAGCCCGGAGAAGTTCACATAGGCCACGCGCTCGTCCGCTTCAAGCCATTCGGCCACGGCCTGGGCATTCTTCAGGTGCTCGTCCAGGCGCTGCGGAAGGGTTTCGACACCCTGCAGCAGCTGGAACGCGGATTGCGGAGAGAGTGCGGGGCCGATGTCGCGCAACTGCTCGCAGCGCAGCTTGGTCAGGAAGCCGTATTCGCCGAAGTTCCCCCACCAGGAGACGTTGCCGTAGGAGGCCACGGGCTCGGTCATGGTGGGGAACTTACCGTTGCCCCAGTTGAACCGGCCGCTCTCGACGATTACTCCGCCCAGGGTGGTGCCGTGTCCGCCGAGGAACTTGGTGGCGGAGTGGATCACGATGTCCGCCCCGTGCTCGATCGGCCGCACCAGGTACGGCGTGCTCAAGGTGGCGTCGACAACCAGCGGGATGCCGGCGTCGTGCGCTACCTTTGCCAGCCCCTCAAGGTCCTGGACTTCCGACGACGGGTTGGCCACCACCTCGACGAAAATCGCCTTGGTGTTGTCCCGGACGGCCGCGGCGTAGTCCGCGGGGTCGGTGCCGGGGACGAACGTGGTGTCCACCCCGAAGCGGCGCAGCGTGACGTCCAACTGGGTGACCGTTCCGCCGTACAGCTGGGAGGCCGCCACGATGTGGTCGCCGGACTGGGTGAGTGCAGCGAAGGTGATGAATTCCGCGGCCATGCCCGACGACGTCGCAACGGCTCCGATGCCGCCCTCGAGGGAGGCGATCCGCTCCTCGAACGCGGCGACCGTGGGGTTGCCGATCCGGGAGTAGATGTTGCCGTACTTCTGCAGGGCGAAGAGGTTGGCGGCGTCCTGGGTGTCCTTGAAGACGAAGGACGTGGTCTGGTAGATCGGGACGGCCCGCGCGCCGTGCTCGGCGTCGGGTGTGCCGCCGGCGTGCAGGGCGCGGGTGCGGAAGCCGAACTTGCGGTCCGCCATTACGCGTTCACCAGCTTGCTGGTAGTGCCGGCGTTTGCCACCGGGGTGCCGGACAGGTCCAACTCGGTGCCGTGCTTGCGGGCCAGGTCAGCCTCGAGTTCGCGGACGATCGGCAGGATCTCCTGGCCGAACGCGGCCACTTCCTCCTGGAAGTGCAGGTAGCCCGTAAGGAAAAGGTTCACGCCGATCTTCTTGTACTCCACGATCCGCTCCGCGATCTGTTCCGGGGTGCCGATCAGCTGGGTCTTGAAGCCGTCGTTGTACTGGACCAGGTCCTCGAAGCTCGAGTCGGCCCACATGCCCTTGCCGTCCTTGGTGGACGCCCCGGCTTCCTGGACTGCGGCGCGGAAACCCTCGACCGCGGGCTTGTGTGCTTTCTCCACGATTTCGCGGAGGGTGTCGCGGGCTTCCTTCTCCGAATCGCGGGCGATAACGAAGCCGTTGAGGCCAAAGCGGGGTGCGGCCAGCTGGCCGGACGTGCCTCGCAGCGTCTCCCCGGACGCTGCAACAACACCGGCGATGTTCTCCTTGAAGCCTTCAAGGTCCTTGCCGTTGGAGAAGTACCAGTCGGCCACACGGCCGGCGGTTGCCTGGGCCGCGGTGGAGTTGCCGCCGAAGAAGATCTCCGGGTGCGCCCGGCCCGGAACGTCCAGGGGCGCCGGGTTCAGGGTGAAGTCGGTGATGTTGTAGTACTTGCCGGACTGGCTGTACTCCTGCTCCGTCCACAGGCCGCGCAGGACCTTGATGAATTCCTCGGTGCGCACGTAGCGTTCGTCGTGTTCCAGCCACTCGAGGCCGAAGTTGGTGAACTCGTTCTTGAGCCAGCCGGAGACGATATTGACGGCCGCACGGCCGTTGGAGATGTGGTCCGCGGTGATGATGTACTTGGCCAGCACGCCGGGGTGCCACATGCCCGGGTGGACCGCCGAAATGACTTTCAGCCGCTCCGTGGCCGCCAGCAGGGCGAGGCTGAAGGACGTGGCTTCATGCTGTTTGTCCGCGCCGTAGGAGGCGGCGTAGCGGGTCTGGGTCAGGGCGTACTCGAAGCCGGATTCCTCGGCGATGCGGGCCAGCTTCTTGTTGTAGGCGAAGTCCCAGCCGGTGCGCTGTTCGATGGTGGAGACCACCAGGCCGCCGGAGACGTTGGGTACCCAGTAGGCGAACTTGAGGGGCTCCGAAAGACGGGCAACGCTGCTGATGTCGTTCATGATTGTTCCTTTACTTCTGTCCGTTGGCGGGAGACTGCTTCTGCCCAATGAGGGAGGCGGCGTAGCCGGCCAGGGATTCCTGGATGCCGGCGATTGCCGGTTCGTTCTGGAGCGATGTGGTGTCACCGAGGGCGGTGCCCTCGAATAGCTGGGTGAGGAGCCGGCGCATGATCTTGCCGCTGCGCGTCTTGGGCACATCGGGAACCACGACGACGTCGCGCGGCTTGGCTATCGGTCCGATCTCCTTCGCGACGTGGTTCCGGAGTTCGGCGGCCACTTCGGTCGAAACCCCGCCCTTCAGCACCACAAACGCGACGATGGCGTGGCCTGTCTTCGGGTCAGCCACCGGGCAGACGCCGGCTTCCACCACGGCTGGATGGGAGACGAGGGCCGACTCGATTTCGATGGTGGACAGCAGGTGGCCGGAGACGTTGAGGGTGTCATCCACCCGCCCCAGGATCCAGATGTCGCCGTCGTCGTCGTATTTGGCGCCGTCCCCGGCGAGGAACCAGCCCTGCTCGGCGTATTTGCGCCAGTACGAATCGAAGTAGCGCTGCGGGTTGCCCCAGACGGTGCGGGCAATCGCGGGTCCGGGGGAGTCCACCACGATGAATCCCTGGACGCCCGGCGGCACCGTGTTGCCGGCGTCGTCCACGATCCGGGTGCTGACGCCCGGCAGCGGGCGGGCGGCGCAGCCCGGCTTGAAGTCCGTGTCGGTCGGCGCAGGGGAGAGGATGGTGGCACCGGTCTCGGACTGCCACCAGGTGTCCACCACGGGTGCGGTGCCGGCGCCGACGTTGTGGCGCAGCCAGCGCCACGCCTCGGGGTTCACGGCTTCACCCACGGTGCCGAGCATCCGGATGGAGGAGAGGTCGTAGGTGTCCGGGACGCCGTCCGGGAACCAGCCCATGAGCGAGCGGACCAGGGTGGGTGCGGTGTAGTACTGCGTCACGCCGTAGCGTTCGATGATCTCGAAGTGCCGTCCCGGATGCGGGGTGTTCGGCGTGCCTTCGAAGATCACCTGGGTGGCGCCGTTGGAGAGCGGGCCGTAGATCTCGTAGGTGTGTGCGGTGACCCAGGCGAGGTCCGCGGTGCACCAGTGCACGTCCTGGTCACGGAGGGCCGGGTCCGGGTTGCTGAAGAGGTGCTCGAAGCTCCACGACGCCTGCGTCAGGTAGCCGCCGGACGTGTGCACCAGGCCCTTGGGCTTACCGGTGGTCCCGGAGGTATACATGATGAACAGGGGGGTCTCGGCGTCGAACGCTTCCGGTTCGTGCGCCTCGGAGGCCTGCCCGACGGCGTCGTGCCACCAGACGTCGCGGCCCGCGGTCATGGGGACCGTCGCCAGCTGGTCCGCAGGGGTGGTGCGGTTGACCACCAGGACGTGCTCGACGGCGTTGTCCCCGGCAACTGCTGCGTCCGCATTGTCCTTGACGGGCACTGCCACGCCGCGGCGGAACTGTCCGTCCGTGGTGACCAGGAGCTTGGCCCGGGTGTCCTCGACGCGGAATTTCAGCGCCTCGGCGGAGAAACCCCCGAACACCAGGGAATGGATGGCGCCGATGCGCGCCACGGCGAGGGTGATGATGACGGTTTCGGGGATGACCGGAAGGTAGATGACCACACGGTCGCCCTTGGTGATGCCCAGGGCCAGGAGCGCGTTGGCGGCCTTGGACACTTCGCGCTGCAGTTCGGCGTAGGTGATGGCCCTGCGGTCGCCCGGTTCGCCCTCGAAGTGAAGCGCCACCTTGTCGCCGCGGCCGGCGGCAACATGGCGGTCCACGCAGTTGTAGGCGACGTTGAGTTTGCCGCCCTCGAACCAGGTGGTCTGCGGGCCGAGCCCGGCTTCGACGTCGGCAGGAATCCGCCGGTGGGCCGTGTGCCAGGGCTTGCCTCCGGAAGCATCGCCACCGGAGGCTTCACGGGCAGAGCCGGCGGCGACGTCGCCGGAAAAGTCCGCCCAGTCGAGCCGGAGGGCAGCTTCCTCCCAAAAGGCGATCCGCTCCGCCTCGGACGTGAGGGCGGGCGTCATGGTCTCGGGCGTGGAACAGGAATAGACAGTCATAGGTGTGCTCCATCGGTCCTGGCGGTAGCACCCTGCTGATGGTCAGGGTTGCTGCGGCTGCATCGATCCAGGTCTCTTGGCCGCTCGGGATGGTTGTACTTCACACTAAACGGATGCGCGTCCCGATCGCTAAATTGCCGTCCTATGCCACGTAATATTCGGCTCTGCAGAATTTTGTGCCCTTTTGGCGGTTATTTCTTCGACGTCGGCGCCGCGGCTGCCAGCTGTCCGGCGCGCTCGCGGGTACTGCGCGTAGGCTGGGCCCATGCCCCATGTCAACGATCCTGCAGTCCTCGAACGGCTGTTGCGCACCAAGGGGCGGTGGGCCATCGTTGGCCTTTCCACCAACGAATGGCGCGCCGCCTACGACACCTCTCTGTTCATCCGCGACCGGCTGGGCATGGAGATCATCCCGGTGAACCTGCCGGGCGATCCCGTGCACGGCGAAACGGGCTACGCAAGGCTCGCCGACATCCCGGACAGCAAACGGCCCATCGACGTCGTGGACTGCTTCGTGAATTCGCAGAAGGTGGGCGCTGTCGTGGACCAGGCAATCGCGGTCGGCGCCAAAGCCATCTGGATGCAACTGGGCGTCATTGACGAGGCGGCCGCCGAGCGTGCAACGGCCGCCGGCCTCGATGTGATCATGAATGCGTGTCCGGCGCAGGACGCCGTGCGCTTCGGCTTGTAGCCTCTGTACCCTGTAGCCTCTCCGTAACCAGGCCCTACGTTGTCATTCTTGCCTGCTACCCTTCACCGGGCCTTCCCCGAGACGCAAGGAGCAGCCATGTGCGAGCAACACCCCACGCTGCCTCCAGCGGCGGCCCCTGAACCTTCCTCGACCCTTGGCCGGCGGGCACTTCTGGGCCTGCTGGGCGCTTCGGTGGTCGGCGGGTTGGGTGGTTGCGCCGTGCCGGGGGCGCCGGCTCCCGGCACCGCAGCCTCGCCCGGTCTTTCGGCGAGCCGAGGACAGCCGATGCCTTCCGTTCTGGCACTCGGCGGAGTCGACTCCACTATCCCCGATGACCTGCGCCGTCCAGACAGGCGACCCCGGCCCACGTATGCCTCCGATTTCCGCCTTCCCCCGGTCCAAGGAGGGATGGCACCGGTCCTGACGCGGGTCCTGACCAAGCAGCCTGTTGTGTTCCTGACCATCGACGACGGCGTGACAAAGACTCCCCAGATGGCCCAGTTGCTGGATGAATACGACTACCCCGCGAGCCTGTTTCTGACCCGGAACTTCGTGCAGAACGATCCCGGATTCTTCAAACAGTTCGAGGCACAGGGAAGCCTGGTGGAAAACCACACCATCAGCCACAACGTGAACATGTCCCGGCAGCTGAGCTACGGGCAGCAGCTTGCCGAGATCACCGGCATGCAGGACTACGCACAGCAGCAGTTCGGGCGCCGGCCCACGCTCTTCAGGCCGCCCGGCGGAGACTACTCCAACGCCATGCGGCAGGCCGTCGCAGCCGCCGGAATGAAGGCCATCGTGACATGGGAGGCCAAAGCCAACCGCGGTCAGATGGACTATCAGTACGGAAACTCGCTGCGTCCCGGAGATATCGTGCTCATGCATTTTCGGCCGGAGTTCGCTGCCGACCTTGCCGCCTTCCGGGAAGCCCAGCTCTCCGCCGGGCTCGACGTCGTTCTCCTGGAAAAATTCCTCGGCGTCGCCTGAGCGCTCGGGGACTGCCGCTATGGCCCGATGATGCGGAACGGTGCGGGGGGCGGCGTCCGCTCGGCCTCCCGCGAAGTGTCGGGTCCAAGACGTCGGCGCCGGGCAGTAGGCTCGAAGCATGGATGCAGCTGCACTCCGGGCGCTTTGCCTCGGGTTTCCCGGTGCCTTCGAGGACTTTCCCTTCGGTCCCGAGACCTCCGTCTTCAAGGTCCGGGCCGCCTCCTCCGGCGAGCCCCGGGCCAAGATGTTCGCCGCGTCCGCGATGGATCCGGCTGACTGGTCCGTGAGCCTCAAGTGTGAACCGGTGCTGGCCGAACAGCTGCGGGCGCTCCACCCTGAAATCACCGGCGCCTGGCACATGAACAAGACGCACTGGAACGGGGTCCGGCTGGACGGATCGCTGCCGGATGACATGATCCGGGACATGGTGGAGGACTCCTACGACCTGGTGGTGGCCACACTGAGCCGGAAGCAGCGCGAACAGCTGGGATGGGCCGGGCTCGCCCGGGGTGAAGGCGCATGAAGAGCCGTCGCGGTGCCGGCCGCGTCAGCCGCGTCGCCAGGGGCAACCTGAATTACCCTGGCGTTGGTTCCACTGAACACGGACGGCCGCCGGACGGCATCCCCTGGCTGGTGACCCAGGCGTACCTCGGCGAGGGTGCGGCACTCTACCGGCGGGTGGCCCACGGGATCCTGGCCTGGCAGCTGCAGAAACGGTCCGGGCTGCGGGTCCGCGCCGACTCCGACGTCGTGGTGCCCGGCGCCCGCGTCGTGAGCGGATTCGGCGTCGGGCCTTTCCGGATCAACGCGCCCTGCGAGGTGGTGTGGGTGCGCCGGCCGGTGCCCGGCGACGGCCCGCAAAGCGCCGGTTTCGGGTACGGCACGCTCCCCGGCCATCCAGTGCGCGGCGAGGAAGCTTTTGAAGTGGAAATGGACGGGCAAGGGAAGGTGTTCCTGAAGATCACTGCCTTCAGCCGGCCCTCCAACTGGTTTTACGCGGCCGGCAGCGCCGTCACGGCACGCGCACAAAGACACGTCACTTCCCGATACATTGGGAGTGCGCACGAACTGGCCGCAGGTGAAAGCTGATCAGGAGCAGGTGGATGCTGGAACAGAAAACCCTTGACCAATTGTGGAACTTCGATGACCCCGCAGGATCGGAAGCCCGTTTCCGGAAGGCTGCTACAGACGAAAATTACGACGCCGACGAACGGGCCGAGCTCGCCACCCAGGTGGGGCGGGCCATCGGACTGCAGGGCCGCTACGAGGAAGCCGACGCCCTCCTGGACGCGATCGATGCCGACGAGCCCACCGTGGCGGTGCGCGTGCTCCTGGAGCGGGGCCGCCTGCTGAACTCCAGCGGGCACGCCGCGATGGCCGTGCCGTTGTTTGAACAGGCCGCGGAACTGGCAGATCACCTTAGTGAGGAATTCCTGGCCGTGGACGCGCTGCACATGCTGGCGATCGCTGATCCGGAGCATGCCGAGTCCTGGACCCGCAGCGCCCTCGAGTATGCTTCCACGGTGCACGATCCGCGGACCAGGCGTTGGCTGGTCTCGCTGCACAATAACCTGGGCTGGACCCTGCACCAGGCCGGCCGCTTCACCGAAGCATTGGTGGAGTTCCAGCTGGCCGAGCAGTGGGCGGAACGCGTCGGAACTCCCCGGCAGCAGGAATGGGCCCGTGAGGCGATTGAGGAGTGCCAGAATTCCCTCGCCGCCGGGCCAATCGTAGAACCACAACGAAAGGGATAACCCCGTGATCTTTATTGTCGTCAAGTTCAAGGTCAAGCCGGACTGGTCGGAGAAATGGCTGGGCCTGGTGGAGGACTTCACCCGGGCAACGCGGCAGGAGCCCGGCAACCTGTGGTTTGACTGGTCCCGCAGCGTGGAGGACCCCAACGAGTTTGTCCTCGTGGAGGCCTTCAAGGACGATGCCGCCGGCGACCACGTCAACAGCGCACACTTCCAGAAGGCCATGGCGGACATGCCGCAGGCCCTCGCTGAGACGCCCCGCATCATCAGCCGCCAGCTCGACGGCGACGGCTGGGACCGCATGGGCGAACTCACCATCGCCTAGCCCGCCCGGGAAGGAACACGCCATGTGGATCGGATGGATTGAGTTCGACATTCTCCTGGGCGACGTTCACAGCCTCAAGGAAAAACGTTCCGTGGTGCGGCCGCTGCTGGCGGAGCTCAAACGGCGCTTCGAGGTTTCAGTGGCCGAAGTGGGTGACCACGAGCAGTACCGGCGGACGCAACTTGGCGCCGGCCTGGTGGCCGCCGACCGGGCCCACCTCGTGGAGGTGCTCACCGCCGTCGAACGCTTCGTTGCCAACCGCCCCGAACTGGAACTCCTCAGCGCCCGGCAACGGGAGCTCCGCAGCGACGACTGACCTCGCCTTTAAGCGCGAACGGACACTTAAGCCCCCCGGCCGGGGGCCCTAAGTGTCCGTTCGCGCGTGGAGGGAGGGCCTAGCCGAAGTACTTCGGCAGGGTGGCCTCGTGGGCTTCGCGGAGGGCGTCGAGGGACAGGGTGTCCACGCCGTTGATCTCCAGTTGGCCGCTCGCTGCGTCCACCACGCCGATGCGGGTGTGGGCGAATCCGCGGGCGGTGCACATGTCCGTGAAGCGGACTTCCTCGGAGCGCGGCACGCCAACAATGGCGCGGCCCTGGGTCTCGGAGAACAGTGCCGTGAACAGGTCCACGCCGTCACGGTCCATGACGTCCTGCAGGGCAATCCGTGCACCGACCCCGTAGCGCAGGGCGGACTCCACGAGCGCTGCAGCGAGGCCGCCCTCGGAGAGGTCGTGCGCGGAGTCCACCATGCCGTCGCGGGAGGCGTTGATCAGGATTTCACCCAGTGCCCGTTCAGCGGCGAGGTCAACCTTCGGCGGCTGGCCGCCAAGGTGGCCGCGCAGGTTGGCCCACTCGGAGCCGTCCAGTTCTGCCGCCGTGGTGCCCAGGAGGTAGATGGCCTGGCCGTCTTCCTTCCAGCCCGACGGCGTGCGGCGGGCGACGTCGTCGAGCTTGCCCAGCACTGCCACCACGGGGGAGGGGTGGATCGGGGTTGTGCCCGTCTGGTTGTACAGCGAGACGTTGCCGCCGGTGACCGGGATGCCCAGCACCATGCAGGCGTCGGACAGGCCGCGGATGGCCTCGGCGAGCTGCCACATCACGTCCGGGTCCTCGGGGGAACCGAAGTTCAGGCAGTCGCTGACGGCCATTGGCACGGCGCCGGAGGTGGCGACGTTGCGGTACGCCTCGGCCAGGGCGAGCTGTGCGCCGTGGTACGGGTCGAGGTAGGTGTAGCGGCCGTTGGCGTCGGTGGCGAGGGCCACGCCCAGGCCGGTTTCCTCGTCAACGCGGACCACGCCGGCATCGTCCGGGAAAGCCATGGCGGTGTTGCCGCCGACGTAGCGGTCGTACTGGTTGGTAATCCAGGACTTGTCGCACATGTTCGGCGAGGAAATGAGCTCGGTGACTGCGGCAGCCAGTTCCTTCGGGGCGGAAGGCCGGCCGGCATCCTGCACGGACCCGGTGAAGGCATCGGCCTGGACGGCGTCCTGCCATTCCGGTCGGGCGAACGGGCGGTCGTAGACCGGACCGTCGTGGGCCACGGTGCGCGGGTCGACGTCGACAATGACCTCGCCCTCCCACGTGATGATCAGGCGGCCGGTGTCGGTCACCTCGCCCAGCCAGGAGTACTCCACGGCCCACTTGTCCATGACGGCTTCGAAGGCGGCCACGTTCTCGGGGGTCACCACTGCCATCATGCGTTCCTGCGACTCGGACATCAGGATTTCGCCCGGTGTCAGGGTGGGGTCGCGCAGCAGCACGGAGGTCAGCTCGACCTGCATGCCGCCGTCGCCGTTGGAGGCGAGCTCGGAGGTGGCGCAGGAAATGCCCGCGGCGCCGAGGTCCTGGATGCCCTCAACGAGGGAACCCTTGAACAGTTCGAGGCAGCACTCGATCAGGACCTTCTCGGCGAACGGGTCGCCCACCTGGACCGCGGGACGCTTGGACGGCTTGGTGTCGTCGAAGGACTCGGAGGCCAGCACGGAGGCGCCGCCGATGCCGTCGCCGCCGGTGCGTGCACCGAACAGCACTACCTTGTTGCCCTTGCCGGAGGCGTTGGCCAGGCGGATGTCCTCGTGGCGCATAACGCCGACGGCCAGCGCGTTCACTAGCGGGTTGCCCTGGTACACGGAGTCGAAGACCATTTCGCCGCCGATGTTGGGCAGGCCCAGGGAGTTGCCGTAGCCGCCGATACCGGCCACGGCACCGTGCATGACGCGGGCGGTGTCCGGGTGGTCGATGGCGCCGAAGCGCAGCGGATCCATGACGGCCACCGGGCGGGCGCCCATGGAGATAATGTCGCGGACAATGCCGCCGATGCCCGTTGCGGCGCCCTGGTAGGGCTCCACGAACGACGGCGAATTGTGGGACTCGATCTTGAACGTCACGGCCCAGCCGTCGCCCAGGTTGGTCACACCGGCGTTTTCGCCGATGCCCACCAGCATGTCCTTCTTCATCTCGTCCGTCACCTTTTCGCCGAACTGGCGCAGGTGGTTCTTCGAGGACTTGTAGGAGCAGTGCTCGCTCCACATCACGGAGTACATGGCGAGCTCGGCGCCGGTCGGGCGGCGGCCCAGGACCTTGACGACTTCGTCGAACTCGTTCTGCTTCAGGCCAAGTTCGGCCCAGGGGAGTTCGACGTCGGGGGTCTTGGCCGCGTTCTCCACGGTGTCGATGTTGAACTTCTTGCTGACGGTTTCAGCTGAGGTACTCACTTTGCGCCTCCCACAATCTTGTTCAATACGGAGGTGAAGAAACCGAGGCCATCGGTATCGGACCCGCCGATGCCATCCAGGGACTCGGGGCCGAAGCCGACTTCCACGGCGTGCTCCGGGTGGGGCATGAGGCCCACCACGTTGCCGGCGGCGTTGGAGATGCCGGCGATGTCGCGGCGGGAGCCGTTCGGGTTGAAGCCCACGTAACGGAACACCACGCGGCCTTCGGCCTCAAGGGCGTCCAGGACCTTCTCATCTGCGATGTACTGGCCGTCCTGGTTCTTCAGCGGCACAGTAATTTCCTGGCCGGCGGCGTAGTCGCTGGTCCAGGCGGTGGTGTTGTTTTCCACGCGCAGGACCTGGTCGCGGCACATGAACTTCAGGTGGTCGTTCTTGATCATCGAGCCGGGCAGCAGGTGCGACTCGGTGAGGATCTGGAAGCCGTTGCAAATGCCCAGGACCGGCAGCTTGGCGTCCGAGTTGGCGGCGTCGATAATCTTTGCCATCAGCGGCGCGAAGCGTGCGATGGCACCGGCGCGGAGATAGTCGCCGTAGGAGAAACCGCCGGGAATCACGACGGCGTCAACGTCACCGAGGGTGGTGTCCGCGTGCCAGAGTTCCACCGGGGTGGCGCCTGCCAGGCGGACCGCGCGGGCGGCGTCGCGGTCATCCAGAGTGCCAGGGAAGGTCACGACGCCGATGCGGGCGCCGGCGAGCCGCGGGTTGGCCGCAACGGCAACCGCCTCGCCAATCAGGGGGAGTTCAGTCATTTCAGGCCTCGACGACCTCGACGTTGACGACATCTTCGATGACGGGGTTGGACAGCAGGGTTTCTGCGGCGTTCCGGGCCTGGGCCAGGATCTCCTCGGTCACCTCGCCGTCGACAGTGAGTTCAAAGCGCTTGCCCTGGCGGACAGAGCTAAAAGCAGTGAATCCCAGCCGGGGGAGTGCACCCACGATGGCCTTCCCCTGCGGGTCCAAAATCTCGGGCTTGGGCATGACGTCGACAACGATCCGGGGCATCCGGTAACTCCTGTGCGTGAGCGTTGGGTAAGGGCGCAGCGGAGTGGTGCCGTCTCACGCTGGTCTGCTGCTGTATTTACAGCCACTGCGGACTCCAAACATAAGACAGCGGGAACGAGCGCTCCGCGAGCTTGCTTGCCTATTCTACCGGGCGGAATGCGTCAGGCCGCATTCGCGGGTTGACTGTGAAATGGGGCACTCTCCGGAGGGTGAAGCACGACGCCGGCTCTGGTGGCGCGCTGGCACGCTCAGTAGGATTGCGGCATGGCTCAGAAACCCAAATCCGTACTACTTCCGGTCATGGCCGCCGCAGTCTTTGCTGGGCTGGGTCGAATGGTGATGCAGAAGATCAAAGCCGATCGTGCCGCCAAGGAAACAAATGTGGCCGGCCCCATTGATGAGAAGACCCGCGCCTGGATCAGCGAAGTGGTCCGTACGCCCCGCCAGTAGCCTCATGCCCGGCGGCATGAGGGCCGCAAAATAGTCACGTGACACCTCTGGTCAATGTGATTCACTGCACTCTAAGGTTGTAGGACGTTGTATGTGGCATGTGGGACAAGCCAACATGACCCGTACGTTTCCGCACTGCTGCCCCAGGGCGGCGACCTGAAAGGACAGTGGATTTGAAACTCAAAAAGAGGCAGCCGGCCGGCAAGGCCGGCTCCGTGGGCCGGGTAGCCGCCGCAGGGCTCCTTGGGATGGCGCTGATCGCGGGGCCCGGGTTGCCGGCCAGGGCCGAGCCGGCTCCACCCTCCAATCCGGCAGCCGCCCCTGGCACCTTCGTCGAAGCGAACATTGCCGCAGACCGGACGGCCGACAATTTCTTCTACCGTATTCCCGCGCTCACCTACCTCGGGAACGACGTTGTACTCGCAGCGTGGGACGGCAGGCCCGGGAGCTCGGCCGACGCGCCGAACCCGAACTCGATCGTGCAGCGCCGCAGCATCGACGGCGGTGCAACGTGGGGTCCTTTGACCGTCATCGCTGCGGGCCATGTGGCGGACGCCAGCGGCCCCAAATACGGGTTCAGTGATCCGTCGTACATTTACGACGCTGAGGCGGGCAAAGTGTTCGCCCTGTTCGTCTACTCAAAGGACGCCGGCTTCTCTGCCAGCACCTACGGCAACGACGACGCCGACAGGAACGTCATTTCTTCTGCCGTGGTGGAGTCCGCCGACGGAGGCCGCACCTGGAGCGAGCCCCGGTTTATCACAAGCATCACTAAACCCGGAAGCAGTAAGACCAGCCCGCAAACGGGGGACGTACGCACCAACTTCGCGGCATCCGGTGAGGGGATCCAGCTCAAATACGGCGCCCACAAAGGCCGGTTGATTCAGCAGTACTCGGGTTACGTGCGTCAAGCCAACGGCTCGGAACTCTTCCAGGCCTACAGCGTCTACTCGGATGACCACGGCGCAACGTGGCACAAAGGGGCCCCGGTCGGCGACTGCATGGATGAGAACAAGACCGTGGAACTCTCCGACGGCAGGGTTCTGCTGAATTCGAGGGACAGCGCTAACGGAGGCTACCGAAAAGTGGCCGTGTCCACCGACGGCGGCGCCAGCTACGGACCGGTTACGCAGGACACTGAACTGCCGGACCCTGCCAACAACGGGTCAATCTCCCGGATGTACCCGGCCGCACCGGAGGGCTCTGCGGAGGCAAGGAAGCTGATCTTCACCAATTCCAACTCCAAGACCGCCAGGGAAAACGTCTCGGCGCGCGTGTCCTGTGACGACGGAGCAACGTGGCCCGGTGTCCGCACCATCCGTCCCGGCTTCTCCGCGTATTCAACGATTACCCGCCTGGCCGACGGCAAGTTCGGCGTCCTGTACGAGGCGAACTACACGGACAACATGCAATTCGCCAGTTTCGACGACGCATGGCTGAACTATGTCTGCGCTCCCGTGAACGTGCCCGCACAAACCGTTGCGCCCGGTGTTGCGCAGCAGGTTCCGGTGACGGTTACCAACCAGGAAGCCCATGTCCTATCGGGCGCCCGTGCCAGTATCTATACGCCAACGGGATGGTCCGCCGCCACGGTGGACGTTCCTGATCTCGCACCGGGTAGCTCGGCCACGGTGAACGTCCAGCTCACGCCGCCGGCCGGAGCTTCGGGGCCAACATCCCTCAATGCGGCTTTCACCACGGCCGACGGAAAGGTGTCCCAGTACACCTTCGTTGCCAACAGCCCGGTAGCCCCCCAGGTTGGCCTGAGCATCGCCGGCTCAGCGCCGGCACGGGACGTGGCGGCGAACCCGTACAAGGAAGGCGAAGTGCTGTCCTACACCTTCGCGGTCAAGAGCACATCGACCGTGACGTCCAATGCAGTCCCCCTTTCCGGGACCTTCGAGACCGGGTTCCTGCCGCCGTCGGCCCCTAACTGCCGGTACAACAACCTTGCCTCCGGTGCCAGCTACAACTGCACCACCGCGAAACACACACTCACCGCTGAGGACATCGCGCGCGGCTACCTCGTCCCTGTGGCTGAGTTCACCGTCACGGCCTCCGGCAATACGGCACTGACGAAGGCAGTGTCCTTCAAGGGATTGGCCGTACCGTTGCGGGATGGCCTGCTGGCCGGATCGATCAGCGGTGCCCGGAATGATGCCGGACGCGACCTCGCCGTGCAGCCGTACGCAGCCGGCGAGCAGGTGCCCTACACGTTTACCGTCAGCAACACCGGCCCCCTGGCCGCGGACTTTGTACCGACTGCCGGCAATTTCTCACCCCTCGTACCCCCGGGCGCGGGAAACTGCCGATGGCTCAACCTTGCCGCGGCAGGATCCTACGCGTGCTCCACGCCGCGGCACGCCGTGACCCGGGAAGAGGCGGAGGAAGGATTCTTCCGTGCCGACTCCACATGGACAGTTGCTGCGTCCGGGCAGAGCAGCAGGGAATACCGTGTGGACGGCGGCGAAGTGGACCTCGCGGTCCGGAACCCGAAACTGGACGGCACGGTATCGGCTGAATGGGCCGATGTCGACGGCGACCGCTACGCGAGTGCCGGGGATTCCGTCACCTACACCTATGGCGTCGGAAACGCCGGCAACGTCGCGCTGACCGGCGTCACGGCTCCGGATGCCGGCATTTCAGTGGACAGGCTGGGCGTCGGGGAAACAGCAACGGCAACCCGGGTGCACATCCTGACCCCCGCAGATATCGCGGCCGGCCAGTTGCCTGCCTCTCCGTTTACCGCGTCTGCATCCAACGGGTCGCGGAACGTGCGCGTTGACGTGCAGGCCGAAGCGGTGGCCTTGCGGCTCCAGCCGGCCAAGCCGGCGGCCGTTCCGGCGTTGACGGTCCAGGATTTCGACGGGCAGGTTCCGCCCCTCGATCTGGGCACCAATGAAAAATACCGTAACGGCGAGAAGGTGACGCTCCGCGGCCTTCCCTACGGCCAGTGGTATTACGTCTACCTCAACAAGCACGGCTTCCGCCTCGGCTGGATCTTTCCCACCACGGCGGACACCGTGGAGTTCCTGCTGCCGTCCACCGTGCAGAACGGGCGGGACGACGTGGTGGTCCTGGATTCCGAAGGGAAGCAGGTTTCCTTTGACCGACTTCAGGTCACGCCGAAAGGGTCCATCGGCTGACGTCGCGCAAGCATGGTGACAGCGTCGTGACTCCTGGGGGGGGGGGGGGGGGGCGCCCCCCCCCCCCCCCCGCCGCCGCGGTTTTCCCTTCTGGGGCTTCCGGTGGTGCCCGCCGGAGCTCGAGTGACAAAAGTACAACGACTGTTGTGTCCTATGTCATATTCGGCTCTCACTCTGTACTGTTTGACTCGGCTGGTGTCGCCGGATGACAGGATCTGTCAGTCCGGCTGCCTCTTTCCCAGCTGACCGAGACCGGCCGCACCGCCGGACCCGTACCTCATGAAAGGTTTCAGTCGCTCGTGAAATCAAAAGGAACAAGCCTTGTCCGGGGCGGGGGACTCCGGAAGGTTGCAGCCCTGGCTGTAGGCTTCCCGCTGCTTCTCTCCTCCGTCGCAGTGGGACCCGCCACCGCGGCGCCTGCCGCACCCAGCGGAGTCGAACAGGCCAAAAACGTCAACCCGACAGATTACAAAGACGGCCGCTACATCGTGGTCCTCGCCGAGAAAGCCGCGGCGGCCTACGACGGCGGAACAGCCGGCATACCGGCCACCAAACCGCAGCAGGGCCGCAAACTCGATTCCGGCAGCCAGAACTACAAGGCCTACGACGCGCACCTTCGCAAAGCTCAGCGGGACGTCGCCGCCAAGCAGGGCGTCACCCCGTCCAAGCAGTTCACGGGCGCGCTCAACGGCTTCGTGGCCGAGCTCACCGCGGTACAGGCAGCCGAGCTTGCCAAGGACAGCAGGGTGCTGGTGGTGGCACCGGACGTTGAGAACGCCCCGGATTACACCACCACCGACTTCCTGAAGCTCACGGGCAGCGACGGCGCCTGGGCCAAGCAGTTCGGCGGCGAATCCGGCGCCGGCAAGGGCGTGGTGGTCGGCGTGATCGACTCCGGCTATGCCCCGGACAATCCCTTCCTGCAGGGGGATCCCGTGCAGCCGCTCAAGGGCAACGCGCAGGTGGGTGTCCCGTACCTCACGGCTGACGGCAAGATCGCCATGCTGAAGTCGGACGGGACGACCTTCCAGGGCGAATGCCAGAAGGGCGTCGAATCAGGGGCATCCTTCGACGGAACCCTCTGCAATTCCAAGGTGGTCAGCGCCCGCTACTTCGCCGACTCCTTCCTTCAGTACGTGACACCCGAACACCGTGCCCCGGAGGAACTGATCTCGCCGGTGGACGTGGGCAGCCACGGCACGCACACGGCCACCACCGCCGCCGGCAACGCCAACGTGGAACAGGTGATCGACGGCGCCAGCTTCGGTAAGAGCTCCGGTGTTGCCCCGGCCGCCAAGGTCTCCGTCTACAAGGTCTGCTGGGAAGACGACAACCCCAATACCGGCGGCTGCTACTCGTCCGCCTCGGTCGAAGCAGTTGACGCTGCCATCAAGGACGGCGTGGACGTCCTCAATTACTCCATCTCCGGCAACACCAACAGCACGACGGATCCGGTTGCGCTGGCGTTCCTCAACGCAGCGGCTGCCGGCGTGTTTGTTTCGGCATCGGCAGGAAACTCCGGCCCCACCGTGTCCACCGTGAACCACGCCTCGCCGTGGCTGACCACCGTGGCGGCCTCGACTTTCCCCAGTGACCTGCTGGGCACGGTGAAGGTATCCGACGGCAGCATGTTCCGGGGCGCGTCCATCATGAAGTCCGAAGTCAAGGACGCAGCCGTTGTAGTGGCAGCCGACGCTGCTGCGCCGGATGCGCCTACTGCCGCGAACCTCTGCGGGCCGGGAACGCTGGACGCCGCCAAGGTCACCGGCAAGGTCGTAGTCTGTGACCGCGGTGTCGTGGACCGCACGGCCAAGAGCCTTGAGGTCCAGGCGAAGGGCGGCGTTGGGATGATCCTGGTCAACCTGACCTCCAGCTCCGAGGACGCGGACAACCACGTGGTGCCCACCGTGCACGTCAATGCCCCCAAGAGCCTGGAACTGAAGTCCAAGCTTTCCGCCAACCCGGCGCTCACGGTGAGCCTCGTCAAAGGCGACCTCACCGGCGAGCCATTGCCTCCGGCCCCCCAGGTTGCCGGCTTCTCCTCCCGAGGCCCGAGTCTGGCCTCCGGCGGGGACCTCCTGAAGCCGGACATCTCCGCACCCGGCGTGAACGTCCTCGCGGGCGTTTCCACGATCGGCAACAACGGTGCACAGTTCGGCTTCATGTCCGGAACCTCCATGGCTGCCCCGCACATTGCGGGATTCGGAGCCCTGGTCCTCAGCAAGCAGCCCACGTGGTCGCCTGCCATGGTCAAGTCCGCCATGATGACCACCGCCTACCCGCTGGTCAACGCGGACGGCACTCCGAACCGCAACCCGTTCGAGGGCGGCGCAGGGCACATTGACGCCACGCGGGTGCTGGATCCGGGGCTCGTGTACAACTCCGACATCAAGCAGTGGCTGGCCTTCCTGAACGGCCAGGGCGTGGAGACCGGAGCACCCCAGGCCGGCAGCATTGCCGCGCGCGACCTCAACCTGCCCTCCATTGCCCTGGGCAGCCTCGTGGGCGAGATCCAGGTCAAGCGCCAGCTCACCGCGCTGGTCCCGGGCAGCTACCGGCCCGCAGTGGACATGCCCGGTGTCAGCGTCCATGTGGAGCCGCAGGTGCTGAACTTCGCCAAGGCGGGCCAGACCCGTGAGGTCACCATCACCATCAAGAACGTCAGCGCTCCGGTGGGCAAGTTCACCACGGGCACGCTGACGTGGAAGGGGCCCCGCACCGTCAGCTCGCCCCTTGCGGTCCGCCCGGTGGACGCCCAGATTGCGCCGTCGTTCTCCTTCAGCTCCGCTACCGGCACGGGCAGCGGAACCATGGACCTGGTCTCCGGCTCGGATTCGCCCATCGCGGTGGGTGTTGAAGGGCTTGCACCACTGTCCGAGACGGGCGTCACCAAGACACCCGGCGCATACGCCGCAAAGAATGACGAACACAACGCCGTCGTCAAAGTGGAAGTGCCGGCGGGCGCGACCTTCGCGCGCCTGGGCATCCAGGCCGAAACGGACGACGTCGACTGGGACATGGTGGTTTACGCACCCAACGGAAGCGGAGGCCTCGTGGCCACCCAGGTGGCAACGGCGTCGGCCAGCGAGTTCCTGAACCTCGAATCGCCCCGGGCGGGCACGTACTACATCGTGGCGAACCTGTACTCCACCCCGGACAACGGGCCCGCCTCCGCGCACATCCAGGCCGTCTCGTTCCTCGGCAATTCCGGGAACCTGACTGTCAGCCCGAACCCGATCGTTGCCCCCAACGGCACGGCCACCACGGCCACAGCCAACTGGACCGGCCTGGCATCGGGAACCTACCTGGGCCGGCTGAGCCTGGGCGGAAACGGGATCAGGACGTGGATCAACGTCAAGGTGGGCGCCGACACGGCGCCGGCACCTGCCGGTGCCCCGGCGGTCACGCCCGTTGACGCGGTTCCGGGAACCTAGCCCGGAACACCATCAGTAAACAGCGTCACCAGGAACGTCCCGGCAGCCGCAAGGCTGCCGGGACGTTCCTGTGTTGTGGCTGGCCTGTCAGGTCTGGCCGGTGGATCCGGGCGTGCCGCCGAACAACGGGGCCAGTGAGCGCCACCGGGCAATCTCGCAGCCATCGGTCAGGCTGAAGCGGCTGTGGACAGGACGGCCGTGGAACGTCCCCGTAACCATGGCCACCTGCGGGCCGCCGTACTGCTGGGTGCACATCATGTCCCGCCGCCGGGGAACGAAGAACACTTCGTGGCCGAACCGCTCGACGGCAGCCAGCGCCGCAGCGGGGTCCGGCAGCGTTGACCCTTGCATTGCGGCGGCCTGCGGCGTAATCCCGTGGCGCACGACGAGGCGGAACTCGTGCTCCGGGGCCCCCGGCGCCTCGGTCAACCGAACGGTAAGATCCACGTCGGCGGTCATCAGCTGCCCCGGACCTCGTCAATCAGTGGTGCCAAGGCCTCGAGTAGCCGCCCCCGCAGCACCTGCGCCTCCAGGGAGAACGCCCGCTGGTGTTCAACGTACTCCGCCTTGCCGGCGGCCGTTTCGATCTGGATGGGCGGGTAACCCCACTCCTCGAGGTCGTACGGGGAGGCCTGCATGTCCATGGCGCGGACCCGCCAGGACAGTTCGAAGCAGTCCATGACGAGCTCGCTGGGCAGGGCTGGCGCCAGCTTGTAGGCCCATTTGTAGAGGTCCATGTTGGCGTGCAGGCATCCCGGCTGCTCCATGGCGCGCTGATTGTCCCGGCTCGGAGTGAGCTCGTTCAGGGGTGTGGCATCCGGCGTGTAAAAGCGGAAGGCGTCAAAGTGCGAGCAGCGGATCCGGTTGTCCTCCACCACACGGTCAGTGCCCTGTGACCCGAGGCGCAGCTGCAGGTATTCGTGGCGCAGCTCAAATTTGTCCTGGTGGTACACCATCGCCCATTCGTGCAGGCCGAAGCAGCCAAACTGGGCAGGCCGCAACGCTGTGCCGCGCAGGATGATTTCGGCGAACTGCAGTGCCTCCCTGCGCCCGGCCAGAAAGGCTGTGAGGTCAACGGTTGCCGCGGTGGCCCCGGGCGACAGACCGGCGGCGGCGAGCTCGCCGTCGTCGAGCATTCGGTAATACTTCCAATCGGAGCGGGCGGCGGCCTCAGGTCCTGTGAGGACCACGCCGGCGCCAGGGTGCCAGCGCAGGAGCTGGCCCGGCTTTTGCGTGTAGTAAGTGAAGAGGAAATCCTCAACGGGGTGTTTCCTGCCGGCGGAGCGTCGGGCGAGGTAGGGGTCGGCGTAGCGCCTGACCCTGGCCTGGTGGTCTGCTTCGAGGTCTGTCCAGGTGTCCGCCGGCAGCACCGTCTGGCGGCCGTGCTTCAGAATCTGCATCTGCCTACGAAGCTCCGCCCGCGGAGCCGAGGATGTCCTTGGCCGCATTCCACAGGCCGATCTCGCAGCCGTCCCTGCGGGCAAAGGATGCATCCACCGGCGAATCATCCACGATCCCGGTGACCGTGGCCTGCTGCGGGCCGCCGTACTGCTGGGTGCAGGCCTGGTCCGTGGCGCGGGGCGCAGGGCTCAGCACGGCAGGGTTCTCCTTCAACGCGGTGCAGGCAGCGGCGGCCGAGGGATGGCTGCTTTCAGCCGTCGGAACGCCGTCCTTGCAGACCAGGGTGTAGTTCAGGGCCGCTTCCGATTCCGCCGGCTTGACCATGATGGCGAGCTCGGCGTTTCCCTTGCCCGGACCGGACGTGGCTGGCGCGGCGGTCGGCGGAGGCGAGGGTGCCGGGACGGTTGTTTCAGTGTCCGGCGACTGTGTGGCCGTTGGACTGGCGCTGCTCGAAGTGGCCGACGAGGAAGGAGCCGGGCCGCCTCCGGCACCGCCCGGCGAGCAGGCGGCAAGACCGGCAACGGATACCAGAACGAGTGCGTGAATCCATGCCTTACGCATTACCGGTCCTCCTCATTTTGGTCCATTCTATCGCCGGAGCCCCACCAGGAACCCTGCCGTTCGGCCCGGAGGTCCCGGGCTGCGACCCGCCGCGGAACCGGGAACCGGCGGGGCGGAGATTAAATCTGTCCGGAACATCTCGATTCCGAAGCCCCACTCCGGTATGTTTCTCCCATCACTGGATGTATGGCCTCACGCCCACGTTGCGCCGATGTGGACGGATGCATCCAGGAGGTGGGACCGGCTACGCCACCGGTCCGGCAACCTAGGAGGCAGTTCGTCATGACTTATCCGCCTGTCGGCTCCCGCGTTCACAGTAGAAATCCGGCCACCCGCCTCGCCGCCGTCGTCGCCCTGGGTATTTCCCTGATGATCGGCCAGGGGCTGGCAGCCCCCGCGTGGGCAGCCGCCGACCCGGCGGCCGCAGAAACGCCGTCTTTGGCCGGCGGCCGCTACATCGTCATGCTGAAGGACAGGCCCGTTGCCGCCTACACCGGCGGTGTCGAAGGCATCCCGGGGACCGCAGCGTCCAGCGGCAGGAAACTCGACGCCGGCAGCGCCGAGTCCCGGCGCTACTCGGCACACCTGGAGTCAGAGCAAAGCAGGCTGGCCGCGGCGGAAGGCGTGGCCATCGACGACAGTTACACGGTGGCGGTGAACGGCTTTAGTGCGGAGCTGACCGCGGAGCAGGCAACTGCCTTAACCAAGGACGGCAACGTCCTTGCTGTCGTTAAGGACAGCCAGTACAAGATCGACTACTCCAGCACCGAATTCCTGGGCCTGCCGGGTCCCGGGGGAGTCTGGGCGGAACAGTTTGGCGGTGACACCAACGCCGGCAAGGGCACGGTTGTAGGCGTACTCGATACGGGCTACGCCCCGGGCAATCCCTTCTTTGCCGGGGAACAGGTGAAGCCGCTTTCCGGAACTCCCCGCGTGGGCGAGCCGTACCTGTCGGCCGGAAACCAGATCACCATGCTGAAGGCGGACGGCAGCACGTTCGCAGGCGTCTGTCAGGCAGGCGACCAATTCGCCGGAACCGAATGCAACAGCAAGGTCATCGGCGCCCGCTACTACGACGCGGCGTTCAAGGCAGCCGTTCCTCCGGGCCTGCGCTCGCCGAAGGAAGCGTACTCGCCCGTGGACATCAACAACCACGGCTCCCATACCGCCAGCACCGCCGCCGGCAACAGTAATGTCAGCCAGGCTGTGGGCGGCCGGGATTTCGGCAAAGGATCAGGCGTGGCCCCCGCGGCGAAGCTCGCCATCTACAAGGTCTGCTGGGAGGGCGTCAGCCCGGCAACCACGGGCTGTTTCGCTTCCAGCGGCGTGGAAGCCATCGAGGATGCCATCAAGGACGGCGTCGATGTCCTCAGCTACTCCATTTCCGGCACCAACAACTCGACGGTGGACCCGGTGTCCATCGCCTTCCTTAATGCAGCGGCCGCAGGGATCGTTGTGGCCGCGTCGGCCGGCAACTCCGGCCCGGCTGCCAGCACCGTGAACCACGCGGCTCCCTGGATGACCAGCGTCGCAGCCTCCACCCACAGCAGCAGCCTCCGCGGCACAGTGGAACTGTCCAGCGGCGAGAAGTTCGCCGGTGCCAGCATCATGTCCACGGAAGTTGCGAACGCGCCCATTTCCCTTGCGGTGGCCGTGAAGGCTGCAGACGCCCTCGATGCCAACGCTGCCCTGTGCGCGCCCGGCACCTTGGACCCGGCCAAAACCGCCGGCAAGATCGTGGTCTGCGACCGGGGTGTGGTGGACCGGACGGCCAAGAGCCTGACCGTGGCCCAGGCAGGCGGCGTCGGCATGGTCCTGGTCAACCTGACGCCGAACTCGCTGGACGCGGACCTGCACAGCGTTCCTACCGTCCACCTCGACGATCCCGCCATTAAGGATGCGGTGGGCGCGGATACGGCATTGACTGCGAGCCTGGTGGCGACTGACACCTCCGGCCTGGACCCGCCGCCGGTCCCGCAAATCGCGGGGTTCTCCTCCCGCGGACCCACCCTTGCAGCCAACGGTGACCTCCTGAAACCGGACATTGCAGCTCCGGGGGTAGCCGTGCTGGCAGCTGTCTCGCCCGCCGGTTCCAACGGCCAGAACTTCGGGTTCCTGTCAGGTACGTCCATGGCCGCGCCGCATATTGCGGGCGTCGGCGCACTGCTGCTGGGTAAGAACCCGTTGTGGTCCCCGGCTGCAGTGAAGTCGGCGATGATGACCACGGCCTACGACCTGGTGGACGCCCAGGGGTCCCCGGTCCATGACGTCTTTGCCCAAGGCGCCGGAGAGGTTGACCCGGCCAGGATCGCAACGCCCGGACTGGTGTACGACGCCGGCCCCGGCGACTGGCTCGCTTTCCTGCAGGGGCTGGGCTACCAGCTGGGCGTTGCTCCGGTGGCCGCTAAAGACGTCAACTTGCCGTCCATCGCCCTCGGCGGCCTTACCGGCACCCAGACCGTCACCCGGACCGTGACGGCGTTGACGGCCGGGAGCTACCGGGCGGAAGTCGACGTTCCCGGGATCACGGCTGAGGTGACGCCGGATGAACTGACCCTGGCAGAGGGAGAGAAAGCCACGTTCACGGTACAGTTCACCAACTCCGGGGCTACCCTGGACGCCTTTGTCGGCGGCTCGCTCACCTGGACTTCGGATAAGACCGTGGTCCGCTCGCCGGTGGCCATCCGTTCGGTGACCGCTGTTGCACCGGCCGTCGTCAACGCCTCGTCCGCCGGCGGAAGCGGCAGTGTCGTCATTCCGGTCACGTCAGGCAGTCCCGAGCCAATCGACGTGACCGTGAACGGGCTTGCCAAGGCGAATTCGACGGCGATCAGCTTGGTTCCCGGGCCATACACCGGGGTCAAGGATGCCGCGAACGACGTCCAGATCGTGAACGTGCCGGCAGGGTCTTCCCTGGCGAGGTTTGCAGTGAATTCCGCCAACCCGGCCGCGGACTTCGACCTGTACGTGGTTTCGCCGGCCGGCCTGCTCTATCCGGGGGCTACGCCTGCAGCCAACGAGGCGGTCTCCATTCCGGATCCGGTGGCGGGGGACTGGAAGGTGACCACCAACCTGTTCGCCAGCCCTGGCGGCGCGGCCACGGCAGCTTCCGTTGAAGCGATGATCCTTGCCGGCAATGCCGGAAACCTGACGGTCAGCCCAAATCCGCTCTCCATTGAGAACGGTGGCACTGGCGAGCTGACTGCCAGCTGGGCCGGACTGGAACCCGGCAACTGGGTGGGCCTGATCAAATACGGCACGGGCCCGTCAACCCAGTTGAACGTGGCCGTGACGGCGCCGTGAGTGGGGCAGTGAGTTCCGCCGCCGGTTCACTGCGGGGCCGGGCTAGGCGCCGGCGGAGTCCCTTCCGGCGGCATCGCGTCCGGCCGCGGCCTTGGTGGCAGCGATCAGGTCAGTCATTGCCCGGTGGAGTGTGCCCACCTGATCGCGTGTCAGGCCAAGTCGCTCCATCATGGTGCCCGGAACCGCCGTCGCCCGCTGCCGGAGAGCCGCGCCTTCCGGGGTGAGCCCGACAGCAAGGGCGCGCTCATTTCCGGCAGCCCGGCCGCGGGTGATGTAGCCGGCCGCTTCGAGGCGGCGCAACAGCGGCGAAATGGTGGCCGGCTCCTGGGCCAGCGCATCGCTGATGTCCCGTACCGTGCGCGGGCTGGACTCCCAGAGGCAGAGCATCACAAGGTATTGCGGGTGGGTCAGCCCGAGGGTGTCCAGGACCGGCTTGTAGGCGCCCACGACACTTCGGGACGCAACCGTGAGGGCGAAGCAGAGCTGGTGTTCCAGCAGGAGGTCGTCGTCAGGCGCTTCGATGGCCGCCGCCGGGCGCTGATTCATGTCCTTCTCCTCAATCGTTAGTGGTCTAATGATTAGCGTACACTGGGTTGGACGAGACCGTTCTGAAGGGAATCCGTAATGGCCAACAAGGAAAACTCCGCCCAAAGGTTCATGCGTGCCACCGGCAAGCTCCGGGCCATCTTCGGGCCGGCCAACCGCAGCGCCCTGGGCCATGAGATGACCGAGGAGAACAAAGCCCTCCTTGCGCGGCGCGAAGCGGAGACGCAGCAGTGGGAAACCATGCGACGGCCGGATGGCAGCACTTACGTGGTGCCCAGGAACCCGGACGACAAATCCCTTCGCTAGGCCGCCAACGGCCCTGCCGTCCGGGGCCTTTTTCTCTTCCCGGGCGTAAAATATGGGCACAGGTACCAACCGGCCAATGCATCACTGCTTGACCCGAAAAAGGGAAAGGGGGTGGGAATTGTGGCAAAGGCGATACAGCGCTTCATGAGCAAGACCGACAAGCTGCGGTTCTTCTTCGGGCCCGCCACGCGGGGTGATCCGACCGCACCCGTTGTTCACAGGCATGACGACTTTGAGGCTGCTTCTGAAGAGGACCTGGCACACTTCGAAGTAGAGACAGATTCTGAGGGGCACCACTACGCGGTCCGCAAGGAAGACATCAAATAGCCGTTGAAGCATAACGAACGGCACAAAAGGAACGGCACGGCGGTTTAGTCCGCTGTGCCGTTCCTTTTGTGCCGTCGGATGTTCCCGGGTGGCCGGGCCTCAGCGGCCGGTGCCGCCGTAGACCGTTGCTTCGTCCTCGCTGTCCAGGTCGAAGGCCTTGTGGATGGCCCGGACTGCATCATCGAGCAGGTCGGCGTGCGTTACAACCGAGATGCGGATTTCCGACGTCGAGATCATGTTGATGTTGATGCCAGCGTCGGACAGCGCCTTGAAGAACGTGGCGGAGACGCCGGGGTGCGAGCGCATGCCCGCACCGATCAGCGAGAGCTTGCCGATCTGCTCGTTGTACTCGATGTTTTCGAAGCCGATCTCGGGCTGAGCCGCACGGAGGGCAGCGAGGGCGTCCGCACCTTCCACGATGGGGAGTGTAAAGGAAATGTCCGTCCGGCCCGTGCCGTGGGTGGAGACGTTCTGCACGATCATGTCGATGTTGGAGTGTGCGTCGGCGATGACCTGGAAGATCGCGGCGGCCTTGCCCGGAATGTCGGGCACGCCCACAACGGTGACCTTGGCTTCGGAACGGTCGTGTGCAACGCCGGAGATGATTGGCTGCTCCAAGGCAACTCCCTTTTGAGTCGTGATCTTGTCGTCGGCTCCGGGCATAACCCAAGTGCCTTCGTTCTGGCTGAATGAAGAACGAACGTGCAACGGCACGCCGAAGCGGCGCGCGTATTCCACGCAGCGCAGGTGCAGGATCTTGGCGCCGGAAGCAGCCAGTTCCAGCATTTCCTCGCTGGAGATGCGGTCGATCTTCTGGGCGGAGGGCACCACACGGGGATCAGCTGTGTAAATGCCGTCCACATCCGTGTAGATCTCGCAGACGTCGGCGTCCAGGGCGGCGGCCAGGGCCACTGCGGTGGTGTCGGATCCGCCACGTCCCAGGGTGGTGATCTCGTTAGTGCTGCGGCTCATGCCCTGGAAGCCGGCAACGATGGCGATGTGTCCCTTGTCCAGCGCGGTGCGGATCCGGTGGGGATCGACGTCGATTATGCGCGCCTTGCCGTGGATGCCGTCGGTGATCATGCCGGCCTGCGAGCCCGTGAAGGACTGGGCTGAAGCGCCGAGCTTGTTGATGGCCATGGCTACCAGGGCCATGGAGATGCGCTCACCCGAGGACAGGAGCATGTCCATTTCACGCGCGGGGGCGGAATCGGTGACCTGGGCGGCAAGGTCCAGCAGTTCGTCGGTGGTATCGCCCATTGCGGAGACCACCACAACCACTTCGTTGCCTGCCCGTTGCGCGTCGACGACGCGCTTGGCAACCCGTTTGATGCCGTCCGCGTCAGAAACCGAGGAGCCGCCGAACTTCTGCACGATGAGCTGCTTGGTGCGGGCAGTAGCGACGGGCAGCACGTATGGCTGGTTCTCTGTCTTCACTTCGGTAGTGGGCATACTCATGCGCGCACCCTCACTGCATCAAATCGGGGTTCCGGGGCCAAGCAACCAAAACGGCGCGACGGCGTAACTGATGTGCCCAGTTTATCGCCGGGAACCGCGCGACGCTGAATTGTGACCGCATGGTGGCCCCATCGGTCATGCCCGGCCAGTCATCTCCGGAGAGCGTCCACGACGCGCGGTCCAGTGGAGGCGGGCGGTTCCGTTGAGTGTCGTCGGTGCCCGGTCAGCTCAGGGCGTTCCGGCGGCCCTCGAATGCGCGCCCCAGGGTGACCTCATCCGCGTATTCCAGGTCGCCGCCTACCGGCAGGCCCGAGGCAAGCCTGGTCACAGTGATGCCGATGGATTTCAGCATTCTGGCCAGGTACGTGGCCGTGGCCTCACCCTCAAGGTTGGGGTCCGTCGCGATGATGATTTCCTGAATGGCGCCGTCGTTGAGCCGGGTCAGGAGCTCCCTGATCCGCAGCTGCTCGGGGCCCACTCCGGCGATGGGGTTAATTGCCCCGCCCAGGACGTGGTAACGGCCACGGAAGGAACGGGTGCGCTCCACGGCCAGGACGTCCTTGGATTCCTCCACAACGCAAATGACCGAGGGATCACGGCGCGGGTCGCGGCAGATGTTGCACAATTCCTGCTCCGTGACGTTGCCGCATACCGTGCAGAACTTCACGCGTTCCTTCACTGTGGTGATGGCCTCGACAAGCCGTTTCATGTCCTGAGGGTCCGCCTCGAGGATATGGAATGCCAGCCGCTGGGCGGACTTGGGCCCCACGCCGGGAAGGCGGCCAAGCTCGTCGATCAGCTCTTGAACTGCACCTTCGTACACAATGTCCTCGTTCGTTCGAATCGTTTGTTCGGGTCGTAGATCGGTGGGCCGGCGGCCGCAGGCATGCCGTTCCCTTCCCGTGAGCCGGGATGGTCAGCACCCCGCGGGGGAGTACCGCTGGTGGCAGTCCTGGCAAGGGGTGCTTTTTCGGCGGGCAGGCTAGAAGCGGGGTGCGATCGGGCTCCCGTCCAAGGAGCGTTCCTCCACCAGCTTTCCGCCCAGAATACGCTCGACGGCGGCGCGTCCAAAGACGCCGGATTCCTCAATTGTTTCGTCGTCCGGGCTGGGTGTGTCCTGGACGTAGGTCTTGACGGCCTCGGCCTGTCGCGCGGGAGCCTTGGCCCGGCCGGCTTCGGCCTCGGGACTGTTGGACAGCCGTTGGTACAGGCTTTGCTTCGCTGTCCCGCCGGGAGCGGCTGCCGGGGCAGGGGCAGGCTGGGGCTGCGGCGATGCGTAAGCGGCAGGTGCAGGTGACGCGACGCTCCTGACATCCGGGCCGGCCATTGCCGGCGAGGGGTCTGTTGCCGTGGCGGGACCATACTGCGCGGACGTTGCCCAGCCTGCGCCAGCGGAACTGCCGGCACCGGATAGCGCACCCACGGGCTGCCGGACTTCGGCGGGGCGCGCGTTATCACCCGGGTGGAGGGCGGGACCTTCGTCCCGGGCCTCCGCGGACCGGGGGAGCTGTGCCGCAGCCGGCTCGTAGTGCGGCGGCTCGGGCTCCGGAAGCACAGGCAGGCCTGCCCGGTCCGGATCTTCCACGGACTTGCCAACGTTCGATTCTGCACCCACGGTCCAGACGCCGGGTGCCTCTTCCGTGGCGCGGGACCAGGGATCGTCGTTGGACGCATCGCCAGTGCCGCGTGAAGAGCCCACCGAAGCAGGAATGACGGCTGGCTGCTCGCTTGAGGCGGGGCTTTCCGGTGCGCGACGCTCCGGAGCCTGAAGGTCCGCTGCGGGCCGTTCCGGTGCGGGACGTTCGGGTGCGCCGAACGAGGCAGCGGCCGGCTGAACTGGACGCGACTGCGCAGGAAATGAAGGAGTCCAGTCCATGGGGGGCTCTTCATCCAGCGGGGGAGCATCTTCGTCCAGCGGCGGGCCCCAGTCGTCGTCCGGGTAGCTGTAGGAACCGGACGCGTCGTCCTGCTGCCGCGGCGCGGGCGGCGCTTGCGGGCTTTGTTCGGGCTTGCGCTCACCGGCAGCACCGGCACCGGTGGCCGCCGTGGTAGCGGCCGGGCGGGCATCGGCCGGGCCCGCCTCGGGATCTGCGACCGCTGCAGCGGACGCAGGGGCAAGGCCCCAGGCAACGTCAGCGGGCGTCGCCGGTGTTTCCGGGCGAGCGGGCGTCGCCGGCGCTTTCGGGCCGGCGGGCGTCTCCGGCGACGCCGGGCTAGCCGGTGCTTTTGGGTTTGGCTCAGAGCTCGCTGAGCTGCTGGCGCCGCCGGACACTGCATTGATCTGGCAGTCAATACCCACGGTTTTGTGGATCGCCTGGCGAAGATTCTCCGAGTGGTCGGCCCGGCCGAAAGCACCGGCCAGCCCGGAGGTAGTGAACGCCAAGGTGAGCACCTGGCCGTCGAACTGGGCCACCTGGGCATTCGGCTCCACGAGCGCCCACGTGCTGCGCTTGATCTTGCTTAGCGTTTGCAGGACTTCAGGCCAGGCACGGCGGAGCACTTCGACGTCACCCCCGGCGTTCGACGCCGGAACGTTGCGCTCCGCCCCCGGCTGGTCCGCTTCGGGCCGCAGGGGTGTCCGCGCTGCCACGACGGGTTCAATTGGAGTTGCCGCCGAGGGGCCCGATGCGGCGGCTGGTGCCGCCGGGGCCTGCGGACCGGCAGCCTGCGGACCGGCAGCCTGCGGGACGGCCGGACGCGAGGGGGCCGGCCCGGACGCACCCCGATTCGCTGCTTGTGACTCGTCGACCGGCCAATCGGTGGTGGAAACACGCGGCGGAATAAGGGATTCGCGGGGTGCTTCGGGACGGGAAGCCGCAGGCGGCTGCGGAGGGGTTGGTTGTGGCGCGGTTGGTTGTGTTGTGGATGGCTGCGGCGCGGAGGCTGCAGAAACTGGTGCGGGCGTCTCGGAGGAAGCCCTCGGGGCCGCCGCGGGGGCCGGCGCCGGCGCCGGTGTCGAAGGTGCCGGTGCCGCAGGTGCTGCGGCGGAAGGTGCCGTTGCAGCAGTGGCGGGAGTTCCGACGTCGTTCCCGCCGTAATTTAGCCGGCGCTCCACGCGGTCGATGCGGGCGGCGATGCCGCGTTCGGTCTGTTCGGAAGTGGGTAGGAGGATGCGGGCGCACAGCAGTTCCAGGTGCAGCCGCGGCGAGGTGGCGCCAGTCATTTCGGTCAGCGCGGTGTTGGTGACGTCCGCAGCCCGGCTCAGCTCGGCCGCGCCAAGGTTGTGGGCCTGGTTCTGCAGGCGGGCGATCTGGTCGGCCGGCATCCCGCGCAGGATGGACTGGGCGCTCTCCGGCATAGCCTGGACGATGATGAGGTCGCGGAAGCGCTCCAGGAGATCCTCCACGAAGCGGCGCGGATCGTGGCCCGTCTGGATCACCCGGTCCACCGCCCGGAAGACGGTGGCGGAATCCGAGGCAGCCACGGCTTCAACGACGTCGTCCAGCAGGGAGGCGTGGGTGTAGCCCAGCAGTGCGACGGCGAGCTCGTAGTCCAGCCCGGCGGGACCGGCGCCCGCCATGAGCTGGTCCAGGACCGAGAGCGAGTCCCGGACGGAACCGCCGCCGGCCCGGATGACCAGGGACAGCACTCCGGGTGCCACGGGAACGTTTTCCTGGTTACAGAGCAGCTCAAGGTAGGCCATGAGGGGCTCGGGCGGGACCAGCCGGAACGGGTAGTGATGGGTGCGGGAGCGGATGGTGCCGATCACCTTGTCCGGCTCCGTGGTGGCGAAGATGAACTTGATGTGTTCCGGCGGCTCTTCCACGATCTTGAGCAGGGCGTTGAAGCCCGCTGAGGTGACCATGTGGGCTTCGTCGATGATGAAGATCTTGTACCGGTCGCGGACGGGAGCGTAGGTGGCGCGTTCGCGCAGGTCCCGGGCGTCATCGACGCCGCCGTGGCTGGCGGCGTCGATCTCGATCACGTCGAGGGACCCGGAGCCGCCGCGCGCAAGCTCGACACAGCTGGGGCACGTACCGCACGGGGTGTCAGTGGGACCTTCAGCGCAGTTGAGGCAGCGGGCCAGGATGCGGGCCGACGTGGTCTTACCGCAACCGCGCGGGCCGGAAAACAGGTAGGCATGGTTGACGCGGTTTTTCCGCAGCGCCGTCATCAGCGGGTCCGTGACGTGTTCCTGCCCGATAACGTCAGCAAAGGAATCTGGACGGTATCTGCGATAAAGGGCGGTTGTAACACTCACAGAGAAAACCCTACCAATCCGGGCTGACAGTTTGCCGCCCTGTGGGGGAATAGTAAAGACCCCCCATGCACCCGCCAGAGCCCATTTACCCTTGCTACCTTCCGGTCCTGGGGGAGTTCAACAGGATGACGCCACATGAGGGGCCGTCAATGAGTTTACCCGATGATTTCGTGTGCCCCGAATCGGCAGCTGGCGGCCCGTTTCGGGCGCGCTCGACTACGCTTCACTGCTGTCCGGCATCCGGGCCGGGCGATGTCCGTTGACTGCCCAGCTCATCAGCGCGGGCTCCTCGTAAGGGTGGGCTGCGCGAAGAGCGGCCACCACGGACTCGAGCACTTCTTCCTCAACAACGCACTCGATTCTTATCTCCGGCACCTGCTCGCTGCGGCCTTCCGATCCGATGAATGGCCGGGAGCCGCCGAGCGGCGTAAACCTTCCGGTACCGGGGGCTGTGAAGGCGCAGTGCGAATAGTTCCCGATCCGCCCGGCTCCAGCATCGCCCACGGCCGTCAGGACAGCCTCAGCATGGTCCGCGGGAACGTAGGTCACCAGGGCGTGAAGTTGCGTCATGTGCCCATCTTGGCAGTACTTCAGCAGGGGGTTCGGCGCGCGGCCAGCGGCACAAGTAGGTAACGGTCCGGCGATATCGGGGAGGAACCCTTGCTTATCACCGGTACAAAGCGGAACATGGATATGTACACCGATTGGGGCAATCTCAAGTTGAACTCAAGGTTGTGAGCTGCAGGGCCTGGCGCGAGGGCCGGACCCGGCAGCTCAACGGTGTTCCGGAAGAGTGGGCGCATTGGGGGCGTCCATTTTTGCGTTAATGACACGTTCGGCCGCTAGAACTGGCCGGAAATACGCAGGCCGGAGATGGCCGCTGATTGCGCCGCCGTAATGTTCCGTTTGGCCCAATTGGGTGATGCCGAAAAGTTCAGGTATTCTAGTATCTGCTTTTGATTCAGAAGCTACTGGAGAATTCGCCTAGCGGCCTATGGCGCACGCCTGGAACGCGTGTTGGGTTAACGCCCTCGGGGGTTCAAATCCCCCATTCTCCGCGTTTGGCCCCGGTCTTCGGACCGGGGCCTTTTTGCGTTAACAGGGACCTGGGCCGCAAAACCCAAGCGGCGCAGCCGCCGCCGTGCGGCCTGCTCACTCGGGCCAACCCTGCCGCCGCGGCCGGCGCCGCCCAGCGCCAATTGGACGACGGCGAGGGTCACTTTGGTGCCAAAGCGGATCGGCAGCGGCAAAGGCCCCAGCCGTGGCGGCCGGAGTCCCAGCAGTTCCCGGTATTTCGGTTCGAGGCTGGAAACAGCGGCGGCAAACAGCATCCGGTAGCCGGGGCGCAGTGAAGGATGCAGCGGCGGGTTACGGATGAAGGCCACAATTTCGGCCACCCTTTCGTCGGAGCGGAGGTCGCCGTCGTCGTACCACCTGTCCAACTGTTGCCGCATTTCCGCCTCGCTCAGCGGCGGCGAGTCGACGCCCATCAGCAGTCCCGCGTGCGCCCACTCACGGACGTAAGCGTCCGGGCCGCCCGGGATGGGGCGGCCCCAGATCTTGTGGGCTGAGAGGAATGCGTCTGTGAATGCGATGTGCACCCAACGGAGCAGCTCGGGGTCGTTCGCCGCGTAGCTTCTTTTGGCCCCGTGGGCGTCCACGTACTCGCCCCGCACCGATTCATGCAGCCGCAGGACCCAGCCGGATGCTGCACGCGCCGCGGACGTGGAGCCATAGGACACGGTGAAGATCCAGCGGATGGTTCCGGCCAGCCGGCCCAGCGGATCCTCGCGGAACCGGGAGTGGTCGTGCACACCAGCAAGGGCCCCGGGATGTAGGGCCTGCATCAGGAGTGCACGGATGCCCGCCACAATAGTGGTCATTGAACCGTGCACCGCCCAGACGGCGGACCCGGGGAGGTGGTATCCGGCGTCGTCACCCTCTTCAAGCAGTGGAACCCAGCCCGGCACGGCCCCCCGTGATCCGGTGAAGGTTTGCCTGAGCTCGGCCTGCCACTCCCTGAGGACATTGCGCATGGTCCATTCTTGCGCAACCGAACGCGGGCCGCACCGGAAGTACGTCCCGGCCGTGAGGTTTCCGGGCCCGGCGGCTGTGAGCCAGCTGGGAATTCCGGCGTGAAAGGGCGGAATCCCGCGGGAGCGGCTCAATGGCCTCCCTGTTGGGGGTTCACAGGGGCGGTGGGCTGTGGTCCCATAGGAATCGTAAGTCCGTCGAGATTGGGGTCTGGCGGGCCTATCGCAGGAGTCAGCGCGTGGGAAATCACTGGGGATATGGACCCGACCAACAGCCCGGCAGGCCTTGCCTGGCCGCTGCACGGATTCTTGGCGTATGCGCCGTTTCAACGCTGGGCGTGGTGGCACTTGCCCTCCAGGGACCCGCCACGCCGCCATCAGCCGTAGTTGCCCCAGCCTCGCAGCAACCAGCGGTGAGGGGGCCGCGTGTTGCGCCGTGGCCGGACGCCTTCATGAAACCGCTGGGCGCTTCACCCGGGACTATTGCAGCCAATGCCAACGCCCTGGTTTCCTACAGCCGCAGCGACATCCGGACCATCTCCAAAAGCGGCAAGCGGGAATTGAACGTTGCCTCCCAGGAGCTGAGGCGGCCTCCCGCAGGTTCGCTAATGGCACCCCTCGAAGTGCTGAACGAAACCTCCGGTTTCGGGCTCAGGGTCAGCCCGTTGACCGGCACTGCGGGGGAGTTCCACTGGGGCCAGGACTTCGCGGCCGCGTGCGGCACCCGGGTGTACGCGGCCGACGCCGGCGTGGTCAGGGCCGTTGGCTGGCACCCCTGGGGCGGCGGTAACCGTGTGGAGATTGACCACGGCAACGGGCTGATCACCACGTACAACCACTTGGAAGGCATTGCGGTCAAGAAGGGCGATTCCGTCCAGGTGGGCGAGATCATCGCGAAAGTGGGCACCACGGGTTCGTCCACGGGTTGCCACCTGCATTTTGAAACCATCCTCAACGGCGTCCATGTCAACCCGCTGGACTGGACGCTCCTGCCCACCAGGCAGCTGGACGAGTTGGGGAGCATTGACATGATCAGCTATGTTCCCGGAGGGGACGCCCCCAAGGGCGATCCCACCTGGGCGATCCCGGTTTCCGGAGACAACTCGCACACGGTGGCGGGCGGGGAGACGGAGGGACCCGTTCAGGCAACGCCGTCGGCCACTGCGACTCCTGCCGCGTCGGCCACTCCGGCTCCGACGCCGAGCGCATCCGCCACTGCCCCGGGGACCTCGACGGCGACCGCCACGCCTTCGCCAACCGCCACCTCAACTGCCACCTCGTCGCCCTCACCGTCGCAGACGGAGACGCCAGCGCCGACCCGGACCGGGCAGGCCACTGCGACAACGTCGCCGACGGAGACGGGCACCGCCGAGCCCACGAGCGATCCCACGTTCACGGAGGCGCCGGAACCCACGTTCACGGCCACCGCGACCCCTTCGCCGGAACCCACGGCCGACCCCGAACCGACTATGACAGCGAAACCCACTCCGACCGCTACTGCCACACCCGCTCCGACCGCTACTGCCACACCCACGCCGACGCCGACACCCACGCCGACGCCCTGACAGGATCCCGCCACCCAAATTCACCCGGGCACCAACCCATACACTTGGCCGTTGTCAACGAATAGCAGCCATGACCAGTTTCTTAAGGAAGCCCACCGTGAATTCGATCCATTCCATTCCGCTGACCCTCAACGACGGCACCGAAACCGATTTTGGCCGCTTCAAGGGGCGCGTGGTGATGGTAGTCAACGTAGCTTCCCAATGCGGCTTCACCCCGCAGTACGGCGGCCTTGAGTTGCTCTACGGAAAGTTCAAGGACCAGGGGTTCGAAATCCTGGGTGTTCCGTGCAACCAGTTCGCCGGGCAGGAACCGGGCAGCGACGACGAAATCGCCGAATTCTGCGAGCGGAATTTCGGCGTGACCTTCCCGCTGACCGCGAAGGCCGATGTTCGCGGCAAAAACCAACACCCGCTGTACGCCGAGCTCACACGTTTCAAGAACGGATTGCTCCCGGGCCTTGTGAAGTGGAACTTTGAAAAGTTCCTCATTAACCGCGACGGCGTGGTGGTGGCCCGCTTTGCTCCCACCGTGGAACCGGACTCGCCGGAGGTCATCGCTGCCATTGAGGAAGCCCTCGCCTGACGCGCGCGAATGATTCACGACGGCGGCAGCTAGGGCCCAACGGCCCCTATCCCTAAGTATGCTTACCGCCTAGACTGGCCGAACCCTCCAATCTGTCCTGCACGGCCGCGGCGTTTCCAGCTGCAGCATCGCCGGACGACACGGCCGGTCCATGCCTGCCTCGGAGGGCGGATCAGAACTTCGTGAATCACACTGGGCGCCCGTTTCGGTGCCCGTGAACCAGGAGGAAAGAGATGACAGGGAACAAAGCCGTTGCCTACAAGGGCCCGGGAAAAGTCGAACTGATAGACATCGACTACCCCACCTTCGAGCTCAAGGACGGGCCGGGCGTCAACCCAGCCAACGTGGGCCGCTCGGTCCGCCATGGCGTAATCCTTAAGACCGTTGCCACCAACATCTGCGGTTCCGACCAACACATGGTTCGCGGCCGCACCACAGCGCCCCCGGACCTCGTCCTGGGCCACGAAATCACCGGTGAAGTGGTGGAAGTCGGGCCCGACGTCGAGTTCATCAAGGTGGGGGACGTCTGCTCCGTTCCGTTCAACATTGCCTGCGGCCGCTGCCGGAACTGCAAGGAACGCAAGACCGGCATCTGCCTCAACGTCAATCCCGACAGGCCGGGAAGCGCCTACGGCTACGTCGACATGGGCGGCTGGGTGGGCGGCCAGGCCAACTACGTCCTGGTGCCGTACGCCGACTGGAACCTGCTGAAGTTCCCGGACAAGGACCAGGCCATGGACAAGATCCTCGACCTGGCCATGCTGTCGGATATCTTCCCCACGGGATTCCATGGCGCCGTCACCGCCGGCGTCGGCGTGGGCTCCACGGTCTACATTGCGGGTGCCGGTCCTGTCGGCCTGGCTGCCGCCACGAGTGCCCACCTGCTTGGCGCTGCGGCAGTCATCGTGGGCGACATGAACGAAGACCGGCTGAAGCAGGCACGGAGCTTCGGCTGCGAGACCGTCGACTTGTCCCAGGGCGGCCCGGCAGAGCAGATCGAGCAGATCCTCGGGGTCCCCGAAGTGGATTGTGCCGTTGACGCCGTCGGTTTCGAGGCCAAGGGCCACGGTCACGACGCCAAGGAGGCTCCGGCCACGGTGCTGAATTCGCTGATGGAACTCACGGCGGCCGGCGGCGCGCTCGGCATTCCCGGGCTCTACGTCACCGGCGACCCGGGCGGCATCGACGAGGCGGCCAAGAAGGGCGCTCTCTCGCTCAGCCTGGGCACCGGCTGGGCGAAGTCGCTGAGCTTCACCACCGGCCAGTGCCCCGTGATGAAGTACAACCGCGGGCTCATGATGGCGATCCTGCACGACAAGGTGCACATCGCCAAGAACGTCAACGCCAAGGCGATCAGCCTGGAAGACGCGCCCAAGGGGTATGCCGAGTTCGACGCCGGTGCGGCCACTAAGTACGTCCTCAACCCCAACGGCTACCTGAGCTAGCAGCAAAGTACTTGAGTAACCAAGTTCGGCGGCCACATCCGTAGTCGGGTATGTGGCCGCCGAACTACTTGTTCTTGCCGTTTTTCCAAAGATGAGCACTGGAGTTTGCACACTATTTGCCGAATGTCTGGTTGGATAGACATTACTGAGAGGGAAGTTGGGGGCTACAGTCTCCACCCAACCAGGAAGGCAGTAATGGAGCTCATCGAGGCCGAACATCCGCGGCCACGTCATTTTCTACTCCACCTGAGCGACCCCCACCTGTTGGGAGGTCCGGATCATCTCTATGGCGCAGTGGACAGCGAAGCCCGCCTGAAACAATTGTTTGAGGAAGTCAAGGCCTCAGGGGCCCGTCCGGAAGCCGTGATCTTCACCGGCGACCTGGCCGACCAAGGCGAACCCGAGGCCTACGCAAAGCTCCGCGCGATCGTTGAACCCGCCTGCAAGTCGATGAACGCGCAGGTCATCTGGGCGATGGGAAACCACGATGACCGGGAAAACTTCCGCACCGGCCTGTTCGACCAGCCCGGGAACAATGCGCCGGTGGACCGCAGCTACTTCATCAACGGCCTGAGGGTGATTACCCTGGACACTTCGGTGCCGGGGTTCCACCATGGTGAACTCAGCCAGGAACAGTTGGAATGGCTCGCCGCGGAACTCGCCACTCCCGCGCCGGACGGCACCATCCTGGCGTTGCACCATCCTCCGGTGCCATCCATCCTGGACCTCGCAGTCCTGGTGGAGCTGCGCGGACAGCCGGCCCTGGCTGCGGTCCTGCGCAACTCGGACGTCCGCAGCATCCTGGCCGGACACCTGCATTACTCCACCACCGCCACCTTCGCCGGCATCCCCGTATCGGTGGCCTCTGCCACCTGTTACACCCAGGACCTGAACGTACCCGTGGGTGGTACCCGCCCTGTCGACGGCGGCCAGGCCTTCAACCTCGTGCACGTTTATGAGCACACGATCGTGCATTCCGTGGTGCCCGTCGGGAGCGCAGCCGAGGTCGGCGAGGTCGTCAGCGCAGCCGAAACACAGCGCCGCCTGGCCGCTGCCGGCATCCGTATTCCGAGGCAGGCAAAAACCCAGGGGCACCCGCCGACCCAGAGCATCCCCATGATCAGCGCGTCCCGATGATCAGTGCGGGCTCCGGGCTCCGGGCTCCGGATGCTGATCTGCGCTGGTTGAGGAGCGCTGCCCTGGGTTGAGGAGCCCTACTTTTCCCAGGGCGCCTTGATCGGGTAGTACTTCTCCAGGAAGTCAGTGACCAACTGGGCACGTTCCTCGGCTTCCACCTCGGGGAAGCTGCCGTCATTCAGGCAGAAGAAGTCCATGTTTCGCTTGGACAGCAGCTTGGGCAGGTAATTGAGGCCGGACCGCATCGTGGTGTCGATGTACCTCACCTTTGCTGCCGTCTGGGTAACCGCGCGCCCGGTCAGCAGCGCGTAGTAGTGGTAGAAGGAGTTTGTCACGGAGATGTTGTCCGCTGCCCGGAAACGGCTGGCCGCGGTCTTGGCGAACTCCTGCGGGAATTCCTGCTCCATGGTGGCGGCAACGCTCCGGCGCAGCGGGGCGGCAGTGTGCTCCAGGTGGCGGGTGGTGATCCGGCCGAACCGGTCCCACAGGAGTTTCCGGTTCACCCTCGCGGCATTCTCGAAACCACTGCGTTCCGCGTCGTTGTCGCCCAGCCCGATGCGGGTTTCCGCCTCAATGAACTTGGTGACCCCGCCGGGTGTGAAGAACATGTCCGGTCCCACCGCACGGCCGAAGAACATGTCGTCGTTGGAATACAGGAAGTGCTCAGAGAGCCCTTCGATGTGGTGCAGTTGGCACTCGACGGCCTGGGAGTTGTGCGTGGGCAGCACGGAGGGGTCCGCGAAGAATTCTTCACTGCGCACGATGGTCACCGAGGGGTGGTCGGCCAGCCAGGCGGGCGCCGGGGAGTCCGTGGCAATGAAGATCCGCCGCACCCAGGGAGCGAACATGTACACCGAGCGCAGGGCGTACTTCAGTTCGTCGATCTGGCGGTAGCGGGCCTCATGGTCATCGCCTTCGCCCACGACGATGCCGGCCATCCTGGCCCGCCGAGCGGCGATGTACTCCGGGGAACTGCCGTCCACCCAGGAAAACACCATATCGATGTCAAAGCTGATGTCGCTGGCGTGGTCCGCAAACATGTTCTCGATGGTGGGCCAGGTGTGGCCGTAACGCTCCACGGTGCCGCGCACGGCGTCGGTGGTGAGCATGGTCCGGCGGGTGAGGGAGTTTTCAATCGGCAGGATCAGCTGGTTGCCTTCGAAGCTCCACAGTTCGATCTGCACGCCCGCGGAGGATCCGAATTCGAAACCGCCGTTGGGCTCCACGCGCGGCCGGTACAGCCGGAAGATCCGGGCCTGACGGTTCGGGGAGAGCTCGCCATCGGCCACCAGGACAGAGGACTTCTTCTTGGCATCAACTGTCATCGAGTAGACGGGCTCGTCACGGCAGGCTTCCACCAGCGCTGCCCGGAGCTTCTTCCGGTTCTCCCAGTCCAGGGCGATGACCGGGCGGTGGTTGTTGCCGCGCACCAGGAGGTAGTCCAAGCCGGCGTTGGCAAGGACGTTGCGGATGAACAGCAGGTCCTCCACCATGGCCTGGTAAGGCGTGCGGGTGTCGTTGATCAGCGCGTAGCGCCCTCGGTGGCGGACCACATCGGGGCGGTTCTTCAGCCGTGCGACAGCCGCCGGCGACGTAACTTCGGCGTGGCTCCTGCCGTCGTCGGAAGCCTGACCGCCGTAGTAGATCTCATCCTGAACGAGTGCGTCTGTAATGGTGTTTCTCCGAGCTGTTGTCTATAGAGGTCCTACCTGCATGATAACCCGCGCAAAAAAACTCGACTAATCCGGACCTAGCCGGCCAGAGCCTCCCGCCAGCTGCGCATGAACGCGCCGCCGGCGTCGTCGTGGATCACATCTTCAGCGAGCCCCAGGTCGGCGGCCGTCAGGACGGCGTACGGCTTGACGGGAACCCCGTCCGCCGGGCGGACGTCCACGTGCTTCACCTCATGGTCGTTGTGGTGCAGCCAGTCGGCCATGGCGTAGTCGGTGCGTGAATCACCCACCGTCCGCCACGCCAGGGGACGGATACCCTGCGCCGCGAGCAGCTCGACAGCACGGCTGGCGCCCAGGTCCTTCCCGAGACGCACCGATTCGATGTCCGTGGAAATGATGGTGGGGTCCACCCGGTAGTCGATCTGGTCGTCCGAATCGGGAGCGTGGTGGTCCAGCCGGACCACGCCCAGGCCGTGACGGGCCATGAGCTCCATGGCGTCGGCGTCGAACAGTTTTTGTTCGCCCAGGTAATCCTCGCTGGCCACGTCGATATGCTGTTCCACGGACACCATGGCGCGCTTGGTTTCGTCGTAGAACATGTGTGTCGCATAGTCCTCGGACACCAGCCGGCGGACGTCATCGCCGTAGGCGCGGGGAACGGCGAGGTCGTGGTCCACGTGCACCGGTCCGGGCCCGGCAGCTGTGTAGCTGAACCAGACCGCACCCTTTTCGCAGATGGCGTGGATGATGGTTCCCGCGGGCATTCCGGCGGCGATCATGGGCTCCATCACTTGTTCGCGGATGAACGCGTCCGAGCGGCCGGTGTTGAAGATGACCGGAATCCCGGCGGTGGCCAGGGCCACCATGTCCGCGATGATCTCCGGCTTGACGTTGCGGGTGACCGGGCTCGCCACGGGGCCGTCGACGTCGAGCAGGAGGGCAAGGGGAGGAGCCGACGGCGACGCGCCGGCCTGGTTCTCGGATGCAGTCATGGCTCCATTCTCTCAGTCCGGGCTGCCAAGGCGCAGAATGTTGCCTTGCGCCGCCGCAGCAGCCAATGGTCACTGTTTGGCTACAACCTTGGAACTGTGCGGGGTCATTCGTTCCCTTGGGCGGGCAACATCCTTAGGCTTGCAGGGTGATATTCAAAGCTGTGGGCGAGGGACGCCCTTACCCCGACCATGGTTACAACACCCCGAAGGAATGGGCTGCCCTGCCGCCGCGGCCCGTCCGGCTCGACGAGCTCGTGACCACCAAGCGCACCCTCGACCTCGAGGCCCTCCTCGCTGAGGACTCCACGTTCTTCGGCGACCTTTTTCCCCACGTGGTGCAGTATCGCGGAACCCTGTACCTCGAGGACGGCCTGCACCGTGCCGTCCGGACCGCACTGCATCAGCGCACTGCAATCCATGCCCGTGTGCTGGTGATAGATGGCTAGGAAACCCAAGGACATCACCGTCCTGCACGGGCACCGTGTCGTCTCCGGGCCGGAGCTCAGGGCCACCTTCGTTGAGCCGGACGACACCGCGGAAGACCCCGTGCGGATGCGCCGGCGAATCCTTCACGGCGTGGTGCTGGTTCTGCTGGTGGGGCTGATCATCTCCGCGATCATCGTTGCGTTGGCGATTATGAACGGACAGATCAAGATTCCGACGGCGGAGCGTAGCCAGTCTGCCGTTTCCGCATGTCCCACCACCACTTTCGACTACACCCCGAACGAAAAGGTCAGCCTCAACGTCTACAACGCCACCAACCGGCCGGGCCTGGCCCGTTCCGTGGCTGACGAGTTCCTGGCCAGGAAGTTCGCAGTTGCCGCCGTGGATAACACCCAGTCCGGCTACAAGGGTGTGGCCGCGGTGGTTTCCGGGGCCGCGGGCCAGTCGGCCGCCTTCAGCGTGCAGCGGAACCTTCCCAAGTCGGACTACTTCCAGGACAGCCGTTCGGACGGCAGCGTGGATGTGATCCTGACGACTGAATTCAAGGAATTAGTCGCGCCGGGCCTCGTGGACCAGACGCCCGGCCAGCTCAGCTGCCCCCGCGAGAGCCGCCGGATCGTGGACAGCGCCAAGTGGCCGGTGATCCCCAAAGCAGGCTGAGCCGGGCCGGTTCCCGCAGGCCGGCTACGGCTGGCTGAGCCTCACGGGACGGCCGTCGTCGTCGAACCGTGCGCCCGCGCCCAGCTGGATGAAACGGACGGTGCGGAGCACCGCTTCGGGGGTGCCGTCCCCGCGGGCGGCACTGGAGGACAGCGTGCCGTGGATGAGCTGCGCCAATTGCGCGATGTCAGCCGGGGGCAGGTAGCCCTCCGCCATTGCATCGCGCAGGATGTCCTGCAGGAGGAGGCTCAGTTCGCCCACATGGTCAGCGAGCTTGGAAAAGGATGCGGGCGAGAGCACGGCGGCCATGGCGGGGCCGGGTGGCAGGTGGCGGCGGCTGAGGTCCTCCACCTGTGCGCGGACGTAGAGCGCCAGGCGTTCCACCGGGTTCTCCAATGACTGCAGGGACTCCCGCAGGCCATCGAGGAAGCGCTCGGTTTCGTCCAGCGCGTAGGCGATCAGCAACTCTTCGATGTCCGCATAGTAGTTGTACACGGCAGTGCGTCCGATGCCGGCATGGCGGGCAACATCCGTCATGGTCAGCCCGGGCAGGCCGTGGGTGAAGAGGAGTTCGCCGAAGCCGGTCAGGATGCGGCGTTGGGTCTCGGCTCGTTGGGCAGCATTCGTGGCGGCCGAAATCCTAGGCATACAGACACTTTACAGTGATCTGTCAGTAAACCTATTCATACGGCGCAGCCGTCCGGGCCGCATGCTCCCGCGCTTCCTTCGCTTCCCTCGCTGCCTTGGGCGGCCGTGCCGGCCATGACGAGGGGCTGTTTCTCGTGCCACGCCTGGTTGAGCGCCTGGCTGAACATCGCCGACGGCTGGGCGCCGGACAGTCCAAACTTCCGGTCGATGACGAAGAACGGTACGCCGCTGATGCCCAGGGCGCGGCCCTCTTCGAAGTCGAACCGGACGTCCTCGGCGTACTTGTCCGTGGTGAACAGCTCGTCCAGCTCCCCGGCGTCGATCTCCAGGTCCAGGCCCAGGGAGGTGAGGTACTCGCGGCTGCCGATGTCCTTGCCGTGCTCGAAGTGGTCGCTCAGCAGGCGCTCCTTGGCGGCATCCTGCTTGCCGTGGGCGGCAGCCAGGTGGATCAGCCGGTGGGCCGTGAAACTGTTGGCAACCACGACGGCGTCGAACCGGTAGTTGAGTCCCTCGCCCCTGGCCTGCTCCGCCACGTGTTCGAACATCTGTGAGACCTGCGCCGGTGCCATGCCCTTGCGGGTGCTGAGGTAGTCCAGTTCGGTGCCGTCGTAGTGCTCGGGCAGGCCGGGATCGAGCTGGTAGCTGCGCCACTGCACCTCCACGGAATCGCGGTGCGGGAATTCGGCCAGGGCTGCTTCGAACCGGCGCTTGCCGATGTAGCACCAGGGGCAGGCGACGTCGGACCAGATCTCAATCTTCATGCTGGCGACAACCCTGTTCCCGCGCCATCCATTCCCCGGCGGGCATGTAGCTTTGCTCACTGCCCGCGCCGGGAGGGGGCTTAAGTGTCCGTTCGGGCTGGTGGGTGGCCGAGCGGCCGCTCCATCACGAAGTCGTGTTCCACCGTGGCACCCAGGTTGAACGATTTGGTGCCGACCTTCCGGAATCCTGATTTCTCGTAGAAGCGGATGGCCTTGGCGTTCTGGCTGTTGACCCCCAGCCACATTCCGCGGGCACCTGAGGCTGCGGCTTCCTCCAGGGTGGCGTGCATCAGTTCGGCTGCGGCGCCCAGCCCGTGATGGTCCGGGTGCACATAGCATTTGCTGAGCTCGGTTGACGGCTGGATGGTCAGTGCGGCCGCTACGTCCTGGTCGCCGGCCGGACGGTCCACGAGCATGCTGTAGCCGCGGAGGTCGCCGTCGGAATCGATCACCAGGACCGTGATGCCGGGATCCGCCAGATAGCTCCGGAAGTTCGCGTCGCTGAGGGTGTTCGCCAGGTGCGCAGCGATGTCGTCCGGGGAGGATTGCGGCGGGCAGGCCAGCGGGAAGGTGACGGCGGCGAGCCCGGCCAGCCGGCCGGCGTCGTCCGCTGTTGCTTTGCGGATGGTGTGCGTCATGTCCAAAACTCTAGTCCGCGACCTCCGCGAGGTAGGTCCTGATGCTGTCGACCACCAGCTGGTGGTCGTCGTCCGAGGACAGTCCGGACGCCGTGACTGCAGCGACGACGCCCGTGCCCCGGACCCGGATCGGGAAGGAGCCTCCAGCCAGCGTGTAGTCCTCCGGCGTGAGCCACCCTCCCTGCGTGGGGTCGAAGCGCTTGGCCGCGAACTCCTCGGACATCAGGGCCGTGCTGCGTTCAAAACGCAGGGTGCTTGCCGACTTGCGGCGGATCCATTCCTCCTGGTCGGCGGTGGCGCCGGGCAGGACACAGCGGAAGAGAACCACGTTGTGGCGCCGGATATCGATGGCCACGGAATGGCCCTCGGCGATGGCGCGGTTGGCGATGAGCGAGCCGAGGCGCCAGGCGTCGTGATGGTCAAAGCCGGGGAAGACGAGCTCTTCCTCGTGCCGGCGCAGTTCCGTGATTCGTGGTGAGTCGGTGTCAGTCAAGGGAAGTCCCGTTGGGGGTGGCGTCGGCGTCGTAGCTGAGCCCGATCTGGCGGCGGATTTCGTCCATGGCGGCCATGACGGCGACTGATTCACTTGGAGGAAGGATGGTGCCGGCGGTATCGCCCGCGCGGATCAGGCGTTCCAGTTCTGCAGCCTGGTACTGCATACCGCGACTGTTGACGGGCTGCTCGTACCGTTCAATAACGCTGCCATCCAGCGCATGAACGGTGAATGGCACGGGGTTGTACCAGGTGGATTCGATGTCGATCCACCCTTCGGTCCCGATGACCATGGCCCGGTTGGCGCTGGCGGCGTCCAGTTCGCAGTCCACAATTGCCTGCCGGCCGCCAGCGTATTCAAAGATGGCCGCTGTCTGCCGGTCCACACCCGTCGCGGTCATGGAGGCACTGGCGCGAATGGTCTCCGGAGTGCCCAGGATGTCGAACGCAAAGGAGATCGGGTAGATGCCGAGGTCCAGCAGCGCTCCGCCACCCAGTGCAGGATCGTTCAGCCGGTGGGCAGGGTCCTTGGGCAGGCTCTGGTTGTGGCTGGCGACCACCTTCCGGACCTCGCCGATGGTGCCTTCCTGGATGATGGCGCGGAGGCGGATCATGTGCGGGAGGAACCGGGTCCACATGGCTTCCAGGGCCACGAGCCCCTTGGATTCCGCGAGGTCAACAATGTCCTGGGCTTCGCGGGCGTTCATGGTGAACGACTTTTCCACCAGCACATGCTTGCCGGCATTCAACGCCAGCAAGGCATTGGCATGGTGGAACGGGTGCGGCGTGGCGATGTAGACCACGTCAACCGACGGGTCTGCCACCAAGTCCTCATAGCTGCCGTGCGCGGTCGCCACGCCGTACCGCTCTGCAAACGACTTGCTGGAGTCGAGCGAGCGTGACCCGACGGCCTGTACCGTGAAGCTGTTCTCGTTCAGGTCCTGCGCTTGCAGCCCCGCGATGAATCCGGTGCCGAGGATGCCCCAGCGGATTGCTCCGTCGGACGTGCCGGTGGGTTGATTAGTCAAGAACGCTGTCCTTTGGCGAGTCGGGGTTGGCCAGCGGGTACGCCACAAACGCAAAGCGCCTGGAATCCGGCGACCAACTATTAACGTTGAGGGTTCCCTGGCCGCCGAAGAGAGGCCAGATGTGAAGCGGTGCGGTCCAGTCGCTCGTGGAGACAAGCACGACGGCGACCGGCAGGTCCGCGGGGTGCCCCTCCGTGCCGCCGGGGAAGCGGATGTAGCTGGCCAGTTCGCCATCGGGGGAGAGATGGGGAAACCAGTCGACGGTTTCGCTCTCAAGGAGGCGCTCGAAACCGCTTCCGTCAACCTGCACGCGGGCAAGCTGGGCGTGGCCGGGGAGAGAGCTGAAGGACTCCGTGTTCAGGTAGAGCCACTTTCCGTCTGGCGAGTATTCCGGTCCGTCGCAATGGCCGGGGCCGACATCAACCCCGGCGGTAGCGCCGCCGTCGGACGGTATGGTCCTGAGGCGGCCCGGCTGCGTAAAGTCGCCCGCCTCGATACCCACATAAGCGAGTTCGCCGCCGTCGGGACTCACGCCGTGGAGGAAATGGAACGAACCGTCGTCGGGAGTGACCCGCGCCGCCGGATCCCCGCTCAAAGCTGCACGGTAGATGTGGCCGTCGTTGGCCGACAGGTAGATCGCCTGGCCGTCGGGTGCCAGGACGTGGTCGTTGTTGAGGTCGGGGATGCCGGTCAGAGGGACCTGGTCGACTGTCCGGCCGGCAACGTCAAAGCTCCACAGCTTCCCGTCCCCGTTGAGGATGAGGGCCGAGCCGTCGAGGGTCCAGTTCGGCGCTTCGAGGAGGAGCTCGTCGGTGCTGTAGACAAGTTCGGATTCGCCCGTGGCGGACGCTATCCACACCTCGCAGCGCTGGCCGGGCTGAAGGGTACGCAGCATGTTCAGAGCTCCTTGATCCGGATGTTCCGCCACCGGCACTGCGCGCCCTTGCCCCAGCGGGCCTCCCCGAACATGGAGTCGTTGTCGTGGACTTCCAACGCGATATGCCCGCGCTCGCCGAGAACTGCCAGGACATCCGCCGGGTTGTAGTGCGGCGAGTCCAGCGTAGCGGTGTCCAGTTCGGCGATCTTAAGGCCGTTGACCCAGGTGGTGATGACCGGCAGCGCGCCGACGCAGCGGATGCGGAGTTCGTTCCAGTCGTTCCAGCGCCAGACGCTGAGGAAGTCCTCGACGTCGGCGGCGTGCTTCAGGCGTGCACGCTTTTCTTCCGTGACGGGCTCCACCGACGTGGCCGGGTTGTCCGCTATCAAACCGGTGGGCCGCCCGTCGGCGTCCGTGGCCACGTTGACGGCGAAGGGCACGGCGGAGAAGCTCGCCAGCCCGTTGCCGAAGAACCCGCCGATGCCGCCGGAGGGACGGTGGTCCACCAGGACCTGGAAACCTTCCCACGTATCCGGCCGGCGCCGGATCATCACGCCGGTGTCTGCCGGCCAGTCGGGGCGCATTTCCAGCACGAGTTCGAAGTCGCCGTACGCATGCTCGCTCACCAGGTAGCCGCCGTAGCCGCTGCCGGGGGAGTCCTGCTCGCCGACCAGGACGCCGTCCTCCACGAACCAGCGGGCCGGGTGCTTCTCGGGTTCCACAGGCGGGGTCAAACCAAGGTCGGCAAAGCGTTCCAAGAGGGCCGGACCGCCCGGATACTCGGTGCCGTAGACACGGGGTACCGATCGCCAGCCGGCCAAGGTGGTGCCGTCGAACAGCGGGACAAAACCATCGCCGCCGTCGGGCGTTTCAATTCCTGGCATGACCTAGTCCTTGCTGCTGAAGGCGGCGTCGAAGCTGGTCTGGGAGGCGGGGAAGTCGAACTTCTTGAGCGCGGCGAGGGCTTCGGGGGCGCCGTGGAGGCGGTCCATGCCGGCGTCTTCCCATTCGACGGAGATGGGGCCGTTGTAGCCGATCGCGGTGAGGGCGCGGAAGGACGATTCCCAGGGCACGTCGCCGCGTCCGGCAGAGACGAAGTCCCAGCCGCGGCGGGGGTCGCCCCAGGGCAGGTGGGAGCCCATGACGGTGTTCCGGCCGGTGGGGCGGAGCTTGGTGTCCTTGCAGTCGACGTGGTAGATCCGGTCCTTGAAGTCCCAGATGAAGGAGACGGGGTCGATGCCCTGCCACATGAAGTGGGACGGGTCCCAGTTCAGCCCGAACGCGGGCCGGTGGCCGATCGCTTCGAGGGTGCGGACGGTGGTCCAGTAGTCGTAGGCGATCTCGGAAGGGTGGACTTCGTGGGCGAAGCGGACCCCGCATTCGTCGAAGACATCCAGGATGGGGTTCCAGCGGTCCGCGAAGTCCTGGTAGCCGGCCTCGATGACTTTCTCCGGGACGGGCGGGAACATCGCGACGTACTGCCAGATCGAGGAGCCGGTGAACCCGACGACGGTGTCCACGCCGAGGGCTTTGGCGAGCCGGGCGGTGTGTTTCATTTCTTCGGCCGCGCGGGTGCGGACGCCTTCGGGGTCGCCGTCGCCCCAGACCTTGGATCCGACGATGGCTTCGTGGCGGAAGTCGATGGGGTCATCGCACACGGCCTGGCCCTTGAGGTGGTTGGAGATGGCCCAGACCTTCAGGTTGTACTTCTCCAGGACGGCGAGTTTGGACTCGACGTAGCCGGGTTCGTCCCAGCGCCAGGCGTCCAGGTGGTCCCCGGAGACGGCGATTTCGAGGCCGTCGTAGCCCCAGCCGGAGGCCAGGCGGGCGACTTCCTCGAAGGGGAGGTCAGCCCACTGGCCGGTGAACAGGGTGTACGGGCGGGGCATGTCAGGCTCCTTCGGTGGCGGGGACGGGGGACGCGGTCAGTTGGATGATGGAGGATTTGGCGTTGGCGGATTCTTCGATGGCGGCCAGCACGCGCTGGACGGCCAGTCCGTCCTCGAACGACGGCGACGGCGCGGTGCCGCCGTCGATCGCGGCGAGGAAGTCGCGGATTTCGTGCGTGAAGGTGTGTTCCCAGCCGATCACGTGGCCCTGCGGCCACCAGGCGGCCATGTACGGGTGCTCGGGTTCGTTGACCAGGATGCGCCGGAACCCCTGCTCCCGGACCGGGACGGTGGCGTCCAGGAAGCCGAGTTCGTTGATGGCTTCCAGGTCGAACAGCAGGGAGCCCTTGTCCCCGTAGATCTCCAGTTTCAGGGAATTCTTCTGTCCGGTGGCCATCCGGGAAACCTCCACGGAGGCGATGGTCCCTGAGTCCAGGGTCAGCGTGGCCCAGGCGGCGTCGTCGACCGTCACCTCTTCCGGGCCCTCCGCCCCGGGGCGGTGGGAGACGAAGGTGTGCAGCCGGCCGGAGACCTCGGTGACCGTGCCGCCGAGGAGGAACATGACCTGGTCGATCGCGTGGGACGCGATGTCGCCCAGCGCCCCGGACCCGGCGGTTTCCTTGTTCAGCCGCCACGTCATGGGGGAGTCGGCGTCCACCAGCCAGTCCTGCAGGTACGCGGCCCGGATGTGTCGGACCGTGCCCAGCCGGCCTTCAGCGATGAGCTCCTTCGCGAGGGCCAGGGCGGGCACTCGGCGGTAGTTGAAACCGATCATCGACTGCACGCCGCGTTCCCGGGCGGACCGGGCAGCGTCCGCCATCGCTTCGGCCTCGGCCAGGGTGTTGGCGAGCGGCTTCTCGACCAGGACGTGCTTGCCGGCCTCGAGCGCCGCGACGGCAATCTCGGCGTGCATCCAGCCCGGTGCGCAGATATCCACGATGTGGATGTCGTCCCGGTCCAGGACTGAGCGCCAGTCCGTTGCGGACTCTTCCCAGCCGTATTTCGCGGCGGCCGCCGCGACCTGCCCGGCGTCCCGGCCCACGAGCACTTTCTGCTCGAAGGCCGGAACATCAAAGAAGCTGACCACGTTCCGCCACGCGTTTGAATGGGCCTTGCCCATAAACGCGTAGCCAATCATCGCCACACCCAGCGGCGGGTTGTCCGGGTTGGTGCCGTCCGTGCTTTCTGCGGAGTTCATTGCCTGGTTCCTAGAGGGTGGAAGCGGTGGGGTCCCAGTCCTCGGGGAGGGCCGGGGACGCGGGGGCGGAGCTTTCGACGTTGACAAAGGTGCCGGATTCCACGGATTCGGAGATCGAGACCATGGTGTCCAGCACGTGGTAGGCGAGGTTGCCCGTGGCGCGGTGCGGAACACCGGCCCGGATGGAACGGGCCATGTCCAGAACACCCATGCCGCGGCCGTTGGACGGGCCGGTGGCGGGAATGACGGTCCATTCTTCATCGCCCGCGCGCCAGAGCCGCACGTCGCCGTCGAAGTAGTTGGGATCCGGAAGGGAAATGGTGGCTTCCGTGCCGGTGATCTCCACGAAGCCCATCCGCTGCCGCGGCGACTCGAAGGAAAAGACGCTGTGCGAGGACTGGCCGCCTTCGAACTGGGCCATCGCGGACACGTGGGTGGGGACCTCGACGGTGAATTCCTCGCCCAGCTTGGGGCCGGAACCGATGACCCGGACTTCCTTTGCCTTGGAACCGATCGCCGCCACCTTGCGCACGGACCCGAAGGTCTGGACCAGCGCGGTGAGGTAATACGGGCCCATATCGAACAGGGGCCCTGCGCCGTACTGGAAGAGGAACGCCGGATTCGGGTGCCAGGATTCAGGTCCCGGGGTCTGGAACGTGGTCATGGCCGTCAGCGGGGTGCCGATGTCGCCGCGTTCGATGATCCGCCGTGCGGTCTGCAGCCCGGCGCCGAGGAACGTGTCCGGGGCGCAGCCCAGCCGCAGCCCCGCGGCGTCCGCCGCCTTCAGCAGTCCGAGTCCGGATTCCCGGTCCAGCGAGAACGGCTTCTCGGTCCAGACGTGCTTGCCCGCGTTGACGGCGGCGGTTGCCACCTCCACGTGCGCGGCCGGGATGGTGAGGTTGACGATGATTTCGACGTCGGGATGGTTCAGGGCTGCGTCCACCCCGCCGGATTCGGCGATTCCGTATTCCTTCGCCCGCGCGGCCGCGGCGTCCTCGAACAGGTCGGCGATGACATGGACCTTCAGGTCCGGGAACACCGTCAGGTTGTCCAGGTACTGCTTGCTGATGTTGCCGGCACCGATGACGGCGACGCCCACCGGGCCTTTCTTCGCGGAAGAGGTGCTCATGCCCGGGCTCCTTCGCTTGCGCCGGTGTTGGCTCCGGTGTTCAGGTACGCCAGGGACTGGGCGATGCCGTCGAAGATGTCGCCGGAGTAGTCGTCAAACTCCACCACGCCCACTTCCAGGGACTTCGCGGCGCTGATGACATCCCAGACCGCGATTTTGCCCTGGCCGGCGGGCTGCTGCGCCTTGGTGTCGGTGGTGGCCGGGCCGTCCTTGATGTGGATGAACTTCACCCGGTCCCCCAGCTTTGCCAGGATGTCCACGGGGTCCTGCCCGCCCACGGCAACCCAGTAGGTGTCCACTTCCAGGACCAGTTCCGGGTCCAGGAGGTCAGCGAAATACTCAAGTGCCGTGCGCCCCTCGATGATGGACTCCAGCTCCCAGGCATGGTTGTGGTACCCGACGCGGATGCCGTATTCGGCGCCCTTCTTCGCCGCCGCGTTGAGCTTAGCTGCGGTGGCTTTGATGTCCTCGGCCTTCTGCCAGTGCTCGGCCGGCAGGAACGGGTCAATGACGGTGCTGATGCCCAGTTCCTTCGCGGCGGCAAAGATCTCGTCCTGGTCCTGGCTCAGCAGCGGCGCGTGCCCGGACGGTGCAGTGAGGCCGTTCTCCTTGAGCGCGGCACCGAGTTCGGGTGCCGTCGCAACGAAGTTGTAGGGCTCAACCTGCGTGAAGCCGATCTCGGCGACCTTCCGGATGGTGCCGGGCAGGTCCTCCTGGATGGCATTGCGCAGGGTGTAGAGCTGGAGTGAGTAAGACATGTCGTTCCTTTGCGGTTGTTCTAAAGAAGGGTGCGGCGCTGGTTAGCGGCCGGCGAGGGAGCCGCCGATGCCGCCGACGCTGAAGTATTTGTTCAGGGTGGCGAAGACGATGACCGGCGGGAGCATCATGACCACGGCGAGGGCCATGACGGAGGT
>NZ_JBHVYH010000015.1:0-23137 GCF_042880995.1 Arthrobacter sp. NPDC058288
CCACCTCAGGTGACCGGCCCGCCGTCGTTCTTTCCGCGTACCGGAGTTTTTGTCCAGATAATGGCACCAAAGCGCCCGCCAAAGGCCGTTATCTGGACAAAAACTCGGAGCCAGTCAGCTGATTTCGGTGCTGTGCGGGTGCCACGCGCCGGTGACCAGGTACGTGACTTTCTGGGCGACGGACACGCCGTGGTCCGCGAAGCGTTCGAAGTAGCGGCTGGCGAGGGCAACGTCGACTGTGGTGGCCGGCGACTCATTCCAGTCGCTGCGGGCGATGGCCTTAAAGACGCTCAGGTGGAGGTCATTGACGGTCGCGTTCGCCTTGAGGATGTCACGGGCCACTTCGAGGTCGCGAGTTTCCAGGAGCTCGGTGAGTTTGTCCGCGATCAGCTGGTCCTGCTCGGCGAAGCTCTTGAAGGTGTCGGCGAGCTGCGGTGGAATCACGTTTGCGGGGTAGCGGAGCCGCGCCAGCTGGGCGATGTGCCGGGCGAGGTCCCCCATGCGCTCCAGCGAGGCACTCATCCGCAGGGAACCCACGATCATCCGAAGGTCGCTGGCCACGGGTCCCTGGAGGGCCAGGATGTCGATGGCCCGCTCGTCCAGGCTGTTCTGCAGGAAGTCGATCCTGGCGTCGGCGGCGATGACATCCTGGGCAAGGTCGACGTCCGCACCCTCGAAGGCAGTGGTTGCCTTGGCGATTGCCTCGCTTACCAGCTTTGAAATCTCGACGAGCTGCTCGCCCACCTGTGTGAGCTCCTCCTGAAAAACCTTACGCACTACGCGTCCTTTCCTTGGAAAACCGTGCACCACCGCAGTGGCAGCCGGATTTCGTATCACCGCTCTGCAGTCCAACTAGTAACTCTGTCAGCGTCCGGTGAACTGTTACGCACCTATAGGTGAACGTTAGCTGAACCCGGCGGTGAAACCCATCAGATTCGCTTCCGGCGCCCGGGGCAGAGCATAAGCTGGAGCCGTGGATCCTATGCTCATCGGTGTCATCGCCGGCCTCATCGGCCTGTCCTTCGGCATCTTTGGCGTGCTTGCCTTCCGGGTCAGCGAACAGCAGCGCAAGCTGGTGGATGTTGAATTCGACGAACCGGTGCTACCACCCGGTGCCGCGGAGGTGCTCGCCGTCGTCGGCCGTGCCTTCGTAGTGGTCGACGCGATCGACGGTGTGGTGAGGGCAAGCCCGGGGGCATACGCTTTTGGCCTTGTCCGCGGCCATACGGTGGTCCACAAGCAGCTCCTCGATATGACAGCCCGGGTGCGGCGCGACGGTGTGATCCTTGAGAAGCAGTTCGAACTGCCCCGGGGTCCGCTGGGCCAGGGGACCATCATCGTCCAGGTCCGGGCAGCCATGCTCGGTGAGGAATACATCCTGCTGCTGGCGGACGACAGGACCGAGATTACCCGGACCGAAGAGATCCGCAACGATTTCGTGGCAAACGTCTCGCACGAACTCAAGACCCCGGTGGGTGCCATATCCCTGCTGGCGGAAGCGCTTGAATCTTCGGCGGACGACGAAGAGGCCGTCCGCCGCTTCGCCAAGCGGATGCAGAAGGAATCGACACGGCTGGCGGCGCTGGTGCAGGACATCATTGAGCTCTCCCGGCTGCAGGGCGCCAGCGTGGCCCAGCAGGGGCACCCCGTGGACATCAACTCCGTCATCACCGAGGCAGTGGACCGTTCGCAGCTGCCGGCTGAGAGCAAGAACATCTCCATCGTGGTCGGCGGCCATGTGGACGCCATGGTTTATGGGGACCAGGACCTGCTCGTGACGGCGCTTCGAAACCTGATCGACAATGCCATCCGCTATTCGCCGGAGAACACCCGCGTGGGGATCGGCGTGCGCGCCAAGGAAGGCCTGATCTCCATCTCTGTCACCGACCAAGGGGACGGCCTTAGCCCGGAGGACCAGGAGCGGGTCTTTGAACGCTTCTACCGTGTGGATGCCGCGAGGTCGCGGCAGACCGGCGGCACCGGCCTGGGCCTGAGCATCGTCAAGCACGTTATCTCCAACCACGGCGGCGAGGTGACGCTGTGGTCCCAGCCCGGCCAGGGGTCCACTTTCACCATCAGGCTTCCTGAAATGGAGGGGCAGGACGACGGCGACGCCTCCGCGGCGCCGGCAGCGGCCCCTCGCAGCACCTCACTACACAGTTACGACGCCTCCGGCGTCCATGAGCAAGGAGCCAGCGCTTGAGCAGGATTCTCATAGTTGAGGACGAGGAGTCGTTCAGCGACCCGCTGTCCTACCTTCTGGGCAAGGAAGGATTCGAGGTGGAGGTCGTTGATAACGGCCTGGACGCCATCACCGAATTCGACCGGAACGGCGCCGACCTGGTCCTCCTGGACCTCCAGCTGCCCGGTCAGTCCGGGACGGAAGTGTGCCGGCAGCTGCGCCAGCGCTCCACCGTGCCTGTCATCATGCTGACCGCCAAGGACTCTGAAATCGACAAGGTCGTGGGGCTGGAACTCGGGGCTGACGACTACGTCACCAAGCCGTATTCGTCACGGGAACTCGTTGCCCGCGTCAGGGCGGTCCTTCGGCGGCAGGGCGAACCGGAGGAGCTCATCACCAACACGGTCCAGGCGGGCCCGGTAAGGATGGACGTCGAACGCCATGTGGTGAGCGTGGACGGCGAGCAGGTGTCGCTGCCGCTGAAGGAATTCGAACTGCTGGAGATGCTGCTGCGCAATTCAGGCCGGGTGCTGACCCGCGGCCAGCTGATCGACAGGGTCTGGGGGTCGGACTATGTCGGCGACACCAAGACCCTGGACGTCCACGTCAAAAGGCTGCGTAGCAAGATTGAGCCGGACCCGTCCGCCCCAAGGTACCTTGTGACGGTCCGAGGCCTGGGCTACAAGTTCGAGCCCTAGGCGAAGAGGTCAAGGGGCGTCGCCCCGGGCGGCGATACGGCACAGCAAAACCGGACAACAAAAAGGAGGGCTCCCGCCGCGCGGGAGCCCTCCTTTCTGTTGGTGCGGACTAGTGGCTTTCGCTGCTCGTGGGAGTCGGCGTAGCGGTCCCTGAGGAGGTGGGTTCGCTGCCTTCCGGCAGGTACTGCTTGTACTCGGGCAGTGTGGCGTTCAGGACGGGCACCTTGACCTTGGCAGTCTGGTTGGTTCCGTCCTCGGAAATGGTGACCTCGGACAGGGAGCCGGGGATGGCGCCCGTGGTGCTGAGGATTGCCGGATCCGTTGATTCGTTGAGGAGGGTGTAGGAGTTCTTCTTCACAGGCACCTGTGTCTGCGAGCCTTCCGCACCGTTGATGGTCAGCTTGACGTCGCTTGAGGAGGAGTTGTAGACGGCCCCGACCACTCGGCCCGGCTTGTCCTCGCCGGCGGAAACGATCATGAAGTTGCGGATCTGGAGGGGCCCCAGGTCTTCCCTGGTGCCGTCCGACGCCGAGTACTGCTCAGAAGTTTGCTGCGGGTTGATGTAGCCGCAGCCGGTTACGGTCAGCAGGCCGATGGCAAGTGCTGCCGTTGCCATTGCCAGCTTGCCGCGCTGGCCCCGGTTCATCGCAGTGAAACGCACGTCACGCACTCCTTGAGAGTCTTGAAACATTATTCAGCCATAGCCTATCCTCAAACGGTCTCAAACAAGGATTCGGGCGGGACACATAAGCGTCCGGAAACCTGTCCCCTCCCAACCGCGCCGCATACCCTCGACGCCGCCGCAACCTAGCCTGCGGCTGCGTCCGTTCGACCTTGGCTTGGCCTTTGCCATGCACTAATATCCGCATCCGTCAAGGGGTCGGAGGGGGTTGATTGGCCCCATTTTCCTTGTATTTACGCGGTTCGAGGCCCCGATCCGTGCCAGTTGTATGCCCGAATCGTGATAAACTGGTCTGCGGGAAAGGGGAAAGTCCACATGGTTTTTGAGGTCGGCGAGACAGTAGTTTACCCTCACCACGGTGCAGCAAAAATTGAAGAAATCAAGATGCGCACCATCAAGGGCGAAGAGAAAATGTATCTCAAGCTCAAGGTGGCCCAGGGTGATCTGACCATTGAAGTTCCAGCAGAGAACGTTGACCTTGTTGGGGTTCGCGACGTAGTGGGCAAAGAAGGTTTGGAGCACGTTTTTGACGTGCTGCGGGCCGAGTTCACTGAAGAGCCTACCAACTGGTCGCGTCGTTACAAGGCAAATCTGGAGAAGCTTGCTTCCGGGGACGTCATCAAGGTGGCAGAGGTCGTTCGCGACCTGTGGCGTCGTGATCACGACCGCGGCCTTTCCGCAGGTGAGAAGCGTATGCTGGCCAAGGCCCGCCAGATTCTGATTTCAGAACTGGCGCTGGCTGAAAAGACGGATGAAGAGAAGGCCGCAAGCGTTCTCGACGAAGTCTTGGCTTCCTAAGAATTGAACCCCGGTGGCTCATCAGCCGCCGGGGTTTCTTTTTGCCCTTTTTTGGGCGAATCCCGGAATTTTGCCCCGCTCCTGGTGGTCTCGGCCACGTAGTGTTGTGCCCATGAGTGCACGAGAATTTTCCCCCGGATCCGGGCCGGAGTCCGGGGACCACGCGCCCCGCCCCGTCGTAGCCGTTGTGCTGGTTGCGGCCGGGTCGGGACAACGGCTGGGTTACGGTATGCCCAAGGCCGGGGTCCCCCTCGGCGGGGAACCCATCCTGATGCATGCCCTGCGGGGGATAGTTACCTCCGGCGTCGCCCAGCAGGTCTGCGTCGCATTGCCGCCGGGCGATGGTGCTCTCCGGAAGATGTGCGACGACTTCAAGGGCGAACTTGCCGACGGCGGCCCGCTGCTGACGATTGTTGACGGCGGGGCGACGCGTACCGAATCGGTCCGGTCCGGCTTGGCGGCACTGGAAGAGGGCACCCAGGCGGTGCTGGTCCACGATGCCGCACGCGCCCTGACGCCGGAGTCCGTCTTCCACCGCGTAGTCGACTCCCTGGCGGCCGGCGCGTTGGCGGTCATTCCCGTGATGCCAGTAGTGGACACCGTCAAGACCGTGGAAGCAACGAGTGACGTGGACGCCCGAATTGCGCCGGAAGTGGTGGTGGGTACGGCGCCGCGGGAGAGACTGCGCGCAGTGCAGACCCCGCAGGGATTCGACCTTCACACGCTGCTGAAGGCGCACCGGGAGGCAGCCGCGTTCGACGAAGCCCAGGCCGCCGCAATAACGGATGACGCGATGCTCGTGGAACGCCTGGGCGTCCCGGTCCATGCTGTCCGCGGCGCCAGTCAGTCGCTGAAGATCACCACTCCGTTGGACCTCATCATCGCCGAGGGGCTGCTGGAAGGTCCGCTGGGCGCACGATGGGTGGAAGGCTGAACGTGGCACCTCCCATTATTCCGAGGACCGGGATCGGCATCGACGTCCATGCTTTTGCCTCGCCGGACAACCCGCGTGCCCTGTGGCTCGGTGGACTTCTGTGGGAAGGCCAGCAGGGCCTGGCCGGACACTCCGACGGTGATCCAGTGGCCCACGCAGCGGCAGACGCACTGTTTTCGGCCGCCGGCATTGGTGACCTCGGCACGCATTTCGGCACGGACCGCCCCGAATTCGCCGGTGCCTCCGGTGTGGCCCTCCTCGCCGAGGCCGCCCGCATCGTCCGGACGGAAGGCTTCGAGATCGGCAACATCGCGGTGCAGTTTGTCGGCAACAGGCCCAAATTCGGTCCGCGCCGTGAGGAGTCCCAGGCGGTCCTGAGTGCGGCGGCGGGTGCGCCCGTCAGCGTCAGCGCCACCACCAGCGACGGCCTCGGCTTCACCGGCCGCGGGGAAGGCATTTCCGCCCTCGCCACCGCGCTGGTATACCGGGCGGGCTGAAGGGACGGCGATTCGCCTAGGCTTAAGGAAGCCATTCCTCTGCCGAACACTCCAGGAGATCCCTCGTGAAGAAGCCGCTTGCCGCCGTCGTACTCGTTGCAGGGATGCTGCTGAGCGGCTGCGGCACTCCGAAGATGAGCGTTGAGGAAAGCTGCAAGTTCCTCAACGGGGACACGTTCGTTCCCACCGGGAACCAGCAGCAGCAGGCGGACCAGATCGCCAAGCATTACCAGGAAGTGGCGGACAAGGTAGCGCCCGAGGTTGCCGGTCCCATCCAGAAGATGGCGGACATCATGAAGAAGGTCGCCGAAACGTCGCTGGGCACCAAAAGCTCCGAACAGACCAAGCAGCTGAGCGAACAGAACAACAAGATCGGCGAAGTCTGCAAATAGTGCTGGCCGGCACGGCCGGAGCCGGTGGGCTCCGCCGCAAAGGCCATCGGCTAATCTGGAGCGGTGACCCTGCGCTTTTACGACACTGCATCCGCCGAAGTCCGCGACTTCGTCCCTCTGATACCGGGCAAGGTGAGCCTGTACTACTGCGGCGCGACGGTGCAGGGCCTGCCGCACGTGGGGCACATCAGGTCGGCCATTGCCTTCGACCAGCTCACCCGCTGGCTGGAGTACCGCGGATTCCGCGTGACCGTGGTCCGCAACGTCACAGACATCGACGACAAGATCCTCGCCAAGTCCGCCCTCTCCTTTGAACCGGACTTCGAGGAAGGCCCGGACGACATCCGCGAAGAGGAGTGGTGGGCGCTGGCCTACCGCTACGAACAGGCTTTCCTCAAGGCCTACGACACCCTGGGCGTCTCCCGCCCCACCTACGAGCCGCGCGCCACCGGGCATATACCCGAGATGCACGCGCTGATCCAGCGCCTGATCGACCGCGGCCACGCCTACCCCGCCCTTGACGACTCCGGTGATGTGTACTTCGACGTCCGTTCCTGGAACCGCTACGGCTCGCTCACCCGCCAGAAGATTGACGACATGCAGGGAGCTCCCGACGCCGACCCCCGGGGAAAGAAGGACCCGAGGGACTTTGCGTTGTGGAAGGGCCACAAGGACGGGGAGCCGACGACGGCCAGCTGGGTTTCGCCCTGGGGGACCGGCCGGCCGGGCTGGCACCTGGAGTGCTCGGCCATGGTCACCAAGTACCTCGGCACGGAGTTCGATATCCATGGCGGCGGCCTTGACCTCCGGTTCCCGCACCACGAAAACGAGATGGCCCAGTCCCAGGCGGCCGGCCACGCCTTCGCCAACTTCTGGATGCACAACGGCATGGTGACGTACCAGGGCGAAAAGATGTCCAAGTCCATTGGCAACACCATCAGTCCCGCGGAAATGCTGGAGCTCGCTTCACCGCGCGTGGTGCGGTACTACCTCGGCCAGGCGCAGTACCGCTCAGTGCTGGACTACCAGCCCACATCTTTGCAGGAAGCGGCCGCCGCGGTGGAACGGATTGACGGGTTCATCGCCCGCGCGGTGCGGACCTTGTCCGGCAGTGTTGCATCCGGCGCGGCCGAACTGCTGTTCGGCAGCCAAGGCACCGTGCCGGACGCCTTCGCCGCGGCCATGGATGACGACCTCAACGTTCCGCAGGCGCTGGCTGCCTTGCACGATGCTGTGCGGGCCGGCAACACAGCCCTCACCGCCGGCGACAACTCCGCGGCCCGGACAGCGCTGCACTCCGTCACCGATATGCTGCGCGTCCTGGGCCTGAACGACGTCGCGGCACCCGCCCGGGATGAGCAGGCGGACACAGCCCTGGGCGTCCTGGTCGAAGCCCAGCTGGGTGCGCGGGCACAGGCTCGGGCCACGAAGGACTGGGCCGCTTCGGATGCCATCAGGGACACCCTGGCGGCAGCAGGCGTCGTCGTCGAGGATGGTCCGGACGGTGCCAACTGGAGCCTCAAGCGCGGCTGAGCTGGGGCAGTCCCAACGCGAGGGGGGACCATGGGCCGGCGATTTACCCTGAGTAAGTAGACTGGAGGTCAGACTTACTCAACAAAGCAAGGGTGAAACTCATGGCCAACAACGGTCGCCGGTCGGTCAAAGCAAAGAAGGGCCCCACCATCGGAACGGGTGGCCATGGCCGCAAGGCCCTCGAGGGCAAGGGCCCCACTCCCAAGGCGGAGGACCGCCCCTACCACAAGGCCCACAAGAACAAGCAGCTCGCCGAACGGTCAGCCGCCAAGCGTCCCGGAGCCGCCCGCGGTGCCGGTGCCCGCTCCGGCCCGAAGGGTCGTGCCACGGAGGAAGTCGTCACCGGCCGCAACTCCGTTGTTGAAGCGTTGCGCGCCGGCATCCCCGCCAAAGCGCTCCATGTTGCCATCCGCATTGAAATGGATGACCGCGTCAAGGAGTCCCTCAAGCTCGCGGCCGAGCGCGGCATTCCGCTGCTGGAAACCGGCAAGCCGGAACTGGACCGCATGACGGATGACGCCATCCACCAGGGGCTTGTGCTGCAGATTCCGCCCTATGAATACCAGGACGCGTACGAGCTCGCCGAGGAAACCGTGGAGAGCTGGAAGAAAGGCCATGTTGCCAACGCGCCCCTCTTCGTCGCCCTTGACGGCATAACGGACCCGCGCAACCTTGGCGCGATCATCCGTTCGGTCTCGGCCTTCAGCGGCCACGGCGTCATCGTCCCGGAACGGCGCTCCGTCGGCGTGACGGCTTCGGCATGGAAGACCAGCGCCGGTGCGGCAGTTCGGGTTCCGGTGGCACGTGCCGCCAACCTGAACAACACCCTCAAGGCCTTCAAGAACATGGGCATCTACGTACTGGGCCTCGACGGCGACGGCGATGTTTCGCTGCCGGACCTCAGCCTGGCCAAGGAACCCGTGTGCATCGTGGTCGGTTCCGAGGGCAAGGGCCTGAGCCGCCTGGTCCGCGAAAACTGCGACCAGATCGTCTCGATCCCCATCGACTCCGCCATGGAATCGCTCAACGCCTCCATGGCCGTCGGCATCTCCCTGTACGAGATTTCCCGGCAGCGCGCCGCGAAGTAACCCGGAAACGCTCTCTGAGTTTCTGCAGCTTAAACAGCGATGCTCTCTCCCCCGTGAACTGCTCCCCGGAAGAGAGCATCGCTGTCTAAGCTGCGAATAGTGAGAGCGTCGGGGTGCTAGAACGTGTGGCGGTTTGCCAGGACCGGGAGCTTTGCCCTGGCTTCCTTGACGACGGCGGGATCCAGGTCTGCGAACAGCAGTCCGGACCCGGCGTCGAGCTCGTCCAGCACCTCACCGAGGGGAGAGACGACGGCGGAGTGCCCCACACCGGTGGGCGCGGAACCCTTGGCCTCGATGCCTTCGGTGGCGGGATCGGCCTGTCCGCATGCCAGCACATAGGTGGTGGTGTCCACGGCGCGGGCACGCGCCAGCAGGCGCCACTGATCGACCTTTCCCGGCCCGGAGCCCCAGGATGCGCACACGATGTTGGCGTCGGCGCCTAAATCTGCGTTGGCGGTGAACAGCGCCGGGAAGCGGATGTCGTAGCACGTGGCCAAGCCGAATCTGATGCCGCCGAGCTCGAAGGTGGTCGCCTCCGTACCGGCATCCACTGTGTCCGATTCGGCGAAGCCGAAAGCGTCGAACAGGTGGATCTTGTCGTAGCTGGCCTCGACGCCGGGACCGGTGACAAGAAGGGTGTTTCGCACTTTCCTGCCAGCGCCTGAGCCGCCGGCCTGCCCGGGGGTAAACATCCCTGCCACGATCACGATGCCTAATTCCCGGGCAATACGGCGCACCCTGGCAGCCCACGGGCCATCCAGCGGTTCGGCGATATCGAGGAGCGAATTCCCGAATGCGCGCATGGTGGCTTCCGGGAAGACGACCAATTCGGCGCCGCCTTCTTTCGCTTTGCGGGCATACTTTTCCACGATGTCCAGATTCCCGGAAATGTCGCGGCCCGTAACTATCTGAGCAAGTGCAACTCGCACAATTACCTCCAACTCGGCGTCTCACTTCAGTATGCAACGCAGTATGCAGTGCTGAACAAGACCAGCCCATTTCCCGACACAGAGCCCCGAATATCGGACATTTGTGTGGCACAGCTAATATTTAAGCAATGGTCATGCCACTCCTAGACACAGCCTCCACCGTGGACGCCTCCCGGCCGTTTCCACTGGGTATCAGCGTTCCGCGCACGGGATCACCGGCAACGGACGATCCTCAGAGTGCCTGCGCCAACGTCGCGGTCTACGCGCCCGGCGTGGACACCCTGGAAATCGCCTATTGCGCGCCCGGCGGAACATGGCAGCTGAAGACCCTGCCGAACATCACCAACGACGTCCACCACGGCATCGTGGAGGGTTTCCCGGTGGGATCGCGCTACGGCTTCCGCTCCTCGCCGGAGGATGATGCGCTGCCGGTGCCAGTGCCAACCGTGGCGTTCGACGACGACGGCGAGCAGCCGCTGCTGCTCGACCCCTACGGCCGGGCCGTGGATCAGCGCGACGGGTTCCTCACGAATGTCCGCATGTCCAGCGGATTCGACTGGGGCGGCGACCGCAATCCGCACGTCTCGTGGCGCAATACCATCATTTACGAAGCCCACGTGCGCGGCCAAAGCATGCTTCATCCGGACATCCCCGAAGACCTCCGGGGCACCTATGCCGGCATGGCGCACCCGGCAATGATTGAGCATCTCACCGGTCTGGGCATCACATCCGTCCAGCTGTTGCCTGTCCATTTCCACCTGGACGAGCCGCACCTCCAGAACCTGGGCATGACCAATTACTGGGGCTACAACACGGCGGCGTTCTTTGCGCCCCATCCGGCCTACGCTACCCAAGCCGCCCAGGCGGCAGGACCGCAGGCCGTGCAGGACGAATTCAAGGGCATGGTCAAGCTCCTGCATGCAGCGGGCCTGGAAGTGATCCTGGACGTCGTGTACAACCACACGGCCGAGGGCGGCCGGGACGGGCAGACGCTCAGCTTCCGCGGGCTGGGGGAGATGCAGTATTACCGCAACGACGGCCACGGCAGGTACGTGGATACCACCGGGTGCGGCAACAGCTTGAACTTCGGCCACCCCCGGGTGGTCCAACTGGTCCTTGATTCGCTGAGGTACTGGGTGGACGAGTTCCACATCGACGGCTTCCGTTTCGATCTGGCGGTGACACTGTGCCGCAACGCCGCGAACGACTTCGACCCGCACCATCCCTTCCTCGTGGCCATTGCCGCGGATCCGGTGCTGTCCTCCGTCAAGCTGATCGCCGAGCCGTGGGACGTGGGCTACGGCGGCTGGCAGACCGGACGCTTTCCGCCCGGCTGGGTGGACTGGAACGACCACTACCGTGATGCCCTGCGCTCATTCTGGCTCGCCGACCGGGCCGCGATCGACGCCGGCGGCCAGGGCGGCTCCGTCGCCCGGCTGGCCGACTCCATCTCCGGCTCGGCAAGTCTCTTCGCCGAATCCGGACGTTCCCGGATGGCCTCCGTCAACCTCGTCACCGCGCACGACGGCTTCACGCTGGCTGACCTTGTGTCCTACGACCGCAAGCACAATGAGGCCAACGGCGAGCAGAACCGCGACGGCCACGGGGACAACCGCAGCTACAACCACGGTTTCGAGGGACCGACTGAAGACGACGAGATCCTGGCGCTCCGCGCGCAGACCAGCCGCAACCTGATGGCCACCCTGATGGTGTCCATGGGCATCCCCATGATCACCGCCGGCGACGAAATCGGCCGCACCCAGCAGGGCAACAACAACGCCTATTGCCAGGACAACCACATCACCTGGCTCGACTGGACCAGCACACCCGAATCCCACGCCATGCTTCGAAGCACCAAGCGCGTCATCCGGCTCCGGAAGGAGTTCCTGGCCGGGCAGCCGCACCACTACCCGTCGCGGGACAAGCAGTCCTACCTGCACTGGTTCGACGAACACGGCAAGCCCATGTCCATGGACCGCTGGAACGATCCACAGCACCGGGTGGTCCAGTTGCTGCTGGGCTCGGACGACGGCCAAGTGGACGGCCTCGTGGTGGTGAACGGCAGTGCCCACGACATCAAGATCACCCTGCCGGATGTCAGCAACGACGAAGGCACGGGCAAGCGGCTCTTTGAACTCCGGTTGACGACGTCGGAACTCCACGACCGCCGCCAAGGAGTCAGGGTCGCCGCCGGTGAACGTGACGTGGTTCAGTCCAACACCATCAGCATCTACCGCACATAGGGTCCGGCACATGGGGAACGCATGAAGATCTACTCCGCTGACACCTGGACCATCGAAGAGCTCCGTGAACACGCGTCGGACGCCGGCCGCCGGGTTCTGGTGATCCCTGCCGCCGATACGAAGAAGGCAGTGCTGCAGACGTTCGGTGAAGTCCTGGATTTCCCCGAAAACTACGGCGTGAACCTCGATGCCCTGAACGACTCGCTGCACGACTTCGCGGACTCGGTCACGGACGACGGCCACGACCCCCTGACATTCATCTGGCAGGTCCCGGCTGCCTTCCGTTCGGACCGGTCCTTCGGCATCATCTGCGAGATCCTGCAGGACGCGGAGAGCTATGCGGGCAAGAGCTTGTCCGTCATCACCGTCTGCCTCTAGCCGGACGCTCGCTCGCTTCCTGCCGCCTGGAGCCAAACGCTCCCTCACCTTTCGCCGTTAAAGACGAGACGCTCCCTCGCTGAGGGAGCGTCTCGTTCGACGGCGGGTCAGGCGTTGACGATAAGCCCGAGTTCCGCCCGCGAGGCGAGGGCCGAATGTTTGGGCAGCACACGCACCGTGTAGCCGAAGGACCCGGAACGATCGATCAGCAGCGAGCCGCTGAAGAGATAGCGTCCCTTGCCGAGGTCCTCCTTCGGGACGAGGTCCGCCACCGTGACGTCGGCCAGTTCGTCGCTTTCCTCGGCGCGGCCGAACGCCACCTCCACGGCGACGTCGTCCGGATCGAGGTCGTGCAGCGCGATGTAGGCGTTCACCTGGAGCGTGTCGCCGATCTGCGGGTCCTCGGACACGCCTACCGAGTCGACGTGCTCCACCTGGATCTGCGGCCACGCAGCACGGATCTGTGAGGTCCAGGCCGCCAGGGACTTCGACTGGGCGAAGTTGTCCGCGACGGCATGCCGGCCGGCGATTGCAGCGGGGCGGTAGAGGATGTTCACGTAGTCCTGCAGCATCCGCTCCGCGGAGACGGCCGGACCGAGGTGCGCGATGGTGTGCTTGATCATTGATACCCAATGGGTGGGCACTTTCTGCGGTCCGGGCTCGGACGGTCCTGCGGCTCCGGCTGCGTCGGACACGGTGAGTCCGTAGAAGCGCGGCGCCACCTGCGTCTCCAGGAGCTCGTACAGCGCCGCTGCTTCGATGTCGTCCCGTTCTTCGGGCGAGGCGTTGTTGTTGGCCGTGGGGATGGCCCAGCCGTTTTCGCCGTCGTACATTTCATCCCACCAGCCGTCCAGCACGGAAAGATTCAGCGAACCGTTGATGGCCGCCTTCATCCCGGACGTACCGCAGGCTTCGAGCGGACGCAGCGGGTTGTTCAGCCACACGTCGCAGCCGGGGAAGAGCGTGCGTGCCATCGCGATGTCGTAGTTGGGCAGGAAGGCGATCCGGTGGCGCACCTCGGGATCGTCGGTAAACCGGACCAGGTCCTGGATCATCTTCTTGCCTGCGTCGTCCGCGGGGTGGGACTTGCCCGCGATCACCAGCTGGATGGGGTGCGTCTCGTGCAGCAGCAGGGCCTTGAGCCGGGCAGGTTCCCGGAGCATCAGGGTGAGCCGCTTGTAGGTGGGCACCCGTCGGGCAAACCCGATCGTGAGGATGTCCGGGTCCAGCACGGAATCGGTCCAGCCGAGCTCCGCGTCTGCCGCCCCGCGCTTCTTCCAAGCCGCCCGCAACCGCTTGCGGACGTCCTCCACGAGCGAGACGCGCATTTCCCGGCGAAGGGCCCAGACGTCCTCGTCGCTGACGTTGTAGGCAAGGTCCCAGCGCCCCATGGCTTCCGCCTCGGCGCCGAACTGTTCGCGTGCCAGCTTGGAGACGCGGCTGTCCACCCAGGTGGGGACATGGACTCCGTTGGTCACGGAAGTGATGGGAACCTCAGAGTGGTCGAATCCAGGCCAGAGGGCAGAGAACATCCCGCGGGACACGACGCCGTGGAGCTTGGCCACACCGTTGGCGCGCTGTGCGAGGCGCAACCCCATCACAGCCATGTTGAACACCGACGGATTGCCGTCCGCAAAGTTTTCGCGGCCCAGGTCCAGGATCCGGGACACCGGAACATCGGGAGCGAGGCCGCCCTCGAAGAAGTGCTGGATCTGCGAAACCTCGAAGCGGTCGATGCCCGCAGGTACCGGGGTGTGTGTGGTGAAGACGGTGGAGGCGCGCCCCGCGGCCAGGGCTTCTTCCCAGCTCAGCGGGTTGTCAGACGACATGAGCTCCTGGATGCGCTCGACACCGAGGAAGCCGGCGTGGCCCTCGTTGGTGTGGAACACCTCCGGCGCTGCGCACCCCGTGAGGCGCTGGTAAACGCGCAGCGCCTTCACGCCGCCCATTCCCAGCAGCAGCTCCTGCTGCAGGCGGTGGTCGCCTCCGCCGCCGTACAAGCGGTCGGTAATACCGCGGGCGGCGTCGTCATTGCCCGGCACATTTGAATCGAGCAGCAGCAAGGGAACACGCCCGACGTCGGCACGCCAGATGTGTGCCAACAGCCGGCGCCCGTGGGGGAGCGGCAGCGAAATCTGGATGGGCTTGCCGTTGCCGTCGGGGGTCTCCTCGCGCAGGAGGGTCAACGGGAGACCGTCCGGATCAAGGACAGGGTACGTTTCCTGCTGCCAGGCATCCCTGGACAGGGACTGCTTGAAATAGCCGGCCTGGTAGAGCAGGCCGACGCCGATGAGCGGCACACCGAGGTCCGATGCCGCCTTAAGGTGGTCGCCGGCCAGAATTCCCAGGCCGCCGGAATACTGCGGCAAAACTTCGGTGATTCCGAATTCCGGTGAGAAATACGCGATGCAGGACGGAGCGTCGTCGCCCAGGCTCTGGTACCAGCGGGGCTGGTCCAGGTAGCGGTCCAGGTCTTCGGCGGCGGCGTGCACGCGGCGGACAACGTCCTGGTCCGCGGCCAGCCGCTGCAGTTCCTCGCGGCTCACGAGGCCTAGGAAAGTGACGGGGTCGTGTGCGCTCTCATCCCAAATAGCGGGGTTCAGGCCTTCGAAAAGTTCCCGGGTGGGCCGGTGCCATGACCACCGCAGGTTGGTGGCCAACCGGGCCAGCGGCCGGATAGATTCCGGAAGAACGGTTCGGACGGTAAATCTGCGGATAGCCTTCACCTGCGTCACACTAACGGACAAGAAGGGCCGCCGGAACAGGTTTAGGTTTCTTTTAGGTAAATGACGGATTGCTCGGGGAAAAACGGAAGTTCCCTTAGCAAAATGGGGAATTTCTCGATAACGTCGAGCTTGTGACGACTAATACGCGAACCAGTGCCGGATCCAGCAAAAAGCCTAAGGCCCTGATCACGGAAGGCCTGCAGTTTGGCAGGTTCCCGATCACCGCCGTTCAGCCCGTGGTGGACGGAGGTAGGTTTCCCGCGAAGGCACTGCCCGGTGAGGGGCTTGTAGTCGGCGCGACGGCATTCCGCGAAGGGCACGACCAGCTCGGAGTCAGCGCGGTGCTCTTTGACCCCAAGGGCAAAGAACGCCAGCGCGTCCGGCTGGCGCCGCCCCGCGGCGACCGGGGCAAGGGCACGGACCGGTGGGAAGGCATCCTCACGCCGACCGGTACAGGCAACTGGTCGTTCGCCATCGAGGCCTGGCATGACCGGTACGGGACTTGGCACCACAACGCCGAAGTCAAGGTCGAGGCGGGCATCGACGTGGAACTGATGCTGGCCGAAGGTGCCGCACTGCTGTCCCAGGCAGCCGAAGACCCCGCCCGTCCGTCCGCCGACAGGCGGACCCTGCGAACCGCCGTCGTGGTCCTGTCCAATACGTCGCTGTCCCCGGAGGAGCGGCTCGCTGCCGGATTCGGATCCGATGTCGCTGACGTCGTCGCACGCCAGCCTATCCGCGAACTCGTCACTGTCTCGGAACGCTTTCCTCTTCTCGTGGAACGCGACCTCGCCGGCCGCGGTGCATGGTACGAGTTCTTCCCCCGTTCGGAGGGGGCCATCCGCGACCACACAACCGGCGAATGGCAGTCAGGCACGTTCCAGACTGCTGCGAAACGGCTCGACGCCGTCGCGGGAATGGGCTTCGACGTCATCTACATGCCTCCCATCCACCCGATCGGCATCCAGCACCGCAAGGGACCCAACAACACGCTGATCGCCGGACCGCACGATCCCGGTTCGCCGTGGGCCATCGGCGCCAAAGAAGGCGGGCACGACGCCATCCACCCGGACCTCGGCACATTCGAGGACTTCGACGCATTCGTTGCCCGCGCCCGGGAACTCGGCCTCGAAGTTGCTCTGGACCTTGCTTTGCAGGCGGCCCCGGACCACCCGTGGGTGGAGTCGCATCCGGAATGGTTCACCACCCGCGTTGACGGCAGCATCGCCTACGCCGAGAACCCGCCGAAGAAATACCAGGACATCTTCCCGTTGAACTTCGACAACGATCCCGAGGGCCTGTCCAAGGAGATTCTTCGGATCGTGCTGCTCTGGGTGAGCCACGGCGTCAAGATTTTCCGGGTGGACAACCCCCACACCAAGCCGGTGTGGTTCTGGGAATGGCTGATCGCGAAGGTCAACAAAAAGCACCCGGAGGTTGTCTTCCTCGCGGAGGCCTTCACCCGGCCAGCCATGATGCATGCGCTGGGACGTGCCGGTTTCCAGCAGTCCTACACGTACTTCACCTGGCGGAACACCAAGACGGAGCTTGAAGAATACTTCACTGAGGTCAGCCAGAAGTCCCCGGCGTATTTCCGCCCGAATTTCTTCGTGAACACCCCGGACATCCTGACCGAGTACCTGCAGTTCGGCGGCCCTGCCGCGTTCAAGATCCGCGCCGCGCTCGCAGCAACGGCCAGCCCGCTGTGGGGCGTCTACGCCGGCTACGAGCTCTACGAGCACGTGGCCCGCCCCGGCGCCGAGGAGTACATCGACAACGAAAAGTTCGAATACAAGGCCCGTGACTGGGATGCTGCGGCTGAATCCGGCCGGACGCTCGCGCCGTACCTGACCAGGCTCAACGAAATCCGCCACACCCACCCGGCGCTGGGGGACCTGCAGAACCTCACGCTGCACCACAGCACCGATGACGCCACGATCGTCTACTCCAAGCACAAGACGCTTCCTGACGGCACCAAGGACACCCTGATCATCGTGGTGAACGTCGATCCGCACAGCACCCGGGAGAGCACCGTTTCCCTGGATCTGGCGGCACTTGAACTCGACCCGGCCGACCTCACGCACAACGGCGGCTTCAGGGTGGATGATTTGCTGACCGGCGAGAGCTGGGAATGGGGCGAATACAACTACGTGCGGCTTGACGCCCACGTTGAGCCGGCACACATCCTGAACATCCGGAGGTAGCATACGTGAGTTTCAGTCCGCAGAACCCGAGCCAGCATTTCACCCCGAAGGGCACGTTCGAACTCAACGCCCCCGGCCTGCAACACGATCCCCTCTGGTACCGCAAAGCAGTGTTCTACGAAGTCCTGGTCCGTGGCTTTGCGGACGGAAACGGCGACGGTTCCGGCGACTTCCACGGGCTCATCGACAAACTGGACTACCTGCAGTGGCTGGGCGTCGATTGCCTCTGGCTGCCGCCGTTCTTCCAGTCGCCGCTCCGTGACGGCGGCTACGACATCTCGGACTACAACTCCGTCCTGGACGAGTTCGGCACCATCAGCGACTTCAAGCGGCTCGTAGCCGAGGCGCATGCCCGCGGCGTGCGCGTCATCATTGACCTGCCGCTGAACCACACCTCGGACCAGCACCCGTGGTTCCAGGAGTCCCGCAAGGACCCGGACGGGCCGTTCGGCGACTTCTACGTCTGGAGCGACACCGACGAGAAGTACCAGGATGCCCGCATCATCTTCGTGGACACCGAGGAATCCAACTGGACCTTCGACCCCATCCGGCGGCAGTTCTTCTGGCACCGGTTCTTCAGTCACCAGCCCGACCTGAACTTTGAGAACCCCAAGGTCATCGACGCCCTTTTCGACGTCGTCCGGTTCTGGCTGGACCAGGGGATCGACGGTTTCCGCGCAGACGCCATCCCGTACCTGTACGAGGAAGAGGGCACCAACTGCGAGAACCTGCCCGCCACGCACGATTTCCTGCGGAAGCTGCGGAAAATGGTGGATGAGAACTACCCGGGCCGGGTCATCATCGCCGAGGCCAACCAGCCGCCGGTCGAGGTGGTGGAATACTTCGGCACCGAGGAAGAACCCGAGTGCCACATGGCCTTCCACTTCCCCATCATGCCGCGGCTCTACTACGCGCTGCGGGACCAGAAGGCGGCGCCCATCATCGAGACGATGAAGGACACCCCGGACATCCCCGAAGGCGCCCAGTGGGGCACCTTCCTGCGGAACCACGACGAACTCACCCTGGAAATGGTCACCGCGGACGAACGCGCGGCCATGCTCGGCTGGTACGCGCCGGACCCCCGCATGCGGGCCAACATCGGCATCCGCCGCAGGCTGGCACCGCTGCTGGATAATTCCCGGTCCGAGATTGAGCTCATCAACGCCCTGCTGCTTTCGCTGCCGGGCAGCCCGTTCCTGTACTACGGGGATGAAATCGGCATGGGCGACAACATCTGGCTTGAAGACCGCGACGCTGTCCGTACCCCCATGCAGTGGAATCCGGACCGCAACGCGGGCTTCTCGCACGCGGATCCGGGCAAGCTCTACCTGCCGGTCATCCAGTCCCTGGTGTACAACTACGGCATGGCCAATGTGGAGGCCGAGGCCGCGCACTCCGGATCGCTGCTCCGGTGGACCCGGCAGATCCTCAGCGTCAGGAAGAACCACCCCGCTTTCGGGCTTGGCACGTTCAAGCACGTCGAGGCGGATCACGACGTCGTCCTGGCCTACCTACGGGAGCTGGCCCCGGATAATGCGGCGGGTGAAGACGCCGAATCGATCCTGTGCGCCTTCAACCTCTCGCAGCATCCCGTGGCCACCACCCTGCGGATTCCGCAGTATGCCGGCCGCGGCCTCCGGGACGTTTTCGGCGGTCAGCCGTTCCCGGCCATCGGCGACGACGGACGTCTTACGCTGACGCTCGGCAGCCACGATTTCTTCTGGCTGCGGATCCGTTCCGCTGCTTCCAACCCGGCCTCGCCGTTTACCCAGGCCATGCCGGTCCTGTCCATCGAAGGCTGAAATGACCCAATCCACACTCGACCCCTCGCTCGCCGAACTGCTCCGCGGCTGGCTGCCGCGCCAGCGCTGGTTCCCCGTCAAGACGGGCGACTTCAGGTTGTCACCCGTCGGCGGGGTGCGCCTGGACGACGGCAGCGGCGAGGTAGGCCTTGAAGTGTTCCTCGCAGCGGTCACCTATTCCACGGCCGACGGCGGTAGCCGCACCGATGTTGTGCAGGTCCCGCTCAGCTATCGCATTGAGCCGTTGCCCGGCAAGGAAGCGGCGCTGGTGGGCGAGGGCGGCGACGCCACCCATGAACGGCGGTGGATCTACGACGCCGTCCACGACCCCGTGTTTGTCTCGGCCTGGCTGGAGCTGATCCGGAGCGGCGGCACTTCCCCGGAGGGAAAGGCTGTTGGCCACCTCGTGCCCTCGGACTACCGGCTGCCCACAGCCACCGGGACCGTGAAGGTCCTCTCCGGTGAGCAGTCAAACAGTTCCGTGATAGTGGACGACGGCGGCTCTGCGGCGATCGTCAAATTCTTCCGTGTGCTGTCCGAAGGACGGAACCCGGAAGTGGAAATCGGCGCGGCCCTCACGCAGGCAAGGACGTCGGAAGTGCCCGCAACACTGGGCTGGGTCACGGGGGAGTGGCAAGCTCCGCTGGACTCTGCCGGGGACCAGCCGCAAACGGTTGAAGGCGAACTCGCTGTGGCGCATGAGTTCCTGGCCGGGGGGCGGGATGCCTGGCGGCTGGCCGTTGATGCCGCGAGTTCGGGAACTGATTTCACCGCCGAGGCCCATGCCCTGGGCGTAGCAACCGCGACAGTGCACCGCCGCCTAGCAGAGGCGCTGGGTCTGGCCGCGGAATCCGCACCGGGAAAGGACATAGCCCCCGGAGTAGCCCAGCGCGTCCGCCAGTCATGGGCGGAAGCCGGTCCCGCCGTCGGGCCTTATGATGACGCCTTGGCCGGCTTGCTCAACCAGCTGGAGGGCAGCAATGCCGGGGCACTGCAGCGGATCCATGGCGACCTCCACCTGGGGCAGATCCTGCAAGTGCCGGGGCACCCGGGGGAGCCGGAACGCTGGGCCATCCTGGACTTCGAAGGCGAGCCGCTGAGGCCCATCGCGGAACGCAACTTCCCGGACGTGCCGCTGCGCGACGTCGTCGGCATGTTGCGGTCCTTCGACTACGCCGCCGGTGCCGCCGAACGCGAGCGGGAAGGCGTGCACGTACCAGGCTCGTGGGTCGACGACTGCGCCGAGGCGTTCCTAGCGGGGTACGGCGAAATTACGCCCGGGACCATTGACCGCGGCTCGCCCTTGTTTGTGGCATTGTGGCTGGACAAGGCGTTGTATGAAGTTGTCTATGAGTTGCGGAACAGGCCCGGATGGCTGGACATTCCGGTGAATGCCTCACGACGTCTCCTCAGCAGTACAGGCTCCGGCGCTTCAGCCGTAGCCGCAGCGGAAGGTAACAAAATGACAGGTTCAGCACGTACAGACCGGCCCGGAGCGCCGCTCCAGGTGGATCCGGAGACGCTTTCAAAGGTGGCCTCAGGCGAATATCACGCGCCGCACTCAGTGCTGGGCGCGCACCTGGACGACCACGGCCATGTCACCGTCCGTACCGTGAAGCACCTCGCAGCTGCCGTGTCAGTGGTGACCGCCGCCGGTTCGGTGCCCATGACGCACGAGGCCGACGGTGTCTGGGTTGCCGTACTCGAACCCCTCCAGCCGGGCCACGTCCCCGACTACCGGCTGGAAGTAACCTACGAGGGCGTGCCTCCGCAGGCTACGGACGATCCCTACCATTACCTTCCCACGGTCGGTGAAGTGGACCTGCACCTGATCGGTGAAGGCCGCCACGAGAAGCTGTGGGAAGTCCTGGGCGCGCACGTCCAGCACTACAAGTCCTCGCTCGGCGACGTGGACGGCGTCTCGTTCGCGGTGTGGGCGCCGAATGCGCAGGCTGTCAGGGTCAAGGGTGACTTCAACGCCTGGGATGGCCGGGAGAACTCGATGCGCTCACTGGGCTCATCGGGTGTCTGGGAACTCTTCATCCCCGGCGTTTTAGCAGGGGCGTGCTACAAGTTTGAAATCAAGACAAAGGCCGGCTACTGGGTGGAAAAGGCCGATCCCCTGGCATTCGGAACCGAGGTCCCGCCGCTGACTGCGTCGCGTGTCGTTGAATCCGCTTACGCTTTCAAGGACGAGGAATGGATGGCTGCCCGTGCTGAGCGGGACCCGCACAATTCGCCCATGAGCGTGTACGAGGTCCACCTTGGATCCTGGCGACTCGGGCTGGGGTACCGGGAGCTTGCCAAGGAACTGGTGGAGTACGTCAAGTGGCTCGGATTCACGCACGTGGAATTCATGCCGGTGGCGGAGCACCCCTTCGGCGGTTCCTGGGGCTACCAGGTGACCTCCTACTTCGCGCCTACGTCCAGGTTCGGCCACCCCGACGAATTCAGGTTCCTCGTGGACGCCCTGCACCAGGAAGGGATCGGCGTCCTTCTTGACTGGGTACCGGCCCACTTCCCCAAGGACGCCTGGGCCCTGGCCCAGTTCGACGGCGAGCCACTGTACGAGCACGCCGACCCCAACCTCGGCGAGCACCCGGACTGGGGCACACTGATCTTCGACTTCGGCCGGACGGAAGTCCGCAACTTCCTGGTATCGAACGCGCTCTACTGGCTGGACGAATTCCACATCGACGGCCTCCGTGTCGATGCTGTGGCATCGATGCTGTACCTCGACTACTCACGCGAGGAAGGCCAGTGGCAGCCCAACAGGTACGGCGGGCGCGAGAACCTCGAGGCCATCTCCTTCCTGCAGGAAGCCAACGCCACGGTGTACAAGACCCACCCGGGCGCGGTGATGATCGCGGAAGAGTCCACCGCATTCCCCGGCGTGACTGCCCCGACCAGCGTCGGAGGCCTGGGCTTCGGCCTTAAATGGAACATGGGCTGGATGCACGACTCGCTCAAGTACGCGTCCGAAGACCCGATCAACCGCAAGTGGCATCACGGAACCGTGACCTTCTCGCTGGTCTACGCGTTCACCGAAAACTTCCTGCTGCCCATAAGCCATGACGAAGTTGTGCACGGCAAGGGCTCCATGCTCCGCAAAATGCCCGGTGACCGCTGGCAGCAGTTGGCCAACCTCCGTGCGTTCCTTGCGTATCAATGGGCCCATCCCGGCAAGCAGCTGATTTTCATGGGTACTGAATTCGGCCAGGAAGCGGAGTGGTCCGAACAGCACGGCTTGGACTGGTACCTGGCGGATATCCCCGCGCACCGAGGGGTCCAGCTGCTTACCAAGGAACTGAACGGGCTCTATGCCTCGACTCCCGCACTCTACGAACGGGATAACGAGCCGGGCGGATTCCAGTGGATCAATGGCGGCGACGCCGACCGCAACGTCCTGTCGTTTATCCGGTGGGATACCGATGGCAATCCGCTGGTATGCGCGATCAACTTCTCCGGCGGCCCGCACCACGGCTACACCCTTGGCGTGCCTGTGGCGGGCGCCTGGCAGGAAGTCCTCAACACGGACGACTCCAGCTTCGGCGGTTCGGGCGTGCTGAACCAGGGCGCACTCACTGCCACCACCGAGGGACAGGACGGCCAGCCGGCGACGCTGACTGTCACGCTTCCTCCGCTGGGTGCGGCGTTCTTCAAGCCGGCCAACTGACCGGAAGGCAGTCTGTCAGCTGACCCGGCGGCGTTCAGCCGCTGGAGGGAGAGCCGCTGAGACAAGCCCGGAATCCTTGGGATTCCGGGCTTGTCTCATGCTCGTGGGAGTCGGCTTTGTATCCTCGCCCAAGTGGTGGTAGAGTTTATTTCCGCGCTGCTCCCCGGAGTTGGCCAGCCAAGACAACACGGAATGCCACAAGCACTGTGAGTCGGGATGGCCGAATTGACTCGGGTGAAGCGAGCGGGTAAGTTAGAAAAGTTGCTCCGGAGCGATCCATGGCCGTTTGGTTGTGGTGGTGCCGGGTGTGTCTGTTGTTTGAGAACTCAATAGTGTGCCAAGTTTGTTGATACCAATTTATTTTATGGATTGGTT
>NZ_JBHVYH010000016.1:0-6298 GCF_042880995.1 Arthrobacter sp. NPDC058288
GACAGTTGAGGCCCTTGCTCAAGGGCCTCAACTGTCCGTTCGCGCTTTTCGCGTGGGGCTCAAGTGTCCGTTCGCGCTCGGTGCGGGCTGTGAGGTACGACGACGGCGGGACCCGTCAGCGGGTCTTCGGCACCTTCCGCACGGAGAGGGTCGTCCCCAGGAAGAACGCCGCCACCGAAGCAAGAATCAGCAGCAGCGGGTTGGTCCAGGATCCGGACAGTCCGTGGACGTAGCCCAGGAGTGTCGGGGCAACAGCGCCAACCGAGTAGCCCACGCCCTGGACGACGGCGGACATCCGGCCGGCGGACGCCTGGTCGCGCGCCAGCTTGATGATGGCAATGAAGATGACCGTGATGCCGCCGCCCTGTGCCGCGCCGCCCACGGAGGACCAGAGCCACCACAGTTCCGGGGCCAGCAGCAGGCCAAGGGGAACGGTCAGCCACATCAGGCCCAGGGTGACGGCCACCGCCGTCGTGCTGGCGAACCTGGCCACCATCGGCACCCCGAGTCCGCCCACAATGGCGAGGATCTGGAAGAGCGAGGACCCGGCGCCGGCTGCTGAGGGCGCCATGCCGAGTTCGTCGATCAGGAAGGTCGGCAGCCACGCGGTGACGCCGTAGTAGGAGAAAGCCTGCCCGGCAAAGCCCGCCGTTAGCCCGGCCGTGATCCAGCGGGACGCCGGCCGAACGCCGGCGGGTCGGGGGTCGGACTCTTCGACCGGGGACGGAACGAAGGCATGCCGGCCCACCGCCATCACCCAGAAGACGGTGGCGGCCACGGCGAAGAGCCCGCTGGCCGCCAGCGAGAGCCGCCACCCGGCCAATTCGGCCAGGGGCGCGGTGACCACGGAAGTGAGGAAGGACCCGATGTTCAGGGCAGCGGTGTATATACCCATGGCGGTCCCCTGCCGCCGCGGCGAAAAGTCCCGCCGGATAATCAGCGGCACGGCGATGTTGCCGATGGTGATGGCCACGCCGATGATCGCGGTTCCGAACAGCACGAGGCCGCCGTTTCCGGCCGAGCGGACAATCACCCCGGCCAGCACGCCCAGAAGGGTGAGCATGATGGCGAATTCCGCACCGAACTTTCGGCCCGCCAGCGACGCGAGCGGCGCCGCCAACGAAAAGCACAGCACCGGAATGCCGGTCAGCAGTCCCAGTTCCACGGGCGAGAACCCGAGGTCCTGCTGCATCGGCCCCACTACCGGGGCCACCGCCACGAACGGGCCCCGCATGTTCAGCGCGATGAGTCCGATGCTCGCCAGCAGGATCCAGCCGCGCGGAATCCTGGCGAGGATGTTCGCCGTCATGAGGCGGGCTGCGGCTTGGTGCGGGGGCTGGAAATCCGTGTCATCAATTCATTGCTATCATGCCCGCGGCATCATGACGGGCGTTATCCCGTTGCCTGCAGGGTGGCTTCGATCACGGCAGGAGACAACACGTGTTGCGTGACCATCTGGCTGGCGCCAAGGATTGCAGCCTGGTCCCCGGCCATCGAAAGGGCTATCCGAAGATGTGACGTGGCCAGCGGCAGGGACCGGCGGTAGACCACTTCGCGCACTCCGGCCATCAGGTGCTCCCCCGCCTGGCCCAGGCTGCCGCCGATCACAATCACCGACGGATTCAGCAGGTTGACCACAGTTGCCAGCACATCCCCCACGTCCCGGCCGGCCTGGCGAAGCGCCTGGATCGCCTGGAGATTCCCCCCGGACACGAGCCGCAGGACATCGCTTCCCTTCTCGGCCGGGAGCCCTTCACGGGCCAGCTCCCGCGCGACGGCGGGTCCCGAGGCCAGCGCTTCGAGGCAGCCGTAGTTGCCGCAGCGGCACAGGACGTCATCGCCGCGCGGGACCCTGACGTGTCCCAGATCGCCGGCTGTTCCGTTGGCGCCGCGCTGGAGTTCGCCGCTGCTGATGATGCCTGCACCGATGCCGGTGGCCACTTTGATGAAAAGGAAGTTGTCGTGTTCGGGCCAGTACGCCGTTCGTTCGCCCAGCGCCATGATGTTGACGTCGTTATCCACCAGCACCGGGACCGGCAGCGAGCGCTGGACGTAACGCACCACGTCAAAGCCGTCCCAGCCGGGCATGATCGGCGGCTTCACCGGCATGCCGGTGGCATGCTCCACCGGCCCGGGCAGTCCGATTCCGATGCCGGCCAGGTCCGCGGCAGACCGGCCCGCCTCGCTGAGGAGTGTTTTGCCTTCTTCAACCACACGGCCCAGGACCTTTTCCGGTCCGTCGGCAACATCCTGCGCCAGGCGCCTTTCGGCGAGGATGTTACCGCCGAGGTCGGTGACGGCAACGATCACGTGCGTGGCGCCGACGTCGACTGCCAGGACGGAGCGGGCGGCGGGATTGAAGGCAAAGCGCGACGGCGGCCTTCCGCCGCTGGAACTGGCCTCACCGGCCGGACCCACCAATCCGGAGGAGATGAGCGCGTCTATTCGGGCGGCCACCGTTGACCGCGCGAGACCTGTGGTCAGGGCCAGTTCGGCCCGGGTGCGCGCCTTGCCGTCGCGGAGCAGCTGGAAGAGGTCGCCGGCCCGGGAGAGGCTCCCGGCACCGTCAGGGGCGGCATCGGGTCCGACATCGACGCCGGTCTCTTTTCCAGACGTTGGGCTCATGAGTCAGTGATAGCACGAAGGTCTTATGCATGTCACTCCACTAAAAGATTGTCGATAAGTTTCCAACTTTTGCTTGACGATCGACAAAAGTAGTTCTAGCTTGATGTGTGAGCGGTGTCACTGAGGCAGGGCATCGCCGGAAGTCCCGGTCATCACGCTCCCGCTATTACAAAGAGGTAAGCAACTTGTCGAGCCAAGCACAGGCATCACGGCCCCTCCTCGGCGTCGGCATTCTGGGCGCGGGGCCTGTTACGCAGGCGATCCACCTGCCATCGCTGGCACGGCTGGGAACTATTCTCGAGGTCCGCCACATTATGGACGTTGATCCCGCGGTGGCCGAGTCGGTGGCCGGCAGGGTTGGCGCGAAGTACGGCACCAGCATGGAAGAACTCCTCGCGGACCCCGCAGTGGACATTGTGGCCATCTGCAGCCCGCACCAGTTCCACGCAACCCAGGTCATCGCAGCGTGCCGGGCCGGCAAGAAGGCTGTGCTCTGCGAAAAGCCGTTCGCCATGAACGGCGAAGAGGCCGCCGCAATCTCCGCCGTGTCAGCCGAAACCGGCGTCCCTATCATCGTGGGCGCCATGCACACCTTCGATCCGGGCTGGCTTGCAGCGGAAGATGCCTGGGGCGACCTGCCGGAACAGGTCCACACGGTCCGGTCTTCCATCGTCCTCCCGCCCAACCCGCGCTTCGAAGACTTTGCCACCGAGATTGTGGGCCGTGTGCCCGTGCCGGTGCCGGATGCCACCGACCCGGAGGTCATCAAAGCGATGCTCACCGGCGGAGTGATGGGCCTGGCCATCCACGATCTTCCCCTGGTCCGCCGCTTCACCCCCGATTTTGCGGCGGTGGAGGTCCTGCACGCTGAAATCGTCCGTCCCTTCGGCTACGTCATTTCCCTGCGGGCAGGAAACGTGGCCATCGAACTTCGCGCCGCGATGAATGCCACGTGGGAACCATCCTGGGAATTTGAGGCGATCGGCAACGACGCGGCCTTGAAGATCGACTTCACCCCGTCCTATGTCCAGGCCGGCTCGGCAACCGCCCGGATCCGCAGGGATGGGCGCACCACCGTCCTTGCACCCTTCGGCCACAACGGGTACGAGGGCGAGTGGCGCAAACTGGCCGATCTGGCTGTCGGTGCAGGGCAGCCGCCGTCCGCCGAAACACTGATCCACGACCTCGAGTTTGCGCTGGCCATCGCCGAAGCGGCCGCAGGCCGGGTAGATACAGGCCGGGTTGATGCTGGCAGTGCCGCCGGCTCCACCGCAGACCAGGAGGTCAACGCATGACCACGCAGCTGTCCGTGTACGCGGATCCGCAGGCTGAAGCAGCAGGTGCGGTGTCCGCCGTCGTCGCTTCCCTTCCCCTCTCTTTCCGTCCTGCAGTGTCGGCAGCGGATGTCACCGCCGTCGCCGGTCATGCCGGCTGGACCGATCGGGCATCCGCCGCGATCCGCAACGGAGCCAAAGGCGTTGTGGTGTCCGCGCCGGCGGCCGAAGACACTGCGGGGCTCGTCGCGGCCGCAGACACCGCAGGCTCAGTGGTGGTTCTTGACCTGCAATGGGCAGGAAATCCGGCGCTGGACTCCACGAGAGAAAACGTGCATGGCGCCATCGCCACGGCCCTCGAGGGCGCCGTCCTGCTGGACTCTGTTGCCATCGCCGCTCCGGGCACGGATCCGCTGCACGTGCTGACCGATCAGTTGGCCGTCCTGGTGCAGTGCGGGATCGAGGTCCGCAACGTGCGGATGGTCCAGCGCAACGGGAACGGCTACACGGTGGCCGGCACCACGGCGGACGGCGTTCCCGTCGCACTGCAGGGCATCCTCACCTCCGCACTGCCGGCCACCGCCAGCCTCACCATCCTGACGTCAACCGGACGTGCCGACGTCGTACTGCCGGACCCGGCAGCTGCCTGGCCGGCCGAAGTCCGCACGGTAACCACAGAAGGAGCAACGACGCTGCCCACCCTGTACGAATCGTCACACCGGACCAGCTGGTCGAGGGTCCACTCGCATATTTCTTCCGGGGTCCCCGCCAACGACCTGGCACAGTTCACCGCCGTTATGTCAATCCTCAGCCAACTCACCAGCTAGACAGCCCTACCGAACCACCAGCAGTTCCAGTTCCTCAAGTCAGCATCCACTCATTGTCGAGAAGGGCCCGGGCATTCAGTCACTCCGGGCCCTGAAAGGAAACAACCGTGTCTACCAAACCCTCCATCGCATCTTCCGCCTTCTCCCGGCGGGGGTTCCTGGGCTTCGCTGCCGCCGCGGCCTCCGCTCCCCTCCTGGCCGCCTGCGGCGGCGGCTCCGCTTCGCAGGGCGGCGGCAGTGCGGGTGGAACCATCAAATTCTGGGACATGCCGTGGGCCACCCCGGCCTACAACGACGCCGCCAAGAAGATCGCCGAAGGGTTCTCCGGAGCCAACGGCGGCAAGGCCAGCTACCAGATCATCCAGTGGAACAACTTCTACCAGACGTTCTCCTCTGCCATCGCGTCCAAGACCGGCCCCGCAGTGTCCACCGGCGGCGGGTTCCAGGCGTTCCAGTTTGAGCAGCAGGGCCAGATCGCTTACGCAGACAAGGTCATCGACAAGCTCAAGGCCAACGGCCAGTTCGACGACTTCCTCCCGGGCGTCCTGGACCCGTTCAAGTCGGACAAGGGCTACGTCGCTGTCCCCTGGCAGCTGGACATGCGAGTGTTCTGGTACCGCAAGTCGCTGTTCGAGAAGGCAGGCGTAGGATTGCCCACCGACTGGCCGTCCCTCCTGGAAGCCGGTAAGGCGCTCAAGAAGGTCGGAGCCTTCGGCTTCACCACCGGCGCAGGCGCCGGCAACAACTACGGCAACCACTCCATGATCATGATGATGGTCAACAACGGCGGCGGCGTCTGGAATAAGGACGGCGAGCTGGACCTGATGAACGACCGCAACGTCGAGGCCATGGAATTCGTCCTTGAGCTGGTGTCCAATGGAATCGTCGATCCGGCGGCCGTCAGCTACACCACGGACAACATGTCCGCCCAGTGGAAAGACGGCAAGGCCGGTTACGGCCTCTTCCAGGTCAATGTGCCGCAGCGTGTGGGAGACACCTCCGGCGACCTGCTGGTGGCGGACCCCATCACCGGTCCGCACGGAGACAAGGCCACCATCGTCTTCCCGAACAACATCATGATGTACAACAACACCCCGTCCCAGGAGGCATCCGAGGAGTTCCTGGTCTACTACCTTGGCCAGCTGAAGGAACTGTGGCGCCAGAAACTGATGTCCGCCCTGCCGGTGTTCAAATCCATCACGGAAATGCCCGAATTCGCCAATGACCCCAATAACGTGAAGATCGTCAAGGACTGGCAGCCCATCGCCAAGACTTTCGCGGCCCAGGGCAAGACCCTCAACGCCAACCTCGCAGCGCTGGACGGCGGCCAGGCCCTGAACCAGTTCAGCCAGACGATCCTCACCGCCAAGGCTGACGCCAAGACCGCCCTGCAGACGTTCCAGTCCGGCCTCGAATCGGTCCTGAAGAAGTAGAACGGTACCGGCCATGTCATCCACCATTACATCGTCCGGCCTGGCCCGGGCCCGCCGCGGGCTTGCCCCGGGCGGGCCCGGGGCCTCCCCCGGAAAACGCAAAAGCAAGCTCAGCGCACAGACCACCCGGACGTTCTTC
>NZ_JBHVYH010000017.1:0-5595 GCF_042880995.1 Arthrobacter sp. NPDC058288
TGGGAGAGTAGGTCACCGCCGGAACACCATTCAGGTCGAGAGCCCCAACCACACGGTTGGGGCTCTCCCACTTTAACCACCACACCACACCCGCCCCTCTGAACGAACCCCCAAAGCGGGCGCTCTCTTACTTCCTGGGGCTTTTCGGGCAACGCTCTCGCGCTGCCGGCCCCTAGACTTACACTTCATGAGCCACACACCGTCCGGATACCCGGCCAAGCGGGCCACAATCCTTGACGTGGCCGCGGCTGCCGGGGTGTCGCGCCAGACAGTGACCCGGGCAATGAATGACATGCCCGGGATCAAGGAATCCACCCGCCAGAGGGTGCAGAAGTTGGCGCAGGAGCTCGGCTACTCCCCAAGCCGTTTTGCCAAGGGGCTCGTTCAGGGGGCAAGGACCTCAGTGGGTCTTGCTATCCCTGATCTCACCAATCCATATTTCCCGGCGTTTGCCTCAAGCGTCGTGGAACTCGCCACGCTCCGCGGGTGGCACGTGGTGGTGGACGATTACGGCCATGGCGGTCGCAGCGGGCTGGACGCCGTCGAGCATCTGGCCCCGCAAGTGGACGCGGTGATCGGCTACCTTGGCGGTTACGCCGACCAGGCGCAGGCCGTCCTGGGCCGTCGTCCGCTGATTGTCCTGGACGAAGCTCCGGGAAGCGCGGCCGGCAGCATCAACTTCGATTACCAGCATGCTGCGAAGCTGGCGGTGGACCATTTCCTGGAAGCGAAACGGCAGCACATTGTGTATCTTGAGGCGGCCTCAGCCTCCCACAGTCGCGAATCGGCGCCGTGCACTGTCCGCGGGAAAGCTATGGCCGGACGTCTGGACGAACATGGTGCGTTGTGGTCGCTCATCGTTGCCCCAGAGACAGCAGAGGCGGCCGCTGAGGCAGCAACTGCATTTCTTCGGGGCCATCCGGAGACCGACGGGATCCTGGCATTCAACGACCTGATGGCCGCCGGCGTCCTGAAGGCACTCTCCAGCTCGGGGCGCAGGGTGCCCGAGGACTGTGCGGTTATTGGCATGGACGGTATCCCGCTCGGCGAGCTTCTAAGTCCCCGGCTCAGCACCATGGCACTGGACCTCCGCGAGGTGGGAAGGTCCGCCGTCGAACTTCTCGACGGGCTGCTCTCCGGGGCAGTCAGTCCCGGATCGCAAACATCACGTATAACGCTGAGGCATCGTCTGGTCCTCCGGGAGACAGCGTGAGGCCACGATGCTGCGTGAGAGCGGGGGCAACTCGACCACCATTCTGAGTCGAAGTGCCCTTTCGGCTGTCCGCCGAGACCGTCAAGCTTGGATCGGGACTAAGGCGCGGATGCCCGTGATGCCTCAGCCCTGCAGCGCGAGCCGCACTCCGCGGCTCGGGACCAACTCTCGGACAGGAGCAGGCATGAGACGGCTGGACGGCAAAGTAGGCCTCATCAGCGGCGGATCACGCGGGATTGGAGCCGCGATAGCGCAGCGGATGCTCGAAGAGGGCGCGAAGGTGGTTGTCGGAGACGTCCTGGATCAGGAAGGAGCTGCCCTGGCCGCGGAGCTGGGCGGCGATGCCCGCTTCGTCCACCTCGACGTAACAAGCCCACATGACTGGCAGCAGGCCGTAGATGCCGCGGTCGTTGCATTTGGCAGTCTCAGCGTGTTGGTCAACAACGCCGGCATCGTGACTTTTGGCCGGATCGATCAGTATCCCCTTGAGGAATGGACCAGGATCATCGACGTCAACCTGACCGGCGTCTTCAACGGCATCAAGGCCGCTGCGCCGTCCCTGGCATTGAACGGGAACGCGTCGATCATCAACATTTCGTCAATCGCCGGTGTCCGCGGATACGAAAGCCTTGCCGGCTATACAGCGTCGAAGTGGGGAGTCCGCGGCCTGACAAAGAGCGCGGCCCTTGACCTGGGAAGATCCGGAACGCGGGTGAACTCGGTGCACCCCGGCGTCATTGAGACGCCCATGACAGCGGGCATGACGTTCGACACCGGCCACGTTCCGCTGCACCGGATCGGCCAGCCGCGGGAAGTGGCCGACCTTGTCGTATATCTGGCCTCTGATGAATCGTCTTTCATTACGGGCTCGGAGTTCGTGATCGACGGCGGTGAAACCGCCGGGACTGTGGCGCCCGAGGACGCCGGAGGCTCGCCCGAGTAATTGCGATAGCCGGACCACGCCTTCGCCCTGACCGGATGATTGGTCCGGCAGGGACAACAGGAATCATTGCCCCGAACCCTTTTCAATGACGCCGCATTCCCGTAATATCGTTTGGAACGTGAACGTTCACGAAAGTTAGTTAGCCGCAATCGTGCAGCACGCACGATCATCGGAACCCACCCCAGACCCGAGGACCGCCATGCCAGTTGAGCCCCCAACATCCAACCCCTCCTCAGCGGTAGGCAGCGTTGCTGGCTCGGGCACCGGCACGGCGGTAGGGCAGACCGCGCCCGCCCCGGAGCGGTCCCTCGAGGGCGCCGTCGAGCGGCCCCTCGACGTCGCCGCCGAGCAGGTCGCCGTCCTCGCTTCCGTGGCTCCCCCGCAGGGCACCATGCCGGCACGGGCCTACCTGGTGAGCGATGCGCCGCGTCTTTCGCTGAACGGTATGTGGAAGTTCAGGCTTCACGCCGGAATCAGGCAGGCTCCACAGGACGGCTGGCAGTCGGGCGGGGACCGTCCGGATTTCGGCGACCTTCCGGTACCGTCCAGCTGGCCCATGCACGGCCACGGAACACCCTGGTACACGAACGTTCAGTTCCCCTTTGCCGTGGAACCGCCGCATGTTCCGGACGCCAATCCTGTCGGCGACCTCTTTGTCGAGTTTGAGGCGGGACCGGAGTACTTCCCGTCAGCTTTGATCCGTTTCGACGGCATCGAGTCCGCCGGTACTGTGTGGCTGAACGGCACCTTCCTCGGCACCACGCGCGGCAGCCGCCTCGCCCACGAATTCGATGCCACGGGGGTGCTGGTACCGGGGAGGAACGTGCTCGCAGTCCAGGTGGCGCAGTTCTCTGCAGCCAGCTATGTGGAAGACCAGGACATGTGGTGGCTGCCCGGAATCTTCCGCGACGTGACGTTGCAGGCGCGCCCTTCAGAGGGAATCGACGACGTCTTCGTCCACGCGGATTACGACCACCACAGCGGCGAAGGCATCCTGCGCGTTGAGGCGAGCCGGGCAGGGGAGCCGATTGCCGCCGTCGTGCGCATCCCTGAACTGGCGCTGGACGCGCCCGCCGGCGAGGAGCACCGGCTCCCGGACGTCGAGCCGTGGTCGGCAGAATTGCCGCGGCTGTACGACGCCACGGTCAGCACCGCGGGCGAGACCGTCCGGGTGCAACTCGGCTTCCGCACCATCAGCATCGAGGATGCCCAGTTCAAGGTGAACGGCCGGCGTATTCTGCTCCGGGGCGTCAACCGGCACGAACACCATCCCAAGCTGGGCCGCGTGGTGCCCAGGGAGGTCATGGAGAGCGAGCTGCGGCTGATGAAGCAGCACAACATCAATGCCATCCGGACCTCGCACTATCCGCCGCACCCGGACTTCCTGGCGCTGGCGGACCAGCTTGGCTTCTATGTCGTGCTTGAATGCGACCTTGAAACGCACGGCTTCGAAGAGGGCGGCTGGCAGCAGAATCCCAGTGCGGATCCGCAGTGGCAGCAGGCCCTTGTGGACCGGATGTCACGGACTGTGGAGCGCGACAAAAATCACGCGTCGGTGATCATGTGGTCCCTGGGCAACGAGGCCGGCACGGGCGAAAACCTGGCAGCGATGTCCCGCTGGGCCAAACTCCGCGACCCCTCCCGGCCCATCCACTACGAGGGTGACTGGAGCTCCGCCTACGTGGACGTGTACTCCCGGATGTACGCAAGCCAGGCGGAAACGGAACTGATCGGAAGGGGCGTGGAATCCGCCCTGGATGATGCAGACCTTGACGCCCGGCGGCGCGCCATGCCGTTCGTCCTGTGCGAGTACGTCCACGCCATGGGCAACGGCCCGGGCGGCATGTCCGAATACCAGGAACTTTTTCACCTGCATCCGCGGCTGATGGGCGGCTTTGTGTGGGAGTGGTTGGAGCACGGCATCACCCGGACGGCTCCTGACGGGCAGGAATACTTCGTCTATGGCGGCGACTTCGGCGAGGAAGTCCACGACGGAAACTTCGTCACCGACGGCCTGGTGGATGCCCACCGCGTGCCGCGCCCGGGCCTTCTGGACTTCAAGAAGGTCATCGAGCCGCTAACCATCGAAGTGGCGGCGGACTGGTCGGGCTTCACGTTCACCAACCGCTTCGACTTCGCTGACACGTCGGGGCTGGAGTTCCGGTACACGGTGGAGGCCGACGGCGAGAGGGTCGACGGCGGTCTGGTTGACGTTGCGCCCGTGGCGCCACAGGAATCCGCCGCTGTGCGGCTGCCGGCCGGGCTGCTGGACCGCGCCGGGTTGGCCCCCGCTGTGCTGACGGTCCAGGCAGTCCTCAAGGAAGACGCCGCCTGGGCAGACGCAGGCCACGAAGTTGCGTGGGCGCAGGAGTCAGCCAACCTGCGCGTCGCCCCGACGCCTGCGGCTACTGCGGGTGTGCAGGAGGACGGCGACCTCCTTCGTCTGGGGCCGGCTGTCTTCGACCGCGCGACGGGTCAGCTTGCCCGGCTGGGCGGCACTGCTGTCGAGGGGCTCCGGCTGCTGCTGTGGCGTGCACCCACGGACAACGACCTTGGGGCGGAATGGGAAAGCCCGGATCCCCGCCCCGTCGCCACGCAGTGGCTGGAGGCCGGGCTCAACCGGATGCATGCCCGGCTGGTGGGCATGTCCTTCCGGCCCACGGCAGACGGCGGGGATGAGCTTGTGGTGCGGACGCGGGTTGCCGCCGCCGGCAAGCAGTTCGGGGTACTCGTCGAATACGCCTGGACCAGTGACGGCTCCAGCGTCAGCGTGCGGACAACGGTCAAGCCGGACGGATCGTGGGTCAACGCCGGCTGGCCAGTTCCATGGGCGCGCATAGGAGTGGAGCTCGTGATGGCGTCGGACACCAAGTCCGTGGAGTGGTTCGGCCAGGGACCGCACCACAGCTACCCCGATACCGGTCAGGGCACCAGGCTCGGCTGGTACAGCATGCCCCTGAAGAGCATGGACGTGGAGTACGTCCGGCCCCAGGAATCAGGCGCCCGTTCCGGCGTGTACTCTGCAGCGTTGGAGCTCGACGCCGGGCTGCTCACCGTGGGCGGCGAGCCGTTCGCAGTCACAGTGCGCCCGTACAGCCTGGCGGTACTGGAAGCCGCCACCCACCGGCCCGATCTTGTTCCGGACGGCCGCACCTACCTGTACCTCGATCATGCGGTACACGGAGTCGGTACGGCAGCGTGCGGCCCGGGGGTGCTGGAAGGCTATCGGCTGGCGCCGCGGGAGGCCGAGTTCTCATTCGTCCTTGCTGTGACTCAGTCCACATAAAGTCGTACCGCGCCGGAGAGCGTCCCGAGGCGGCGGATCAGGCCAAGAAACCCCGGCATTCCGGGGTTTTTTGGTGTGGTGGGGGTGTTTGGGGGTGGATTTGTGTGGGGTGCTGTGGGCGTGTAAAGTAATTCGAGTCGCCGCCGCTGATGC
>NZ_JBHVYH010000018.1:0-5455 GCF_042880995.1 Arthrobacter sp. NPDC058288
GTGGACACCCCAGTACACGGCGGCGGGAACGTCCCGGTCACCCAGGAGATCGTGCTCGGAACGGAAGGCGGCGGCTGATGCGGTTTCGGTCATGGGGGTCCTCGCGGGGCTTCGTTGACGGGTTTGGACGTGGAAATTCTCGGGCTGTGGGAAATTTGTGGGGCAAAGAGCTTGGGCCGGGGCAGGCTGAAGCAACGCGCAGCCAGCAGGAGGCATGGGTGTGCCACGGCAGGGAGGCACGCGGGGTTGCGGCGGGCAGGACAGGTCAGGGGACGCCGGGTGAAATTCTGGGCTTGGGGTTTAGCGTGTATGGCCGGACGTGGAATTCTCTCTTCCGGGGACGATGGTGCCCAGGGCGCATTCCACCCCGTGCAGATGCATCCTCATGGCCTGGGATGCTTCCTCGGCTGATCCGCTCTCGATTGCAGCGAAAATGCGCGCGTGCTCTTCGCCGGATTCCTTGCGCCGGTCAGCCACGAGGTTGAGGGTGTTGGACTGGTTCGCCATGGCATCGCAGATGTCCGAGAGGAATGATTCGAACACGCCGTTGCCGCTGCACCGGGCTATGGTCACGTGGAACTCGGTGTTCAACAGCACCCACTGCTGCAGATCATCCTCCTCGGACATTTCCCGAAGGATCTCCCGAAGAGCCTCCACATCTTCGGCGCTGCGGCGCTGGGCTGCCAGGCCGGCGGCAGGCACTTCGACGTGGGGGCGGGCTTCCACCAGGGCGCTGGCCGAATACTTGCCAAGCTTGAGGTCCTGGGCCACCTTGTCAGCGATGACGAAGGTCCCCTTGCCTGTGTGCGTGGCGGTCAATCCCAGGGCGGTGCATGAACGCAGCGCCTCCCTGACCATCGTCCGGCTCACACCGTATTGTTTGGCCAGCGAGGCTTCGGAGTCGAGACGCGTGCCGACCGGAATCCGGCCACCCTCGATGGCGCTGCGGAGGGATGCGAACACGGCCTCGGCCGCGCCAACTCGCACCACTCGATCTTGTGCAGCTGTCCAGCTGTCCAACAGGTTCATATGACGACTATGGCACTTGTCACAGAACCTGTCAAAGAGCTCCTGAATATTGCGGGCACCAGGTGGTTTCGGCAGCCAAAAACAAGGTCAAATCAGCCGCGGTAGTCCTCCACCTGCTTGACCGGCCGTACCTCGGCCTCATCCGGATTCTCGCCGTACTGCATCTTGGCCCGCCGCTGGCGCAGCAAATCCCAGCACTGGTCCAGGTCCTCTTCGATGCGCTGGAGCCGTGTACGGTCCGGGGTGTGCCCGGCGCCGGGCGCGGCGGACTCCGCTTTTTCGCGAAGATCGCGTTCCTCTTCAACGAGGCTTTGGATGCGGTGCAGGATGTCCTGTTCGTCCACGGTGTCCTTCTTCCTGGAGGGGGTACCAGCCAGCGTAGTGTCGCCCGCGGTGCGTGACCAGATCAGCTTGCCGGACGGGCGGCTCTGGCGGCCGAAAGCATCGGAAGCGGACGACGGCGGGAGGTCCCGCCGTCGTCCGCTTCCGTACCGTCTGTTTCCGTACTGCCCGCTAAAGGCTCCGCGCGTTGGCGAGGACCGGCAGTTTTGCGCGGACGTCGGTGATGACGGCGGGGTCGATGTCCACCACGGCCAGCTCGGGCTCCGCGCCCAAGGTGACCAGGGGAGTGCCGAGCGGTGACACCACGGCGCTGTGGCCGATGCCGGTGGGCGCGGTGCCCGCGTCGGGCAGCCCTATGCTGGCGGGATCGCCCTGGCCGCATGCCACCACGAAGGTGGTGCTGTCCACGGCGCGGGCCCGCACCAGCAGGTCCCACTGTTCCGCCTTGCCTTCGCCGGCGCCCCACGAGGCGCAGACGATATTGACCTGGGCCCCGGCCCGCGCGTTGGCCGCAAAGAGCGCGGGGAAGCGCACGTCGTAACAGGTGGCAAGGCCGATCACCGTGCCGTTGAGTTCGAACGTCACCGGCGACGTGCCGGCGTCCACCGAATCGGACTCGGCGAAACCAAATGCGTCAAAGAGGTGGATCTTGTCGTAGGAAGTATCGATCCCCGGGCCTGTGACCAGGAGGGTGTTGCGCACCCTGCCATCGTCCCCGGGGGTAAACATGCCGGCGACGACGGCGATATCCAGGTCGCCGGCAATGGCCCGGACGGCATTGGCCCACGGTCCGTCCAGCGGCTCGGCGATGTCCGCCAAGCTGTTGCCGAAGGCGCGCATCGCCGCTTCGGGAAACACCACCAGCTCGGCCCCGGCGGCTTTGGCCCGGGTGGCGTATTCTCGGATCAGCTCCAGGTTGGCTGCCGGATCGGCTCCAGTGATGATTTGGGCCACTGCTAAACGCATGAAATTACTCCAGTCTGTTGTATACATGATGTATGCGAAAAAGTTCGGGGACAGCGGCGTCCGGCCGCGAGAAGGCGTACGCGTACCTGCGCGAAAATATCCTGATCGATCCCGAAGTCCAGGGGAAATTCCTTAATGAGCAGGAGCTTGCCGCCGAGATCGGGGTCTCGCGCACTCCGGTACGGGAAGCGCTCCTGCTGCTTGTCTCGGACGGACTGGTGGAACTGATTCCGCAGCGCGGAGCGTACGTCCCCCCGGTGACCGGACGTGAAATGTCCGAATTGATGGAATTGCGGGGAGTGCTGGAAAGCCATGCCGCGCGCCTGGTCATCGAACAGAAACGCGTCCCTGCCCGGACAATGCAGGACACCCTGGACCAGCAGGCGGCCCTTCCCGAGGACCTGAACCCGGAGGCGGCCCGGGAGTTCATCCGCCTGGACACCCTGTTCCACCAACAGCTCATTGACGCCGCCGGAAACGAGCTCATTTCCCGGACGTACAGCAAACTCCACGTCCGGCAGATCCTGGTGGGTGTGTCCGCGCTGTTCCGTACCGGAGGACGGCGCGAGCAGGTGTGTGCCGAACACCAGGACATCCTCGATGCCCTGGTGTCCGGCGACGCGGCGAAGGCGCAGGAAGCCATTGACCATCACCTGGCCGTGACCCGGGACATCCTGCTCCGCACCTGAGGGAGTTTTTGTCCACATAACGCGACTTGCAAGGCTATTTGAACCCATGATGTGGACAAAAACTCCGGACCGTCAGCGGGATTCCGCGACGGCGGATTCCTGGCGCGCTGCTGCCGATCCTTCGAGCAGCAGGCGGTAGTCCTCATCCTCCACGGTGTTGGAATCCCGTCCGAGTGCCAGGCCCACTGCCGTGACGGCGGCGGCAACGGCCACATAGATGGCTACCGGAATCCAGGTGCCGAACTGGGACAGCAGCAGCGTGAACATCAGCGGAGCAATGGCGCCGCCGATCACGCCGGCGAAGGTGTAGGCCAGCGAGCTGCCGGTGGACCGGAGTCTGGGGGAGAACTGCTCCACAATGAAGGCGGCCTGCGGTCCGTACATGAAGGAGTGTGCCATGAGGCCCAGGACGATTCCGGCGATCAGCATCGGCTCGTTGTCGCCGCCGAGGATGCCGAAGAAGATGAACGTCCAGACGGCGCCCAGCACTGCCGCCGTTCCGTAGACAAGGCGGCGGTTGAAGCGGTCCGAGACGGCGCCGGCCAGCGGGATCATAAACAGCTGGAATGCGGAACCGATCAGGACGGCGGTCAGGACCTGGCTGCGCTCGTAGCCGAGGGCCTGGATGCCGTAGGTAAGGGTGAAAACAGTGAACAGGGCGTAGAGCACGTCAGGACCAACCCGGCACAGGGTGGCGGCAACGAGCGGCCGGAGTTCCTTGCTGAAGACCTCCCGGACCGGGGCGTTGGGCTGTTCGCCGTGGGCCTCGATGGCCTTGAAGATCGGGGTGTCTTCCAGCTTCAGCCGGATCCAGAGGCCGAATCCGACCAGCAGGGCCGAGACCAGGAAAGCGATGCGCCAGCCGAAGCTGATGAACTGTTCTTCGGTCAGGGTGAGGGTGAGGACGGCCAGCGCGCCGTTTGCCATGAGGTTGCCGGCGGGCGGCCCCACCTGGGCTGCGGAGGCCCAGAAGCCGCGCCGGTGGGGATCCCCGTATTCACTGGAGAGCAGTACGGCGCCGCCCCATTCGCCGCCTACGCCCACGCCTTGGGCGAAGCGGAGCAGCACCAGGATGATCGGGGCGGTGATGCCGATGCTGCCGTACCCGGGGAGCACGCCGATCAGCACGGTGGCCACGCCGATGATCATGAGTGTTGTGACCAGGACCTTCTTGCGACCGATCCGGTCGCCGAGCCGGCCAAAGATGATGCCGCCCACGGGGCGGGAAACGTAGCCCACCGCGTAGGTGGAGAACGCCAGGATGGTGCCGGTGAGGGGATCGGATGACGGGAAGAAGACGATGGGGAATACGACGGCGGCTGCGGCTGAGTAGACAGCGAAGTCGTACCACTCGAGTGCGGTACCGGTAAGGCTTGCAGCAAAGGCCTTGTACAGGCCCTTCGGGTGCATCGGCTTGCCCGGGCGCGGCGCTGCGCCGGAAGCCTGAACTGGGACGTTGGCCATGGTGTTGTCCTCCACGAGATGTTTACGGTGACGCCTGTCACGCTGGCGTTAAATGTATACATTACGCATACTGGATGTACATTGGCGATCGTTTCCGGTTTCCGGTTTGTAAATTTCTCGAGCAGGACACGCAAAGGATGGACAGAACATGACGACTCTGAGCTTCGAACTTCCCGACGGCACCACCAGGAAAGTCCAGGTCAAGCACCTCCTGAACGCCGGCTACGCAGGGCGGGAACAGGAAGAAGTACAGGCCCATATCGCCGAGTTGGCCGAGCTGGGAGTTCCCGGCCCCGCAACCACACCGGCGCTCTATCCCGTGTCGCCGTACCTGGCCCAGCAGGTTTCCGAAGTCCGCGTGCAGCACGGCCGGACTTCAGGGGAAGCCGAATGGGCGCTGGTGATCACCGAGGACGGCGTACTGCTGACGGTGGCCTGCGACCACACGGACCGCGAGCTTGAGGTCCACGGCGTTGCCTGGAGCAAGAACGCCAGCCCTGACGTCCTGGGACGCAAAGCCTGGCGCCTTGACGACGTGCGGGAGCACCTGGACCAGATCTCGCTCAGGGGCTGGGTGGGCGAGGGCGATACGCCGGACACCCTCATCCAGGACAGCTCGCTGGGCGCGTTGCTGAGCCCCGATTACTGGCTGGACGTCCTCACTGAACGCGGCCTCAATGAGCCCGGCACCGTCCTTATTTCGGGCACGGTGGCCATGACCCACGGGGTGGACCAGTTCGCCCGCAGCTGGAAGGTGGAGATGGCCGATCCGGTGACCGGCGCTTCCGTGGACGCCCAGTATGTGGTGGAACAGATGGCCGAGCCGATCGGCTGATTCGGCTGCCCGGAACAAACAGGAGCGGACGACGGCGGGGGGTGCGCGCGGGGTGGGCCGCCGGGGGGGGGGCGGGGGGAGGTGGTGGGGCGCGCGGCGGGCAGCCCCGGGCCGGCCGGCCCCGGGGGGA
>NZ_JBHVYH010000019.1:0-1742 GCF_042880995.1 Arthrobacter sp. NPDC058288
AACGGACACTTGCGGCCCTTGAATCCGAGGATTTCAGGGCCGCAAGTGTCCGTTCGCGCTGGTGGAAGCGGCTGGCCGGAGTTAGCTCTTGTTCTTCGCGCCCGGGCCCGGGCGATTGGCTACGAGCGGGTACGGGCCGGTGAAGCCGTCGCGCACCGCGGCGATCTCCAGGACGCGTTCCCGGCAGAGGCGCCAGCCCAGCATCAGCGCGGGGATGACGATGACCAGCGAGGCAATGGTCCAGGTTCCCACAGGGGAGTCGAAGGCCATGAGCACCAGCACAGCGAGCAGGAAGGCCAGCGTGATCCAGCCGGTCACCGGGGCGCCGGGCATCCGGAACGCCGGCCGCAGGAGCTCGCCGCGCTTGGCAAGCCGGGCCAGCTGCATCTGGCACATGACAATCACGGCCCAGGTGCTGATGATTCCCAGGGACGCCACGTTCAGGACGATTTCGAAGGCTTCGGCGGGAACGATGGCGTTGAGCACCACACCGAGGACGGCTACGGCCGCGGTCAAGGCAATGCCGCCGTAGGGGACGCCTGCCTTGTTCATGCGGGCCGCAAACTTGGGCGCGGATCCGGCGACCGACATGGAGCGCATGATCCGGCCGGTGGAGTACAGCCCGGCGTTGAGCGAGGACAGCGCCGCGGTGAGGACCACCAGGTTCATGATGGCGTCCACGCCCTCAACCCCGATGGAGCCGAAGAACGTGACGAACGGGCTTTCGCCGGCTTTGTAGGCGGTGTACGGCAGGAGGAGGGAAAGCAGCACCAGGGAGCCGACGTAGAACACCGCGATCCGGAAGATCACCGTGTTGATGGCCTTCGGCATGATCTTTTCCGGGTTCTCGGTTTCACCGGCAGCGGTACCGATCAGTTCGATGGAAGCGTAGGCAAACACCACGCCCTGCATGACGACGATCGCGGGAAGCAGCCCGTTGGGGAACATGCCGCCGTTGTCTGCGATCAGGCTGAAGCCCACTTCCTGGCCGGCCACGGGGGTGCCGAAGATGACGAAGTAGATGCCCACCAGCAGGAAGGTCACCAGCGCCACCACCTTGATGAGCGCGAACCAGAACTCAAGTTCGCCGAAGACCTTGACGGAGATCAGGTTCAGGCCGAGGACCAGGATCAGTGCCGTCAGCGCCCAGGTCCACTGGGGAACGTCCGCGATGGGCGCCCAGTATTTCTTGAAGAAGTTCATGTAGAGCGCGACGGCGGTGATGTCCACGATTGCGGTCATCGCCCAGTTCAGCCAGTACAGCCAGCCGGTGACGAAGGCGGCCTTCTCGCCGAAGAATTCCCGGGCGTAGGAGACGAACGAGCCGGATGACGGACGGTGCATCACGAGCTCGCCGAGTGCGCGCAGGATCATGAAGGCGAAGAAGCCGCACACCGCGTAGCTGATGATGAGGGCCGGCCCTGCAGTGGCAAGCCGGCCGCCGGCGCCCATGAAGAGCCCGGTGCCGATCGCGCCGCCGATGGCGATCATCTGGACCTGCCGGGGCTTGAGCCCCTTGTGGTAACCCTCATCCTCGCGGTGGAGGGAGGCTTCGGAGGCGTGGGCGTGAGCCGGGATGGTGTGGTCGGTGATGACCTGCTTTTGGGCAGTGTCCTGCTGGGGCTGTGTCATGGGGGGGTCCTTACAGGGGCGGTTGGGGACTACTTGCTGAGGTTGGCGAGGCGTTGGGGGCTGAGGAGGTCTTCGAGTTGCTCGGCGGTGAGCAGGTTGTGTTCGAGGAC
>NZ_JBHVYH010000020.1:0-1485 GCF_042880995.1 Arthrobacter sp. NPDC058288
GGGGGGATTCGGTGATCCTATGCTGCCTAGAAAAGCATCGACGCGAGGTTTTAGCCGCCCGTACCCCAAACCGACACAGGTGATCAGGTAGAGAATACTAAGGCGATCGAGAGAATTATGGTTAAGGAACTCGGCAAAATGCCCCCGTAACTTCGGGAGAAGGGGGGCCCCAACCTTGATGGACACACGCTGTCCGGAGGGGATCGGGGCCGCAGAGACCAGGGGGAAGCGACTGTTTACTAAAAACACAGGTCCGTGCGAAGTCGCAAGACGATGTATACGGACTGACTCCTGCCCGGTGCTGGAAGGTTAAGAGGACCGGTTAGCCGCAAGGCGAAGCTGAGAATTTAAGCCCCAGTAAACGGCGGTGGTAACTATAACCATCCTAAGGTAGCGAAATTCCTTGTCGGGTAAGTTCCGACCTGCACGAATGGAGTAACGACTTCCCCGCTGTCTCAACCATAAACTCGGCGAAATTGCAGTACGAGTAAAGATGCTCGTTACGCGCAGCAGGACGGAAAGACCCCGAGACCTTTACTATAGTTTGGTATTGGTGTTCGGAGTGGCTTGTGTAGGATAGGTGGGAGACGTTGAAGCCCGGACGCCAGTTCGGGTGGAGTCATCGTTGAAATACCACTCTGGTCACTTTGGACATCTAACTTCGGCCCGTAATCCGGGTCAGGGACAGTGCCTGATGGGTAGTTTAACTGGGGCGGTTGCCTCCTAAAAAGTAACGGAGGCGCCCAAAGGTTCCCTCAGCCTGGTTGGCAATCAGGTGTCGAGTGTAAGTGCACAAGGGAGCTTGACTGTGAGAGAGACATCTCGAGCAGGGACGAAAGTCGGGACTAGTGATCCGGCGGTACATTGTGGAATGGCCGTCGCTCAACGGATAAAAGGTACCTCGGGGATAACAGGCTGATCTTGCCCAAGAGTCCATATCGACGGCATGGTTTGGCACCTCGATGTCGGCTCGTCGCATCCTGGGGCTGGAGTAGGTCCCAAGGGTTGGGCTGTTCGCCCATTAAAGCGGTACGCGAGCTGGGTTTAGAACGTCGTGAGACAGTTCGGTCCCTATCCGCTGCGCGCGCAGGAAATTTGAGAAGGGCTGTCCTTAGTACGAGAGGACCGGGACGGACGAACCTCTGGTGTGTCAGTTGTACTGCCAAGTGCACCGCTGATTAGCTACGTTCGGATGGGATAACCGCTGAAAGCATCTAAGCGGGAAGCTCGCTTCGAGATGAGATTTCCATACACCTTGTGTGTGAGAGGCCCCCAGCCAGACCACTGGGTTGATAGGCCGGATGTGGAAGCGAGGACTAACGACTCGTGAAGCTGACCGGTACTAATAGGCCGATAACTTACACCACACACCATTGGTGAACCCGATTCAAAAGGGGTTCACACCAAACAATGGTACGAAGAGAACAAGACTGCTTGCGTCCACTATGTGGTTCCCAACCAACAAACCCGTTGCTTGAGAACCAA
>NZ_JBHVYH010000021.1:0-1430 GCF_042880995.1 Arthrobacter sp. NPDC058288
GGAAACGCGCCACCACCCCAAGGGGGTCTCGGGGGGTTTTCCCCGCCGTCGACCGCTTGCGTTTGGTCCGGGGAATGTCCCTGAATCCGGAGGTCGGCCGCTAGTCCGGCAGCCTGCCGACGTCGTTCACGGGTCCGTTGCGGCGCCGCCGCAGCTCGGGCACGGATGGCGGGCCTGCCAGCGGGAGGTTTTCCCGCCGTCGTCCGGCCAGCTCGCTGAACCGGTCGACAGCCTGCTGGGCCGCCGCCTGCAAGTCGGGATCCAGGGTAGCGGCGCGGGCATAGCTGCCCACTGCGGTAAGGGATTCGCTTAGCAGCCGGGCGGGAACGTCCCCTGATGCGCCGCCCTGCTGCAGTATGGCCTCGCGATCAGCCGCAAGCGTGTCAGCCATGGTGCCCACAGTGATGCGCTGCCACACGTCCGGGATGCTCTCCACGTTCGCCAGTTTTTCGCGCAGCGGCCATGATTCGATGAACCGGGCCAGCCACGCCTTGTGCCGCTTCTTGTGCCGCCATTCCTGCCAATGCGGGTAGAAGCTGAAGACGACGGCGAACGGCGCGATGATTCCCAACACCACAAGCGCCCAGTCCGCTTCCCCCTGGTAGGGTCCGTCTGCCGCGTCGCCGTAGATGGACAACATCACGCCTGCGGCGATGCACGACAGAATCCACGTGACACCCAAGATATCCCGCATGCGTTTTTGAGATGTGGTGGCGTACTGGACGGGGGCCGGTTCAGAGACGACGAGGGCTTCAGCCGCCGTGAGTCCGGTGTTCAGCAGTCTGGAGGTCCCTGCACCCTGAAGACCGGATGGGTGCGGCACTTCCAGGTACACCGGCGGTAGCCCCTGTGTTTCCTGTGCAGTTTCCTGTGCAGGCACAGTAGTTCCGTCGTCCACGTCTCCCCCAATAAGGCCGTCCGGATTGGACTCTTGAGTATAAGGGCCGACGCAGGCCGCCCCCGGCATTCGTCGCCCGCGGTTGCCGGGCGCTGTGCAGCGGGCAGCCGGGAAGCCGGCCGGGCGGCGTAGGAGTGCTCCTACGCCGCGATAAATAGCGCCCAGTCAGGGAAGGGGTCCGCTGGTAATGGTGGCCCGGTATCTTCGGGATCGGGCGCATCGGCAGGTACGTCCGGCCAGTCGGGCGGTTCCCACTCGGGGGCCCCGGGGTGGTCCGCGTGACCTGGGTGGTCGGGCGGTTCCCACTCGGGGGGCCCGGCGTTGACCGCGTGACCGGGCGCATCGGCAGGTACGTCCGGCCAGTCGGGTGGTTCCCAGTCCTGTTGTTCGCCGGGGTAGGAGCGTCCCGCGGGTGAGATCCAGCCCGGTGACCGGTCGCGGGTGGCGTTTACGGGTCTCCAGGCTGTGGTGTGTTTGAGCCGGTGGTGTTTCCGGCAGGGCTGGCCGAGGTTGCTGATGCCGGTGCCGCCAC
>NZ_JBHVYH010000022.1:0-1072 GCF_042880995.1 Arthrobacter sp. NPDC058288
CCGCCGATGCCGCCGACGCTGAAGTATTTGTTCAGGGTGGCGAAGACGATGACCGGCGGGAGCATCATGACCACGGCGAGGGCCATGACGGAGGTCCAGTCCGTGGCGTTCTGCTGGAAGAAGGACTGGACGCCCATGGGGAGGGTGAAGATTTCGTTGGAGCGCAGGAAGACGATGGCAACGAGGTAGTCGTTCCAAGCCAGCAGGAAGGCGAAGATGGCGGTGGAGAGGATGCCGGGAAGGGAGTTTCGGAGGACCACTTTGGTGAAGGACCCGAACACTGAGCAGCCGTCGATCCAGGAGGCTTCCTCGAGGCTGACGGGAATGGAGTCGAAGTAGGCGGCCATCATCCAGGTGGCCACGGTCATGGTGGAGCCCACGTAGATGATGGTGATGCCCAGCAGGTTGTCCACCAGGCCCATGCCGGCGAACAGGATGAAGAGCGGGACCACCGAGGTGATGATGGGCAGGGACTGCATGACGAACAGCAGCAGGGAGTATCCGGAGACCGCCCTGCTGCGGCCGCGGGAGAGGACGTAGCCGGCGGGGGCGGCGACGGCCACGGAGACCAACACGGTGGACAGGGTGGTGATGAGGCTGTTCTGCAGCCAGGTGGCAGCCAGGGTTCCGGAGAACACGTTGGCGAGGTTCTCGAAGGTCAGGCCTGTGGCGGTGCTGGTCGGTCCGGGGGTGAAGGCCAGGATCACGGTGACCATGATCGGCACCAGCACGATTGCGGTGATGACCAGGATGGCCGTGAACCGCCACCACCGGCCGCGATCGCCTGCTTCGGAAACGGTGCGTCGCTTCTTGCCGGTGTCAGTGACTCCCAGGACCGGGCCGGATTGGGGATGGGCGTGGACTACAGCGCTCATTATTCAACACTCGACTTTCGGATCTGGCGGTACAGGATGACGGAGATGACCACCAGGGTCATGGTCATGAGGAACGCGATGGCTACGCCGGGGCCGGTGGCGAAGTCCTGGAAGACCGTGCGGTAGGCCAGGACTACCAGGGAGGTGGTGGCGCTGACCGGCCCGCCGCCGGTCAGCAGGTAGATGGTGGGGAAGTC
>NZ_JBHVYH010000023.1:0-1071 GCF_042880995.1 Arthrobacter sp. NPDC058288
CCGGTACGGGAATATCAACCCGTTGTCCATCGACTACGCCTGTCGGCCTCGCCTTAGGTCCCGACTTACCCAGGGCAGATTAGCTTGACCCTGGAACCCTTGATCATTCGGCGGACGGGTTTCTCACCCGTCTTTCGCTACTCATGCCTGCATTCTCACTCGTGTAGGCTCCACCGCTGGTTTACACCGCGACTTCACTGCCCACACGACGCTCCCCTACCCATCCACACTCCTGAACCACAAAGGCTTGGATAAAATGTGAATGCCACAACTTCGGCGGTGTACTTGAGCCCCGCTACATTGTCGGCGCGGAATCACTTGACCAGTGAGCTATTACGCACTCTTTTAAGGATGGCTGCTTCTAAGCCAACCTCCTGGTTGTCTTCGCAACTCCACATCCTTTCCCACTTAGCACACGCTTAGGGGCCTTAGTTGGTGGTCTGGGCTGTTTCCCTCTCGACTATGAAGCTTATCCCCCACAGTCTCACTGCTGCGCTCTCACTTACCGGCATTCGGAGTTTGGCTGACGTCAGTAACCTTGTAGGGCCCATTAGCCATCCAGTAGCTCTACCTCCGGTAAGAAACACGCAACGCTGCACCTAAATGCATTTCGGGGAGAACCAGCTATCACGAAGTTTGATTGGCCTTTCACCCCTACCCACAGCTCATCCCCTCCATTTTCAACTGAAGTGGGTTCGGTCCTCCACGACGTCTTACCGTCGCTTCAACCTGGCCATGGGTAGATCACTTCGCTTCGGGTCTAGATCACGCCACTGCAACGCCCTATTCAGACTCGCTTTCGCTACGGCTGCCCCACACGGGTTAACCTCGCGACGTAACACTAACTCGCAGGCTCATTCTTCAAAAGGCACGCCGTCACCAGAATCAGACTGGCTCCGACGGATTGTAAGCACACGGTTTCAGGTACTGTTTCACTCCCCTCCCGGGGTACTTTTCACCTTTCCCTCACGGTACTGGTCCGCTATCGGTCATTAGGGAGTATTTAGGCTTATCAGGTGGTCCTGACAGATTCGCACGGGATTTCTCGGGCCCCGTGCTACTTGGGATACT
>NZ_JBHVYH010000024.1:0-1021 GCF_042880995.1 Arthrobacter sp. NPDC058288
GGTCCGCTATCGGTCATTAGGGAGTATTTAGGCTTATCAGGTGGTCCTGACAGATTCGCACGGGATTTCTCGGGCCCCGTGCTACTTGGGATACTTCCCAGGCGGTACACAACATTACGGTTACGGGGCTCACACCCTCTCTGGCCGGCCTTTCAAGACCGTTCACCTATGCCTGCACATCACACCCCACTGTCCCGGCAGAGACAGCACGGAAAGTCCCACAACCCCGACCATGCAACGCCCGCCGGCTATCACACATGGAACGGTTTAGCCTGATCCGCGTTCGCTCGCCACTACTAACGGAATCACTATTGTTTTCTCTTCCTGCGGGTACTGAGATGTTTCACTTCCCCGCGTTCCCTCCACGCACCCTATGTGTTCAGATGCGGGTCACCAGGTAACTCGCGTCCCTGGCGGGGTTTCCCCATTCGGACACCCTGGGATCACAGTCCGGTTATCGACTCCCCCAGGCTTATCGCAGATTCCTACGTCCTTCTTCGGCTCCTAATGCCAAGGCATCCACCGTGTGCTCTTAAAAACTTGACCACAAAAGATCAAAAAAACTAATTTTCGAGAGAACCACGAAAACCAGCCACACCCAACAACAAACCCGCCCCGAAAGGCAAGCCATCATCACGCGCAGCCAGATCCAGGTTCATATTCTTGGAAATTGCTTCTTATAAAAGATGCTCGCGTCCACTATGTAGTTCTCAAACAACAACCCCGTACCACACACCCCACACACCAGGCCCCCAAAGGAACCAAAACAGTGCATGCTCGCTGCAGCCAGGAAACCAGAAACAAACAAAACCCGGGAAGAAACCCTCCCGGTCCTGTTGTCTCAGGACCCAACAGTGTGCCAAACACTAAACCGCCTGCGTCCCGCCCCCGCCGTTCCAGGACACTCAAAAGCATCCGTACTGGACAAGAACAAAACCATGCGGCCGCTATCTGCTGATATTCCACCCGTGAGCACCCGCCGCAGAACTTACGTCTGCGCAACGGGCGTACTCCTGACAAC